>NZ_JAHUXH010000006.1 GCF_019219825.1 Streptomyces sp. TRM70350 | reverse complement strand
AGTGAGGGGAGCCCGAGCGCGGCCCTTGGCCGTGTCCGAGAGCCCTCCGCGCTGCGCAGCCAGAAGACAGCTGACCCCGAGCACTGCATGAGCAGCACTCGGGGTCAGTCCGTCTGAATCTCAGGCCGGCGGAAGTTGCTTGATCACGTGCACGGGATTGAAGGTGCCGTCGGTCATGACGAATCCGGAGTCCAGATAACCTGTGTCCCCCATGCCGTCCTCGCTGTTCAAGCGGAGCGCTGTACCGCCGGAGTGGGGGACAAAGTAACCCAAGTAGGGTGTGCGGACAGGGAGATCCGTCAAGGCCGTCACCGCGTCGTAGCGGGTCAGGACGCCGGTGTTGACCGTCTTGCCGTTACCTCGGGAGTACAGTACGCCGGACTCGGGGTCGGCTGCGGGCTTGACGGGGTAGATACCGGGAATGGCTGCGCCCGGCGCACCCGTTACTGCGGCTTTAGTCGGGACGTTGTCCACCGTTGCCTCGATACGGCGGATCGGGCTCGTGTCGAGGTGTGCTGTGATGCCGCTCTGAGGGCTGTCAGGACGCACGGTGGTCGATAGATATGCGACTGGATCGTTCGCCGCCTGAATGGCAGGAAGCGTATTGACGTAGGCGCCCTTCACCGTGGTGACTGTCGTGTAACTACCGTCCTGGAACATGTTGGTGATGAGCTTGTGGTTGCCGTCGAGGAAGTACAGGTGGTCATACAGCCATGCTTCTTGGCTGTCGGGGCTGATCGGCCTACCGTCCGCGCCGGTCAGTTTTACCTTGAGTGGCTCCTGTGCGAGGCCGTTTGCCGTCACAGGTTGCTGCGTCGCTGGCGTGACTTTCAGCCCGTAGCTGAGGAGGAGGTCGTCCGGGGGTAGCTTCGTCGTCGAAAAGTCAACCTCCCTCTCGGCTCGATATGCTCCCGATATGCGAAGCTTGGTGACCTCCGGCTTTCCTGCCTCATTCTGGAAGTAGAAGGATGCGGCGCCGTAAGTGATGCGCTTCGCCGTGCGGTCCACCTTCGGCGCTGAGATCGGCAGCACATCACCCTTCTTGCGCCAGACGCTTCCGGTGCTTCCCTTCTCGAGGCCTTCGACAACGTAGGGGCTAACTGGCATGTCCGTGGGCAATCCGCCGTCGAATACGCGGCTTGTCTCTGGGATGTCTACACGGTAAACGGGCTGCTCCAACGCCTGGCCAGTCAGGCGTGTCACCTTGGCTGACAGTACGGCCGGGCGGAAGGAGCACGTGACGGGACCGAAGGAAGAGGGCGACTCGAAGATGACCTGCCCGCGACTATTGGTCGTCAGCCAGTTCCCACCGGTCCCGGATAGTTGATCCCATGTATATGTCTTGCCGTTGACCATCAACTTCGCCGGGCGTGTATCGGCACCGTTGTAGCTGCGGCACGCGTCCATCTTGTAGTCGGTATCGGGTGAGAGGGAGTTCATGGCTTGCTGGTATGTGCCGGAATTATTCCTGACCTGCGGTTGAAAGATCCAGGAACGTCCCTTGTCGGCAGTCAGAGCGGCGCCTGATGTGACACTCCCTGCAACATCCAGCGCGAGGCCTGTCTTCGAAACGATCTTGTATGTGCTCGGCCCCGTGACGTTTGCTCCCATGTAGTCGAACCTCCACAGCTGGTTCGGCTGGTTTTTTTCATTGGGATCACATTGATACTGGAGGACCGGAGCGCCGGGCTGAGGGTTCATGCCAGTGATATCGAGGCACAGGTCGTTCCCAATATTGCGGATCTGATAATATCCGCCGCCCGCGCCAGTGTCCACCACTTTCCATTGCTGAGCGTCAGTTCCGTTGCGCGAGTACAGCTGGAGTGGCTTTCCTGACTCTTTGGATGACTGAGGGACGTCGATCCTCAGGTCTCCGCCGGCCGAGATGTCGTACGTACTGCCGGCGACTGGGTCCGCGTGTGTCGTCGCGCGTCCAAGTTCAGTGTTGTCGCCTGGACGGCCACTGGCGTTGTCGTAAATTGTTAGCACGTACTTCTTCGCGAAATTTGCTGACGAAGGAGGCAGTGCCTCAAACGTCATCCGCAACTGCCCTCCGTCCTTGCTTTCCAGAGTGCCGGACTGTGATTTTGCTTTCGCCGCTCCATCGGTCACTCCTTTTTCTCGGAATGTTCCAATCGCGGCGCCTGCTGCACCCCTCGATGATTTTGCGGAGACGTTGAAGAAATTGTCAAAGTCGTACTTCTCGGCGATGAGCGGGACTCTCACCTTCTCGTACCTGCCGGTGAGTGCTGCTGAATACTCCTCTCGAGAGTTCGTATCAAGTGCTACCTTTTTTCCAGGCAATGCCGGGGTTCCGAAATGCTCATCGCCCTTCACCCAGCCCCTGTCCGCGGAGTTCTGCGCGGCGAACTGGACGTCGACACTGGCTCCTGCCTTATTGACGACCTCGAATTGCACATACTTCGTGCATTGAAACAGCTTGTTGGAATCGCAGTTTATCGCGTTGTCTGTGGCTGCGGTGGCCGTAGCGGTACTCAGGGGAACGCTGCATACCGCGGCGAGAACGGCGAGGGAGACTGCTCTTGCTGTGCGTTTCGTGATCTTTGCCATGAGTAGTCCAAAATGCGAGGGCCTCAGAAGCCCGTGAGGATGTTGTCTTCGATCTTTGCGCCATGCCTACTCACTACGTTGAGGCTGAGTCGTTGCTGATTTTTGCTCGCGCAACCAATGTCCTTGATGGAATCATCGTCGGCCACAAGCTTGTCGGTATCGACGTTGATGGTGATGGCGGTGGGAGCGCACTGTTGCATGTCATTTCGTGGCAGCTCGGTCGCCGCGGTGATGGCGCGGTAGCGGGTGAGGGCGACACTGAATGGGCGGTCGGAGGCGGAAGTGAACGTCGCCTTCAGGCGGTAGACCGGTGCGACTTGCCCAGCCCCATGGGTCGCCGGATCCGCTGCGTCGAACGTTGCACCGCTCCTCTCGATTTTGAGGCCTGCTTTGAGTGTGTTCGCAAAAGCGTATTCTTTAGTGGTCGGCCTGACGGTCAGATGGTCGGGATCGCTGGATTCCGTCACGTCGAATCCCAGTCGTGGACGGATTTCGACTTCACCGGCTGATCGGTCATTCGTCGAAAGATAGGCCTGCATCGGGCTGTCGGCTGTCCTGGCCTGTGCCGTGTTCCTGGGCATGAGAACGCCGCTGTTCATGGTCGAACCGCGTTCGGGAGTCACGGACCACGAGCCATGAGGGTCATACATGCCGGTGATCAGCCGGTCGTACTCATCCAGGTAGTAGATGCTGTCGTAGACCTCGCCGAGCTTTGGCTCGCTGGGGTCAATGAGGTGGTTGTCCTTTGCGTAAGCCGTGATGTCCAGCTGTTCCTGAACGGCGCCATTGGCTTCCAGGCTTACTGTCCCATTCTTTCCATTGACCGGATTGCTGGTCACGCGCACGTGGACGTCGTCAACGTCGTTGGTTGTGACCGTCGGGGCCGGGACATTCCCCAGGTCGATCACCTGCGAGGCCCATCCCAGGCCCGTGTAACCACCGCTCACGCGGAGATGGGTGATGTTCTGACCGGACTTGTTCTGGAAGTAGAAGGTGGCGCCGCCGTAGGTGACCTTGCGGCCTTCCATGTCGATCACGGGAGCGGATGCTGGAAGCACCGTACCGACCTTCGTCCACTTGCCCGATGCGTCGTGCCCCTCGACCAGATAGGGCGGCATACGTACGGCGTCGGGGACGGCCTGATCGACTCCGGGAGTGGAGCCGTCCAGAGCGTCGTAGAGGCGGGTCCTTGGCTGGACGCTGAGCTTGTAGATCGGGGTGGTGTCGCCGCTGGTGCCGGATTGGGGTCGAGGAGTGATCTGGCGTGCTTTTACCAGGTCCTCCTCCTTGGGAGAAGCTACGCCCACATCACACACGCCTTGGTCAGGCCCTTGTCCATTGCTCCGCAGGGCGACGATCTGGCCCTTGTCGTCACTGGTGCGCCAGAAGCCGACCGGGTTGGCACCCACCTCTTCGGGCCTGGGCTTGCGGCCGTTGAAACGGACATCCTTGTATCGGGGGTCATAGCAGACGAGGCGGTAGTCGGTGTTGGGGAGCAGGCCGCTGAGTGTCGATCGCTTGGTGGTCGGATCCGTGATGGCGGCGCTGCCGTCCGCGTTGTCGAGCCGGTCCTGCCAGCCGCCGTTGCCGGTGCCGAAGTCGAAGTCGCGGTCCCACCGGCCGGGGTGGCCGTCGATCGTGGCGCCGTCCACGTGCGCGGCCGGCTCAGTCACGAAGATCCGCATGCGGCCGGCATTGAAGTCCGGGAAGTTCTGATCTGCTCCGGATGCCTCCGCCGAGATGCGCAGGCTCGTGCCCTTCTGGTCAGTGAGCTCGATGGGATTTGCGGGTTTTCCCGACTTCGATTCGTCCTTGGGCGCGTGCCGGTAGAACTTGGCCACGGTGCGATCCTGCGGATCGTCTCCTCGGGACACCTCAACCCAGTACCCCGAGTCGTGGAAGTCCGGCGGCGTCTGGAGCTTGAACGGTCGGCTCACGCTTCCGGCAGCGATATCCGTCTCGTGCCCGGTGGGGATCTCCTTGCCGCTCGTCTCGAACATGGCCGCACCGCCCATCTTCTCCACCCCGCTGTAGAAGAAGCGGACCTTGATGTTCGATTCGGCGGAGTTCACGACGTCCACCCGGAAATGCTGTGGGGCCTCGGCGAAGGCCGGGGTGGGGAGGAAGCCGAGAACTCCTGTGACGGCCAGCGTGCCGGTCAGTCCCGTCATGACTGCCCTTCGACGCTTCATTTGATCTCCTAACCAAGCCGCTCGACATGACCAGGCCGACGTTACGGACGAGAACCCTTGCGTCAGGCTAAAAGGGGCCTATGGGTGCATAGTCGTTCGAGCGGAACCGGCACGGGCGGCTTCGGGCCGTGACACACGTGAGCCCGGCCACCCCTGGGCCGGGCTCACCTGACATGTCAAGACCGTCGCGCGCGGCACGCGCGTCGGTGGGCAGTCCTCAGCGGTTCAGCGCTCGTAATACCCGCCCGCCAGACGTTCCTCATGCTGCAGCAACCCCCGGAACTCCGCCATCAGCCCCGGCACCGCCAACAGGTCCTCCGGCCACGTGTCCCGGTTCTCCCGGTCCAGGCCCAGCCGCTCCCAGACCTCCGGGTTCTCGGTGAAGTGCGGCTCGTTGTCGTGCCACTCGATCAGGCCGTCGCGGTTGTCCTCCCACGGGTCTATCTGCGACCTGAGTTCGGCCAGACGGCCGTGCAGTACGTCGTCCTCCGGCGGCGGCATGTCATCGGGGAGGAGCGCGGTCCACTGGCATTCGCCGGTGTCCACCACGATCGTCGAGACGAAGAGGCGCTGCTTGTCGCCCTCGCCGAGCGCCACCTCGCCGTCGAAGTACCAGTACTGTCCCTGGTCGACCTTGCTGAAGCGCAGGGTGTCCCAGAGCGGGTGGGCATCCTGGGGTGCACCCCAGTACCGGTGGGGGTCGCGGGCCGCGGTCAGGACCCGGTCGGCCAGGTCGTGGCCGTCGTCGGCGTAGAAGCAGCCCTGCTCGTCCAGCGTTCCGCGGTGGCCGTCGATCGTGACGCGGAAGCTGCGATCGGATTCCACGTATCCGTGGTACTGGCACTCCTGGAAGGGGAGCCCGGTGCCCTTCAGCAGGTCCCAGGCGTTGCCGACCGCGGTCTGGGCCTGGAGGATCCGCTGTCCTTCCATCGTCTGGACGTACTCCCGCGGCACCTCCTCGTACAGGTCGAAGGCCATGCCCGCTTCCTTGATGACGGGGCCGGCCGCTGTGGAGAGGAGTTCGGCGCCCTCGGCGATGTCCTCGGCGAAGGTCAGGGCTCCGGCCGCCGCTCCCACGTTGCCGGCGGCCGCGTTGGCGGGCGTGGCACCGTACGTGTTGATTGAGGCGGCGGTGGCGACATCCTCTTCCTCCTTCGTCCGGCGTACACCCATGCCGACGTGCTTGACGACCGTGTCCCGGTCGTGGACGGCGTCGCTCAGTTCCTTGTGGCGCAGGATGAAGTCGGTGAGTTTGGTGACCGCGGTTCCCAGCAGCGCGGTTCCGGTGCCCACGATGGCGCCTACGGGTCCGCCGGCCATCGTGCCGATGATGGGCGGCAGGAGCGAGATCTTGCTCCAGCCGACCTTCGCGATCAGCAGTCCGTTGGCGACCTCGGGGAATTCGCCCCGGAAGTTCTGCCGCATGTTCTCCTTGGCGTGTTCCTTCGCCCAGTTGACGACGATGTGGGCGGCGTCGTAGAGCAGGTCCATCTGCTCGGCCAGCGCATGCTGGAACGTGCTCCATTCCTTGCTCAGATTCTCCATGCCGCCGCCCGCCTCGGCCGTGTCGAGGCATTCGCGGTAGGAGTCCTTGGCGCTTCTGAAGGTGGTGAGCAGGTGGTTGTAGGCCTTGCTCTTGGTGGTCAACTGGTCGTGGGGGAGGAGGTCGTTGAGTTCCGCCCACTTCAGCAGCGCCTCCTCGGTGTTGTGCTCGAAGAGGGTCGCCTGGCCCAGGAAGTCGCGGTGCGCGGAGAGGAGTTCGGCACGGCCGCCCAGATTGTGCTCAAGGATCCGCTGGCCCGCCGATGGTTCCCGCTCCGCGAACTCGACGGCGTTCGTCATCACCAGGGCGAACGCCCGATAGACGTTCTCAAGCCCGTGCACCTTGAACGCATACTGCTCGAGTTCCTGGTCGAACTCGACGTGCGGGAACTTCTGCTTCAGCGCGTGGAAGCTCTGCCGGAGGGTCTGCAGCAGACGGGGCTTGTCGTGGAGATGCCCACCGGAGAACAGGTGGTTGATCGAGCTCGCCAGGGCTTCGGGGAGCTTGGCGTGGGCGCGCTCATAGGCGCGTACGAACCTGTAGTCCTCCAGCTTCTCGACGAGGTCCAGCTCTTCCAGGTACGCCTCGAAAAGGGCCGGCCAGATCGTTCCGTGCGACTCCAGGTAGCGGCAGCTCTTCGGTACGTGCCGGCCGCGCAGCCGGCTGATGTCGAGGTCCACTCGACGGATGAAGGGGAAATCCGCTTCGGTGATCACTGGGTACTCCGTTCATGGCTTCGGTGGGGCCGCAGCTCCTGCGAGGCGGCGTGCGGGCGACTCGGTTGTCAGGCGCCCTGCTGCGCCAGCTCCAGGCGGAACCGTCGGGCGGGGGACGCGATCTCCGGTGCGTCGTCCGGTACGGCCCCGGCGGTGAGCACGAGCTCCACCGAGGCGCGGGGCGGGCAACCGAGCCGGTCCCACACCTCGTAGGGGCGTACGGGCGAGTCCGCGGGTGCGAGGGCCAGCCGCACCGGCCCGCCTCCGGCCGCCATGGAACCCTGCAGGCAGGTGGTGGGGATCGCGTCCAGGCCGGACAGGGCCGAGATGACCGTCCCCAGCACCCGGTGTTCGACTCCGCTGTCCTGCGGCACCGAGGCCCACAGCAGGTAACGCAGCCGGTAGCGCCGGACGGGGACGCGGCGTGCGATCACCGTGCCGCCGGAGTCGCGGACGTCCTGTGCCTGGGTGGACAAGCCGTCGTCCGACCGGCAGATGTCGAAGAGAAACGCACCCACCGTCGTGTGCGGTGTCTGTCCCCCGCTCTCGCGGGGCCGAGGCGGGGCGAACGAAACGGAAGCTCCGGCACCGACGGCCGACTTGATGAGCGCGTTCAGGGAGGCATTCGCGTCGGGAATCACCGGGTCAGTCTCGATGAGTGCACGGACGGGAGCATTGCCCCTCCGGGCGCTGGGTCGGGCAATTCCCGTCGCCTGTCCGAACGAAGTGCCTCGGCTGCCCGATCGGGTGGGCGAGGCCGCCCCTACGGGGCCCCGAATGGACCTGGCCGCACCCCGTGGCCGAGGGAAGTATCGACGCCGTCAACGCTTTTCCGTCCGGAGGATTCATGCCCACATACCTGTCACCTGGCGTCTATGTGGAGGAAGTTTCGTCAGGGTCGAAACCGATCGAGGGAGTGGGCACGGCCGTTGGCGCGTTCGTCGGCTTCACCGAGCGAGGTCCGCTCAACGAGCCGGTGCTCGTGACGAACTGGACGCAGTTCGCCCAGACTTTCGGCGAGTCCTGCCCTGGGGGATATCTTCCTCAGGCCGTGCACGGCTTTTTCCTCAATGGCGGCGGCAGCGCCTATGTGGTGCGTATCCCCCACCTGGAAGAAGAGGAACCCGACTCCTCCGGCAGTGGCGCACGGCCGCGGTTCGCACGTGCCCTTCTCCCGGCCGGGACGACCGGCGGCCGTCCGGCCCTTTCGGTACGGGCTCGGATGCCGGGGGCACAGGGTGACGTCCTCGGAGTCGAGGTCGTCGACGCCACCGAGCGGGGCGACGGGCTCGTCAAGCTGCTCGTCAAGCAGCACGGCAAGGTCGCCGAGACGTTCGACAACGTCTCCCTGCACAAGGGGCCGACCCATGTGGTGACCGTCGTGAACGAGGGCTCGAAGCTCGTCCGTGTCGAGCAGCTGCCCGAGGCCGCCGCGACCGAGGCGTCCGCGACCGAGGCGTCCGCGGTCGACCGCCATGCCGCCCCGGCCGCGAAGCTGACCGGTGGCACCGCAGCCGCTGACCGTCCCGCCCGGCTCACCGCCCAGGACTTCATCGGGGAGGCGCTGGAGCGCACGGGCATCGCGGGACTGGAGGCCGTGGACGACGTGACGATGCTCGCGGTCCCGGACCTGATGAGCGCGTACGAACGCGGCTGGGTGGACCGGGACGGCGTCAAGGCGGTCCAGGCAGCGGTGATCGCGCACTGCGAACTGATGGCGGACCGCGTGGCGATCCTCGACACGCCTCCGGGGCTGAACGCCCTGCAGGTGAAGAACTGGCGGTCGGACGAGACCGGCTACGACTCCAAGTACGCCACGATGTACTGGCCCTGGCTGAAGGTGACGGACACCGACTCCGGCGAGCCGGTCCTGGTTCCTCCGTCGGGCCACGTGGCCGGAGTATGGGCACGCAGTGACGAAAGCCGCGGCGTGCACAAAGCGCCGGCCAACGAGCCGCTGCGCGGGGTCATCGCCCCCGAGCTGTCCCTCACCAAGGGCGAACACGACCAGCTCAACCCCATCGGGCTCAACTGCATCCGGGCATTCCCCGGTTCCGGCATCAGGATCTGGGGAGCACGCACGCTCAGCAGCGACGCCGCATGGCGCTATCTCAACGTCCGGCGCCTGTTCAACTACGTCGAGGAATCCATCCTGCAGGGCACCAACTGGGTGGTGTTCGAACCGAACGACGCCAAGCTGTGGGACTCCGTGAAGCGGACGATCACCATGTTCCTCCGCGGCGTCTGGCGTGACGGCGCCCTCTTCGGCCGCACCCCCGAGGAGGCGTTCTTCGTCAAGTGCGACGAGGAGAACAACCCGCCGGAGAGCCGGGACCAGGGAATCCTCACGGTCGAGGTGGGAATCGCGGCCGTCAAGCCCGCCGAGTTCGTGGTGTTCCGCATCTCCCAGTTCTCCGACGGCACGGCTCTGGACGAGTGACCGCAAGGCGCAGCCCCCCACAACGCAAACCCAGGAAGGACACCCCTGCATGAGCATGGGACTGGGGCCTCAGCAGGCTCATGACGCGCTCACCGCGGCGCGCTTCTCCATCACCATCGACGGATACGAGATCGCCTCGTTCTCGGAACTCTCCGGCATCACCACGGAAGTGGAGCCGGTCGACTACCTCTCCTCCTCCGACAAGGAGATCATCTTCAAGAAGCTCCCCGGCAAGGCCAAGCCCCCCACCGTCGTGCTCAAGCGGGGCAAGGGCTCGGGCATGGAACTCTGGGGCTGGCACCAGACCGTGCTCGCGGGCAACATCGCCGCCGCCCGGAAGAGCTGCTCCCTCGTCATGTACAACTTCGACGGCCAACCCGTCGCCCGCTACTACCTCTCCAACGCCTGGCCCTCGAAGCTCGAAGTCGGTGCCCTCAAGGCAGGCAACAGCGAAGTGCTGATGGAGACCGTCACCCTCGTGTGCGAGCACATCCAGCGGGTGACCCCGTGACGAACACCCGCACCACGACGGCCCGGCGAGGGCTGTGCACCGAGTTCCCCTTCGTCCTCCCGCGCGGTTACGTCGACGAGTCCGGCGAGGTGCATCGGGAAGGCGTGATGCGGCTCGCCACCGCACGGGACGAGATCGCCCCCCAGTCGGACCCGCGCGTACGGGCCAACCCCGCCTACCTGACCGTGCTGCTGCTGGAGCGCACCGTGGTCTCCCTCGGCTCGCTCCACGAGGTCGGCGGTTACGTCATCGAGAACCTCTTCGCCTCCGACCTGGCGTTCCTGCAGGACCTGTACCGGCGCATCAACCAGGAGGGCCACAGCGAGGCAGCCGTGACCTGCCCGGAGTGCGCCCACGACTTCACGGTGGACGTGTCCGGTGATGCCCCGGGGGAATCCTGACGTACGCCGCCGACCGCCTCTGGGAAGAGGCCGCGTACGTGGCGTACTACCTGCACTGGTCCCTCGACTCGATTCTGGATCTTGAACATCCCGTCCGTCGGCGCGTGGTCGACGAAGTCGGGCGCATTCACCGTCGCATCGCCGAGGGGGAATAGACGCGCAACCAAGCATGAGGAGCAGCACTGATGATCTGGCCGTTCCGCCGCAGGCGCCGCCCAGCACCGGGCGGACCACCGAACACCGGCTCGGGGGTGTCCGGCGCACCCCACCGCCGCCCCGCGTGGGCGGAGGCGGCCCCTCTGCGCCCTGTCGTCGGTGGCCGGCCGACCATCACGGGTGGTGTCCGGTCGATTGATACCGCGCTGCTTCGTGTCGGCACACTGCAGGGCACCCGCGCCGCACGGATGCGCGTAGCGCAGCCGCCTCACGTGGTCACGGGAGGGAACGTGACGCCGTACGGGACGGGGGGCGCGGCGGAGGACGTCGTACGAGTGCCGGGCCCGCGCCATCGGCCGAGCACGCCGCGGGCTTCACTGGCGTACGCCGACGTACCGCTCCAGGCGGCGTCACCGCTCCCGCACCGTCCAGAGCCCCGGCGAGGACGTGTCGTACGGCGGACGGCCGCCGCGGAGCGCCGGACGCTGATCCGCGCCTCGGACGAGTACCTGGGGCAGCCCCGTCCGCCCGCCGAACCCGCGGGTCCTCCGCTGTGGATGAGCGGGACGGTGCCCGGCGCGCCGACGATGCAGGAGCCAACGGTGGTTGCGCCTCCGCCGTTCCCGCCGGGCGACGCCGTGGGCTTTCGGCCGCCCGCAGCCACGCCTCAGCACCGGACGGCGCGCAGAAGCCTGGGGGAGAGCAGGAGGCTGGGCCTCGGAGCGCCCTTCAGCCAGCAGGCGCAGGCACGGGACGAAACGCGCGACGAACCGCACCCTGGTCGAGAAACCTTCGCACACCCTGCGCGTACTCCTGCGGAGCCGCACGACCGGCAGAACGACGTGCCCGGGACCGTCCGCGAGGCCCGCACGGTCCCGATTCCCGGCCCCGCTGCTCCGTACCACCCTCCCCGCGTCGCACGCCCCCGCCCCGCCGACGACGAGGAGGGCGAACCCCCTGCTCCGGAGGGTACGCCGGGCCCGGCTCCCGCACAGGCCGTCCGCAGGGCACCCGTCGTGACCGCACGGCCCATCTGCAGCCCGGAACCCGCACCGGAAGGCGGCCCGGAACACGGTGATCCGCTCCCTCGGGACATCACCTCGGGCCTGACACACGCTCTCGGCATCGACATGTCGACCGTGAGGCTGCGCCGCTGCCACGCGGTCGATCGTGAGGCGGCACGCCTGTCCGCGCGGGCCTTTGCCCGTGACGGTCAGGTCTGGCTGCCCAGCGACGCGGGACCGGCCGATTCCCCCGAGGCGCGGGGGCTGATCGCCCACGAACTGACCCACGTGGCCCAGCAACTCGTGTACGGCGCGTCCCTCCCGCCGGAGGACTCGCCTCGCGGTCGCGCCCTGGAGGTGGAAGCGGTGCTGGCCGAGCGCTGGTACCGCGGCGATCCGGGCACCCCGCCGCCCGGTCGCGAGCCGGATCGCACGCCGCCGCCGGAGCAGCCCGCTCCCGCACCGGGCGTGCCGGGGCCGTCCCCCGACACGGGCGTCGGCCCCGCCGTTCCCGTCGCCTCGTGGACGCCCCAGGGCGGCATGGTGACCGGAGGCACGCAGCGGGCGACCGACGCGCGGGACCGCGTCCTCGCGGAGTACCTGGAGGAGCAGAACCTCCGTGCCCGGCTCGACGGAGCGCGTGAACTGACCGAGGACACCCTCGGCGACGCGGACTTCGAGGTCATCGCACTCCGACTGGCGCGTGCGGAAGGGCGGGACACCGGGATTCCGGGCTTGCCGGGCTCCGGCGAGCCACAGGAGCCCGAGGAGCCGCTCGGCTGGTCGTGGCTGGCCGGTCAGGCCCTCGTACGGCAGGCGGGAACAGAGGCCGAGCGCTTCGGCGTCGACCTTTCGAAGGGGCAGCGGGAAGGCTTGCGGCGGCTGTTCGGCGCCGGACCCGCGCCCCAGCCGTCCGCCACCTCCCCGGCCACCGCCGACCACGTTCCGGCCGCCCCCATGACGCCGCCCACGCCACCGTCGCAGCCGCCCGGCGGCGCCTGGCAACCGGATCAGTCGCCCCCGGGGCCGCCGGGCTGGTCATGGCTCGGGGGCCAGGCCGCGCAGGCACTGAGGGAAACCGTCCTGCCGGTCTTCGGTGTGGACCCGACCGTGCGGCAGTCGAGCGGCCCCTCCCCGTCAGCCCCGCCTCCGCCTCCGGAGCCCGGCCCGCCGGACATCGCTGTGGAGGAACTGGACGACATCACCGTCGAAGCCCTGACGGCGCGGGCCTACGACAGGCTCCGCTCGCGGCTCCGGCACGAGCTGCTGATCGACCGCGAGCGGTCCGGACGGCTCTGCGACATCTGCTGAACGCCCTGCGCCATGCGCCAGCACGCTTTGCGACACCCGCCGAAACACGGAGACACCCATGTCCTTCACGGACAACACCACCCTCGCCCTCGCCAACCGCTTCCAGGTCGTCATCGACGAGGGCACCTACAACCTCGGAAGCTGGGCCCAGGTCGACGGCCTCGACGTGCAGTGGAAGCTCTGCGAATACCGTGCGGGCGATGCGGGCAACGACCGCTGGTACTTCCCCGGGTACACCGAGTACTCGACGCTGAAGCTGACCCGCGCGGCGTGCGAGGACTCCAGCATCGTGCAGGGATGGCTGGCGAGCACCTCGTTCCAGAGCAAACCCCACAGCGGTTCCATCACGCTGCTCGGCCCCTCGAACCAGCCGCTGATCACCTGGGAGATGCGCCGGATCGTCCCCATGAAGTGGTCCATCTCCGGCTTCGAGGCATCCACCAGCAAGGTGGCGCTGGAGAAGCTGGAACTCGCGCATCTGGGCTTCCTCGACGACGGAAGCAAGGCATGAGCCGCGGGGACGCGAGGCGCGACCGGCGGCCGGAGCTGCCGAGCGGGTGTGGCCGTGCGGGATGACGACATGCTCGGGATGGCCATGCGCTTCCACGTCGTCGTCGACGGCGTGGACCTCGGTGGCTGGGCGAGCTGCAAGGGGCTCGGCGTCACCTTCGTGAACGAGGACGTCGAACCGGGTGGCGTCTACGAGTACGCGGTCATCCTCCCCGGCCGCCTCCAGTACAGCACGATCACCCTGGAACGGGCGATGAGCGCGGGTGACTCGGCCCGCCTCCAGGCGTGGCTGCGCCAGGTCGTCACCGCCTGGTACCGCGACGAGAACGCCGACGACTACCCCGGAGTGACGGCCCAGATCGTCCTCCTGGACGCGCGCAACGACCGCCGGTTCCCGGTGGCGTCCTGGTCGTTGCGCAACGTCTATCCGAAGAGCTGGAAAGGACCTGACCTCGATGCCTCAAGTGGCAACGTCGCCGTCGAAACCCTGGAACTGGCCCACCAGGGGTTCCTGTGAGGTCTGACATGATGCCGGCGATCCTGGCATGTACCGCGCCGCCCGCGGTGGGTGCCGTCGTCTTCCGCCTGCCCCCCGACAAGATCTCCGTGGCGCGCACCGTGCTGACGAGGAGTCACGGCAGCGCGTCGCGCTCGGGGGGCACCCCGGCGGGAAGCACCGGTCCCGTGTTCAAGAAGGCGGACCCGGCACGGATCACACTGAGCGATGTCATCTTCACCGGGCGCGAGACGAAGCCCTTCTGCGACCAACTCCTGAACTGGATGAGCCCGGGCGGCGGGATCGCCGGTCAGGTCGCGGCCGGTGCGGCCGCGGTGGCCTTCCACGCGTCGATCGCCAACTCGGTCAACCGGATGCCGGTGCTGACGTTCCAGTGGGGCGTGCCGGACATGGGCTTCTGCTACCAGGCGGTGCTCACGAGCGCGACGATCACGTACACGCGGTTCGACCATCTCGCCATTCCCGTACGGGCGAAGGTGACCATCAACCTCCAGGAGCTGCCCAGCCTGCTGGGCACCCTGCCGACCAATCCCACCTCGGGCGGACCGCCCGGACGTGCCGGGCACACGGTGTGCGCGGGTGAGGACCTGCCGACCGTCGCCCGGGCCGCGTACGGGTCGCCGCACGCGTGGCGCCGCCTGGCGGACGCCAATGGGATCGACGACCCGTTGCGGCTGCGGCCGGGCGCGGTGCTCTACCTGCCCGGTCGCGACGAGCTCACGGAGAACCGCACATGAGCACTCCGACCGGGGAGACTCCGACGGTGCGAGCGACGGTCCGGGCGGGGCGGCAGCGCCCGATCGGCCTCGCGGCAGAGGTGGAGAACCGGATGATCAAGGTGGTCGTCGACACCCATCTCCATCTGCCCGACATGTTCGAGATCACCTTCCTGGACGACGAGGGGACCGTCGCCGATGCCGCGGGCCTGCACATCGGATCCGTCGTGGAGATCCACGGCGGCGCACCGACGAGCAGCGCCGCGCGCAGGCTGATCGTCGGCGACGTCACGGCCGTGGAAGCGGTGTGCGACACCATGACCACGTACACCGTCGTACGCGGCTACGACCGGAGCCACCGGCTGCAACGCGGGCCCCGCACCAGGACGTTCGTCAACATGAAGGACTCCGACATCGCCCGCCGCATCGCACTGGAGGCGGGCCTGGTCCTGGGCGACATCGACGAGTCCCGCATCACGCACGCCCATCTGTCGCAGATGGCCACCACGGACTGGGAGTTCCTCCAGCAGCGTGCGCGGGCGGCGGGATTCGAAGCCGGAACGGCCGACGGGAAGTTCTTCTTCCGCCGACGGGTCGGCGCCACCTCCCCGTCCGTGCCGCCGGGCACCGCCCACCACGGGCAAGGAGGGCCGGTGGAACTGCGGTTCCGCGAGAACCTGCTCACCTTCCTGCCCCGCATCTCCGCGGCGGCGCTGTCGCCGAAGGTGGAAGTGCGCTCGTGGAACCCCGACACCACGTCCGTGGTCGTGGCCCGGGCCACGACCGTCAACGCCGCGGTGCGCACCGGCTCCTCCGATCCCGTGGAGCTGGCCCGCTCCCTCACCGGCGCGGCCGGAGTGCCGGGCGCGTCCGCACTCGCCCGGCAGGTACGCCCCGGGACCGGCCAGGAGCCGGATCCCGAGGCGCATGTCCTGTGCGGGCACCCGTCGGGCGGCGGGCCGACGGCGGCCCTCACCGCCGAAGCCCTCGCGGAGAGCGCCGCGGAGACACTGGGCAGCACATCCGCCGAGGCCGAGGGGCACGCCGTCGGCGACCCGCGGATCACGGCCGGTGCGGTGGTCCGGATCGACGGTGTGCCGCGCCGGTTCACGGGTGACTGGACGGTCACCCAAGCCCGGCACACGTTCGCCGAGGACGAGGGCGGGTACCACACCCGTTTCTACGTGAGCGGCGGCCAGGAGCGCACCCTGCCGGGACTGGCCCCCGCCCGCCCCTCGCAGCCGGGGCCGTCACCCTTCAACGGCCTCGTGTGCGGTGTCGTCACCAACATCAACGACCCGCAGGGCGTCGGCCGGGTGAAGGTCACCCTGCCCTGGCTGTCGCCCGGCTACGAGTCCGACTGGGCCCGCGTCGCCCAGTTCGGTGCCGGACGCCGCAGCGGGGCGCTCTTCCTCCCGGAAGTCGGCGACGAGGTCCTGATCGGGTTCGAAATGGGCGACTCGGCCCGTCCGTTCGTGATCGGCGGGCTCATCAACGGCAGGACGGAGTACGGACTCGGGGGCCCGGCGGTCAAGAGCGCGGGGGCGACGGGAACGCTCGTACGCCGCGGCTTCGTCAGCAGCTCCGGCAACCGGCTCGTCTTCGCGGACGACGTACCGGCCTCCGGCGGACGCGCGTCCGAGTCGCGGCTCGTCCTCGGCACCGGGACCGACAGCCTCTCGCTGTCCATCGACCAGATCGCCGGAACGATCACCCTGACCTGCGATCCCCGCCAGCCCCAGAGCCGGGCCAGGAGCGGAACGGTCACCGTCTCCTGCGGCGACCGCGGCACGGTCAACGTGCGCAGCGGTCCCGGCGGGACGGTCAACGTCGACGGCGGATCCCGGCTGAACCTCACAGCGGACACGGCGATCACCATCGAAAGCGGCGGCGACGTCGCGATCAAGGGCCGCACCGTCCGGGTCAGCGGCAACCCCATCAAGCTCAACTGAAGGACAGGACGTGCACAACGCGGCCACAGACGACTTCATCGGCGCAGGCTGGGCCTTCCCCACCGGCACCGGACCCACGGGCGGCATCGCGCTGGTCAGCCGCGAGCAGGAACTGGAGCAGGCCATCCGGCTCATCCTGGCCACCCAGCCCGGCGAACGGCCGATGAGGCCCGAATTCGGCTGTCCCCTCAGGGACTTCGTCTTCCGCGAGATCGGTCCCCGCACGATCGCCGAGCTCTCCCACGTGGTCCGCAACGCCCTCATACGCTGGGAGCCACGCATCGACGTGCACGCGGTGACCGTCACACCGGACACGGAAGAAGGCTCACTCCTCCACATCGACATCCAGTACACGGTGAAGACGACGAACGACCACCGCAACCTGGTGTTCCCCTTCTACGCCATCCCGGACGAGGGAGGCGACTACTGATGGCACTGCCGGCGCCCGACCTCGACGACCGCCGCTTCCAGGACCTCGTCGACGACGCGAAACGCCTGGTCATGCAGCGATGCCCGGAATGGACCGACCACAACGTGTCCGACCCGGGCGTCACCCTGATCGAGACGTTCGCCTTCATGACGGACCAGCTCCTGTACCGGCTGAACCGCGTCCCCGACCGGTTGTACGTGAAGTTCCTCGACCTCGTCGGGATGAAGCGGTTCCCGCCGACCGCGGCGCGGGTCCCGCTCACCTTCTGGCTCTCCGCGCCCGCGACCGCCCCTCTCCTCGTGCCGGCGGGCACGAGCGCCGCCACACTGCGCACGGACGCCGACCGGGCGGTGGTCTTCTCGACGGTCGAGGACCTGCACGTGGTCCCCTGCGGGCTGGAGCACGTCATGACGCTGTCGGGGGCGGAGGACGAAAGGGTGCCGCGCGACGAACCCCTGCGCCTCGGAATCCCCTTCCCGGCCTTCTCCGACACCGCTCCCCGGCCGGGCGACGCCATGCTGGTGGGCCTGGACGACGCCGCGCCCCGATGCCTCGTCGCCCTGGAGCTGGACTGCCACATCCACGGGATCGGAGTCGACCCGGACCGCCCGCCGCTGCTGTGGGAAGCGTGGACCGGCGACGGCTGGACCCGATGCGAGGTCCGACGGGACGAGACCGGTGGCCTCAACCGTCCCGGGGCGATCGTCGTCCAGCTCCCCGCCGACCATCAGACCAGCATCATCGACGGCTGCCGCGCCGGATGGCTGCGCGCCCGCGTCGTCGAGCCGCAGGCCGGACTTCCGCGCTACAGCTCATCGCCGATCGTCGAAGGACTGGACGTGGCGGTCATCGGTGCCACGACCGAGGCGGTGCACGCCGAGATCGTCGAGAACGATGTGCTCGGAACGTCCGAGGGCGTCGCCCACCAGCGCTTCCGGGCCACCCGTACGCCGGTCCTGACCGGCACGGTGGAATGCGTCCTGGAAGTCGGGAGCGACGGCGACTGGGAACGCTGGACGAGGGTCGACTCCTTCGCCGACAGCGGTCCGGACGACCGCCACTACGTCGTCGACGGGGCCGACGGCACCGTCCAGTTCGGACCTGCCGTCAGACTCCCGGACGGAACGATGCGCCACTACGGCGCCGTGCCCGCCCGGAACGCCACGATCCGGCTCAAGCGCTACGCGAGCGGCGGCGGAAGCCGCGGCAACGTCGGCGTCGGGGCGATCCGCACACTGCGGTCGTCGATTCCCTTCGTCGCGCAGGTCGAGAACACACAGCCCGCCAAAGGCGGCGTCGACGGCGAGACGATGCAGGAGATCAGACAGCGCGCACCCCTGTCGCTGCGCACGCGCGATCGTGCCGTCACCGCCGAGGACTTCGAGTTCCTCACCCGGGAAGCGGCGCCCGAGATCGCCAGGGCCCGGTGTGTGAGCGCGACGGAGCAGGACGCCGCGGGCGCGGTCGTGAAGGTCCTCGTCGTTCCGGCCGCGGAGTCCGAGCGGGGGAGACTGCGCTTCGAGGACTTGGTACCCGCCCCTGCCGCCCTCGCGCGCATCGCCGCCCGCCTGGAGGAGACACGGCTGATCGGCACCCGGGTGCACATCGAGCCCCCGCGGTACCGAGGCGTGACGGCAGTGGTCCGCATGACCGCCTCGCCGGGCAGCGACACCTCACGGGTCGGCGACGACGCGCTGGAGGCCCTGTACGGCTACCTCAACCCCGTCGCGGGCGGCCCGGACGGAACCGGATGGCCGTTCGGCAGGCCGGTGCAGTCCGGTGACCTCTACGCCGTGCTCCAGTCCGTGCCCGGCGTCGAACTCGTCGAGGAGGTCGTGCTGTTCGGGGCGCACCCGGTCACCGGCGAACGTGGCCCGGCCACCGATCGCGTGCACCTCGACCCGCACAGCCTCGTCTTCTCGTACGAGCACCAGGTCCGTGTGGAGGAGTCACGGTGAGGGCTTCCGTTCCCGGGCTGCCGTCTCCGCACCCGATCGGCGCCCTGCTGCCCGCCGTCTATCAGGAGGACGACTTCGTACAGCGCTTCACCGCCGGTCTCGACGAGGTGCTCGCCCCGGTGATCGCGACCCTCGACTGCCTGGAGGCGTACCTCGACCCCCGGCTCGCGCCGCAGGACTTCGTGGCGTGGCTCGCCGGCTGGACCGGACTGCCCTCCTGTGGCGCGCTCGCGCCGGACCGGCGGCGCGCCCTGACACGGCGCGCTCCGGAGCTGCTGCGGACGAGGGGAACAGTGGCAGGTCTGCGGGAACTCCTCACGCACGTCCTGGTGGACGACGCGGACGTGACGGTGGAGGAGACGGGCGGCGGCGTGACGTACTCGTCGGTGCCGGGGAGCGCGCCGGTCCAGGCCGCCCGACCGGTCCTGACGGTGCGGGTCTCCACGGGTGATCCGGCACGGATCGCCGCGGTCGACGCGCTCGTGCAGAGCTTCACACCGGTGCACGTGGCCCATCGCGTGGAGTCCCTCACAGGGGGCGGAGGAGGGCGGGCGTCGCAGGACGAGCGGGAGGGCATGGGCGACGACCGGAGGGCCGAGGGAGACGAGCGGTGATCGTCTGTCGTAAGTGCGGAGCCCACAGCCGGCCGGAGGACACGTTCTGCGGCTCGTGCCGGAGCTACCTGAAGTGGACCGGCGAGAGAGTCACCCTGGCCGTCTCGGACGAGATCCGGGAAGAGGCCGCCCAGGAAGCGGAACATGGGGCGGACCGGCTGAGGGAACGCGCGCAGCGCGTCCTCTACAGCGATGTCGGGAACCGCGACCCCGTCCCGCGCCCGGCGGGACCTCCCGGACGGCCTGGGCCTCCTGGACGGCCTGGGCCTCCCGGGCGGCCGGGGGGAGCGGGAAGTGGAGAGGACCCGCCGCTGCCGGGCCCGCAGGGGCGGGGAAGGCCCACAGCAGTCCCGCAGCCGCGCGACGTGCGAGAAGACCGGCCGTCGTTCCCGACGGCGCCACGGTTCCCCCGGAGTCCGGCCGCGGATGATCCGGGCCCGCGACGACCGCCCGCCCCGCCCACCGGGCCCGGAGCCGGAGCGGACGGGGCGAGTGGGCGGCCACGGTTTCCCGGCACGCCGCCCGGGACTCGTACGGGCGAGGCGGCAGATCGTGCCGCAGACGGTCGCCCGCCCACGGGAGTCGGCCGGAGACCGCAGTTCCCGCGCGTCGCGGGCGTCCCCGCGGCGGAGCGGCGGCTCCGGCGCTCCCCCTCCGACGGGGACAAGCCCGCACAGCCCGAGGAGGTCATGCCTCAACGACCCCGGGAGGACACGGCGGTCAAGGCGCCCCAGCAGGTGCAACGGCGCTCGCGGGACGGGAACCTCCGCTGCCCGGCGTGCACGTCGGGCAATCCGCTGGAGCGGACGTTCTGCCGCCACTGCGGCGAGAAGCTGGAGACCACCCGCGAGGTCCGCCGCCGGCAGCCATGGTGGCGCCGACTGCTCCTGCGTACCCGTGACAGGAGACTGAAGGCCGGGCAGCGCCCCGGTCATCAGGGATCGGGGAACGGCACTTCCGGTGGGGGAACGCCCTCGGTCCTCGGCTTTCTGCGGATGGCGGTCGGGGTGGCGGCGATCACCGCGACCAGCCTGTATGCGCTGCACCCGCCCATGCGGCAGGCCGTCGACCGCGAGGTCCGGGCGATACGGGACAGGATCGGTCTGGTGATCCGGCCCGAATTCCGCCCGGCGGTTCCTGCCGAGGCGGTCGCCAGCAGCGCGGTGAAGGGACACGAGGGGGTCCATGCCGTGGACGGCTTCAGCAACACGTTCTGGGCATTCCACGCGTCGGTACGAGAGCCCGTGCTCACCGTCCGGTTCGACGAACCGGTCTCTCTGGACCACCTGGTGATCTGGAACGGGGACACCGCGGACTTCCGTGCCTACGGGCGGCCGGAGCGGCTGCGGCTCGTCCTCACAGGTCAGGACGGTGTGGACCTCACGATCAAGGACTCTCCCTCGCCACAGCAGATCACCCTGCCGGACCGGGACGACGTCAGTGAGCTGGAGGTGCACATCACCGCCATCGACCCGGCCACGAAGGGGGACCGCCTGGTCGCCCTGTCCGAGATCGAGTTCTTCACGAAGGTGAGCGGGCTCTGAGGGACGCGACAGTCCTCCCCGCGGTCCCGCGATCGACCGATACCCGCGGCCGCACTCCGGGCGGACTGTGGAGTCCCGCACCAACGCAGTCGCGAATCGCGTGCGGGCTGGCTGTCGCTCCCCGAGGTCCCCGAGCCCGGCTCGGCGCACCACGGCAGGAGCGACCGGACATCGAAGAAGGTCCTCTTATGCGCATTTCCGCACTCCACGCAGCGGCCGTCCTCGCCGCCGGAACCCTGGCGTTCGGGTCCGGCACCGCCTTCGCGGACACGCCGTCGACCCCCGCTCCACAGGCCACGGACGCACCGGCCTCACCGGGCAGCGCCGCGCATGTCTCCGTCGACGCACCGACGGTCGCGCCGGGCGGCACCGTCCACATCGACGGCACCTGTGCTGTGCCGGACAGCGGCCCTGCCCCGAAGCTCACGTCCATCACCTCGCCCGGTTTCGTCGGCGGCACGGCCAAGGTGACCAAGGACAGGCCGGACGCGTTCACCGCCACGGCAACGGCGGTGCAGAGGTCAGGCCCGTACCAGGTGACCGTCAAGTGCAGCAACGGAGAGGTGTCGACGTCCTTCACGGTCGACAGCCCCACCCCGTCGCCGACTCCGAAGCCCACTCGGTCCCCGGGCCGGGCGGAGTCGGCACGCGTGTTCGTCTCGTCGACGGAAGTGCGGCCGGGGACCGAGGTGAGCGTTTCGGGAACCGTCGCCACCGACTCGCAGGGCAACCCCATCGGTACGGTCAAGGCGGTGGAGTCCGCGGGCTTCCAGGGCCGCTCGGCCACGCTCGACAAGACCGATCCGCTCGCGTTCACCGGGCATGCCACCGCGGTCCGGAAGCCCGGTAGGTACGTCGTGAAACTGATCGGCAGCGAGGGCACCGCCAGGACGACCTTCCAGGTGCTCGGCGAGCACACGGACAGCGGAGGGTCGGACAGCGGCGGGGGCACCCACCACGACGGCACGCATCCCGCGACCCCGTCGCCGCACGTGACTCCGAACGGCGCCCCCGCGACCGGTGAGTTCGACCCGGCGAGCGATTCCTCGAAGGCCACGGTCAACGTCGGTCAGGCGGTGGGTGCGGCCCTCGGCGGGTTCCTCGCAGGGGCCGGGGGTGCCGGTCTGGTGATGCGCCGCCGGCGCACCGGCACGCAGCGGTGAGGAGTCCGCAGGGAGGGCTGAAAGGAGGGCCGGAAGGATGCCGTCGTCCGTGCGTGCCCGCGGCCTGGCGCTGAGGGCCGCGATCGCGGCGGCTGTGCTCGCCGGCGGACTCTTCCTGGGGGCGACGAGCGGTTCCTGGTGGCCCCATCCGGCGCACACCGTGCCACCGCGGCCCTCGGCCACGACCGGTCCCGAGGCCCGTGTGGTGGCCGCCGCTCCCATGGCGCGCTCACAGCCCGTGAGTATCGACATACCGTCCCTTCATGTCAGATCGCGGCTCGACACCCTCGGTCTGGACCGCAACGGTGAGGTGCAGGTGCCGCCCATCGCAGCCGACGCGCCGGCAGGCTGGTACCAGGGATCGAGCACACCGGGGGAGAAGGGGGCCGCGGTGATCCTGGGACATTCGACCGTCGGGCGTTACGGCACCGGCGTCTTCTACCGGCTGGGCGTGCTCCGGGCGGGTCAGGCCGTCCTCGTCCACCGTGCGGACGGGACGACCGCACACTTCACGGTCGTCCGGCTCGCGGAGTACCCCAAGAGCGACTTCCCGGCGCGCGAGGTCTACGGGGACACCGCGGACGCGGAGCTCCGGCTGATCACCTGCGGCCACTACGACCAAGCGGCTCATGCGTACCAGGACAACGTCGTGGTCTACGCGAAGCTGACCGCCTCCTCCGCCGCGGACTGAACGCCGGTCGACAGCACAGGGCCGGGGGCCTTCCGCTCGGACGGACGGCCCCCGGCCCTGTGCCGTCCACGCCGACCGCGCCCGCTACCGCCATCGTGCGGAGAGACACAGGGCGGTCACGAGGAGGGCGATACCGAATCCGAGGTTCCAGTTCCCCCAGGAGTGGACGGGGAGACGACCCTGGGTCAGGTAGAAGAGGACGATCCAGGTGAGACCGGTGGAAAGGAGAGCGGCCATCGCCAGTGGCGTCCACCGGAACTCCCTCTTCAGGCGTGTGACGGCGGGTGAGGTGCGTGCCTGACCCGCGGCAGCCCTCTTTCGAGCAAGCAGCATGGGCGTGAGAACTCCTGATCGTGAGAAGTGCCGCGGGGGCGGTCAGCCGATGTGGACGTTTCCCGCAGCGGAGATCCTGCAGTTGGGCGCGGGCACCGGGTCGCTGCACGTCACCACGGTGTCGCCGTTGCGAGCCGCGGCTCTGCCGCCGATCAGCACGCGAGGGTCGCCCGTGCTGACGCTCCCGGAGTTCTCCGGGGGCCTGGCGAAGGTGCCCGTGGGGGGCACGTGCGGAGGGACGTTCGTCGCACGGCTCCCGATGGTGGCGGCGGGTCTCCCGCCGATCAGGACCGTGGCGCAGCAGCCCGAGGTGATGGTGCCGCTGAACGGCAGCTGCGTGGGCGTGGGCACCGGCCCGCCCGGCGACGGCACCAGCACGATGTGGGTGTCGGTGCCGGTCACTCGGTCGCCCAGGCGTGCCGCGGGCCGGCTCATGTCAGTGCCTTTCGGGTGGTGCGGGGCGCACGGCCGACGTCTTCGATGCGCGTAGCGGTGGCGGGTGCTCGTACCGCCGGTGGGTACGGTCATGCCTCTCAGATGAGCCCTTCGCGAATGGCGTAGGCGACGGCGTGCGACCGGTTGCGCAACTGGAAGCGGGTCGTGACGTCATGGAGAACGTGCTTGACGGTGCGCTCCGAGTACGCGAGCTGCCGTGCGATCTCGGCCGTGTCGAAG
Organism: Streptomyces sp. TRM70350; assembly: GCF_019219825.1. Taxonomy (GTDB): domain Bacteria; phylum Actinomycetota; class Actinomycetes; order Streptomycetales; family Streptomycetaceae; genus Streptomyces. The sequence goes on along the minus strand of NZ_JAHUXH010000006.1, from coordinate 354,819 downwards.
CCCTTGGCGACGAGCCGGAGCACGCTGGCCTCGCGGTCGGTGAGGCCGGTGGGGCTGATGCCGCGCGGCGTGAGCACATGGTTCTGCAGACGCGAGACCTGCTTGAGGAGGCGCCCCAGCAGGTCGGGAGGCATCACTCCGGCGCCTCGGTGCACCGACGTGATCAGCCGCACCAGTTGGTCTGCTGTCGCGTCCTGTCGGCGGATCACACCGCCGACGCCCGCTTCGACCGATGCGAGAAGCCCGTCGTCGTCCACCGCACCGGCCACGACGACGACGCTCTCCGCACCGTTCGCCCGAACCGACCGCAGCAGTTGGACCGTCTGGTCGTTCACGCCCTCGGCCACGACGACGCCGACCGTCCCGTCCTCCGGACCGTCCACCAGGCGGACCTCCGGCCGTGGCCGGAGAGCCGTGAGGACACCCATCTCGGAGATGGGGTCCAAGGCGCGCACCTGCACCGCAATCCTGTCCTGCATGGGGGCTCCTATCTGGTTGTCACCGCGGCATCGGTGAGCTCGCGCCCCGAAGTATGTCCTCGCACGCCTCCACGCAGCCTTAACTCAGGGTTGTCGCACGGCTATCCGTCATTCGGCAGGGGTCATGGAGCGTCCCGAGACGAACGCGGCGGGGGTGCATGCGGTCCGGCCCGGCTTCCGGCAGTCGACGGCCAGTACGAGCCGCTGCCCGGCTTCGAACCTGAGCGGTTCGAGGAAGTGGCGGTCCAGTTGGGGGTGGACGTCGGAGAGCTCGTACTCCATCAGGACGGCGCCGTTCCGGCGAATCTGCAGCGTGCCGGTGTCCCTGTGCGGGTTCTCCAGCATGAAGTCGCTGATGTAAAGCGTCTGTCCCTTCGGGACCTTGTGCTCGAAGGTCTTGAACTCGCCGGGCCTTCCGGGTGCGGCTGTCGTCTCGATGCGGAAGTCCTCGGCCTGGATGCTGACCGGTTCGGGTGCCGCTTCCGTCTCCTCCAGGGCGGCGGTCGGGGAGTTCTTGCCGGTGACCGCCGGTGCTTTCGCTGTTGCGGCGGGGCTGCCGCCCTCCCGTCCGGTGTCCCGCTCGGCCGACGGGCCTGGTGACGGAGGCGGCGGCGTCGACGCCGAGGCCTCGTCCGGCTTCGACTGGGCCGAGGGCCGCCCCGAAGGCGCGGGGGAGGTGCTGTGTGTCGCGTTGTCCGCCCCGGCCCCGGTGTCCTGCGGCGGGGCGGTCACGGCCGCCGAGTGCGCCGACGGTTTGAAGTAGGCGGGCCCGAGGACGCATGCCAGGACGAGGCCGGCCGTGGCGAGGACGAGTGCCTTGGGGAGCCTGGCGGGCAGAAGCGGCAGCTGGACGAGGGCGCCGTCGGCCGTGACGGTGTTGTTCTCCGGCCCGCGGACAAGGAGTTGGTACGGGACGGTCCGCGGCGGTCCCACCAGGAACCTCTCGCCGACGCGCAGGCGCACCGGGACGATCCTGCTGGTGTCGGGATCGACACGGAGGGCGCCTTCCCTCATGACGAAGCGCAGCTTCCCGTCCTCGTCGAGGCCGCTGAGGGTGACGGAGGCCGGGGAGTTGCCACGGTTGTCGACGGCGAGCCGGGTGCGGGCCCGCCACCGTCCCCGGGTCGTCCGGGGAAGCAGTTCCGCGGTGAGGTCGGTGAACGTGCCCACGTTCACCGTGGCCTCCTCGACCGTGGATCCCTCGGTGTCCTCCCACGACATGACCCGCAGGGCGAACCGGACGCTGCCGTTCGGGGTGCTCGCCGCCCGCGGCGGCCGGAACGTCAGTTCGGCGGTCGCGTCGTCGCCGGGGAAGACACTGACCTCTGCCGGAGAGACGGTGATCCATTCCTTGGCTTCCCCCAGCACATCGAGGGTGAAGCGGTCCACCACGGTGCCCGTGTTGCGCAGCCGCACCTCACACCGTGCCTCCTCGCCCGGCTCCACGGTGATATCAGCGGTCTGCAATGAAGCGATGACTCCCATGCCGCGACGCTCTCAGCCGCGGTTTCGGGTGCCAACGGCCGAAGGGGAGGGCGCGGGAGCACCGGTCGCGTCACCTTCGGGCACCGGCGCCGGGATCCGATGAATGGGGGACGCGGCGGCTGCCATCGGTGGACGGCTGTCAGTCGGCTTATGGACCGATCCGGGGATCGGTGTGCGCTGCATAAACCGACACTCTGGGCATATGCGATCAAACAGCCACCGCCTCGGCGGTAAGGAACCGGAGTGGCGCTCATCCACCTCGCGATCCGACAGGCGACGCGCTCGTCGTGCCGCTACCGGGTGGGCGCGGTCCTCGCCATGGGCAACCGTGTCCTGGCCGCCGGTCCCAACGTGCTCCGGAACGCGCCGAGCGTGGACTTCCGGAACGCGACCTTCCACGCCGAGGAGAGGGTGCTGCGCAGAGCGCGCCGTACGACCGGAGCGGTGATCTGCATCGCCCGGGTCGACGCCGCGGGCAGGCCCACGCCGGCCGCACCGTGTCCGCGCTGCCGGACGTCGCTGGCCGCGGCCGGCGTCGTCAAGGCCCTGTACACGACCGCTACCGGACACCTGGGGTGCTTGGTCCTGACCGACAGCGCCCCGTCGGTCACGCATCGCGCATGACCGTGCGCTCTACGGCATGCCACCCCGGGTGGCAGTACGCCCGACCCTCCCCGACCCTCCCCGACCCTCCCCGATCCGAAGGGACAACCGATGACCATCGCACTGACGCGTCCCGTCGCCCGGGCGCCGCACCGTTCCCACTTCGCCGATCCGCGGTTCGCCGCCCGCGACGCCCGCCGCACCGTGCTGGCACGGCTGCGCGACCGTGGCCTGACTGAGGCGGCCGCCCCTGCCATCAGGGAGAAGGCCGACGCCGCTCTGCTCATCGTCTCGGAACTCGTCACCAATGCCTGCCGTCACGCCTGCGGCCCGAGCGAGATGCGGACCTCGTGGGACGGCCCGGAACTCACCGTCGAGATAGACGACGGCGTCGCCGAGGGCCCGGTCATCCGCCCGGAGAGCGAGCGCGGCGAGACCGGAGGCTTCGGGATGGGCCTGGTCGACGTCCTGGCGGACGGCTGGGGCGTACGCCGGCGCCCGGACGCTCAGGAAGGCAAGACGGTCTACGTCCGGATCTGCTTCCCGTCGGGGGATCGGTAGTCCTGCGTGTTCCCCAGGCCGATACCGTGCCGATACCGCTCAGCGCCGGATCTGACCGTACCTGGACAGAGCCGGCGCTGCGTGCTGTAGCGCTACGGCGTGGTGCCCACCGCAGTCATTGCTCAGGTCTCCGGGAATTCGAAGCCGTAGCCTTCGGCCACCAGCCAGGGCAGCAACTGCCTGAGCGCCTGAACCGTCTCGGAGCGGTCGCCGCCGGCATCGTGCATCAGCACGATGCCCCCGGGCCGCAGCTCCCGCTTGACGTTGGACACGATCGCGGCGACACCGGGCCGCTTCCAGTCCTCGGCGTCGACCGTCCAACCCAGCGGACGCAGCCCGTGGCGCGCCGCGATCTGCCGAATGGCGGGGGTGAAGTCACCGCCGGGAGCCCTGAAGTACCGCAGCGGGGCACTCACCCCGGCGGCCCGGGAGATCATGGCCTGGGCTCCGGTGATCTCGTATTCCTGGGCGCCGGGTGGCAGGGCGTGCATGGCCTCGTTGTGGTGGACCGTGTGGTCGCACAGCCGGTGCCCGGCGGCGACGATGTCCCGCACGAGCTCGGGATGGGCTTCCGCCAGCGGACCGATCAGACAGAACGTCGCACGGGCGTGGTACTGGGAGAGCAGGGAAAGGATCTGCGGCGTCCAACGCGGGTCGGGGCCGTCGTCGAAGGTGAGCGCGACGGTGCGGCTGCCCGCGCCGGTGCTGTGGGCGATCGCCGGGTTCACCTGGTTGTGCACGGCGAGCCCGCCCGCCTGAGGGCTGGGGGACGGCGCCGTGGAGGCGCCGGGGGAGGGCCGGCTGTGCGCGGCGCCGCTCTGCGAGGGTGCCACGGCCACCGCTTCGTGCTCCACGGCGCAACCGCCGACGCTCACGAGGCACAGCAACATCGCCGTGAGAACGGATCGTTGACGCCCGTGGGCCATGCTCTGGCTCCGGCGTTCGCGGTGCCTGGGGTGATGGGAGGGGCGACTCATTCTCTCGGCTCCGTCTCTCTCGCACCGTCAGCACCACGCGCACCTGCCACGCGTTCGCGTGCCGGCTGGAACCGCCGGTCGGCGGGACTCCATGCAACCGTCGTGCGGCGCCGTGACTGGTCCGCTGATCGGCTGACGGGCCGGAGGATCGCGGCCTGAGATGTACGCGGAGCAGGGCGTCCTCGCAGGTCGGCAATGCGCAAAGCCTTCGACTGGCTACGTGGAGTGAGGGAGTGGTGGCCTCCCGTGTCGGAGCGTCGGCGTCCTGGTCATACCGGTTGTCGACCGATCGGAGGAAGGTGCTGCCCGCGGCCGCGGGTGACAGTGGATTTCGGTCAGCACACGGCTGCTGTCCTCGACAGCAGAGGCGGAGAGGTGAGTACCGTGACCGGCTACACGGGAATCAAGGACGCATCGGAACTGCGAGAGCTCATCGACCACCCGAGCCCCGCCGTTCGCCGGAAGCAGCTCGACTGCCTTGACGCCCACGCGCGGGCCTGGATCTCCCGCTCTCCCTTCTGCCTGCTCGCCACGGCCGACGCCGAGGGACGCTGTGACGTATCACCCCGGGGCGACGCCGCCGGATTCACGCACGTTCTCGACGACGGGGCCCTGGCGATACCCGACCGCCCCGGCAACCGCCGGCTCGACAGCTTCCGCAACGTCCTCGACAACCCGCACGCCGGGCTGCTGTTCATGATCCCCGGCGTCCAGGAGACCCTGCGAGTCAACGGACGGGCGCGTCTCATCAAGGACGCCCCCTTCACGGACGCGATGGCTGTGCGAGGCAGGCGGCCTGTGCTGGCGCTGCTGCTCGACGTCGAGGAGGTCTACTTCCATTGCGCCAAGGCCTTCAAGAGGTCCGGGTTGTGGGATGTGAGCGGGTGGCCCGACCGGCGCGAGCTGCCGACCTTCGGCAGCATCCTCAAGGACCAGCTCCGCCTCGATCAGCCCGCTGCGGCGCTGGATGAACACATCTCCGCGACGGACGCCCGAGAACGCTACTGACACCTCATACGTTCAAACGTCGGGCCCCGGGGCTTCACACAGCCCCGGGGCCCGACGCATGAGGTGTCGGTCACGTCAGTGCGGTCGTGTCGACCACTTCGTAGAGTCCTTTGAGCACCGTGCGTTCGATCACTTGGTCGATCTGGCTGTGGCGGGCGTACTCCGGCTGCGCCACCTCAGGAATACGAAGCGCCTCCTCCACCCACTCTGAGTGGCGTCGATCAGTGCACAGGAAACGATCTCGCGGTCGTCGCCCATCCGCTGCGCATGAGACACCCGAACCGGTCGGCCGAAGTGATTCGGCTCGGCAACCCATGCCTCCGTGAACTCCGAGAAGCTGACACCCGGCCGCAGCCTCCGTACCGGGTGTGGAAGGGCCGGTCCGGCAACTGGTGGACGAGACGCAGGAAACAGGCGTCGGCCCGGGCTACTCGCCCGACTGTGCCGCTCTGTCGCTGACCCGGATCAGCAGGGCTGCCAGTATCCAGTTGGCAAGGAGAGAGGAACCGCCCTGAGCGAGGAAGGGCAGTGCCTTTCCCGTCAGCGGTATGAGCCCCGTGACACCGCCCGCGACCACAAAGACCTGCAAAGCCAGGGCCGTGGACAGGCCCACGGCAAGCAGCTTGCCGAAAGGGTCCCGCAGACTGAGCGCAGTGCGCATACCACGCTCGATCAACAGGGCGTAGAGAAGAAGGATGGCCATGACGCCGGCCAGGCCCAGTTCTTCTCCCGCGGCGGCCAGAATGAAGTCACTGCGCCCGGCGAAGCCGATGAGTTCGGGGTGCCCCTGTCCCAGGCCGGTCCCGGTCATGCCCCCGCTTCCCATGGCGAAGAGAGCCTGAGCCGCCTGGTCGGACACCAGGCCCGGAGGCCGCTGATCGGGAGGCAGGAAGATGTCGAAGGGATGCTGCCAGGCGACGATCCGCCCCCGCACGTGAGGTTCGAGGGAACCGACGGCGAATGCCCCCACACCGGCCATCAGGAGACCGAACACGATCCAACTGGTGCGTTCGGTCGCCACGTAGAGCATGACGACGAACACGCCGAAGAAGATCAGCGAAGTGCCGAGGTCCCGCTCCACGACCAGGACGAGCAGGCTGAGGACCCACACCGTGACGATCGGGGCGAACTGGCGGCCGGGCGGCAGCCGCAGTCCCCAGAACCGGCGGCCGGTCAGCGCCAGAGCGTCGCGATGGGTGACGAGATACCCGGCGAAGAACACCACGATCATCACCTTGACGAATTCGCCCGGCTGGATGGACACCGGTCCCAGGGAGATCCACCGCTTGGCACCGTAGGTGTCTCCCGGAAAGAACGCGGGCGCCATCAGCAGGACCATGCCCAGAGCCACGGTCAGGTAGATGTAGCGCTGCAACCTGCGGTGGTCTTTGAGGAGTACCAGGACGGCGATGAACGACGCCACACCGAGAACCGTCCACAGCAACTGGTCCGGAGCGGCCGGCGACGCGTGAAAGCGTGCCGCGTAGGCATGATCGAGCCGGTGGATCAGTACCAGCCCGAGGCCGGTGAGCAGGGTGGCCACCGGAAGGATGACGGGGTCCGCGTACGGCGCGCACCGGCGCACGACCACGTGCGCGGCGAGCGGGAGGAGGCACTGGGCGATGGTGAATCCGGTCAGACCGGAGGGCAGCGTCCCCGTCGTGGCGATCGACTCGCAGAAGTAGCCCATGACCGTGACGGCCACCGCGAGCGCGGTCATCAGCGCCTCGATCCGGCGTCGGCGGCGCGCGAGTGCTTCCATGCCGCCCTCCGAGTGCCGGCCGGCACTCGGGGAGAGCCGCGAGGTCGGGGGAGGCGGCCCGTACGACGCCGCCCGTGCTGATGTGCCATCACCCGTTGCCGAAAGCCGCATCGGGCCACCGTCGCACGGCTATGGGCGATGGTCCGTCCACCAGTCGTATGACGATGCGGTTGCTTTTCCGGTGCGATTGCTTTCCGGTGCGGACGCTTCCGAGCGGGGCGACAGCCGTCACCGCCCACCTCCCCTCTCGCCGTCTGCCGCAACTGCCAGACGCTGGTAGAGCAGTTCGCCGATGCGATGGCAGTCGCGGTTCACTGTCGCGGGCGTGCGACCGGTGATCAGGCAGAGCGCGGCCGTGCCGATGGATCCGCCCGCTGGATCGTAGGCGGGCATCGGGCGCCCATCGGGAAGCGATGATTCACGCACCACGGCGATACGGCTGTCGTCGGCGAGAAGATCGCGCCACTCGACGGCGCCGAAGTCCCATACGCGCTGTTCGACCCACGGCGTGCCGTCCCCGTGAGCCGCGTGCACGAGAAGAGAAGCGGACGCCTCGCGGCCCCGGACCGGCATCCGGGACGGGTAGGCCACCGGTAGGCCCAGCAGCTCACGGGTGACCATGCCGATGACGTCGATTCCGAACGCCAGCTCCATCTGCCGGGCGGTCATCGCCCCACCGACCCGTGCGGCGGTTCCGATGACCCACATGGCGCCGCCCGGCCCCAGCTTGATCTTCGTATGGGTGGCGCAGGTCGACAGATTGAGCGCGTCGACCGCTGCTCTCGACAGCGACTCGATACGCCTCTGGGCCGCCTCCGGCAGCGCTGCGGGGATGATGCCGGCCCTGTCGGTGAAGGGCGGAACAACCGGTAGTTTCCCGGTGATGCACAAGGGGTGGTACTCGCCGCCCGCGACGATGCCTTCCACCGTGACGTAGTCGCCCCAGGCATTCGCGTCCGTGTACCAGTCCGCGGCGGCGCCAGGCACGATCTCTTCGAGGATGAAGCCCCCTGATGCCGCGGGGCTGCCCCTGTCCAGGCAGACCAGGTCGGTCGGCGTGGACCTTTCGAGGAAGTCCATTGCGGTGGCGCAGGCTCCGGCCGTTTCGTCAGGGTGGTGGATGATCTGATGTGCCACGGATCCGATGCCCCACGCGGGCTTGAGCACCAGCGGCGGGCTCAACCGAGGTGCTGCGGCGAACGCGTCGACCTCGCTCCGCACAGGGACGAAACGGGGTACGGGTACACCGGCCGCCTGCCATGCGCTGCGCATCGCACATTTGTCGCGCGCCAGCACGGCCCCGTCGCCGGCCCCCGGCAGGCCCAACTCGGTGCACGCCCGGGCCACGGCCACCACGGCGCACTCCGACACGGTCAACACCGCGTCTGCGCGGACAGCTTTGGCCCGGCTGACGATCACGTCCACGAGGCCCGTCTCGTACTCGACGGTCACATGCCGCACCGATGCGACGGACGACTCCCAGAAGGCCGCCCCCGTGCGCGGCAACTCGCTGAAGGCCAGCACGTGTACCCGTGCGTGAGCCGCGATGCGCGGCACGACGTGCTCCAGCGGAGGGCCGCCCTTGGCGTATACGAACAGGAGGTGATCCATGCAGACCTCACGAGCGTCGTCCCTCGGAAAGGGGTGGAGGAGAGAAATGGGTGGAGGAGAGAAATGGGTGGAGGAGAGATGCGCGGGCTGCAGTCTTCCGACGGCCGACGGCCTCAGCCTTTCCCCATCAGCCGCTGAAACAGGCCGAATCCATGTCCCAAAAGGGCAGGGCTTGCGACGAGGAGGTGGACCGCGGGGCCTGTGCCGGACGTCGGTTTCGTCCCGCTCGTCGTCCTATCGGACGACGGCTTCCTGGCCGTATCGGTGCTTGGCTCGATGACTGATCGAACAGCAGTGAGAGCGAGCGGAACGTGCCTGGCTTCGACGAATTCGCCACAGCCCATTCCCCAAGGCTCTTCCGTCGAGCTCTGACCCTGGCCCATGGCGACTGGCACGCAGCGGAGGATCTTCTGCAGGCGACTCTTCTCCGGACGGCGTGTCATTGGTCCGCCATTTCCCATCCCGAGGCCTATGCGCAACGTGTCCTCACCAATCTGGTCAGGGACCGCTACCGCTCGGCTCAACGGACACCCAGGACAGTGAGCTGTGGACTCCCGCAGGATGTGGAGCTGCTCGTCGCGCAGGACTCCATCGCGCAGGCCTGCCTCCCTCCAGGGGAAACGGACAACGGCGAGCTGGAGCAGGCAATCGCCACCCTCACCAAGAGTCAGCGGAAGGTCATCGTGCTCCGCTACTGGTACGGGATGACGGAGGCGGACATCGCCGAAACACTCGGGATCGCCGTCGGGGCCGTGAAGAGTCTCAGCTTCCGTGCCATGCGTTCCCTCCGTTGGCGATTGCTGCACCTGGCGGGGGAGAAACCGGCGTCGTCGCCTCCGAGTCACCCCAACCCTTCGTGAACGCGTCTCAGAACCGAGGACCCACGCCCCATGTCATCGCCGACCGACGACGATTCCACGACCACATGGTCACACGCCGCGCCGAAACGACATCCCGCACGGACATGGATACGCCGTATCACCCTCGGCGTAGTCATCGTGGCGCTCATAGCGGGCGGAATCTGCTGGCACCTTATGCGGGACCTCGAGAGCGGCATCGCGACTTCACATGCCCTCCCTTCCCACGCCCCGAGGCCCAGGGACGGTTCAACGAACATCCTCCTGATGGGCCTGGACAGCAGGAAGGACCAGAACGGGCAGGATCTGCCGCCCGCGATCCTCAAGCAATTGCACGCCGGCCACAGCGACATCGGCGGGTACAACACCAATACCCTGATACTGCTTCACGTTCCCAACGACGGCAGCAAGGCCACCGGCATATCGATCCCGCGAGACGACTACGTGGAAAGACCGGGCTTCGGCCATGGAAAGATCAAGGAAGCGTACGGGCTCGCCAAGGCACGAGAAGAGGAGAAGCTGCGGCAGGCGGGTGAGACCGACGAGATCCGGCTGGAACGGGAGGGACGCGAAGCGGGACGCCGCGCCGAGATACAGACCGTTGAGGACTTCCTCAAGGTCCCGATCGACCACTTCGCCGAGGTCAATCTCGCCGGCTTCTACGACCTGGCGAACGCCCTCGGTGGAGTCGAGGTCTGCTTGAAGCACCCCGTGAAGGACCGCTACTCGGGGGCGGGCTTCCCGGCCGGCCACCAGACGTTGAACGGGGCACAGGCACTGGCCTTCGTGCGACAGCGGCACGGCCTTCCGAACGGCGACCTCGATCGAACGCGACGGCAGCAGGCGTTCCTCTCCTCCGTCATGTACAAACTTCGCAACGAAGGCGTCTTCAGTACGCTTTCCCGGCTGACCGACCTGATCAACGCGTCCAAGAAGGATCTGGTCATCGACGCGGGATGGGATCTTCTGAGCTTCGTCCGCCAGGCCAGTTCCCTGTCCGGTGGGAACGTGGAGTTCCACACGCTGCCCATCGCCGGCTTCGCCACGAGGAACGGACAGTCCGTCAACCTGGTGGACCCGGACGCGGTCCACTCCTTCGTGCAGCGCGCACTGTCAGCAAGCCCGAAGGAGACCGGGCACCGCGAACCCCTGCCGACGGTCGACGTCCGCAACGGCACGGGCAAGGACGGACTGGCCAGGAGCACCGCCGAAGCACTGGGCGCCAAGGGCTACCAGCAGGGCCGGATCGGCAATGCGGAGCACCAGAACGCGACCGTCGTCCACTTCGGACCGAACGGGCGGGCGGAGGCCGAGCAGCTCGCACGCCTTCTCGGAGGTGCGGCCGTCGAATCGGACGGAACGGTGAAGACCGGCCGACTCAGTGTCGTACTCGGCGGTGACTTCACCCTTCCCGCCGCACTGCGTGGCTCAGTCGATAAGGCATCGCCTGCTGCGAAGCCGCTGCCGCAGGGTCTCAGCGGCAAGGGAATTCCCTGTGTGGACTGATGCGTCGAATTTGGCGAAGATCGAACGGCGTCCGGGGGACGGAATCGTGACTCCTGAATTCCTACGGTCGGATCTCCTGGCCTCGGTGAAGTTCCGCCTATGGTGCGAGGACACCGAGCACAACGAGCCCAACGAGGACAACAGTGAACTCACCAAGCCGGCAGGGTTTCATGAGCAATCGAGCCAACGACATGCGCCCGATACGTGTCGCACTCTTCTCAGAAATCAACTCGAAGTTCGGTGCCCCGTTTCTGCGCGCCCTCGACAGTAATCCGTCCGTCTCCCTCGTCGGACTCGTCACGACCAAACCCGGCGCGGTCTGCTCGTACTTCCTCGGAGAGGGCTATCAGGTCGACCTCGTGGCCGAGGCCAGGTCCCGACGGATTCCTGTCCTACGGCCCACGGACGTGAACTCCGACGAATCCGTCCAGGCGATCAGAGAACTGGCTGCCGACTACTTCATCGTGATGAACTACCAGCAGATCCTGCATGAGGAGCTCATCGGCGTCCCGGCTGTCGCGCCCATCAACTTTCACACCAGTCTGCTTCCCAAGTACGCAGGACTGGCGCCCCATTTCTGGATGGCCAAGTACGGTGAACGGGACACGGGCGTCACCGCGCACCTCATCTCACCCCGTATCGACGCCGGCCCTGTGATCGCGCAGCGGGCCATCACCATGACGGGCGACGAGACCGCTCTCGGCATACGCCGGATCCACGAACGCGCCTGCCTGCGGCTGCTGCACGAACTCATCCCTCAGCTGTGCACACGCGAGATCGACGCCACCGACCAGGACCTCAGGTGGCGGCGTTATTTCGGAAGGCCCCAGGAACGGGACTACTGGATCAACTTCACCCACTCGCGGTGTCAGGTACTACGCACCATTCGGGCCGGGTACCGGCACCCCGGGGCCTACGCTCTCACCCGTGACGGGCGCGCCGTGACGGTGCTGTCGGCCGACGAGCTCGGCGTCGTCGTGGACCCGGCGGCCGTGCCGGGCAGAGTCGTCATGACCTCGGGCGAGATGTGCGTCAGGGCACGCGACGGCTGGCTGCGCATCCTCACCGTCGACATGGACGGCCAGGAGCGGCCGCCGCAGGGCGTGCCGTCCGACTTCCTCACGACGTTCAGGCCGCGCGCGACAGGCATCGGGACGCCGTGACGACTTCACCGCGCTGATCCGCCTGGCTCATCACGTCTCACGTGATCGACGATCCGGTCAGTAAGCCGAGTTGACGTTGTCGATGGAGCCGTAGACATGGGCGGCGTAGTTGCAGGCGGCGACGATGTTGGCGACCGGGTCGTAGATGTCATCGGACGTTCCGTCGACGTGGTACTGCTGGAACGTCGGGTCGATCACCTGCATGAGCCCTTTGGAAGGGTGGCCCGCCTGTGCGTTGGAGTCCCACGTGTTGATCGCGCCCGGATCACCGGACGACTCACGCATGAGATTACTGCAAATCCCGTCGTAGCTGCCCGGGATGCCGTTGGCCTGCATGACCTGAAGCGCCTGGTTGATCCACGTGTCCACGGAACCGGGGCACGTGCCCATGGAGCCGGGGTCGGAGTCGGCGGAGGCAAGCGGCGCGGCACCGGCCAATGCGGCCAGCACGGCCGCGGTGGTCACGGCGAGGCGCAGGGAGCACTTGCGGTTCTTGGCCATGCGGCCGAGCTTCGACACAAGGGCAAACGACATGGGTGGATCACTTCCGTAGAACCGATGGGAATGATGAGCCGTACGCTCATATCCCATTCGCGGTGCTTCGGGGCGATCCGTGTATCCACTGCCGCGCCGGTATCGAGGAGGAAGGCTCGTCCCCTCATCGCCCCACGCGTCCGTCCACCGGACGGACAGCCCCGGTCGGGCGGTGACGGCCATCGTCGCGCAGGCCTGGGCCAGTGGGGCCGGCCCGAGACGCGTACAGGGCGGGAAGTGACGCTGATGGGGTGTCAGCCTGCCGAGCCTTTCGACGCCACACTCGGGTCGTCGTCCTCCAAGACCTCGTCAGGGTCGACACCCGCGTATCGGGCCAGTGCCAGTACGTCGTGGCCCTGGAGCAGTGGAAGGGCCTCGGTGATGCGCTCGTCGCTCCAGTTCCACCAGGCGATGCGCCACAGGAGCCTACGCCGGAGCGGGTCGAAGCGGTGCCGGACGGTCTTGTTGTGGCCCACCACAACGCTGTAGGGCGCGACATCCTTGGAAACGACGGCCCGTGCTCCGATGACGGCTCCGGTGCCGATGGTTGGCCCCGGCATGACGAGTGCCTCGTAGCCGATCCACACCTCGTGGCCGACCACAGTGTCGCCCACCGGCTCCCAGGCGTTCCTGGCACGTGATTGCCGCCGAGCAGGAAGGCCGCCCCGGAGGCGAACCGGCAGAAGTTGCCGATCCGTACGCGGTCGGTGGGAATGCCGATGTACTCGTCCCGGTCTGAGAACGCGTAACGGACACGCTGCGCGAAGCTCTCACGGTGGTGGTAGCCGCTGTCGCTGGCAATTCGGCGATGAGTCGTCGGGGAGCACCGAGGCGTCCATCGGAGGATTCGCAGGAGGTCCGATGAGTGGGCTGACCGGTGGATGCTCACCCCTCGCTCCGGTGAGCGATGGTGCGGCCCGTGAAGATCGCAGCATCGATAATGGTGGGCCTCGTCGCCGCACTGCACCTCTACTTCCTTGTCCTGGAGATGTTCCTGTGGCAGAAGCCCAAAGGGCGCGAACTGTCAGGCCTGGACATCCACATGGCCCGAGCGACCGCACCTCTCGCAGCCAACCAAGGCCTGTACAACGGATTCCTGGCGGCAGGGCTCCTGTGGGGGCTGGCCGAGCCGAACCCGGCAGGACTTCATTTCACGGTGTTCTTCCTGCTGTGCGCCATGATCGCCGGACTGTACGGGGCCGTCACCGTCAGCCGACGCATCCTCTGGGTCCAGTTCGCGCCGGCCGCCGTAGCGCTTGCGCTGGCCCTCGCAGTCGACTGACCGCCCCCGCCGACCTGGCCGGTCAGGCCGGAATTCCCGCAAACACCGCGCTGGCGGAGGGCGCGAGCTGGGTGTGACCTCGACTGCCGAGGCGCTCACGCTGCGCCCGGCGCGTGTCACGGCTCTCGTGCCGGCCTGGACGCGTCTGCCGGACGTGTGATCCCGGTCGCCATTGCTGCCGGAGCGGTAGTGACGCGTTCCACCGATCGGGGGAGGTGAGTACGTCCTCGATGGGGGACATACGGATGACCCCCTGCTTCCCGGCCTTCTCGTTCATTGGATCTGTAGGTGTGGATTCGTCCGTAGAAGGCAGGAAACGTGACTTTCCTCCAGTGTGCCCGGGCCGGAAGCCGGAACGGAGGCCGGAACGGGAGGCGGCTCTGGTCGGCGCTCATGCCCACGGGGGACGCGTCCGGCGGCTACCGGCAGCTGCTGCGCACCCCTGGGGCCTGGAGGTTCCTGCTGCCCGGATTCGCCGCCCGGCAGCCCTACGGAATGCTGACGACCAGCATCGTCCTGCTCGTCCAGCACACCGCTGGCTCCTACGGCCGCGCCGGCGCGGCAGCCGCGTTCACCGGTGTCTCCATGGCGCTCTTCGCGCCGCAGAGCGGCAAGCTCGCCGACCGCTTCGGCCAGCGAGCGGTCCTGGTGCCCGGAGTCGTCATACACGCGATGTCCGGCGCCGCGTTGGCCCTGGTCGCACTGGCGCACGCACCCGCGTGGGCGCTGTTCGCCGCCGCCGCTTCGACCGGCGCGTCCCTCCCGCAGATCGGGCCGATGGTGCGGGCCCGCTGGGCGGCGATCCTGAACGGCGGTCCCCGAGGCGCAGGCGTCACTGGCCGTGCGGGCGGAGGGTCCGGCGAGGGTCCGGATCTGATGCCGACGGCCGCCGCCTTCGAGTCCGTCACCGACGAGCTCACGTTCGCCGCAGGGCCGGTCCTGGCCACCGCCCTGTGCATGGCTGTCCACGCGGCCGCCGGCCTGGTCGCCGAGGCGGCCCTGACGCTTGTCGGCGGCCTCCTGTTCGCGGCCCAGGGCCGCACACAGCCCCCGTTCCGCCGCCCCGACGGCGTGCAGGGAGGGACGGAACGCACCAGCGCCCTGTCCGTGCCAGGAGTGCGGGTCCTGGCGGTCGCCTTCCTGGGCATCGGCTGCGTCTTCGGTGGCATGCAGGTCTCCCTGACGGCGTTCACCGAGCAGATCGGCCGACCAGGCCTGGTGGGACCGCTGTACGGGCTCCTCGCCGCGGGCAACATGCTGGCCGGTATCGCCATGGGCGCCACCACCTGGAGGGCCGGGCCGCGACCGCGCATGCTCGTCGGGTACACGGCCCTGACCCTCGCCACCTGCCTGCTGTGGACGGCGCACTCCGTGCTGCTGCTCGGCACGCTCGGCCTGGTCGTCGGCCTGTGTATCGCGCCCGCGCTGATCACCGGCTACACCCTGGTCGAACCGCTGGTGCCGCCCTCGTCCCGGACCGAGGCCTTCACCTTGCTGTCCGGCATGATCGCACTCGGGCACGCGGGTGCCGTCACGATCGCCGGGCAGCTGGCCGACCTGCACGGGCCGGATGCCGGTTTCCTCCTCCCGTCGGCGGGCACCGCACTGGCCCTGGTCACCCTGCTGGCGCTTCGGTCGTGCCTGGTACCCGGCGCGCGCAGCCGTACGGTCGCCCGCGGTACCGGTCCCGCGGTGCCCCTGCCCGCGAACTGACCTCGCCGTCACGGACCGGGCTCGGCCGCGGATGCGGGCCCGGCACCCGCGTTCCGGCCCGCGGCTGAGGCGGCGGCCGCCGCGGCGGCCCGGGCGTAGCGGCGCGGAGGCATGCCCTCCCACCGGTGGAAAGCCCGCACCAGGCTCGTCACATCGCTGTACCCGAGCCTTCGTGCGATCTCACCGAGGGTACGGCCGCCGTCACCCACCCATCGCACGGCGAGCCGGTGGCGGGCCTCGTCCAGCAGGAGCCGCCAGGAGGTGCCGTCCTCCCGCAGGGCCCGGCGCAGGCCGCGTCCGCTCATGTGCAGGGCTCCGGCCAGGTCGTCGGGGCGGACGGTGGCCAGGTCCTGCCTGCTCAGCCACGCGGCGGCACGGTGGCTGACCGGCAGGCGGCGGTGCAGGGGCGGCCCGGCCAGGATCCCGTCGGCGTAGGCCCGGTACATCCCCAGGAGGGCCGGGTCGCCGTAGGGGAGCGGGGCGTCCATCTGTCCGAGCGTCCACTCCATGCGGTTCTCCGAGGCCCCGAAGGTCACCGGTGCGCCCAGCGCCGCCTCCCACGGCCCTGTCCCCTGCTCGGGCGCGGGATGGGTGAAGGTGATGCGCGTGGCCTGCCAGCCGTCGGGGCTCAGCCACCGCGCCGCGGTGACGATTCCGGCGATGACGGCCTCGGTCTGCTGGATGTCGGCATCGCCGGGCGGGGTGAATCTGCGGTACGTCAGGACCGCGCGGTCGGCGTGCCGGGTGAACGACAGCCGGCCGGCGTCGCTGACCATGGGGTGGTAGCGCACGGTCAGCTGCGCGGCGTCCTGGAGGGTGGGGCTTGCCAGCAGGGCGTGACCGAGGACGTGGTACGCGCCCGGGCGCAGTCGGCCGCCGACCTGGAGCCCGAAACAGCGGTCGCCGATCGTGTCGATGGCCAGGTCCCACATGCGGCGGACGGCGCTGGAGGGGATACGTTCCAGCACATCGAGACCGCCGTGCTGAAGCCCCGCACCGCTCAGCAGCCGGACGGGGTCCGCGCCCCGGTCCGCCGCGGCCTCAACCACGGTGCGCACATAGCGCGTCGACACGCTCGTCTCTGGTCGGTCGGACACGGCCGCGAGTGAACCGCCGCCCGACGCGAGATGTCAACGGTCTGGCCACCGCGGCCAATGACAGCGCCCGGCGGCCTCCGTACCGTCGCACCGTGTCACGACGCGACCGTGACGACGACGAAGACGACGAAGACGACACCTGGGGCGGGAGCAGCCGTGGTCAGTGAGGGGCGTCGGCGGAAGTTCTGGGGCTGGGGCTACGAGGACGAACAGCCCGCCCCGGAGGAGACCAGGAAGATCGCTGAACAGGCGCGCGGCGTACTCGGATTCGGCGCCGAGCACATCCACGCACCCGCCCGCCTCGCCGACCTCGAACTGCCCCCCGCCAGACGGCTCGTACCGCCCTCGCGCCTGGCCGGCATCTGCCATGACGACGTCTACGAGCGGGCCACGCACGCCATGGGAAAGTCGTACAAGGACGTGGTGCGCGGATTCCACGGCGAGATACCCCATCCCCCCGACCTCGTCGCCTTCCCCCGTGACGAGGACGACATCGCGCGGCTGCTGGAGTGGTGCTCGCGCGAGAGCGTCGCGGTCATCCCGTTCGGCGGCGGCACCAGTGTGGTGGGCGGCGTGGAGCCACTGGTCGGCGACGCCTACCGGGGCACGCTCTCCCTCGACCTGCGCAGGCTCACCGGCGTCGTCGAGGTAGACCCGGCCTCGCGGGCGGCCCGCATCCGGGCCGGGACGCCGCTGCCCGACGCGGACGCCCCACTGCGCCCGCACGGCCTGAGCCTGCGCCACTTCCCCCAGTCCTACGCCTTCGCCACGGTCGGCGGCAGCCTCGTCACCCGGGCGGGCGGCCACTACGCCACCGGCGGCACCCGCATCGACGACTTCGTCGAGTCCCTACGGGCCATCACGCCCACCGGCGTCTGGGAGAGCCGCCGACTGCCCGGATCGGGGGCCGGTCCGAGCCCGGACAGGCTGCTGCTGGGCTCCGAGGGCGTCCTCGGCGTCGTCACCGAGGCATGGCTGCGCCTGCAGGACCGGCCCGTCCACCGGGCTTCGCAGGCCGTGCGGTTCCGCACCTTCCTCGACGGGGCGAAGGCCGTTCGCACCCTTGTGCAGCTTGGTCTGCGCCCCGCCAACTGCCGACTGCTCGACGGCGGGGAAGCGGCCCTGAGCGGGGCCGGCGACGGCACGAGCGCCGTGCTCCTGCTGGGTTTCGAGTCCGCCCACTTCCCGCAGGGCGGCGAGCTGGAGCAGGCCCTGCGGTGCTGCCGCGACCTCGGCGGAACGCCGGTCGGGACACCGCGCGTACGGGGCCCACAGGGTACGCCGCCCCAGGGTGGTGGGCCGGAACAGCGCTGGCGCGACGGTTTCCTGGCCGCCCCGTACCTGCGGGACGCGCTCGTGGCAGCCGGGATCCTCGTGGAGACGTTCGAGACCGCCATCACCTGGGACCGCTTTCCCGACTTCACCACCGGCATCACCCGCGCCGCGCGGGACGCGGCCGCCGACGTGTGCGGCGCCGCGGCCGTCAACTGCCGTCTCACCCATGTCTATCCCGACGGAGCCGCCCTCTACGTGACCGTCCTCGCACCCGCCCGGCGCGGTAGCGAGACAGCCCAGTGGGACGCGGTGAAGAGCACGGTCTGCGAACTCCTCCTCGACCACGGCGGCACCATCACCCACCACCATGCCGTGGGCCGCGAGCACCGCCCCTGGTACGACCGCCAGCGCCCCGACGCCTTCGCCGCGGCCCTCGGCGCCGCCAAGCGAGCCCTTGACCCGCGGGCGATCCTCAACCCCGGTGTGCTGCTCGACGCCTTCACACCGCCGACAACGGACTGACAGCCGGGCTCACGACTCCCACCATCCCGTCCCGCGTCCGGCCGACGCCGCCGGGCCGTCACCAGAAAGGGCAGGCGCCTGATGTCCGACGCCCACCTCATCCCGCGCATCGACAGACCCGCACCCGTGGCCACCGCTGCCACGGGCCGCCTACGCCCGTCACGCCGCCCCGCCCGGCATGCGGTGCGAGCCGCCGTGGCGGCCCTGTTCGCCGTACTGCTGGTGTTCGTATCCGGCAACACGGCCTGGGCGAGCGGTCGGCACAGCGAGGGGCTCGGCGCCGTCTCCCACCCCGACTGGATGGCCGCGCTGCCCGACACGGCACGGCTGGCCGACCTCTCGATCCCCGGCACGCACGACACCATGGCCCGTGACGTCACCTTCGTGGCGGAGACCCAGAAGAGCCCGCTGCCCGAGCAACTGGGCGCCGGTATCAGAGCACTCGACATCCGCGCACGGCACTTCAAGGACCACTTCACGATCCACCACGGCGTGGTCTATCTGAACGCCAACTTCACCGACGTCCTGCGCCAGACGACCGACTTCCTCAAGGCTCACCCCCGCGAAGCGGTGCTGATGCGGCTCAAGCAGGAGCACACCCCGGAAGGCAACACCCGTTCCTTCGCCCAGACACTGAGGTGGTACCTGGAGCAGAACCCGGAAACGGCCCCGCTCGCCCGGGACCACCTGTGGCGGCCGACCGACGGCGACCAGCAGGCTCCCACCCTCGGTGAGGTCCGTGGAAAGTTCGTCATCCTGCAGCAGTTCGACGGCGAGGGCACCGACTTCGGGCTGAGCTACTACAGTCCCGCCCTGAACATCCAGGACGCCTACGACGTGCCCACCATGTTCCACATCAAGGGAAAGTGGGACAAGGCCAGAGGACATCTGGAAGAAGCCGCCGGCAGCAACCCGCAGACGCTCTACGTCACCTTCCTCAGCGGCGTCGGTCCCGGTGCCTATCCGCACGCGGTGGCCGCAGGGGCCCTGTGGTTCACCGGAGTCAACCACTACGCCCTGCACTGGCTGGAGTCACGCGACATGAGACGGACCGGAGTGGTGATGATGGACTACCCGGGCCCGGATCTCGTCACCACGGTCCTGCGCTACAACGCGCAGGCACACCTCGGACAGCCTCTGACCCTCTGAGGCCGGGCCCGAGCCGGGCGAAGAGCGCCGGGGAGCCTCGTCATGTCGGCGACCCCGGGGCTGCCCCGCCCGGCTCGGACACGATGGCGCAGCACAGCAGGCCGAGCAGAAGCATGGCCACGGGGAGGGCGAGTGCGGCTCCAGGCCCGACATGGCTGCGCGAGCCAGGGGCCTGGAAACGAGGCCGAGCCCGATCCCGGAGAGCAGCAGCGACGGCATCAGGCACCACAGGCTGAGCCCGGGCCGCCGCAGCAACGTCAGAGAGCCGACTCCGGCCACCAGGACTCCGAAACCCATGGCTGCCAGCCGCCGCGGGCGGACAG
Source organism: Streptomyces sp. TRM70350 (assembly GCF_019219825.1). Taxonomy (GTDB): domain Bacteria; phylum Actinomycetota; class Actinomycetes; order Streptomycetales; family Streptomycetaceae; genus Streptomyces. Next base: position 334,912 of record NZ_JAHUXH010000006.1, on the reverse strand, counting down.
AGTCCGTCCGTCCACCGGCGCCGCCGCCTGATCGATGCCGCCGCCGCGCGTCCGGCCGAGGTGGCTCAGCGCCGGCCGTCGACCTATTCGTAGCGGTCCAGCTCGTGCAGCAGCCTGCGGAGGAGGGCTCGCGTCCTGCCGACCTCCTCGGAGTCGAGTGCCGAGAAGAGTTCGGCGTGCACGGCCGAGGCGCGTTGCGTGAGGGCGGCGAGCACTTCGTGGCCACGAGGGGTGAGCGTCAGCAGCGGGGAGCCCCGGTGGTCGGGGTTGGCCTCGTAGGTGGCATGTCCCAGGTTCACGAGGTCGTTGGCGACGCGCTGGACGTTCTGGCGACTGACTCCCAGGCGGCGGGCGGCCTGCGGCACGGTGAGGGCCGTTTCGGAGACCACGCTCAGGACCTGCCAGCGGGCCTGGGTGAGCCCTTCGGCCTGTGCGGTGTGCTCGCCCAGGCGGCGCAGGGCGCCCGCGGCCTCGAACACGTCGGCCACGAGCAGGGCCATTTCACCGGACATCGATCCGCTCCCGTTGACAACACATTGTCTGTATGTGAATGTGTTGTCATCATACCCAAGAAATCCCGGACGAGGAGCAGCGCAGTCATGCCCAGGGTCGATTTGTACAGGAATGTTCACATGGGGCAACGGGAGCGGCTCTTCGCTCTCGCCGTCGATGTCGGCGCCGCCGACATCGCGCAGCCGGACTGTGCCGAGCGCATCGCGGAGGGCTGCCTGGCCATGACGCGGGAGCTCCGTGAGCACGCCGACCACGAGGACGCCTACATCCACCCGCTGCTGCGGGAGAAGGCGGCCGAAGCCGCCGAGGCGATGGACGCCGAGCACCTGCGCCTCGATGCGGCGCTCACCGCGTTCGACGAGCGGGCACGCCGGCTGCCGAAGACCCCGGCCGACTCGCTGCCCGAGGCACGACACGGCCTCTACCTGGCCGTGAACGAGCTGATCAGCGCCTACCTCGCCCACCTGCATGCGGAGGAGACGGTGGCGATGCCCGCCCTGTGGCAGGCGTGCAGTGATGCCGAACTCGCTGCCGTCTTCGGCGCCTTCAAGGCATCCCGCACCCCGGAGGAGAGCCTTGCCGACCTCCGCCGCATGCTGCCGTCCCTCCCGCCCGCCGACCGTGCGGCCATCGTGCGGGCCACGCTCGCCGCCGTACCGGACGACGAGGCAGGAGCCACTCTCGCGGCCCTCTCCACGACACTCGGCCCTCGCCCGCGCAGCCGGCTCTACGAGGATCTCGGAGTGCCGGAGCAAGTCCTCCGAACAGTGGAGCCGCCCACAGCCGCGGAACCGTACGGCAGCGGTACAGACCGGTAGGCGTAGTACGAGGGACCCTGAAGCACCAGGCGGCCCTCTGAGGGCCGCGGTGACACCCGAGTTGGAGAGGACCCCCGGCATGATCCGTATGGGCAGGAGGCATCTTGCTGCAACGACCGCCATGGCTGTCTGTGCTTTGGGTGCGGGCATGACGGGTTGCCCGCCTGCGGCCGCGGCGCCGGTCGGCCAGGACAAGATCACCTACCAGGCGTTCACCGAGGCCGACGAGGCGGGAGCGACATGCGATGTAACAGCCATGAAGGTGAATGAGACCTGCTGGCTGCACGTCCAGGTACCCGTGAAGTCCAGTACGACGGACAGCAACCGAAAGGTCTTCATGGAGATGTACTTCCCGGAGATCGACAAGTGGGAGGCCGACGGCACCTCGGCGACCGTGGACAAGGAAGGGCACGCCTGGCTTCCTCTGGCCTTCGGCAGGGCCGGCGATTTCGAAACGCAGGTGGCGTACAGGGCAGGAAACAATGATGTGTCTTACAAGTCGGATCCCATATTCACTCGCGTCACCGACTGACGAGGGGCCTTCACCCGTGCGGACACCGGCAGGCCGTGGGCGGCCCGACCGGACATGAATGAGTCAATGGGGAGTGCGGGGGCGGGTCGGCCCGCCCCCGCACTCCTTGTCGGATCGGCCGGGAATCAGTCAGGGTTCGCGGCGTGCCGACAATGGGGCGACCGGACAGGTGGATCAGCCGGCCGACCGCTCAGGGACACTCGTCCTGATCCGCCACTTCGTCACGGGCAGTTGGCGGTGACAGTTACTCGCCACGGGCCCATGACGACGTGCTCCGAGTGGATGTTCACGACCACGCAGGCGGGGTCGTGCGCCACCATTCGAGCCATGGCGGCATCCTCGGCCATGGACTGCGTCGGACCACTGCCATGGAAGTGCAGATAGGAAGCGGGAGCTGTGACTGAAGCGCCCGGCTGCGCCGGGGCGGCCATCGCTGAACCGCCGGCGACAGCGACAATTCCGACTGCGACCGAAGCCACAACACCCAGACGTGTACGCAAGAGTCTGTTTCCCTTCGTGTGGGGTGCTGCCAGGACTTGTTGAACGAGTTCCTGGCATTGCATGGCACCCGATGCTTTCTCCGAGCCCGACAGGGCCCGCGAGTGACCGACGATCACTCGCGAGTGACTCTTCCATGAACTCAGCGCATTGCAGCGGCAGTTAACTCACCGCAGTCTCACGGATAGGGTTCCGTCAACGGATTGGCGCACGCCTTCAGCTCGGCGCACGAGAACGCCCTTGAAGGGGATTCCTGCCGCGGCGTTGGAGTCCCAGTCGTTGATGGCTTTGGGATTGCCGCTCGACTCGCGCAGGATACCGTTGTAGCTGGCCGCCTGGTGTTCCCGCCGGTGCTTGCCGGTCTTCTCTGCGACCACGTGGGCGGTGAGGGACCCGTGCGGTGCTGGTCGAGTTGTGCGGCGCGGCAGTCATGTGAGGCGTCCTTCGCGCAGAGGCGGCCTGCACCGTCCCGGCGGCTGACGGGTGTCCCGTGGTGGCCAGGACACCGAGCCCGGCGACGACGCCAGTGGCGATCGTGGCGGCCTTGATCCGCCGCCTGCGGCCGATGAGCGCGGCAATCCGCTCGCGCATGCGCCCGAGGCGGGCCTGTGAGCCAGGATCGGCGACCGGGAACCTCTGGGGGCCGCAGTGGTCGGCCGCCGGTGCTGTTTCGTGGAACGGGCCGACGGTGGAGGACCAAGGGAGGACACCGCTCGCGCCGCTCGCCGCCCGTGGCGAGGCCGCGAGGAGGTCGGCTTGCGACGGCCTGCCGGAGTATCCGCCTTCGCTTCCCCGGCGGTCTGTCCGGAACGCGTGTCGTGCGTACGGGCGTCCGCGCGCCTAGGCTCGCTGCGTGCTGCGCATCATCGACGCCCGGACCGGCGAACCCGTCGACGCGTCCACGACCCGCCGGGGACTGACCTGTGTCGAGGCCCACGTGCCCGCCCTCGACCCCACCGCCCTGCGCGTCCTGCTGGTCGCCGACGTGCTGGTCCGCGCCCTGGAACTGGGCAACACGCCGGTCCTCGGGGTGCTGTCCGGCGACCGGGACCGGGCGGAACTCCGGACGGCCGCCGCGGCCCTCGGCATCCGGCCCTTCGAGGACCGCCACGACGCCGGGGCCGGGCTCGGTGAGCGGCAGGTCATCCATGTGGTGGAGGAGGGCGGGGCGAAGCCGGACGGGGTGCGCGTCGCGGTGGCGCCGGTGTCGGACGGCCGGGGGACGCCGGTGGGCGACGATCCGGCCGTGTTCCGTCTGGCGCTCCTCTCCCGGCACCGCAGCGATCCCGTGCGGCTCGACGACACGGCCCTGGGCGAGGCTCGCGACACGCTCGCCCGCTGGCGGCGGGCCGTCGCCGACTGGGCGCGGCATCCGTCGCGGCCGGTCCCCGACGAGGTGCGCGGACAGCTCCGCACCGCCTGGGAGGACGACCTGGACGTGCCCTCGGTGCTGCGCGTCCTGCGCCGGGTGGAGAGCGAACCGGACCTGCCGCACGGCGCCCGCTTCGAGACGTACGCCTACGCGGACCGGCTGCTCGGCCTCGACCTGACCCGCGACCTCGGAGCCCCGGCATGATCTCGCGCGCGGGATCGGGCCCGCTGCGCCGCCTGGTCGTGCTACGGCACGCCAAGTCCGCCCGGCCGCCCGGCGTCGCCGACCACGAGCGCCCGCTCGCACCCCGCGGCCGCCGGGACGCACCGGCCGCCGGCCGCGCGCTCGCCGAGGCCGACTGCCTGCCGGACCTCGCCCTGTGCTCCACCGCCGTACGCGCCCGCCAGACCTGGCAACTGGCGTCCGCCCAGTGGGGCACCCCGCCGCCGGTACGGCACGACCCACGGCTGTACGCGGCCGACGTACCCGACCTGCTGGCCGCCGTGCAGGCCGTCCCGCCCGAGATCCGGACACTGCTCCTCGTCGGACACAACCCCGGACTTGAGGAGCTGGTCCTCGCGCTCGCCGGGGACGGCCTCGGTGACACGCTGGACCGGGTGCGGGTGAAGTTCCCCACCTCGGCGATCGCCGTGCTGGCCTGGTACGGGAGCGGGTGGGACGCGCTGCGGCCCGGGGTGGCGCTGCTGACGGACGTGCTGGTGCCCAGGGGGAAGAAGAAGTAGGGAGGGCTCTTGGCAGGGCGGGCCCCAGGGGAGCGGCTTCGCCCGCCGGGGGCACGCGCGCGTAGCGCATAGGCTGGTCCGATGCAGGACGAGTACCGCACGGTCGCCCGCGCGGGCGTGCACGAAACCGAGGTCAACCGCTCGCGCTTCCTGTGCGCCCTCGCCCCGGCCGCCACCGAGCAGGAGGCCCAGGACTTCGTCGCCGCCGTGCGCAAGGAGCACGCCGATGCCACGCACAACTGCTGGGCGTACGTCATCGGCGCCGACGCCGCGATCCAGAAGGCGAGCGACGACGGCGAACCCGGCGGCACCGCCGGCGTCCCCATGCTGCAGATGCTGCTGCGCCGCGACATGCGGTACGTCGTCGCCGTCGTCACCCGCCACTACGGCGGGGTCAAGCTCGGCGCGGGCGGGCTCATCAGGGCGTACGGCGGGGCGGTCGGCGAGGCGCTCGACGCCCTCGGCACCCTCACCCGGCGCCGCTTCCGGCTGGCCACGGTGACCGTCGACCACCAGCGCGCGGGCAAGGTCCAGAACGACCTGCGCGCCACTGGGCGCGAGGTGCGGGACGTGCGCTACGGGGAGGCGGTCACGATCGAGGTGGGGCTTCCGGACGCCGACGTGGACGCCTTTCGGGCATGGCTCGCGGACATCACCGCGGGGACGGCGGGACTGGAGTTGGGTGGGGAGGCGTACGGGGACGTCTAGTTCGGGGGATTTCCGTAGTGAGTGGGGTTAAACGCCCGTAACGGACATGGCCGGAGCCGGTCAGACGGGGTGATACGGGAGTAACCGCCCGTGGTGTCAGACCTGGCCGTTAGTCTCGGGGATCATGAGACTGCTGCACACTTCCGACTGGCATCTCGGCCGGGCGTTCCACCGGGTGAGCCTGCTCGGCGCCCAGGCCGAGTTCATCGGCCACCTCGTCACGACCGTGCGCGAGCGCGACGTCGACGCGGTGGTCGTGTCGGGGGATGTGTACGACCGGGCGGTGCCGCCGCTGGCCGCGGTGGAGCTGTTCGACGACGCCCTGCACCGGCTCGCCGACCTCGGTGTGCCGACGGTGATGATCTCCGGGAACCACGACTCGGCCCGCCGCCTCGGGGTCGGCGCCGGGCTGATCGGGCGGGCGGGCATCCATCTGCGCACCGAGCCGTCGGCGTGCGGCACCCCGGTGGTGCTTCAGGACGCGTTCGGCGACGTGGCGTTCTACGGGCTGCCGTATCTCGAACCCGCCCTGGTGAAGGATGAGTTCGGGGTGGGCAAGGCGGGCCACGAGGCGGTGCTCGCCGCCGCCATGGAGCGGGTCCGGGCCGACCTCGCGGCACGCGCGCGTGGCACCCGGTCCGTCGTCCTCGCGCACGCCTTCGTCACCGGCGGCCAGGCCAGCGACAGCGAGCGCGACATCACCGTCGGCGGGGTCGCGGCGGTGCCGTCCGGTGTCTTCGACGGCGTGGACTATGTGGCGCTCGGGCATCTGCACGGCTGCCAGACCCTCACCGAGCGCGTGCGGTACTCCGGTTCCCCGCTGGCGTACTCCTTCTCGGAGGCCGGGCACCGCAAGAGCATGTGGCTCGTCGACCTCGACGCCCAGGGGTCCGTCACCGCCGAGCGCGTCGACTGCCCGGTGCCGCGGCCGCTGGCCCGGATCAGGGGGCCGCTGGAGGAGCTGCTCGCCGATCCGGCGCTCGCGCGGCACGAGGAGGCGTGGGTCGAGGCGGCCCTCACCGACCCGGTCCGCCCGGCCGATCCCATGGCCCGCCTCACCGAGCGTTTCCCGCACACCCTCAGTCTCGTCTTCGCCCCCGAGCGGGCCCCCGACGAGCCCGAGGCGTCGTACGCCGGCCGTCTCGCGGACCGCAGTGACCAGCAGATCGCCGAGGACTTCGTGGCGCATGTGCGCGGGGCGGGGCCCGACGAGCACGAACAGGCCGTGCTGCGGGACGCGTTCGACGCCGTGCGCGCGGACGAGACCCTGCGGGAGGTGGCCCGGTGAGGCTGCACCGGCTCGACATCACCGCCTTCGGCCCCTTCGGCGGCACCCAGAGCGTCGACTTCGACGAACTCTCCGCCGCCGGACTCTTCCTGCTGCACGGACCGACCGGCGCGGGCAAGACGTCCGTCCTGGACGCCGTGTGCTACGCCCTCTACGGCTCCGTACCGGGCGCCCGGCACAGCGGCCAGGGCACCGCCCTGCGCAGCGACCACGCCGCACCCGGCACGCGCACGTCGGTGACGCTCGAACTGACCGTCGCCGGACGCCGGTTGGAGATCACCCGCCAGCCGCCCTGGGAACGCCCCAAGAAGCGCGGCACGGGCACCACGCTCGACAAGGCCCAGACGTGGCTGCGCGAGTACGACGCCGGTGCCTGGAAGGACCTCAGCCGCTCCCACCAGGAGATCGGCGAGGAGATCACGCAGCTGCTCGGCATGAGCCGGGAGCAGTTCTGCCAGGTGGTCCTGCTGCCGCAGGGCGACTTCGCGCGCTTCCTGCGCGCCGACGCCGAGGCCCGCGGCCGGCTGCTGGGCCGCCTCTTCGACACCCACCGGTTCGCGGAGGTCGAGAAGCGGCTCGCCGAGCGCCGCCGCGCCACCGAGGCGGGCGTGCGCGACGGGGACGCGGAACTGCTGGCCGACGCCCACCGCATGCAGCAGGCGGCGGGCGGCGCGATGGAGCTGCCCGAGCTGGCGCCCGGCGATCCGGGGCTGGCCGAGGCCGTGCTGACCGCCGCCGCCGTCGCCCGCAGCACCGCGCGGGAACAGCTGACGGTGGCCCGGTGCGGGCTCGCCGCCGCAGAGTCCGCCCAGGTCGCGGCCGACCGGGCGCTGGACGACGTACGCGAAGTGGCCCGCCTGCAGCGGCGGTTCGCGGAGGCGCGGGAGCGGGCCCGGCTGCTGGAGGAGCGGGGGGACGCCCATCGGGCGGACCGGCAACGCATGGAGCGGGCCCGGAAGGCCGAGGCGGTCGCGCCCGCGCTGGAGCTGCGGGAGTCGGCCGACGCCGAGCACCGCGCGGCGGCCGCGGCGGAGGCACGCGCGCGTGCCGCGCTGCCGGAGAGCTTCGCCGAGGCGGGCGCGGCCGGGCTCGCGGCCGCCGCGCGCCGGACCGCCGAGGAGCTGGGCGGACTGGAGTCCGCCCGCCGGGCCGAGCGGCGGCTGGCCGACGTCCGCGCGGAGCGCGCCGACCTGGACCGGCAGGAGCGCGCCGACGAGGAGATCCTGCACGAGGCCGAGGTCTGGCTCGCCGGGTGGGAGACGACCCGGGCCGGGCTCCAGGGCCGTATCGACGCCGCCCAGGAGGCCGCCTCCCGGGCCGAGCAGCTCGCCGTGCGCCGTGAGCCGGTGCAGAAGCGGCTCGGCGCCGCACGGATGCGCGACCAGCTGGCCGGGGACACCGAGGCCGCCCAGCAGCGGGCCCTCGCCTCGGGCGAGCGCGCGCTCCAGGCGCGTGCGCACTGGCTCGACCTGAAGGAACAGCGCCTCAACGGCATCGCCGCCGAACTCGCCGCGGGACTCCAGGACGGCGAGCCCTGCGCCGTCTGCGGCGCCACCGAACACCCCGCCCCCGCGCGGAAGGTCGCCGGGCACGTCGACCGGGAGGCCGAGGAGCGCGCACTCGCCGCCTACCAGCGCGCGGAGGAGACGCACGCCGAGGACGAGCGCCGTCTGGGCGTCGTACGCGAGGCGCTGGCCGCCGCGACCGCCGAGGCGGGCGACACTCCGACCGGCCAACTCGTCGAAGAAGCCGAGGAGTTGGAGCGGCTGCACGCGCAGGCCCGGCGGGCGGCGTCCGGGCTGCATGCCGCGCGCGAGGAGCTGCGCCGGGCCGAGCAGGAGCACGAGCGCAGGACCGCCGCACGTCGGGAGGCCGAGCTGAGGGCGGCGTCCCGGCTGGCCCGCCGGGATGCCCTGGACCGGGAGAGGATCTCCCTGGAAGGGGAGTTGGCGCAGGCGCGGGGCTCCTCCGGGAGCGTGGCCGCGCGGGCCGCCGAACTGGAGGACCGGGTCGCGCGGCTCACCGAGGCCGCCGAGGCCGCACGGCACGCCGAGGACACCGCCCAGCGCCTCAAGGACGCCGACGCCCGCCTCGCCGACGCCGCCTTCCGCGCCGGTTTCGACACCCCGCAGGCCGCGGCCGCCGCCCTGCTGGACGCCGCCGCCCATCGTGAGCTGCAACGACGGCTCGACGCGCGGCAGGCCGAGGAGGCCGCCGTACGGGCCGTCCTCGCCGAGGCCGACACCGCGGCAGCCGCCCAGCAGCCGCCCACCGATCTCGCCGCCGCCGAGGAGGCCGCCGCGGTGGCGGACCAGCGGGTGCGCGACGCCGCCTCCGCGTGCGACGCCGCCGCCCGCCGCTGTGCCGAACTCGACCGGCTGTCCGCGCGGGCCGCCGCCGGGGTACGACGGCTGGGGCCGCTGCGCGAGGAGTACGACCGGGTGGCCCGGCTGGCCGCGCTCGCGGCCGGCACCTCCGCCGAGAACGAACGCCGGATGCGGCTGGAGTCGTACGTCCTCGCGGCCCGTCTGGAGCAGGTGGCGGCCGCCGCGACCGTACGGCTGCAACGGATGTCGTCGGGCCGCTACACCCTCGTCCACTCCGACGACCGGTCCGGACGGGGGCGCAGTGGCCTCGGGCTGCACGTCGTCGACGCCTGGACCGGGCGGGAGCGGGACACCTCGACGCTGTCGGGCGGCGAGACGTTCTTCGCCTCGCTCGCCCTCGCCCTCGGCCTCGCGGACGTCGTCACGGACGAGGCGGGCGGGGTGCGGCTGGACACGCTGTTCATCGACGAGGGGTTCGGCAGCCTGGACGACCAGACGCTGGACGAGGTGCTGGACGTGCTCGACTCACTGCGCGAACGGGACCGGAGTGTGGGCATCGTCAGCCATGTCGCCGATCTGCGGCGGCGCATCCATGCGCAGTTGGAGGTGGTGAAAGGGAGGTCGGGGTCGGTGCTGCGGCAGCGCGGCGCCGGTCATTGACCGACAGGCCGTCGGGGCAGGGGCGAGGAGTACACGATGCTCGTGGTCACCGAGCCGAGCGCGCCGATCCTGCCCGACACCTCTTCCAGATGCCGCATCGAGCGCGCGGTGACCTTGATGACGAAGCAGTCGTCGCCCGTCACATGGTGCGCCTCCAGGATCTCCGGCGTCGCGGCGACGAGATCGTGGAACGGCTTGTAGTTCCCGGTCGGATAGCGCAGGCGGACGAACGCGAGGATCGGCAGCCCCAGCCGCTCGGGGTCCACGACGGCGGCGTACCCCTGGATGACGCCCGCCTCCTCCAGCCGCCGCACCCGCTCGGTGACCGCGCTCGCGGACATCGAGACGGCACGCGCCAGCTCGGCGAAGCTGGCCCGGCCCTCCCGCTGGAGGACGTCGAGGATGCGCCAGTCGGTGGCGTCCGGGGAAAACGTGGTCATGGGCGATGAATAGCAGGGAAATCACCGGCTCATCAAGGGGATGGCCGGGAATTTCCCCTTCAGGAGGGGGACCATCAGCCCTAGGTTTTCGGCCATGACCTCGAAGACCTCGAACACCGCCGTCAACCCGGTCCTGCGCGCCGCCCCCGCGCCTTCCGCCGAGGCCGCCGCCTACTTCCGCGCGAGCCTCGCCTTCCACACCGACGTCTCCGATGTCGCCGCCGCGCTCGCGGCCGACGGCGATCCCGGGTTCGTCGTCGTGGACTCCCGCTCGACCGAGTCCTGGGACCAGGGCCACCTCCCCGGCGCGATCCACCTCCCCACCGCGCTCATCCCCGAGCAGGCCGAGCAACTCCTCGACAAGTCGGTGCCGGTGGTGACGTACTGCTGGGGCCCCGGCTGCAACGGCGCCACCCGTGCCGCGCTCGCCCTCGCCGAACTCGGCTACCAGGTCAAGGAGATGCTCGGCGGGTTCGAGTACTGGGCGCGCGAGGGTTTCGAGTACGAGACCTGGCACGGGCCTGCGCGGCGGGACGCCGATCCGCTGACGGCGCCGGAAGACGCGGCGGACTGCGGCTGCTGACGGCGGGTCCGCGTTCGGCGGTGTGAAAACCGCGTGCGTCCCGCTTCCTCGTCGCCCATCATGATCCACCATGCCTCACGTGCCGCATCCCTCGCCCGAAGACCTCCGCCGCGACCCCCTGCCGCTGCGCGGCCGTACCGCCCTGGTCACCGGGGCCAGCCGGCGCGGTGGCATCGGGCATGCCGTGGCCCGGCGGCTCGTCGCGTACGGGGCGAGCGTCCATCTGCACCACCATGTGCCGCACGACGCCGCCATGCCCTGGGGCGCCGACCGGATCGAGGACGTCGTCGCCTCCGTGCGAGCGGCCACCGGTGCCCCCCAGGCGCGCGTCGTCGCCGGGCCCGGTGACCTCGCCGATCCGGCCGCGCCCGCCGAGCTGATCACCACTGCCGTCGCGGCGCTCGGCGGACGGCTGGACATCCTCGTCGCCAACCACGCCCTCAGCGGATCCGACGGGCCGCTCGACGCGATCGACGCCGACATGCTCGACGCGCACTGGGCGGTCGACACCCGGTCGGTGCTGCTCCTGATCCAGGCCTATGCCCGGCAACCGGACCGGCCCCGGGGAGGGCGCGTGGTGATGATGACGTCGGGACAGGACATCGCGGGAGGTATGCCGGGAGAGATGCCTACGCCCTCCAGAAGGGCGCGCTCGCCTCGATCACCCGCTCGCTGGCGACGACGCTCGCCGAGCAGGGGATCACGGTGAACACCGTCAATCCGGGCCCCGTCGACACGGACTACATGACCGGCGAGGACTACGCGGCCATCGCCGCGCGTTTCCCCGCCGGGCGGTGGGGCATGCCCGACGACCCGGCCCGCCTCATCGCCTGGCTCGCGACGGACGAGGCGGACTGGGGCACCGGTCAGGTGATCAACTCGGAGGGCGGCTTCCGGCGTTGACGTGATCGTCAGAGCCGGGACAGCTCGTCCACCAGGTCGTCCAGGCCCAGGGAGCCCTGGGAGAGGGCGGCCATGTGCCAGGCCTTGAGGTCGAAGGCGTCGCCGTGCCGCTCGCGGGCGTTCTCCCGGCCCAGCAGCCAGGCGCGTTCGCCCAGCTTGTAGCCGATCGCCTGGCCGGGAATCGTGAGGTAGCGGGTCAGCTCGCTCTCCACGAAGTCCGCCGGGCGGCTGCTGTGCGCGCCGAAGAACTCCTGCGCCAGCTCGGGGGTCCAGCGCTCACCCGGGTGGAAGGGCGAGTCCGCCGGGATCTCCAGCTCCAGGTGCATACCGATGTCGACGATGACCCGGGCGGCCCGCATCATCTGCGCGTCGAGGTAGCCGAGCCGATGCTCCGGGTCGGTGAGGAAGCCCAGCTCGTCCATCAGACGCTCCGCGTACAGCGCCCAGCCCTCGGCGTTGGCGCTGACGCCGCCGATGGTGGCCTGGTAGCGGGAGAGGTCGGCGGCCACGTGCGTCCACTGCGCGAGCTGGAGGTGATGGCCGGGGACGCCCTCGTGGTACCAGGTCGACACCAGGTCGTAGACGGGGAAGCGGGTCTGGCCCATCGTCGGCAGCCAGGTGCGGCCCGGGCGGGAGAAGTCCTCCGACGGGGGCGTGTAGTAGGGGGCGGCGGCGCTGCCGGGCGGGGCGATGCGGGACTCCACCTTCCGGACCCGCGCGGCGAGGTCGAAGTGGGTGCCGTCCAGCGCCTCGATCGCCTGGTCCATCAGGCCCTGCAGCCACTGCCTGACCTCGTCGACGCCCTCGATGTGCTTGCCGTGCTCGTCGAGGTGGGCGAGCGCCACCCACGGCGTCTCGGCGCCCGGCAGGATCTTCTCGGCCTCCCGCCTCATCTCGCCGAGGATGCGGTGGAACTCCGCCCAGCCGTACGCGTACGCCTCGTCCAGGTCGAGGTCGGTGCCGTTGAAGTAGCGCGACCAGCGGGCGTACCGCTCCCGGCCCACCGTGTTCGGCGCGTCCTCGACCGTCGGCGCGTACACATCGCGCATCCAGTCCCGCAGCTCCACCACGGCCGTGGTCGCGCCGCGGGCGGCCTCGTCCAGCTCCGCGCGCAGCGCCTCGGGACCGGCCGAGGCGAAGTCCTCGAACCAGCCGCGTCCGTTGCCGTCGGTGTCCGCCCACTCACCGAGCTGGTGGATGAACGTCGCCGTCGGGCGCGGGCCCGCGTACAGCTTGCGCTCCAGACCCCGCGCGAGGGAGTCACGGTAGCCCGCCAGCGTGGTCGGCACCGCCCGCAGCCGCTGAGCGATCGCGGCCCAGTCCTCCTCGGTCTCCGCGGGCGTCACGGTGAACACCTCGCGTACCGGATGCACGATCGTGCCCAGATTGCCGACCGAGCGAAGCCCCTCCTCGGCGTCGTGCACGGCCAGTTCGGCGGTGAGCCGCTCGCGCAGCAGGCGCGCGCACCGGCGCTCGATGTCACTGTCCGCGCCGGGCACGCGCTCGGCCTCGTCGAGCTTCGCCAGGGTCGCCCGCGCCAACTCGGCGCGCGCCTCCTGGCCCGCGGGCGAGATGTCGGGCAGGCGGCTCGAACTCTCCTGCACGCCGAGATAGGTACCGGTGACCGGGTCGAGGGCGATGAGCTCGTCGACGTAGGCGTCGGCGACCTCTCGGGGTAGCGGGCTCTTGGTGTCAGACATGCGGACCATCCTCATACGAGGGGCCACGGTGCGTCACCCGGATTGAGCCGAGGGCGAAGGCGGCAGCAGGGGACCGCAGTCCCACCGCTGGAAGATCAACCGGGTCTCCACGCGGGCCACTTCACGCCGGGCCGTGAACTCGTCCAGCACCAGCCGTTGCAGATCGGCCATGTCCGCGACCGCGACATGCACCAGGTAGTCGTCGGGGCCGGTGAGGTGGAAGACGGTCAGGGACTCCGGCAGCGCCCGGATCCGCTCCACGAACGGCCCCACCAGCTCCCGCCGATGCGGTCTGACCTGCACGGACAACAGGGCCTGCAACCCGCGTCCCAACTTGGCCGGATCCAGTCGCAGCTGATGCCCGAGGATCACGCCCGCGCGACGGAGCCGGGTCACCCGGTCCAGGCAGGTCGACGGCGCCACGCCCACCTGCGCGGCGAGGTCGCGGTAGGTCGTCCGGGCGTCGTTCTGCAACAGCCGCAGCAGATCGAGATCCACCGGATCGAGTACGACAGATTCGGCCACTGGCCGAACGTAGCACGGTCTCGGCTCGCTGTGACCCGGTCAGTGTTCACTCTTCGGGGCATGGACTCCGTGACCAGGGGCGTCTACGACGACGTACGTCCCCCATCGATCGCAGCGAGAGCACTGGCCACCGAAGCCGTGCACGCCGGGCGTGACGATCTCGCCCGGCAGGGCCTGCACACCCCGCCCATCGATCTGTCCACCACCTACCCCTCGTACGACAGCCGGGCCGAGGCCGCCCGTATCGACGCCTTCGCCACCACCGGCGCCGAACCGGACGGCCCGCCCGTCTACGCCCGGCTGGGCAACCCGACCGTCGCCCGTTTCGAGACCGCCCTCGCCCGCCTCGAAGGCACCGAGTCCGCCGTCGCCTTTGCCAGCGGCATGGCCGCGTTGAGCGCGGTCCTTCTCGTACGGGCCTCCCTGGGCCTGCGCCATGTCGTGGCGGTACGGCCGCTGTACGGCTGCAGCGACCACCTCCTCACCGCCGGGCTGCTCGGCTCGGAGGTGACCTGGACCGACCCGGCCGGTATCGCGGACGCGCTGCGCCCCGACACCGGGCTCGTCCTGGTGGAGTCCCCGGCGAACCCGACCCTCGCCGAACTCGATCTACGGGCCGCCGCGCACGCCTGCGGCTCGGTACCGCTGCTCGTGGACAACACCTTCGCCACCCCCGTACTCCAGCGCCCCGCCGAACAGGGCGCGCGACTGGTGCTGCACAGCGCCACCAAGTACCTCGGCGGGCACGGTGACGTACTGGCCGGAGTCGTCGCCTGCGACGAGGAGTTCGCGGGGCGGTTGCGGCAGGTGCGGTTCGCCACGGGAGGGGTGCTGCATCCGCTGGCCGGCTATCTGCTGCTGCGCGGTCTTTCGACCCTGCCGGTGCGGGTGCGGGCGGCGTCCGCGAACGCCGCCGAACTCGTCCGCCGTCTCGCCGCCGACCCGCGCGTGGCCCGCGTCCACTACCCGAGCATCGGCGGCGCGATGATCGCCTTCGAGGTGCACGGCGACCCGCACGAGGTCATCGCCGGTGTCCGTCTGATCACCCCCGCCGTGAGCCTCGGCAGCGTCGACACCCTCATCCAGCACCCGGCGTCCATCAGCCACCGCATCGTGGACGCGGACGAGCGCCGGGGCGCCGGGGTCGGCGACCGGCTGCTCAGGCTGTCGGTGGGGCTGGAGGACGTCGAGGACCTCTGGGCCGATCTGGACCGTGCGCTGGGGGAGCCGGTGCAGCCACGGGCGACGGCCGGGGCGCGGCGCGCCTGACCCGCGGGACGCCGTCGGGCGGCCCGGCCTCCATCACCGTGCCGCCCCCGACCCGTCGGTCACCTCACTCCCGTACGATCCGCTCGCCGAGCCGCTCCTCGTCGTACGGCAGCCCCGAACGAACCGGCGTCGCGTCCAGCCGGGCCGTGATCACCAGGGTGCCCTCCTCGATCTGGTAGTCGAGGGGCAGGCCCAGTCCGCGCATCGCGGCGACCATGCCGGTGTTGGACGACTGCGTCACGGCGTACACGCTCTCGCAGCCCGCCTCGACCGCCATCGCCACCAGCCGGCCGAGCAGTTCGGCGCCGATGCCCCGGCGCTGCCACTCGTCCTCGACGAGCAGCGCGACCTCCGTCTCGTCCCCGTCCCACAGCAGATGGCCCAGCCCGACGATCCTCCCCGACGCGGTCTGCACGGCGAGCGTCCGGCCGAAGCGCGGGCTGAGCAGGTGGTTGAGGTAGCGGTCGGCGTCCTTCACCGGCCCGTGGTAGCGCATCGACAGGGTGCGCGCCGAGCACCGGTCGTGCATCGCCTTCGCGGCCTGAAGGTCATCGGTGTCGGCCCGGCGCACGGTGATGGCGTTGCCCTGCGGCAGCGTCAGCACGTCCTGGCCACGCGGGACGCGCGGCCCGAGCCGCGCGTCCAGCTCCACCAGGGCCCGCGCCCGCGCGAACTCGGTCGGCGTGAACGGCAGATACGGCCGCTCCACGGTGAGGACTCCGTCTTCCGGTGCTCGCAGCCGCATCACGGTGTCCGCCAGGACGCCCTCCACCGGCACGCCGTCCGCAGCGCGACCCCCGCCGCCCACCGGAGCCGCGGGCAGCGAACGGATCGTGCACCGGCCGAGCAACTGCCGTAGCGCGAGCGGCAGTTCGGCGGCGTCCAGCGCCGTACGCGTGGCCAGTCCCAGGACCCGGGTCGGCGCGTCCACCAGGTCGTGCGCGTCGGCCCGCTCGATCCACGTGCCCGTGCCGCCCGCCTGGCACACCGCCCGGGTCAGCTCAGCCGCCGGGAGCCCGGCCGGAGCCCGGAGCAGGAACTCGTCCACCGTGCCGTCACCCAGCGGATGCGTCTGCAGGCTCAGGATGTCGACCCGGTGCCCGGCCAGCGCCGTGCACAGCGCGGCCAGCGAACCGGGCTCGTCCTTCACCGTCGTCCGCATCCGCCACAGCGCCCCCTCCCCGGACTCCGGATCCGGGTGCTCCGAGGTCGGCGCGGGCTGCCCGGCCTGCCGCTCCGGGGAGGGCGGCCGGGCGCCGGTATCACTGGTCGGCGGTGCGTGACCATGGCGGCGTGACCACCAGATGTGGAACGCCGCCGTGGCGAGCAGCACGATTGCGGAGATCACCAGCAGCGCCGGGCCGTCGGGACCGTGGCCGATCATGTTCGCCACGGCGTCCGCCACCGCGACGGCGGTGAACAGGGCAGCGAGCTCCACGACCTCCCGTCGCCAGTGGTGCACGGGGCGGCCGTGTTTCGCGCGCGTCACATCAGACATGTCTCGACTCATGTACCCACTGTGAAGGAAGGGTGTTGCGTGATCACGAACGCTTTGTGACTGATCGGTAAAGCGTGGATCCGTCCGTATTGTTGCTCTTTTTATGATTGTGTGGCGGCAGGTCAGTGACCTGCGGTGACATGAGTGATCAGCCCACCCTCCGTACCAACCCCGCCCACGTCATGCGGCCCTACCTTCTTTCATGCCGGCTGCCGTCCATGGCTCGGGTGGCTGATCCCCCTGTCCCGCCACTTCTTCCGGACCGCTGATCAGGCTCTGCGGACCATCGCTGGGTAGGGCGAGGACGGGCGGAAGGAGTTGCGCCACAGGCTGTTCGACGAGGGGAGCGTCACCTTGTCCGCCAACGCGGGGTTCGACATCGCCAAGGACTTCCACTGGCTCGCGGTCACCGACGACCGCGGCCGTCAGATCACCAGCCGGCGGGTCGACAACGACCCTGATGCCATCGGCCAGGCGATCGCCGGCCTCAAGGCCGTCCAGACCGAGCACGGCGAACTCACCGTCGGAGTGGACCTGATGGGCTCGGTGGCGGCCCTGCTGACCGCGATGCTGCTCGCTGCCGGCTTCCGTGTGGTCCACGTGCCCGGCCTGGCCGTCAACCGCGCCCGCCGCGGCACGCGCGGCGGGGAAAACAAGTCCGACCCCCGCGATGCCAAGGTCATCGCCGAGCAGGTCATGCTCCGCACCGACCTGCGCCAGGTGCGCCTGCCGGATGAGGCCACCGCCGAGCTGCGGCTGCTGGTGTCCCACCGCACCGTGCTGGTGAAGGAGACCACGGCCCGCATCAACCGGCTGCGTGACCTGCTCGCTTCCATCCACCCCGGCCTGGAGAAGGCCACCGATCCGACGAACAGGTCCAGCCTGCGGCTGCTGGCTCGTTACGTCACACCACAAGAGATCCGCCGGGCCGGAGCGGGACGCATCACCGCATGCCTGCAAGGCGCGGTGTCGGTCAGCCCACCGCCAGGGGCCTGGCCGAGGCCGCGCTCGCCGCGGCCCGTGCTCAGCACACGGCGGTGCCCGGCGAACGCCGCACCGCACAGCTCATCAAGGAACTCGCCGACGACCTGCTCACCGTCAAAGGCCGGCTGAAGACCTTGGAGGCCGAGATCGAGGAGCTGGTCGACGTCCACCCTGACGGGGCCCTCATCCGCAGCCTGCCGGGGATGGGGGCCATCCTGACGGCAGAATTCCTCGCCCTGGCCGGTGAGCATCGCCGCTTTGCCAGCGGTGATGCCTGGCCGCCGCCTGCGGGCCGGCGCCCGTGCCGGCCCAGTCCGGCAAGATCCGCTCCTCGCGCAGCGCACTGGGAGGTGACAAGGCCCTCAAGCGGGTCTTCCACCAGTCCGCGTTCTGCGCCATCCAGCGCGACCCCACCTCGCGGGCCTTCTGCGACCGCAAGCGCAGCGAGGGCAAACGGCATCACCAGGCCCTGATTGCTCTGGCCCGCCGCCGCGTCAACGTCCTCTACGCCATGCTCCGCGACCGCAAACCCTACGAGGCACGGCCCAAAACTGCGTCGTGTGGCTTGACTTCAGCATGAGGCAGCCACCTCCTCGACCAGCGCACTGCGCAGCCGACGCGCCTGCGTCACCACACGTGAGGAGCCACGCCGGGCCGCCGCCTGCGCCAGATGCGGCAGATCGCCGCGCGCCCCCGTCCGCTCGGCGCACTCGGCCGCCACCGCGAGCAGCTCCCCGAGCCCCCGGGTCGGCGGGGCCGCGCCGCCGGTCGTGAGATCGGCGAGCAGCGCGGGCAGCGTCCGGCTCAGCACGCTCCAGATGGTGGCGTTGGCGCCGGTGGCCGCCGCCGTCCGCGCCGACTCGGCCAGCCGCTGCGTCTTCACCGCGCCGCACCGGACCAGCTGCCCGAGGTCCGCGCCCAGCCGGGCCGCGTCCAACTGCCCGCGCGCGGCGAGCACCAGCAGCGCGTCCACGGCGGCGAGCCGGTCCTCCTCATGCCGCGCTCCCAGCCCGTAGGCGAGGCCCAGATGGACGGCCTCGCCCGCCTCGCCGCCGGACTCGGCGAGCGGCGGCAGTGCGGCGGCGGCACCCCGGGAGTCGTCCACGGCGAGGTCGGACAGATCCTGCAGCAACCGTGCCGCCACCAGCTCGCGCCGCTCCGGCAGCAGGGCCGACCAGTGCTGTCGTATGTCGTCGTCCCAGTGGTAGCACCACCGCTTTTTCTGGAAGACGCTCATCGGCCTGCCCAGTGGCCGCAGCTCCGCCGGGAAGTCCTGCTGCAGGTCGGGGACCTCGCCGAGCTCGACCAGGACGCGCGGGCCCGAGGTCCGCCGCCGGACGGTGGGGAGCGCGGGGGCCTCGGAGGTCAGCCAGGCGGCGAGCCGTGTCCCTTCCTCCGTGCCGAGTGCCGCAGCCCGCCGGGCCGCCGATTCGGCCGCCTCCCGGTCCGCGCGGCGCACCCGCAGCAGGGCCTGCGCGAAGTCGGTGGCCGCGACCTGGGCATCCAGGCGCCGGTAGGTGTCGAGGCGTTCGACCAGCTCGGCCGGTTCCAGCAGGCCCGTGCTCCAGGTCGGGGTGGACAGCAGGAAGGGCAGTGGGTCGGTGCGCATCCGGTACGCCACCTCCCACAGGCGGCACTCGAACGCCCGGAACAGGGCACCGTGCACGCAGTCGCGGGAGGCAGACCCGCGCTGGACGTGCGCGTGCAGTGTGGCCGTGCGGAATCTGCCGCGCAGGGTGGCGAGGAGAAGGTCGAGGCCGTCGGCGGCGTCGGACACGGCGCCGTACGCGCTGCCGAAGCTGTCGCCCGACAGGGCCCCGTCGGCGCTGTCCCACCAGCGCCGGGTGATCACCGGCTCCAGGGCTGCCAGCAGGGCGTCGCGGTCCTGGTGTGCGTGGCGGACCAGGCCGTCCAGGGCCCGCTCGAAGCCGGTCACACCCGGCTCGGCGGCCAGCGCCGCCCCCACCTCCTCGGCCAGCTCCATGGCGGACGCGGCGGCGGGGGCCAGACGCGTCGGCTGCGGTGCCGGGGGCAGCAGCTCCTCGTAGCTCGTAGGCTCCGGATCCGCGGGTGCCGCGCCCAGTGTCCCGACCGCCCGGGCGCGCAGGCCGGGAACCAACTGCTCGGCGGCCATGGCCAGGTCCGCCCGCGCCCGAGCCGAGTCGACCTTCTGGACGTGGCGTTCGACCAGCTTCAGTGCCCGCTCCTGGACCTCTGCGTCCTCGTGCCCGAAGGCCTGCGCGACGGCCCGCAGCAGCTCTCCGGCCGCGGACGCGTCCCGCGCGAGCACCTTGCCCAGCAGCACGAGCTGGGCCCGCACGAGCTTCTTCTCGGTGCGGAACAGGACCGCCTCCGACATCTCCGCCAGTTGACGTGGCGCCATCTCGCCGCCCAGCGCCAGACCACCGAGGACGGTCTGGGCGTACGAGGCCACCGTCGACGCCGCGTCCGAGGCCAGTGCCAGCCAGTCGGCCGTCCGCTCCCGCTCCTCGTCCCGGGTGAGCGCGAGGCACTTCAACAACCGCAGGAACACCCGCTGGTCGGCGGTCGGACCACCCCGCAGCAGCCGCGCCACGCACGCGTCGACCGTCGCCCCGCGGTCGAGGGCGCCCTCGACGGTCAGCTGTGCCAGCGCGCCGGTCCAGCTGTCCGGGCCGTCGTGGTTCGGCCACTGGAGCCGGCTGCCGATGTCGTCCGTCTCGAACAGGGCGGCGACGAGCTCCCGCAGGTGCGGGTCCTGCCGCAACCGGTCGAGCAGCGTGCCCCCGCGCTGCCACGAGGCGCGCAGGTGGTCGATCCAGCCCCGGACGTAGGCGTCGGTCGTCGGCACCAGGCAGCCGCAGAGCCGTACCAGACCGGCCATCAGCTCGTACGGCACCAAGGCGGTGACCGGGCGCTGCGCGAGCCGGTGCGTCACATCCGCCAGCCAGTCGGTTTCCCGGTCGCCCAGGACATGCAGCAGCACGCCCGGCGACGTCGGGGACCAGCGCAGGTCGGTGGCCGCGATCCAGTTCGCCACCCCCGCCGCGCCCGTCTGGCAGGCCGCCCCGGCCGCGTGCAGCGCGGGATACGCGCGACGTGCCTCCGCCTCCCAGGGCGCTGCCCGCAACTCCTTGCGCAGCGCCTTCAACTCCGGCACGCATGACCGCCGTTCGGCGTCCGTCATCCCGTCCAGCAGGCCCACCACGTCCGCCGTACGGCCCGCCCGCACCAACTCCATCAGCGCACTCATCGCACACCCCCGTCGACCCGCTCCGGCTGTCCGGCCCGCTCCACGGCGACCCCGCGCCGCACCATGCGCACTGCCAGCGCGTGCTTGCACGGTCCGCGCCCGCCCCGGTACTTCGCCCACCACAGACAGCTGCAGCTCAGCGCCCCCGCCTGCTCGCGCACCCGGTGCGCGTGCCCGTCCTCCGCCGTCACCGTGGCGACGGCCCCGTCCAGGGCCACCGCGCCCGCCGCCACCAGTGCGCGGGCCGACCGCAGTCGCGGGTTGTGCCGCTCCACGCGCTCGGCGTCGTAGGGCAGTTCGCGGTGGAAGTAGGCCGCCTCCGCCACGTCGTACCCGACGCGCCCCGAGGTGCCGAGGCGGACCAGGGCCGCACGGACACGCTGGGCGGTCAGCCCGGAGGCGGCGGCGAGGTCGGAGACGTCGACGCGGGGCTCCCACGCCAGCAGCACCGAGATCAGCTCCGCGTCCTCGGCGGCCTCGTCGGTGGCCAGCGCGTCGAGGACGCCGCCCTCGCCGGAGAACCCGCGTGCGGCGTCGGGGGACAGCGTGAGGGTGAGCCGCATGCCCGGCAGGACGGCCTCCCAGGCGGCGGACGTGGCGGCGGCGTCGCCGGTGACCGCTGGGCCGTACACCCGCAGGGCCGTCGCATGCCGCAGCACCCGCTGGAGGGCGACCAGCCGCTCCGGGCCGGGCAGGCACACCGCGCCGGGCACGGCCCGGGTGCTCGGCCGCAGCCCTCGGCCGGTCGGCACCACCCAGCGGGCGCCGCCCGACGCGCCACGCCCGCCGCCCCGGGGCAGCGACCGCAGGAACCGCACCGCCTCGGCGGCCGGCAGCTCCGCCCGCAGGTCGAAGCCGGCGGCGATGACCTGGGCCTCGGCGAAGCCCCGCAGCCAGCGGTCGGGAAGCGGCACCTTCTTCTCCACGACCGGGCCGCCCAGCGTGGTCACCGCCAGCTGGTCCGGGCCGACCCGGAGGTGGAGCGGGTCGGTGGAGCCGATTCTCGACAGCGCCTCGCGCAGCGGGTTGTTGACGTCGACGTTCGTCGTCCCGTGCCCCACCGTGTCGCCGTCGAGGCCTGCCTCCAGGACGTCGAGGCGCGCGTACACCCCGCCGCAGCCGGAGAACGACTCGAAGCGAAGCCGGTCGCCGTTGCCCGTCACCACCGGGTCGAGCGAGGCGCGCAGCTGCCGCTGGTAGTACCGCGCGGCCGCCACGTCCGCCACCGCCAGCAGCCCTGCCGCAGCCACTTGAGGCGCTGTCAGAAACCCCGCGAAGAACTGCGGATGGTCCCGCACGCCCGAGGGCGTCGCACCTCGTGAGGTCTCCAGACCCAGGCGCTGTCCGTCCGCCGCGGACTCCAGCACGGAGGGTCGCCGATAGGCCACGGCCTGCAAAGATCGCGTCATGGGAAAACCGTAGAGGCGACCACTGACAATCGGCTCCGACCTGCGAAAGCACCGCGGAAGCAGCAGAGTTGAGGCGGATACGACCGTGCCGCGCACCAGGGGATGACGCCGGTGCGCGGCACGCGTTCCCGAGGGTACGGGAGCTACTGCCCGACCCGCCCCGGCTGCAGCACCTTCGTGAACAGCACCGTGCCGTCCTGCTCGCGCAGGCGGACCGTCAGCTCGGCGGTGTCGCCGTCGATGTCGACCTCGCCGAAGAACTGGTAGCCGTTCGCGGGGGAGACGTTGGCCGTCGTCGGCGCCTTCACGAACACCCGCTCCGGACCGAACGTGTTGTCGAGCGCGTTCGCCGGAAAGGCACCGGCGTTGAGCGGGCCGGACACGAACTCCCAGAACGGCTCGAAGTCCGTGAACGCCGCCCGCGACGGCTGGTAGTGCTGCGCCGAGGTGTAGTGCACGTCGGCCGTCACCCACACCGTGCCCGTGATCCGCCGGTGCTTGATGAACCGCAGCAGTTCGGCGATCTGCAGCTCACGGCCGAGCGGGGCGCCCGGGTCGCCCTGCGCGACCGCCTCGATGTTCGGCTTGCCGTCCCCGGTGTCCGGCACGACCAGGCCGAGCGGCATGTCGGAGGCGATCACCTTCCATACCGCCCGCGACCGGGACAGCTCCCGCTTGAGCCACTGCAACTGCTCGCGGCCGAGAATGCCCTGTGCGTCGGTGGTCTGGTCGTCCGTCGAGTTGGCGTTGCGGTAGGTGCGCATGTCCAGGACGAAGACGTCCAGCAGCGGGCCGTAGTGCTGCACCCGGTAGATCCGGCCGTCGGGGCGGCGCAGCGTCGATATGGGGAAGTACTCCGAGAACGCCTGCCGGGCACGCGCGGCGAGCACGTCGACGTTCTTCTCCGTGTACCGGCTGTCGGTGAGGATCTCGCCCGGGTACCAGTTGTTGGTGACCTCGTGGTCGTCCCACTGGATGATGGACGGCACCTGGGCGTTGAACGCGCGCAGGTTCTCGTCCAGCAGGTTGTAGCGGAAGTTGCCGCGGAACTCCGCCAGCGTCTCGGCGACCTTCGCCTTCTCCTCGGTGGTGATGTTCCGCCAGGTCCGCCCGTCGGGCAGCGCCACGGTCTCGGTGAGCGGCCCGTCGGCGTAGACGTTGTCGCCGCTGCAGATGAAGAAGTCCGGGTCCAGGGCGGCCATCGCCTCGTAGATCCGGTAGCCGCCGAGTTCCGGGTTGATGCCCCAGCCCTGGCCCGCCAGATCACCGGACCAGACGAACCGCACGCCGTCGCGGCGCCGGGCGGGCGCCGTACGGAAGGTGCCGGTCACCGGCTCGCCGGCGCGGCGCGGGTCGTCGGGGTCGGCCAGCAGCACGCGGTAGTGGATCTGCTCGCCGGGCGGCAGGCCGCGCAGCAGGGTCCTGCCGGTGAAGTCGGAGTCCTTGCCGAGCAGCGGGCCATACCATCTGCGCGGGTTGCGGAACGACTCGGTCGCGGAGGTCTCGACGATCATCCGGGCCGGGCGGTCGGAGCGCACCCACACCAGTCCGGAGTGTGCGGTCACGTCGCCCGTCTGCACGCCCCAGCCCGCCTTCGGACGCCCCGACAGGGCGAGGGCCGGCGCCGCGCCGGGACCGACGGGCAGAGTCAGGGCCGCCGACGCGGCGAGAGAGCCGCGCAGGACGCTGCGGCGGCCGGGCAAGGGTCGGTGTGACATGGGTGCGCCTCCAGGACAGGACGGAATCCGGCCAGTTGCCATGCCACAACTACTGGCACGTCGCAGCGCACACGCAAACCAGGAGTGAACAACGGGCCGCGGGGACACGGGGAGCGACATGTGACACCTGGGGGCGGTTGTGACACAGGGGGCAGCCGACGCCTCCCCTACGCGCCCCGTACCGCCTCCGCCATCACCCGCACCCCCTCCCCAATCCGCCCCGGCGACACATGCGCGTACCCGAGAACAAGCCGCACTGCCGCGTCCCCGCCCCCCGAGGCGCCCGCACGCGCGTACATGCACTCCGACAGTGTCCGTACGGCGATCCCAGCCGCCCCCACGCGCGCGAGGAACCGCTCCTGCGGCCCGTACCGCTCCGGCAGCGTCGCGATGACGTGCAGTCCCGCCGCGATCCCGGACACCTCGGCGCCGGGGAAGTGCTCGTCGAGCGCGGCCACCAGGGCGTCCCGCCGTTCGCGGTACGCGCGCTGGCAGCGCCGCAGCTGCCTGTCGTAGTCGCCGCGCTCCAGGAACCGGGCGAACAGCGCCTGGTCGAGGGCGGGATGGCCGAGGTCGAGGGCCCGCTTGCGGGCGATGACCTCGTCGGCCAGCCACTCCGGTACCAGAAGCCAGCCGAGCCGCAGTCCCGGGGCGAGGGACTTGCTGACGGACCCCATATAGGCGACGCGTTCGGGGTCGAGGCCCTGGAGCGCTCCCACGGGCGCCCGGTCGTAGCGGAAGTCGCCGTCGTAGTCGTCCTCCAGGACGAGCCCGTCCACCGACCGCGCCCAGTCGAGCAGTTCGGCGCGGCGCTGGGCCGAGTACGCGATCCCGGTCGGGTACTGGTGCGCCGGCGTCGTCACCACGGCCCGCACCGCGGACGACCGCAGCGGTGCCATGGCGAGCCCCTCGTCGTCCAGCGGCAGCGGCGCGGAGGTGACGCCGGCCGAGGCGTACACGCCGTCGTGCTGGGGGCTGCCGGGATCCTCGACGCCGATCGTGTGGATCCCGCGCGCGTGCAGCACGACAACGAGCAGCGTCGTCGCCTGGGTCACGCCCGAGACGACCACGATCCGCTCCGGGTCGGCGACCACACCCCGGCGGCGGCCCAGCAGCTCGGCGAGTGCGATGCGCAGCCTGGGCAGGCCGCGTGGATCGGGATAGCCGAGGTCGTGGTGCGGCAGCTCCGCCAGCACCTGGCGCTGGGCGGCGGCCCAGGCGGCGCGCGGGAACAGTGACAGGTCCGGCGTCCCCGGCACGAAGTCGGCGCGCGCACCGGTGGCGCGGGGAGCGAGGTCACGCGCGCGCGGGTGTGCGGCCCGTACGGCGTCGCCCACCCAGGTCCCCGCACCCCGGCCGCTGCGCAGATAGCCCTCCGCCGTGAGCTGCTCGTACGCCTCCGTGACGAGCCCGCGCGACACCCCGAGGTCGGCCGCGAGGTCACGGCTGGACGGCAGCCGGGTGCCCGGCGCGAGCCGACCGGAGCGGACCGCCGACCGCAGCGCGGCCTGCAACGAACGGCCACGCGTGCGTGCGGGCGCCGAGGCGGCGGGCAGCAGCAACTCCCAGGCAGCGGAGCCCATGTGTTCCGCCCCGTCGGTCTGCGGGGGCTCCGAGGGCTTCATGGAGGGGACATTAGCTGGCGCAGACCGAGGGGCCCTGGAGCCGGGTGTTCGTCCTGGAGGAGGTCCTCAGGGTGTCTCTCCCGCGACGGACCGGCTGCCGTCGAGCAGCACGCGCGCGACGAGTGCCGGGTCGTCGTTCATCGGGACGTGACCGCAGCCGGGCAGCCGTATCAGCCGGGCCTTGGGCAGGACGTACTTGGCGCGGATTCCCTGCCGGGGCACCAGCAGCCGGTCCCGGCTGCCCCAGGCCACGGTCACCGGGATCCCGGTGATGTCGTCGGTGAACTGCACGTCCCGGCCGCTGCGGAGGGTCTCCGAGAACCCCTGGGCACGGGCCAGCGCGAGCGTCTCGGCCACCACCGCTTCGGGTGAACGGCGACCCGGGCGGGCGTAGATGGTGCTCGTCAGCAGCGTACGGCCCACCGCGGGGCGGGCGAGCGTCTCGACGACGGGCGGCGGCATCCGCCGGGCGAGCTGCCGCATCGCGACGAGCACGGCGAAGGCGTAGCGCCGCTCCGCCTGCGACCAGAACCCGGCGGGAGACAGGGCCGTGACGGACCGTACGAGCTTGTCCCGGCCGAGCCGGAGGGCCAGCAGGCCGCCCAGCGAATTGCCCGCCACATGCGGCCGTTCGAGCCCCAGTGCCTCGCACAGCGCGGCGAGCACGGCGGTCATCGTCGGCAGGTCGTGCGCCAGGCCGTCCGGGAGCGCCGGGGACTCCCCGAACCCCGGCAGATCCACGGCGATCACGTCCCGTTCGACGGCCAGGACGGGGACGACCGGGTCCCACGCCTGCCGGTGGTGACCTATGCCGTGCAGCAGGACCAGCGGTTCACCGGTGCCCACGCGCGCGTACGCCAGGCTCAGGCTGCGCGGGCCCTGCGGGGTGGGAACCTTGAAGGAGACGGTGGCGGACATACAGCTCCTCGCGGAGGACGGGGGCGGGCCCCGACTCCCGGGGCCGTCGATGCTGTAGACACCTTGTCAGCAACGGCTACCGACGGGTAGCCCCCGTCACCGCCCAACAGATGGACATGACCGGACGGGTCGGATGGGATGAGGTGGTGACCGCCGACACCGCCACCGAGGTCTTCGAAGAGCACCGCTCCGTCCTGCTGGGCGTCGCCTACCGCATGCTCGGGCGTGTCGCCGACGCCGAGGACGTGGTGCAGGACGCCTGGCTGCGCTGGTCGGGCGCCGACCGCGCCGACGTGCGCGACCCGCGCGCGTACCTGGTGCGCGTCACCACCCGCCTCGCCCTCGACCGGCTGCGCCAGATCAAGACCCGCAACGAGGCGTACGTCGGCCCGTGGCTGCCGGATCCGTACCTCACCGAGTTCGGGGACACGGCCCCCGACACAGCGGAGCGGGCCGTGCTCGCCGACTCCGTCTCCCTCGCCGTCCTCGTCGTACTGGAGTCGCTGTCGCCGCTGGAACGGGCGGTGTTCGTCCTCCGGGAGGCCTTCGGCTACCCCTACGCCGACATCGCCGCCATGCTCGACCGTGCCGAGCCCGCCGTACGGCAGCTGGCCGGGCGCGCCCGTCGGCACGTCGAGGAGCGGCGGCCGCGCTACGACGTCGACCCCGCCCGGCGCCGCGACCTCACCGAGCGGTTCCTGGCCGCCGCCGCGGACGGCGACCTCGACGGGCTCATGGCGCTGCTCGCGGCCGACGTCCGCCTCGTCGGCGACAGCGGCGGCAAGGCGAAGGCGCCGCTGCGGGTGCTGCAGAGCGCCGACCACGTGGGCCGCTTCCTCGTCGGCGCCGCCCGCAAGGGCATTCCCGACATGTCGTACCGCTTCCTGGAACTCAACGGCGGTCCCGCGGTCCTCGTCCTGACTGGCGACAAGCCCGACTCCGTGTTCCAGCTGGACGTCTGCGACGGACGCGTCCAGGCCGTCTACGTCATCCGCAACCCCGACAAGCTGCGATCACTGGCCACCGCGTAGACGCCGTTGTGTCACGTCTGCGGCGTGGTGCGAACGGCCCATGAACGCTCGGCCGCACCGCACTCTGTGCAGCGCCTGAGGGATCGAGGATTGGTCTTGACCAAGGGTGAGGGCCGTCCTATGGTCGCAGATAAGTACAACAACCTTTAATAAACAAGGGCGCTAAAACGCCGCCGGATCACGGCGATTGCGGAGGACAGGGTGGGGACCACGCAGCTGGAATCGGTGCCGGAACCTAAGTACTGGCATCTCAAGACCGTGCTCACGGAGGCACTGGACTCCGAGTTCTCGGTGGGCGAGATCCTGCCCAACGAGCGCGACCTCGCCGCCCGCTTCGGCGTCGCCCGCGCCACGCTCCGCCAGGCCCTGGAACAGCTGGAACTGGAAGGCAGACTGCAGCGCCGCCGCGGTGTCGGTACGACCGTCGCCCCGCCGCGCGTGGGCGTGGCGGTCGGCACCGAACAGCACGCCTGGCCCGGCGCGCCCGGTGACGCCTGGCAGGCCGCGGACTGCACCGTCGCGGCCCCGCCGGCCGCGGTCGCCGACGCCCTGGAGACCGGCCGCGACGAGCCCGTGCACATCGTGCGCCGCACCCGTACGACGCACGGCCAGCCCGTCGCCGCCGAGCTGCTGTACATCCCCGAGTCGTCGGTGCCCGACCTGTCCGCCATCGACGCCCCGTCCGGACCGGCACGCGCGCGTGCGGTGCTGCGCGAGCTGCAGCACCTGGAGCTGGAGGGGCAGGACCGCGCCGTCGAACTCGGCTCGGCCCGCGCCGACGACGCCAAGGAACTCGACCGCCTGCCGGGCGCCCCGGTCCTCGTCGTCACCACCCGCTTCCATGCCGCCGGACGCACAGCGGCGGTCTCCGTCGCGACGTACCGCGCCGACACGTGCCGGTTGACCTTCGGCGACTCGGGTGGGGTGGAGATCCACGAGGACCCCCAGCGCCGGGCGTCCTGAACGCCGTAGGGCCTTTCGTACGGCGCCGTGGAGGGGCCTGCTCCGGGGCGCCGTACGTCCCTCGACACGGGCGTCTGTTCCGTGGGGACGTTCGACGAGCCGCCCCTCACCGCCGCGCCGTCACCGTGCCCTCCACGGCGAACAGCTGCTCCTCCACATGGTCCAGGGCCAGCCGCAGCGCCCCGGTCGCCACAGCCGCCTCCCCCAGCAGCGACAGCGTCACCTTCGGCGGCCGCAGACAGTACCGCGCCAGCTCCCGCCGCAGCGGATCCAGTACGCCGTCCAGTCCCGCCGCCCAGCCGCCGATGACGACCAGCTCCGGGTCGAGCGCCAGCACGAGCGCGGCCACGTCGTGCACGAGCCGTTGGATGAACCGGTCGACGGCGGCCATGGCCCGCTGGTCGCCCTCGCGGGCCTGCGCGAACACCTTGGCGACGGCCTGCTCGTCCAGCGGGTGCAAAGGCTCGTCCGTGGTGGACAGCAGCGTCTCCGGCGTCGCCTCCCGGCCCAGCAGATGCAGCGCGCCGATCTCACCGGCCGCCCCGCCGTACCCCCGGTGCAGCCGCCCGCCGATCAGCGCGCCGGCGCCCGGGCTCAACCCCGCCAGCACGAACACCACGTCGTCGGACTCGGTCGCCGACCCCTTCCAGTGCTCGGCGACCGCCGCCGCGTTGGCGTCGTTCTCCACCAGCACCGGGCACTTGAAGGAGCGGCCCAGCCGTTCCCCGAGCCGCAGCCCCGTCCAGCCGGGCAGCGCGGTGCCCAGCCGCACGGTCCCGTCCGCCTCGACGATCCCGGGCGTGGCCACCCCCACCGCCCGCAGCGAACTCCGTGCGACCCCGGCCCGGCGCAGCAGCTCCGCGACGGCGGTGCGCAGCCGCTCCAGCCGCTCGTCGGCGTGCGCGGTCTCGTCGACGTCCTTGGCCTGCGCGCCGACGATCCGCCCGTCCAGGTCCGCGAGCAGCGCGGCGACCCGGTGCGGCCCGATCTCCAGCCCCAGCAGATGCCCGGCCTCGGCCCGGAACCTGAACCGCCGCGCCGGGCGCCCCTGACGCCGCGCGGCACCCTCCTCGGCCGCCTTCTCCACCACGAGACCGGCCTCGATCAGCCCCTCGACGACCCCCTCGACGGTCGGCCGGGACAGCCCGGTCACCCGGGTGATCTCCGTCAGCGTCGCGCAGTCCGTGGCACGCAGCGCGTGCAGCACCACCGCGGAATTGATCCTTCGCAGCAGCGAGGGATCCCCGCCGGTCAGCCGCCCCAACGTCCGTCCTCCCAGCTTGTGCGCGTGTTGGCCGGATCGTACTCGGCACCGCGGACAGCGGCGAGTGCCGTAAGCCCCCAGTCCACCGAGGCCCGGGGCAGCCGGGCGAGAACCTGGGGCAGCCGGGGGAGACGAACCCCGACTCGTACGCCGTGATCACCGCCTGGGTGCGGTCCCGCGCCCCGAGCTTCGCCAGCACCGAGCTGACGTGCGACTTGACCGTCTCCGTGCCGACGAGCAGGTGCGCGGCGATCTCCGCGTTCGACAGTCCACGGGTCATCAGCCGCAGCACCTCCGCCTCCCGCTCGGTCAGCTGCGCCCGCTCCAGCACGGCCCGCGCCGCCGGGTTCCCACCCCCGTCGCCGTGCTCGGCGGCGAGTTGCCGCACCGACGCCGGGAACAGCAGCGACTCGCCCTCGGCGACCAGCCGCACCGCGTGCACGATCTCCGCCGGCCGGGCCCGTTTCAGCAGGAACCCGTCGGCACCCGCCCGCAGCGCCTCGTAGACGTACTCGTCGTTCTCGAAGGTCGTCACCACCAGGATCTTCGGCGGATCCGGCACGGTCCGCAGCACCACGCGCGTGGCCTCGATGCCGTCGAGCAGCGGCATCCGTACGTCCATGGCGACCACGTCGGGCCGCAGTCGCCGTACCAGCGGGATCACCGCCGCCCCGTCGGCCGCCTCCCCGACCACCTCGATGTCCGGCTGCGCCTCCAGCACGGCCCGCAGGCCCGCGCGTACGAGGGGTTCGTCGTCGACGAGGAGAACGGTGACCGGCATCCGGCCAGCGTAGATCAGCCCAGCGGCAGCTCGACGTGCACCTGCCAGTCACCGTCGTCGGGGCCCGTGTGCGCCCGGCCGCCCAGCAGCGCCGCCCGCTCCCGTATCCCGCGCAGCCCGCTGCCCCGACCGGGTCCGGGTATCGGCGCCGGCAGCGGATTGCGGACCTCCAGGTCCAGACGGCCGTCCGCGACCGCGAGCCGAACCCGCGCCGGGACACCGCCCGCGTGCCGCAGCACGTTCGTCAGCGCTTCCTGAAGGATGCGGTAGCCCTCCCGGGAGACCGGCCCCGGCACCGTGGCCAGCGGTCCGGTGAACTCGGCGTCGACCTTCGTCCCGGAGGCGCGCGCGGACTCCAGCAGCCGGTCCGCCTCGACGAGCGTCGGACGGCTGCTCACCGGACGCTCCGCCTCGCGCAGGATGCCGAGCACCCGGTCCAGGTCCTCCAGCGCGGCCCGCCCGGTCTCCTCGATCGCGCCGAGCGCCCGGTCCGTGAACGCCGGATCGCCCGCCGCACGCGCGGCGCCCGCCTGCACCACCGCCACGGTCAGCGCGTGCCCTATGGAGTCGTGCAACTCCCGCGCGATCCGGTTGCGTTCCAGCAACTGCTCGGTGCGCTCCTCCAGGGCGGCCAGCCGCTCGGCCGCCGACGGCCCGAGGAGGCGGCGTGCGAGCGCGGTGATCAGCTCGCCGAGCCCCACCACGCCGCCGTACATCGCCAGGAGGGGGAGCGGCACCAGG
Organism: Streptomyces sp. TRM70350; assembly: GCF_019219825.1. Taxonomy (GTDB): domain Bacteria; phylum Actinomycetota; class Actinomycetes; order Streptomycetales; family Streptomycetaceae; genus Streptomyces. Next base: position 303,869 of record NZ_JAHUXH010000006.1, on the reverse strand, counting down.
AAGGCGTAGGCCCAGTGGGGTTCGACGATCCGCAGGATCGGGTTGTCGTACGGCCGGGTGCCGAGCGCCGCCGAGGCCAGGTCGACGGCGAGGATCGGCGACCACACGGTCATCAGCGCGGTCACCGCGGCCAGGCCCATCCGGACCTCCAGCCACAGCACGGTCCGCAGCCGGTCGCCCCAAGTCGCCGACGGCGCGGTGGAGATCCCCGAGTCCCGCGCGTCCGGGGTCAGCATGAACTGCGCCTGCAGCCCCTCGCCGCGCCGCACGGCCGGGATCAGGCCGACCGGGATCAGCAGCACCGCGGGCACCCACGGCCGTGACATGTCAATGAACAACCACACGCCGGCCAGCAGCACCGGAACGCACAGGTGCAGCAGGCGCGTGTACGTCGTCCCGCGCAGCAGCGGGCGCAGAAGGCGGACCATCGCCTCATCGTGCCAGCCGCCACTGACATTGATACTCGTAGCGGCTTCCGGCGGTCGTGGCTCTGCCACTGACTGACGCCCTGCTGGGCTGTCTTCGCGTTGTTCTGTCCGACCGCCGGAGCTGGTTCTCATGGCTCCGGCCGGGCGGACCATGACCTGATAGGAGCACTGCGGGCCCATGCCGACCGACACCCTGGACGCTACGGCTGCAGACCGAGCATCTGGGGTCGATTCAACAAGTCAGGAGCATCAACGGGCCTCCCCCGAGCGGGGGAGACGACCTCCTCGCACAGGGGAGGCCCGGCCCCCGGGCCGGCGGTCAGGCTGAGGCCATGACCAGCATCGACGTCCGAGACCTCACCAAGGAGTACGGCACCCGGCGCGCCGTCGACCACCTCACCTTCACCGTCGAGCCCGGCCGGGTCACCGGCTTCCTCGGCCCCAACGGCGCCGGAAAGTCCACCACCATGCGGCTGGTGCTCGGCCTCGACCGGCCGACCTCCGGCACCGCGACCATCGGCGGCCGTGCCTACGCCACGCTGCACGAACCGCTGCGCGAGGTCGGCGCCCTGCTCGACGCCCAGGCCGCGCACGGCTCGCGCACCGGACGCGACCATCTGCGCACCCTCGCCGCGAGCAACCGCATCCCGGTGCGCCGGGTGGACGAGGTACTGCAGGAGACGGGCCTGGCCACCGCCGCCCGCCGCCGGGTGAAGACGTACTCCCACGGCATGCGCCAGCGCCTCGGCATCGCGGCCGCCCTGCTCGGCGACCCGCCCGTCGTCCTGCTCGACGAGCCCTCGAACGGCCTCGACCCGGAGGGCATCATCTGGATCCGCACGCTGCTGCGCCGACTCGCCGACGAGGGCCGCACGGTGCTGGTCTCCAGCCATCTGATGAACGAGACCGCGTCGTTCGCCGACCACCTGGTCGTCCTCGGCAGGGGAAGGCTCCTCGCCGACATGCCGATGCGGGAGTTCGTCCACGCGCGCGTGCAGCCCCGCGTCCGGGTGCGGACCACGGAGGACGCCGCGCTGCGGGAACTGCTCGCCCGGCACGGCTACGAGGCCGCCCCGGGCGACGGCGGCGGGTGGATCGTGCAGCACGCGCGCGTGGAGGACATCGGCCGCCTCGCCTCCGGGGCACGGCTGCCCGTCCTCGAACTCGCTGCCGAGGAAGGCACCTTGGAACAGGCCTATCTGGATCTGACCGCCGCCGACACCGAGTTCACGGCCCAGCCCCAGGAGGCCTGACCATGCCCTTCACTCCCGTCCTGCACGCCGAGTGGCTGAAGATCCGCACCCTGCACTCCCTGTACGGCGCCCTGGTGGCGCTGTTCGCCGTGACGACGGCGTTCTCCGCGATCGCGGCCACGGACGGCAGCGGCGACCCCGAATCCGATCCCCTGTTCACGGCGTTGCTCGGGATGGTGCCCGGCCAGATCGCCGCCGTCGCCTTCGGTGCCCTCGCCGTCTCCTCCGAACTCACCGGCGGCGGGCTGCGACTCGCCCTCGCGGCGGTGCCGCAGCGGGGGCGATGGTTCACGGCCAAGCTGACCGCCATCGCCGTACCGGTGTTCCTCGTCGGACTGGTCACCGGAGGCGCCTCGCTGGCCGTCGCCCGCGCGGGCATGGGTGCGGCGGCGGACGGACTCACCGCAGGCGAGCAACTGCGCGGCGTCCTGGGCAGCGGCGTCTATCTCGCGTTGATGGCCCTGTTCGCGGCCGGACTCGCGGCTCTGCTGCGCAGCGGGATCGGCGCGCTCAGCATCCTGATCCCCTTTCTGCTGGTCGTGTCCTTCGTGATCGGGGACGCCGCGGGCGGCCTGACCGACTTCCTGCCGGACCGCGCCGGCCAGGTCGTCCTGCACAGCACGTGGGACGGGACCCTGGGCCCGTGGACCGGGCTCGCCGTGACCGCGCTGTGGACGGCGGGCGCGGTGCTGGCGGGTGCGTGGAGCGTTCGACGGCGGGACGCATGACGCGCCGCCAATTGTCAGTGGCGCCGGGTTTACTGGGTTCATGAACATCGCAGGGTGCCTGGACACGATTGACCGGCTGTGCTCGCGCCCCTTTCCGGCGGAGCACGGCTGGTCGGACGTCGGCCGAGAAGGACCGGGCTACTACATAACGGAGTTAGGAGCCGCGGACCCCTACTGCGCGCATGGGGAGCGCACGGCCGAGGATGTCGAAGCCTTCAGGGAGGGGATCGCCCGGCGACTCAACGAGCGATGGGGGGCGAATCCCCTGTGGGGCATGCTCACCCTCCGGGTGCGCGGTGAGCGGGGCGAGGAGATACCGGAGCCGTGGGCGAGCATCAGCGCCCTGGCGGACGACCTGTACGTATGGCAGGCGACCGGAACGGGCCGATGGGTCGCGCTCGGTGTCGCCGACGGCGACGAGACGGACCCGGCCCGACTGCTCGCCGTCGTCACGGAGGTGGACCCCGAGTGACTGGCTGGCCCTGGGCACGAGGTGGGTGCGAGTGATCGGCTCGGCGATCGAGATCGCCCGGACAAGCCCAGCCCTGTGCACGAGACGGCTCCGCTTGGGTGCCGGTCAGTCCTCCGCGGCCACCCGCAGCCGCGCGAACTCCTCCGCCATCGTCTGAGCCGTCCAATGCGCGTTCAGCCCGGAGGGATTGGGCAGCACCCACACGCGCGTGTCGCCGATCGTCCGCACCTGCGGTCCCACCCTCGCCGTGCGGTCGTCGAAGGCGGCCCGGTACGCGGTGACGCCCACCACCGCCAGCCAACGCGGCCGCAGCCGGGCCACCTTCAGCGACAGCAGCCGTCCGCCCTCGCGGTACTCCTCCGCGCTCAACTCGTCGGCCCGAGCAGTCGCCCGCGCCACCACGTTCGTGATGCCGAGGCCGTACGACAGCAACTCGCCCTGCTCGGACGGCTTCATCAGCCGGGGCGTGAAGCCGGACAGATGCAGCACCGGCCAGAAGCGGTTGCCGGGGCGGGCGAAGTGGTGGCCCGTCGCCGCGGTCATCAGACCGGGGTTGATGCCACAGAACAGCACGCGCAGGCCGTCCGCGACCACGTCCGGCACCAGACGGTCGCGGGCGGCCTCCAACTCCTCCGGGGTGAAGCGCGTCAGAGGATCGCTCCCGGCGTGTAACCCGCCGCCTCCGGGCGCTGCTTCACGATCTCCTCGATCCGGCCGACCACCGCCCCCACCTGGTCGGCGGCGGCACCGGTGAAGGACAGCTTGTCGGCCATCAGCTCGTCCAGCTGTGCCCGGTCGAGCGGGATGCGCTCGTCGGCGGCGAGCCGGTCCAGCAGCTCGTTGCGCTCGGCACCCTGCTCACGCATGGCGAGGGCGCACGCCACCGCGTTCTCCTTGATCGCCTCGTGTGCTACCTCACGGCCGACGCCCGCCCGCACCGAGGCCATCAGCACCTTGGTCGTCGCCAGGAACGGCAGATAGCGGTCCAGCTCCCGCGCCACGACCGCCGGGAACGCCCCGAACTCGTCCAGCACCGTGAGGAACGTCTCCAGCAGCCCGTCCAGCGCGAAGAACGCGTCCGGCAACGCGACCCGGCGCACCACCGAGCAGGACACGTCGCCCTCGTTCCACTGGTCGCCCGCCAGCTCGCCGGTCATCGAGGCGTAGCCGCGCAGGATCACCATCAGGCCGCCCACGCGCTCGCAGGAGCGGGTGTTCATCTTGTGCGGCATCGCGGAGGAGCCGACCTGACCCGGCTTGAAGCCCTCGGTCACCAGCTCGTGCCCGGCCATCAGCCGGATCGTCTTCGCCAGCGACGACGGAGCGGCGGCCAGCTGCACCAGCGTGGTGACGACCTCGTAGTCGAGCGAGCGCGGGTAGACCTGGCCGACCGAGGTGAAGGCCTGCGAGAAGCCCAGGTGCCCGGCGATCCGCTGCTCCAGCTGCGCGAGCTTGACGGCGTCCCCGCCGAGCAGGTCCAGCATGTCCTGCGCAGTGCCGACCGGGCCCTTGATGCCGCGCAGCGGGTAGCGGCCGAGCAGCTCCTCGATCCGGCCGTAGGCGACCAGCAGCTCGTCGGCGGCGGTCGCGAACCGCTTGCCCAGGGTGGTGGCCTGCGCGGCGACATTGTGCGAGCGCCCGGCCATGACCAGCTCGCCGTACTCACCGGCCAGCTTGCCGAGGCGCGCCAGCACGGCCACCGTACGGTCGCGCATCAGCTCCAGCGAGCGCCGGATCTGCAGCTGCTCGACGTTCTCGGTCAGGTCGCGGGACGTCATGCCCTTGTGCACGTGCTCGTGCCCGGCGAGGTCGTTGAACTCCTCGATCCGCGCCTTCACGTCGTGCCGCGTGACCTTCTCGCGCTCGGCGATGGCGGCCAGGTCGACCTGGTCGAGGACGCGCTCGTAGTCGGCGATCGCCGCGTCCGGCACCTCGATCCCGAGGTCCTGCTGGGCCCGCAGCACGGCGAGCCAGAGCTGCCGCTCCAGCCTCACCTTCTGCTCGGGCGACCAGAGCGTGGCGAGCTCGGCGGAGGCGTAGCGTCCGGCGAGGACGTTCGGGATACGGGGCTTGGCGGGCGCAGAAGTCACGTAACCGGATTCTACTGGCGGTTTGTGCAGGCCAGCGCCACGGGTGCGTTCGTCGGAACCTACAAGGCGGTCCCCAGGGAGCCCGCCAGGCCATCCCTACCCGGCCGACTCGGCCAACTCCGCCAGTACGTCCGCATGGCACAGCTCCGGCGCACACCAGCAGGCCAGCGTCCGCCCGCGCAGCCCCGGCACCAGATCGAGCAGCTCCGGGCGCTCCAGCAGATACGCCCGGTACATCGCCATCACCTCGGCCCGGGTGCCGTCCCGCTTCTTCGTGGCCGTGTCGTAGGCGAACGGGTTGTACAGCGGGTGCCGGGGCAGGTCCCAGCCGCCCAGGGTCCAGCGACGGCCGACGTACACGATGTCCGCAGGGGCGTGTTCCAGCCGGGGACCGACGTCGTGGATCCGGCCCCTGAGGTTGATCACCCGGGCGGTCACGGTGGACCTACGCCGGATCCTCGTACGGCAGCAGCTCGGGGCGCTTCGGCGGGCGGCCGTCCCCGGAGGAGCGGCCCGTGAGCCGACGTCCTATCCACGGGACCAGATGCTGCCGGGCGAACCGGACGTCCGCCACCCGGCGCGTCACCCACCCCGGCGGCAGCGTGGCCGGCAGCGGCACCCGCCAGTGGGGGTCCTCGGCCTCGTACCCGAGCGCCTGCCACACCGCTTCCGCGACCCGGCGGTGTCCCTCGGCCGTCAGGTGCAGCCGGTCCACGTCCCACAGGCGCGGGTCAGTCAAGGACGCCGCCCCGTACAGGCCGACCACCACCGCGCCGTGCCGCGCGGCCAGCTCGTCGACGCAGGCGAACAGCTCCTCCATGCGCGGCCGGAACCGCTCCAGCACCGGGCCCTGCCGTCCGGGGCTGCGCATCAGCACCAGCTGCTTGCAGGCCGGGGCAAGCCGCTCAACGGCCTCCTCCAGCAGCCCGCGCACCCGGCCCATGTCGCACTTGGGCCGCAGGGTGTCGTTGAGCCCGCCGACGAGGGTGATCACGTCGGCGCCCATGGCGGTCGCCACGTCCACCTGCTCGTCGACGATCTGCCCGATCAGCTTGCCGCGCACGGCGAGGTTGGCGTACCGGAAGCCGGGCGTGCGCGCGGCCATCCGTGCCGCGAGGAGGTCGGCCCAGCCCCGGTAGGTGCCGTCGGGCAGCAGGTCCGACATGCCCTCGGTGAAGGAGTCGCCGACCGCGACCAGGCTGGTGTATGTGGGTGAGGCGTTCGTCTGCATGGCGTCGGAGATGGTATCCCGAGGCGCATACCCGCCGGTCGGTCACCTCCCCGCCCCCACGGCCACCGCCCGGCCACGAGCCTCACGCCCACTGCCCGAACAGCTCCCGCAGCACGTCCTCCATGGTCACCAGCCCCGCCAGCCGCCCGTCCGAGCCCAGCACGGCCGCCAGATGCGTACGGCTGCCGCGCATCGCGGTGAGGACGTCGTCCAGCGGCGTGGTCTCCCGCACGCGCGCGATGGACCGCATGTCGCGCAGCCGGAACGGCAGGTCCCGCGGCATGGCGTCCAGCGCGTCCTTCACATGCAGATAGCCGACGATCCGGCGCCCCTCGTCCACGACGGGGAAGCGGGAGAACCCGGACTGGGCCGACAGCCCCTCCAGCTCCTCCGGAGTGACACCCACGCGCGCGTACACGACACGCTCCAGCGGCAGTACGACATCCCGCACGGGCCGGTGACCCAGTTCGAGGGCGTCGTGCAGCCGTTCCTGCGCCCGGTCGTCGATCAGCCCGGCGGCACCGGAGTCCTGGACCATCCGGGCCAGCTCGGCGTCCGAGAAGCTCGCCGTGACCGCGTCCTTGGTCTCGATCCGCAGCAGCTTCAGCAGCCCGTTGGCGAGCGCGTTGATCGTGAAGATCACCGGCCGCAGCGCCCGGGACAGCGCGACCAGCGGCGGCCCGAGCAGCAGCGCGCTGCGCACCGGCTCGGCGAGCGCGATGTTCTTCGGCACCATCTCCCCGAGCAGCATGTGCAGATACGTCGCCAGGGTCAGCGCGATCACGAAGGACACCGCGTGTCCCGCACCGCTCGGCACGCCCATCGCGTGGAACACCGGCTCCAGCAGATGCGCGATCGCGGGTTCCGCGACCACACCGAGCACCAGGGTGCTCAAGGTGATGCCGAGCTGCGCGGCCGCCATCAGCGCGGACACGTGCTCCAGTCCCCACAGCACGCTCTTGGCGCGCCGGTCGCCCCGCTCGGCGTACGGCTCGATCTGGGAGCGGCGCACGGAGATCAGCGCGAACTCGGCGCCCACGAAGAAGGCGTTCACGACCAGCGTCACCAGACCGATCAGCAGCTGTACGGCGGTCATGCCTGCGCCTCCTTCTCGTCGTCCAGGGGCGCGTGCAGCAGGACGCGCGCCGCCCGGCGCCCGGAGGCGTCCAGCACCTCGAACCGCCAGCCGGCGACCTCCACGGTGTCACCGACGGCCGGAATGCGGCCGAGCTCAGCGGCAACAAGACCGGCCAGCGTTTCGTACGGCCCCTCCGGCGGGCGCAGGCCGACGCGCGCCAGCTGGTCCATGCGGGCGGCGCCGTCCGCCGAGTACAGGGCGTGGCCGTCCTCGTCGGCGCCGGCGGCGGCGAGGTCGGGTGTCTCGTGCGGGTCGTGCTCGTCGCGCACCTCGCCGACGACCTCCTCGACGATGTCCTCCAGCGTCGCCACACCGGCCGTACCGCCGTACTCGTCGATCACCACGGCCATCGTGCGCTTGCCGGACAGCCGGTCGAGGAGCCGGTCCACGGTCAGCGACTCGGGGACGAGCAGCGGTTCGCGCATCATGTCGGCGACCGGCACCCGGGGTCGGCGCTCGGCGGGCACGGTCAGGATGTCCTTGATGTGGGCGGTGCCCACGACCGAGTCGAGGCTGCCGCGGTAGACCGGGAACCGGGACAGGCCCGTCGCCCGGGTCGCGTTCGCCACGTCCTCGCAGGTCGCCTGCACGTCGAGGGCGACGACCTGGACGCGCGGCGTCATCACGTTCTCCGCGGTGAGGTCCGTGAGTTTCAGGGTGCGGACGAACAGCTCGGCGGTGTCCGGCTCCAGGGCGCCCTCCCGGGCGGAGTGCCGGGCGAGCGCGGCCAGTTCCTGTGGCCCGCGCGCGGAGGCCAGCTCCTCGGCGGGCTCGATGCCGAGGCGGCGCACCAGGCGGTTCGCCGTGTTGTTGAGGTGGGTGATGAACGGCCGGAAGACCGCGCTGAACCAGCGCTGCGCGTTGCCCACCCGCCTGGCCACGGCCAGCGGCGAGGAGATCGCCCAGTTCTTGGGCACCAGCTCGCCCACCACCATCAGGAACACCGTCGACAGCGCCGTGCCCAGCACCAGCGCGATCGAGGACGCCGTGGTCCGCGAGATGCCGATGCCGCGCAGCGGGCCCGCGATCAGCCGCGCGATGGACGGCTCGGCGAGCATGCCGATCACCAGGTTGGTGACGGTGATGCCGAGCTGCGCCCCGGAGAGCTGGAAGGTGAGATTCCGTACGGCCTTCAGGGCACCGGAGGCGCCGCGCTCGCCGTGCTCGACGGCGCGTTCCAGCTCGCCGCGCTCGACCGTGGTCAGCGAGAACTCGGCCGCGACGAAGACGCCACAGGCGAGCGAGAGCAGGACCGCCACCAGCAGGAGCAGCACTTCGGTCATCGGGTCACCCCCGTCCCAGGATCCGTCAGGGCAGGGAGGATCGCGCGATGTCCGGTACTGGGAGGCTCGCCCATGGGCGGACGCTCACACCTTTCACTGAGGGTGGGTCGGATCCTGGGAGGACCGAGTGGCCCTCCCAGGGTAAAGGGTCGGTAAAGGGCGTCAGGATTCCGTCAGCGGCTTCACCCAGCGCCGCCACTGCTCCTCCGGCGAGTACCCCGCCGCACGCCACGCGTGCTGCGCGGTCGCGTTCCGGGTCAGCACCATCGCGTCGCCGCGTCGCCCGCCGAGTCCTACGAAACGTTCCTCGGCGGCGGCCAGCAGCGCGCCGCCGATGCCCTGGCGGCGGTGCTCCGGGTGCACGGCGAGCCGGTAGAGGTGGCAACGCCAGCCGTCGAAGCCCGCGATCACCGTGCCGACCAGCTCGCCCTGCCGCTCGGCCAGGATCAGCGCCTCGGGGTCGCGGGCGACCAGCCTCTCCACGCCGTCGCGGTCGTCGCTGATGCTGGTGCCCTCGGCGGCGGTCTTCCAGAAGGCCAGCACGGTGTCCAGGTCGTCGGGTTTCGCGGCCCGTATCCGCAGGTCGGTCATGGCCTGATCCCATCACCGGCGATCTGGCACCGCCCCCGATTTCCAGCATCCGGACCGACGCTCACGGCAGGCGCGGTTCGCGATGCGGGGTCGTGCGTGGTCTCACGCACGCTCCACCACCAGCTCGGGGTGCTCTGTTCGCGTGGGCTCCGCCGCCTGCTTCTCTGTCCCGCTCACGCCTGCTTCACCCCCGCTCGGATGTCCCGCTCACGCCTGCTTCACCCCCGCTCGGATGTCCCGCTCACGCCTGCTTCACCCCCGCTCGGATGTCCCGCTCACGCCTGCTTCACCCCCGCTCGGACGCCCCCCTCACGCCCCCTCAGTCGCTCACCCTCACTCGTGTGCGATCGCCGCCAGCACATTCATGCGCGACGCCCGCAGCGCCGGCAGCAGTGCCGCCACGACCCCGACCACCGCCGATCCGATCACGACCGCGACGATCGTCCCCCACGGGATCGCCAGCGCGGTCATGCCCTCCAGCGCCAGCACCTGCTGGGTGCACAGACCCCACACCAGCCCCAGCGCGAGCCCGAGCACCGCGCCGAACACCGCGATCACCACCGACTCCAGCCGGATCATGCGGCGCAGTTGCCGCCGGGCGAGCCCGACGGCCCGCAGCAGACCGATCTCCCGGGTGCGCTCGACGACGGACAGGGCGAGGGTGTTGACCACGCCGAGCACGGCGATGACGATCGCCAGCCCGAGCAGGGCGTACACGAGGTACAGCAGCACCGCGATCTGGTCGCGGACCAGCTGCTTGTAGTCGGCGAGGTCCCGCACCTGCACCTGCGGATACCCCTCCAGCGTCGCCTCCAGGCTGCCACGCAGGTCGTCCGGATCGGTGCCGGGCGAGCCGTTGACGTACAGCGCGGAGTCCTGCGCGCCCGGCGCGTGCCGCTCCAGGGTGGCGAGCCCGAAGTAGATCCCGCCCTGCATGCCGAAGCCCTCGGCGGACTCCTGGTCGGTCAGCGCGCCGACGGTCAGTTCGGCCTTCCGTCCGCCCTGGAACTCGACGGGGACCGTGCTGCCGACCCGTACGCCGTGGTCCCGCGCGAAGTCCCGGTCCATCGCCATCCGCCCGGGGGCCAGCGCGGCGGCGCTGTCCCCTTGCGCGTAGGTGACGTTGGCGACCTCGTCGAGCTGCGGGTCGTAGCCGGCGGCCGTCGTCTCGATCCGGGCGCCGTCGGGGAGCGTCACCGCGATCGGCGCGAACTGCGAACGCACGACCAGGCCGACGCCCTCGGTCTCGCGCACCCGCTGGGTGACCTCCTGCGGGAAGGGCACGAAGTTGGCGTTCTGGAGCACGAAGTCCGCGCCCAGTGTCTGGTCGATCTGCTCGTCGAACGACTTCGTCATCGAGGCGCTCGCCACCGACATCCCGCCCACCAGCGCGAGCCCCACCATGAGCGCGGCCGCGGTGGCGCCGGTACGACGGGGATTGCGCAGGGCGTTGCGCTGGCTCATCCGCCCGATGGAACCGAACAGCGCCGGGAACCAGCCGCCCAGCACCCGGATCACCGGCCGCACCAGCAGCGGTCCCGCGATCACGGTCGCGACCAGCGTCAGGACGACCCCGAGGCCGAGCAGGGACGCGGCCGACCCGGTGTCGGAGGCCACGACACAACCCGTCAGCGCGGCCGCGCCGGTCGCCCCGACGACGGCGCCCACGATCGCGCGCACCTTGAGCGGCCGACCCACCCCGGCGACCTCGGCGTCCGCGAGCGCCGCCATCGGCGGGACGGCGGCGGCGCGGCGGGCCGGGAGGTACGCGGCGACGAGGGTGACGCCGACTCCGACGACGTACGCCGTCACGGGTGTCGCCCAGCCGATGACCATCTCGGTGGACTTGATGTTCATGCCGAGCAGGCCCATCAGCTCGATCAGCCCGGCGGCGAGCCCGATACCGGCGGCCAGGCCCAGCGTGGAGCCGACCAGGCCGAGCAGCAGCGCCTCGGTGAGCACCGAGCGGCGGACCTGGCGGCGGTCGGCACCCAGCGCGCGCAGCAGACCCAGTTCGCGGGTGCGCTGGGCGATCAGCATGGAGAAGGTGTTGACGATCAGGAACACGCCCACCAGCACGGCGATCCCGGCGAAGCCGAGCATCACCCACTTGATGATGTCGAGGAAACCGCCGAGCTGTTCGACGTCGGACTGGGCCTGTTCGCCGGCGGTGCGGAAGCCGTGGCGGCCCTCGCCGAGCGCCGCCGCCACGCGCTCCTTGAGCGTCTCGTCGCTGACGCCCGGTGCCGCGTCCACGGTGATGGCGGTGGCGCCCTTCGGATCGCCGAGGAGTTTTGTCTGCGCGGTCGGCGTGTCCACGAACAGCAGTGCGGCACCGGGGTTGGTGGTGGTGAAGGTGACGATGCCGACGACCTCGACCCTGAACGAGCCGGGCGCCGCGATCACCGTCAGGGTGTCCCCGATCCGTACGTCCTTGCGGTCGGCGGTCTCGGAGTCGATCAGCGCCTCGGTCGGCCCGCGCGGGGCGTGACCCGAGGTCAGCTCCACGGGGCTGCGCTCGGTCGGGTTCCAGTTGCTGCCGAGCGTGGGAGCGCCGGTCGTCGGGCTGACCGACTCGTTGCGGTCGTCGACCACGGTGATGTTCTGGACCTCGACCTCCGCGCGGGCGGCGGCCACCCCGTCGATGCGGGCCACCCGCTCGGCGAGGTCGGCCGGCAGAGTGGCCGTCGCGCCCGACGGCACCGCCTCGTCGAGGGTCTCCCTGAGGCTGACGGTGACGTCGGCCGCCGTCGAGGCGAAGAGCCGGTCGAAGGTGCGGCTGACGGTGTCGGAGAAGATCAGGCTGCCCGCGACGAACGCGACGGACAGCAGTACGGCCAGCGCCGAGAGGAGCAGCCGCCCCTTGTGAGCGAGGAAGCTTCTGAGGGTCGCCTTCAGCACCGGTTCAGTCTCCCTGGGCGGGGGCGTCGTCGGACTGACGGCGGATCACGTCGAACCCGGGGGTCTGGGGGGCACCCCCAGTGAAGAGGCGCATCCGTTCCAGCACCGCCTCCGCCGTGGGCCGCGCCATCTCGTCGACGATCCGTCCGTCGCCGAGGAAGAGCACCAGGTCGGAGTGGGCGGCGGCGCCCGGGTCGTGGGTGACCATGACCACGGTCTGCCCGAGTTCGTCGACGGCCTCGCGCAGAAAGCCGAGGACCTCCAGGCCCGCGCGCGAGTCGAGGTTGCCGGTCGGCTCGTCCGCGAAGATCAGCTCCGGCCGGGAGGCGAGGGCCCGGGCGCAGGCGACGCGCTGCTGCTGGCCGCCGGACAGCTGCGAGGGGCGGTGCCCGAGCCGGTCCCGCAGCCCGAGAGTGTCGACGACCTGGTCCAGCCACTTCTGGTCGGGCTTCTGGCCCGCGATGTCCATGGGCAGGGTGATGTTCTCCAGCGCGTTCAGCGTCGGGATCAGGTTGAAGGACTGGAACATGAACCCGATCCGGTCCCGGCGCAGCCGGGTCAGCTCGCGCTCCTTCAGTCCGGTGATCTCGGTGTCGCCGAGCCACACCTGTCCCGACGAGACGGTGTCGAGTCCGGCCAGGCAGTGCATGAGGGTGGACTTGCCGGACCCCGACGGGCCCATCACGGCGGTGAACCGTCCGCGCGCGATGTCGACGTCCACCGAGTCCAGGGCGAGCACCGTCGTCTCGCCCGAGCCGTATGCCTTGGTCAGACCGCGGGCCCGGGCGGCGACCCCGTCGGCCGAGGCGAGCCCCGGGGCGTGCTGCGCAGCAGGTGTGGACAAGGGTGCCTCCTTGGTCGCTCCTCGTTCGTGGACGTCCCGGGTTCCTTGCCGTGGCCGACGGCAGCGTCTTGCTCGACCGACAGTAGTGTGATCCGCAGCACACACGGTATCCACCGGAGGTCCCGGGCCGTCTCCTGCCCAGGTCGCGCGCCGTATGCGGGTGTAAGGGGCATTCAACCGGCCTCGCAGGCGCCCTTGCCCTGCTAGCGCCTCAGCGCTAGCTTCAAGGTATGGCCAAGACCCAGTTGAACGTCCGCGTCGACGAGGACACCGCCCGCGCGGCCCGCGAACGCGCCCTCGCGCGCGGGATGAGCGTCAACCGCTACATCGAGGAACTCGTCAAGCAGGACACCGGCGAGGTCGGCCACACCTTCGTGGAGGCGGCCGCCGACTTCATGAAGCAGTACGAGTCGGTCTTCGCCGAGGAGTTCGGCACCGACCGTGAGGGTACGCGCGAAGGTCGCCGCTGATCCCTTGAGCGACCTCACCATCGACCTCGCCTGGCTCCTGATGCTCGCCGAACAGAAGACGCCGGGAGACCCCCAGGTCACCGACTGGGGAGCCCTCGTCGCCGCCGTCGCGCGCCACCGGGCCGAGATCTTCGACGTCCCCGTCTACGACACCCCGCACGCCCGCGCCGCGGCCCTGCTCCAACTGCTGATCCACATCCCGGCGCTGGAGCGTTCCAACGCCCTGTTCGCCTCCGCCGTCGCGTACGCCTATCTCGTCGCCGGCGGCGCCAAGGTCGTCACCTCGCCCGAGCAGGTGCGCGATCTGGCCCGGCTGGTCAAGAGCGGTGAGGCGTCGGTGCACGACATCGCGCGCGAGCTGCGCCGGTGGAGCCAGTGAGACGCCCGCCTACTGCTGCGGCCGCCACGCGGTGCCGAGCACGCAGAACGACGTGGGCAGCACCGGCCCCTTCTCCGGCATCAGCATCCGCCGGTACGGCCCCAGTTCGAACCCGGCGTCCCGGAGCGCCCCGACCGGATCCCGGGACAGATGGCAGCCGCCGTTCAGCACCGGCCACACCGTGCGGTCCAGCGCCCGCTGCGTGAAGCCCATCGCGCGGCCGCCGCCCCGGCCGTGCTCGAAGAACCGCACCTGACCGCCGGGCCGCAGCACCCGCCGTACCTCACCGAGGGCGCGCGGCACGTCCCGCACACTGCACAGCACCAGCGACAGCACCACCGCGTCGAAACCCTCGCTCTTGACCGGCAGCGCCTCCGCCGCGCCCGGCACCACGTCGACGGGCATTTCGGCACGCAGGGCGGCCTCCACCGCGAGCTGCCGCAGGCTGCGCTCCGGTTCGATGGCGACGACCTCCGCGACCGTACGCGGATAGTGCGCGAAGTTCAGGCCGTTGCCCGCGCCGATCTCGATCACCCGCCCGGACAGCCCGGCGAGCAGCCGGTCGCGCACCCCGGCCATGCCCATGCGGGTCTCGGCGGCCACGCTGAGACGGGCGTAGTAGCGGGCGAACAGCGGGTGGTGCACGGGATCCCGCGCCACCTTGCCGGTGCCGGTGGACCGTAGCGGCATGGAAACCTCCCGGGCAGGACGGGCCATACGGGGATTGTCCCCCGGAAACGCCCCGCGCACCCCGCGACTTCGAACGCGCCCGCACCGCGCGCTCGTGAGCCTCCCTACGACGCCGTTCCGGCGTCCTTCAACGGACCGGGCCGCTCCGCAACCCGGAACGCCTCCGCGTCCCACGTCCCGTCCAGCCGCGGCGCCAGCCACCCCGGCGCCGCCGCCCGGAAGACCTCCGGCGCCAGCGCCCCCGCCCCGTCCGGAAGCGCTCCCAGTAGCGGCGCGCACGCCACCTCCGGCAGATCCGCCAGATTGCAGCGCGAGGCCAGGTCCGGCTCGGTGGGCCAGCTGCCGATCACCACGCCCAGCAAGTCGAGCCCCCGGCGGCGTACTTCACGTGCCGTCAGCTCGGTAGTGTTCAGCGTGCCCAGTCCCGCCGCCGCCACCACGAGCACCGGCGCCGCCAGCAGCTCGGCCGCGTCCGCCAGGGTCCCGCCCGCCGGGTCGAACCGCACCAGCAGCCCGCCCGCGCCCTCCACCAGCACCAGATCGTGCTCGGTGGCCAGCTTGGCCGCGGTCTCCGCGATCTCCTGCGGATGCACCGGCGCCCGCCCGGCCCGCCGCGCCGCGGTACCCGGCGCCAACGGCTCCGGATAGCGGGCGAGTTCGCTCGCCGCGACCGGTCCCGCCAGCCGCGCGACCTCCTCGGCGTCCCCGCGCTCATCCGGTCGTACGCCCGTCTGCGCGGCCTTCAGAACGGCGACCGAGCGCCCCGCGGCCACCGCCGACGCGGCGACCGCGGCCGTCGTGACCGTCTTGCCGACCTCCGTGCCCGTCCCCGTGATCACCAGGATCGGCATGTCATCCCTCCCGCGCGGCCGCGCACACCGCGCGCCCGATCCGTGCCAGGTCCGCGTCGCCCGTGACGTACGGCGGCATGGTGTAGACGAGGTCGCGGAACGGCCGCAGCCACACGCCCTCGCGCACGGCGGCCCGCGTCGCCGCCGCCATGTCCACCGCGTGGTCGAGCTGGACGACCCCGATGGCGCCCAGGACCCGTACCTCGCGTACTCCCGGGAGGTCCGCGGCCGGTGCCAGCCCCTCCCGCAGTCCCGTCTCGATCCGCTTGACCTCCGTGCGCCAGTCCTGGCCGAGCAGCAGCTCGATCGAGGCGCAGGCCACGGCCGCCGCCAGCGGATTGCCCATGAACGTCGGCCCGTGCGCCAGCACGGGCACCTCGCCCCGGGAGATGCCGTCGGCCACCCGTGACGTGCACAGCGTCGCCGCCATCGTCAGGTAGCCGCCGGTCAGCGCCTTGCCCACGCACATGACGTCCGGCGTCACGGCCGCGTGCTCCGCCGCGAACAGCGCACCCGTACGGCCGAACCCGGTCGCGATCTCGTCGAACACCAGCAGCACGTCGTGCGCGTCGCACGCCTCGCGCAGCACTCGCAGATACGCGGGGGAGTGGAACCGCATGCCGCCCGCGCCCTGCACCACCGGCTCCACGACGACGGCGGCCAGTTCGCCCGCGTGTCGCTCGATCAGGCCGCGCAGCCGGTCGGCGTACGACTCCTCGTACGCGGGCGGCGGCGGGTCCGCGAACACCTGCCGGGGCAGCACCCCG
Source organism: Streptomyces sp. TRM70350 (assembly GCF_019219825.1). GTDB lineage: Bacteria > Actinomycetota > Actinomycetes > Streptomycetales > Streptomycetaceae > Streptomyces. Next base: position 287,753 of record NZ_JAHUXH010000006.1, on the reverse strand, counting down.
GTCCACAGTTCGTGCATGCCGCCCTCGGGGTCGCACACCGACATCGGCTGCCAGGTGTCGCCGTGGTAGCCGCCCCGCCAGGTGAGCAGGCGTCGCTTCTCGGGTCGGCCGAGCGAACGCCAGTACTGCAGGCACATCTTGATCGCGACCTCGACCGACACCGACCCGGAGTCGGCGAGGAACACATGCTCCAGACCGTCGGGCGACATGTCGACAAGGAGCTTCGCGAGCCGTACGGCGGGCTCGTGCGTGAGCCCGCCGAACATCACGTGGCTCATCCGCGCCAACTGCCCGCGCGCGGCCTCGTTCAGCACCGGGTGGTTGTAGCCGTGGATCGCCGACCACCAGGACGACATCCCGTCGACCAGCTCGCCCGAGCCGTCGGCGAGCCGCAGCCGGACCCCGCTCGCCGACTCCACGACGAGCGGTTCCTGCCGGCCGGGCATGGGGCCGTACGGGTGCCAGACGTGCCGCCGGTCGAGGTCCAGCAGCTCGGGCAGGGTCAGGTCAGGCATTGGGCGCGAGGTCCGTTCCGGCACCCCGGCGGCGTACGGCGACCAGGTCCGTACGCGGCTCGGCGGTCTGCGGGGCGGACGCGGAGCCGCAGACTCCGCCCCCCTCGTGCGACCCGCACCCGGCACCTTCGGCGCTCTTGTGGGTACCGCACCCGCCGCCCGCCCGGTGCTCCGGCAGCGTCACCTGGTCGGTGCCCTCCACCTCGAACCCGGCGTCCGCGATCATCTCCAGGTCGGCCTTGCCCGCCTGGCCCTCGCTGGTGAGGTAGTCGCCGAGGAAGATGGAGTTGGCCAGATGCAGGGCGAGGGGCTGCATCGAGCGCAGATGGACCTCGCGGCCGCCCGCGATGCGCACCTCGACGTCCGGGCACACGAACCGCACCATCGCCAGGATCCGCAGACAGCGCTGCGGGGTGAGGTGCCACTCCTTGGCGAGCGGGGTGCCCTCGAACGGGATCAGGAAGTTGACCGGCACCGAGTCCGGGTCCAGCTGACGCAGCGCGAACACGACGTCGACCAGGTCCTCGTCGCTCTCGCCCATCCCGGCGATCAGACCGGAGCAGGCCGACAGCCCGGCCGCGTGCGCCTTCTGGACCGTGTCCACCCGATCGGCGTACGTGTGCGTGGTCGTGATGTCCGCGTACGTCCCCTCGGACGTGTTGAGGTTGTGGTTGTAGGCGTCCGCGCCGGCGTCGCGCAGCCGCTCCGCCTGGCCCTCGGAGAGCAGCCCGAGGCAGGCGCACACCTCGACGCCCTCGTTCTGCTCCTTGATCGCCCGGATGGTCTCGGAGACCCGGTCGACGTCCCGGTCGGTCGGGCCGCGCCCGCTGGCCACCAGACAGACCCGCTTGGCGCCGCCCGCGAGCCCGGCGGCCGCCGCCTGGGAGGCCTCGTCGGGCTTCAGCCAGGTGTACTTGAGGATGTCGGCCTTGGAGCCGAGGCGTTGGGAGCAGTACGAGCAGTCCTCGGGGCACAGCCCCGACTTGAGGTTGACGAGATAGTTCAGCTTCACCCGACGGCCGAACCAGTGGCGGCGCACCTTGCCGGCCGCGGCCACCACATCGAGCACGTCGTCGTCGGAAGTGGCGAGGACGGCCAGTGCTTCCTCGCGGGTCGGCGTCTCGCGCCGAAGCCCCTTGTCCACCAGCGTGTTCAGCAGGTCCATGGAAGCTGATCCTGTCCTAATGCACCACCTCAGGCCAAGAGGAGACTTCGCACAACCCTGGGCCGTCGACGTGTGGGTATTGCCACACCCTGAGCTGCGTTGGGTCCCGCTAGGGTCTGTTCATTGCCTACAAAAACACCGGAGGGCTAAACCCCATGGCGTTCGGCTGGATCGACGAGCAGGCGGAGCTGCGCCGCCGCGCCGGACTCGTACGGACCCTGCGTCCCCGCCCGGCCGACTCTCCGCTGCTGGACCTGGCGAGCAACGACTACCTCGGTCTGGCCCGGCACCCCGAGGTCACCGAGGGCGCCGCGCGGGCCGCGCGGAGGTGGGGCGGCGGGGCGACCGGCTCCCGGCTCGTCACCGGCAGCACCGAACTGCACGCGGAACTCGAACGCGAGCTGGCCGGATTCTGCGGCTTCGAGGCGGCGCTGGTCTTCTCCTCCGGTTACGCCGCCAACCTCGCCGCGGTCACCGCGCTGGCGCCGCACGGCTCGCTGATCGTCTCCGACGCGGGCAACCACGCCTCGCTGATCGACGGCTGCCGACTGGCCCGCGGCACCACCCAGGTCGTCGCGCACGCCGCCCCGGACGCGGTGCGCAAGGCCCTCCAGACGCACGACGGCCCGGCCGTCGCCGTGTCCGACACGGTCTTCTCGGTCGACGGCGACGCGGCCCCGCTCGCCGCCCTGGCTCAGGTGTGCCGGGAGCAGGGCGCGGGGCTGGTCGTGGACGACGCCCATGGCCTCGGTGTGCTCGGCGACGGCGGCCGGGGCGCCCCGTACGCGGCGGGGCTCGCGGGCGCGGACGACGTGGTCGTCACGGTCACGCTGTCCAAGTCGCTGGGCAGCCAGGGCGGCGCCGTGCTCGGCCCGGCGCGAGTGATCGACCATCTGGTCAACGCGGCCCGGACGTTCATCTTCGACACCGGTCTGGCCCCCGCCGCCGCGGGCGCGGCACTCGCGGCCCTGCGGCTGCTGCGCGGTGAACCGGAGCGGGCGGCGCGGGCCCGCGCGGTGGCGGGCGAGCTGCACACGCGGCTGACGGCCCTGGGCCTTCAGGCGGTACGGCCGGACGCGGCCGTCGTCTCCGTCCGCGCGCCGTCCCCGGAGAGCGCCGTGCGCTGGGCGGCCGACTGCCGTGCCGAGGGGCTCGCCGTGGGCTGTTTCCGACCTCCTTCCGTGCCCGACGGCATCTCCCGGCTGCGGCTGACGGCCCGCGCGGACCTCTCCGGGGACCAGATCGAACGCGCTGTACGTGTCATCGGCGACACGCGACCATGAGTCGGCGAACCACGGCCGTGCATCGCGCTCTGGAGAACTGATCAGGGACGATCCAGGTTCAGACCCTCAGAGGTGAGCCGTGAACCCCGCCCAGCTCTCGCGGGAGAAGAGCAGCGCGGGTCCGGCCGGGTCCTTGGAGTCGCGTACGGCGAGCAGTCCGGCCCACGGGCCAAGGGCCGGCCGGGCCGTCTCGACGCAGTTGTTCGCGCCGGTGCTGTAGCTGCTGCGCAGCCAGTGCACACCGAGCAGTTGAGTACTGGAAGGTACGTTCCGAGGCAGAGCGGTCATGGTGCCTCCTTACACGCCGTCACCTATCACGGCGATGTAGTCCAACGATTCCTCGGGCGAAAGGGCGTGGAACTGAAGGGCGTTGAAGGCCTCGGTGTAGGCCTCTACGTCTTCTTTCCGTTCGAGGTAGAGGCTACTCGTCAAGTGGTCGAGAACAACAACATCCAGATCAGAAGTGCTCGAAAATGAGAAGATAACGAAAGGTCCGGTGACGCCGATGTGCGCCCCTGCCGCGAAGGGCAGAACCTGGAGTCGCACTTGCGGCAGCCTGGCCGCGTCCACCAGCCGCTCCAGCTGCCGCGCCATCACCTCCGGCCCGCCGACCTCCCGGCGCAGCACCGCTTCGTCGAGCACCGCGCTCAGCTCCAGCGGAGGGTGCGAACGCAGCACGTCCTGCCTGGCCAGACGTACCTCCACCAGGGCGTCCAGGCGGTCCTCGTCCAGGCCCTCCACCGCGGCGTGGGTCACGGCGCGGGCGTACTCGGGGGTCTGGAGCAGGCCCGGGACCACCGAGGTCTCCAGCGTGCGCATGGTGCCGGCCTGCGACTCCAGGCTGATGAAGTCCCGGTAGGTGGGTGGCAGCACCCCCTTGTAGGCGTGCCACCAGTGGTCGCGGCCGTGGCCGCCGCCGGAGCCCGCCAATGCCAGCAGGAGGTCCCGGAGTTGGGCGTCGTCCACCCCGTAGGCATCCAGGAGTAACCGCACATCGGCCGGTTTCACGCCGCTGGCGCCGGTCTCGATCCGGCTCACTTTCGACTGGTGCCAGCCCACCAGCCGGGCCGCCTCACCGCTTGTGAGGCCCGCGCGGCCTCGCAGTGTGCGTAATTCGGCGCCCAGTTTCCGGCGGCGCACCGCGGGACCGTGCTGCATGGGCTACTCCCTACTCCTTCCGAGCCGCCCAAATACGCTCTGCCGTCGCAGAGTTCACCGCTTCGAGCGACAGATATATGCATATCTTGGTGGATCGCCACCGCTAACGGCCCATGAGTGGCACTCTGGCGACGAAGCACCAGTCCGGGACCGTACTCGAACCATCCGCTCCGTGTCGGACTGCGGTCCCGTGGGAAGGGACGACGTCGCCATGGCAGACCACCTGGAAGCATCCGTCACTCTGCCGAGCGATCCCGCCTCGGTCTCCACCGCCCGCACCTACGTGGTCAGCACCCTGGCGGAATGGGGTCTGCCACCGGAGACGGAGGTGGCCGACACGATCCGGCTCATCGTCTCCGAACTCGCCACCAACGCCGTTCAGCACACCCTCGGCCAGTCGCCCACCTTCACGGTCGCCATGGAGCTCGACCGCGACGAACAGCTCCGCATCGGGGTGACCGACAGTCACCCGCGCCTCCCCAAGCGGCTTCCGGCCGCCGTCCAGCAGGACAACGGCCGCGGCCTGGTCATCATCCGCTGGCTGACCGCCGAGTGCGGCGGCCGCCTGAGAGTCCGCCCGACCCGCGAGGGCGGCAAGACAGTCTCCATCGAGCTCCCGTGGACGGTGCGGGCGGGGCCGGTACCGGCGGCGGGCACGCAGGAGCCGTAGCTTCCGGGGCGGGTGTGCGGCGCCTTGCGAGGGGCACCCCCTCGTAGCCGTGGCCACGGGCGCGTTGCGCAGCTGGTGTCGTCGGTGCTTGGGCGGGGTGGTTTTGTCTGCGGGGCGGGGCGGGGCGGGGCGCGGTGCGGTGGGGTGGGGTCTCAGGTTTGGGCCTTGGGTGGTTCGGTCTGGTGGGCGGGGCGCGGTGCGGCGGGGGCGGGGGTCTCAGGTCTGGGCCTTGGGTGGTTCGGTCTGGTGGGCCGGGAGCGCCGCGTACGAGGCGGGGGCCTCAGGTCCGCGCAGGTTGCTGGGCCCGGCCGAACGTGCCGCGCAGCAGGGCGCGGAAGGCGTCCGCCGCGGGAACCGTCTCACCGGCGCGGTGGACGACCGAGATCGTCCGGCGCAGCTCGCCCGCCGACAGCAGCCGCGTTCCGACCGGTGTGACCGCCGTGCGCGCCACCATCTCGGGTACGACCGCCACCCCGAGCCCCGCACTGACCAGCGCGCACACCAGGGCGTACCCCGGCGTGGCGACGACCACCGACGGCGCCGCCCCGGCGCGGGCCAGCGCCGCCTCCACCCCCTGCCGGGCCGGATGGTCCGGCGCCATGCTGATCAGCGGCTGCCCGGCGAGCTCGGCCAGCGGCAGCCGTGAGCCACCGCCGCCGAGGGCGTGCCCCGGCGCGGTCACCAGTACCAGCTCCTCGACCAGCAGCGGCTCCGCACCGACCGATGAGGGCAGCGGCACCGGATCGGCCGGCTCGTAGGTGTGCGTCAGCGCCAGATCCACCTCGCCCGCGGCCACCGCCGCGACCCCGGCCGGCGGTTCGTAGTCCGCGACGGTCAGCTCCACGTCCGGATGCGCCCGGCGGAACGCGCTGAGCACCGGCGGCAGCAGATGGATCCCCGCGGTCTGGAAGGTGCCGACCCGGAGCGTGCCGCCGGTGAGCCCGGTCAGCCGCGCCAGTTCGTGGCGCGCCCGCTCCAGCTCGTCCAGCACCGTACGGGCCCGCGCCGCCAGCAACTCGCCCGCGGCCGTCAGCCGCGCCCCCCGATGGTGCCGTACGAGCAGTGCCGCGCCCGCCTCCCGCTCCAGCTTCGCCAGTTGCTGGGACAGCGCGGGTGGGGTGTAGCCGAGCCGCTCGGCGGCCCGGGTGATCGACCCGGCCTCGGCGACCGCCACCAGCGCGGCGAGCCGCGTCGGGTCGTACATGCCTCTCCAGGGATGCTCACAGACGGAGACGAAAGCAATGCTTTAGGCTCACCCAGGTTATTCGAAATACCTGCTGAAGGCCCGCTCGCGGCAGCCTATGACGTCATGGACGCTCAGCTCATCGCCTTCACCGGAGTCGCCGCGGGCATGGTCGCCATGCCGGGCGCGGACTTCACCGTCGTCGTCCGCAACGCCCTGATCTCCCGCCGGGCGGGCGTGGCGTGCGCGCTGGGGATCACGGGCGGGCTGCTGCTGCACACCGCGCTGGCCGTGGCCGGTGTCGCGGCGGTGCTGGCCGCCGTGCCCGCGCTGTTCCGGGCGCTGCAACTGGCCGGGGGCGCCTATGTGCTCTGTCTCGGGATCCGGACCCTGTGGTCGGTACGACGACCCCGTACCGCCGTCGGCGAGGCGCCGACCCCGGCCGCGCCGCACCCGCTGCGCCAGGGCTTCGTCACCAACGCGCTGAACCCGAAGGCGCCGGTGACCTTCCTCAGTCTCCTGCCGCAGTTCGTCCCGGCGGGCGCCCCGGCGCTGCCCCGCACCCTGCTGCTGGCGCTCATCGTCGTGGCCCTCGCCCTGGTGTGGTTCCCGGCGGTGGCCCTGCTGGTGGACCGGCTCGGCCGATGGCTGCGCAGGCCGCGCGTCGCCCGTGCCCTGGAGGGCGTCACGGGCGCCGCGCTGACGGTCCTCGGCGCGACCCTGCTGCTGGAAGCGGGCTGAGCCGGCGTCACGGGTGGGGCGGTGACGGCCCGTCGGGGCGCCGCCACCGCCACCCGAGGGTCACTTGACCCGGCCGTACCAGACGCTCTTCGTCCAGATCTTCTGCAGCCGCACCACGTCCCCGGTCTTCGGGGCGTGCCAGATCTTGCCCTTTCCGGCGTAGATCCCGACGTGGTACACGTTCGACCCCGAGTGGAAGAACACGAGGTCGCCGGCCTTGCGGTTCTTGGCCGAGATGTGGCGGGTCTTGTTGTACTGCTGGGCGGCCGTCCGGGGCAGCTTCTTGCCCGCCTTCTTGTACGAGTACAGCGTCAGCCCCGAGCAGTCGAACCTGCGCGGTCCGGTGGCGCCCCACCTGTACGGGGAGCCCTTTTTCGAAGCGGCGACTTGGAGCGCCTTCTTCGCCGGCGTGGCCGCCTCGGCCTCCGAGGCGAAGCCCGGAGCCACGACGGAGCCGCCCACCGCGGCGAGGGTGAGGGCCGAGGCCGTACCGGCCCGGACCATGAGCGACGGGACACGATTGAGCGCGGTCATGCGCAACCCTTCGTCAGCCGCCTGTGAAGGATGACCTGTCGGATTCGGGCTGGCGAAGTTGCCCGGCCGCTTTGTCAGCGGCTTCACCCCAAGGGACGCCCGGAAGATGCCCTCCGGCGGCCCGTCGTGCTTGGGTCCTCCACTCCTGCCGATCCACTCCTGTCGACCGGTCATCCGGGCGGCGGCAGGACTCGGCGTCCGCCCGGACCGCCCCGCCGCGGTGGCGGGGGCTTGTCGTCAGTCAGGGATCTTGACTCACGTAAGTCCGAAAATCCCAACGCAACCAGGGATTTGTGGCGTTACTCACCGCTCGCCCATTCGGGTGGACAGCCTGACCCGCGAACAGGTGTCAAGGGCGCCACGCCACCCCGGACCAGCGGTGGAGCGTCCCATTCCGCCCCGAAGCAGCATCCGTTGCGCAACCGCAAGGGCCCCGGAAAGGGAGGCAAGGATCCTTCGGACGGGGGTAGTCCTTTTGGTCCGTTTCGACACGGGACCGGACGTCCGGTCGTGTCACCTCGCGATCCGGGCCGACGGCGGATGTGCCGACGGTGCCTCAACTGTCGGAGCGCGGCGGAAGAGTGACACGCGCCGTGCGGCGTTCACCGTCCAGCACGCGCAGCGCCCGCGCGAGGGTTCCGGCATGGAGTTCGGTCTCGCCCCGCTGGTGCATCAGCGCGAGCGCGTCGCGCAGTTCGGCGGCCTTGCGCACCAGCGCCTGTGCGGCGCGCAGTCCACGGTACGTGTCCCCGTCGTACGCCGGGTTGACACGCCCGAGCAGGTCAGCCACCTCCAGGTAACGGTCGATCAACTCGCCTTCGGCGCGGGTGAGGGCGGGCAGCGGCGGCAGCTCCGGCGGCAGCATCCGCGGCTCACCTCGCGCCGGGTGCGGGGCGGGTGGCCTTGCGGCTGGGGACGATCCGGTCGATCAGGCCGTACTCCAGGGCCTCCTCGGAGGTGAGGACCCGGTCCCGCTCGATGTCCGCGCTGACCTGCGCGTGGGTGCGCCCGGTGTGCCGTACGAGCAGTTCCTCCAGTCGGGTGCGCACCCGCGCCAACTCCTCCGCCTGGAGGGCGAGATCGGTGGTCTGCCCCTCGATGGGCTCGGGCAGCGCCGGCTGACTGATCACCACCCGGGCGCCGGGCAGGGCGAATCGCTTGCCCGGGGTGCCGGCGGCGAGCAGTACGGCCGCGTTCGGTCCGGCCTGGCCGAGGCAGATCGTCTCCACGTCGCAGCCGACGTACCGGATCGTGTCGTACACCGCGGACATCGCGCTGAACGAGCCGCCGGGGGAGTTGATGTACAGCGAGACGTCCCGGTCCGGGTCCTGGTACTCCAGGTGCATGAACTGCGCCATCACGTCGTTCGCCGATGTGTCGTCGATCGGCGTCCCGAGAAGGACGATCCGCTCCTCCAGCAGCTTCGAGTACGGATCCATCGTCTTGTGCCGGAAGCTCGTGCGTTCGGTGAACTCGGGCAGCACGTGACGAGCGGACGGTCGGGTCATGGCGAACCCCCTCCTCGCGGCGGAAACCGGCTCCAGACGCGGAGCCGTCTGTAAAAAATGTACAGGATGTACGTGCCGTTAGAATGGGTGCATGGCCTACGAGATTCCGGTGACGCAAGCCAGGGCTGAGCTCGCCGACCTGATCAACCGGGTGGTGTACGGCGGTGAGCGCGTCGTCGTGACACGGCACGGCAAGCCTCTGGTCGCCCTAGTCTCCGCCGCCGATCTCGAACGCCTCGACGCGCTGGAGCAGGCTCCGCGTCCCGGCGAGGAGCAGGTGGTCAGTTCCCTCTCCACCGTCCGCGAGGCCGCGTCCGCACCCCGCGAGCGGCAGCGGTTCGGCATCGCGGCGGAGCATCGCGGGCCCAATCCGTCGTAACGCACGTAAAAGGCCGCGCGGGACACGCGAAAGCCGTGCGCCCGTCCGCTGCGGCGGGGCGCACGGCCCGTCCGTGGTCAGCCGGCCAGCGCGGGCTTCCGGTCGGCCGCGGCTTCCCCGCCGGCCTGCGTACGGGACTTCAGCGCACTGCCCAGCAGTACGGCCCCCAGTCCCACCGCGACCCACCACGTCAGCGTCAGTGCCGGGCCCAGCGCCGCCGCGCCGTCGAAGTACGACACCGAGCGCAGCAGCGTCGTCCCCGCGCCCGGCGGCAGCCACTGGCCGAGCGCCCCGGCCGGTTCGGGCAGCATCTGCGGCGCCGATCCCGCCCCCGAGAACGGGTTGCCGAGCAGCATCAGCACACCCGCGCCGAGGCCGAGCCCGGCCTTGCCCAGGAGTGCGGCCAGACCGGCGACCGCGCCGCTCACCGCCAGCGTCGACAGCGCGAGGGTGGCGGCCTCCGCCCACCAGTCGCCGGTGAGGACCTCCAGCCAGCTGTGCGCGATCGCGGCCGTGGCGACACCGACCAGCGCCGAGGCGCCCACCAGTGCGGTCACCGCCCGGATGCCGCGCAGCCCGATCAGGGAGACGGCCGAGCCCGCCGCGATCCCGGCCAGCGCCAACGGCAGCACACTCGCGGTGAGGGCGGCGCCCCGCGGGTCGTTCTCGGGGGCGGCCACGACATCCACCGTGCGGAGCCGGGCGCCCTCGGCCGACACCGCGTGTTGCAGCAGCTGCGCGACCGTCGGGCTCGCGGCCGACGCGGTCAGCAACGCGGGCCCCCGGTCGGTGACGACCAGCGCGCCGTACACCGTCCGGTCCTCGACAGCCTTCCGGGCGGCGGCCTCGTCGGCGTAACGGTGGATCTCGAACGCGCCCTGCTGACGCGCGAGCCGCTGCTCGACCTGCGCGGTGGCGGCGGCCGGGCCCGCGACGCCGAGCGGCAGGTCGCGCGGCGCCGTGCGGGCGGCGGGCCAGGCGAACGCCCACAGCGCCAGCGCCGCGACGAGCGGGACGAGGGCGACGATCGCGATCAGGCGACGGGGGTCGGGGTGGGTGGCGTGCGGGCCGGGTGGCGCGGACATGGGGTCCCCTCGGGTCGGGTTCGGATTTGAGAGAAGGATCGTTCGTTTTTTGATGAGGTCACCACCGTGCGCCTGTGCCGTTCCCCTTGTCAAGAAGGAATGTTCGTTCTACATTCGGGTCATGGCCCGCGTATCCCAGGAACACCTCGACGCCCGCCGCCGGCAGATCCTCGACGGCGCCGCCGTCTGCTTCGCCCGCAACGGGTTCCATGCCACGTCCATGCAGGACGTGCTGAAGGAGGTGGACCTCTCCGCGGGCGCCGTCTACCGCTACTTCAGCAGCAAGGAGCAGTTGATCGCCGCGATCGTCGGCGAGGTGCTCGCATCGGTCCGCGAGGCCTTCGAGGAGGCGGCCCGGCAGAGCCCGCCCCCGCCGCCGGACGACCTCGTCGCCGCGGTCCTCGGCCGGACGCTCGCCGCCCGGGAGAACCTGACCGTCGACGGACGGCCCGCCTTTCCGCGGCTCGTCATCCAGGTGTGGACGGAGACGCTGCGCAACGAGGAACTGGCGGCCGTCCTGCACGCCGGGTACGGCTCGGTGCGCGCGGCCTGGTCGCGGATCGTCGCGGGCTACCAGGACGCCGGGATGATGCGCCCGGACGTCGCCCCGGACCACGTGGCGCGCACGATGATCGCCGCCGTGATGGGCTTCCTCGCGCAGCAGTCCCTCTTCGGGCCCGTCCCGGTCGAGGTGCTCCGCGACGGACTGCGGGCGTTGACGAGCATGAGCGGCGAGCGCACCGCGGCGCAGGGATCACAGCTTGGTTAACTTGCCCGAAACTCGTGCCAACTAGCCTGCCCCTCCATGCCACCAGGGACTTTGCCGGTGGCCGCGGCAACCGGGCCCCGCACGGCCCGGAGCGAGGATGTGAGGTGGGACGTGCAACTGACCCCGCACGAGCAGGAGAGGCTGCTGATCCACGTGGCGGCCGACGTGGCCGAGAAGCGCCGCGCCCGTGGGCTGAAACTCAACCACCCCGAGGCCGTCGCCCTCATCACGTCGCACATCCTCGAAGGCGCCCGGGACGGCCGCAGCGTCGCCGAACTCATGGCCTCCGGACGCAAGCTGCTCACCCGGGACGACGTCATGGACGGCATACCCGAGATGATCCACGACGTCCAGGTCGAGGCGACCTTCCCGGACGGCACCAAGCTCGTCACCGTCCACGACCCGATCGTGTGAGGGGGCCTCGATGATTCCCGGAGAGATCCTCTTCGCCGACGGCCCGATTGCCTACAACCAGGGCCGCGAGGTCACTCGCCTCACCGTGCTCAACGCCGCCGACCGGCCCGTCCAGGTCGGCTCCCACTACCACTTCGCCGAGGCCAACCCCGGTCTGGAGTTCGACCGCGCGGCCGCGCGCGGCAAGCGGCTCAACGTCGCCGCCGGTACGGCCGTACGCTTCGAGCCCGGTATCCCTGTCGACGTCGAACTCGTCCCGATCGCCGGCGCCCGCGTGGTGCCCGGACTGCGCGGGGAGACCGGAGGTGCCCTCGATGCCTGAGATCTCGCGTGCCGCGTACGCCGACCTGTTCGGGCCGACGACCGGCGACCGCGTCCGGCTCGCCGACACCGATCTGCTGATCGAGATCGAGGAGGACCGCAGCGGCGGGCCGGGACTCGCCGGTGACGAGGCGGTGTTCGGCGGCGGCAAGGTCATCCGCGAGTCCATGGGGCAGGCGCGTGCCACGCGCGCGGAGGGCACGCCCGACACCGTCATCACCGGCGCGGTGATCGTCGACCACTGGGGGATCGTCAAGGCCGACGTCGGCATCCGCGACGGCCGGATCACCGGGATCGGCAAGGCGGGCAACCCGGACACGATGGACGGGGTGCATCCGGAGCTGGTCATCGGACCGGAGACCGAGGTCATCGCGGGCAACGGGCGGATCCTGACAGCCGGGGCCATCGACGCGCACGTCCACTTCATCTGCCCGCAGATCGCCGACGAGGCGCTGGCCGCGGGGATCACGACCCTCGTCGGCGGCGGCACCGGCCCGGCCGAGGGCTCCAAGGCGACCACCGTCACGCCCGGCCCCTGGCATCTGGCGCGGATGCTGGAGGCGATGGAGCAGTACCCGCTCAACATCGGCTTCCTCGGCAAGGGCAACACCGTCTCCCACGAGGCGATGCTGTCCCAGATCCGCGGCGGCGCCCTCGGCCTGAAGCTGCACGAGGACTGGGGCTCCACCCCGGCCGTCATCGACGCCTCCCTGACCGTCGCCGAGCAGACCGGCGTCCAGGTCGCCATCCACACCGACACGCTGAACGAGGCCGGTTTCGTCGGCGACACGCTGGCCGCGATCGCCGGGCGGGGTATTCACGCGTACCACACGGAGGGCGCGGGCGGCGGGCACGCGCCCGACATCATGACCGTGGTCTCCGAGCCGCACGTGCTGCCCAGCTCCACGAACCCGACGCGGCCGTTCACCGTCAACACCGCCGAGGAACACCTCGACATGCTGATGGTGTGCCACCACCTCAACCCGGCGGTGCCGGAGGACCTGGCCTTCGCCGAGTCGCGGATCCGGCCGTCCACCATCGGGGCCGAGGACATCCTGCACGACCTGGGCGCGATCTCGATCATCTCGTCGGACTCGCAGGCCATGGGCCGGGTCGGCGAGGTCGTCATGCGGACCTGGCAGACCGCCCATGTGATGAAGCGGCGGCGCGGCGCGCTGCCCGGCGACGGGCGGGCGGACAATCACCGGGTACGTCGTTATGTCGCCAAGTACACGATCAACCCGGCGCTCGCGCAGGGCCTCGCGCGCGAGATCGGTTCCGTGGAGACCGGCAAGCTCGCCGACCTGGTGCTGTGGGAGCCCGCGTTCTTCGGCGTCAAGCCGCAGCTCGTCCTCAAGGGCGGGCAGATCGCGTACGCGCAGATGGGCGACGCCAACGCCTCCATCCCGACACCGCAGCCGATCCTGCCCCGGCCGATGTACGGGGCGATCGGGCGGGCGCCCGCCTCGAACTCGGTCAACTTCGTGGCGCCGCTCGCCGTCGAGGACGGGCTGCCGGAACGGCTCGGGCTCGGGAAGCGGTTCGTCGCCATCGAGTCGACGCGTGGGGTGACCAAGGCGGACATGCGGGAGAACGACGCCCGGCCCGACGTACGGATCGACCCCGACAGCTTCGCCGTGCACATCGACGGGGAGCTGGTCGAGGCGACTCCGGCCGCCGAACTGCCCATGGCCCAGCGGTACTTCCTCTTCTGAGGCGCGGTCTGTGATGTCACGAGCAGCACTCCTCGTCCTGGCCGACGGCCGTTTCCCCGCCGGAGGGCACGCGCACTCCGGCGGCGCCGAGGCGGCGGTGAAGGCGGGGCGGGTCACGGGCGCGGCGAGCCTGGAGGACTTCTGCCGGGGGCGGTTGCACACGGCGGGGCTGGTGTCGGCCGCCCTCGCCGCGGCGGCCGCGCTCGGCGTCGATCCGGTGGAGCTGGACGCGGCGGCGGATGCGCGGACGCCGTCTCCGGCGCTGCGGCTCGCCGCGCGCAGGCTGGGGCGGCAGATGCTGCGGGCCGCGCGGGCCACCTGGCCGTCCGGTGAGCTGGACGCCGTGGCGCGGGAGTTCCCGAAGGGGGCGCATCAGCCGGTGGTGCTGGGGCTCGCGGCGCGGGCCGCCGGGCTGGGGGCTGACGATGCCGCCTACTGCGCGGTCTACGAGAGTGTGAGTGGACCGGCGAGTGCGACGGTGCGATTGCTGAGTCTGGATCCGTTCGATGCGACCGGGGTGCTGGCGCGGCTGGCGCCGGAGCTGGATCGCGTCGCGGATCGGGCGGTGGAGGTGGCACGGGGGGTCGTGGATGCGGGGGTTGATGTGCTGCCCGCGGCTTCCGCGCCGTTGCTGGAGATCGGGGCGGAGGTGCATGCGGGGTGGGGGGTGCGGTTGTTCGCCTCGTGAGTTCTCTCGCCCCCGCCGCCCCTACCCGTTCCCATCCCCAGGGGCTCCGCCCCTTCGACCCCGCCAGGGGGCTTGTGCTCCCTGGACCCCGATCGGCCTGAACGGCCTCGTCCTCGAACGCCGGACGGGCTGAAAGGGCACAGCCCGCTTGAACAGGAGCCGCACATGCACCTCGACCACTCCCACGACAGCACCCCCGCCCTCAGCGCCGACGCCCGCCGCCCCGACGGCCGTCGGCGGGCCCTGCGAGTCGGGCTCGGTGGGCCCGTCGGGTCCGGGAAGACCGCCACCGTCGCCGCGCTGTGCCGGGCCTTGCGCGACGACCTGTCGCTCGCCGTCGTCACCAACGACATCTACACGCGCGAGGACGCCGAGTTCCTGCTGCGGGAGGCCGTGCTGCCGCCGGAACGGATCACCGCCGTGGAGACGGGGGCCTGCCCGCACACCGCGATCCGGGACGACATCTCCGCCAACCTCGAAGCGGTCGAGGACCTGGAGGACGAGGTCGGGCCGCTGGACCTGATCCTCGTGGAGTCCGGTGGGGACAATCTCACCGCCACCTTCTCCAAGGGCCTGGTCGACGCGCAGATCTTCGTCATCGACGTGGCCGGCGGAGACGACATCCCGCGCAAGGGCGGCCCCGGCGTCACCACCGCCGACCTGCTCGTCGTCAACAAGACCGACCTCGCCCCGTACGTCGGCTCCGACCTGGCCAGGATGGCCGCGGACGCCAAGGCCCAGCGGGCCGAACTGCCGGTCGTCTTCCAGTCGCTGCGCAGCGAGACCGGCGTGCGGGACGTGGCCGCCTGGGTGCGTGCGCGGCTCGCCGCGTGGACGGCATGAGCGCGACGACCACCGGGGTACGCGCCACCGCCCGGATCCTCGCCGCCCCCGACGGACGCGGCGGTACGGCCCTGCCCGTACTGGCGGGGGAGGGGCCGCTGGCGTTGCGCCGGACGCGGGGGAGCGCCGACGAGGCCCGGGTGATGGTGGTCGGCGCGATGAGCGGGCCCCTCGGCGGCGACCACTTCACGGTCGAGGCCAGGGTCGAGGAGGGAGCGCGGCTGCGCGTCGGGTCGGCCGCCGCCACCATCGCGCTGCCGGGCCAGGCCAAGGGCGAGGCCCGCTACGACGTCCGCCTCACCGTCGCCGACGGAGGCGAACTGCGCTGGCTGCCCGAGCAGTTGATCTCCGCGTACGACAGCGACCTGCACGTCCACACGCGGGCCGACCTGGCCCCGGCCGCCCGTCTCGTCCTCCGGGAGGAGCAGGTGCTCGGCCGGGCCGGTGAGGAACCGGGGCGGCTCACCAGCCGCCTGTCCGTGCGGATCGCCGGGCGGACCGTCCTCGACCAGGAGCTGTCCTGCGGCCCGGGCGCGCCGGGCGGCTGGGACGGCCCCGCCGGGCTCGGCGGCCACCGTGCCGTCGGGCAACTGGTCGTCGTACGACCCGAGTTCGCCCAGCGTCCGGTGCGGGTCCGGGTGCTGGGGGAGGGGGCCGCGGTCCTGCCGCTGGCCGGGCCCGCCGCGCTGGTGACGGCCGTCGCGCCGGACGCGCTGCTTCTGCGGCGGCTGCTGGACGAGGCGCTGGCCGCGTTCGGGTGACGATGCGCCACCTGGCCGGTCAAGGGCTCCCGCCCGAGCGCCGAGAAGGACGTCGGCTCGCATGCGTCGCTCGGCGCGCGGCAGAACTCAGCCGAGCGGCATCCGGCGGAACCTGCGCTCCCGCCGGTCGGTCTTCGCCGCGGCGGCCTCCGCCTTCACGACGGCCGCGTACTGGTCGACGTACTCCTGCTCGGACAGCGTCAGGATGGCGTACATGATCTCGTCGGTGACGGCGCGCAGGATGGCCTTCTCGTTCTCCATCCCGGCGTAGCGGGAGAAGTCGAGGGGCTCGCCGAAGCGGATGAGGACGGGGTGGACACGGGGGATGACCTTGCCCGGCGGCTGGGCCTCGAAGGTGCCGATCATCGCGCACGGCACGACCGGGACCCCTGCCTTGAGGGCCATCACCGCGACACCGACCTTGCCCTTGTAGAGGCGGCCGTCGTGCGAGCGGGTGCCCTCGGGGTAGATGCCGAGCAGTTCACCCTTGCCCAGTACCCCGAGGCCCTCGCGGATCGCGGCCTGACCGGCGTCCTTGCCCGAGCGGTCGACCGGGATCTGCCCGGCGCTGCGGAAGAACGCGGCCGTCAGTCGGCCCTTGATGCCGGGGCCGGTGAAGTACTCGGCCTTCGCGAGGAAGGTGATCCGGCGCTTGAGGATCGCCGGCATCAGGAAGTGGTCCGAGAAGGACAGATGGTTGCCCGCGACGATCGCCGCGCCCGATGACGGCACATGCTCCAGGCCCTCGATCCGGGGCCGGAAGACCAGTCTGAGCAGCGGCCCGAGAAGGACGTATTTGAGCAGGTAATAGAACAACGGGTGGCTCCTCACTCCGTCGGTTCGGCGCACCGCAGCGTTCTCGCAGGTCAACCAGCACGTCGTGAGGTGTCAGTGTAGGCGCGGGCGGGATGGGGGGAAACCGGTACGACCCGAGGGTGTGGGCCGTTCCGGGGGCGCTTCAGCCGGTGGCGCCGAGAGACCAGCGCGGGCTGCTGCCGGTGAGTCGGCAGGTGAGGAAGTACAGCGGAATCGGCGGGGTGTACGGCGAGCCGTCCATGGGGGAGTGGATCAGGCGCGGGTGGTTCCTGCCCGGTTTCGGGCGGGTGGCGGTCCAGGACGGGTCGCGCATCACGGCGCCGATCGCGTACGTGGTGCTGGGCGGCCAGGTGATGCCGATGTGCGAGCCGGACGGGACGATCCACCACCAGTAGTGGTCGTCGGCGAAGACGCAGCCGACGCGGGGGAGAGCGCCCAGGATGCTCTCGCCGTACTCACCGGGGGTGCCCACGGCGTCGTGTCCGAGGCTCGTGGAGAGCTGCGGGGGAATCGGGAGCCGGGAGTGGTGGTGCCGGACGGGCGTGGGGTGGAGCGTCGCCGCGGGACGGGGCGGACGGGGGTCATGAGTCTGCGGTCGGTGCATGCGGGGCGAGTCCTTCGGCCGAGTGGGGGATGGGCCGGGCGGGGGGTGCGGTGGGGGCGGGACGGGGACAGGTGGTCGTCAGACGGGATGGGGACGGGTCGTCGTCAGATCGGCCCAGACGATGCGTCCGGAGCGGTTCGGGGCGGGCCGGACTCCCCAGTCGTCGCAGATCGCCTCGACCAGGAGGAGCCCGCGGCCGTTCTGGTCGTCGGGGCAGGCCTGCCGGGGCGTCGGCAGGGTGGACCCGAGGTTCTGGTCCTCGACCTCGACGCGGAGCCGGTCCCCGGTGGTGTGCAGCCGGCACACGATGCGCTCGCTGCCGGAGTGGGTGACCGCGTTGGTGACGAGTTCGGAGGTCACCAGCACAGCGTTGTCGAGGTCGTCGGGGTGGGTGTGCCACGAGGTCAGCATCTCGCGCACGGTGCGGCGGGCCGCGCCGACCGACTCCGGGGCGGCCGGCAGGACGAACGTGTGGGTCCGGGGTGCGGGCAGGTCCCCGGAGGCGAGCCGGTCGCGGCCTTTCGGCCCAGGGAGTCGACCGGTGAACTCGCCCCCGGGTGGCTGGGGGGTGCTGCGCGTCGCCTTCGACGGCGCCCGGAGCGTGTGCTCGGAGCCGGGCAGCCGGCCGAAGGGGTCGGCGCCGGACAGGTGCAGAGCCTGGCGTGTGGTGGGCAGGTGGTCGGGGAGTTCGTTCCCGGGCAGTCGGTCCAGCGGGTGGGGGAGGGAGGGCGGAGCCATCGCCGTACGCCTTTCGTCTGCCATGTGCGTCATCGCCGTACAGGTGTCCGGTCGGTCGGCTGCGCGGGGTCGCGGAAGCGGATGGCAACCCGCGTCGGAGAACGGCGAGGTGCGGCCCGGTCTCCCCCAACTGGACCGGCCCGTCTCCCCGTTCGGCGAGCCGAGAGGACAGTGAGTCCACTGTGGCAGCCGCCGACAACTCCCCGCAAGCGGCAAGTTGAAAATTGCAATTGGCCAAGTGCATGCTGCTCTCGCCAGGAAATGATCGAATGGCATTCCGAACGTGACCGCGTGAGACGGTGGCCCTGGAGCTGACGGCGTGAGGGGGTAGGGCGTGACCGCGGAAACCGACTGGGGCGGGGCTCCTTCCGTGCTGCGCATGATCCTCGGCAGACAGCTGGAGGAGCTGCGCACCCGGGCCGGACTGACCTACGAGCAGGCGGGCGCGGCCATCGGGGTCAGCCACTCCACCATCCGCCGGATGGAGGCCGCCAAGGTGGCCCGGCTCCGGCTGCCGGACGCCGAGAAGCTGCTCCAGGTCTACGGCGTGACGGACCAGCAGGAGATCGACACGTTCCTGAAGTCGGTCCGCGAGGCCAACAAGCGCGGCTGGTGGCACACCTACCGTGACGTACTGCCGGACTGGTTCGCCGCGTATCTGAGCCTGGAGCAGGCGGCGTTGCAGATCCGTGCCTACGAGAACCAGTTCGTGCACGGTCTGCTGCAGACGGAGAGCTACGCCCGGGCCCTGCTGAGCGCCGGCAATCCGCACGCCCCGGCCGAGGCGACCGAGCGCCGGGTGGCGCTGCGGATGCGGCGCCAGGAGCTGCTGAACCGCGAGGCGCCGCCGCGGCTGTGGGTCGTGATGGACGAGACCGTGCTGCGCTGGCCGGTCGGCGGCGCCGACGTGATGCGCGCCCAGGTCGACCATCTGATCGAGGTGAACCGGCTGCCGCATGTGACCCTGCAGATCATGCGGTTCGCGAACGGCCCGCACCCGGCCATGCGGGCGGGCGCCTTCCACCTCTTCCGGTTCCGGGCACGCGAACTGCCCGACATCGTCTATCTCAGCGGTCTGGTGGGCGCCGTCTACCTGGACAAGTGCGACGACGTCGTGGTGTATCGCGAGGCCCTGGACCGGCTGGGCGCCCAGGCGGCGCCCGCCAGTAGGACCGAGGCCCACCTCGGCGCGATTCGCAAGGAGCTCTGACGTGCACCACCCCATACGCAACGGCATGCCGGCCCCCGAACTGGGCGCACGCGGCTGGACCAAGCCGTGGAGCGACGACGCCGGAGGCGCCTGCGTGGAAGTGCTGAAACTCGACGACGGGCGGGTCGCCGTCCGCCAGTCGACCGATCCCGAGGGGCCGGCGCTGGTCTTCACGCCCCTGGAGGTGTCGAGCTTCCTGACGGGTGTGAAGGCGGGTGAGGCCGACTTCCTGCTCTGACCCTCCGGTTGAATTCCCTTGCTATTGCTGAGCGTTCCCCGCAGACCCCCGACCCGAATGGGAGACACGGCGTTGCCTGACAACGGATGGCCGGCCGACCGTATCGACACCGAGAACGCGCACTCCGCGCGGATCTACGACTACATCCTGGGGGGCAAGGACTACTACCCCGCGGACCAGGAGGCGGGTGACGCCATGGCCCGGGAGTGGCCCGCCCTGCCCATCCACATGCGGGCCAACCGCGACTGGATGAACCGCGCCGTGCGCTGGCTCGCCGAGGAGGCGGGGATGCGCCAGTTCCTCGACATCGGCACCGGCATACCCACCTCGCCCAACCTCCACGAGATCGCCCAGGCGGTGGCCCCCGAGTCGAGGGTCGTCTACGTCGACAACGATCCCATCGTCCTCACCCTCTCCCAGGGCCTGCTGGCCAGCACCCCCGAGGGGCGGACCTCGTACATCGAGGCCGACTTCCGCGACCCGGGCAGCATCCTGGACGCCCCCGAACTGCGCGAGACCCTCGACCTCACGCGGCCGGTGGCCCTCACCGTGATCGCGATCGTCCACTTCATCCTCGACGAGGACGACGCGGTCGGCATCGTCCGCCGCCTGCTGGAGCCGCTGCCCTCGGGCAGCTACCTGGCGATGTCCATCGGCACCGCCGAGTTCGCGCCGGAGGAGGTGGGCCGCGTCGCCCGCGAGTACGCCGCCCGCAACATGCCGATGCGGCTGCGCACCATCGACGAGGCCCACGAGTTCTTCGACGGCCTGGACCTCGTCGAACCCGGCATCGTCCAGGTCCACAAGTGGCACCCGGACGGCAGGGGCGAACAGGGGATCCGGGACGAGGACATCGCCATGTACGGGGCGGTGGCGCGCAAGCCGTAAGCCGTAGGCCGTGATTCGCGGGGCCGGGGCCGCGTATGGCCCCGGCCCGGTCAGGGCGTGCGGCGAGGGGGCGGGTCGGCTCATTGCGGGCGACCGGCTCGCGCTCTGTCGGCTGCTGCGCCGGTGGCTGTCCGGTCCGGGCCCGCTCCATGTCGGCCGCGCGTGGACCAGCAGTGCCACGGCCTTGGTGATCGTGGCCGCGCTCACGCCGACGGCCGTCCCCAGCGCGCCGAGGTCCGTGACCACCTCGGCGGTCTCCGACGCCTCCGGCGCATTGCCCCGGCGGAGTTCGCGGCGGGTGGCGGGGCGCCAGGAGGGCCGGGACCCAGGCCTCGGGGGATGTCCCACGCAGCCCACCCCCGACCCACGGCGCGCAACACCTCTCTCCTCCACGACGGCGCCGGCGGATTCGGACCGGCCTGCAGCCCCGACGCCAGACCGGAACCCCCGACCACGGACGTCCGCGAGGGCCGCGCGCCGAGGCAAGGCCGGGCCGCGCCCGCGGCGACTGCCCATCGCGCGACGGCACCCCACGGCGGTGTGCTTCTTCGAGGAACCGCACCAGCCGCCAGGGCGCCCGCCCGGTCATGGCCACCCAGCCCCGAGCGCCGAGCGTGCCGCCCTGCAGGATCGCCGAGATCACCACCAGTCAGACGCCGCCGAACCACGATCACCGCTGCCACGGGCGACGCGGGGCACATGATGTCCGCGGCGCCCGCACCTGGCGGCACGCAGGCCTACGCATCGACGGTCAGAGCCGCACGATGATCAGGGCGGTGTCGTCGGTGGCGCCCTCGGGTGGGAGCAGTTCCAGCAGGACGGCGTCCGCCAAGGCCTCGGGATCCGCGTCCCGGTGCCGGACGAGGGACTCGGCGAGGCGGGCCAGGCCCGTGTCGATGTCCTCGTGCCGGCGTTCGACGAGCCCGTCGGTGTACAGGGCGAGCGTGGCGCCGGGCGAGAACGTGGTGTCGGCCTGCGGGCGGGGCCGCGGGTCGGGACGGGCGTCGAGCGGCGGGTCGGTGGCCTGGTCGAGGAACTCCACGCGCCCGTCGCCGTGCACCAGCACCGGCGGCAGATGACCCGCGCTGCTGTAGGTGATGGTCCGCGCGTCGCAGTCGATGAACGTCGTCACGGCCGTGGCCGACTCGGCGCCGTCGACGACATGGGCGTACCGCCCCAGCACGTCGAGCGCCTGCGCCGGACCCTCCGCCACCCGGGAGGCGGCGCTCAGCGCGCTGCGCAGCTGACCCATGACTCCCGCGGCGGCCAGGCCGTGACCGACCACGTCGCCGACGGAGACGCCGATGCGGTTGCCGCCCACCAGGTCGACCAGGTCGTACCAGTCCCCGCACACGTGCAGCGCGCCGACCGCCGGCCGGTAGCGCACGGCTGCCTGCTGGTGCCCCACCTGCCGGCGGGCGGGCAGCATCGCCTGCTGCAGCGCCAGCGCCACCTCGCGTTCCCGGGCGTGCGCCCGGCGCAGCCGGTCGTTGAGTTCCTGCAGCTCGCGGGCGCGGGTGTACAGCTCGGCCTCCAGTACCCGGTCGGCCTTCCCGCCGGTGCCGCCACGGGCCCGGATCAGGTCGGTGACCTCCTCGACCCGGTGCACGAGCAGCGCGACCTTCCCGTCCGGGCCGATGACCGGCGCGTTGACGACGCTCCAGTACCGCGCCTCCCACTGCCCGGGCCGGCCGGGGCACTCCAGGTCGTACTGCTGCAGGGCCATGGCGTCCCGTTCGCCGCTGGCCAGCACCCGGCGCAGCGAGGCCTCCAGGTTGCGCATGCCGGTCGCGGCGGGGTCGTTGGGGTTCTCCGGGAAGGCGTCGAAGACATAGCGGCCGACGACGTCCGCCCGGCAGCGCCCGGACAGGCGCAGGAACTCCTCGTTGACGTCCGCGTACACCAGCTCGGGCGTGAGCAGCGCGACCATGCCGGGCAGGGCCTGGAACACCGCCCCGTAGTCGATCGCCGCATCCTTCATGGCTGCCGCCTCACACCGCTGTCCCACCAGTTTTCCACGCCCACCGGCAACGGAGCTGCCGCGTCACTCCGCGAAGCCGGTCAGCGGCTGCTCCGCCCAGATGACCTTGCCGTCGGGGACGAACCGGGTGCCCCACCGCTGGGTGAGCTGCGAGACCAGCAGCAGCCCGCGCCCGCCCTCGTCCGTGGTGCGCGGATGGCGCAGATGCGGTGCGGTGGCGCCGCCGTCGAACACCTCGCAGGCCAGCGTCCCCGCCCTGATCAGGCGCAGCCGGATCGGGCCGGTGGCGTGCCGGATGGCGTTGGTGACCAGCTCGCTCACGACCAGCTCGGTGGTGAAGGCCAGCTCGTCCAGCCCCCACTCCGACAGCTGGCGGCAGGCCGCCTTGCGGGCGTCGGCGACCACGGCCGGATCGGAGGGCAGGTCCCAGCTCGCCATCTGTTCGGCGCCGAGCAGCCGGGTACGGGCCATCAGCAGGGCCACGTCGTCATGCGGGCGGGCGGGCACCAGCGCGTCGACCACGGCCCGGCAGCGCTGGACCAGCGACGGCGCGGACAGCTGCAGCGCACCGCGCAGCCGGTCCCGGCTCACATCGATCGCCCACGCCTCGTCGTCACCGGCCAGCAGCCCGTCGGTGTGCAGCGCGAGCGTGCTGCCCTCGGCCAGCGTCACCTCCACCGACTCGAACGGCGGTCCGCCCACGCCGAGGGACGGACCCTGCGGCAGCTCCATGAACATGACCTTGCCGTCCGGGCCGATCACCACCGGCGTGGGATGCCCGGCGGCGGCCATCGTGCACCGGCCGTCGACCGGGTCGTAGACGACGTACACGCAACCGGAACCGACGGCCTGGGAGCTGTCCGCGTCCTCCACCTGCGGCCCGCACTGGTTGCCCTCGGTCCCGCCCGCGTCCGGCACGACACCCTCCTCGGGCGCGCCCCGGGCGACCAGGTCGTCGAGATGGCCGAGCACTTCCTCCGGCGGCAGGTCCAGCGCCGCGAGGGTGCGTACGGCGGTCCGCAGCCGCCCCATGGCAGCCGCCGCGTGGATGCCGTGCCCGGTGACCTCGCCCACCACGAGGGCGACCCGTGCCCCCGACAGCGGGATCAGGTCGTACCAGTCCCCGCCGAGGCCGGTCAGTTCGTCGGCGGGCCGGTAGCAGGCGGTCACCTCCACGGCCTCCTGCTCCGGCAGCCGGTGCGGCAGCAGGCTGCGCTGCAGCACCAGGGCCGCGTCCCGCTCGCGGGTGTAGCGCCGGGCGTTGTCCACGCACACGGCCGCCCGGGAGACGAGATCCTCGGCGAGGCTCAGGTCGCCCTCGTCGAAGGGCTCGTGGCGGCGGCGCCGGAAGAAGGTGGTGACGCCGAGGGTGACGCCCCGCGCGCGGATCGGCACGGTCATCGCGCTGTGCAGGCCCAGCTCCAGGAAGATGGACCGCCGGCCGCCACGGACGTCCGTGGCCCACTCCTCGGCGAGCGGGTCGAGCCGTTCCTCACGCCAGGAACTGCCCGTGGTCAGCGAGCGGATCGGCGGCGATCCGGCCAGATACGAGGCCACCTCGCCGATCTCCACGACGGCCTCCGGGATGGACCGGTCGAGCGAGCGGTGACCCGCCCGGCGCAGCCGCACCCGGTCCGTGTCGCGCGGGGGCCCCGGTTCCGGTTCCGCGCCGCGCAGCACCGACTCCAGCAGGTCCACGGTCACGAAGTCGGCGAGCTCCGGCACCGCCACGTCGGCCAGCTCCTGTGCGGTGCGGGTGATGTCGAGGGTGCGGCCGATGCGCTCGCCGGCCCGGTCCAGCAGGGCGAGGCGCTGGCGGGCGCGGTGCCGGTCGGAGATGTCGACGACGGTGTAGTACACGCCCACCGGATGGCCGTGGCCGTCGTCGAGCCGGGTGAACGTCATCATGTGGGCGGTCTCGCGGAACGGGGCGGACCGTACGTGGCCCACGTGCTCGAAGTCCACGACCGACTCGCCGGTCGCCAGGACGTGCAGCATCTGCGCCTCGATCGCCTCGCTGTCCAGGCCCGGCTGGATGTCCGCCAGCCGCAGGCCCAGCCGGTGGCTCGGTGGCCCGCCGCCGAACTGGGCGAGGGCGGCGTTCGACCAGACGTAGCGCAGGTTGGTGTCGACGATCGCTATGCCGACGGGGGAGCGGGCCACCAGCTGCTCGAGCAAGCTGCGGCTCATGTCCCAGCCGGGGGCATCGGCCAGCTCCGACAGCAGCACCAGCCAGCGGGAGGGGCCCCGCGTCTCCAGCGCCGAGGCGATCCGGGTCATCACCCGCAGCGGCGCCCCGTCCTCGCGCCGGGCCGTCAGCAGGCCCGCCCAGCCGCCGTCCCTGCGGCACCGCTCGACCAGCTCCGGCACCCGTGCCGCGTCCTCAGGCATCAGCAGCTCGGCGACACCGCGGCCCACCGCCTCCGCGGGGGCGTACCCCAGCAGGCGCTGGGCGTCCCTGGTCCAGCTCGTCACCACGCCCTGGGCGTCGAGCAGCACGGGAGCGGCGTCCGCCACGTCGAACCGCCGACGGTCGACATCGCGCTCCTCGAATGTGCCCACGGTTGACCTCTCTGTCGGTGAGAGTGGTCTACCACCTCTTGCACCCATCTTCACCCCTGCGGGGGCGGGGCTGCCGCGCGGGGGCACCGCACGCCGGGGGAGGCACGGGGCGGGCGGTCGTGCGGACGGCCTGGTGAGAGCGCTCCTCTTGCTTGCGGGCGCTGCTCACATGACGGAGCGCCGCCCTCCTCCGGGCACGCTCCTCGGGCTCGCGGAGCGGTGCGCCCCGTCGCGCGGCGGTGTTGGTGTGGCGGGGTGCTGCTTGTGTGTGGGATCGCTGCTCGTGCTGGGGGAGCGGTGCGCCCTGTCGCCGCGCGGCGCTCTTGTGCGGGGGTGCTGTTCGCCTTTGGGATTGCTGCTCCCTGTGGCGGGGTGCTGCTTGTGTGTGGGATCGCTGCTCGTGCTGGGGGAGCGGTGCGCCCTGTCGCCGCGCGGTGCTCTTGTGCGGGGGCGCTGTTCGCCTTTGGGATTGCTGCTCCCTGTGGCGGGGTGGTGCTCCTGTTGCGGACCGCCGCTCGCGATCGCGGAGCGGTGCGCCCTGTCGCGCGGCGGTGTTGGTGTGGCGGGGTGCTGCTTGTATATCGGGATCGCTGTGCTGCTCACCGTCCCCGAGCGCTGCTCATCGTCGCCGAGCGGTTCTCATCGTCGCCGAGCGGTGCTCTTGGCCCGGAGCGATGCTCACCTTCGGGATCACTGCTCCCCGTCGCGGAGCGTCGCTGCTGTCGCGGAGTGGTGCTCGTGTTCGGGAGCGCCGCTCGCGCTCGGAGTGCGGTGATCCCGGCGTGGAGCGGCGACGCCGTCGGAGAGCACTGCTCCCGTCGTGCGAAGCCGCCCCACCCCGCGGTCGGCAAGCCGTTCAGGCCTGTCCCAGCACCGACCCCAACGTCCCCACCGCCGACCGCAGCTCCTCGACCGTGATGGTCAGCGGAGGCGCGAGCCGGATCGTGGAGCCGTGCGTGTCCTTCACCAGCACGCCCTCGCGCATCAGACGTTCGCTGATCTCCCGCCCGCTGCCGATCGCCGGGTCGATGTCGACCCCGGCCCACAGCCCCCGCGCCCGGAAGCCGACGACGCCCTTGCCGACCAGCTCCTGAAGGCCGCCCCGCAGTACCACGCCCAGCTCCGCGGCCCGGCGCTGGAACTCGCCCGTCTGAAGCAGCTCGACCACCGCCGTGCCGACCGCGGCGGCCAGCGGGTTGCCGCCGAACGTCGAACCGTGCTCACCCGGCCGCAGCACCCCGAGCACCTCCCGGCGCGCGACCACCGCCGACACCGGCACGATGCCCCCGCCCAGCGCCTTGCCGAGCAGCAGCACATCGGGGACGACGTCCTCATGCTCGACGGCGAGCGTCCGGCCCGTACGGCCGAGGCCCGACTGGATCTCGTCCGCGATGAACAGGCACCCCTTGCGCCGCGTCAGCTCCCGCACGCCCGCCAGATAGCCGTCGGACGGGATGCGGACGCCCGCCTCACCCTGGATCGGCTCGATCAGCACCGCCGCCGTCGTCTCGTCGACCGCCGCCTCCAGCGCCGCGAGGTCGTCGTACGGCACGATCCGGAAGCCCGGCGTGAACGGGCCGAACCCCGCCCGCGCCGTCTCGTCCGTCGAGAAGCTCACGATCGTCGTCGTACGGCCGTGGAAGTTCTCCGCCGCGACCACGATCGTCGCCCGGTCGGCGGGGACGCCCTTCACGTCGTACGCCCACTTGCGGGCCACCTTGACACCGCTCTCCACCGCCTCCGCGCCGGTGTTCATGGGCAGCACCATGTCCAGGCCGGTGAGCTCGGCCAGCCGTTCGGCGAACTCGGCGAGCCGGTCGTTGTGGAAGGCCCGCGAGGTCAGCGTCAGACGGTCGAGCTGGCGGTGGGCCGCCTCGATCAGGGCGGGGTGGCGGTGACCGAAGTTGAGGGCCGAGTAACCGGCCAGCATGTCGAGGTAGCGGCGGCCCTCGACGTCCTCCACCCACGTGCCCTCCGCACGGGCGACGACCACGGGCAGCGGATGGTAGTTGTGCGCGAGCACCGGCTCCTCGGCGCGGATCAGCTCGGCGGAGTCACGGGTACGGGCGGGTGCGGTCATGAACGGATCTCCCGAATTTCCTGGGTACAGCACTTGATGCCCCCACCGGCCTTGTGGAACTCCGACAGGTCCACGGGGACGGGCACATAGCCGCGGTCGGCGAGCTGCGCGGCGAGGCCCTCGGCGCGGGGCGGGACGAAGACGTGGCGCCCGTCGGAGACGGAGTTCAGCCCGAACGCCATGGCGTCCTGACGGGTGCCGATCACCGCGTCCGGGTACAGCCGCGCGAGCACCTCACGGCTGCCCGGCGAGAACGCCTCCGGGTAGTACGCGATGTTCTCCTCGTCCAGCACGAACAGCGCCGTGTCCAGGTGGTAGAAGTACGGGTCCACCAGGGTCAGGGAGATCACCGGCACACCGAGGAACTCCTGCACCTCGCGATGCGCCTCGCGGGTGGTGCGGAAACCGGTGCCGGCCAGCACGTACCGGCCCGTCGGGACGAGGTCGCCCTCGCCCTCGCACACGTTCTCCGGGCGGTAGACGTCGAAGCCCGCCGCCTTGAACCACGTGTCGTAGTAACCGGACTCGGGGCGCCGCTCGGGCGCGTGGAAGAGGGAGCCGAAGACGCGGCCGTCGACGACGACCGCCGAGTTGGCGGCGAAGACCATGTCCGGCAGCCCGGGCACCGGCGGCACGGTGTCGACCGTGTGGCCGTGGTCCTCGTAGGCGCGGACCAGCGTCCGCCACTGCTCCTGGGCCAGAGCGACGTCGACCCGGACGTCGGGGTCCATCCAGGGGTTGATCGCGTACTGCACGGCGAAGTGTCTGGGTTCGCAGACGAGGAAGCGCCGCCGGCGCGGCACACGGTTCTCGGGCACAGAGGGGTCCCTCCGCTTCCTGCGGTGTCGACTGGGGGTGACACCAAGGTAGGAACGGCGGAAAGGACCGACAAGAAACAAAAGCTGCGTGTCCGCGCAGGATCGCTGCGTAGTTTCCGGCTTCAGCGCACGTCTGGTGCGCGCTCCGGCGCGGGCTGGCTCGCACCCGCATCCGGACTCTCCGGGATCAGATGGGACAGCACCATCACACTGATCGTCTTCCGGATGAAGGGCTCGGTACGGATCCGCTCCAGCACCTCCTCGAAGTGCTCCACGTCCCGCGCCCGCACATGCAGCAGCGCGTCCGCGCCGCCCGTCACCGTCATCGCCGCCGCGATCTCGGGATACCCCCGCACCACCTCCGCCAGCCGCCGGGGCGGCGCTGCACCCTCGCAGTACACCTCGACATACGCCTCGGTGCGCCAGCCCAGCGCCGACGGCTCCACGGTCGCCGTGAACCCGGTGATCACGCCGGTCTCCCGCAGCCGGTCCACCCGGCGCTTCACCGCGGTCGACGACAGGCCGATCGCCGCGCCGATCTCGGCGAAGCTCGTCCGGGAGTTCGCCATCAGCGCGGTGATGATCTTCCGGTCCAGTTCGTCGAAGGGCACCGGCCTGCTGTTCATAACGGCACTGTATCCAGCGCGAACGTCTACGCCCCGGCCGTGGGCAGGCGGACGAATCGCACCTAGACTCCACATTCATGCTGCGCGCCCTGGCTGTCGACGACGAACGACCCTCCCTTGAGGAACTCGTGTACCTGCTGAACGCGGATCCGCGGATCGGCAGCGCCGAGGGTGCCGGCGACGCGACCGAGGCGCTGCGCCGGATCACCCGCGCCCTGGAGTCCGGACCGGACGGACCCGAGGCCATCGACGTCGTCTTCCTCGACATCAACATGCCCGGCCTCGACGGCCTCGACCTGGCCCGCCTGCTCACCGGGTTCGCCCAGCCGCCGCTGGTCGTCTTCGTCACCGCGCACGAGGACTTCGCCGTCCAGGCCTTCGACCTCAAGGCGGTCGACTACGTCCTGAAACCGGTCCGCAAGGAACGTCTCGCCGAGGCCGTACGCCGGGCCGCCGAGCAGCGCGGCACCGCGCCCCGCATCCCCGTCCACGAACCCGACCCGGACCACATCCCCGTCGAGCTGGGCGGCGTGACCCGTTTCGTCCCCGTCGACGACATCACCCATGTCGAGGCCCAGGGCGACTACGCCCGCCTGCACACCGGCAAGGGCAGCCACCTGGTCCGCATCCCGCTGTCCACCCTGGAGGAGCGCTGGCGCTCCCGCGGCTTCGTGCGCATCCACCGCCGCCACCTGGTCGCCCTGCGCCACATCGGCGAACTCCGTCTCGACGCGGGCACGGTCAGTGTCCTGGTGGGCACGGAGGAGCTCCAGGTCAGCCGCCGCCACGCCCGTGAGCTGCGGGACCTGCTCATGAGGAGGTCGTGACGATGCCCCCGGAACCCAGCGAACGCCGCGTGGTCGTCACCGGCCCGCCCCGCCGCACAAGCCGCGCCTCCGGCTACTACCGCCCGCGCACCGAGATCGACGAGCAGACCACCCTCGGCCACACCTACGTCCGCTCCCTGATGCGCACCCAGCTCCGCGCCGCCCTCACGGTGGTCGCGGTCCTGGTCCTGCTGTTCGGCCCCCTGCCCCTGCTGTTCGCGACCACTCCCCATGCCCGCCACCTGGAGTGGCTGGTCCTCGGCTTCTGCCTGTACGCGCCCCTGGTGCTGCTGGCCCGCTGGTACGTCGGTCGCGCCGAACGCAACGAACGGGACTTCGTCCGCCTGGTCGAGGACCGCTGAGGACGTGGTCCCGTGTACTCCGGATACGCCGTTCCCGCCGTCGCCCTCGTGGTCGTCGCGACCATCCTCGTCGGCGCCTTCGGCCTGCGCATCTCCCGGACCACCTCCGACTTCTACGTCGCCTCCCGCACCGTCGGCCCCCGCCTGAACGCGGCCGCGATCAGCGGCGAGTACCTGTCCGCCGCGTCCTTCCTCGGCATCGCGGGACTGGTC
Source organism: Streptomyces sp. TRM70350 (assembly GCF_019219825.1). Lineage (GTDB taxonomy): Bacteria > Actinomycetota > Actinomycetes > Streptomycetales > Streptomycetaceae > Streptomyces. The sequence continues at coordinate 258,058 of NZ_JAHUXH010000006.1, read as the reverse complement.
CTCGTCCAGGGCCCGGACATGCTCTGGTACCCGGTCGGCTACACCGCCGGATACCTGGTGCTGCTCGTCTTCGTCGCCGCCCCCCTCCGCCGCTCCGGCGCCTACACGCTGCCCGACTTCGCCGAGGCCCGCCTCGCCTCCCAGGCGGTACGGCGGCTCGCGGGCGCCTTCGTCGTCGGCGTCGGCTGGCTGTACCTGCTGCCACAGCTCCAGGGCGCCGGACTGACGCTGACCGTCCTGACGGACGCGCCCGACTGGCTCGGCGGGATCATCGTCGCCGTCGTCGTGACCGCGATCGTCGCGGCGGGCGGCATGCGCAGCATCACGTTCGTGCAGGCCTTCCAGTACTGGCTGAAGCTCACCGCCCTCCTGGTTCCCGCCCTCTTCCTCGTCCTCGCCTGGCAGAGCGACGGCGCCCCGCGCAACGCCTTCGACGAACCGGCCGCCTTCCGCGAACAGCGGGTCGTCCGCGTCGACGACACCCTCGACCTGAGGCTCGACAGGCCGCTGACGGTGACGGTCAGCGGCACGGTCGACGGGCGGTCGTACGAGGAGCAGCGGCTCGACCTGCCCGCAGGCACCCACCGCATCGAACAGAGCACCCGCCTCACCTTCGACAAGGGCACGCCCGTCCCCCCGGCCGACTCCGCGAGCGGCGGCGGGATGTCACCGTCACGGGCCGAGAACCGTGCCGAACGCCCGCTGTACGCCACGTACGGACTGATCCTCGCCACCTTCCTCGGCACCATGGGCCTGCCGCACGTCGTCGTCCGCTTCTACACCAGCCCGCACGGCGTCGCCGCCCGCCGGACGACGGTCGCCGTGCTCGCCCTGATCGGCGGCTTCTATCTGCTGCCGCCGGTGTACGGCGCCCTCGGCCGCATCTACGCCCCCGAACTCACCCTCACCGGCAACGCGGACGCGGCGGTGCTGCTGCTGCCGGAGCGCATGATCGGGGGCGTCGGCGGCGATCTGCTGGGCGCACTGGTGGCGGGCGGGGCCTTCGCGGCGTTCCTGTCCACGGCGTCGGGGCTGACCATGGCGGTGGCGGGCGTGCTCGCGCAGGACGTCCTGCCCGCGCGGGGCGTGCGGCACTTCCGGCGCGGCACGGTCCTCGCGATGGCCGCGCCACTCGCGGCGAGCGTGCTGGTCGGCGGGTTGCCGGTGGCGGACTCGGTGGGGCTGGCCTTCGCCGTGTCGGCGTCGTCGTTCTGCCCGCTGCTGGTGCTCGGCATCTGGTGGCGGCGGCTGACTCCGCCGGGCGCGGCGGCCGGGATGCTGGTGGGCGGCGGTTCGGCGTTCCTGGCGGTGGCCGCGACGATGGCGGGCTTCCCCGGCGCGGGTCCGCTGCACGCCCTGCTCGCCTGGCCCGCGCTGTGGTCGGTGCCGCTGGGCTTCCTCACGATGGTGCTGGTGTCACTGGCGACCCCGAGCCGGGTCCCGGCGGGGACGGCGGCGATCCTGGCGCGGTTCCATCTGCCGGAGGAAGTACGTGCGGAGGTGAAGGCATGACCGAGCCACGCCGGGCGCCGGGAGCCGTTGGTGGCGCCGGGGGTTCGGGTGGTGCTGTTGTGCTGCTGCGGGCGGGTGTGAGCGACCGCTCGGGAGGCCTGGGGGAGGTGACGGCATGAGCGAGTTCCGTCGGGGGTCGGGGGTCGCTGGTGCGTTGCTGCCGCCGGAAGTCACGGCGATGGGCGATGACCTGGTCGGCCCGGCGTATGCCGGGGTTCGGTGGCGGGGGCCGGGCGGTGGCGCCGAGGGTTCGTGTGGTGCCGTTGGGCTGCTGCGCAGGGACGTGGGTGACCGGTTGGAGGTGAGGGCATGAGCGGTTTCGTCGCCGGGCTCTGTGTCGCCGTACTTCCGCTGCTCGCCGCGGGCTTCTGGCTGGGCCGGCGCACGGCCCGCCCCGAGAGCCTCGGCGGCCTCGGCACCCCCGTCGAGCACGCCACCTTCCAGACCCTGCACACCGCGTCCCTCGCCGCGCCCCCGCTGCGGGCCGGTCTCACCGAGGAAACGGCCCGCAAGTCCGCCCGCAGGCTGCGCTCACTGCTCGGCACGGACGCCCTGTGCCTCACCGACGACACGCACGTCCTCGCCTGGGACGGCGTGGGCGCCCACCACCGCGCCGAGATCATGGAACGCCTCACCGGCCCCCTGGAGACCGGCCGCGGCGAGGCCTTCCGCCTGACCTGCGACGCCCCCGACTGCCCGCTGCACTGGGCCGTGGTCGCCCCGCTCACCGTCGACGACCGGGTGCACGGCGCCCTCGTCGCCTGCGCGCCCCGCGAGTCCGCCGTCCTCGTCCGCGCCGCCGGCGAGGTGGCCCGCTGGGTCTCCGTCCAACTCGAACTCGCCGACCTTGACCAGTCCCGCACCCGCCTCATCGAGGCCGAGATCAAGGCCCTGCGCGCCCAGATCTCCCCGCACTTCATCTTCAACTCGCTCGCGGTGATCGCCTCGTTCGTCCGCACCGACCCCGAGCGCGCCCGCGAACTGCTGCTGGAGTTCGCCGACTTCACCCGCTACTCGTTCCGCCGGCACGGCGACTTCACCACCCTCGCCGACGAACTCCACGCCATCGACCACTACCTGGCGCTCGTCCGGGCCCGCTTCGGCGACCGCCTCTCCGTCACGCTCCAGATCGCCCCCGAAGTCCTCCCGGTCGCGCTGCCCTTCCTCTGCCTCCAGCCGCTCGTCGAGAACGCCGTCAAGCACGGCCTCGAAGGCAAGGCCGACACGTGCCACATCAGCATCACCGCGCAGGACACCGGCGCCGAGGCCCTCGTGGTCATCGAGGACGACGGCGCCGGAATGGACCCCGGCCTGCTGCGCCGCATCCTCGCCGGGGAGGTCAGCCCGTCCGGCGGCATCGGGCTGTCCAACGTCGACGACCGGCTCCGGCAGGTCTACGGCGACGCCTACGGCCTCGTCATCGAGACCGCCGTCGGCGCGGGCATGAAGATCACCGCCCGGCTGCCCAAGTACCAGCCGGGGGTGCACTCGGCGGGGCGGCTCACCCGCGAGTGAACGTCCTCAGGTGCTGTGGGTGGCCACCATCCCGAGGGTGATCAGGCCCAGCACGACCCAGCCGAACCACAGCCAGCCGTTGCTGCCGAGCGCCACCGTGTAGGCGGTCACCGCCACGAGTCCGCCGACGGTGAGCACCCCCATCGCCTTCGTAGAACCGTCCGTGGAACCGGGCATCGCGACACCCTCCTCATGGTTCGTTCCCTCCCATGGTGCCCCCGTTCTGCTGTCGTACCGTGCACACGACGAAATGAGTGCCCCAATTCCAGGACCTCTCGCTCGTCCAGGACCCGGCCGCGTGGACGGAAGGGTGGAATCCGTACTACAGCGTGCAGCCCGGCGAGAACAGACCGGCGGCGGCCGAGGACGGCCAGGACACCCCGCTCGTGTCCGGCGGTCAGGGCGTCCAGTGCGGTCAGTCAGCCCGATGCAGGCGCACCCCGCCGGGGCGAGCGGCCGCGCCGGGCGACGAGGTCGCGCAGGTCGACGGCTCCGTTTACGTCGTGGCGCTTGGCGTCGGCTCGCTTGTGGGGGGTCCGGCTGGTCGGCGGCCAGCTGGTCGGCGGCGATGCCGACGTACCCGGACCCGGGGGAGTGGCCGGACCGTCCCCCCGTGCCCCCGGCCCCACTCAGCGGCCCGCCGTGCCGACCGGGCGGCTGATCCCGCGGCCCGGTCCCTCGATGTCGACGAGTGGCCCCCGGCGCGGTACAGCGGGGTGACACGCAGGTCAGCGGCCGTGTGCGTGCAGTGACGCCAAATAGGCGTTGTATGCCTCAAGTTCCTTGTCGCCGTCGCGGTCGGCGGCCCGGTCCTTGCGCCGCGCCTGCCGCTGTTCGGAGGCGTACCACTGGAACAGCAGCGCGATCAGCACCAGCACGGACGGGATTTCGCTGAACGCCCAGGCGATACCGCCGGCCGCGTTCTGGTCGGCGAGCGCGTCGATGCCGAGCGAGGCGGGCGGGTCGGCGTAGGTGCCGACCATCGGCGTCGAGGCCATCATCAGCGCGATGCCGAAGAACGCGTGGAACGGCATGCCCGCGAACAGCTCCAGCATCCGCATCAGATGGCCGGGCCGGTGCGGCCCCGGGTCCACGCCGATGATCGGCCAGAAGAACACCAGGCCGACGGCGAGGAAGTGCACCATCATCGCGATGTGCCCGGGTTTGGAGCCCATCAGGAAGTCGAAGATCGGGGTGAAGTACAGCGCGTAGAGGCTGGCGATGAACAGCGGGATCGTGAACGCCGGGTGCGTGATGATCCGCATGTACCGGCTGTGCAGCAGCGCCAGCAGCAGCTCACGCGGACCCTTGTGGCCCCGGGCGGCGGGCGGCAGCGCGCGTAGCGCGAGCGTGATCGGGCCGCCGAGCAGGATCAGGATCGGCGACAGCATGCTGATCACCATGTGCTGCACCATGTGCACGCTGAACATGACCATGCCGTAGTCGTTCAGCTTGGTGCACATCATCAGCCCGATGGTCAGCACCCCGGCGACGAAGGACACGGTCCGCCCGACCGGCCACGCGTCCCCACGCTGCCGCAGCCGGACGACGCCCCACCCGTACAGCGCGAGCCCCAGCAGGCAGGCCACGAGAAAGAACGGCTCCGCCGACCACTGCAGCCCCCGCCCCAGCGTGAACGGCGGCAAATCCGTGGTCATGCCGTGCCCGCTGTGATCCATCCGACGGCTCCTGTTTCGTGGGGGTTGTGCGTTTACGTCCGCCCCAAGACTAGAACCGCGTCCGGTGACACCTGCGACCGGGGGGAGTGCATGCCCTCAGGGGTGCGGGGCTGCGTCGATATGCGGCTCCGCCGCGTGGGCGCGAGCAACCCACCACGACCCGCACCCGCCGGACGGCTAAAGCACGCACTCCGCTTCCGCGTACCGATCCGACGGCACGGTCTTGAGAGTCTCCACCGCCTCAGCCAAAGGCACCATCACGATGTCGGTCCCCTTCAGCGCGGTCATCTTCCCGAACTCCCCCCGATGCACCGCCTCCACCGCATGCCACCCAAACCGAGTCGCGAGCACCCGGTCATAGGCCGTGGGCGTACCACCCCGCTGCACATGCCCGAGAATGACCGGCCGCGCCTCCTTCCCGAGCCGGTTCTCCAGCTCGACGGACAGCTGCCGGGCGACCCCCGCGAACCTCTCGTGCCCGTAGATGTCCTTGCCGCCCTCGTCGAACGCCATCGTGCCGGGCCGCGGCTTCGCCCCCTCCGCCACGACGACGATCGCGAACCGCTTGCCCGCCTCGAACCGCTCGCCGACCTTCGCGGTCAGCTCCTCGATGTCGAAGGGCCGCTCGGGTACGACGATGGCGTGGGCGCCCGCCGCCATGCCCGAGTGCAGGGCGATCCACCCGGTGTGCCGCCCCATGACCTCGACGATCAGCACCCGCTGATGCGACTCGGCGGTGGTCTTCAGCCGGTCCAGCGCCTCGGTCGCGACGGTCACGGCGGTGTCGAAGCCGAAGGTCACGTCGGTCACGGCGATGTCGTTGTCAATGGTCTTCGGCACGCCCACGATGGGCAGCCCGCTGTCCGACAGCAGCCGGGCCGCCTTGAGCGTGCCCTCACCGCCGATCGGGATGATCGCGTCCAGGCCGAGATCCTGGACATGCCCCCTGGCCCGCTCCACGCCGTCCCGCAGATGCTCGGGACGGACCCGGGAGGAGCCGAGGATGGTGCCGCCGCGGGCGAGGATGCCGCCCACCGCGTCGAGGTCGAGCTTGAGGTAGTCGCACTCCAGGAGGCCTTTCCAGCCGTCGCGGAACCCGATGACCTCGTCGCCGTGGTCGGCGACGGCACGGTGCACGACGGACCGGATGACGGCGTTCAGGCCGGGGCAGTCGCCGCCGGACGTGAGGACACCAATGCGCATAGCCCGAAATACCTTCTCGACGTGGGCCGGATCCGGACCACGCTGTCCGGCTCGATCCCCGCCACCCTAGCGGCACCGGGGGGCGGGACCGAACCGTACGTCCGCCTGCTGGACGCCCCCGCTCACCTGTGCGGACGGTCCGTCAGACGGGCTCCTGAAGCGGTGCTGGACCGCCGGTGAACGGGCCTCAGGCGGGCTGCTGCTGCGCCGCCGCGATGCGCTCGCTCCGCAGCGCCTCGTACCAGCGGTCGTCGGTCGGCGGCAGCGCGTTGACGTCCAGTGCCAGCTTCAGCAGCAGATCGGCGATCTGCGGGTTGCGGGCCAGCACCGGGCCGTGCATGTACGTACCGAAGACCGTGTCGTTGTACGCGCCCTCCGTGCCGTCGCCCGTGCCGTTGCCGTTGCCGAACCGCACCTGCGCGAGCGGGCGGGCGGTGGGGCCGAGGTGGGTGACGCCCTGGTGGTTCTCGAAGCCGGTCAGCGGGGGCAGGCCCAGGCGCGGGTCGATGTCGGCCAGCACGTCACCGACGCACCGCGCGCCCTCGCCGCGCACGGACACCACGTCCAGCAGCCCGAGGCCGGGCTCGCGCTGGCCGAGGTCGTTGATGAACTCGTGGCCGAGGATCTGGTAGCCGGCGCACACGGAGAACACGATCGCGCCGTTCCCCACGGCCCGGTGCAGACCGCCGTCCCGGCGCAGCCGCTCGGCCGCGAGCCGCTGCGGGCGGTCCTCGCCGCCGCCGATCAGGTAGATGTCGCCGGACGTCGGGATCGGCTGGTCGCTGCGCACGTCGAGCCGGGCCACGTCCAGGCCGCGCTGCCGGGCCCGGCGTTCCACGACGAGGACGTTGCCCTGGTCGCCGTACGTGCTGAGCAGGTCCGGGTAGATCCAGACGACCCGCAGTTGGTTGTCGCTCACGAAAGTCCCCTGAGTGCTTGTCAGTTGCCGACGCGGCGGCGCAGGTCCTGGAACGCGGTGTAGTTGGCGATGACCTCGATCCGGCCGGGCGGGGCCGTCTGCACCGCCTGGTCGAGGTTGTCGCACACCTGGAAGTGCTGGTTCGCCACCTCCAGCCGCACCGCGAGGTCGAGCTTCCGGTCGCCGATGACGAAGATCGGGTGGCCGGTCAGCCGCGTGTAGTCGACGTCCCACAGCCAGGAGGTGTCCGTACCGTCGGCGGAGCGCGCGTTCACGGACAGGATCACCGGCGTCGGCGGCGGGTCGATGAGGGAGAACGTCTCCAGCCATCCGGCCGGGTTCTTGGCGAGCAGCAGCCGCAGATCGCGCTGCATGAACTGCACCACGTCGTACCGCCCGGCCACGGCCTGCACCTGGTACATCCGCTCCAGGGCGACCTGCGGCGGCACACCGAACACGGCGGCGACGGCGGCCGAGGAGGTGGCGTTGGCCTTGTTGGCGCGGCCCGGCAGCTGGAGGTGGATCGGCCAGGCGGAGCCGTGCGGGTCGAGGACGTGGTCGCCGGACAGCGCCCAGCTCGGCGTGGGCCGGCGGAAGCCGCACTCGCCGCAGAACCAGTCGTCGCCGGGGCGCTGCATCACACCGCCGCAGGACGGGCAGGACCAGGCGTCGTCCTTCCACATCTGCCCGGCGGCGACCCAGATCACGTTGGGGGAGGAGGACGCCGCCCACACCACCAGCGGGTCGTCCGCGTTGGCGACCACCACGGCCTTCGACCCGGCGAGCCCCTCACGCCAGTTCTCGGCGAGCATCCGGGTCTCGGCGGCACGGTCGAGCTGGTCGCGGGAGAGGTTCAGCAGCGCGATGCACTTCGGGTCGGTGTCCCGGGCCACCCCGGCGAGGTACTTCTCGTCCACCTCGATGACACCGAACTTGGCGTCCGAGTTCCCCGCCAGCGCCGAGGTGATACCGGCGGGCATGTTCGCGCCGAGTGCGTTGGACACCACGGGCCCCGCGGCGCGCAGCGCCTCGGCGATGAGCCGCGTGGTCGTGGTCTTGCCGTTGGTCGCCGACACCAGGACCACGTCCAGGTTCTGGGCGAGCCGGGCGAGGAGGTCGGGGTCGAGTTTGAGGGCCACCCGGCCCCCGATCACCGAACCGCTGCCGCGCCCGGCGGCGCGCGATGCCGCAGCGACCGCCTTGCCCGCGGTCACGGCCAGCTTGGCCCGCGGCGTGAGCGGGTCCGAGTTGCCTGCCATCAGTTCTCGATCCTCCTTGCGTACGCGCCGCGCCGTAGCATCCGGCAACGTGGTGAGGACTCAGCCTATCGAGATCCACTCACCTGCCCGAATCGCGGCACCGTCACGATCCCCGCGCGCGGGGAGCGCGCCAGCGAGGACCGTACCCTTGCCGGCATGCGACAAGGCCCCATCCCGGGCGCTCACGGGCGTGTCCGGCCCCTCACCCTGCTCGGCGACCCGCACCTTCACACACCCTGCACGGAAGTCACCGACTTCGGCCCCGAACTCTCCCCCTTGGTGGAGGACTTGTTCACGACGATGTACGCCGCCCAGGGCGTGGGCCTGGCCGCGAACCAGGTCGGCGTCCCGTTCCGGGTCTTCGTCTTCGACTGCCCCGACGACGATGACGTACGACACCTCGGCCACGTGGTCAACCCACGCCTGGTGGAAACGGACGGCGTGGTGATCCGCGGCCCCGAGGGCTGCCTGTCCCTGCCGGGCCTGGAGGCGGGAACGGAGCGCTACGACCACGCGGTGGTGGAAGGCGTCACGACGACCGGGGACCCGATCACGATCCACGGCACCGGTTTCTTCGCACGGTGCCTGCAGCACGAGTGCGACCACGTGGAGGGGACGGTCTACGCGGACCGTGTGAAGGGCTGGCGTCACAGACGCCTGATGCGACAGGCGGCCCGAGCCTCTTGGCGCAGGTGAGGATGCCCACCCCAGGGGTGCGGGGAACTGCGCGACCAACCCCCCACGACCCGCAGACGACACCCAGCCGTCAGAACCCCGGGCTCCCCATCCGATCCCCCGCAGCCGCGAGACGCCCCCACAACAGATCGGCCAGACTCCGCACCAACTCAGCCCGAGAACAAGGCCGTTCCCCCAACCACCAGTCCCCCGCGGCATGCATCATCCCGACGATCCCATGCCCCCACACCCGAGCCAGCTGCTGACTCCCCGGCCCGAGATCCAGCCGCTCCTCGATCACCTGGGCCAGTTCCTCACCCATCCGCCGCAACAACGGCGCCGAGTGCTTGCCCACATCGAATCCCTGGTCCCCCGACGACCCCTCCGCCGGATGCATCAGGAACCGATACACCTGAGGCCGCGCCTCGATCGCCGCGAGGTAGGTGTCCAGCGTGGCCTCCACCCGTTCACGCCGCTCCGCCGGAGCGTCCAGCGCGGCCCGCAGTGAGTCCAGCAGCGCGTCCGTGTGCCGCTTGGCCAGCGCCGCGTACAACCCGCCCTTGTCGCCGAAGTGGCGATACAGGATCGGCTTCGTGATGCCCGCCTCCGCGGCGATGGCGTTCATCGACGCCTGCGGACCGTCCCGCAGCACCACTCGGTCGGCGGCCTCCAAGAGCTCGCGCCGTCGGCGGTCGGCGGACCGCTGCTGCTCGGTCCGCTGCGTGGTGTCCATGAGCTCTCCCCACCCGTGCTGAATCGGTGACGCCAGCGCAAACTAACACTCAACGCGCCCAGTACCTCGAACGGGCTGCCGAGGAGTCGTCGTCAGTTGACTTTTCCTACCCATGGGTAACAGACTGCCGTTACCGCAAGTAACATGCTTTGTGCGCCACTGGAGGGGACATGGCCGAGTTCACCATGGAGCTCAACGACGAACAGAAGGAGGTCCGGGACTGGCTCCATGGCTTCGCCGCCGACGTGATCCGCCCCGCGGCCGCCGAATGGGACGAGCGTGAGGAGACTCCCTGGCCGGTCATCCAGGAGGCCGCGAAGGTCGGCATCTACTCCCTCGACTTCTACGCGCAGCAGTACTTCGACCCCACCGGCCTCGGCATCCCGATGGCCATGGAGGAGCTGTTCTGGGGCGACGCCGGTATCGCCCTGTCGATCGTCGGCACCGGCCTCGCGGCAGTGGGCGTGCTCGCCAACGGCACCGAGGAGCAGATCGGCACCTGGATCCCTCAGATGTACGGCGACGCGAGCGATGTCAAGGTCGCCGCGTTCTGCTCCTCCGAGCCCGACGCGGGCTCCGACGTGGCGTCCATGCGCACGCGTGCGGTGTACGACGAGGCCAAGGACGAGTGGGTCATCAACGGCACCAAGACCTGGGCGACCAACGGCGGCATCGCGGGCGTCCATGTGGTCGTCGCGGTCGTCGACCCCGAGCTGGGCTCCAAGGGCCACGCCTCCTTCATCATCCCGCCGAACACGCCGGGGCTGTCCCAGGGCCAGAAGTTCAAGAAGCACGGCATCCGCGCCTCGCACACCGCCGAGGTCGTCCTCGACAACGTCCGCGTCCCCGGCTCCTGCCTGCTCGGCGGCAAGGAGAAGCTGGACGAGCGGCTCGCCCGCGCCCGGGAGAAGGCGAAGGCCTCCGGCGGGGAGCGGGTGAAGAACGCGGCGATGGCGACGTTCGAGGCGAGCCGTCCCGCCGTCGGCGCGATGGCGGTGGGCACGGCCCGGGCGGCGTACGAGGTGGCCCTGGACTACGCGATGACGCGTGAGCAGTTCGGTCGGCCGATCATCGACAACCAGGGCGTGGCGTTCCAGCTCGCCGACATGCGTACGTCCATCGATGCGGCGCGGCTGCTGGTGTGGCGGGCGTCCTGGATGGCGGTCAACGGCAAGCCGTTCACGGCCGCCGAGGGCTCCATGTCCAAGCTGTTCGCCAGTGAGACGGCCAAGAAGGTCACTGCCCAGGCCGTGCAGATCCTGGGTGGCAACGGCTACACGCGTGAGTACCCCGTGGAGCGGATGCACCGGGATGCCGCGATTTACACGATCTTCGAGGGGACCAGTGAGATTCAGCGGCTGGTGATTGCTCGGACGGTCTCGGGGATGTCCATTCGGTAGTACGCGCGCTGCGGGGTGTGGGGGGCTGGGCGCGCAGTTCCCCTCGCCCCTGAGTCAGTCACCTGTGCCGCAGTGGAGTCAGTTGCTGGATGTCGTACCTGGCGCGCAATGCCTCGATCGCCTCGTGATCCGGCGGGCCCCCGTCCCTCAGGATCTCCAGCAGCTCCTCGAAGTACCGCTCGTGATCCGGGGGCGGGGACGCCTGGAAGAACATCTTCGCCGGGGTCTCCGTCGGATTCGCGAACGCGTGCGGGCAGCCGGGCGGTACGACGATGAGCGTGCCCGGTGTCGCCCGGACCACCCGTCTGCCCGAACTCGACTCCCACTTCTGCCAGTTGTCGGGCGTCCGGACGCGGGGCTCGAAGGCCAGCACGTCCAGCTCGCCTTCGAGGACGTAGAACAACTCCTCGCTGCGGGTGTGCACATGGGCGCCGACGTCGAAGCCCGGGGGGACGAGCACCTCGAAGGTGGAGGCCGTCCGGGAGTGCGAGCCGGTGACCTTGAACGTCACGTGCTGGGCGGGTGTCTGGACCACCCGGCCATGGCCGGGTGGCACCAGGAGCCCCTCGGTGGCGGTCATCGTGGGCTCACCAGGTCACGGGCAGGGTCTCGGGCCCGCGGACCAACGGGCCCTTCTTGAAGGGCAGGGCGTCCACCAGCAGTTCGGACTCCAGCTTCGCCGGCATCCCGCCCACGCAGCAGTGGGGTCCGACCCCCAACGCCACATGCGGGTGGGGGTTGCGGGAGAAGTCGATCGTCTCGGGGCCGGGGAAGACGTCCGAGTCCCGGTTGGCCGCGAGATACGGCCGGTCGGCGGCTGGGACGCCCATCGGCTCACAGATCACCGCGATCGGGAACGGGGTCGGCACGGCCGCCGTGAGATCGGCGGGCGGGCCGTCCTGGAGCAGTTCGTCCGCCAGCTCGTCGAGCATCCGCCGGGACGTCTCCCGCACTCGCTCCACGCCCCGCGCCGGGAACGCGGAGGCCGCCGAGCGGCGCGGCCGGGTGTGGTCCGGCGGGTCCAGGAAGCCGACCGCGCCACGGTCCGGGACGAAGTGCGGGGCAAGCCGGGTGACCGGCCAGGCCCAGCCCTCGCCCCACTGCCGGACGGGGGCCACGGTCTCGGTGGTCGTTGCTGCGCTCATCTCACGCCATCTCGTCGATCTGCCAGCGGCCCACGGACATCTCCGCGGTGATGCCGGGTCCGAACCCGGCGAGCAGTCCGCGCGCCCGGTGCTCGGCGCCGCCCTCCTCGAACAGCCTGCGCAGGGCGTCCAGGACGACGGCGCTGGCGATGTTGCCGTACTCGGTGAGGGTGGCCCGGCTGAACCGGAAGGCGTGCGGATCGACCTGCAGGAACTTGCTCAGGTCGTCGAGGATGCGGGGCCCTCCGGCGTGGATGATGTAGAAGTCCAGGTCGGAGGCGTCCCAGCCGTGGGCGCCCGCCAGCTCGTGCAGCGCCGGGGCGAGCGGCTCCATGGTGCCGGGCACCCGCTTGTCCAGCAGGAAGTGGAATCCGGTGGCCCGGACGTCGTACGAGATCCAGTCCTCGGTCTTGGGGATCAGGTACGAGCCGTTGCGCTCCAGCTTCACGCCGGTGCCGCCGCGGCCGCGGACCACGGCGGCGGCGATGCCGTCGCCGAACAGGCCGTTGGACAGCAGCGATCCGACGCCGATGTCGGTGGGCTGGTAGCACAGCGAGCAGAACTCGCAGGCCACGATCAGCACATTGCCGTTTGGGTAGGCCATGCAGAAGTCGTGGGCCCGGTTGATCGCCGCGCCGCCGGCCGCACAGCCCAGCTGCGCTATGGGGATCTGACGGGTGTTGCTCGGGAAGCCCATCTCGTTGATCAGCCAGGCCGTGAGCGAGGGCATCATGAAGCCCGTACACGACACATAGATGATCACGTCGATGTCGCCGGTGAGCAGTTCCGCGTCGTCGAGCGCCCGTTGCACGACCGCCGGGACGCGCGCCTTGGCCTCGGTCTCGTAGATCTTGTTGCGTGTCTCGAATCCGGGGTGCTTGAGGGTCTCCTCGATGGGCTGCACGATGTGCCGCGTGCGCACGCCGGTGTTCTCGATCAGCCGGAGGGCCAGCGGAAGTTGGGGATGGTCCGCGTGGCGGGAGCGCGCCAGCTCCAGCGTCTCTTCCATCGTGATCACATGTTCTGGAACGGACACCGAGGGTCTGCACAAAGTCGCCATGAACCGTGCCTGCTTTCGCCGTCCGGAAGGCTCTTGGCCCCGGTCAGAAGGTGGTTCACCTCCAAGGAGGTGTAAACCCACGATCACCCGGGAGGCCCGCGATCTCTCGCCAACTACTCCGTACAGGCGACAGCGACCTTGGGCTGCCGGACCACCGCACGCCGGTGACCTCTACGAACCGGCCCCACTGCTGTGCGCGATGCACGCCACGTCGATCCGGTCGGCCAGCTTGGCCAGCTCAATGGTCAGCGCGGCCACCGTGTCCTCGTCGAGCCCCTCCTGCCCGGCCTCGACGAGACGCAGCCACCTCCCGCCCACCGTGCGGAGCAGCTTGCTCACATCGGCCGCGGCCACCTGCAAGGTACCGCGGTCGTCGACGATCAGTGGCAGGGTCACTTCGCGGTTCACAAAGGGGATCGTAGCCCCGGAACCCTCACGCTCCGTGCCATACGGTCGTGATGTTGCAGAACTCGCGGATTCCGTGCCCGGACAGCTCACGCCCGTACCCGGACCGCTTCACACCCCCGAACGGGAACGCCGGGTGGGAGGCGGTCATCCCGTTGACGTACACACCGCCCGCCTCCAGGTCCCGTACGAACCGGTCGACATCCGCCTCCTCGCGCGTCCACACGTTGGAACTCAGCCCGAACGGAGAATCGTTGGCGATCAGCACCGCCTCGTCCAGGTCACCCGCCCGGTACAGCGTGGCGACGGGGCCGAACGCCTCCTCGCGGTGGACGCGCATCTCGCGGGTGATCCCGGCGAGGACCGTCGGCGGGTAGTACCAGCCGTCGCCCTCGGGCCGCTCGCCGCCGCACAGCACCGTGGCACCGGAGCGCCTGGCGTCGTCGACCAGTTCCTCCAGATCGGCCCGGCCCTGCTCGCTGGCCAGCGGTCCGACCTCCGTCTCCTCCGCGATCGGGTCGCCGACCTTGAGAGCCTTCATGCCCTCGGTGAAACGCTCGGCGAAGGCGTCGTACACGTCCGTGTGCACGATGAACCGCTTCGCGGCGATGCACGACTGCCCGTTGTTCTGCACCCGCGCCGCCACCGCGACCTGGGCCGCCCGGTCGAGGTCCGCCGACGGCATCACGATGTACGGGTCGCTGCCGCCCAGCTCCAGCACCGTCTTCTTGACCATCTCCCCGGCGGTGGAGGCGACCGCGCGTCCGGCGGGCTCGCTGCCGGTCAGGGTCGCCGCCCTGACGCGTTCGTCGCGCAGGATGTCGCCGACCGCGGCGGAGCCGATGAGCAGGGTCTGGAAGCAGCCCTCGGTGAAGCCCGCCCGGTGGAACAGGTCCTCCAGGTAGAGGGCGGTCTGCGGCACGTTCGAGGCGTGCTTGAGCAGACCGACGTTGCCCGCCATCAGCGCGGGCGCCGCGAAGCGGATCACCTGCCACAGGGGGAAGTTCCACGGCATCACCGCGAGGATCGGGCCGAGCGGCCGGTAGCGGACCCGGACCCGGGACGCGCCGGAGTCCCTGACGTCGGAGTCGGCGGGCTCCTCGTCGGCGAGGAGCCGCTCGGCGTTCGCGGCGTACCAGCGCATCGCCTTGGCACACTTCGCGGCCTCCGCGCGCGCCTGCTTGATCGGCTTGCCCATCTCGGTGGTCAGCACGCGGGCGATGTCCTGCTGGTCCTCGTCCAGGAGGTCCGCGGCCCGGTTCAGCAGCCGCGCGCGGTCGGCGAAGCCGGTCTCCCGGTACGTACGGAACGTGGCCGCGGCGAGCTGGAGCCGGCGCTCGATCTCCTCGGCGCCCATGGCCTCGTACGTCTTGATCGTCTCGCCGTTCGCCGGGTTAACCGTTGCGATGGGCATGGCTGACCTCCTGGGGAGCGACTGTGCTTCGACCTTCCCGCGCGGCGGTGGGGGCCGCAACGCGTGCGGGCCTCTTCAGGCCGAGTGCTCCGCCAGGCGGTCGAGAAACGCGCACTGCGCCTTGATGATCACCTCGCGGGCCCGCTCCATGCCGAACCACGCCACGCGGTCCAGCTCGGGGAACTCCTGGGTGCGTCCCGACTTCGGCGGCCACTCCATGGTGAAGGTGCCGGGATTGACGGAGCCGGGGTCGAGGTCGCCCTCGACCGCCCACACCGTGACGATCTTGCCGCCCGTCTGCCGGACCTCGCCGAGCGGCACGGCCTCGCCGTCCGGCGGCGGCACCCCGAGCTCCTCCTGGAACTCCCGGCGCGCCGCCTCCCAGGCGGGCTCCGCGGGGTCGTACTCGCCCTTCGGCACGGTCCACGCGCCCGCGTCCCGCCGGGCGAAGAACGGTCCGCCCATGTGGCCCAGCAACACCTCCAGACCGCCGTCGGTGTGCCGGAACAGCAGCAGACCCGCGCTGTGCCTGCCCCTCACGGCCCGACCTCCGGATGCGCGGCCAGCACCGTCTCGACGGCGTCCGCCTCCTCCGGGCGCTTGTCCTCCCGGTAGCGGACCACGCGCGCGAAGCGGAGGGCGACACCGGCCGGATAGCGGGTCGACCTCTGCAGACCGTCGTAGGCGATCTCCACGACGAGTTCCGGGCGTACGGTCACCACATGTCCGTCGGACTCGACGGCCAGCTCCTGGAGCCGCTCGGTCTGCCAGGTCAGCATCGCGTCGGTCAGGCCCTTGAACGTCTTGCCGAGCATCGCGAAGCCGCCGTCGGCCGTGCGGGCGCCGAGGTGGAGGTTGGAGAGCCTGCCGGTGCGGCGGCCGTGGCCCCACTCGGCGGCCAGGACCACCAGGTCGAGGGTGTGCACGGGCTTGACCTTCAGCCAGGCGGCGCCGCGCCGCCCCGCGTTGTAGGACGCGTCCAGCGCCTTGACCACGACGCCCTCGTGACCGCGTTCGAGGGTCTGGGCGAGAAACGCCTCGGCGGCGGGCACGTCGTCGGGCCCGGACACCACGGTCCGCCGTACCCGCATCGGCTCGGGCACCAGCCGGGCCAGCTCCGCGTGCCGCTCGGCGAACGGCAGGTCGAGCAGATCACGGCCGTCGACGGACAGCGCGTCGAAGAAGACGGGGGAGACCGGGACCGCCCGGGCTGCCGTGGCCACGTCCACCCGGGAGCCGACCCGGCCGGCCGTCTCCTGGAACGAGCGCGGGCGGCCGCGCTCGTCGAAGGCGATCACCTCGCCGTCCAGCACGAACCGCTCGCCGCGCAGCTGAAGCGCGGCCGAGGTCAGCTCGGGCAGCCGGTCGGTGATGTCGTCGAGGGTGCGGGTGTAGAGACGTACGTCGTCGCCGTCGCGGTGGACCTGGACGCGGATGCCGTCCAGCTTCTCCTCCACCGCGCAGGCGCCCAGCTTGCCGACCGCCTCGGGAACCGAGGACGCGGTGTGCGCGAGCATCGGCAGGACCGGGCGGCCCACGGTGAGGCGGAACCGGTCCAGGGCCTGCGGACCGTCGGTGAGCAGTGCCTGCGCCACGGACTGCAGCGAACCCGCCAGCATCACCGCCCGCCGCACGTCCGGGCCCGCCGCCCCGGTCGCCTGCGCCAGCCCCTCGACGGCGAGCGCGTCCAGCGCGCCCTGCCGGACCTCACCGGTGATCAGGCCGATCAGGAAACGCTGCTCGCCCTCGGTGGCCGCGCCCATCAACTCCCCGACCAGCCGGGCCCGCTCGGCCTGCGAACCGGTGCCCGTGACCTTGCCGATCGCGCTGAGGCGGGCGTCGACCTCGCGCACGGTCAGGGTCGGCTCGGCGGCCGGATCGACCCGGCGGCCGAGCACCTTCCAGCCGATGCCGAGCCGGCCCTGCGGCAGGCGGCCCGCGAGATACGGGATGACGATCGGCACGTCGTCCGGCTCCGCGTCCCGGAACAACTCGGCGAGCAGGGCGATCTTGCGGGACCGCGCCGAGGTGGCGGCGACCTCCCGGGACACGTCGGCGAGCCGGGTCAGCAGCATGCAGTCATGGTGCACCGGGGAGGCGGGGCCTACACCTGGACGGCCGCGTCGAGGTCGGCCATCAGCAGCTCCCCGTTGATCGTGGCGCCCGCGCGGTAGCCGCCGCTCGCCGCGTTCACCACCTGCTCGGAGAAGCCGACGGCGTTGCCCGCGGCCCACACGCCCGGCACGCTCGTCAGGCCCGTCGCGTCCACCACGGCGTACGCGCCGAACGGCGTCTCGTTCAGCTCGGAGCCCAGCCGCTGCAGCAGGCCGGTCTGCGGGACGGCGCGGGGCGCCGTGAACAGCACCTGACGGTCGTGCACCGTGCCGTCCGCGAGCCGGACACCGGTGAGCCGGTCGTCCTCGACCACCACGCCCGCGACCTCGCCCGGCACGACCTTGACCCCGGCCGCGGCGAGCCGGCGCAGGTCGTCGTCGGACAGCTCCTCCTCGGCGACCTCGTGCAGGAAGAACGTCACGTCCTTGGACCACTGGGTGACGATCAGCGCCTGGTGCACGCTCAGCGGGCTGGTGGCGAGCACGCCGAAGGCCTGGTCGCGGACCTCCCATCCGTGGCAGTACGGGCAGTGCAGCACATCCCGGCCGAACCGCTCCGCGACTCCCGGCACCGCAGGCAGCTCGTCCTTGAGGCCGGTGGTGACGACGAGCCGTCGGGCGTGCACGTGCCGTCCACTCGCCAGCGCGACCGCGAAGTCCTTGCCGCGCGTGACGTCCACCGCCCGGTCCCGGACCAGCTCCACGCCGTACCGCGCGATCTCCTCGCGGCCGATCGCCAGGAACTCGGCGGGCGGCATGCCGTCCCGCGACAGATAGCCCTGCATGTGCGCGGCGGGCGCGTTGCGCGGTTCGCCCGCGTCGATCACCAGCGTGCGGCGCCGGGCGCGGCCCAGTACGAGGGCGGCGGACAGGCCCGCCGTGCCGCCGCCGATCACGATCACTTCGTAAGTCTCGGTCATACCGACACGGTCGCTCGCTGGTACGGGATTGACAAACGTCTTTGCCGATTCTGCAATACGGACATGACGACCGATGACGTGCTGGCGGGTGTGGGGCCGAGGCTGCGGCGGATCCGGAAGGAGCGGGAGGTGACCCTGGCCGCGCTGTCCGAGGCCACCGGCATCTCGGTGAGCACCCTCTCCCGGCTGGAGTCGGGCCTGCGCAAGCCCAGCCTGGAGTTGCTGCTGCCGATCGCGCGGGCCCACCAGGTGCCGCTGGACGAGCTGGTCGGAACGCCGCCGGTGGGGGACCCGCGGGTACGGGCCGAGCCCCTGGTGCGACACGGACGCACCTACTGGCCGCTCACCCGGCAGCCCGGCGGTCTCCAGGCCTTCAAGGTGCTGGTACCGCAGCGTGAGGAGGAGCCCGAACCGCGCACCCATGAGGGCTACGAGTGGTTGTACGTGCTGTCGGGACGGCTGCGGGTGGTGCTGGGCGACCATGATGTGGTCCTCACGGCCGGGGAGGCGGCAGAGTTCGACACGCGGGTGCCGCACTGGTTCGGGTCGACGGGGGAGGGGCCGGCGGAGTTCCTGAGCCTGTTCGGGCCGCAGGGCGAGCGGATGCATGTACGGGCGCGGCCGAAGCGGGCGTGACGCATCTGACTGTTCCCTGACGGGCAAGCGACCGCTTAGTATGCGGTGAGACCCGGTCAGACGACGCAGTCCCCCGTGGAGGCCCCGCATGCAGGCATGGCAGGTGCACGAGAACGGCGAGCCGAGCGAGGTGATGCGCCTGAAGGACGTGGCGTCGCCGACGCCCGGCGACGGCCAGGTGCTGCTGAAGGTGCGGGCCGCGAACATCAACTTCCCCGACGCCCTGCTGTGCCGGGGCCAGTACCAGGTCCGGCCCTCGCTGCCCTTCACGCCCGGCGTGGAGATCTGCGGCGAGACCGAGGACGGCCGCCGCGTGATCGCCAATCCGGCGCTGCCGTACGGCGGCTTCGCCGAGTACGCCGTCGCCGACGCCGCCGCCCTGCTGCCCGCGCCCGACGCGCTGGACGACGCCGAGGCCGCCGCCCTGCACATCGGCTACCAGACCGGCTGGTTCGGCCTGCACCGCCGGGCCGGGTTGGAAGCCGGTGAGACGCTGCTGGTCCACGCTGCCGCCGGAGGGGTCGGCAGCGCGGCCGTGCAGCTCGGGAAGGCGGCGGGGGCGACGGTCATCGGCGTCGTGGGCGGCGCGGAGAAGGCCGCCGTCGCGCGTGAGCTGGGCTGCGACGTCGTGATCGACCGGCGTGCCACCGATGTCGTCGCGGCCGTGAAGGAGGCCACCGGCGGCCGGGGCGCCGACGTGATCTACGACCCCGTGGGCGGCGAGGCGTACACGCAGTCCGCCAAGACGGTCGCCTTCGAGGGCCGGATCGTGGTCGTCGGCTTCGCCGGCGGCACGATCCCGAGCCCCGCGCTCAACCACGCCCTGGTCAAGAACTACTCGATCCTCGGCCTGCACTGGGGCCTGTACAACACCAAGAACCCCAAGCTGGTCCAGCACTGCCACGAGCAGCTCACCGAACAGGCCGCCCGGGGCGCGATCAAGCCGCTGGTGAGCGAGCGGGTGCCGCTGAGCGGCGCCGCGGCGGCGGTGCAGAAGGTGGCGGACGGCCTCACCACCGGCCGGATCGCCGTTGTCATGGAGGAGGCAGCATGACCGACGCCGCTGATCTGCGCCGCCGCACCCAGGAGCTGCTGGCCGCGTGTCCGCCCGCGTCGACGGACCGGCTCGACTTCCTCAGGGCCCGCTTCGACGCCGGGCTCGCCTGGGTGCACTACCCCGAGGGACTCGGCGGACTCGGCGCCCCGCGCTCGCTCCAGGCGATCGTGGACGCCGAGCTGGAGGCCGCGGGCGCGCCGGACAACGACCCGCGGCGGATCGGCATCGGCCTGGGCATGGCCGCGCCGACGATCCTGCGCTACGGCACCGAGGAGCAGAAGCGCCGGTACCTGCGGCCGCTGTGGGTGGGGGAGGAGGTCTGGTGCCAGCTGTTCAGTGAGCCGGGCGCCGGGTCCGACCTGGCCGCGCTGGGCACCCGGGCCGTCCGGGAGGGCGACGACTGGATCGTCAACGGGCAGAAGGTGTGGACGTCCAGCGCGCATCTGGCCCGCTGGGCCATCCTCATCGCCCGCACCGACCCGGACGTGCCCAAGCACCAGGGCATCACCTACTTCATCTGCGACATGACCGACCCCGGTGTCGAGGTCCGGCCGCTGCGCCAGATCACCGGCGAGGCCGAGTTCAACGAGGTGTTCCTGACCGACGTCCGGATCCCCGACGCGCGCCGCCTCGGCGAGGTCGGCGACGGCTGGCGGGTCGCGCAGACCACGCTGAACAACGAACGCGTCGCCATCGGCGGCATGCGACTGCCCCGCGAGGGCGGCATGATCGGACCGGTCGCCAAGACCTGGCGCGAACGCCCCGATCTGCGCACCCACGACCTCCACCAGCGGCTCCTGAAGCTGTGGGTCGAGGCCGAGGTCGCCCGGCTCACCGGCGAACGGCTGCGCCAGCAGCTCGTCGCGGGCCAGCCCGGACCCGAGGGCTCCGGCATGAAGCTCGCCTTCGCCCGGCTCAACCAGGAGATCAGCGGCCTGGAGGTCGAACTCCTGGGCGAGGAGGGGCTCCTGTACGACGACTGGACCATGCGCCGCCCCGAGCTCGTGGACTTCACCGGCCGCGACGCCGGCTACCGCTACCTCCGCTCCAAGGGCAACAGCATCGAGGGCGGGACCAGCGAGGTCCTGCTGAACATCGTCGCCGAACGCGTCCTCGGACTGCCCGCCGAGCCGCGCACCGACAAGGACGTCGCCTGGAAGGACCTGGCCCGATGAGCACACAGCCCGATCTGCTCTACTCGGAGGAGGAAGAGGCCCTCCGCGCCGCCGTCCGGGACCTGCTCACCGACCACTGCGGCGCACCCGACGTGATCGCCCGCAGCGAGTCCGGCACCCCGCACGACAGGGAGCTGTGGAAGCTCCTCACCGACTCCATGGGCCTGGCGGGACTGCTGGTGCCGGAGGACCGGGGCGGGCAGGGTGCCTCGCACCGCGAAGTCGCCGTCGTCCTGGAGGAGCTGGGGCGGGCGGTCGCGCCGGTGCCGTATCTGACGAGCGCCGTCGTCGCCACCGAGGCGCTGCTGGCCTGCGAAGGCTCCGGCGAGCTGCTCACCCGGCTGGCGTCGGGCCGGACCATCGGCGTCCTCGCCGTCGGCCTGCACCTCGCACCGGGGGCCGCCTTCCCCGTCGTACGACGCGAAGACGGGCTCCTGCACGGGGAGCTGACCGGCGTCGCGGACGCCTCGGCCGCCGACGTGCTGCTCGTGCCCGCCGACGACGGCGGGTTGTACGCCGTGGAGGCCGACGCCGTGACGGTGGTGCCGCAGGTGTCGATGGACCTGACGCGGCCCGTGGCGCGGGTCGTTCTTCAGGGTGCGGCGGGGCGTCGGGTGGGCGCCGCCGAGCCCGCCGTACGACGGGCCCTGCGGGCGGCGGCCGGGCTGCTGGCGTCGGAGCAACTGGGCCTCGCCGACTGGTCACTGACCGAGACCGTGCGCTATCTGAAGGAGCGCAAGCAGTTCAACCGGCCCGTCGGCGGGTTCCAGGCGCTCAAGCACCGGCTGGCCCAGCTGTGGCTGGAGGTCGTCCACCTGCGGGCCGCCGCACGTGGCGCGGCGGACGCGCTGGCGACCGGCGAGGACGTCGACGTGTCGGTCGCGGTGGCCCAGGCGTATGCCGCGCCCGTGGCCGTGCGCGCCGCCGAGGAGGCGCTGCAACTGCACGGCGGCATCGGGATGACCTGGGAACACCCGGTGCATCTGTATCTGAAGCGGGCCAAGGCGGACTCCATAGCGTACGGCACCGCGGGCGCCCACCGTGCCGCGCTGGCCGAACTGATGGACCTTCAGGCCTCCTGACGTACACCCGGAAACGCGCGGCCGAAGCGCGCGGGAACCCGGAGGAAAGCCCGTCCCACCCGGGGCGGGCTTTTCGGTGTGCCGTAGTGCGGTGAAGTGAATTCACGGCGGCGGTCCGGCCAACTCCCCTGCTCCCACCTGCCGGTTGAGCGGGTCGGAACCTCATACTCGCTGGGGTTCCGACCCGCCCACCAGGGAGGCAGAGCATGGCCCTCACCACCCGTCGCAGAGCCCTCACCACCCTTGGCGCCGCCCTCGCGGGTGCGGTCGCCCTGCCCGGCGCGAGCGCGCTGGCGGACGACCGGAAGCGCTCCCCGCGGCCGCTGTGGCGCGCCCACGCGCACAACGACTACGAGCACCCCCGGCCGCTCCTCGACACCCTCGACCACCGCTTCGGCAGCGTCGAGGCCGACATCCATCTCGTCGGCGACCAGCTCCTCGTCGCCCACGACCCCGAGGACCTCGACCCGGCCCGCACGCTGGAGTCCCTCTACCTCGACACCCTCGCCGCCCGCGTGAAGGCCCACCGCGGCTCGGTGTACCGCGGCCACCGCGGCTCGCTCCAGCTGCTGATCGACATCAAGACCGAGGGCGCCTCGACCTACCTCGAACTCGACCGCCACCTGCGCCGCTACCGGCACCTGTTCACCACGTACGCCCACGGCAAGGTCTTCCCCGGCCCGGTCACCGCCGTCGTCTCCGGCGACCGTGCGGCGCGCGTGCCGATGGAGGCGCAGAAGGTGCGCCGGGCCTTCTACGACGGCCGGCTGGCCGACCTCGGCAGCTCAGCGCCCGCCTCCTTCATCCCGCTGATCAGCGACAACTGGACGCTGAACTTCACCTGGCGGGGCGCGGGCGAGTTCCCGGCGGCCGAGCGGCAGAAGCTGCGGAGCATCATGCGGGCGGCGCACTCACGCGGGCAGAAGGTGCGGTTCTGGGCCACGCCGGACGTGGCCGGGCCCGAACGGCACGCGCTGTGGACGGAGCTGCTCGCCGCGGACGTCGACTTCATCAACACCGACGACCTGCTCGGGCTGGAGGCGTTCCTGGACGCCCACGAGCGGGCGTAGCCCTCGCACGTCCGTAGGCCTACGAACACCACACTTTCGGGGGACAGGTCAGCCCCCCGGAGGAACCCTCCGCTACGCCACACTTGCGGCCGAACGCCGCGAAGCGGACGTGGCGGAGGAGGTTGACGATGGCCATTTCCATCTCTGTGGTGCTGCTGCTGTTCATCCTGGCGGTGATCTTCGTGCGCAACGGGGGGCTCAAGCCCACGCACGCGATCGTCTGCCTGCTGCTCGGCTTCTACCTCGCGGGTTCGAGCATCGCGCCGACCATTCACAGCGGCCTCACGGCCACGGCCGACATGGTGAGCGGTCTGCGACCGTGAGGTCCGCGTGGTCATCCTGAGCGTCAGGTGCGCCTGCACCGGGCCCAGCTGCCGCATGGTGTCCGCCACCTCGTCGATCGTCAGGCCGGTGCGGTGCTCGGGGGCGCCGAACACCGCGAGCAGCAGCACGCGCCGCCCGCCGTCCACGAGGCCCACGGCGGTGCGCACCGCCGCCGTCCGGTCGTCCGGGCCGGGCAGCGGCTGTCCGCCCTTCAGGACCGGGTAGCCGCCCAGGGCGAAGCGGTACGGGATCCGGGACGCCGCGCGCACCAACCGGTGCCGTACCTGCACGGACTGCTCACCGCGAACTGGTTGAGGCCGCCGAGCGGCAGCTGTCCCTCCGGTGTGGTGACCGACCCTCGCAGCGCGAGGCTGTCCAGCCGGGCCCGCCGGTAGGTCCCGACGCCCATGACGTCCTTGGTGCTCGCGCCCGGCGCAGCGCAGGGCCGAATCACTGGCCGTTCCAGACCGCCGCCTTCAGCGCCTTGCCGCGCACGATCACCGGTCCGACGCTCGCGCCGGTCGCGGCGACGCCCGGGTGCTGGGTGCCCCTTGGCCGCCTGGATGTCGAACGCCCGATAGACGACGCCCGGCGCGACCGGGGCCCGTCCGAAGCGGCGCGGGCCGGTGAGGCCCCGTCAACTTTCCCAGGACGCGGGGGAAGCCCACCAGACGGCAGTGTCCGAAGGGGTGAGCGGGAGCGACCGCGCGAGAACGGGCGGGAGAACGGGGAGCCGGGAGTTCCGGCGGTGGGCGGAGCGGCAGGAGCACATGGGCCGCTTTGTCAAACGCAGCCCCGTGTGGCACCGCCGTGGCGGGCGGCCGAGTATGAAAGCGGACCGGTTGGGCACTCGGGCCGCTGTCGCCGGGAGTGGCGCATATCAGGGCTTCGGTAAGGGGTCTTCGGCCTCATCGGCGGAAGGAAGGTTGCTGATGACGACGATGACGTTCTCCGCGACGGCGACGGCCACGGCGACGACGCGGCCCGGCTGGGAGCGGGCCGTGGTGACCGGCGGTGCCGGATTCCTGGGCTCGCATTTGTGCGAACACCTGCTCGACAGCGGTGTCGGCGTCGACTGCGTGGACAACCTGTCGTCGGGGTCGGTGGACAACGTGCGCCACCTCACCGGCCGTCCGGGCTTCCGGTTCCTGGAACTCGACGTGGCGGACCCCGGCTTCCCGGACGCCGTGACCGGCCACCCCTACGACCTGGTCCTGCACTGCGCGGGCCCCGCCTCACCGGCCGACTGCCGGGACCGCCCGCTGGACGCGCTGGACGCCGCCGGAGTCGGCACCCGCAACGCCCTGGCCGTCGCGGGCCGGGCCGGAGCGCGGTTCCTGCTCGCCTCGGCGGGCCGGGTGCGCGGGGACCCTCTGGGGGCTCCCGAGCCGGAGGAGGCGTTGCGTGAGGCCGGTCCGGACGGACCGTGCGCGGTGTACGACGTCGCCAAGCGCTTCTCCGAGGCCCTGACCGCCGCGTACGCCACCGCTCACGGCACGGACGCCGGGATCGTGCGTCTCTTCGACACCTACGGCCCCCGGATGCGGGCGGACGACCCTCAGTCGATCCCGGCCCTCGCCGAGCAGGCGCTGGCGGGCGGGCCGGTGATCGTCGAGGACGACGGCACCGGCGCCCGCTCCCTGTGCTACGTCGACGACGTGGTCGACGGTGTGCTGCGGGTGGCCGCGAGTCGGTCCGTCCGGCCCGTCGACATCGGGGGCGGGGACGAGACGACCGTCCAGGAGATCGCCCGCCGGGTGATCGACCTGACCGGCTCCCGCGCGGGCCTGGAGTTCGGCACGGCTGACGGGTCCGATCCCGCCCGGCGGCGGCCCGATCCGTCCTTCGCCTGCGAGCTGTTCGGCTGGATGCCCAAGGTGTCCTGGGAAGAAGGGTTCAAGCGGACGATCGCCCACTTCGCCGGGCTGCGACCGGGCGCGGGCCCGTGCGAGAGGACGGGCGGCCCCCTGCCGTGGCCTGAGGGAGGTGCCCGGCATGCGTGCTGCTGGTGACCGGGGCCGGGTGCCTCAGGAGCGGGGCTGTGTGCCGAAGAAGCGGGGCTGTGTGCCGAAGAAGCGGGGCCGAGGGCCGGGGGAGCGGGTTCGAGGGCCGGGGGAGCGGTCGCGGTGAAGGCCCTCGTCGTGCGTCTCGACGGCTTCGGCGGGGTGCTGCTGGCCGGACCCGCCGTGCGTGCCGTCGCCGCCCGGGCCGACCACGTGACCATGCTGTGCGAGCCTGGCGGTGCGCCCGCCGCCGGGCTCCTGCCGCACGTCGACGCCGTACTCGTCCGGGAGGCGGCCGCCGAGTCCGACGGCGCTGCGGAGCCGCCGGGCGGCCAGGACGGCGACGACGCGCTCCTCCGGCGCCTGCGCGCGGAGGCCTTCGACGTGGCGCTGGTCCTCGCCCCCTACGGGCAGAGCCCGCTGCCCGCCGTGGGTCTGCTGCGCCGGGCACAGGTCTTCCGTACCGGCGCCGACGGGCTCGACTCGGAGCGCCCGCCCGGGCGGCACGACGTCGAGGCGGCCCTCGACACGGCTGCGGCCATGGGCTTCGCCCCGAGGGCCGGGGACGACGGACGGCTGCGTGTGCTGCCCCCGCCGGACACCGTGGGGCTCACCGGCAACGGCCCCTACGTCGTCGTCCACCCCGGAGCCGGATCCTCGGACGGGGCGGCCTGGGCACCGGACCGCTGCGCGGAGGCGGTCGCGCTGCTCGTCGACGCCGGACACCGTGTCGTCGTCACCGGCGGTCCGCAGGAGACCGCGCTGACCCGGTACGTCAGCGGCAGCACGGCGGTCGACCTCGGGGGCCGTACCGACGCGCGGCGGCTGTCCGGCGTCCTGCGGGCCGCCGACGTCGTCGTGGCCGGGGCCTGCGGCGCGGTCCACCTCGCCGCGGCCAACGGCACGCCGGTCGTCTCGCTCGTCCCGCCGGTGCCGCCGCCCGAACACCGGGGCCCCTACCGCGTGCCCGCCGTGCTGCTAGGCCGGGACGACGTCACCGCACAGGACGTGGCGAGCGCCGTGCGGAAGCTGGTCAACGCGTGACGTGTGCCTGCGTGACTGAGCGTGCGGGAGATCATGTGAGGTTTTCGCCGCACGTCCGGCGGTACGCGTTCGCGGGGTGGCCCGCTGCCACCGCCGTTCCGGACACCCACCTGGAGGAGCCCATGGCCGAAGTCGTCGTCTCCCGGCCCGCCGTGGCCGACCGGCGCTCCAGCCGGGTCACCGTCGCGATGATCACCCGTAACCGGCGCCCGAGCCTGCTGCGCACCCTGGACCGGCTGGCCGCGCTGCCCGAGCGCCCCGAGGTCGTCGTCGTGGACAACGGCTCCTCCGACGGCACGGTGGACGCGGTACGGGACCACCCGGTGGGGGCACGCGTCCTGGCCGCCGGGCGCAACACCGGTGCGCTGGGCCGCAATCTCGCGGTGCGGCACGCCACGACGCCGTACGTGGCCTTCAGCGACGACGACTCGTGGTGGGCGCCGGGCGCCCTGGACGCAGCGGCCGACGTCCTCGACGCCCATCCACGCCTGGGCCTGCTGGCCGCGCGGACCCTGGTCGGTCCGGACGCCACCGAGGACCCGCTGAACTCCGTGCTCGCCGACTCGCCGCTGCCGCCCGCCGAGGACCTGCCCGGCCGCCCGGTCCTGGGCTTCCTCGCATGCGCGGCGGTGGTCCGGCGCCGGGCGTTCCTGGAAGCCGGCGGCTACCACCCGGTGCTGTTCTTCGGCGGCGAGGAGACCCTGCTCGCCTACGATCTGGCGGCCCGGGGCTGGGGCGTGAGCCATGTGCCCTCGGTGACGGCCCTGCACCACCCCGACCCGGGCGAGCGCCCCGGCCGCTCGGCCCTGCACCTGCGCAACGCCCTGCTCACCGACTGGCTGCGCCGCCCCCTCCCGGTCGCCCTGCGGCACACCGCCCCCCTCTGCGCCGCCGCGGCCCGTGGCGATCGGGAGGCCCGGGCGGCCCTGCGCGGCACCCTCGCCCGGCTCCCCGCGGCGCTGCGGCACCGCGAGAGGCTGCCCGACCGCGTCGAACACGCGGCCCGGCTGCTGGAACGGGCGGCCCGGTGAGCGCCCACGGGCAGGCCCCGGACCCCCGGACGACGGTCGTGGTCATCACCCGCGACCGCCGTACCGAACTGCTGCGCACCCTGCGCCTCATGCGGGACCTCCCCGAGCGACCCCGGATCGTGGTCACCGACAACGGCTCCCGCGACGGCACCGCCGAGGCCGTCGCCCGGGACTTTCCGGACGTACTGCTGCTGCGCCCGGGACGGAACCTGGGCGCGGTCGGGCGGAACCTCGCGATACGGCACGTGCGGACGCCGTACGTGGCCTTCTGCGACGACGACACCTGGTGGGAGCCCGGCTCCTTGCGGCGGGCGGCGGACCTCCTCGACGCCCACCCCGCGCTGGCGGCCGTCACCGCCCGTATCGTCGTCGAGCCGTCCGGGGCGGAGGACCCCGTGGTCGCCGAGCTCCGCGACTCGCCCCTCACCGGCCCCGACTGGCTGCCCGGCCCCGCCCTCGGCTCGTTCCTCGCCGCCGCGACGGTGATGCGCGTCGACGCCTTCCGGGAGGTGGGCGGCTTCCACGCCGGGCTGTGGATCGGCGGGGAGGAGGAACTGCTGGCCACGGATCTGCTGCGGCGGGGGCACTGGCTGAGCTACGTACCGGAACTGACCATCCACCACGCCGCGTCACCGGTCCGCGACAGCACCGACCGGCGCGTGCTCGGCCTGCGCAACACCCTGTGGTTCACCTGGCTGCGCCGCCCCTGGCGGTCGGCCCTGCGCCGCACCGGCTACCTGCTGCGCACCGTCCCCCGGGACCGGGCGTCCGTACGGGCCTTCGCGCTGGCGGCCGCCGGGCTGCCGTGGGTGCTGAAGCAGCGCGATCCCGTCCCGGCCGACCTCGAAGCCCGCCTGGTGGCCCTGGAGCGGGCGCGCCGGTCCTCGCCCGCGCGCAGGTACGTCGGCTGAACCGCCCGCTCGCGACCGCGGCGGCCGGGCGTGAGAGCCCGGCCGCCGCGAGGGCCGTGTGTCACTCGTTCTTGAAGACGGCCTTGCTGACCTCGGCCGGGTTCTCGTATTTCTTCTTGCCGAGGTGCTCGATCCGCTCGGTGACCTCCTTGGGCGCGTGATTCTTCCGGGCGACCTTGACGAGCTGCTCGCGATCGGCCGGGTACTCCGCACCGGACAGGGCCTTCTGCAGATCAGGGGGGCTGATACCAGCCATGACTCCTCCACTGTGGTGGGGTTTCGACTCCCCGCGTTCCCGTGACCTGCGTCGCATAACGCGATCGGCGCATGATCCTGTGAGCAAGTGCACAGGCGGGAGCAAACCCCCAGGTGCATCGGCCGATCGCCGTTTGTGGATCTTCCCGCGGGCAGGGCGCCGGTCCGGACTCGAAGGTCCCGTCTGCCACGATGGGCGGCGCCCAGATCCAGGTGGAGCGACCGCGCAGCGCAGCCGGTGTTCCCAGCTCAGCCTGACCACCTTCGCGCCTGCCGCGGCCTGCCTCCGAGTACTCCTGTGCCTACGTCACCTGATTCCGACCTGCCTCCTGCCGCCGGCTCCCGCTCGCCGTGGCGCTCCCTGAAGTACCGCAGCATGCGCTGGTGGTCACTGGCGAACTTCGTCTCGAACGCCGGTACCTGGATGCAGCTCACGGTGCAGAACCTGCTGGTGCTGCAGATCACCGGGTCGGCCGCCGCCACCGGGCTGTCCGTGTCCGTGCAGGCCGCGCCCGCACTGCTGGTGAGCCTCGCGGGCGGTGCCGCCGTGGACCGCTGGCCCCGGAAGCTCACCGCCTTCGTCAGCCAGGCGCTGCTCGGCGTCGTCGCCCTCGTGACGGCCGTGCTGGTGGCCACCGACCGGCTCGACCTGACCGTCCTGCTGGTGCTGGCCGCCGTCACCGGGACCATCGCCACGGTCGACGGACCCGCCTGCGCCCTGCTGGGCAACGACCTCGTCCCCACCGCGGACGTGCCCTCCGCCATCGGGGTCGGTTCGCTGGTGCACAGTGCGGGCCGGCTCGCCGGTACCGCGCTCGCCGGTGTCGCCGTCGGCTTCCTCGGCACGGCCGCCGCCTACGCGGCCAACGGGCTGTCGTTCCTCTTCGTCGCCTCCGTCGTCCCGTTCCTGCGCCCCGCCGCCGGAGCGGTCACCTACGTCATCCCCGCCCAGCGGGGCGCCGAGGCGCCCCCCAAGCGGCCGGCCGCGCCGGACATGACCGTGCGGCAGGGCCTCGCCTACTTCGTGCGCCGCCCCCGGCTGGTCGCCCTCGCGGGCGTCACCGGAATCAGCGCGATCTTCGGCCGGAACTACGGCCTGACCCTCGCCGTCCTCGTCACCGGCCCGCTCGCGGCCGACGCCGGCGCCTTCGGCACCGTCTCCACCGTCCTCGCCGTCGGCGGCATCCTCGGCGCGGTGCTCGGCGCGCGGCTGCGCAAGCCCTCGGTGCGGCTGGTGGGCGCCCTGGCCGCCACCGGCGCGCTGCTCCAGGCGGCGGCGGGACTGTCGCCGTCCATCGCCGTCCTGCTCGTGCTCGTGCTGCCCATGGCCGTCGTGGAGTCCGTCTCCGACACCGCCGGCACGACCGTCCTGCAGACCGACCCGCCCGCCCACATGCGCGGCCGCGTCCTCGGCGTCTGGGGCAGCATCAGCACCGCCTGGGCCCTCGCCGGTCCGCCGCTGCTGGGCCTGCTGATGGAATGCGCCGGGGCCCGGGGTGCCCTGGTGATCGGCGGCGTGGTCATCGCCGGTGTCCTCGGGGCGGGGTACCTGCTGCGGGGACGCCGCACGGCGACGCCGGTGCCCGTGCGGACGGGGGAGCGCGACGGCACGGCACCGCAGCCGGAGCTGAGCACGGCCGCCTGAGGGGCCGAACGTCAGGGGCGTACCGACCCGAGAACCGGCGCGGTGTCCCCGACACCCCCCGTCACCGCCCGCACCGCCTCGACGACCTCCTGCACGCCGATCCGCAGCAGCCGGGCGTCCGGCACCCGGCCGTGGGCGTCGCCGGGGCGGGCCGAGTCGTCCGCCCCGGGATGCCACAGCACCCGGTGGCGCGGGTCGGGCGGCGGGCCCCACAGCCGAGGGGCGACCGGGCCGAAGAGGACGACCGAGCAGGTGCCCAGCGCCGTGGCGAGATGGGCCAGTCCGGTGTCGCCGACCACCACGCAACGAGCCTCCGCGACGAGCGCGGCCAGCTGGTCGAACGGCACGTCACCGGCGCCGCCGAGGACCGCCGTCGGCGGCAGCCCGGCCTCCGTCGCCACGTACGCGGCCGGCGCGCCCTCCCCGGCCCCGGCGGTCACCACGACGTCGTGACCGGACCGGCGCAGTTCCCGGGCCACGGCCGCGAACCGTTTTCTCGGCCAGCAGCGGGCGGGGGCGTCCGCGCCGGGATGCACGACCACGGCGCCCGGCGCGGGGGAGGGCGTCGAGGGCGCCGGGATCCGCAGGTCCAGAGGGTCGGCCGGGATGTCGTACCAGCGCAACAGGCGGCACCAGCGGTCCCGTTCGTGCTCGTCCTCCCGCCAGACGGGCCCGGCGATGTCCGGCGTGTCCGGGTGCGCGTAGGCGAACAGGCGGTGCGGGCGCAGGCGTTGGAGCAGCAGGTGGCTCGGCGGGCCGTTGCCGTGCAGGTCCACGGCGAGTTCGGGGGCGGGGCCCGTCCAGGGCAGGGCGGTGGGCACCTCCCGGCCGGGGGCGGACGTGGGCAGCAGCCGGTCCACCAGGCCGGTGGCGGCGACCGGCCCGGACAGCCGTGGCGGGGCTGCCAGGACCAGCTCGTGGCCGGGGAGGTGGCGGCGCAGCGCCCGGAGCGCGGGCACCGCGGTCAGCAGATCGCCCAGGCCGAGGGCGCGCAGCACCAGCACCCGGGGGGCCGGTCGGGCGGTCACGGGGCGGCGGCGCGGGCCGCGCGGCGGGCCAGCAGGGTCGTGGACCGGCCGTCCAGGTAGGGCAGGACCACCGCCTGTCCGCCCCACGCGCGCAGGGTCTCGGCCTCGGGCAGGTCCTGGACGGAGTAGTCGCCGCCCTTCACCCACACGTCGGGCCGCAGCCGGGCGAGGACCTCCTCCGGAGTGTCCTCGTCGAAGACGGCGACGGCGTCGACGCTGCCCAGGGCCTGCAGGACGCGGACGCGGTCCGCCACCGGGTTGAGCGGGCGTCCCGGTCCCTTGAGGCGGGCGACGGAGGCGTCCGAGTTGACGCACACGATGAGGCAGTCGCCGATGCCGCGGGCGCTGTCCAGCAGGCCGACGTGACCGGCGTGCAGCAGGTCGAAGCAGCCGCCGGTGGCCACCACCGTTCCGCCGCGCGCCCGGACCTGCTCGGCGAGGGCAAAGGGATCGGTGCTGGGCGCCTCGGTGGCGGTGGAGGCGGGGACGGTGCGCCACAGCGCCGGGTTTCCCGCCCCGCCCTCCGACACGAAGGCGGCCGCTTCGGCCACCGCCCGCTGGAGGGCCTCCTCCGGGAGCGCGCCGTCCGCCAGCGCGGCGGCGGTCGCGGCGGCGAAGCAGTCACCGGCGCCGCACGGGTCCCCGGTGGCCCGGTAGGGCGGCGGGATCAGCATCGGCGTACCGTCGCCCGGCCGGGCCAGCAGGACCCCCCGGTCGCCGAGCGTCACCGCGACGCCCGCCGCCTGCCAGCGCTCCGCGAGCGCCATCCCGCGCTCGGCGTGGGCGCGCAGGGAGTCGCTCCTTGGGCCTCCCGAGCCCTCGGATGCTCCGGAGGGACACAGGGCGCACGCCTCCGCCACGTTCGGGGTGACCAGCCGCGCTCCCGGGACGGGCTCCTCGCCCTTCGGGTGCGGGTCCCACACCAGCGGGGTACGCGGCACGGCCGCGGCCAGATGCTGCCGGACGGCGCTCGCCGTGTGCCGCCCGTAGTCCGCGACGAGCACGGCGTGGGCCTGCGCGAGCGCCTCCCGCACCGCGTCGTCGGGTTCGCCCGGGGTGCCGCCGCCCCGGTCGATGCGCACCAGCGGGCGTCCGCCCGCCAGCACCCGGGTCTTCACCGGCAGGCTGCCGGTCAGCGGAATCTCCACCAGCCGGACCCGGCCGCGCAGTTCACGGCGTACCGCCTCGCTCGCCTCGTCGTCGCCGAGCGCGGTCACCAGGACCACCTCACGCCCGCCCCGGGCGGCCAGCGCGGCGGCCAGACCCGCTCCGCCGGGATGCGTGCGGTCCTGGGTGACGTCGACGACCGGCGCGGGCGCGTCGGGGGCCAGGCGGGTGGCGACGCCCTCGATGTCCTCGTCCAGCAGCACGTCCCCGACGACCACCAGCGGCTTCGGCCCCGTCACGACGCCCTCCCGTGGGCGGCGACGGCACGGGACGCGGCACGGGGGGCGAGCGCCGCGTCGAACGCCTCGCACAGCAGGTGCACGGCGACCAGATGGGCCTCCTGGACGGTCGCCGCGGTGTCGGCGTCGATGCACAGTGCCTCGTCGGCGGCCTCGGCGAGCGGGTTGGGCCGCGGCCCGGTCATCGCCCACACCCGCAGCCCCGCCGCCCGGCCGGTCACGGCCGCGCTGATCAGGTTGGCGCTGCGGCCCGAGGTGGACAGCAGCACGAGGACGTCCCCGGGCCGGCCGTGGGCGGCCACCTGACGGGCGTACACCTGGTCGAAGCCGTAGTCGTTGCCGAGCGCGGTGAGGCTGGAGGTCTCGGCGTGCAGGGAGATGGCGGAGTAGGCGGGCCGCTCCCTGCGGTACCGGCCCACGAGTTCGGCGGTCAGGTGCTGGGCCTGGGCGGCGCTGCCGCCGTTGCCCGCGGCCAGCAGGCGGCCGCCGGAGGGCAGGACGGCGGCGAGCCGGCCGCCCCAGTCGGCTATCCGGCCCAGCCCGTCCCGGCGCAGCCGGACCAGCGCCTGCTCCAGGGACCGGCAGTGTCCCTGCGCGGCCTCCAGCGCGGCAGGAGCGGGGGACATGGATGACGCGGGGGTTGCGGAGAGTTCGCTCATGCTGGTCGGGCGTACCGCGTCGCACGGGACGGCGGCCGGACCCGCACCTCCTTCGGGCGTCGGTGCTGTGCGATGGGTCGGAACGCTGTCGAAGGCCGGGCGGTCCGCCCGGACCGGCGGGCGTCGATGGCTCACACCACCTCCGTCACGGCGTGGCGGGCCTCCAGGACGGCGCAGTACACCGCCTCCGTCTCGGCCGCGACGCGGTTCCAGCCGTAGCGGCGCAGCGCGCGACGGCGCCCGGCCGCGCCGCACGCCTCCCGCGCCTCGGGCCGGGCCAGCAGATCGGCGACGGCCCGGGCCAGCGCCTCGGGGTCGCGGGGCGGCACCAGCCGTCCGGTGGCCGGGTCGGCGACGGTGTCGAGGTGGCCGCCCACCGCGCTGGCGACGACCGGCCGGCCGCAGGCCATCGCCTCCAGCGGCACGATGCCGAAGGGCTCGTAGTCGGCCGGGCACAGCACCACGTCGGAGCCGCGCAGCAGCGCGGGCACCTGGCGGCTGGGCACCCCGCCGGTGAAGTGGACCCGGTCGGCGACCCCGGCCCGGCGGGCGAGGTCACGCAGGCGCCGTACCTCCGGGTCCTCGTCGAGCCGGTCCTTCGCAGGGCCGCCGACGATGAGGAGTTCGGTGTCCGGCAGCCGGGCCAGCGCGGCGACGGAGACCGCCGCGCCCTTACGGGGCACGAGGCGGCCCAGCTGGAGCAGCCGGTAGCGCTGGGTCCGGCGCTTCGCGGCCGGGCCCCGGGGCGTGAACAGTTCGGTGTCGACGCCGCACGGTACGACGCTGACCTTGTCGGCCGGGATGCCCATCCGGGACAGCTCGTGGACCTCGTCGCGGCAGGTGGCGACGACCCGGTCGCAGCCGAGGCCGACGTCCGTCTCGTGGCCGATCCGCTGCGGCGGGCTGGTGTCCGCGAGCTGCTGGTGGCGCCGCTTCACCGTGCCCAGCGCGTGGTAGGTGTGCAGCAGGGGCAGGTCCAGCGGGCGCACCGCGCGCAGCGAGGCGAGTCCCGACATCCAGAAGTGGGAGTGCACGAGGTCGGGGGGCCGACGCCGCCAGACGCGGGTCAGATGGCGGGCGAAGTCGCCCATGTGGGGCAGCAGTTCGTCCTTGGGTATGGGCTGCGCCGGTCCCGCGGGAACGTGGTGCACCTCCACCCCGTCGCGCAGGGGCACGGTGTCGGGCAGGTCGGGATCGTCGCGGCGGGTGTGCACGGTCACGCGGTGGCCCCGGTCGGCCAGCGCGCTCGCGAGGCAGGCCACGTGGACGTTCTGCCCGCCCGCGTCGACTCCGCCCAGCGCGGCCAGCGGGCTGGCGTGTTCGGAGACGAGCGCGATGGAGAGCGAGCCCGGCCCGTCGGCGTCGAGGTGGGTGTGCGGCAGGGATCCGACCGATGACGTCATGAGCGCACCTCCGTCAGCAGGCGCTCCCAGTCGTCCAGGAAGCGCTTGAGCCCGTACCGTTCGAGGGCCGCCTGACGCGCGCGGGCGCCGTCCTCGGCGGCGGCCCCGGGTTCTTCGAGGTAGCGCCGGGCGGCCCGGGCCAGCACGTCGGGGCGGGTGGACAGCGTGCCCGCGTCCGGCGGGACCGCCTCGACCGCCTCCGTGGTGGCGAGCGCCACGACCGGCATGCCCAGGTGCATGGCCTCAAGGAGCGACAGACCGAGGGACGTCCAGCGCACCGGGTGCAGATACAGCCGGCGTTCGGCCATGGCCGCGTGGAGTGCGCTCTGCGGCAGGTCGGCGGAGCGGCAGCGCTCCTCCGGCAGGTCGAGGTGGTCGGCGAGGCCCTCGGTGCGCATGCCGAACACGTCCAGTGGGGCGGCGCGGGCCAGTTGGGGCAGCAGGTCGGTACCGGTGTAACGGCCGCGCCGCACCGGTTCGTTGACGACGACGGCCGCGCGGGGAAGGCGACCGGTGTACAGGTGGCCCGGGTCGACGATGCCGTGCTCGATCACCTCGGTGCGGGTGCTGCCGCAGTCCCAGAACAGGCGGTTGAAGTGGGTGACGTGCACCAGGGTGAGGTCGTCGCGGTCGGCGAAGGGGTGCCGGGTCGTGGGCACGTCGCCGTCCGGCGCGTTGTGCTCAAGGTAGACGGCGGGCAGGTCACGGCCCGGCCGCCGGCCGCCCAGCCAGCGTTCGGCCAGCCCCATCTCGTGCGGGCGCTGGAGGACCACCAGGTCCACCTCCGCGTCCCGCAGCTGGGCGGGCGTCAGCTCCCGCACCGAAGGGGGCCAGGTGAACGTGCGGGCGCGGCCGAGGCCGTCCGCGTCGCGGTCCGGGGTGACAGGAACGAGGTAGGTGTGCGGTCCCTGGACGAACGCCGTCGTCCAGGAGCCGTGCACATGCCACAACAGGATGTTCATTTGGACGCTCCTCGTTCCGTTTCGGCCCTGCCGCCCGGTCCGTACGGGGCGGCGGGCCTGGGCGACGGGCCCTGGTCCACCACAGGGCCCGCCCGCTTCGTCTTCCTTGTCTGCTTGAAGTCATTCATCCCAACTGGTTGGTTTGCGCAGAGTGCGGTGACCGCGGCCAGCACTTCCGCGTCGCCGATCCCGTCGAGACAGGGGTGGCCCGGCGTGGGGCAGTTCCGCGCCCGGGTGCCCGCGCAGGCGGCCTCCTGGTCCCCCAGCAGCACGTGCGGCACGCCGTACGGCCGCCAGCGCTCCGCCGGTACCACCGGCGCGAACAGGGACACCACCGGTGTGCCGACGGCGGCGGCCAGATGCGCGGGACCGGTGTTGCCGACCACCGCGACCCGCGCCCCGGCGAGCACCCCGGCCAATTGCTCCAAATGGGTGACCCCGCCCAGGTCGAGAGCGTGCGCCCCGGCCACCCGGGCCGTCAGCTCCCGCTCCCCGGGGCCGCCGGTGACCACGACGCGGTACCCGGCGGCGGACAGCGCGGCCGACGCCCGGGCCGCCCGCTCGGGGCTCCACGCCCGCGCGGGCACGGCGGCGCCGGGATGCAGCACCACATACGGCTCGGAACCGGTCAGGTGGGTCATGTCCGGTGGGGGCGTGATGCGCAGCGTGCCGTCGTCGCCCGGCGGCAGCGCGAACCCCGCGTCCCGGGCCAGCTCCAGGGCCGCGAGCACCTCGTGCCGGTGCGCCTGCCGGTGGTGGCGCAGGTCGAGCAGGGCCCCCGGGTAGTCCTCGCTATCGGCCGCCGTCCAGCCGACGCCCGCCAGCTTCAGCAGCAGGGCGGCCGGCAGCGGGCTCTGGTGGTACGACACCAGCACCAGGGCCCGGTCGAAGCGACGGGCCGCCAGCGCGTCCAGCAACCGCCGGGTCGCCTGCCGGGAGACCGGCGCCGGTTCCAGCCCCACCCACGGCGCGTCGTGCACCAGGACCTCGTCCACGCCCGGCAACAGCCGTCCCGCGCTCGCCCCTTGCGGCCCGCACAGCAGCGCCGTGTACGACGATCCGGCGGCCACGGCCCGCACGGCGGGCCCGGCCAGCAGGACGTCGCCGGCGCTGTCCAGGCGTACGACCAGCGAGCGGGGCAGGGTTCGGGAATCGGCCGTCATGACTCTCCCGGGACGAGATCGGGTGCCGGGGCCAGCGCGAGGCGGACCGCCGTGCGCAGGTCGGGGGCGGTGGCCTCGGCCTCGGCGGTCTCCTCGGGGCGGGTCACCGGGGTCGGCACCAGCACGCCCCGGGCGCCGGCGGCGCGGGCGGCGGTCACGTCGGCCCCGATGTCGCCGATGACGACCGTGCGGTCCGCCGGGGCGCCGAGCCGTTCGCACGCGGCCAGCACCAGACCCGGCGCGGGCTTGCGGCAGCCGCAGCCGTCGTCCGGGCCGTGCGGGCAGACCGCCCACACCCCGAACGGGCCGAGCAGCTCCTCCACCCGCCGCCGCACGGCCGCCACCTGGCGGTACGTCAACATGCCCCGGGCGACGCCGGACTGATTGCTCACCACGCCGACGGGGATGCCCCGCGCCCGGAGCGCGTCGACGGCTTCCCGGGCCGTCGGCATCGGCACGACCCGTGCCGGGTCACCGTTGTAGGGGACGTCGACGACGAGGGTGCCGTCCCGGTCGAACAGGACAGCAGCCGGGAAGCCGCCGGGCACGGCCTGCGGAGGACCGTCGAACAGCCACGGTCGCGGTCCCGGTGCCCGGCGCGGCTCGCGGGGCGTCGTGAGCGGCGTCATGAGGGCACCCGCTCCCGGTCCGGCGCCCGCGTGGGCCTCGGCGGCTCACCGGATTCGTGGGCGGTGACGGGCGGCGCGTTCCGGTGCACGATCTGCCCGCGCAGCCAGTGCCAGACGGCGGCGGGCGGGATGGCGACGCTGGTCAGCGCCATCGTGACCACCTCGTCGCGGGTACGCGGCCCCGGCACGATCCGGGCCAGCGCGAACTCGGCCGTCCCGGCCAGCCACAGCCCGGCGCACGCCGATGCCGCGCGGCGTCGGCCCAGGGCCGCGCAGGCCACGGCCGTCACCGCCGCCCCGGTCAGTGCCAGATGCCGGGGCAGCCGCCCGCGCGGCGCCCCCGCCCGGCCCCACCACGTCCGCCCGTGCAGCCGGGTCATCAGCACGTCGTCCGCGTTGCCCGCCTGGAGCCGTACCGAGACCCAGCGGTCGGCGGGCCGCACCGGATGCGTGGTACGGCGGCACCCGGCCGCCACCGTCCAGCCCGCCGCGAGCACCCGCAGGGCCAGGTCCGCGTCCTCCCGGAAGGCTCGCCGGAAGCGTTCGTCGAAGCCGCCGACCGCCTCCAGGGCCGCCCGGCGGTAGGCCATGTCGGCCGTGATCCAGCGGGCGGTGGCGAGTCCGGCGGTGTTGCGCTCCCAGTCGGTGGGGCGGCGGTCCGTCGGCAGCGGGACGTCGATCCGCGCGGTGACCGCGCCCGTCCGGTACGTCGCCCCGGCCAGGTCGAGGGCCAGGTCCTCGCCCCAGGAGGGGCTGGGCACCACGTCGTCGTCCAGGAAGACGATCCAGGGCACGCGTCCCGCCGCCCGCCATCCGGCGTTGCGGGCGGCGGCGGGACCCCGGGCGCCGCCCCGGACGACCGTGGTGAGCGGGCGCAGCTGCTCGGGGACCTCGTCCGTGAGCGCGGCCACCGAGGCGTCGGGGCGGTCGTCGACGAGGACCAGCCGCACGGGGCGGGGGCCGCCGGAGCGGGCCAGGGCGCGCAGGCAGGCGGTCAGGCTGGGGCGGCCCAGGGTGGGGATCACCACCGCGTAGGCGTCGTCGGCGTACTCGGATGCGGTGGCGGCCGACGGTGCTGCCTGGGTCATCGGGGCCTCCGGGGGGCGTGCTCGGGGTGCTCGGTGTGCGCGATGGGGGCGGCATGGGCGGCGGACGGGGCCCTTGGGCCATCGGGGCGGCGGTGGGGCCATTCGTCGGCGGCTGGCTGGTGGACGGCCCCGGCGGGTGCCGCCCGAGACGTGGGGTCCTGCCGTCGCCGTACTCCGTGCGCCGCCCACGGCGTGGTCTCCGGCACGGAGCCCCGCAGGTGTCGTACGTGATGTGCCGCCCGAGCCGTGTGCTCCCGCATCAGGCCCTCCCGTTCCCCGTCGCGCGGAAGAAGTCGCCGCGCCGGACCGCGTACGGGCCGATGGCGAGCAGGTCGACCGGTGAGGAGCCGAAGCACTCCAGGGCGTCGCGTGGATCGTCGACCATCGGCCGGCCGGCCGTGTTGAGGCTGGTGTTGACCACCACCGGCA
Source organism: Streptomyces sp. TRM70350 (assembly GCF_019219825.1). Lineage (GTDB taxonomy): Bacteria > Actinomycetota > Actinomycetes > Streptomycetales > Streptomycetaceae > Streptomyces. Next base: position 219,105 of record NZ_JAHUXH010000006.1, on the reverse strand, counting down.
GCCCGGTGCGGCGCTCGAACGCGGTCAGCATGCGGGCGACCAGCGGCTCCTGCGCCGGGTCCACGGTCTGGATGCGGGCCGTGCCGTCGACGTGCACGACGGCCGGGATGCGTTCCCGCCAGGACTCGGCCACGTCGTGCACGAACAGCATGTACGGACTCGGCAGCGGGCCGTCGAAGATCTCGGCGGCGCGGTCGGCCAGCACCATGGGCGCCACCGGCCGGAACTGCTCACGGCCCTTGACGTCGTTGAGCCGTTCCAGATTGCCCGCGTGCCCGGGATGCGCCAGCAGCGAGCGGTGGCCGAGCGCCCGGGGACCGTACTCGGAGCGGCCCTGGAACCAGGCGACGATCCCGTTGTCGGCGAGGGCCTCGGCCACGGTCTCGGCGATGTCCGCGGGCCGTTCGAAGGGTACGGCCGCCGTCTTCAGCCATGCGCCCAGCTCCGCGTCGGTCCAGTCCCGGCCCAGGTCGGCGCCCGCCATCGGCTCCGGCGCGTCCCCCGCGCCCGCCGCCAGCAGCAGCGCACCGCCCAGCGCCGTGCCCGCGTCACCGGCCGCCGGCTGCACCCACACCTGCGAGAAGGGACCCTCACGGGCGATACGGGAGTTGGCGACACAGTTGAGCGCGACGCCCCCGGCGAGCGTGAGCACGCTGTGATGGGTCCGCCCGTGCAGCCAGCGCACCAGGTCGAGCAGCGTCTCCTCCAGTACGGCCTGCGCGCTCGCGGCCACGTCCGCGTGCTCCTGGGTCCACGGCTCGTCCGCGCCGCGCGGCGGGCAGAACTCGTGCCAGGGGACGCCGGTGGCGTGGAACCCGCCGTCGCCGGTCGGGTACACGTACCGGCGCAGCTCCGGCAGCATCCGCGGGCTGCCGTGCGAGGCCAGGGCCATCACCTTGAACTCGTCCGAGGAGCGCAGGAAACCCAGATGGTCGGTCAGCTCCTCGTAGACCAGGCCCAGGGAGTGCGGCAGCTCCTGCGCGTGCAGCGCCTCCAGCCGGTCCCCGACCCGCCGCGCCGCGAGGTGCGAGGCGCGTTCCCCGCGGCCGTCCAGGACCAGCACGGAGGAGTCGCCGGCGTCGGGTGCCGCGAAGGCGCTGGACGCCGCGTGCGCCATGTGGTGCGGGACGAAACGGACCTTGTCGGCGTCCAGACCCGGCAGCGCGGCCCGCAGGAAGCCGGGGGCCTCACGGGCGTACGTCTGCCGCAGGTGGTCCCAGGGGTCGTCCAGGCCCATCGCCTCGGCGGGGCGGGCCAGCTGCGGGTCGTAGGAGTAGGCGACCGCGTCGAGGTCCTGCGGGCGCAGGCCGGCCCGGCGCAGACACCACGCGGCGGCCTTCTCCGGCAGCTCCCAGGCGGAGAACGGCACCGGCCGCTTGCCGTGCTTGCGGCGGGAGAACCGCTCTTCCTCGGCGGCGGCCACGGTGCGGCCGTCGATCACGAGGGCGGCGGCGGGGTCGTGGAAGAGGGCGTTGATTCCGAGGATGCGCATGGGGGTCCTGGGGGTGCGGTGGGTTGAGTGGGGTTCGGTGGCTGGGTGGCGCTTGGGTGGCCGGGTGGCGCGTGGGCGGTGGGCGGTAGCGGTGGGCGGTGGGTCGGTGACTGGGGGTCGGTGGCCGCGTGGCGCGTGGCCGGTGGGTCGGTGGATGGAGGCCGGTGGCCAGGGCGGTGGGTCGGTGACCCGGGATAGGTGACCGGGGAGCGGTGGGCCGGTGACCCGGGATAGGTGACCGGGGATCGGTGACCGGGCGTTCTGCCTCGGCGCGGCGTCGGACCCGGTGCGCCTCAGCGTTCACCGGCCGTGGCGCGGAACCAGTCGATCGTGCGGCGCAGCCCTTCCTCCGCGTCCACCTCGGGCTCCCAGCCGAGCTTGTCGCGGGCCAGCGTGATGTCGGGGCAGCGGACCGCCGGGTCGTCGGTCGGCCGTTCGACGAAGCGGATCTCCGAGGGGGAACCCGTGAGCCTGATGACCAGGCGAGCGAGGTCCAGCATGGTGATCTCACCCGGATTGCCGATGTTCACGGGGCCGCGCATGCCGTGCGCCGCCGCCGCGAGGATGCCCCGGACGGTGTCCTCGACGTAGCACAGTGAACGCGTCTGGCGGCCGTCGCCCGTGACCGTGAGCGGTTCGCCGTCCAGCGCCTGGCGGACGAAGGTCGGCACCGCCCGGCCGTCGTGGCCGCGCATCCGCGGACCGTAGGTGTTGAACAGCCGCACGATGCAGGTGTCGGTGCCCTCCGCCTCCGCGTGCGCCGTGGTGAGCGCCTCGCCGAACCGCTTGGCCTCGTCGTACACGCTGCGCGGGCCGACCGGGTTGACGTTCCCCCAGTACCGCTCGTCCTGCGGGTTCTGCTGCGGGTCGCCGTACACCTCGGACGTCGACGCGAGCAGGAAGCGGGCGCCGTGGTCATGGGCGAGTTCCAGGGCGTTGCGGGTGCCGAGACTGCCGGTCTCCATCGTGTGCAGGGGCAGCCGCAGATAGTCCGCCGGGGACGCCGGGGAGGCGAAGTGCAGGACGAGATCCGGGGGCCGCTTGACGGGTATCTGCTCGGCGACGTTCGCGTGCACCAGCGTGAATCCGGGGCGGTCGAGCAGCGGGGAGACGTTCTCCGGCCGGCCGGTGCTGAAGTCGTCCACGCAGGTGACCGCCGCGCCGGAGTCCAGCAGGGCGCCGCACAGATGCGAGCCGACGAAGCCCGCGCCACCGGTGACGACGGCGTGCTCCCAGGTACGTGATGATGCGGTGGTCATTCAGGTCTCCTCTGCACATGACGACGACGGCCTGTCGGATGCCTGGCGCCGACCCGGGACCCTGGTTCCTGCCTTGTCGACCCCGCCTTCTCTGCCTTCTCTGCCTTCTCTGCCTTCACTCCGACGCGGGCCGCGGGCGCCGCGAGGGCACCCAGTACCTAGATCAGCGTCCTCCGTCCGAGCCCAGGAGGCTCGGAGGCATACGGCATCCGGGTGATGCACGCAGCGTGAGCCCCTCGGCGCGTGGGGATGGAGAGGTTCGGGCGATGACATGAGACGCCGGTTTCCCAACTGGCAGAGACCCAACCTCCGGAGCCGGCACCTCTGATCACTGCCCGGTGACGCGGCGCTGCGATGGTGGCGGACCCGATCCCGTGAAAGGATGACGCTGCCTGTCGGAACGTACCTGGTCGGGGGTTTCTCCCCGCCCGAGGGTTTCTCCTGCGCGGGGACGGCAACCCGGGCCCAGCCCGCGGCAGCGACCCATGAGGCCCCCACCCGACCCCCGCCGCGCCCGCGCCGCTGTCCCGGACCCCGCACCGCTCGTCAGCTCCTTGGACAGGAGTTCCGGATGACCACCACCACACAGCCTCGCCGGACCGCAGGGCCGGGGCCGCGCATCGGCCTGCTCGGCTCCTACGGCGGCTTCAACCTCGGCGACGAGGCCATCCTGACCTGCGTCCTCGGCTGCCTGCGCGCCCACCGCCCGCAGGCCCGGCTCGTCGTCTTCAGCCGGAACGCCGAGCACACCCGCGCCCACCAGCCCGCCGCCGACCAGGTGGTCGACTGGGAGGGCGTCCCGCAGAAACAGATCCTCGACGTCCTGTCGGGCCTGGACCTGCTGGTGCTCGGGGGTGGCGGCATCCTCTACGACGGTGAGGCGCGCCGCTATCTGCGGCTGGTCGGCGCCGCGCAGGCCCGCGGGGTGCGCACCTTCGCGTACGCCGTCGGCGCGGGCCCGCTGCGTGAGGCGGAGGACCGGGAGGCGGTACGTGCCGTACTGCCGGCGATGGACGAGGTCGTCGTACGGGACGAGGAGTCACGGCTCGTGCTGGAGGAGGCCGGGCTCGACCGCGACCTCACCGTGACCGCCGATCCGGCGCTGCTGCTGCCGCCGGAGCCCTTCACCGACCAGATGATGCGGCAGGAGGGCATCCCCGCCGATACCCGGCTGGTGGGGATGTCGGTCCGCGAACCGGGCCGCGCGGCCGAGAAACTCGACGAGAGCGACTACCACGCCCTGCTCGCCGACGTGGCCGACTTCCTGGTACGGCGGCTGGAGGCCCATGTGGTCTTCGTGCCGATGGAACGCCAGGACGTCCACCACGCCCACGGCGTGCTCTCCCGGATGACCGCACCCGACCGGGGGCGCATCCTGCACAGCGTCTACAGCCCCGGCCAGGTCCTCGGCTTCATGAACCACCTCGACCTCGCCGTCGGGATGCGCCTGCACTTCGTGATCTTCGCCGCGCTCTCCGGGCTGCCCGTGCTGCCGCTGCCGTACTCCGGCAAGGTCTTCGACTTCTCCCGCCGTATCGGGGCGCCGGCGCTGGTCGGCGTGGCGCGCGAGCAGGCCGGGCTGCTGCTGGCCGAGGTGGACCGGTTGTGGGACGAGTTTCCGCAGCGCCGGGACGATCTTGACGCACGCGTGCGGGCGTTGCGAGGCGTCGCCCGGGAGACCTGCGTCCGGTGCGCCGTGGTCCTCGACTCCCTGGAGGAGCAGACCGGCGTCGCGCCCGACACCGAACGCCCGGGCCTGCACCTGCTACGGCCGGGTACCGGAACGGCGACCTGAACGACCGGGCCATGGACCCCGGCAGGGGGGCACGGGTACGGGGCCCGGGAGTCCGACCGCCTTCGGAACACCTCCGACGGGAAGAACCGATGCCGATCCTGCAACGACCTCCACAGTCACGGACCGTCACCCTGCCGCCGCGCGACGCCCACCACGGGGGCCGCACGGAGGTCCTGGTCGTCGGCGGAGGCCCGGCCGGCACCGCGGCCGCGTACGCCGCGGCCGACGCCGGCGCCGATGTGGTGCTCGTGGAGCGGTACGGCTTCCTGGGCGGCAACGCCACCGTGGCGCTCGTCATGCCCCTGATGTCGTTCCACAACGAGCAGAAGCAGGCCGTCTTCACCGGCCCCGGCCAGGAAGGCGACTCGCTGCTGCCCACCGACCACGGCGAGGGCGAAGCGGTGGTCGCCGGTTTTCTGTGGCGCCTGCTGGACCGGCTGAACGAGCGCGGCGGCTGCATCCCGCCCTCCCTCGAAACCGGCTACACCGTCCCCTTCGACCCGGAGATCTACAAACTCGTCCTCCTCGACCTGCTCGACGAGGCCGGCGTCCGCATGCTGTTCCACTCCTTCGCCTCCGCCGCCCTGCCGCTCGACGACGGCTGGCGGGTCGTCTTCGAGACCAAGTCCGGCCCGGTGGTGATCGACGCCGACGTCGTCGTCGACGGCACGGGCGACGGTGATGTGGCCGCCGCCTGCGGAGCGCCGTGCGAGATCGGCCGGCCCGAGGACGGGCTGGTGCAGCCGATGACGCTCATGTTCCGCGTCGTCGACTTCCTGCGGCCCCGGTTCGCCGAGTACGTCCACGAGCACCCCGACCAGTGGCGGGGCGTGCACGGCCTGTGGGACCTCGTCGAGGAGGCCACCAAGGCGGGCGAACTGCGCCTGCCCCGCGAGGACATCCTCTTCTTCGGCACCCCCCACCCCCGTGAGGTCAGCATCAACAGCACCCGCGTCACCCGGGCCCTCGGCATCGATGTGTGGGACCTGAGCCGCGCCGAGTACGTCGCCCGCCGCCAGATGGAACAGATCGATCGCTTCCTGCGCCTGCACGTCCCCGGCTTCGAGGAGTCATATGTGGTGCAGAGCGGCACCCAGATCGGCGTACGGGAGACCCGGCGCATCCTCGGCGACTACCACCTCACCGGTCACGACATCCTGGCGGCACGCTCCTTCCCCGACGTCATCGCGCACGGCGCCTACCCCGTCGACATCCACAACCCCAGGGGCAGCGGCACCGTCCTCAAACGCGTCCCGCGGGGCCGCTTCTACGACATCCCGCTGCGCTGCCTGCTGCCCCGCGACACGGAACACCTGCTCGTCGCGGGCCGCTGCATCTCCGGCTCCCACGTGGCGCACTCCTCCTACCGTGTCATGCCCATCGCCATGGCGACCGGTCAGGCGGCGGGCGTCTGCGCCGCGTTGGCCACCCGGATCAACCGCAGCCCACGGGAGGTGCCGTACGCCCTGGTCCAGCAGGAGCTCACACGCCAGGGGGCGCGGCTGCACCTGGCGGCTGGGGCGGCGGCGGGGCTCGGTTGAGGTCGTCCCAGGTGTCGTTGTCGCGCCACCGGCCGCCGCTGGGCGCGGTGTCGAAGCGGGTGGCCGCCGACGCGTTGCTGCGTCTGTGTCCTCCTCGGCTGCTGGTCGTCCCCATTCGGTTTCCCGTCCACCGGCGGGCGGGAGACAGCGGCCGCGACGGCGATCCCGGCTCGCACCTCCGGGGGATCCCGCAGGTGGTAGGAAGCGCCTGGCTTCGGCGGGCCGTCGCTCCAGGCCGACCGTGCTCACGGGCATCCACCGTCAACGGCATCGACAACGGCATCGACATGGGCAGCTCCTCACTGGAAGGGCGCGCAGGCGGCCGCCCGGACTGTCGGCCGGTGGCACCGTCGAGCACCGAGTGCCAGTGATCGGCTGGGCCCAACCATGGGCCTGTCGGGCGTCGACCTGGGGGGTCTCGCGTGGACGTGGTGTCCCGGTCAGGCGGAGTTGACGAGCCCTATGTAGCGCGTCCAGTCCCAGTGCGGGCCGGGGTCGGTGTGGTCGGTGCCCGGTATCTCGTGATGGCCGATGATGTGCGCGCGGTCCTTGGAGATGCCGTACTTCGTGCAGATCGCCGCGGTGAGCGTGGCCGACCGCTCGTACATGGCGTCCGTGAAGTAGCCGGGCCGGTCGACCCACCCCTCGTGTTCGATGCCGATGCTGCGTGTGTTGTGCTCCCAGCTCCCGGCGTGCCAGGCGATGTCGGACTCGCGGACGCACTGCGCCACATGTCCGTCGGCGGACCGGACGACGTAGTGCGCGGACACCTTCTTGCTGGGGTGCTGGAAGACGGCCAGGGTCCCGGAGTAGTCCGTCTGCGTGACGTGGATGACGACGAGGTCGACGGGGTGGGTGGCCGGACGGTTCGCCGACGTGGAGTTGGCGGGGGTCGCAGGCTGCCATTCCGCGAGCGGGTAGTCGGGAGCCGGTGTCCGCGCGTCGGCCCTGGGGCCGGGCAGCAGTGCGTAAGGGACGGCGGCCAGGGCGGCGCCCTTGAGGACCCGTCGCCGGTCGGGGAGTGGTCTTGCCCGTTGCATGGAGGGTCGCCTCTCAGCTGGAAGGACTTTGAAGGAGGTTGAAGGAGGTTGAAGGAGGATGGAGGACGGGTTGGAGGGGGGAGGGCCGGAGAAGGCCGGGATGGCGGAGGGCGGTCCACGCCCAGATCGGGTCGGGATCAATCCGTAGCGCCGCCGCCGACTCGCGCAGCCGGGCGTGGACCACGGTGTTCATCGCGCACTCGAGGGCGACACCGCAGGTCCCGCCCTCGCCCTGCCGGGCGTGCCCGTCGCCGAGGCTGAGGCGCGCGCCCTCAAGCACGTCCAGGCGTACTCTCCCGGTTGGGGCCGCACGGTCAGGATGTCTGGGTCGCTCATGAGCACACCCCTGCCTTCTGGGCGTCGGCACCTGCGTGGCGCCGACGTAGTTCAGCCGTTTCCACCGACATCGTTCGTCCCCCCTCGAATCATCGGTCCCGCACAGCCGATCGGTCGGTCCAGCTCAGCCGACGTCGTCTCCGCACACCGGCTGCGCCTCGCGTGAATCACGGTACGGCGCTGGGCGTTGGGCTGAAGGTCGTCGCGCCTTTCCGTGGATCACCGAGGAGTTGTGGATAACTCGCTCACCCGAACGGGTGGTGAGCAGGGCTTTCGGAGGGACGCCGGAGGGCTTGCAAACACCTTCAGCCCCGCGCCCTCACCTCAGCCACCCCCGCCGGATCGTCCAACACCCCGCGCACCACCCAATGCGCGGCCCCCAGCAACGGCCCCTCAGGACCGAGCCGTGACACGGACACAGGGCAGGCCCGCCCCGCCGTGCGTCGGGCCAGCTCGGTTCGCAACGACGGCAGCAGCCAGGGTGCGAGCCCGGCCAGCGCACCGCCCAGCACCACGCTCTCGGGGTCCAGCAGATTCACCGCCCCGGTCAGCGCCACACCGAGCGCCTGGCCCGCATCGCTCAGCGCCCGCCGTACGTCCTCGTCACCCTCCGTGGCCCGCCCCGCGAGCAGTCCGACACGGTCCTCGCCCGGCTCCAGACCGGCAGCGCGCAGCACCGCCTCCTCACCGGCGTACTGCTCCAGGCAGCCGCGTCCACCGCAGGCGCACTCCGGCCCGTCCGGCCGGACCGGGACATGCCCCAACTCGCCCGCGAAGCCGCGTGTTCCGCGCAGCAGCCGACCGTCCACGATCACGCCCGCGCCGATACCGATCTCGGCCGACACATGCACGAAGTCCCGCGGGGTGCCCTCGCCGAGCCAGAGCTCGGCCAGCGCGCCGAAGTTGGCCTCGTTGTCCACGGTCAGCGGCAGCTCCGCGGGCAGCAGCGACCCGAGGTCGGTGTCGTGCCAGCCGAGGTTGGGAGCGCGTACGACGGTCCGGGCGTCGCGCGCCACCAGACCGGGAACCGCCACCGCGAGCCCCGCCGGCCACAGCCCCTCACGTTCCGCATCGGTGACGACCCGGCGCACCAGCCCGGTGAGTTCTTCGATCACCGGCTCGGGGGAGCGGCCGCGGTTCGGGCCATGCCGTACGATCCGCGCCCGTACCTCTCCCCGTAGATCGACCGCGCAGACCGCGAGATGGTCGACGCCGACCTCCGCGCCGATCCCCGTGGGGCCGCGCCCGCTGACCGCGAGCGCGGAACCGGGACGGCCCCGGCCCACCCGGCCGGGACGTTCGGGGCCCAGTTCGTCCAGCAGGCCGAAGCGGATGAGTTCGTCGACCAGGGTGGAGACCGCCGCACGGGTCAGTCCGATGCGGGAGGCCACCGCCGCACGGGACAGCGGGCCCTCCGCGCCGACCGTGTGCATCACCCGGGCGAGATTGCGGCGCCGCATGCCCTGCTGGGTGTCCGGCAACGCGCGCCCGGGACCGGCAGGGTGGCCCTTGTGCAGCGGTGCGGTCATGCCTCCGTCCTCGGTGGCTCAGCGGCTCTCGGGGCTCCGCTCCAGCAGCGGGGCCGCGTCGGAGAGTACCCCGGAGATCCTGGCCAGCGTCTCCTCGTCCCGCTCGACCGCGTCCAGCACCGGCCCGCGCGCGGTGTTCCAGCGCCGGGCCACTGCGGCGGGGTCCTCGCCGGTGAGCAGTCCGGCTGCCTGGGCCGCCGCGCCGAGCGCGACCAGTTCCCTGGCCTCGGGGACCTGGACGGGGCGCCCGGAGAGTCGTCGTACGGTCTGCTGCCAGGCCGTTCCCCGGGCGCCGCCACCGATCAGCAGCAGCGGCGCCGAGGGGTCGGCGTCCTCGTCGAGGACCAGGTCCAGCGCGCCCAGCAGCGCGTGCACGGCACCGTCGTACGCCGCCTGGAGGAGCTGACCGGCGGTGGTGTCGTGACGCAGGCCGTGCAGCAGTCCCGAGGCGTTCGGCAGGTCGGGGGTGCGTTCGCCGTCCAGGTACGGCAGCAGGGTCACGCCCGTGCCGGGCTCGACGGCCTCGCGGTCCAGGCCCAGCAGGGCCGCGACGCGGTCGACGGCGAGCGTGCAGTTCAGGGTGCAGGCCAGCGGCAGCCAGTCCCCGCGCGCGTCGGCGAAGCCCGCCACGGTGCCGGTCGGGTCGGCAGGGCGCCGCCGGGACACCGCGTACACCGTGCCGGACGTGCCCAGGCTCATGACGGGAGTGCCGGGGCGCAGCCCGAGGCCCAGCGCGGCGGCGGCGTTGTCGCCGGTGCCGGGTGCGACCAGGGTGCCCTTGGAGAACGGCAGGTCGTGGCTGTCACGGACGGTGCCCGCCACCTCGCCGGGCCGCACCACGCGCGGCAGGAGCGCCGGATCTAGCCCCACGCGCGCGAGGATCTCCTCGTCGTACGACTCGCTGCCGGACGCCCACCAGCCCGTACCGGAGGCGTCGCCGCGGTCGGTCGTGCCCTGCCCGGTGAGGCGTTCGGTGAGGTAGTCGTGGGGGAGCCGCACGGCCTTCGTGGCGCGGACCGCCTCCGGCTCGTGCTCGGCGAGCCAGGCCCACTTGGTGACCGTGAAGGACGCGCCGGGCACGCTGCCCGTGCGGTCCGCCCAGAACTTGGCGCCGCCCAGCTCCTCGACCAGCCGACGCGCCTGCGGCGCCGAGCGCACGTCGTTCCACAGCAGGGCGGGGCGTACCGGCTCGCCCCGGTCGTCCAGCGTGACGAGACCGTGCTGCTGCCCGCCGATGGACACCGCGGCGGCCTCGTGGGCGGGCTCGCCGCACTGGCGCAGCGCCTCGCACAGTGCCTTCCACCACTGCCGCGGGTCGCTCTCCCGCCCGGCCCCGGACGTGACGGTGTGCGGCGCCTGGCCGCTCGCGACGACCTCGCCGGTGGTCGCGTCGACGACCAGCGCCTTGGTGGACTGGGTGGACGTGTCCACGCCGACGACGAGCGGACCCTCGGCTGCTGACATCGGGCTCTCCCTTTTCCGCGGCTCTGCGGGACAGTGGGACAAAGACATCTTGTCTCTTCCCAGACGTGCGACCGCATACTAATTTGTAAACGGCCATGACGAAATAGTCGTACGCAGCAAGGAGCCGCGGCATGAACTACCAGCCCACCCCCGAGGACAGGTTCACCTTCGGCCTGTGGACCGTCGGCTGGCAGGGAAGGGACCCGTTCGGCGACGCCACGCGGCGTGCCCTCGACCCGGTCGAGACGGTGCAGCGCCTGGCCGAGCTCGGTGCCCACGGGGTGACCTTCCACGACGACGACCTGATCCCCTTCGGATCCTCGGACACCGAGCGCGAGTCGCACATCAAGCGCTTCCGCCAGGCCCTGGACGCGACCGGCATGACCGTCCCGATGGCCACCACCAACCTCTTCACGCACCCCGTCTTCAAGGACGGCGCGTTCACCGCCAACGACCGTGACGTACGCCGGTACGCGCTGCGCAAGACCATCCGCAACATCGACCTGGCGGTGGAGCTGGGTGCGAGGACGTACGTCGCCTGGGGCGGGCGCGAGGGCGCCGAGTCCGGTGCCGCCAAGGACGTACGCGCCGCGCTCGACCGCATGAAGGAGGCGTTCGACCTCCTCGGCGAGTACGTCACCTCCCAGGGCTACGATCTGCGCTTCGCGATCGAGCCCAAGCCGAACGAGCCGCGCGGCGACATCCTGCTGCCCACCGTCGGCCACGCCCTGGCGTTCATCGAGCGGCTGGAGCGGCCGGAGCTGTACGGCGTCAACCCCGAGGTCGGGCACGAGCAGATGGCCGGGCTGAACTTCCCGCACGGCATCGCGCAGGCGCTGTGGGCGGGCAAGCTGTTCCACATCGACCTCAACGGCCAGTCCGGCATCAAGTACGACCAGGACCTGCGCTTCGGCGCCGGTGACCTGCGCGCCGCCTTCTGGCTGGTCGACCTCCTGGAGAGCGCCGGCTACGACGGCCCCCGCCACTTCGACTTCAAGCCGCCGCGGACCGAGGACCTCGACGGTGTGTGGGCGTCGGCCGCGGGCTGCATGCGCAACTACCTCATCCTGAAGGAGCGTTCGGCCGCCTTCCGCGCCGACCCCGAGGTCCAGGAGGCCCTGCGCGCCTCCCGCCTCGACGAACTGGCCCGGCCCACGGCGGCGGACGGCCTGCAGGCCCTGCTCGCCGACCGCACGGCGTTCGAGGAGTTCGACGTCGAGGCGGCCGCCGCGCGCGGGATGGCGTTCGAGCGGCTCGACCAGCTGGCGATGGACCATCTGCTGGGTGCGCGCGGCTGAGGCCGTACGCGGCGGCGTGACCTCCGCGTGGAATGCCACGGAATCGTGCGATCCGTGACATGAGTCCGTGCCAACCACCGCGTGGGGGTCGCGGTCCGGCGGCTGTTCCGTGAACCTGGTCGCCATGGCCATGCCGCCCGCACCGCCTCAGCCGCCCGGACCGCCGGGTGACACGCCGCCCCCGGGCGGCGGTTTCGGACCTCCCACCACGGAATTCGGACCCGTACCCCCACGACGGCGGCGCAGCCCCGTCCTGCTCGCCCTGGCCGTGCTCGTTGCCGTCGCGGTCGTCGTCGCTGTGGTGGTCTGGACGGGATCCGCAAGCGACCAGTCACCGGACGGGAAACCGCCCGTCGGTAGCAGCACTTCCGCGGAGCCGAGCTTCGGCATCCCCACCGAGCTGCCCACCAGGCTGCCGAGTGGATTGCCGTCACTGCCGTCGCAGTTCCCCACGGAACTGCCGAGTGAGATGCCCAGCGAGCTACCGAGCGATCTGGAATCCCTGATCCCGGACCTCCCGCTCGACACGCTGCCCTAGGGAACCGGGGCGCCTCAGATGTGTCGTTGATCAGCGCCAGCGTGTCACGGTCCACGCGCGCGATGCCTTCATCGAGCCGGGCACACCGGTGACCGCGCCCCCACTTCGGCATGACGGACGGCGCGGAGGCGTTCGACGCGCAGGGTCGGCTGGTCGACAGCGGGGTCCAGACGACGGTGGTCCACGTGCGGCTGCCGCACGGGACTCGGTGTCCAGCCCGTTCGGGTCGTACGTCAGCGGCGTCCGCACGTCGTAGGAGGACGGTGCCTCGTCGTGCCCCTCATGGTTCGACAGGCCGGTGACGGGCTTACCCGAGGACGTGGTGATCGGTATCGCGTCCAGCACCCGCACGGAGCCGCCGGAGATCCGGATCTTCACGATCGCCGGGCCGAAGCCCGGCACCGGGAAGGGACGGCGGTCCTTGCCATCCACCGTGCCGAGCGGGGTGTCACCCAGGGTCGCCGTGCGGATCACCCGCGCGTCCTGGGAAGGGGCGCCCGTGGCCGGGGGCCGCCGCCAGCAGCGCGGCTACCACCGCGAGGGGACGCCCGCTCACCAGGTCTTGCTCGCGGCCGACCCCGAGGCCGACTCAGCAGGCCTTGGTCGCGGCCGACTCCGACGCCACCTTCAGCGGGCGTCGTCCCCACCCGTTGCCTCCGTCGCGGCCAGCGCCGTCGCCGGGTCCTGGTCCCCGCCTCCCACGGGCACCCAGCGGTCGCCTGCCTCCCGATACGGCCACCAGCGGCCGTCGCGCCCCAGACGCAGCTGGCTCGGTGCGCCGACGACCGTCCACCGGTTGGCCTGCGCGCGCAGTTCCGGCCGCTCGTCGTCGTCCCAAGCCGCCTCCAGGGCAGCACGCGCGCGTGCGAGGGTCTCGGCCTCGACCGTCCACTCCTCTTCGAGTACGGACAGCCCGGCCACACCGCCGTATTGCCAGGCCTGCACCGCCAGAGCCAGCTCCTCCGGGCTGCGTCCCGAGCCCTTGGCGAGCCGGTCGGCCAGGGCCCGTACGGGAGCCCCGGCAGCAAGCCGTACGGCGTCCTGAGCCACCGTCAGCTCCTCCTCGGCAACGCCTCCCCGCAGCGCCTCGGACAGCAGGCGGTGCGCCGCCACCGCCGTCCGTGCAGCCAGGAACTCCAGTGCGGCCGGTTCGACGCCGGGCGCGGGCGGGGCCTCGGTGTCCAGGGAGGGTGGCAGGCCGGGCTCCGCCGGGAGTTCGGGCGGGGCGGGCAGCGGGGGCAGGATGTCCCCAGCCGCATACGCCTCCACGGCGTCCACTCCCTCCGGTTCGGACGGCCCTTCGGCGGGTTCTTCCATGGGCGCCGCGCTGCGGGTCTGGAGGTCGTCCAGCAGGGCGCGTTCACCGCGCCCGCGCAACAGCAGCAGGACGAAGGGATCCTCGTCGAGCAGACGGGCCACCTGGTAGCACAGTGCCGCCGTGTGCCCGCAGTGGTCCCAGGCCCCGCAGTCGCACGTGGGCTCCAGATCGCCCATGCCCGGCAGCAGTTCGACACCGGCCGTCGCCGCGTCCTCGACGAGGTGCGGCGGCATCTCCCGGTCGAGCAGTGCCGCGACATGCCCGGCCCGCTCGACCGCCATCTCCAGGAAGCGGTCCCACCGCTCCGCCGACAGCTCCTCCAGCAGCACATCGGCCCGGTGCGCCGTACCGTCCCGGTCCTGGACGACCGCGGTGAGCCGCCCCGGCCGCACCGACACCGCGCCCACGGCACCCGCGCGCGCGAGCCGACGGCCCGCCTTCACCTGCTCCGCGTCCAGCGCCGTGTCCTCCAGGGCCTTCAGCCAGGCCCGGCCCCACCAGGTGACCGCGAAGCCCCTCCCGCGCGCGGGAGGCAACGCGGCGAACGTGCGCTCTGTCTCGTCGTACGGATTCATCGCGTCGCCCCTCGCAGCTCCACCAGATCGGCCAGTTCGGCATCCGTCAGCTCCGTGAGCGCGGCCTCGCCGGGGCCCAGCACCGCGTCGGCCAGCTCGCGCTTGCGATGCAGCATCTCGGCGATACGGTCCTCGATCGTCCCCTCGGCGATCAGCCGGTGCACCTGCACCGGGCGGTCCTGGCCGATGCGGTAGGCGCGGTCCGTGGCCTGCGCCTCGACGGCGGGGTTCCACCAGCGGTCGTAGTGCACGACATGCTCGGCCCGCGTGAGGTTCAGGCCCGTGCCCGCCGCCTTCAACGACAGCAGGAACACCGGGACCTCACCGTCCTGGAAGCGCCGCACCATCGCCTCGCGCTCGGGGACCGACGTCCCGCCGTGCAGGAACTGCGAGGACACGCCACGGCCCGCCAGATGCCGTTCGATCAGCCTGGCCATGCCCACGTACTGGGTGAAGACCAGAACGCTCGCCCCCTCGGAGAGGATCGTGTCGAGCAACTCGTCGAGCAGCTCCAGCTTTCCGGAGCGCCCGGCGATCACCGGCCGCTTCTCCTTGAGGTACTGCGCCGGGTGGTTGCAGATCTGCTTCAGACCGGTCAGCAGCTTCACGATCAGTCCGCGCCGGGCCATGCTGTCGGCCTCCGCGATCTCCGCGAGCGTCTCGCGCACCACGGCCTCGTACAGCCCCGCCTGTTCCGTGGTGAGGGACACCGCGCGATCGGTCTCGGTCTTCGGCGGCAGCTCGGGCGCGATGCCCGGATCCGACTTGCGCCGGCGCAACAGGAACGGCCGTACGAGCCGGGCGAGCCGCTCCGCGGCGGCCGGGTCCTGGCCGCCCTCGACGGCCTGCGCGTACCGGGTGCGGAACGTGCCGAGGCGACCCAGCAGCCCAGGGGTGGTCCAGTCGAGGATCGCCCACAGCTCCGAGAGGTTGTTCTCCACCGGGGTGCCGCTGAGCGCCACACGCGCGCGTGCGCCGATGGAGCGCAGCTGGCGCGCGGTCGCCGAGTACGGGTTCTTCACGTGCTGGGCCTCGTCGGCCACCACCAGACCCCACGGCACGTCGGCCAGCCGCCGCGCGTCGAGCCGCATCGTGCCGTACGTCGTCAGCACGAACTCCCCGTCGGCCACGCCGTCCAGGTCACGCCGTGATCCGTGGAAGCGGCGCACCGGTGTGCCGGGCGCGAACTTCTCGATCTCGCGCTGCCAGTTGCCCAGCAGGGACGTCGGACAGACCACCAGGGTCGGTCCGGCGGCCGACGGGTCGGTCTGCCGGTGCAGATGCAGGGCGATCAGGGTGATCGTCTTGCCGAGCCCCATGTCGTCGGCGAGACAGCAGCCGAGCCCCAGGGACGTCGTCCGGGCCAGCCAGGACAGGCCCCGCCGCTGGTAGTCGCGCAGTTCGGCGGCGAGCGCGGCGGGCTGTTCGACCGGTTCCTGCGCCTCCGGGTCCGCCAGCCGCTCCCGCAGCGCCGCCAGCCAGCCGGTCGGCTCCACCTCGACCCGGCGGCCGTCGACCTCCGTGGAGCCCGTCAGAGCGGCGCCCAGCGCGTCGAGAGGCGTGATCTTGCGGTCCTGCTGCGCGCGGACGCGGCGCACCTCTTGTGGGTCGATCAGCACCCATTGGTCACGCAGTCGCACCACGGGGCGGTTCGCCTCGGCGAGCCGGTCCAGCTCCTCGCGGGTGAGCTGCCGGCCGCCCAGCGCGAACCGCCAGTCGAACGCGAGCAGCGCGTCTGCCGACAGGAACGACGGCGTGTCCGAGGAGAGCTTCTCGTCGTGCGGTGGGCCGACGACCGCGCGGGCGGTCAGCTCGCGGGCCAGTTCCCTGGGCCAGTGCACGTCGACGCCGGCGCCCGCGAGAGCCGCCGAGCCGTCGCCGAGGAGCTCGGTGACCTCCTCGTCGGCGAGCTCCACGGCGTCCGGCACGGCGGCCGACAACAGGGGAGTGATCGCGGGCCAGGCCCGGGCCGCGCGCCTGAGGGCGAGCAGCGCGTCCACCCGCGCGCGGGGGCCGAACGCCCCGCTGGTGGCGTTCGTCCCGGCCCACACCTCGGCGGCGTCCGCGACGAGCGAGGCATCGTGCACGCTGTGCACCTGGAGCACGGCCCGGAAGGTCGGCGCCGTGTCGTCCCCCGCCGAGGCCGGACCGGGCCCCTCGATCCGCAGCGAGATCCGGACGCCCGCGTCGTGGCCCGCGGCCACATCGGCGGCCCACGCGCGCTGCTCGGGCAGGTGCTGCGGCACTGGTACGGCGTAGGCGGGGCCGCCCGTCACGAGCGACGCGGCGGGGGAGCGGGGCAGCGTGTCGGCGACCGCGTCCAGGAAGGCCCGCAGCAGCCGCTCCGGCTCGGGCAGCCGCAGCGGCCCGGTGCCGCCCAGCGGTACGGCATGCGCCTCGGGGGGCATCGCGGCGGCGAGCCGCCGTACGCTCTCGACGTCCTCGGCGCGCAGCGGTCCCGCACGCCAGGCGTCGTGATCGCCGGGGGACAGGCCGGGCAACAGCAGCCCCCGGGCCACGAACTGCAGGCCCAGCACAGCTGCCGCGCCCCAGAACACGGTCGCCCGGTGTCCTTGCTGGGCGGCACGCGCGCGCGTGAGGATGGGCAGCGCCGCGCGTACGGACAGCAGGACGGCCGGTACGTCGACCAGCTCCACCCCGTCGCCGCCGGGCAGCACGACGGCCAGCTCCTCGACGGTGCCGCCGTGCACGACCGGCGGGGCGGTGCCGTCGGGGCGCCAGAAGGCGACGCTGCCGGTGCGGGCCGGGTCGCCGGGCAGGAACACGGCACCGCAGTGGGTCAGTTCGGAGAGTTCGGAGAGGGTTGCCGTGGGAATCCTCTGCACAGAGATAGCCGCATTCCTCAAATTTGACTACTTGGGTAAGGTCGCCGAGGGTACAGCATCTCTTCGACTCACCCGGCATGATGGGGCTGTGACCTCGATCACCCGATGTCTCTCAGGGGTGGCTCAGGGTCGCGCATCAGGGATGTCTCAGGGTGCGTCTAAGGGGCGCGGCTGGAACCGCCGGGAACGCGGGCCCGTTCTCAGAACACAGAGCGGCAGTGGCCGCGAAGGAGGCGACACACATGTCGAAGAACGCGAAGATCGCCGCAGGAGGTGTGGCGGTCGGGCTCATCCTGTTGATCTGGCTGCCGTGGTGGGCGCTGCTGATAGTGCTGGGCGTCCCGGCCGCCGCGTATCTCGCGCTGGACCCGTCGCAGCGCCGCAGGCTGCGCCGGGCCACGCGCAAGGAGCTCGGCCGCTGACGCTCTACCGACTCGGAGCGGTTCCGCCGTCCAGCGCACACGAGTCGACCACATCGCCGCCCGCAGGCCGGCCGACGGTCCGGTCCGTGGGCGGCCGGGTACCTCGCTCCACCCACGCGACCAGCGCGTCGAAGGCCGATCGATAGCAGGGCAGGATCGGCCGCAGCCGGTCGGGATGGGTGTCGAACAGCCCGTCGACATGCGTACCGCCCTGCACCGTGTAATAGCGGTGCAGGGGCCCCCGCCCCCGGGCGTCGACCATGCGCGCGTACACGTCGGAGTCAGCGGCCTTGGGCAGCAGCGTGTCCATGTCCCCGTGCAGTGTGATCAGCGGCTTGCCGATGCGCCCGGTCAGCGCCACCCGGGCCACGGCGTGATGGACGGAGGACGGGCGCGAGGCGTAGTCGTAGGTCGCGTCGGACGCGCAGGGCGCCAGGATCTCCTCGGGCGTGGTCCCGGCGGACGGTCCGGGGCAGCCGGGGTCGTACGCCGGGTCGAACTCCGCGCGATAGGTCTTCTGTGTGATGCCCCAGTACGCCTTCTCGTGGTACGGCCACAGGAACTCCGAGTCACGCGCGAAACCCACGGCGTACATGTCCTCGTCCGACGCCGAGCCAAACGTCCGCGCCACCGCCGTGGGAAGCGAGGTGAGCAGATTCGGCCCGTCCGCCGTCCAGAGGGCGCCCTCCCAGTCCACTCCGCCGTCGTACAGCTCCGGATGGTTCTCCAGCTGCCAGCGCGTCAGATAGCCGCCGTTGGAGACGCCGGTCATGTAGGTGCGTCGCGGGGCGTGCCCGTAGCGCTGGGTCACGACCCTGCGGGCCGCGCGCGTGAGCTGGGTGGTCCGCGCGTTCCACTCGGCGACCGCGTCCCCGGGCCGGTCGCCGTCACGGTAGAAGTCGGCGCCCGTGTTGCCCTTGTCGGTCGCGGCGTACGCGTAGCCCTGGGCCAGCACCCGGTCGGAGATCGCCTTGTCCGTCGCGTACTGCCTGCGGGTGCCCGGCGCCCCGGTGACGACGAGGCCGCCGTTCCAGCGGTCCGGCAACCGGATCACGAATTGTGCGTCGTGCCGCCAGCCATGCGTGGCGTTGGACCGCGACGAGTCCGGGAAGAACCCGTCGACCTGCACGCCCGGCACCCCGGACGGTACACGGGTGGCCTGGGCGGTCAGCCCCGCCTGGTCGGCCAGGTCGGTGTAGGGCGTACCGGCGAGGCCCGTGGTGGTCAGGTCGTCCAGACAGGCCGTCTGCTGAAACGCCGCGCCCGGAACCCGCACGCGGTCCTGACGAGCGCACTGGGCATCGCCGGTTCCCCTGGCGACGGCGGGAGTCGGCCCCGCGAGGGCCGCGGCCAGCAGAGCGGCGGCGAGCAGGGGAACGCCGGGGGACGGACGCATGCGGGCCTCCAGGGCGGTACGACAGGGCACGGCACGGGGCCGAGCCGAGGGCTGCCCCATCGTGCGGTGGGCGCCGCGCGTCTGCCATGGAGTGGCGCCACATGCCGTTCAGTCGAGGCATGGGCGCCCGCCACAGGCCGTGAAGTCCCTTGGTATGTAAGGGCTCCTTGCTTTCGGCACTACGTCCGCATCAGGAGGCCCAGTGACCGTCGGCCCGTCTCAGCTCGGCCGTACCGCCATCTTGTCCAGCGCCTCCAGCAGAGCCGGCAGCTTGGGCCCCCGGCCCACCGGCAGAACCTCGCCGGGCTTCTCGTCGAGCAGCAGGAACGCCATGTCGTCGGTCCTCGCCACCAGCGACCAGCCCGGACCGTCGGCACGCAGCGTGCGGGCGTCGCCCGGCGCGAAGGACGACCGGACGCGGCCCAGGGGCGGCGGGGTGTCCACATACGCGTGTGCCTCGGCGAGCACGCGCCGGATCACGCTGCGTTCGGGACCCACCTCCTCTTCCCCGGTGGGCTCGGAGCCGGTCCTGGGGCTCACGAACTCCGTGTCGTCGACCTGCTCCCGCCACAAGGTCCACTGCACCGCTATCTCGTCCGCCCCCAGCCGGCGCTGGGCCGATCCCCAGCCGGTGGTGTCCGGCGGCGACAGCGGCGGGCAGCCCGCGACCTCCGGGTCGGGATCGTGCGGCGCGGGCACCCCGGGAGCCGCCACGGCGACCGCCAGCGGCCAGCCCGGCAGGGCGGCGACCACGGAGCGCTCGTCCGGCGACAGGTCGTACTCCATGCCGCAGTCCCAGGAGGCGATGGCGACCGCGACCAGCGACACGTCGTCGGTGACGACCGTCCACCGCGCGCCCTCGCCGTCCTGGCCGAGCACCAGGCCGTACCCGTCGGCCAGCGGCGCGAGACCCAGCGCCGCGCAGGCCTCCGGGTAGTCGTCGCCCAGCACGCTCGGGAACTGCGCCGGCGTCAGCAGTACCGCCGTGAGCACATAGAGCGCATCGTCCGCGGCGGCGACGGCGTCCTCGTCCGTCCCGGCCATCCCAGCCTCCCCAGAGGTTCGTCCAACGGCGCGCACCCTAGTGCGACCGGAAGCCGCTTGTCACGACTCCGCGGCCCACCGGACCTGCGGATGTCCGGCCGGACCGAGCCGGATCGACCGTCCCCTGTCCGGCCGGACAGGGGCGAAACGGCCACCCTGTTGCCCGTGCTTCAGGCCGTCGGCAGCCCCAGCAGCGTGCGTGCCACGGTCCGCGGCGACTCGTCGCGCTCCCGCGCCAGCGCGATGACGGCCCGGCACGCCAGCTCGTTCACCCCGAACGACAACGCCTCCGGCGACACCCACCCCGCCGCCTCGTCGATGCGCTCCTGGTCGTCCTCCGCGCACGCCGACACATACGCGGCGGCGGCCTCGAACAGGTTGTGCGTACGCCGGTCCGGACCGGCCTTCCGCTCCGTGCGTGCGGCCTCGCGGAACCCGGCCCAGGCCTTGCGAACCCTGTCGAACACAGTGATCACCTTCCCCCTCGTCGCTTCTCTCGCCGATCGCTCACCCGCTGCTACTCAACGTAGAGTTGGAGCTGCGGCGGCAGAAGGGGGAAGGTGCGGTGAAGCGCCGGCCTCGCTCAGCTCTCCCGGACAGCCAGGGCGAGGAATCGGTCGTCCTCGTCGACGTATGAGGTCATGGTCCACCCCGAACCGCCCACCAGCGGCCGGAGATTGGGCTCCGCGCGCAGGTCGTCCGAGGTGATCTGCCGCCCTTGGCGGGCGGCGAGCGCCGCGCGACCGATCGGGTGGAAGAGGGCGAGCCTGCCGCCGGGGCGCACCACGCGGGCCAACTCCTGCAGGTTCTCCGCGGGGTTGGGCAGGTGGGCGATCAGGCCCGCCGCGAACACCGCGTCGAGCGACTCCGAGCGCAGCGGCAGCGCCGCCACGTCGGCGAGCAGCAGCCACCCGTCACGGTTCCGTCCGGCCCGTACGGCGGCCTGCAGCATGGCCGGGGTCAGATCGGCCCCGAGGACCACTCCCGAGGCGCCCACGGCCGCACGCAGCGGCGCCAGGGCACGTCCGGTGCCACAGCCGGCGTCGAGGACGCGGTCGCCCTCCCGCAGGACGAGCTCGGCGACCGCGGCCGCGTAGGCGGGGCCGTCATCGGGGAACCGGCTGTCCCAGTCGGCCGCGCGGGCCGTGAAGAACTCCTGGACGTGCGTACGGTCGTCGTTCATGTTCGGCATGATCCCTCACTGACGCGGAGGACGCCCGGCGCGCATGTTCGAGCGGGACGCGATCGTTCAGGTACATCTCTGCGTCATATTCCAGCAGCTTCCGAAATGCGCCCCCTTTGTGCTCCCGTGCCCCGGCTAGCGTCCCGGGGCCATGGGACACCTGGACCACGCCACCTTCGGCTGGCTGACCCCCGTACTGTCGTACGTCATGGCCTGCACAGGCGCCGCACTGGGCCTGCGCTGCACGGTCCGCGCGCTCGGCGCCACCGGCCGCTCGCGCCGCAACTGGCTGATCACGGCCGCCTCGGCCATCGGCACCGGCATCTGGACCATGCACTTCGTGGCCATGCTCGGCTTCAGCGTCAGCGGGACCGAGATCCGCTACGACGTGCCGCTCACCGTCCTCAGCCTGCTCGTGGCCATGATCGTCGTCTGCGCCGGCGTCTTCGCGGTCGGCTACGGCCGCGACCGGGCCCGCGCGCTGCTCCTCGGCGGCCTCACCACCGGGCTGGGCGTCGCGAGCATGCACTACCTGGGCATGGCGGCGGTACGCCTGCACGGTGAGGTGACGTACGACCCGATGCGCGTCGCCCTCTCGGTCGTGATCGCCGTCGTCGCGGCGACCGCGGCCCTGTGGGCGGCGCTCAACATCAAGTCGCCCGTCGCGGTCACCGTCGCCTCCCTCGTCATGGGCGTGGCCGTGAGCAGCATGCACTACACCGGGATGTTCGCGGTGCGTGTGCAGGTCACGTCCTCCGGCGAGGTCCTGCCCGGGGCCACGGCGATGCAGTTCGTCTTCCCCCTCGCCGTCGGCCTCGGGTCCTATCTCTTCCTGACCTCCGCCTTCGTGGCGCTGTCGCCGACGGCGGGGGAGCGCGAGGCGTCCGCATCGGCTCAGCGGCCCGTGGAGAGCGCCGCCCACTGACGGCGCACAGCACCGGCACGCCCCCGAACCCCTTCTGAACGAGGAGGCCATGCGTACACCCCGTAGGAACCCCGGCACAGGCGCCACGACGCCGTCCCCACCCCCTGCGCGCGGTCGCCGTGCCCACGCGGGCCCACCGGCCGACGAAGGTCCCCAGGACCCCTCGGGCGCGGACACGACAGGCCGTCCCACGCGCGCGGGGCAGCGCTGGCACATCCGTCCGCGCACCGTGCGCGCCAAGATCGTCTGCCTGCTGATGGTGCCCGTCGTATCGCTGCTGGCCCTGTGGGCGTACGCCACCGTCAGCACCGTTCAGGACATCGCCCGGCTACGGCAGTTGCAGCGTGTGGACTCCGGTGTCCGCGCCCCCGTCGCGGACACCGTGGCCGCACTCCAGGCCGAGCGCGCCGCCGCCGTACGGCACGCCACCGACCCCACCGCCGAGGCCGGCGCCGACCTTCAGCGCCTCGCGGAACGCACGGACCGCGCGGTGGCGAAACTGCGGCTCGGCGACCGCAACACCGTCGCCGACGGACAGGAACTGCCCGAGGGCGTCGCCCAGCGGCTCGAAACCTTCGTCACCGGCACCGAGCGACTGCGGTTGCTGCGCACCGACGTACTGGACCGGCGCGCCGGATGGGACGAGGCGTACCAGCGGTACACGACGACCATCTCGACGGCCTTCGGCGTGGGCAGCGCCCTCACCGGCATCCAGGACGCCGAACTCGGCTCCGACGCGCGCGTACTGCTGGAGTTCTCCCGCGCGGGCGAAGCCCTGGCCCAGGAGGACGTGCTGCTGTCGAGTGCACGGCTCGCCGGTGGCCTCGACGGCGAGCGGCTGCGACTGTTCACCGGCGCGGTCGACACCCGCCGCGCCCTCACCGACGCCGCGGTCGCCGACCTGCGCGGCGACGAGCGCGCCGCCTGGCGGAACCTCGCCGAGGGCGGTGACTACGCCGCCGTGGTCTCCATCGAGGACAAGGTCCTGGCCGGCCGCCCAGGATCCGCGGCGATCAAGGCCGCGCCCGAAACCGCCTGGGACCCCGCACACGCGCGCGTGCAGGGCGGTATACGCACCATCGAGCAGAACGCCGCCCGGAGCGTGGCCGACCGGGCCGACCCGTTCACCCGCGGTCTGCTCACCCCGGCGGGCGCCGCCGTCCTCCTCGGCCTCGCCGCCGTCGCCGCGTCCCTCGTCATCTCCGTACGCATCGGGCGCGGCCTCGTCGTCGAACTGGTCAGCCTGCGCAACAGCGCCCTGGAGATCGCCCGCCGCAAACTCCCCGAAGCCATGCGCAAACTGCGCGCGGGGGAGGAGATCGACGTCCGGGCCGAGGCCCCGCCCGGGCCGCCCGCCGAGGACGAGGCCGGCCAGGTCGCCGAGGCCCTCGGCACCGTGCACCGGGCCGCGCTGCGCGCCGCCGTGGAGCGCGCCGAACTCGCCAGCGGCATCTCCGGCGTCTTCGTCAACCTCGCCCGCCGCAGCCAGGTCCTCGTCCACCGCCAGCTGAGCCTCCTGGACAGCATGGAACGCCGCTCCGACGACCCGAACGAACTGAGCGACCTCTTCCGGCTCGACCACCTCACCACCCGCATGCGGCGCCACGCCGAAAGCCTGATCATCCTCTCCGGCGCGGCCCCCGGCCGAGCCTGGCGCATGCCGGTCTCCCTGACCAACGTGGTCCGCGCGGCCGTCTCCGAGATCGAGGACTACGCGCGCGTGGAGGTACGACAGCTCCCCGAAGCCCTCGTCATCGGCGCTGCCGTGGCCGACCTCACCCACCTGCTCGCCGAGCTCGTCGAGAACGCCGCCCAGTTCTCACCCCCGCACACGCGCGTGCGCATCACCGGCGAGCCCGTCGGCAACGGCTACGCCATCGAGGTCGAGGACCGCGGCCTCGGCATGGGCAAGGAGACCCTCGCCGAGGCCAACCGCCGTATCGCCCAGTCCGAAGCCCTCGACCTGTTCGACAGCGATCGGCTCGGTCTCTTCGTCGTCAGCAGGCTCGCGGCACGCCACGACATCAAGGTGCACCTGCGCACCTCCCCCTACGGCGGCACCACAGCGGTCGTCCTGCTGCCCACCGCCCTGCTGCACAGCGGCGTGCCGGAACGTTCCGGCGACAAGGCGGCGGACCCGGAACACGAGTACGCACGCATGCCCGGCGGCCCCCTCCACCGGGAGGCCGTCCCCACCACGGGCGACCGGCCCGCCCTGGTGGCCCCCATCCCGGCCGCGACGCAGACCGGCCCCGAACCCCCGCCCCCCGGAGTCGCCACCTTGCGTCTGCACCGTCCCCCCGAGCCCGCCGAAGCCCCCGAAGATCTCCCGCGCCGGGTACGGCAGGCCAGCCTCGCCCCCCAACTGCGGGAACGGCGCCCCTCGGACACCGCCCAGCCGTCCGCTCCGCGGAACGACGACCGGCGCACCCCCGAAGTCGTACGCGACCGCATGGCGGCCTACCGCGACGGATGGGCGCGCGGCGGCGGCCGCCCACCCGGCCGCGGCGCCACCCCCGACCCCGCAGGCGGCAGTGACAGCAGCGAAGGAGACCCCGCATGATCCAGGACCCCAGCATGAGAGCCGCCGTGGGGGTCCCCCCGCTCGAGCGAAGCCGAGAGTGGGGGAGGTCCGGCGAACTCGACTGGCTGCTGGACGACTTGGTGCTGCGCGTGACCGAGGTACGGCACGCCGTGGTGCTCTCCACCGACGGACTCGCCGTGGGCGCCTCGACCGACCTCGGCCGCGAGGACGCCGAGCACCTCGCCGCCGTCGCCTCCGGCTTCCACAGCCTGGCCAAGGGCGCCGGCCGGCACTTCGGCGCCGGCGGAGTGCGCCAGACCATGGTGGAGATGGACGACGCGTTCCTGTTCGTGGCCGCCGCCGGCGACGGCTCCTGCCTGGCCGTCCTCACCGCCGTCACGGCCGACATAGGCCTGGTGGCGTACGAGATGGCACGACTGGTCAAGCGCGTCGGCGAACACCTGTACACGGCGCCGCGCGTGAGCGCGCGGCCGCCCGCCGCCGGATGAGGCGAGAAGGCGGTCCGCACAGATGACCGAGGACATCAAGGGCACCCCGCGCGAGCAGGGCAGCCAGTGGTACGACGGCGAGGCCGGCCCGCTCGTCCGGCCGTACGCCATGACGGGCGGCCGTACCAAACCGGGTCCCACCGGAGTGCGCTTCGACCTCGTCGCCCTGGTTACCCTCGATCCGGGCGCTCCCCACCTCGACGACGACCCCACGCTCGGCCCCGAGCACCGGGCCCTCATCGACCTGTGCCGCATCGAAACCCAGTCGGTGGCCGAACTCGCCGCGGGCGCCGACCTCCCCGTCGGCGTCGTCCGGGTGCTCCTCGGCGACCTTCTGGAACTCGGCTGCGTCACCGTCAGCCGTCCCGTACCGCCCGCGCAGCTGCCCGACGAACGGATTCTGCGCGAGGTCATCGACGGACTGCGGGCGCTGTAGATGAACCCACACGACAACCCGCGCGCGTACGGCCGTGCAGAGCGCCGACTCACGCACCTTTGTGGGCGCGGAACGGACCCGAGCCGGTCACTTCGGGCAAAGAGCGGTCCCACGACCCTTCGGGGTCCGGCCGTTGTCATGATGCTGACTTCGCACACATGCACCGAAGCCGTGCGCGGACGCCGTGCCCGGGCGTGGCATGCGCATGCCGACGTCGACCCTTGCCGGAACTCCCGAGAGAAGTGATCGATGGTCTCCGAGACGTCCGACGCCACCGAGGGTGAGACCACCGCCCTGGCGTTGAAGATACTGGTCGCCGGCGGATTCGGCGTGGGCAAGACCACCCTGGTGGGCGCGGTCAGCGAGATCAGGCCGCTGCGCACCGAGGAACTGCTGAGCGAGGCCGGTCAGTTGGTGGACGACACCGACGGCGTGGACCACAAGGTCACGACGACCGTCGCCATGGACTTCGGCCGCATCACCATCCGCACCGGCCTCTCCCTGTACCTGTTCGGCACGCCGGGACAGGACCGGTTCTGGTTCCTCTGGGACGAGCTGTCGCAGGGAGCGCTGGGGGCGGTCGTCCTGGCCGACACCCGGCGCCTGGAGGACTGCTTCCCCGCGGTGGACTACTTCGAGCACCGGCACATCCCGTTCGTGGTGGCCGTCAACTGCTTCGCCGGCGCCCGCGCCTACGGCGCCCAGGATGTCTCCCGCGCGCTGGACCTGGACCAGGGAACGCCGGTCGTGCTCTGCGACGCACGCGACAAGGACTCGGGGAAGGAGGTGCTGATCCGGCTCGTCGAGTACGCCGGACGGATGCACACCGCCCGACTGCTCGACTCCGTGAGCTGAACGATCGGGCGGACTTCAGTCGGCGACGGCCTTCTGCGCCACCACCTTGTCGACGATGACCCGGACCAGGAGTTCGCCCGGCACGCCGTTGCGCGCCCCGAACTCCTCGGCGCGATCCTCACCCATGTACCGCGCGCCGATACGGGCCGCCCACAGCCGGAGTTCGTCGAGATCCTCCGAAAGCCGGGCCTGCCCCTGCAGGACGACGTAGTCGAACGGCGGACGGTCGTCGTCCACACAAAGAGCGACCCGCCCGTCCCGGGCCAGATTGCGCCCCTTCACGCTGGCCTTGGAGGTGTTGAACACCACCTCGTCCCCGTCGAGCAGAAACCAGATCGGCGTCACATGCGGGCTCCCGTCAGCCTTGACGGTCGACAGCTTTCCGGTGCGGGTGCCCTGCGAGACGAACGCCCGCCATTCCGTGTCGGTCATCTTCTGTGCCATGCCCCCATCCTCCTTGCCCGGCGGCCGGTCGTGGGGAAGGCTGGCGGAGAGATCCTCCGGCCAGGGGGAGTCGTCACACGGGGAGATCGACATCATGGCGCACAAGGGACTGGGCTGGCTACTGGACGACTTGACCGAGCGTGTGGAACACGTGCGGCACGCACTCGTCCTGTCCAACGACGGACTGGTGACAGCGGCGAGCACGGGGCTCAGGCGCGAGGACGCCGAGCACCTCGCCGCCGTCGCGTCCGGACTGCACAGCCTGGCCAAGGGATCGGGACGCCACTTCGGCGCCGGGCAGGTGCGCCAGACGATGGTGGAGTTCGACGACGCGGTGCTGTTCGTCACGGCGGCCGGCAGCGGTAGTTGTCTGTGCGTACTCAGCGCTGCCGAGGCCGACATCGGCCAGATCGCCTACGAGATGACACTGCTCGTCAACCGGGTCGGCGAGCACCTCGGCGTGGACACCCGGCAGCCTGAACGGTCTTCGTCCACAGACCTCTGACCTGCAGGTTCTTCAGCCCCCGCGAAGTTATCCACAGGCTTGCCGCGTGATCGACCGAAACGGCTACGGTGGTGTGACCACGAGCGCACAGACAGTGAGCACGCGACCACGACTCCACGGGGGAGATGCACCATGTCAGGCAACACCATCACGAAAACCGACGGCCTTGCGTACACGCCGAGCCGTGCAGCCCGGGAACTGGGACTGAAGCGGCGGGAGTTCGACCTCGCGGTGAACCTCGGGTGTATCCGCACGGTGCCCGACGAAGGTGGTGGAGGGCGCCGTGTCGCCCGCGCCGAGATCGAGCGGTTGCGCGCCGAGGACGGCTTTCCGGAGGCGCTTCTCGAACGGGTGCGGAGTGTGAGCACGGGCGAGGCCGCGGGCCTCATGGGCGTGACGGGTGACCGGTTCACTCGCCTCGCTCGTGTGGGCCTGGTGGTGCCGGTCGCGTTCTATCTGAACCGTTATCGGACGCTGGTGTGGCTCTATCTGGCGGAGGAACTCCGCCAGTTCTCGGCCGACGAGCAGAACGCACCGCTGGTGAAGGGGCGTTCGCTGCCAGAGCGGCTGCGGGTTCAGCTGGAGGCCGGGCTGGACCTGCGCGCCCGTAACTGGCGGGGACGGCATCTGGGATTCCTGCTGCGCCGGGCCGAGGATCCTTGGGAGCGCGCCGGGGCCCTGGCCGCACTGCTGGACCCCGTCCAGATCGCGGAAATCGTCAAGGATCCGTACGAGCGCGCCCATGTGAACCGGTTCCGGCCGGGGCCGCCCACCCATGGCGCGCCCGGTTCACCGGCGGCGCAACTCGCCGAGAGGATCATGACGGCCGACGATCCGGACGAGATCGGCTGGCTGCGGGCCGACCTCGCCCGGGCACTGGACGAAGCCCGCGCGCACCGCCCTGCCCCGCGTCCGGCACCTCGCGCGGAACGCCGGGCTGAACTCGCCCATAAGTACGCGGCGGAGCATCGAGCTGCCCCCCAGGCAGAGCACCTGGCCGACCCCCGCCACGCACCCGCACCCGAGCCTGAGCGCCCCCGCGGCCTGCTGGGCCGGCTGCGCCGCAGAAGCTCGTGAAAGCCCGTCCTCGCGTGCCCGGGCCTTCGCCTACAGCGCCCTGAACAGCCCTTCCTGGACGACCGACACCAGAAGACGGCCCTCCAGGTCGTAGATCCGCCCGCGGGCGAGCCCTCGCCCGCCGGTCGCGATCGGTGACTCCTGGTCGTACAGGAACCACTCGTCCGCACGGAACGGCCGGTGGAACCACATCGCGTGGTCCAGCGACGCCATGTCGAACCCGCGCGGACCCCACAGGGGCTCGACCGGGATGCGCACGGCGTCCAGCAGAGTCATGTCGCTGGCGTATGTCAGGGCGCAGGTGTGCACCAGCGGGTCGTCGCCGAGCGGTCCGACCGCGCGCATCCACACGGCGCTGCGCGGCTCGGCGTCCTTGACCTCCTCGTGCGTCCAGCGCAGCCGGTCCACATACCGGATGTCGAACGGCTGGCGCCGCGCCATCCGCTCCAACTGCTCGGGCAGCGCACCCAGATGCTTCCGGACCTCGTCGACGACCGTCGGCAGCGACTCCGGATCCGGCACCTCCCGGGCCGGCGGCAGCTGGTGCTCGAAGCTCCCTTCCTCAGGCTTGTGAAAGGAGGCGGTGAGATTGAAGATCGTGCGGCCCTGCTGCACGGCCGTGACCCGGCGGGTCGTGAACGACCGCCCGTCCCGGACCCGTTCGACCTGGTACACGATCGGCACACCCGGCCGTCCGGGGCGCAGGAAGTACGCGTGCAGCGAATGCACCGGGCGCTCGCCCTCCGTGGTGCGCCCGGCGGCGACCAGCGCTTGGCCGGCCACCTGGCCGCCGAAGACCCGCTGCAGGGATTCCTGGGGACTGCGGCCGCGAAATATGTTGACCTCGATCTGCTCCAGGTCGAGCAGGTCGACGAGCCTCTCGGCCGGGTTTGTCATGGCTGTCTGTCTCCTGTACTCACAGCTGGCCGACGTCGGTGACGCGGACCACGGCACGGCCTTCGGCGTCGGAGGCCGCAAGGTCGATCTCGGCACTGATGCCCCAGTCGTGATCGCCGCCCGGGTCGTCGAAGATCTGCCGGACGCGCCACAGCCCGTTCTCCGGCTCCTCCTCGATCAGCAGCAGCTTGGGACCACGCGCATCGGGGCCGGTGCCCAGGTCGTCGTACTCGTCCCAGTACTTGTCCATGGCCTCGCCCCAGGCGTCGGCGCCCCAGCCGGACTCGGCGTCCAGCTCGCCCAGCTCCTCCACCTGGTCGAGGGCGGCCAGCTCGACGCGGCGGAACAGGGCGTTGCGGACCAGGACGCGGAAGGCGCGCGCGTTCGAGGTGACCGGCTTGACCTGGTCGGCCTTCTCCTGGGCCTCCTCGGCCGTCATCTCCTCCGGGTTGGCGAGCTGCTCCCACTCGTCCAGCAGGCTGGAGTCGACCTGGCGCACCATCTCGCCGAGCCACTCGATCAGATCCTGGAGGTCCTCGGACTTCAGGTCGTCCGGGATGTTGTGCTCAAGGGCCTTGTACGCGCTGGCCAGGTAGCGCAGCACGATGCCCTCGGTCCGGGCCAGCTCGTAGAAGGAGACCAACTCCGTGAAGGAAAGCGCCCGTTCGTACATGTCGCGGATGACGGACTTCGGCGACAGCGGATGGTCACCGACCCACGGGTGGCTCTTGCGGTACGTGTTGTACGCGTGGAAGAGCAGCTCCTCCAGCGGCTTGGGGTAGGTGACGTCCTGGAGGCGCTCCATGCGCTCCTCGTACTCGACACCGTCCGCCTTCATCGCGGCCACGGCCTCGCCGCGCGCCTTGTTCTGCTGGGCGACGAGGATCTGCCGCGGATCGTCCAGCGTGGACTCCACGACGGACACCATGTCCAGCGCGTACGACGGCGATTCGGGGTCCAGCAGCTCGAAGGCGGCCAGCGCGAAGGTCGACAGCGGCTGGTTGAGCGCGAAGTCCTGCTGGAGGTCCACGGTGAGACGGACGATACGGCCCTCGGCGTCCGGCTTGTCCAGCTTCTCGACGATGCCGCCGTCCAGCAGCGAGCGGTAGATGGCGATCGCGCGCCGGATGTGCCGCAGCTGCTGCTTGCGCGGCTCGTGGTTGTCCTCCAGGAGGTGCCGCATGGCCTCGAAGGCGTTGCCGGGCCGGGCGATCACGGACAGCAGCATCGTGTGCGTGACCCGGAAGCGGGACGTCAGCGGCTCCGGCTCGGAGGCGATGAGCTTCTCGAAGGTGTCCTCGCTCCAGGCGACGAAGCCCTCCGGCGCCTTCTTGCGGACGACCTTGCGGCGCTTCTTCGGGTCGTCGCCCGCCTTGGCGAGCGCCTTCTCGTTCTCGATGACGTGCTCGGGAGCCTGGGCCACGACGAAGCCCGCCGTGTCGAAGCCCGCCCGCCCGGCCCGCCCGGCGATCTGATGGAACTCACGTGCCCGCAGGGTGCGCACCCGGCTGCCGTCGTACTTGGTCAGGGCGGTGAACAGCACGGTGCGGATGGGCACGTTGACGCCGACGCCCAGCGTGTCCGTGCCGCAGATGACCTTCAGCAGACCGGCCTGGGCGAGTTTCTCCACCAAGCGGCGGTACTTGGGCAGCATGCCGGCGTGGTGCACTCCGATGCCGTGCCGGACGTAACGGGAGAGGTTGCGGCCGAACTTGGTGGTGAAGCGGAAGTTGCCGATCAGCTCGGCGATCTGGTCCTTCTCCTCGCGCGAGCACATGTTGATGCTCATCAGCGCCTGTGCCCGCTCCACCGCCTGCGCCTGCGTGAAGTGCACGATGTAGACCGGTGCCTGCTTGGTCTCCAGCAGCTCCGTCAGCGTCTCCGTGAGCGGGGTGCGCCGGTACTCGTAGGAGAGCGGTACCGGACGCGTCGCCGAGCGGACCACCGAGGTCGGGCGGCCGGTACGCCGGGTGAGGTCCTTCTCGAACATGGAGACGTCGCCGAGGGTGGCCGACATGAGGACGAACTGCGCCTGCGGAAGTTCGAGCAGCGGGATCTGCCAGGCCCAGCCGCGATCCGGCTCCGCGTAGAAGTGGAACTCGTCCATGACGACCTGGCCGATGTCCGCGTGCTTGCCGTCGCGCAGCGCGATCGAGGCCAGCACCTCCGCGGTGCAGCAGATGACCGGGGCGTCGGCGTTGACGGAGGCATCCCCGGTGAGCATGCCGACGTTCTCGGTGCCGAACAGTTTGCACAGCTCGAAGAACTTCTCCGACACCAGTGCCTTGATCGGGGCCGTGTAGAAGGTGACCTCGTCCCGGGCCAGGGCGGCGAAGTGGGCACCCGCGGCGATCATGCTCTTGCCGGAGCCCGTGGGTGTCGACACGATCACGTTCGCGCCGGAGACCACCTCGATCAGCGCCTCCTCCTGGTGGGGGTAGAGCGTGAGACCGCGCTCCTGCGCCCACGACTCGAAGGCTTCGTAGAGGGCGTCGGGGTCGGCGGTCTGCGGCAGCTGATCGATGAGGGTCACGCCCCCATCTTGCCTGGCCTCCTGGCCGATGCGGGAATCGGATGTCCGCCCGAAGATCGCGAACGCTACGCTGTGTCGCCGAAACGACGTCAGCGCACCAAGTCAACTGGACAGCGGCGCACGAGGAATGGGGCGGGCAGCGGCAATGATGGGACCAGCACACTCTCTCTCGGGCGCCGCGGCCTGGCTCGGCGTCGGAGCCGCCGCCACCGCGGCAGGGCATGGGATGCCCTGGCCGGTCCTGCTGTCCGGCGCGCTGATCTGCGCCGGCGCCGCGCTCGCCCCCGACCTCGACCACAAGGCCGCCACCATCTCGCGCTCCTTCGGACCGCTGTCACGCTGGCTCTGCGAGATCGTCGACAAGCTCTCGTACGCCGTCTACAAGGCCACGAAGAAGCAGGGCGACCCACGTCGCTCCGGCGGGCACCGCACGCTCACGCACACCTGGCTGTGGGCGGTCCTGATCGGCGCGGGTACCTCCGTGCTGGCGATCACCGGCGGGCGATGGGCGGTACTGGCGATCCTCTTCGTCCACCTGGTGCTGGCCATCGAGGGCCTGCTGTGGCGGGCCACCCGCGGCGCCAGCGCCGACGTCCTGGTCTGGCTGCTGGCCGCGACGAGCGCCTGGATCCTCGCCGGTGTGCTGGACCAGCCGGGCAATGGGGCGGACTGGCTGTTCACGGCACCGGGCCAGGAGTACCTGTGGCTGGGGCTGCCGATCGTGCTCGGCGCTCTGGTGCACGACATCGGGGACGCTCTCACCGTGTCGGGCTGCCCGATACTGTGGCCGATTCCGGTCGGCCGCAAGCGCTGGTACCCGATCGGGCCGCCGAAGGTCATGCGGTTCCGGGCGGGCAGCTGGGTGGAGCTCAAGGTGCTGATGCCGGCGTTCATGGTGCTCGGGGGAGTGGGCGGCGCGGCGGCACTCAACGTGATCTGAGGCCCCGCCCGGCGGCCACGGCGCGCACGGCCTCAGTCGGAGCCTGGACGCGTGCCTTCCCCGTATCGGCGTTCGAAGCGGGCGACGCGGCCCTCGGTGTCCACCGTGCGGGCCTTGCCGGTGTAGAAGGGGTGGCTCTCGGAGGAGATCTCGACGTCCACGACGGGGTAGGTCTCGCCGTCGTCCCACTCGATGGTCTGGTCGCTGGACGCGGTGGACCGGGTCAGGAAGGCGTACCCGGCGGCGCGGTCCCGGAAGACGACCGGGTGGTAGTCGGGGTGCTTGTTCTGCTGCATGGCTGCTCCTGGTGCGGCGGGGGCGTCGAACGGGCGGGGGCGGCGTCAGCCGGAGATGGCGTCCTCGTCGACGATGTGGATGGCGGCTTCCTCCGCGGAGGCGGCTGCGCCGTCGATGCCGACGTCGGTCGCGATCAGCGCGGCCTCGTCGTCCTCGTGTGCGCCCTCGTCGGGGGCGACGAGTCGCCCGGAGCGGGTGGCGCCGACCTCGTTGTCCAGGAGTTCCCCGTCGGTGCCGTCGCTGTCGCCGATGCCGTCTCCGTCGGGTACGGACAGCTCGGGCAGTTCCTCGGCCAGCCGCTGGTCGAGGGTCTCGCCCTGTACCCGCTCGGCCGCCGTCACACCGGTGTGCTCCACCGCCCACGGCCGCTCCGGAGGGGACCAACCCCGGTCCAGGGGGTCGCTGACACCGTCGTTCTCAAGGGTGTCCTCCCCGTCGAGCAGCCCCGTGTCCTCCCGCTGCTCGGATCCGTCGGGCTGGTAGACGTCGTCTCCCCATCCGTCGGCGCTGTTCACGGGTACCTCCAGGTGGTGAGGACGGGGCCGTTCCCGCCAGGGTCGGCGGCGCGCCGCCCGTGCCGAGGACACAGACTGCGCCCAACGCGGTCCCGCGCACTTCGCGGACGCTCCCCGAGCCTGCGCCGCTTTCCAGCCTTCCACCCCTGTTCGCCCCTGCGCAACGGCACGGGCGCCCACATGGGGCGGGCCGCCGGAGCGGTGGGACCGGCCTTGGGGGCCGCTGCGAGGAGGGTGCTCAGGTTGGCGTGGTGCGTGGCGGTGGCGGGGGGCGTCCGCAGTGGGCAAGGCACTCGGGTTGTCGCGGTGCGCGGCGATCGTACTCGGGCTGTGGCGGCGAGCGGCGCTGGTAGGGACAGCCCCAGGCTGACCGCCGAGGGCCCGCACGCCGCTCCCCGCCACCCCTCACCCGTGCCACGACCTCCACAACGCCGCGTACGCCCCGTCCGCCGCTACCAGCTCCCCATGGCTGCCCAGCTCACTGATGCGGCCGTTCTCGACGACGGCGATGACGTCCGCGTCATGGGCGGTGTGGAGGCGGTGGGCGATCGCGACGACGGTGCGGCCGTCGAGGACACGGGCCAGGGAGCGCTCCAGGTGGCGTGCCGCGCGCGGGTCGAGGAGGGACGTCGCCTCGTCCAGGACCAGGGTGTGCGGGTCGGCCAGCACCAGCCGGGCCAGCGCGATCTGCTGCGCCTGTGCCGGGGTGAGCGCCAGCCCGCCCGAGCCGACCTCGGTGTCCAGCCCCTCGTCCAGCGCACGTGCCCACCCGTCCGCGTCGACCGCGCCGAGCGCCGCCCACAGCTCGGCGTCGACGGCGTCGGGCCGCGCGAGCAGCAGGTTGTCGCGCAGGGAGCCGACGAAGACGTGGTGCTCCTGGTTGACGAGGGCCACTTGGGAGCGGACGCGTTCCGCGGGCATACGGGACAGTTCCGCGCCGCCGAGGGTGATCCGGCCCTCGCGCGGTGCGTAGATCCCGGCGAGCAGCCGGCCCAGGGTCGACTTGCCCGCGCCGGAGGGACCCACCAGCGCCAGCCGGGTGCCGGGCGCGACCTCCAGCGACACCCGGCGCAGCACGTCGACGCCCTCGACGTAGCCGAAGTGCACCCGGTCGGCGTGCACGTCCCGCCCGTCGGGTGCCACCGCCGGGTCCCCGGCGTCCGGCTCGATGTCGCGCACACCGACGAGCCGGGCCAGCGACACGTGGGCCACCTGCAGCTCGTCGTACCAGCGCAGGATCAGACCGACCGGATCGACGAGCATCTGCGCGATCAGCGCGCCCGTGGTCAGCTGCCCGACCCCGAGCCAGCCCTGGAGCACGAACACCCCACCGACCATCAGGACGGAGGCGAGCACGGTCACGTGCGTGACGTTGACGACCGGGAACAGTACCGACCGCAGCCAAAGCGTGTAACGCTCCCAGGCCGTCCACTCCTTGATCCGCCGCTCCGACAGCTCCACCCGGCGGGCACCGAGCCGGTGCGCCTCGACGGTGCGCCCGGCGTCCACGGTCTCGGCGAGCGCGGCGGCCACGGCGGCGTACCCGGCGCCCTCCGAGCGGTAGGCGGCCGGCGCCCGCCGGAAGTACCAGCGGCAGCCGACCACCAGCAGCGGCAGAGCGAGCAACACGGCGGCCGCCAGCGGCGGTGCCGTGACGACCAGGCCGCCCAGCAGCAGAGCCACCCACACGACACCGATCGCCAGCTGGGGCACCGCCTCGCGCATGGCGTTGGCGAGCCGGTCGATGTCGGTGGTGATCCGGGACAGCAGATCGCCCGTCCCGGCCCGCTCCAGGACACCGGGCGGCAGCCCGACCGACCGCACGAGGAAGTCCTCGCGCAGATCGGCCAGCATCCGCTCGCCCAGCATCGCGCCGCGCAGCCGCACCTCGCGCACGAAGACGGCCTGCACGACCAGCGCGAGCAGGAAGAACGCGACCGTGAGGCCCAGATGCAGCTCGTGCGCACCGTCCGACACCCGCTCGACGAGACCGCCCAGCAGATAGGGGCCCGCCATGGAGGAGACCACGGCGACCGTGTTGACGGCGATGAGGAGCAGGAAGGCCCGGCGGTGCCGGCGGAACAGCTCGGTCACGTAGGCGCGTACGGTCGCGGGCGCGCCGACGGGCAGGGTGTGCGCCGTCGTCGGGGCCGCCGGGTCGTACGCCGGTGGCGC
The DNA here is from genome assembly GCF_019219825.1 of Streptomyces sp. TRM70350. Taxonomy (GTDB): domain Bacteria; phylum Actinomycetota; class Actinomycetes; order Streptomycetales; family Streptomycetaceae; genus Streptomyces. Next base: position 183,397 of record NZ_JAHUXH010000006.1, on the reverse strand, counting down.
CACGCCGATCATGCGGTCTCCTCGATCTCGTCCAGTTCGTCCAGCTCGTTCAGTTCGTCGACGTCGAAGTCGTCGAGTGCGCCGCTCAGCGCGGCCTCCTCCTCGGTCTCACGCGTCACCACGGCCCGGTACCGGGGCTCCATGTGCAGCAGCTCCCGGTGCACGCCGACCGCCGCAACCTCACCCTCGTGCACCAGCACCACCCGGTCCGCGCGGTCCAGCAGCAGCGGCGAGGAGGTGAACACAACCGTCGTGCGCCCGGCCCGCAGCTCGCGCACGCCTTGCGCGATCCGCGCCTCGGTGTGGGAGTCGACGGCGGAGGTCGGTTCGTCCAGGACGAGCACCTCCGGGTCGGTGATCAGCGACCGGGCGAGGGCGAGCCGCTGGCGCTGGCCACCCGAGAGGGAGCGCCCGCGTTCGGTGATCAGGGCGTCCATCGGGTCGTCGACGTCGAGCGAGCCCTGCACGAGCGCCGCCAGCACGTCCTCGCACTGCGCGGCCGCCAGCGCAGCCTCCGCGCGGACCTTTCCGGACGCGGGGACATCGAGCAGTTCGCGCAGGGAGCCCGACAGCAGCACGGGGTCCTTGTCCTGGACCAGGACGGCCGCCCGCGCGCGGTCGAGCGGCAGTTCGTCGAGCGGAACGCCGCCGAGCAACACCGACGCACCCGCTTCCGACGGATGCCCGCCGAGACGCTCGGCCAGGCGCCCCGCCGCATCGGGATCGCCGCACACCACGGCGGTGAGCCGCCCGGACGGCGCGAGCAGGCCCGTGGCCGGGTCGTACAGATCCCCGGAGGGCAGCTCGCCCGCGCCCTCACGCGAGTCCGCGCGCGGGCCCTCACCCGTGCCCCCGTGGGAGCCCGCCCCCGCGCCGCCCGCGCGCGAGCCTCCCCGCGCCCCCTCGGCGTCCATGACCCGCTCCAGAGACAGCACCCGCGCCGCCCGTTTGGCCGAGGGCCGGGAGAAGGAGTACGCCATCGCGATCTCTTCGAAATGCCGCAGCGGATAGGTGAGGATCATGACCGAGCTGTAGACGGTGACGAGTTCGCCGACGGTGATCCGGCCCTGCCGGGCCAACTGCACGCCGTACCAGACGACCGCGATCAGCAGCAGGCCGGGCAGCAGCACCTGGATCGCTGAGATCAGCGACCACATGCGGGCACTGCGCACGGCCGCGTGACGGACCTCCTGGGAGGCGCGGCGGTAGCGGTCGAGGAACAGTTCCTCGCCGCCGATGCCGCGCAGGACGCGCAGCCCGGCGACCGTGTCCGAGGCGAGCTCGGTGGCGTATCCCGCCTTCTCGCGCTGGAAGTCGGCCCGGCGGGTTGCGCGGGGGAGCAGCGGCAGCACCGCCACCGCCAGCACGGGCAGGCCCACGGCGACGACGACGCCGAGGGCGGGCTGGTAGACGACGAGGCCGATGCAGACCAGCACGATCGTGACGGCCGCCGCGGTGAAGCGGGACACGGCCTCCACGAACCAGCCGATCTTCTCGACGTCCCCCGTGGAGACGGCCACGACCTCGCCCGCCGCGACCCGACGGGTCAGCGCGGAGCCCAGTTGCGCGGCCTTGCGGGCCAGGAGCTGCTGGACCCGGGCGGCGGCGGTGATCCAGTTGGTGACGGCGGCCCGGTGCAGGAAGGTGTCGCCGACGGCGTTGCCGGCGCACGCCAGTGCCATCAGCCCGCCCGCGAGGGCGAGACGTGCCCCGGAGCGGTCGACCACGGCCTGGACGGCGAGGCCGACGCAGAACGGCAGCGCGGAGACCGACACGAAGTGCACCAGCCCCCAGGCCAGCGAGACGAGCTGACCGCGCAACTGGTTCCGGCCGAGCCACCACAGGAATCGCGGCCCCGAACGCGCGTCCGGCACACCGGGGTCGGGATACGGAAGGTCTTGAATCTGCATGACGTCCCAGGGGCTCGAGTCAGGGATGGAACGGTGGGCGGAAGAGTCGGCGGAAGGGGTGGGCGGGGGACGGAGACAGTGCCCGGTCGACACGCGGCGGACCCGCCTGTCGGCAACAAGCCGTGAAAGGCTCGCGCCACAGCGTGGTCCGAGGCAACCGGTTTTCCGTCCCGCCGCACAGAACCGGCTACCGCCCGGCCCACCTCGCGCGGCTCCTGTCTCAGAGGCCTCATTGCGGGCCCGCCCAACTCGCCGTAGAACACCGGTCATGACACGTCGGATCATCATGTCCATGCTCACCGGAGCGACCCTCCTGGCGAGCACCCTCCTCGGCGCGAGCCCCGCACAAGCCGCTGGCGTCCCCGCGCAAACCGCCGGTCTCCCCGCACAAGCCGCCCACGTCCCCGCCGAGTTCGGCACCGACTGGCACGACCCGGTCACCGCCGCCCCACCCGTCACCAGGCCGGACACCAGATCGTGCGAGGTCACGGTGGCCGAGGCGCAGTTCCGTGACTTCACGCCGTATCAAGGCACGTACGCCCCGCCGAAGGAGTGTGGCGACCGCTGGAGCAAGGTCGTGCTGCGGCTCGACGGCAAGGTCAAGGGACGGCAGTACGACCGTCTGGGCCACCTGCGCTTCGGCGGCGTCGAGATCCTCCGTACATCGACACCGCAGCCGTCCCCCGACGGCATCGAGTGGTCGGTCGAGAAGGACGTCACGCGTTACAGCCCCACCCTGCGCTCCCCGCAGCCCGTCGAGATGCTCATCGGCAACGTCGTCGACGACACCTACACCGGCATCATCGACGTCAAGGTCACTCTCACCTTCTACACAACCCGGACGCACACGGCCGAAAAACCCACCCCGCCCCCCGCCGACACCCCCGACCGCATCCTCACCCTCACCGACGGAACCACCCTCACCACCCCGCGCAACAGCGAACGCATCGTCGCCGAGGTGTACGCCACCGGCTCGGGCGGCGGCTGCGAGGAGTACTGGTATCTGACGGTGCCCGGCTCCGCCCCGTACTCCTGCCAGGCCGACAACGGCCCCTACCGGGAGGTGCAGATCAAGGTCGACGGCCAACTCGCGGGCATCGCCGCGCCGTTCCCGACGGTGTGGACGGGCGGCTGGTCCAACCCCTTCCTCTGGTACGTCGTTCCGGGCCCCCGCGCCTTCGACATCAAGCCGATCGAGTACGACCTGACCCCCTTCGCCGGTCTCCTCAACGACGGTCGCCCGCACCACGTCGAGGTCTCCGTCGTGGGCCTGCCCGAAGGACGCCCCGGCTGGAGCACCCCCGTCAACGTCCTGGTCTGGCAGGACGACAAACGCGAACGGGTCACCGGCGACCTCACCGTCCACCGCGCGGGCGACCTCGCCAACTCGTCGGCCTACACGCCCGGGTCGCAGCACCGCGTGGACACGGAGGGCGCGCACCGGCTCACGGTCGCCGGATACGTCGACACGTCACACGGACGGGTGACGACCACCATCAGCCGTTCTCTGACCAACTCCTCCGTGCACCGCTGGACCGACGGCGAGACCACCGACTCGCTCGACGCCGCCTGGACGGACACCGAGACGATCACTATCGAGGGACGCGGACCGGCCAAGACCACGCGCGCCCACCGGACGTACACGATGGACGGCACGACCACCCTCGGCGCGGCCGACCGCCTGCGCACGGTGCTGACTCTCGGCGACCGGGCCACCGTCGTCGAGTCGCGCGGCGGGCACCGCACCGCCTGGTCGCGGCTCGACGACACCTACACGGGTGACGCCACGTACACCATCAACGTCCCGCGCGACCAGCGGCACGCGGTGGGTACGACGAGTGAGCGCTACAGGCTGTACGGATCGACCGGCTGCCATGACCACTCGCTGACCGCGGTTCAGGGGGTGCTCACCGAGGACCGGCACCGCTGTTGAGTGACACCTGGCGCGGCGCGTGATTTACACGACTGTCACCCGGAGGTATCAGGTGGGATCAACAGCACCCTGAGAGTGATCGACGACGGAAGCCGCTTTCCGTATCCCAGAAGTCCCCACCGGCTTCTCCGAGTCGATCGATCCCCTCCTGGAGTGCCCGTGCCGCAGTCCGTACCGTCCCCGACGCGTCGCGTCGCACGCATACTGCGTACCTCTCTCTTCGCGCAGGTCGCCTGCGCGCTCGTGCTCGGCGTCCTGGTCGGGAAGCTGTGGCCGGACACGGCCACGGCTTTCCAGCCGCTCGGCGACGGTTTCGTGCGCCTGATCAAGGCGGTCATCGCACCGCTCGTGTTCTGTGTGGTCGTCGTCGGCATCGCCAAGGCCGGTGATCTGAAGGCCTTCGGGCGGATCGGGCTCAAGGCCCTGATCTGGTTCGAGGTCGCCTCCACCGCCGCGCTGTTGCTCGGCCTCGTCGCGGCCAACGTCGTCGGGCCGGGCTCCGGCATGAATGTCGATCCGTCCCAACTGGACACCTCGGCCGTGGACCAGAAGACGGAGGGGGGTGCGCTGCCCTCGACGACGGAGTTCGTGCTGGGCGCCCTGCCGCAGAGTTTTGTCGGCGCCTTCGCCGAGAACTCCCTGCTCCAAGTGCTCGTCCTGGCCTGTCTGGTGGGCGCCGCGCTGCTGCACCTCGGCCACACCAGGGTGCCCGCGATCCTGCCCGCGATCGAGCAGGCGCAGGAGGTCGTCTTCGCCGTCGTCGGCTTTGTGATGCGCCTCGCGCCGCTCGCGGTGTTCGGCGCGATGGTCCACCTGGTGGGCAACTACGGCCTCGGTGTGATCAGGACGTACGCCAAACTGATCATTCTCTGCTACGCCGTGGCCGCCCTGTTCCTCGTGCTGCTGGCCGTCGCGCTGAAGTCGCTCACCGGGCTGAGCCTGTGGAAGTTCGTCCGCTACACGCGCGAGGAGATGCTGCTCGCCCTCGGCACCGCGTCCAGCGAGAGCGTCATGCCGCGCATGATGCAGAAGCTGCGCCAGGCGGGCTGCCGGGACGACGCCGTGGGACTGGTGCTGCCCACCGGGTACTCCTTCAACCTCGACGGCGCGTCGATCTACCTGTCCATCGGCACGGTGTTCATCGCCCAGGCGGTCGGCGTGGACCTGAGCGTCGGTCAGCAGATCACCGTGGTCCTGGTGCTGATGCTGACCAGCAAGGGCATGGCCGGCGTTCCCGGTTCGGCCTTCCTCGCCCTGTCCGCGACGGCCGCGTCCCTCGGCGTCATCCCCGCCGGAGCGGTCGCCCTGCTGCTCGGCGTGGACCGCATCATGGACTCGATGCGCGTCGCCACGAACCTCCTCGGCAACTGCGTCGCCGTCTTCGCGGTGTCCCGCTGGGAGGGGGCGCTGGATGCGGTGCGGGCGAAGGAGGTGCTGGACGGGGAGATCGCGTTCGTGCCGGAGGCCGACGACGAGGTCACAGCCGTTCAGGTCGGCAAGAAGCCCGCCGCCGAGGTCGGTTGATCAACGGCCGATGGGGACCGCGCGCTGCCACTCCCGCAAGGGGCACGGCAGCGCGCGGTCCTTTGCGCAGGCAAAAGGATTCAGCACTGCCCCTCACCGCCACCGTCCACCAAGGTGTCCAGCAACGTCCTCAGCACCCGCCGCTCCACGTCCGTCAACGGCGCCAGAATCTCCTCCGCCGCAGACCTGCGCGCGCCGTGCAGCTCCCGCAGCGTCTCGTACCCGTCGTCCGTGAGCTCGATCCGGATCACACGGCGGTTGGTCGGGTCGGGCACCCTGCGCACCTTGCCGTGCGCCTCCAGCCCGTCCACCAGCGTCGTCACGGCCCGCGGCACGACCTCCAGCCGCTTGGCGAGGTCGGCCATGCGGGGCGGTGTCTCGTACTCGGCGAGGGTGCGCAGCAGCCGGGACTGGGCCGGGGTGATACCGAGGACGCGCTGCTGGAGGTGGCGCTTCTGGATCCGGTGGACCCGGCGGGTGAGCCGCAGCAACTGCTCGGCGAGCAGTCCGTCGGAATCGGGGGTGGTCATACGGGAACAATATCAGGACGCCATTCATTGTGAGTATAGGTAACAATGAGCTATGCTCCCTTCAGTCAGCGTCGACTCACTTCCGTAGGAGCCCATGAAGCCCGACCACGAACCTGCCTGGACGCCGCCCGCCGACAGCAAAGGGCAGCCGCGGCAGGTGCGCCGCATCCTGAAACTCTTCCGTCCCTACCGGGGCCGCCTCGCCGTGGTGGGCCTGCTCGTCGCGGCCTCGTCGGTCGTCTCGGTCGCCACGCCGTTCCTGTTGAAGGCGATCCTCGACACGGCCATCCCCCAGGGCCGCACCGGTCTGCTCACGCTGCTGGCCCTCGGCATGATCCTCAGCGCCGTCCTGACCAGCGTCTTCGGCGTGCTGCAGACGCTCATCTCCACCACCGTCGGCCAACGCGTCATGCATGACCTGCGCACCGCGGTCTACGGCCGTCTGCAGCGCATGTCGCTCGCCTTCTTCACCCGCACCCGCACCGGCGAGGTCCAGTCCCGCATCGCCGACGACATCGGCGGCATGCAGGCGACCGTGACATCCACCGCCACCTCCCTGGTCTCCAACTTCACCAGTGTCGTCGCCACGCTCGTCGCGATGCTCGCCCTCGACTGGCGGCTGACCGTCGTGTCACTGCTCCTGCTGCCGGTGTTCGTGTGGATCAGCCGCCGGGTCGGCGACGAACGCAGAAAGATCACCACCCGGCGTCAGAAACAGATGGCCGCGATGGCGGCGACGGTCACCGAGTCGCTCTCGGTCAGCGGCATCCTGCTCGGCCGCACCATGGGCCGCGCCGAGTCCCTGACGCAGTCCTTCGCCCAGGAGTCGGACCGGCTGGTCGACCTGGAAGTGCGCTCCAACATGGCCGGCCGCTGGCGGATGGCCGTCATCACGATCGTCATGGCCGCCATGCCGGCTGTCATCTACTGGACCGCCGGCCTCGCCCTCCACCTCGGCGGCCCCGGCGTCTCCATCGGCACGATCGTCGCCTTCGTCTCCCTTCAGCAGGGCCTGTTCCGGCCGACCGTCAGCCTGTTGAGCACGGGCGTCCAGATCCAGACGTCACTGGCCCTCTTCCAGCGCATCTTCGAGTACCTCGACCTGCCCGTCGACATCACCGAACGCGAGCGGCCGATCCACCTCGACCGCGTCAAGGGCGAGGTCCGCTTCGAGGGCGTCGAGTTCCGTTACGACGGTGAGGGCGGCCCGATCCTCGACGGCATCGACCTCACCGTCCCGGCGGGCAGCAGCCTCGCGATCGTCGGCCCGACCGGCGCCGGAAAGTCCACGCTGGGCTATCTCGTGCCACGGCTGTACGACGTGACGGGCGGTCGTGTCACCCTCGACGGGATCGACGTCCGCGACCTCGACTTCGACACCCTCGCGCGTGCGGTCGGCGTCGTCTCGCAGGAGACGTACCTCTTCCACGCCTCGGTCGCCGACAACCTCCGCTTCGCCAAGCCCGACGCCACCGACGAGGAGCTGCACGCGGCGGCCCGGGCGGCCCAGATCCACGACCACATCGCGGCCCTGCCCGACGGGTACGACACGGTCGTCGGCGAGCGCGGCCACCGCTTCTCCGGCGGCGAGAAACAGCGCCTGGCCATCGCCCGCACCATCCTGCGCGACCCGCCCGTGCTGATCCTCGACGAGGCGACCAGCGCCCTGGACACCCGCACCGAGCACGCCGTCCAGGAGGCCATCGACGCTCTGTCGGCCAACCGGACGACGCTCACCATCGCCCACCGGCTGTCCACCATTCGGGGTGCCGACCAGATCGTGGTCCTGGACGCCGGACGTGCGGTCGAACGGGGCACGCACGAGGAGCTGTTGGAGCAGGACGGGAGGTATGCGGCGCTGGTCCGCCGGGACGCTCAACTTGAGCCGACAAGATGAAGATATGCCGGGTTTGTGGTGATATGCGGGTTACCGTGCCCGCATGCAGATGAACATGCCGCCACGGAGCACGACTCGCACGATTCGACTGACGCGCCGGGGCCGTGCCGCTCTCATCGCGACCGGAGCCGTCGTGGCCGGTACCGCCGTGGCGGTGCCGCTGCTGACCCTCGGAGGCGAGGAGAAACCGGCCAAGCCCGCCACTCTGGTGATCCCGGAGGGCTGGCGCGCCGGCCAGGTCTACGAGGCCGTCGACAAGGCGCTCGCCCTGCCGCCCGGCACCACGAAGAAAGCCATCCCCAGAGCCAAACTCAAACTGCCGAACGACGCCGAGGGCAACCCGGAGGGCTACCTCTTCCCGGCGACGTATCCGCTGCCGGAGAAGGCGACGCCGGAGCAGGTGCTGTCGACGATGGTCGACACCGCCAACAAGAAGTTCAACGGGGCGCCGATCGCCGCCGGCGCGCAGCGCAACGCCATGAATGTCTATCAGGCGGTCACCATCGCCAGCATCGTCCAGGCAGAGGCCGCCACCAAGGCGGACATGGGGAAGGTGGCCCGGGTCATCTTCAACCGGCTGGAGCGCGGTATGCCACTCCAGATGGACTCCACCCTCAACTACGCCCTGAACCGCACCACGGTCAACACGTCGCTGAGCGACACGCGGATCGACAGCCCCTACAACTCGTACCAGCGCATGGGCCTGCCGCCCACGCCCATCGACAACCCCGGTGAGGAGGCGGTGCGGGCAGCGATCAATCCAACTCCGGGCGACTGGCTGTACTTCGTGACGGTCAAGCCGGGCGACACCCGCTTCACGGCCGACTACGCCCAGCATCAGCGCAACGTCGCCGAGTTCAACGCCCGGAACAGGAGTCAGACCGCCGCGCCACGGTGAGACGACGGGACATCACGACCGGTCTGTGTCCGTTCCGGCCGGTCAGGTGCCCCGTACCGGCGGCGGATGCGCGGCGACCGGCGCGCGGTGTCACGTATCAGCGCCCGATCACGCGGCGACCGCTTCCCCCTCCGCATCGGCCAGCAGCCGCCTGATGTCCCGTACCGCCGCGCGTCCGGCGCGGTTGGCGCCGATGGTGCTGGCCGACGGGCCGTAGCCGACGGGCCGTAGCCGACGAGATGGACGCGCGAATCGGCGACCGCACGCGTCCCGTCCACCCTGATGCCGCCGCCCGGCTCACGCAGCCGCAGTGGGGCGAGGTGCTCGATGGCGGGCCGGAAGCCGGTCGCCCAGAGGATGACGTCGGCTTCGACATGCCGTCCGTCGTTCCACTCCACGCCGTCCGGAGTGATCCGGTCGAACATGGGCTGCCGGTCCAGCACCCCGTCCGCCAGCCCCTGCCGAATGGCGTCGTTCAGCGGCAGCCCCGTCACCGACACCACACTCTTCGGCGGCAGCCCCTGCCGTACCCGCTCCTCCACCAGCGCGACCGCCGCGCGCCCGGCGTTCTCGTCGAAGGGCCCCTCGCGGAAGACCGGCGGCCGGCGGGTCACCCAGGTGGTGGCGGCCGCGTAGGGCGCGATCTCCAGCAGATGCTGGGTACCGGACGCGCCACCGCCCACCACGACCACCCGCTGTCCGGCGAACTCCCCGGGCCCCGGGTACTGCGCGGTGTGCAACTGCCGCCCGTGGAAGGTCTCCTGGCCCGGATAGCGGGGCCAGAACGGCCGGTCCCAGGTCCCGGTCGCGTTGATCAGTGCTCGCGCGGTCCAGTCCCCGGCGGAGGTCTCGACCAGCAGCCGCCCGCCCGAGCCGTCCCGGACGGCCCGTACGTCGACCGGCCGCCGCACCCGCAGGTCGAACTCCCGCTCGTACGCGGCGAAGTACTCCCGGATCACCTCCGACGAGGGCCGCGCCGGATCCGTGCCCGTCAGCTCCATCCCCGGCAGGGCATGCATCCCGTGCACCTTGCCGTACGTCAGCGAGGGCCACCGGAACTGCCAGGCGCCGCCCGGGCCGGGGGAGTGGTCCAGCACCACGAAGTCACGGTCCGGCTCGAACCCGGTCCGCCGCAGGTGATAGGCGCCGGCCAGACCGGCCTGACCAGCGCCTATGACGACTACCTCGACCTCGCGCGTGTTGTTCACGCTTCTACGAACAGCGCGGAGGCCGTGGATCTTCCCTACGCGGAGACGCGGCCATGGGCATCACCGCCCACTCGACCACACGTCGTGAGCAGAGCTGAACGCAACATGCCGCTGAACGTGGCCAGGTCGCGTGTCCCCGGTCGACGGGCGTCTCGCGCAGTGGACCTCTCGTCCCGGCTTCCGGGCGACCGCTCGGGCACGGCCCCCGAGGCATGAGTCAGGATGGGAAGCATGGCAGACGCTTTCACCACCCGAGTGCTCCAGGTCACCTCCGGCCCCGAGGAGACCGTCGTCGACCTCACCCGTGACTGCGAGACCTTTCTGAGGGAGGTGGCCGCGGGCCGCGACGGCCTGCTCAACGTCTTCGTCCCGCACGCAACCGCCGGAATCGCCATCATCGAGACGGGAGCCGGCAGCGACGACGACCTGCTCACCGCCCTGCACACCCTGCTTCCCGCCGACGACCGCTGGCAGCACCGCCACGGCAGCCCCGGCCACGGCCGCGACCACGTCCTCCCGGCGATCGTCCCGCCGCACGCGACCCTGCCGGTGGTGGGCGGGCGGCTGGAGCTGGGGACGTGGCAGTCGGTGTGCCTGGTGGACACCAATAAAGACAATGTCAACCGTCAGGTTCGACTGAGCTTCCTGGGCTGAGCAGGATCGTCCCGGGCGTGGCCGCCAAATCTCCGTACCTGGCGTGCTCGAAACGGGGGGTCTTCCGCGGTACGGACCTGAGCATGATCGAACGCCTCTGCGACGGATGCGGCACGTGCCTGCTCGGCGTACGACGGCTGTCGCGGATGTAGTTCGCCACGTCGTCTCGGGAGCGGCAACGAGAGGACGTGCTGACCCCGCCGCCGCGTCGGTCGGGGGCCACATCATCGGCTGAGCGGACGACTGGGACGGATGGCTGCCGTTCGGCACCTTCGATGCCGGTGTGGCACTCGGTCGTCGCCGACGTCGACACGAGGAGCGCCAAGCGCCTGCTACGGGTCCTGGCGAAGGCGAGCCTGGTGGAACCCATGAGTGATGGCCGCTACCGCATGACGATCTGGTCCGCCTCCATGCCCGGGAGCGGGCGTCCGAGGAGGAGCCGGAGACCGAGCAGACGGCACTGACGGAGCGGGTGGGCAGGCACTGTCTCGTCCTGACCGCGTTCGCCGACCGAGCCCTCAGGAAGGAACGGTTGCGGATCGCCGACCTGTCGGACCTGCTGCGGGACGCCGACAACCCGTTCGCCGCCGCCGACGGGCCACCGCCACTGGAATGGCTGGACACCGAGCACCCTGCCATCCTGGCGGTCCTGCGTGCGGCCGTCCGCTGCGAGCTGTACACCCTGGGCTGGCAACTGGCGGAGACAGGAATTCCTCGGCCGGTACCTGGATGTCGTCGAGCCGTCCGGCGCCGTCGAGGCGTACCGGCGTTCGCTCGCACTCAACGAGCAGGCCGGGGAAACACGCGGTGCCGCGCTCGCCACCTTCGTCCTCGGGTGCGCTCTCGACGTCCGAGGCGATCATGCGGAGGCCATGGTCCTGCTGCGCCGGGCACAGCAGCAGCTGGAGAGCCGTGCGGAGCCCGACCGGCGGATGGCCGCCGGGGTGAGGGCCGCCATCGGCGCCGTGCACGGTCATCTCGGCGACACCGACGCCGCGATCCGTGAACTGCAGGAAGCGGTCCTGGTTCTGGGCAGCGTGGCGAAGGGGATGGTGTCGCAGGGCAGCTGTGCGAGGAGACGCGGCAACAGGTTCGGATGGCTGCCCAGGAGGGATGTGGGCCCCCAGGTGGAACTGACCATGACCAGAGGCTGATGGTCCGCGACACCCAGCGCCTCCCTGTACGCCTTTCTGCGTGTCCGGCTGCCGACCAGCTCGTCGAAGCACGGGTCGCCGACCAGCAGCGTGCGCCCGGCCACCTTCGGGTGGGTGGCCAGCAGTTGCTCCTCCTGCGCCGGATGCGAGACCGCGAGCCAAGCCCGCCCGCTCTCCAACAGGGAGTCCCGCACGACCCCGGAGAGCCTCTCGCGCGCACTCCGCGAATTGGTACGAGCTTTTGGAAGCCGACGCCGTGGGGCAGCACCAGCACCGGGCAGTCGCCCTCTGGAACGTCGATGTTCTCGCTGGCGGACAGGATGAGGTCCGGGGTGATGTCCCTCAGCTGTGCCCAGGGCATGACCCGGCATCCGGCATCGTGGAGGAGGCTGAGAACGCCGTGTTGAACGCGGAAGTGGGGTCGTAGGCGAAGACCACGGTCACACGGTCGTCGCCGCGCAGGAGCGCGGGCAGTGTTTCGAGGACGCGTACGGTCGAAGTGACCGTACGGGCAGCGACGACAAGGGTGCGTTCGCCGTGGAAGGAACAAGGCCGCCGCCTCTGACAAACCCGCGCCTCCAGCCGGTCAGCGGCTCGCGGCTGGAGTGCACGCATCGCCAAGCCGGTGGGCAACCTTTCGGGATGTTTCGTGACGGGTGGACGGACGTGAACTCGTACACGGTAGCGAATCACGTGGGCCCCGCTGCGGGCCAGCTCCGCCCGCGCCGCCTCGATGTCCGAGACCACGAGGTGGAGCCCCTCGGCGGGTCATGGGGCAGCCGCGCTGACCTCGTCACCGAAGATCACCCGCGCGGGTGGTGGACGCGGCGCTACCGCGCTCGGCTGCCCGCCACCACTCGAAGTGCCCGCGCTTCGGAGGCGCCCGGGTCGGGCAGCGGGTGGCGGTGAGAGGTGTCAGGCGGCCGTGCCGGCGCTGCCGGGGTCATTGGGGTGGGGTTGCAGCGGGGTGATGGCCGCGGTCATCCAGGGCCACAGAGGCAGGGTGCCGAGCACCTTCTCCCGTAGCTCGGCTTCGTCGTCGGCGCGCCACAGGCCGATGCTGCGCAGTTCTCCGACCGGGCGCCACAGGCGTACGAGGTGTCCACCGGAGGCCAGTTCCCCGGCACGTACGGATTCCGCGCCGCGGATCCGGTCGACCTCGGCCGGGTCGGTGCCTTCGGGGACGGTCGTGGTGAGTTCGACGAGGAATTCGCGCATGGTCTTTCTCCATTCGAGCCAAGGCGTCCATGGACGCCGGCCATCGAGGGGGAGCGAGGGTGATGTAGGGCCGTCAGTCCTGGGTGATGACCCGGGAGACGTGGTACTGGCGAATCTTCCAGTCGTTGTTCTCGCGGTGCAGGACGAGGGACATGTGGACCTCGGCCTCCCATCCGTCCGCGCCGCTGAAGGTGACGTCCGCGAAGCCGCCGGCGACGTGGCTGCCGAGGGTGTAGGTGTGGAGGACCGCCACATCGGCGCGTCGGTCGGCGTCGACTGCCTCGTAGTACGCGCGTACCGCATCCCGGCCGGCCACGACGGTCGGTCCGAATCCCTGGAAGAGCGCGTCCAGGGTGTACAACTCCGCGATCACGTCCGGCTGGTGGTTGTCGAAGGCGGCCTTCCAACGGTCGAGCACATCGTGCATCGGGTGGCTCATGGTCCTGCTCCTCTTGCTCGTTCGGTAACGGCTCTGACAGTTCACGGTCTGCTCCCGACCCCGACTCCGCGGCGCCAAGCATCGGGCAGTCGTCGACCGCCCTCTGCCTTCAGAGGCGGGAGGCCAGTCTCCGCAGGATCCGGGCCGCTGGTTACGCGGTGGCATGGCGGTAGCCGGTGCCGGCCCACAGGTTGGTCCGCTCCGGATCGTGGGCCGTCACCGCGGCCCTGCGTATCGGGCTGGTCAGGTGGTGCAGCGCGGGGTAGCCGAGAAGTGCCAAGTCGCTGTAGGCGTCGGTGAAGTGGTTGCGCAGGGCCCGTGCCGGACGGCCGGTGAAGGCCTTGGTGACCACGGTTGCGCGGTTTGTCGCGTCTGCCGCGTCGGCCAGTGCCGCCTTGTGCGGGAGTACGGCTCCGGACTCGTCCGCGCGCAGCAGGACCGTGCCGACCATGGCGGCCCTGGCACCGGCCTCCATTACCTGGACGACATCCCCGGGCGTCACCAGCCCGCCCGTGGCGACGAGGGGCAGGGACACGGCTCGCCGCACCTCGCCGCACCTCGCCGAGGAGCCGGGGGAGGGGCACCACGGCCGGAGTCCGCCGCGGGGTGAACGTACCCGAATGTCCTCCGGCCGCCGCGGCCTGGACGACGAGCATGTCGACGCCTGCCTCGACGGCCAGGAGCGCCTCCGCAGGAGAGGTGACCGTCTGGACGACGAGTGTGCCGACGGCCCGCAGCGCAGTGACGACCCCCGCGTCCGGTACGGCGAAGGTGAAGCTGACCACCGGCACTGGCTCGGACAGCAACAGTTCGATCTTGTCGGACCAGTGGTCGTCGTCCTCGACCGGATCGGCGGACAGCAGATCGACACCGTGCACCTGGGCCTCGGGCGCGATGGTCCGGGCATAGCGCCGGAACTCCGCCGGATCGACCCGCAGCGGACCCGGCGCGAAGACGTTGACGCCGAACGCGACGCCGGCGGGGCGCACACCTGCGATCTCCTCGGCGACGGCGCCGACGTCCTTGTAGCCTGCCGCCAGGAAGCCCAGACCATTCGCCCACGCCGCGGCGACGACCAGCTCGGGGGCGCTCGGACCGCCTGCCATGGGCGCGGCCAGGACGGGACTGCTCACGCCGAGAGAAACCAGTGGTGAAGCCACGGAAATCGCCTCCTACCTGATACGGGGGCCAGCGGCGCCTCGTCCATGGAGTCCGCGTGGTCAGTGCCCGGCGGTCTGCCCACCGTCGACGGGCAGGATCACACCGGTGACGAAGGGGGCGTTCTCCAGGTAGACCACCGCGTCGGTGATGTCGCTGGTCTCGCCCATGCGACCCACCGGGTGCAGCTCGGCGAGCGCCGCGTGGTGCTGCTCCGGGTGCATGGGGGTCTTGATCGTGCCCAGGGCGACCGCGTTGGAGCGGATTCCCCGGGAGGCGTACTCGATGGCCAGGGCCTTGGTGGCGGCCTGGAGCCCGCCCTTGGAGAGGGAGGCGAGAATGGAGGGCACGCTGGAGTTGGGGTGCTCGACGAGGCTGGTCGTGATCTGCACGATGTGTCCGCCGCCCTGCTTGAGCATCTGCTCGATCGCGAGCTGGCTCATCCGGAAGAAGCCGCTGACGTTCACTCCCATCACCGCGTCGTAGTCGTCCTCGGTGAACTCGGTGAACGGCTTGGAGATGAAGATCCCCGCGTTGTTGACGAGCGTGTCGATACGACCGAACCGCTCCAGGCCCGCCGCGATGACGCGCTCGGCGGTGGCACGGTCGGAGATGTCCCCCTTGACGGCGAGAACATCGGCGTCCTGCGACTCCTCGATGCTGCGCGAGGTGGCGACGACGGCGTAGCCCAGCTTGCGGTAGGCGCTGACGAGCCCGGCGCCGATGCCCTGCGACGCGCCGGTGATGACGGCGACCTTCTGTCCCTGACTGTTCATGACGGCCTCTCTGAGGGGTGGTGGGTGCGGAAGCGCACTAACCGACCGGTCATGTAAAAGTAGACGACCGGTCGGGGTGCGTCAATTGCGCTGGTCTGTGATGTGGCGCACCGGGTGGGGTGACGCGGGTGTCGCCGCCTCTGTTGCGAAGTGACAGGTCAATGCAGGGGTGTGAGTGAGCGGGGGTGTTGCGACGGCGGATGCGCGGGGGCAGCATTGCCATTTATAGACCGGTCGTCTACCTTTCCGGTTACTAGCCCGTCGGCTATGTCTTCCGAGCTCTTCCCGCTCACCACAAGAATGGAGATCACGGCCGTGGTCACTCCCGTGAACGTCGCAATCGTCTACTACTCCTCCACCGGCACCATCACCGAGATCGCCAAGGAGTTGCGCGATGCCGCAGTCAAGGCCGGCGCCGAAGTGCGTCTGGTCAAGGCGCCGGAACTCGCCCCCTGGGAAGCCATCCAGTCGAACCCGGCGTGGGCCGCCAACCATGCCGCCACTGCCGACATCCCGGAGGCGTCCGTGGCGGACATCGAGTGGGCCAACGTGGTCCTGTTCGGTACCGCGACGCGCTTCGGCAATCTGTCCGCCCAGCTCAAGCAGTTCATGGACACCCTTGGAGGCCTGTGGGCGCAGGGCAAGCTGGCCGACAAGGTCTACAGCGGCTTCACGTCGTCCGCGACCGCCCACGCGGGGCAGGAGACGACGCTCCAGGCGCTGTACACCTCGGTCCACCACTTCGGGGGCATCGTCGTCGCTCCCGGCTTCACCGATCCGGTCAAGTTCGCGGACGGTAACCCCTATGGCACCTCCCACGTGGATGGGCAGGGCACCCGGCCGGTGGACGACACCACGCGCGCGGCCGCACGCCATCAGGCGGAGCGAGTCGTGAAGATCGCCGCGAAGCTGAAGGCCGCCGCGTAGCAGGACGGAACCTCCCCGGCGCGCAGGTCGACGTCGCTGTTCGAGCAGCGGCGCCGACCTGCCTCCGCCTCCGGCGAAGTGGATGACCGGTTTGTTCAGCAGCTAGTCGAATGGTCGTATACTGAAGGCATGGGACGGACGAGCGATGCCAGGAGCAAGATCCTCAGTGCTGCGCAGTCTCTCATCGAACTGCGGGGCTACTCGGCCCTGGGTGTGGCGGAGATCTGCAAGGCGGCAGGCGTGCCCAAGGGCAGCTTCTACTACTTCTTCGAGTCCAAGGAAGCCCTGGCGCTGGCCGTGCTCGCCGAGCAGTGGGCTGCTCAGCGACGCGACTGGGACCGTGTTCTGCGCAGCGACCAGGAACCCCTGCTGCGGCTCCGGCAGCTGTTCGAGGAGACCGCGGCCGCGCAGCGCGCCGGGCAGGCGACGTGCGGAACTGTGTCCGGGTGCATGTTCGGCAACCTCACGCTGGAGCTGAGCAACCAGACGGAAGCCATCCGGGAACGTCTGCAGGAGATCTTCGACGCCCAGGTCGACATGGTCGAAGAGGTGATCTCGGCCGCCCTGGAGCGCGGTGACGTGACGGTCACCGCCACCCGTGACGCCGCTCGTTCCGTCGTTGCCCAGTTGGAGGGGCAGGTGCTGTTCGCGAAGCTCTACAACAACACCGCCCCGCTCGATGCGCTCTGGCTGAACTGTCTCGCCCTCCTGGGAGTGCGCACCCCCGGAGTGGGTGTGGCCGCAGTCTGACCAGGGTCTCCGTCATGGCGCCGACCGCGGAGACCTGGTGCCGCACCCTTGAGGCGTCCGCGTTGG
This sequence comes from Streptomyces sp. TRM70350, assembly GCF_019219825.1. Taxonomy (GTDB): domain Bacteria; phylum Actinomycetota; class Actinomycetes; order Streptomycetales; family Streptomycetaceae; genus Streptomyces. The sequence continues at coordinate 166,355 of NZ_JAHUXH010000006.1, read as the reverse complement.
CGCGGTGCGTGCTGAGCGCGTGGGAAGGCGCACTGATCAGTGCTCGGGCCGACGGTTCCAGAACCTCAGTGCGCACGGTGAAATGCAGAACACTTGCTCAATGGCACATGAGAGCGACACCCCAGGTCGCGTGACGCCGCCCCAGCCCGGTCGATACCCGAAACGCGTCCGTGATGCGCCGCCGGTCACGGACTGGCGCTTCATCGCCGCCGACCACCTCTTGCGCACTGCCGACGACCATCGCGGTCTGCGCCATGGTGTCCTCCAGCGACGGACTGTTGCCGTACACGGGGGAGTTGCCGAAGTGGGACGGCCCTCGCGTACGGCGTCCTGGGATTTCTGCCGCGCTAACAGGTGCGTGGGCGCGGTGTGGATCGCCTCATGCACGAGGAAGCGTCCCCCGTTGCCCGCTCGCGTGCCCCTGGCGAGTGTGTCCAGGACCGCCTCCGGCGTCCGCAGGCCGAGCAGTTGCCGTACGGCCCGCTCGTGGCGGGACGTGGCCACGCCCTGGTCCACGATCCGTGTGCGCGTCTGCCTCTTAGCCCCCGGCCGCGGGGCGTCGGCGATCAGTAGACCGCGGCCATGCTCGGTCTCGGCGGTGCGATGGGATCTAGCCAGAATGTCCGTCACCGTTCAAACTGGTGACTTAAAGGCTTACTGAGCGGTGTGGCCGGTGCCGCGTGCCCGCTCGTGATGAGAGACGGCCCACTCGGGTCGTATCGGCACCATGGTGGGCGACGCCCCGCACACGGCTCTGGCGACGACACAGAGGAACAGGTGACACGACATGGCTGACACCGAGCAGAAGGCCCTGCTGGCGGGCGGCTGCTTCTGGGGCATGCAAGAGCTGATCCGGACGCTCCCCGGCGTCCTGTCCACGCGGGTTGGGTACAGCGGAGGCGACATCGAGCGACCGACATACCGCAATCACGAGGGTCACGCCGAGTCGATCGAGATCGTCTTCGATCCGAGCATGACGGACTACCGGACCATCCTGGAGTACTTCTTCCAGATCCACGACCCGACCACGAAGAACCGCCAGGGCAACGATGTGGGACTCAGTTACCGGTCCGCCATCTTCTACCTCGACGACGAGCAGCGACGCGTCGCGGAGGACACGATCGCGGACGTGGACGCGTCGGGGCTGTGGCCGGGACCGGTGGTCACCGAAGTCGTACCCGCCGGGCCGTTCTGGGAGGCCGAGCCCGAGCATCAGGACTACCTTCAGCGCTACCCGGACGGCTACACCTGCCACTTCCCCCGTCCCGGCTGGCGGCTGCCGCAGCGTGCCACCTCCTGACCTCCTGACCTGCTGAGCCTCCGGGGCCATCAAGGCGCTTGGCCCCTGATCGAATAGTGCCGCGGCAGCCACAGGCTGCCGCGGGATCGCGGGCCGACTCGGCTGCGCTGCCGACGCAGCCGAGTCGGCCCGCGACGTGTTTCCGGCCTCAGAGCGTGTGACTTCAGGCGGTGAGGTCCGATGCGGCGTCCTTCAGCGCGGCCTGGTGGCCGAACAGGCCGGGAAGGCCGCCTGTGTGGAGGAAGAACGTGCGTCGGCCGGGAACGACGTGCCACCATCCACCGCCGCGATCAGGAGGCCGACCATGGCCCGACCGGTGTAGACGGGGGCGAGCACGACGCCCTCCGCGCGGGCCGTCCGGTTCAGGGCGGCCGCGGCGGTTCGGTCAACGCGCCGCAGTGGACGCCCAGGACTCGGTCGGTGCCGAGCGCGTGGACCAGACCGGCCATGGTGCCGACGGAACCCAGGGCCACCACGACGGTCTTGAGGTCGGGGGCCTGGGCGAGCAGTTCGCGTCCGCACACGGTGTAGCCGCGGGCGCCGAGCGCGCTGGAGCCTCCGAAGGGGGTCAGCGCCGGTACGGCGCCGTCGGCTCGCAGTCGCGCGGCCACTTCCGCCGCGGCCGCGCTGAGGGCGTCGCCATGGATGGCGCCGGCCTAGACGACGGTGGCGCTGAACAGGGCGTTCAGGCGAGATTGCTCTGCGTCGGCCCACCGGCGTGCCCGCCAGGGTCAGCACGGGACGCAGTCCCAGGCGGGCGCCCGCAGCGGCGGTCAGTCGGGCGTGGTTGCTCTGCGGGGCCCTGGTCGCCATGAGGTGTGTGGCTCCCTCGGCGAGTGCTGCGCCGCACAGTCACTCGACGAGCTTGCGGCTCTTCGAGTGACACCCGAGACCTCCTCCGTCACCTGCTTGACCGGTGACGGATTGAGTGGCATGCTCGTCACCAGTTCAACCGGTGACGACCTTCCGTCCCGGCTCCCCCAGTCCATGGAAAGTGGATGAAGAAGATGCACCTGAAGCTCGAACTCCTCGTTCTCCCCGTCTCCGACGTCGAGCGGGCCAAGGCCTTCTACGAGAGGGCGGGTTTCCGTCTGGACGTCGACGCGTCCCCCATCGAGGACTGGCGCGCGGTCCACCTCACACCGCCCGGATCCGAGGCGTCGATCATCTTCGGCAAGGGCCTCACCTCCGCAGAGCCCGGCTCCGCACAGGGCCTGTACCTGATCGTCTCCGACATCGAGGCGGCCCGCGAGGAACTGCTCGGGCGCGGCATCGACGTGAGCGAGGTGTTCCATGACGCCCGAGGGCTGCTCTTCCACGGCCACACCGGCGGCACGGTCACCCACGACCTGCCGGGCCAGGAACGCCTCGCGGGACGACACCCCGACGGCGCCTCCTACGGCTCCTACGCCACCTTCAGCGACCCCGACGGCAACGGCTGGGTCCTCCAGGAGATCACCGAGCGGCTCCCCGGTCGCTGAACCGCCCCGCAACCTCAGGAGCAGGGATGAATGCATCAGCGGCGAGCGATGCCGTCCGTGACTACGACGTGATCGTCATCGGAGCGGGTCCCGTCGGCGAGAACGTGGCCGAGCGTGCTCGCGCCGCCGGTCTCAGCAGCGTGATTGTCGAGCGTGAACTGCTCGGCGGTGAGTGCTCCTTCTGGGCGTGCGAGCCGAGCAAGGCGCTGTTGCGGCCGGTGGTGGCACGCGCCGACGCGCTCCGCGTCCCTGGGCTGCGCAAGGCGGTGGCCGGCCCACTGGACGTCGACGCGGTTCTGGCCCACCGCGACAAGATGGCCTCCTACTGGAAGGACGAGAGCCAGGTCGACTGGCTGGACTCCGTCGACGTGGACCTGATCCGCGGGCACGGCAGGCTCGACGGCCCCCGGCGGGTGGCGGTGCACACGGAGGACGGCGACGTCGTCCGGCTGGCCGCCCGGCACGCCGTCGTCCTCAGTACGGGCACCAGCGCGGCCCTGCCCCGGATCCCCGGACTGGACACCGTCCGTGCCTGGAGCAGCCGCGAGGCGACCAGCGCGGAGCAGGCGCCCAGCAGGCTGGCCGTCGTTGGCGGCGGTGTGGTCGCCGTCGAGATGGCCACCGCCTGGCAGGCGTTGGGGTCACAGGTGACCCTGCTGGTTCGCGAGGACCGTCTGCTCCAGCGGATGGAGCCGTTCGTCGGCGAGTTGGTCGCGGACGGCTTGCGTGAGGCCGGCGTGGACATCCGGTACGCCACCTCGGTGGCGTCCCTGCGCCGCGCGGACGGCGAGGTGCGGATCGACCTGGCGAACGGTCGGGAACTGGCGGCGGACGAGATCCTGCTGGCCACCGGCCGTGCCCCGCGGACCGCGGACGTGGGCCTGGAGACGGTCGGTCTGACCCCCGGTGACTGGCTGGCCGTGGACGACACGTTCCGGGTGACCGCTGTCCCGGACGGCTGGCTCTACGCCGTCGGCGACGTCAACGGGCGTGCCCTGCTCACGCACCAGGGCAAGTACCAGGCCAGGATCGCCGGTGCTGTCATCGGCGCACGCGCCAAGGGCGAGCCCGTCGACGACTCCCGGTGGGGTGCGCACATCGCGACGGCTGACAGCACGGCCGTACCGCAGGTGGTCTTCACCGTCCCCGAGGTCGCGGCCGTCGGGCTGACCACGCAGGAGGCCGAGCGCACCGGGCGCCGGGTCGATGTCGTCGACTACGACATCGGGCGCGTCGCCGGAGCGCACCAGTACGGCGAGGGCTACCGCGGCAAGGCCCGGATGCTGGTCGATCCGGACCGCGGCACCGTGGTCGGCGTCACCTTCGTCGGGCCCGGAACCGGCGAACTGCTCCACGCCGCCACGATCGCCATCGCCGGCGAGGTCCCGCTGGAACGGCTCTGGCACGCCGTACCCGCCTTCCCGACGATCAGCGAGGTCTGGCTGCGGCTGCTGGAGACCTACCGCGGCTGAAACCGAGGACACAACTGAAAACAGCACAGTGCAGATCGGCCGGGGGCCGCTCCAAAGGGCTGGATCTCCGGCCCGGAGCGGCCCCCGGCCGTCTGCGCGGCCGGTCAGGCAGGCCCAGGTCGCCACCTTGCGCAGGGCCGCGGCCAGCTCCTTGAGGTCCAGACCGACCAGATGGTCGAGGAAGTGCCGACGCACGGCGGCCAGACTGGTCGGCCACGCCTCCTCCAGCCGCCGGAAGCCGGCGTCCGTGAGGGCCGCGTTCCAGCCGCGGGCGTCCTCTGCGCACCGGACCCGCTGAACGAAATCCTGACCTCGGCGAGATCGCTCGTACGCAGCTGGCGACCGGGTGCCTCGGACAGGCGCATCAGGGCCAGGTACTCAGTTCTGAGCAGCCGCTGCTCCCGCACCATGTCGGCGTCGATGGCACGAAGCAGCGCGTGAACGAGACGCGGAAGCGCACGGACGACGGCTTCTTCGTCACCCCGGCTGCGTTGCCTACGAAAACTGCGACGACCCGGAGGAGACGCGGACTCCGTCGGCACCCGGTCGGCCGTGCTGTGCAACGGGTGACGATCCGGCAACCCGATCGGCCCGAGGTATGCGCCCAGGAGCTTGGTGGTGAAGGCGGCTGCCGTTGCCAGGAGTGTGAGGGGGAGGGCCGGCGGGGCCATGGGGGCCGGGACAGCGTCCAGCACTGGGCCAGCGGTGATCGATGCGACCGTGCCGGTGGTGTCAGGGGACGACGTGCTCGCTGGTGACCTGTATGTTCTCCCGTGCGCATAGGCGTTCACGAGGTCCTTCACGGCGGAGGCGGTGGAGCGCGACTGCTCCGGCGACCTGCAATGCGGAGCTCGTCGGGACCGTTCGAGCCGAGCACGGCCACCACGTCATGGCGCCTGAGCCCGTCACGCGCGCACGCCGCATCCCCGTGGCCGGCAGGCGTCCACGCCCTCCCCCGACCCCCGACCCCCGGCGCACATCGCCCGTCAGGTCCGACCCGGTCACCGCACTGGGAACCTGGTGCGGCTGGGGGTCACGCTGCAGGCCGACATAGGAGCTGCAGGCCGAGGGCGATCATGGTTGGCATGAAGCCATGCCCACCGGCGGTCGACGGGCGCCGGGCGATGACCTTGAGGGCGCCTCGGAAGTCGCTGGAGGTGTATGCGCCCGATCAAGCGCCGACCCCATCAGGCATGGTCATCAACGCTCTCCGGACGAGATGCGGTTGTGACGGCGCAGCAGGGCCACACCGCCGCTCTGGCGTGACGACGCGGGCACGAGGGTGGCTGGATCGCCGCGCCCGTCCCGCCCGCCGCCTCCCTCGCTCCACGGCCGCGCGGGGGCTCCCAGCCCGGAGATGACATCAGCTGAACGTGACATGCTCGACGTCGATGGTGACGAGCTCGATGTCGTGCGCCACCGTCCCGTCCGCGCCCAGCGGGTAGACGCGGCGCCTGGTCGGAACCATGATCCCGCCGAAGTCCGCGTGGTCGAAGGAGTAGTGCGCGGCCGGCCCGGCGTTGATGACCTCGGCGGTGTAGTCGTGCCGACGCAGCAGCCCGTCCTTGTCGAAGTAGAAGATCTGTTCCCGGCTGTGCGTGGCGACATCCTCGGGGAAGGTGACCTTCAGCCGGCTCCACTTTTCGCCGTTGTCGGTGACGGCGGGCAGTTCCTCGGTGCGGAAGCCGGGGGAGACGAAGCTGAAGGGCGAGGTCAGGTACGTCCACATCGCGTAACCGGCGAAGTAGGCGACGTGCAGGTCGTCCCACGGGGTTTCGAGGGTGTGGCCCGCGAACGCGTCCCGGGGCGCCAGACGCTCGGCCTGCACCTCGCCGCGGTCATTCACCACGGTCACTCGGTCCGCGGTGAAGGACGTGCGCAGGTCCGGGGCACGGAAGGGGGAGTGGCTGGCGCGCTGTCGGCGAAGGTCGACGCGGACGGTGGCGCTGTCGAAGATGCCCTCGTGCCCCTTCAGCGCCCACAGCGCGCCACCGGAGTGGAAGTCGACGGTGGCCGACTCGTATCGGCCGTAGCGGTCCAGGCCGCCGTGCGCATCGATGACATGGGCCGTGAGATCACTCATGGTGGGTCTCCTGTGTGTATGTCGTTGCCTTGGCGGCGGGTCCTCAGATGGGACGACCTCCTTTTTTCATAATGACCGGTCGTCTTAAAAGGCGCAAGCTCGCGTGCCTGCGTGGCAATCCGCCCCTGCCGACGTAGGAGACCTATGCCTGATGCCCGCATCTCGCCGTCCTCGCCGATGGGCGGCAAATTCCTCGGTACGGAAGCTCTGAGGGCGAAGCCGAAGAGAGGGGCCTGTGAATGCATCCCGGGGCGCACGCCGCCCCGCGTGGCCCCTCGCCGCAGTCTTCACGGCCGTCCGCTCGTATCTGGTAGGGTGAATACGACTGACCGTCTTACAGCCATCCTGTGCAGGAGGAGGTCCAGCCGTGGCGAGAGCCAGTCTGCGTGAGAACCTCGTCGCCGCGGCGGTCCAGCAGTTCCACGCCCACGGTTACGCGGCTACGGGCGTGAAGGACATCACCAACGCCGCCGGCGCCCCGAAGGGCTCCTTCTACAACCACTTCCAGAGCAAGGAAGCCCTGGCCGTGGTGGCCCTGGAACGGTACGGCGCCACTCGGCGGCTGGAGAGCCTGCGCGACTCGTCGGTCGCGCCGCTGACCCGGCTGCGCGAGCACTTCGAGTTCCTGCGTGACGAAAACGTTCGGGCCGACTTCACCCGGGGCTGCCTCGTGGGTGACCTGGCCGTCGAGGTGGCCGATCACAGTGACGCGGTGCGCGCCACCGTGCGGGACAGCTTCGAGGCCTGGACCGATGCGCTCGCCTTCGCCATTGCCGAGGCCCAGCAAGCGGGCGACGTGGCGAAGACCCTGGATGCGTCCACTTTGGCCCGGTTTGTGCTGAGTGCGTGGGAAGGGGCACTGGTCTGCGCCCGAGCCGAGCGCTCTGCGCGGCCGTACGAGGCGTTCTTCACGGCCGTCTTCGGAGTGCTGCTGCGGTAAGTCGCAGGCCGACTGACGAGTACGCGGCACTGCACGCTGCTGGCCCGCTCCTCACGGGCACCCCCATGCACCGAGACCTCACGCACTCGGAGGCACTCATGGTTGGCGTTCAAGACGACTGGCTGTATAAGCACTTGCTCTGTGCCTGTCTTCGAGGTCCTGGAGTGCTGTCCATGACGCACACGCAAGGCGACCGAGCCTACGCCGACGACCAGGCTGGGCTGGGGGGATCAGCGCGGACTACTACGGGCGCCTGGAGATCCGATCCGCGTCAGCGGATAAGGCCCGCTCTTCGACAGCTGCTGAACGCACTGACCGACGCCCCGGCGCTGATCATCGGCCATGGCACCGACCTTCCATCATGGCCAGGTCGGCGAGGTCAGCCTGAAGTACGAGCGTGACGTGCGACTGGGGCAGCCGGGCGGGCCCCCGTACGTGTACTTGTCGCGTTCGTACAACGGTGGCCAGGCCAGCGATGCCGCCACCGGGCGCCAGGATCTTCCTGGCGCTGCCCCCGCTGAGTGTGAACGCTCGTGCCCCGGGCCCGGTACTCGTCGGCCCGCACGTTCCGGCACCGGCGCGAGGTTCAGTGCGCCCATCGCCGAGTAGAGCACCCCCGCGCCGCCCGCGATCCCGACGGACGCAGGAAGTCACGCCGGGATCCCGTGGATCTCTCCGTAGCCACTCACTCCGCCTCACGCATCCGTGCGAGCCGCACCCACGCCCGCCGAGCCGTGGCCCCCTGCCTTAGGGGTCCTTGCACTATGCCCGCCCGGGTCGCGTGGTCTGGCACCGCACCTCGCCGCGTTGCCGAACCGCCCAGGTAGCTCCGCTACCAGGGCGCTCCGGCGCCTTGCGATGCACGGCACCAGACCACGCGACCTGATCGGACGCTCGTAGTGCAAGGACCCCTTAACCTGGGGCACGTGAACGCACCGGGGGACATGGTCGACGGACGCTTCGAGTTGCTGGAGCGGCTGGGCAGCGGCGGAATGGGCACGGTCTGGCGGGCCCGGGACACGGTTCTGCACCGTGAGGTCGCCCTCAAGGCGGTACGTCCGGATGCCGAGGCCTCCGAGGCCGTACGAGAACGGGTCATGCGTGAGGCGAGGGCGCTGGCCCGGCTCAGCAACCCGTATGTGGTGACGGTCCACCAGCTCATCGAGGCGGATCCCCATCCGTGGATCGTGATGGAGCTGGTGCCGGGCGTCTCGCTCCAACAGCGCCTGGCCGACGGCCCGTTGACCCCTGTGGAGGCGGCGCGCATCGGTCGCCAGGTGCTCTCCGGGCTGCGCGCCGCGCACGCGGCCGGTATCCAGCACCGGGACGTCAAGCCCGCCAACGTGCTGCTCCGGCCCGACGGCACCGCCGTCCTCACCGACTTCGGCATCGCCGCCCTCCAGGGCACCACCGCGCTGACGGTCACCGGTGAACTCGTCGGCTCGCCCGAGTACATGGCGCCCGAACGCGTGCGCGGCCACGGCGACGACCCGGCCGCCGACCTGTGGTCCCTCGGGGTCGTGCTGTACGTCTGCGTGGAAGGCGTCAGCCCCCTGCGCCGCGAGACGACTCTCGCCACGCTGGCCGCGGTCCTCGACGACCCGGTGCCCCCGCCCGCCCGATCGGGCCCACTCGCCTCCGTCCTTCAGTCTCTCCTCGTACGCGACCCGGCGGCGCGCCCCGATGCCGAGCAACTGGACGCGCTGCTGGCGCAGGCCGCGTCCGGCACCACACCGCACTGGGCCCGGCCGACGCAGACGGTGACGCCGACACCGACGCAGGTGGACACGCCGCGTCCGGGGCGCCGACCCCGTGGCCGTAGACCGCTCCTCGTCGCCGTCACCGCCCTGCTGGCCGCCGGCGCGATCACCGCAGTCGCCCTCACCCTGTTCACCCCCGACGACGGGCAGAACGACGACAAGCAGACCGTGGGAGCGGAGGGCAGCTCAGCGCCGAGCACGTCCTCGGCGCCCACGCCCAGCGCGACGCCCACCCCGGGCGGGTCCGAGTCGCCCTCCGCCCCGCCCGGGGCCGGCCGATGGATCGCCCAGCTGTACTCCGAACCACTCTCCGCGGGTACCACGGCCCGCGACCGGCGCCTCGCCCGGATCCGCCAGTCCGTCCCCGAGGCCGTCTTCGTCCGCAGCGACGACTACGCCTCGCTCCGTCCGGGCTACTGGGTGATCTACGCCCCGGGCCCGTTCGCCGACGGCCGCGCGGCACTGGCCTTCTGCGCCGAGCGCGGGCATACGACGGCGAACGCCTGCATGGGCCGCTACCTGAGCACCAGCCCGGCCGACTTCGCCCTCCAGTGCCGCCCACCGGCGACGGCCCCGACGGGCCGCTGTACGCGCGGTACGTAGGGGCCGCGGGCCATCGGCGGCGGCCCCGAGGTCACGGCCGAGGCCGCGGAAACGTCTCCAACGCCCGCGCCAGCCCTGCCGCATCCGTACCCACCTTGCGATACACCAGGGACAGCAACCGCCGCACCCCCTGCTCGGTGAGCCGCAGTTCCTTCGCCACGACCGCCACCGGCTTGCCCAGCGCGGTCAGCTCGGCGGCTCGGCGTTCCTGGGCCGTGAGGGTGTCCGTCTGGGCGTAGCGCAGGGGCAGGGGGCGGAGGCCGGCGGCTGAGAGCTCGTCCCGGGCCCGCGCCGCCAGGGCCTCCGCACCGCAGTGCACGGCGCCTTCCAGGCCCTGGTAGAGCCGGTCCGCGGCCTCCGGGACCCGGCCGTTGCGGGACAGCGCGGCGCCGTGACCGACGAGCGCACGGGCCAGTTCGTAGGCCGCGGGCGACCGCTGCAGTTCGGTCACGGCCTCGTCGTACAGGTCCAGTGCGGCCGTCCCGCCGGTCACCTCGGCCTCGGTGTGCAGCGCCTGGCCGATCGCGGAGGCCGCGCCGAAGTCGCGGGCCCGCTTGACGGCGTCCCGCGCGAGCCGGACCGCACGGTCGGGCGCGGTCGGCGCGAGGGCGTACGCCAGGTTCAGCTGCCACGGGCACCAGGCGGGGTTGCGCCAGGCCCGCGCCTCCAGCCGGTCCCCCACGGCGGTCAGCAGACGCCGCGCCTCGGCGTGCCGGCCCTCGGCGAGGAGCAGTTCGGAGTAGACCGTGCGAGGGTCCGGGTAGATGACGGCGTTCGGGACGACGTCGCCGTAGTGGTACGAGTCGGCGAGCTTGCGGGCGTCGGCGGTGCGGCCGCGGGCGAGGAGGGTCTGGATGAGGATGCCGATGGCGAACCACTGGGCGGGTACGGCGCCCTCCACCCGCTCGGCGGTGCGCAGACCCTCCCATGCCCAGTGCTCCGCCTCGGTCAGCAGTCCCCGGCGGTAGCGGATGTAGCCGAAGAGGGTCTGGCCGACGGCCAGGTGCGAGCCGCGCCAGCCCTTGCGCTCGCACTCGGCCATGCCCTTGGTGAACAGCTCTTCGGCGCGGCCCGGCTGGTCGCCGTACATGAAGACCAGGGCGACGGAGACGGGAACCTCGAAGCCCCGGTTCTCCTCGGTCCAGCTCATGCCGTCGCGCAGGGCCACCTCGGCGCAGGTGAGGGCGGTGTGCCGTGGCTCCCCGCGGACCAGGGCGTCCCAGCCCCGAAGACCCAGGATGTAACGCTCCTCCAGGCCCCGGCCGGTCAGTCGCTCGGCGAGCCGGGTCAGCTTGCGGGAACGGGCGGGTGAGTCGGGCTCGTCGGCACGGAACATGCTCCAGACGAAGTGATCGGCCTGCATGCGCAGCTTGACCCGCGCGTTGGTGGCCTGGCGCGCTTCCAGTTCGGCCACGGCCGCGGCCTCCGCCATCTGGTCCGTGTGGGCCAGCGCCTGGGTCAGCCGGTAGACGATGGAGGCACGCAGGTCGGGGTCGATGTCCGGCTCGGTGAGCGCCTCCCGAAGATGCCTGACCGTGGCCGTGGGCTCGATCAGGAAGGTGGAGCAGGCGAGATCATGGAGGAGCGCGGCGCGATCTTCCGGAAGCGGCGGCTCCTGCAGGGCTCGGGTGAGCAGTCGGCGGGCGGCTTCCGGGGCACCGGCGCGAAGGTATTCGCGGGCGGCGTCCCAGAGGCAGGCAACCGCCTCGGCGTTGCCGTCGCAGGGCACCTCCAGCAGGTGCCGTGCTGCGGCGGTCGGGCCGAGTCCCGCCGCACGGACGGCCACGGCGGCCGCGTTGTGCATGCCGACCCGGAAGGGCGTGCGGATCGAGCGGTAGATCGTGGTGGCGATCAGCGGGTGTACGAATTCCAGACCGCCCCCCGGCCCGTGGCCCTCGGCCAGGATGCGGGCCGCGCGCAACTGCTCGGTCGCCTCGGCGGCCTGCTCACTGCCGATGCACGCGATGGTGGCGGCGATGTCGGGTCGGAACGGGGCACCCAGCACGGCTCCGGCCTCGGCGAAGTGGATGGTGCCGGTGCTGAGCCGTCCGAGGCACTCGATGAGGCCCGGCCCCTTGACCGCCGCCGCGAGGTCTCGCATGGCCGCCAGCTCGTCCGGTGCGCCCTTGACCTTGCGTTCGCCGAGCCTGATGGCGAGTTCGACGGCCTCGAACGGACTTCCGCCGGTGACTTCCCAGCATTCCTTGCAGAACTCGTCGTCGGCCGCCTCTCCCACTTCCTTGCGGACGATCCGCGCCACGGCGTCGCAGGTGAGCGGTGCCAGGGAATAGGGGCGAGTCCCCTGACCGGTCACGAGCGCACGGAAGGAGGCGGCTTCGGGCGGCAGTTCGTTCGGCCGGTAGGCGACGACGATGAGCAGGGGAAGGCCTTCGGCCCGCGCCGCGAAGGAGGTGAGCCAGCCGAGGGACTCGACGTCGGCCCAGTGCAGGTCGTCCAGGAGCAGAACCACGGGCGCCTTCATCACCGTCAGGCGCGTCATGACCCAGTCGAGCCCGTCACGCACTCCGGTCGGGTCCGGCATCTGGCCGGTGTCCGTCGCCTCCAGCCCCAGCGCCACGGCGACGATGTCGTACCAGCTTCCGAGAAACGTACGCAGTTGCTGCTGTTCCATGGCAGCCAGGGCTGGTTGAACGAGCTGGCGCACCACGTGGAACGCCAGCTCCTGTTCGTTCTCGCCGCCTCGGCCCGAGAGAACGGTGAACCCTTGTGCGACGGCCCGGGCGCGTGCCTCCGCGAGGAGCCTCGTCTTGCCCATGCCCGCCGAGCCGGTGAAGGCGAGCAGCCGGCCCTGCCCGGCGCGTGGCGTACCGTCGGCGGCGCCACGGAGGTCCGACAACGCGGCCTCAAGCCCCTGAAGTTCCCGGTCGCGTTCGAACAACGACCGGGGCTCCGTGATCGGTTGTCGCGACATTTGCGCCATGTGCGCTACCGCTTCCTGTCATTGATCCTCGGAGGACAGCGCCGAGAGTACGCCCCGGTGGACGCTCCGTGGCCGAATTGAGGAATGAGGATGACAGGGAAGGATGAATCATCCGACGGCGTGGTTTGATTGTCTGTTCTTCGGGTACGGCTCTTCGGTCGCCGCGTCATGCGCTCGGGTCACGGACGGACGGGCGCCACGGTTGCGTCCGCGTAGCGCGGGACGATGCGGGACCAGTAGTAGCAGCCGCGGATCCAGCCGACCATGCCCTCCACATAGCCGACGCCGGCGGGGCTCAACTCCGGTTCGATCTCCTCGTAGAGCTTCTCGAACTCGCGGATCGTGTCGTTGATCTGCCGGATGGCCAGCCTCACCGCCACCGGCAGGGAGCACTGCTGCGCGCGCTGGTGGGCCAGGGCCAGATTGATCACTCCGCCCGCCCGTTGTTCCTTCACCGCGGAGAAGAGGTCGGCCGTCCACACGGCCGCGTCGACCGACAGCCGCCTCAGACGCTCCATGACGGGGTGGTGGAACTCCTCCGTCGTCAGCTCGTGGGCCTGCGCGGCCTCGTAGAGCGGGTAGAAGGGTTCGACGCCCGCGGTGAGCGAACGTATGGTCGTGCATACTCCGGTCGATATGGGGACTGAGTCCGTCTGGGCCACCGATTCGTACAGCAGACCGTGTACGTACTCGCGGCTCAGCCAGCTCCATCGCGCAGCCTGCGCGGGCGTGCACCGCTCCTGGACCTGATGGCGGAGGTCGGTCAGCGCGGAGCCGAGGGGAGTGCTGGGCGGTCGGCCGTCGCGCAGAATTCCGATGCTCTCGCACACCATGGGCAGCAGCCGGCCCGGCCACCGGCGACCGACGTCTTCGGCGCGGTCGTCGAAAATGAATTGATAGGCGATCTGGTTCGCCACGATCTGGAGAATGTCCCGGTCCACCGCCGGGCTGTTGTAGGACGCGAGCTGCGCGGGCCGAGTGCGGACAATCATGTCCGCCACGGCCGGGTCGTCGGTCAGTCCCCATGTGCGCAACCACGCGTCGACTCCTGCCGCCACCTCGGACTCATGCGGATTGCTCAGAAACGGGAAGGGCATGTAGAGGGAGGCGTCTATGAGTTCCTTGAGAGTGCCTCCGGGCAGTCTGCTGTGCGATGCGATCGGGATGTCCTGATGCACCGTGGGCATCGTTGTCACCTGCCGTTCGGAGAAGCTGTCATGGCTGACGCGGCTCGCAGATCATCACCAGCGCCCTCGGCCCCAAGGTCGCCGCCGGACGCAGCTTTCCGTCATGCCCCGACACCGGCCGCAGACGCCAGTGAGCGGCAACCGTCGCGACCCCCACCATCGCCTCCGCCATGGCGAACCTGTCGCCGATGCATTTGCGGTTCCCCGCGGCGAAAGGCAGCATCGCGCCCTTCCGTACGGCCGTCTCCCCTTCCGGAAGCCAGCGTTCCGGAAGAAAACGCTCGGGCTCGGGGAAAGACGCGGGGTCGTGGTGCAGGAGATAGGGGCTGTACAGGATCATCGCCCCCTGCGGCAGCCGATGCCCGCCGAGCTCCGTCTCCCGGGTGGTGACCCGGGTGAACAGCCAGCCGGGCGGACGCACGCGCAGCGTCTCGGTGACCACGCACCGGGTGTACTCCAGACGCTCCAGCTCCTCCTGGCCCGGCGCGCGGCCGTCGGGGAGTACCGCATCGACCTCACGGTGCAGTGCCCGCTCCGCCTCCGGGTGCACCGCCAGCAGGCTGAACGCCGAGGCAAGGCACATCGCCGTGGTCTCCACGCCGGTGAGCAGGAGCGTGATGAGCTGGTCGTGGATCTCCCGGTCGGTGATCCCTCGCGGTTTCCCGGCGCCGCCGTCCGCGTCGCCCTCCGCCGCACCGCCCCCGGCGCCCTCTCCGTCGCGCGCCGCGAGCAGGGTGCCCAGGAGATCCTCGCGCGCAGGAGCTTCCCGGCGCTCCGCGATGATCGCGTCGATCAGCGCGTGCAGACGGCGAAGCGCCCCCTGATACCGCCGGTTCGCGGGCGTGGGTATGCGGAAGACGGCGTCGACCGGCACGACCGTACGGACGAACAGGCCCCGCACGACCGCGGCGAGGCTCTCCCGCACGAGGGCCGCCCGCTCGGCGTCCAGCGAGCCGGAGAACAGCACCCGGCTGGTCACCCGCGTCGTCAGCGCCATCATCGCCCCGGTGACGTCGACCTTCTCGCCCGCCCGCCACCCACGGCACAGCGCCTCGGCCTCCGCGGCCATCAGCTCGGTGTACGCGGCGAGGCGGGACGGGTGGAAGCCGGGTTGCAGGAGCACGCGTTGGCGGCGGTGCTCGGACTGCGGGCAGGTGACGATGCCGTTGCCCATCAGCGCGCCGAGCCGGTCGTACTGCGTGCCGCCCTTGTCGAAGGTGTGCGGGTCCCTGAGCATCTGATGGACCAGCCGCGGATCGCAGATCATCCAGGCACGCCGCGGGCCCAGGCGTAACTCGACCAGGTCTCCTTCTGCGGGGAGGGAATTCAGAAAGTCCAGCGGGCGCCGGAACAAGGCGATAGCATGGCTGATGGGCGGGAATATGCCCGGCGCAGTACCCACAGTCGATACTCGCGTCGGTTCGGTCACAGCACCATTCATCGAATACCCCTTGCCTCAGCGGAACATGGAAACTCGGTGACTGCTCACGGGCCGTGCGCTTGAGTCATTGTTCTGCCCAGTTCAACCTGTGGTCGGCCCCTCGCATCCTCTCTCCCCGGGGGCGCACGGGAGCACAAAGAAGCATCGCTGAACGGCAGTTGATGGGGCCTGCACAGAACGACTATTGACTTCCGTGGAACGCGGTGCCCCGTGCGAAGGCGTGCCTCACCGGCCCGGAGCGCCCACCCGCAGTCCGTCCATCACAAGATCCAGCAACCGGGCCGCCCGCGGTTGCCAGTCGCTGTCTGGATTGATCTGGCAGAGGCCGGAGATGGCGAGGACGAAGTCCTCCGCGGTCACGCCGGGACGGATGGTGCCGGCCTCCTCGTTCGCGCGCAGCAGGAGTTCGGCGGCGGAGATCAGCGGGGTGTGTCCGGGCTTCTGCGCCCCCGGCCCGCCGGTGGCCTGCCGGATCGCCTCGGCGAGCCCCGCCTTGGTCATGGCGAACCGGGCGAGGCGGTCCATCCACTCCCGCGGCGCCGTGTCCGAACGGCACTCCTACGGGGCGCAGTTCGCCGAGGTCGCCGTGGACGTCACCACCGGCGAGGTATGCGTCCGGCGCATGCTCGGCGTCTTCGCCGCGGGCCGGACCGTCAACCCGTTGACCGCGCGCAACCAGCTCGTCGGCGGCATGATCTGGGGCATCTCCATGGCCCTGCACGAGGAAGCCCTCCGTGACCGCGCCTCCGGCGGCACCATCGGCGCCGCCCTCACCGGCTACCACGTCGCCGCGCACGCCGACGTACCCCCTGTCGAGGCGGACTGGGTGGACGACCCCGACCCCGACGACCCCGTCGGCATCAAGGGCATCGGCGAGATCGGCATCGTCGGCGCCGCGGCGGCCATCGCCAACGCCGTCTGGCACGCGACCGGCCTACGCCACCGCACCCTGCCCATCCGGCCCGACCGGGTCCTGCTCGCGGCCACCGATGCTTGACATCGCCGAGGAACTGCACCGCTGGGCCGAGGAGCGCCGCGACTCGGCCGTGGCCACGGTCATCGCCGTCTCCGGCAGCGCACCACGCGCCCCCGGCGCCGCCCTCGCCGTCGACACGGACGGCGAGGCCGTCGGCTCGGTGCGGCGAACCCATCCTCCAACGCTTCGGCTCCAGGGACGAGGACGCCTTCGCGGTGGGCCTGACATGCGGCGGCGAGATCGAGGTCCTGATCACACCGCCCACACAGGACAGAGAGGTCGTGGCAAGCGCGCTGAGGGCGGCTTCGCAGGGGGAGACGCCGGCCTGGCGTCACCGATGGAACGCATCGCGGCCGAGCCCCACGCCCTGCTGGAAGCAGGCCGCACCGGCACCATCGAACTGTGCGACCTGCGCCCGCTTCCCCGAGGCCGACGAGATCGTCGTCGACTGGCCGTACCGTGAGCTGCGCCGCACCCGGACCGACGCGCGCACGGTTCCGTGCGTCCTCACGCACGACGCCAAGTTCGACGTACCCCTCCTGACCGAAACCCTGCGGCTGCCGCGGGGACGCCGATCCACCGGGCGTTCGCCGTGCCCTGAGCAGGCCTGTTCCCTTAGGGCGCCTAGGAACGCTCGGCCTTCTTCTGCTTCAGCCGGGCAGCTTCCCTGCGCACCTCGGCCTGTGTGGCCTGCTCCCTCTCCAGCCAGTCGGGACGCTCCTGCTTCAGCGTCTCGATCTGCTCGGTGGTGAGCGGCTCGGTCACCCCGCCGCGTGCGAGGCCCGCGATGGAGACGCCCAGCTTCGCCGCGACCACCGGGCGCGGGTGCGGACCGTTGCGTCGCAGTTCCCGCAGCCACTCGGGCGGGTCGGCCTGGAGCTCGTTCAGCTCGGCGCGCGAGACGACGCCCTCCTGGAACTCGGCGGGGGTGGCGGGGAGGTACACACCCAGCTTCTTCGCCGCGGTGGCGGGCTTCATCGTCTGGGCGGTCTGGTGCGACTTCATGCCGTCCAGACTATCCGCCGGACGGGAGACGTCCGAATGCGAGACATCGGACCACAGCCGGTAGCCTGGCGGGGTGACAGGCTCGGAAGCACCCCCCACGTTCCGGCTCGCGTACGTCCCTGGGGCGACACCCGGCAAGTGGGTGCGGATCTGGAACGAGCGCCTGCCCGACGTCCCCCTCACCCTCGTCTCCGTGACGGCCCCCGAGGCATCCGATGTGTTGCGCGACGGCGGCGCGGACGCGGGGATCGTACGGCTGCCCGTGGACCGTACGGTCTTCAGCGCCATCCCCCTCTACACCGAGACGACGGTCGTCGTGGTCCCCAAGGACCACCTGATCACGGCGGCCGACGAGGTGACGGTCGAGGACCTGGCCGACGAGGTCGTCCTCCACCCCCTCGACGACGTCCTCGGCTGGGAGCAGCCGCCCGGCGAGCCCGCCTTCGAGCGCCCCGCCACCACCGCCGCCGCCGTCGAACTCGTCGCCGCGGGCATCGGCGTCCTGGCCGTCCCCCAGTCGCTCGCCCGGCTTCACCACCGCAGGGACCTCACCTACCGGCCGCTGGTGAACGCGCCCCAGTCCAGCGTGGCCCTGGCCTGGCCCGAGGACGCGCACACCGACCTGGTGGAGGACTTCATCGGCATCGTGCGCGGCCGGACGGCCAACAGCACCCGCGGCCGCACCCCGGCGCAGGCCGCCCAGCCGAAGGAGCGCCGCCGAGCCGAGCCCGCCGCCCGCCGGAAGCCGACGGCGAGGCAGAACCCACGGTCGGGCACCGCCAAGGGCGGCCGCCGCGGCAAGCCCCGCCGCCGTTCCTAGTCGCGCGAGTCAGCGGACGTACGACGCCTGTTCCGCCGTGCGCACCACCCTGTCACCGTCGGCCCGCGCGAACAGCCCCGCCGCCACCCAGGCGTTCACCGCCGACCGCACCCGCGCGACCAGCGCGCCCTTGCCGCCGAACGGCGCCCCCGCCCACACCTCGTCGAGCAGTGTGGTGCCGTCGGCCTTGGCGGGGTTGGCGACACCGGAGTCCCGGTTGCCGAAGACGACGCGGGGTTCCACGCGCCGGAAGTAGGCGTGCGTGGGGTCCTCCGTGCCCTCGAAGAACGGGGCGAACTCCGTGCCGTCGAGGGTGTAGTGGAGGGGTTTGCCCGTCACCGGCGTGAGGGTGGGCAGCAGGTCGCCGGAGAGGGCGGCGTTGCGGTACAGCCCGAACTCCAGGTAGCTGGTCGCCGAGTTGCGGCCGACCAGGTTGACCGGGCCGTAGAAGAGGGTCTGCAGGGACGGGTCGTCGAGCGCCTTCTCGACCCGGAGCCGGAAGGGCATCGCGATCCGCACCACATCGCCGTCCCGCCAGGTCCGGGACACGGTGACGTAGCTGCCGGGCCGCGGAGTCCCGCCGACCGTACGGCCGTTGACGGTCACCCGGAAACCGGCCGTCGCCCACGACGGCACCCGAAGCCGCAGGTCGAAGCGGGTGCGGCGGCCCCGGATGGTGAGCGTGCTGCCCTGCTCGCGCGGATAGTCGGTGGTCTGGGTGACGGTGACGCCCTTCTCCGCCCAGTCCAGGGTCGACGGGCTGTAGAGATTGACGTACAGGGCGCTGCCGTCGGCCTGCTGGAAGTACACCGAGTCCTGGTACTTGGTGGCGCTCTCCAGGCCCGTGCCCTCGCAGCAGGTGGTGCCCTGCTTGGGCGTGTAGTCGCGGACATGGCCGGGCGCCAGCCCGATGAAGTACGTGACGAGCGGCTTCTCGGCGTCGGGTTTGTCCTGCTTGGAGCCGAGGACCTGGTTGTAGAGGGCCCGCTCGTAGTAGTCCATGTACGCCGGGCGCTGCTCGTGGAAGAACAGCGTGCGGCTGAGCTTGAGCATGTTGTACGCGCAGCACGTCTCGGCGGTGGTGGCGCTGATCGTCCCCGCGATGATGTCCCGCGCCCGCCAGAACTCACTCGTGCTGGTGCCGCCGATGCCGTACATGCGGTGCGGTACGACCATGTTCCAGAAGTTCTTCGCGGCGGTGAGGTAGCGCTGCTCGCCCGTCGCGTCGTACAGCCGGACGTATCCGGTGAAGATCGGGATGTGCTGGTTGGCGTGCAGTCCGTCGAGGATGTCGGTGTCGGCGGCGCAGGCGTCGATGAGCCGGTCCAGGTCGAACAGGCGGGCCAGCGCGAGGTGTTCGGCCTTCCCGGTGAGCGCGTGCAGGTCGACGATGGCCTCGACGATGCCGCCGAACTCGCCGCTGGAGAAGATTCCCCACATGCGCTGCAGGGTGGCGTCGGGCAGCTTCGACAGCCGCGAGTACATCCAGTCGCACATCCCGGACGCGAGGTCGAGCGCCTGCTCGTCGTCGGTGGCGAGGTACGCGTCCAGCAGGCCGCGCAGAATCTTGTGTGCGGTGTAGTACGGCGCCCAGACGCGCGTGTAGTCGCCGCTGGTCATCGACTCCAACTGGATGAACTGCGTCTCCGGGTACGCCGCGAGGAACCCGGGGTGGCTGGGCCCGCCCCAGGTGCGGCGCAGGGTGGCGGTGAGGTCGCGGCCGGAGGCGTCCGCGAAGGTGGAGCCCGCCGTCTCGTCGAAGGCGTACGACGCCAGATCGCCCCGCCCGGCCGGGGAGTCGGCGGCGCGGCTGCTCTGCAGGGCGCCGATCTCGTCGGCGGTCAGGGCGCGCGACCAGACGTTGAACTCCTCGAAGGCGCCCGCGAAGGCCGGGTCGGCGGCGAAGTGGGAGCGGCCGAGCCAGAAGTTCGCCAGGGTGCCGAGGGCGGCCGGCGTCAGGGTCATGCCCGCATTGCGGGCCACCGCCGTGCCGTTGACGTACAGCGTGCCCGTGCCCTCCGCGATGGTGACCGCGAGGTGGCTCCACTGGTTCAGCGGCAGCGCGGCGGTGCCGTTGAGGCCCTGTTCGCCGCCGGGCCCGTTGGTGGTGATGGCGAAGCGGGGCACACCGGAGGCGTTGCGTGCCGCGAGGTACAGGTAGCGGGTCGTGTTGTCGCCGAAGTCGAAGACGCGGGCCCAGTTGCTCTCGTGGGTGGGTTTGACCCAAGCCGAGAGGGTGATCGCGGGGGCGCCGCCGAGGACTCCGGCGGGCAGATCGACGTACTGATGGGAACCACGGACGTTCTCCGCGGCCGAGCTAAATCTCCCGGCCACGCTGAGCACGGCCGGGTCGCGGCGCAGCGCCTCGCGCACCTCGGCGAGGGCGCCCACCATGGTGCGGATGCGGTCCGCGTAGACCTGCTCGCCGGTGCCCGCGTAGGCCTGGGAGAGCAGGGTGAGGAAGTGACCGGTGTAGTGGCCGCGCAGATTGCCGTTGGCCTCGCCGTCCAGCCCCTCCCAGCCGCCGGGGGCGACCGCGCCGCCGGTGGAGAGGCCCGCGTTGGCGCGGAACACCTGCAACAGGCGGTTCACGTCGTAGCCCCGGGCGTGATCGAGCATCAACTGCCGTTTGGCCGCGAAGATTCCGTTCCCGAGTGTCACGTCCTTGAGGTGGAAGGGGCGCAGGGTCCAGGACGCGGGCGGCGGCAGCGTCGCCGCCGAGGCCCGCCCGGACGCCGTCATGGCGAGTCCGGGTACGGCCGCGGCGGCGATCGCCGTCTGCAGGAGGGTCCTTCGGGAGAGGGGCGGTGCCATGTGCTCCTCCACGGTGTTCGATATAACGAACAATGTACGGGCAGTCGGCCAGACCGTAGAGGTGCGGCAGGTGGGCGTCAATGGTTCCGGTGCGTGCGACCGTGCTTTCCCGTTGGGCTGTGTGCTGTTGGGGTCAGGCCGTGCGCGTGAGCCAGTCGTACGCCCCCCGTGCCGTGAACTCCGCCTGGCCGCCCCGCACCAGCAGGTCCGCGCTCGCGAACTCGGGGCCGTCCGCCTGCTCGGGGACGTAAGGGAGGGCGATGCAGCGCATGCCGGCCGCGTGGGCGGCGGCCGCGCCCGGAGCCGCGTCCTCGACGACCACGCAGTCCGCGGGCTGCGCGCCGAGCCGGCGGGCGGCCTCCAGGAAGACGTCGGGGGCGGGCTTGCCGTGCGCGACCTCGTCGGCCGAGACCTGGGTGCGCAGGTGGCCGTCCAGGCCCGTACCGGCCAGGACGGCCGCGATGGCCTCCGGCGACGAACCCGACGCCACGGCCATCGGTACGCCCTCGGTGGCCAGCAGCTCCACGAACTTCCACATCTCCGGGTACGCGCGCGTGGAGGCGCGGGCCAGTTCCAGATAGCGGCGGTTCTTGGCGGCGAGGAGCTCGGCCACCGGGGTGCGCAGGTCGTAGCGCTGCCGCCAGTCGACGATCGTGTCCAGCGTGCTGATGCCGACGTACCGCTCGTGCTCGGCCCAGGTGTAGTCCGGCACGCCGTGCTCGGCGAGGGTCAGCCGACCCGCCTCGTAGTAGTTCGGCTCGCTGTCCACGAGCGTTCCGTCGAGATCGAAGATGACCGAGAGACCGGCGAGACTGCTCATGGCGTCATGATGTCAAGGACTGCTTCCGCGCCGTCCGCCCGATCGACTCCACCAGCGGCAGCAGCCGGTGCGGGACACGTTCGCGCAGCGCCACCTCGGTGCGGGTGCGGACCACTCCCGGCAGGCTGATCAGCTTCTGGATCACGTCCTCCAGGTGCTCGTTGTCGCGCGCCACGACCCGGGTGAGCAGATCGCCGCCGCCCGTGATCGAGAACGCCTCGACGATCTCGGGTACGGCGGCCAGGGCGTCGCCCACCTCGTCCAGGTGGCCCTGGGTGACCTCGATGTGCACGAACGCCAGCACCGGGTGGCCGAGGGCGGCGGCGGAGAGTGCCGGACCCGTGCCGGTGATCACACCGTCCCGCTCCAGCCGGTCCAGACGGGCCTGGAGGGTGCCGCGGGCGATGCCGAGGATGCGGGCGTACTCACGCACGCTCGTCCGCGGCTGCTCCAGCAGCAGGCGCAGGATGCGGGTGTCCAGCTCGTCCACGGCCATGGTGCCCGGCCTCCTCCGTCGGTGATCGCCGTCGACTGTACCAATGGCTCAACCAAGCTCTCCGTGCGTGGGCCGTCTGACGTGGTCCGTTGGCCCGGTGGCGGCTCGGCGGTGGCGGTCGGTGCTGTGCCAATGGCCCAGTGAATCAAGGCCCACTTGAGCCAGTGGCGGAACTGATGCTGTCATGGAGGCGTCGATGGCGCTGCGGATCCCGCGGCGCCTTTCTCATGCCGGTCTCAGCAGGGGGGCGGGAAGCAGTGCTGAAGAGGGTGTTCGTGGCGCCGGACCCGGGGCGGGCGCGGCTGCGCTTCGCCGCGCGGGCCGTGCTCGGCATCGGTCTCGCGGTCGTCGTCTGCGGGCTCGCGGGCCACTCCCTCGTCGGCGTCGTCACCGGGGGACTGGCCGCGCTGCTCGCCCTGTTCACGGTCACGGACGCCACCGTGCGGGGTCAGGCGGTCACGACCGCGCTGCTGCCCGTCGCCGGGCTGCCGGTGCTGGCCGCCGCGGCCGAGCTGCACGACCACCCCGTCGCCCGCGACCTCACCTTCCTCACCGTGGTCGGCGTGGGTGTCTACGTCCGCCGCTGGGGACCGCGCGGGCACAGCCTCGGCGTGTTCGCGTTCATGACCTTCTTCATCGCGCAGTTCCTGCAGGCCACGCCCGGGCAGCTGCCCGAGCTGTCGGCCGCCGTCCTGCTGTCCGTGCTCTGCGCTGCCGCGGTGCGCTTCGGGCTGTGGTGCTACGAGCGCCGTACGCCCCCGGCTCCGGCGGTCGCCCCGCCGGACGGCATCGGTCTCGCCCGGACCACCACCCGGCAGGCCATCCAGGCCACCGCCGGCGCGGGCTTCGCGCTCGTCGTGGGCCAGCTGGTGTCGGCGGAACGCTGGTACTGGGCCGTCGGCGCCACCTGGTGGATCTTCGTCAACACCACCTCGCGCGGCGAGACCCTGGTCCGCGGCTTCCGCCGCCTCCTCGGCACGGTGCTCGGCATCGGCCTCGGCCTGCTGGTCGCCGTCCCGCTGGACGGCGCAGCCGTGCCGTCGGCCGTGCTCGTCGCCGCCTGCGTGTTCGGCATCTTCTACACGGCCGCCGTGTCGTACACCTGGATGATGCTGTGCGTCACCCTGCTCGCCGAGCTGCTCTACGGCCTGCTGGACCTGCTCCAGCCCGCCCTGCTCGCCCTGCGTCTGGCCGAGACCGGCATCGGGGCGCTGGGTGCCGTGCTGGCCGTGCTGCTCGTGCTGCCGGTCACCACCCACACCGTCAACAACGCCTGGATCCAGCACGCCCTGCGCTGCGTCCACGCCTGCACCGCCGAGGCCGCGGCACGCCTCGCCGGGGACTCCGCCGCCGACCCCTCCCCGCGTGTGGCCGAACTGGAGCAGCTCCTCGGCCGGGTCCGGCTCGCCTTGGCCCCGCTCGTCCACCCGCTGAACCCGATGCGGGACCGCAAGCGGCGCGCCCGGCAGGTGATCGCCCTGCTCGACGACTGCGCCCGGGAAATCCGCGGCCTGGTCGCCGTCGCCGCCGACCCGGAGGCCTCCCACGACGTCCGCCTGACCGCCGCCTGCTGGCGCGTGCAGGCCGCGGTGGAGGCGCTGACGGACGGTACGTCGGAACAGGCCGTGACCCTCGCACCCGAGCCGCCCGCGACCGAACCGGCCCTCGCCCACCTGCACGGCCTGGAGCGTGCCCTGGCGGAACTCGCCACGCCGCTGCGCACGCCGCCCGGGTCGCCGCTGGTCGGGGCGTGAGCCACCCGGCCTTTTGGTCCAGACCGCAGGTGATCGACTGCTGGCGTCGGCTGCGACACCGGACAGAACCGAGAGGGGGACAGCGGGCGGGCGTTTCGGGTCGTTCACGGCGGCCGCGGCCGCGCCCCCGGTGTGGTGAGGCGGCCGTGGACCCGGCGAGCGGCGACCTGCCGGTGCTGGGCAGCCTGAACGGCGTACCCGAACCGGTCGGCGGCCCGTCCTCGTCGACGGCAACGGGCCAGCAGGGACCGCACGCCCTCCAGGCGCAGCCCGACCCGAGCGGGCGCTGGGTCGTCAGCGTCGACCTGGGCACGGACTCCGTGCCGTGTGCACGCTGAAGGAGGGCGGCCTCGTGCGGCACCGCGAGACCGCCCAGCACCCCGGCCCCCGCCACCTGGCCTTCCGCAGGACCGGCGTCCCGGTGAGCGGACCCGCTGCGGCTGACCGGGACGGTGCCGTGCGGAGGTCACTGGCCGCGGGCGCTCGCGGAATCGGGCGGGTTCCGCTACGTGGCGAACGAGCGCTCCGGTGACGTGACGGTTCGCGGTCGGCCGGGACAGCGGGCCGCCGCGGCGGGGCGGCTCAGTCAAGATGGCCGCGGCGTCCTGCGTGGTGTTCGGCTGACCGGCGCCGCCACGGCAGGCTGTCGCCCCAAGGCCGAGGGCCCGCTCCGGTGTGCGGAGCGGGCCCTCGGCGGTACGACTGTGCGGGCGACGAACTCAGCGCACCGGCGCACCCTGCGGCTGCTGCGGGGCGATACCCAGCGCCGTCGTGTACTTGGCCAGCGCGAGCTTGCCGATCGCCGGGTACGGGCCGAGCGCCTCGGCGGCGGGGCAGCCCGCCTCTTTTGCGGCCTCCTCGATCAGGCCCGGGTCGATCTCCGGGCCGATCAGGTACGGGGCGAGTGCCAGCTGCTGCGAGCCCGAGGAACGCAGCTGCTCGGCGACGGAGGCGATCGAGCCCTCCTGGTCGAGGGCCGCCGCCATCACCGGCACAGCGAGCCGCGCGGCGAGCAGCATGCCGGTGATCCCGGCTGCCTGCACGGCCTCCTCGCCGCCCACGGAGGCCAGGATGATGCCGTCCGCGGCCGTGGCCACGGTGAACAGCCGGGCGCGGTCGGCGCGGGCCAGACCCGCCTCCGACAGCCGCACGTGCAGGGCCTCGGCGAGCAGCGGGTGCGGGCCCAGCACGTCGGTCAGTTCGGCGGCGACCCGGCTGTCCATGACGGCCTGGCGGACCTGACGCAGCAGCGCGCTGTCCGGACCGGCCAGCAGCGGCACCACGACGGCGACGGGGCCGTCCGGCTCCTTGGCTTCCACCCCGGCGGCCAGCGCCTGCTCGTAGCGGGCGGTGCGCTCGTCGGCGGCGCGCGCCAGCACGGCCTGGAGGGTGGGGAACTCCGAGCCGTCCCCGTCGACATAGCCGATCCGGGCGTCGAGGCCGGGGAGCTCGGAGCGGGCGATGCTCACGACCTCCTCGGCGAGACCGCGCGTGGCGGCGCTGGGCGTGCCGGGCACCGCGAGGACGAGCGCGGGCGCGCCCTCGGGAGCCGCCAGCGGCTCGGGTCGGCGGTGCCGCCCGGGCTGGCGGGGGCGCGGCATTCGTACTGGCAGGCCGGACGCGGGCCCAGTGGGGGAGCTCATGGCGCCGCATGTTACTGGCTTACTGGGTTCCCCTGTTCGGGGAGGGGGCAGGTGAGCGGTATCCGTCCGGTTTTGTCTGATGAGTTACGTACGGATCGGAAGTGATCAGCGGTTTTCTGCGCGGTGAGCGGCGGCTTTTGCGGAGGGAACACCCGGCGAACATGGAGCGAACGGGGACAAGTCGGAGCATCAGTCGCCCTGTCCGGTCACCACGTACAGCATCTTCTCGTCACGCGGCAGAGTGAGCGTCCCGGTCGCCAACTCGGTCGCGATCCGCACCGAGCCGTGCAGCGGATCGCCCTCGGCGGTGACCCGTTGTGCGTGCGGCAGTAGTGCGGCCAGTTCCTCGTCCAGGGGTGAGAGGAGCGGGGCGCCCATCCGGAACACTCCGCCGGTGAGGGCCACTTGCGGCTCGCCCTCTGTCGGGCAGACGGCGGCCGCGGAGTCGGCCATGTGCCGGGCCGCCGCGCGCAGGACGGCCACGGCGACCGGGTCACCTTCGTCGGCGCAGGCCGCCACCCGGGGTGCGAAGGAGGCGAGGACGGCGGGGCGGTCCGGGCGTGGGTACAGCTTGCCGGGCAGTTCCCGGATCGGGCCGAACAACTCCTCGGCGTGCGCCAGCAGTCCGGCCGAGCCGCCCTCCCGCCCGTCGTGCGCGCGCAGCGCGGCCTCCAGCCCGGCCCGCCCGATCCAGGCGCCACTGCCGCAGTCGCCCAGCAGATGCCCCCAGCCGTCCGCCCGCCGCCAGCGCGTCAGGTCGGTGCCGACGGCGATCAGTCCCGTACCGGCGGCGACGACGGCACCGGCCCGCGATCCCAGCGCGCCCGCATACGCGGTGACCGCGTCGGCGGCGAGGGCCACCGTCCGGATCCCGCACTCCCGGCGCAGCGCACCGGGAAGTTCGGCCCGCAGGTGATCCCCGAGCGTGCTGAAACCGGCGGCACCGACAGCAGCGGTGCCGAGTTCCGGGACGTCGGCCTCGGCGCTCAAGGCCCGCACGAGCGGCACCAGTTGCTCCATCAGGTGCCCGGCATCGATGCCCCGAGCACCCGTCCGCACCGGCACCCCTGATTCACGCACGGCCAGCGGGCCCCGCTCGACGTCCCCGGCAACGGCCCGAAGCCCGGAACCACCGGAGTCAACGGCGAGGAAACCACCGGCACTCGCGGGCGCGGGGCCGCGTCCCGCGTCCGTCACGGCAGACGCCAGTCCACCGGCTGACCCCCCTGGCGCATGAGCAGGTCGTTGGCGCGGCTGAACGGGCGCGAGCCGAAGAAGCCGCGGTCGGCCGACATGGGGGAGGGGTGGGCGGACTCCACCGAGGGGAGGTCGCCGAGCAGGGGGCGGAGATTGCGGGCGTCGCGGCCCCAGAGGATGGACACCAGCGGCTTGCCGCGCGCGGCCAGTGCCCGTATGGCCTGCTCGGTGACCTCCTCCCAGCCCTTGCCCCGGTGCGCGCCCGGCCGTCTCGGGGCCGTGGTGAGCGCCCGGTTGAGGAGCAGTACGCCCTGCCGGGTCCACGGAGTGAGGTCGCCGTTGGACGGCTGGGGCAGCCCCAGGTCGGCGTTCAGCTCCCGGAAGATGTTGATCAGGCTGCCGGGCAGCGGGCGCACATCGGGTGCGACGGAGAAGGACAACCCCACCGCGTGCCCCGGAGTCGGATACGGGTCCTGGCCGACGATCAGGACCCGTACCTCGTCGAAGGGCTGCTGGAAGGCCCGTAGGACATTCGGCCCGGCCGGGAGATAGGTGCGTCCCGCGGCGATCTCCGCGCGCAGGAAGTCACCCATCTCCGCGATCCGCCCGGCCACGGGTTCCAGGGCCTGCGCCCAGCCCGCTTCGACGATTTCATTCAAGGGTCGTGGTGCCACGGGCGTCACCCTACTGCCGTACAGGCAGCGGCGATCAACCAGTGGCCAAGGCAGGCCGACCGCAAGCCCGCCCGCAACCCCGACCGCAAGCCCCCCGTTCGCCTCATCCGATCACCGCGGCCCGCACGCACAGCACGTCCGGCAGATGCGACGCCAACTGCCGCCAGCTGTCACCGTCGTCGGCCGACGCGTACACCTCGCCGTTGCGGTTGCCGAAGTACACGCCCGCCGGGTCCGCGTCGTCCGTGCACATCGCGTCGCGCAACACCGTGCCGTAGTGGTCCTCCTGGGGCAGCCCCGCCGTGAGCGGCTCCCACGACTTGCCCGCGTCCGCCGTGCGGAAGACCCGGCAGCGCCGGTCGGCGGGCACGCGGTCGGAATCCGCGTTGATGGGGAAGACGTACGCCGTCTCCGCGCGGCGCGGATGGGTCGCGGCGGCGAAACCGAAGGTCGAGGGCAGGCCCTCGCCGATGTCGGTCCAGTGCGCGCCCGCGTCGTCGCTGCGGTACACACCCCAGTGGTTCTGCAGATACAGCCGGTCCGGCGTCCCCGCGTCCTGCGCGATCTTGTGCACGCACTGGCCGAACTCCGGGTTGGGGTCCGGCAGGAACACCGCGGAGACACCGGAGTTGGACGGGGCCCAGCTCGCGCCGCCGTCGGTCGAGCGGAACACACCGGCCGTCGACACCGCGACCGTCACCGCCTGCGGGTCCCGCTCGTCGGTGATCACGGTGTGCAGGCCCTCGCCGCCGCCGCCCGGCTGCCACTGCGAGCGCGTGGGGTGCTCCCACAGCGGGCGGACCAGCTCGAACGTCTCCCCTCTGTCCTCCGAGCGGTACAGCGCGGCCGGTTCCGTGCCCGCGTAGACCACGTCCGGCTCCGCGGCCGCCGGGTGCAGCTGCCACACCCGCTCCAGTGAAGCGCCCGTGTCCTTGGGGAACTTCACGGCCGGCCGAGCAGGTTCGGTCCATGTGCGGCCCAGGTCGTCGGAGTGGAACACCGACGGTCCCCAGTGCGCGCTGTCGCCACCGGCCAGCAGCCGCGGGGTGGCGCCGCGGGTGTCGATGGCGACCGAGTACACGGCCTGTGCGTTGAAGTAGGGGCTTTCGTCGAACTCCCAGGCGCTCCCGCGCCGGCGGCCGATGAACAGTCCTTTGCGTGTGCCCACGGCGAGCAGTACCTCGGTCATGCCGATCTCCTCCGCGACGTCTTTGTCTCAGACATCGGCCAGTCTGCACCCCACCACTGACAGTCACCCCTTCAAGCCGCTTCACCGCAGGTCAGCGCGGTGTCGTCGGACAGACGCGGAACGTGTGCGAAGCCGTCCGACCGGCCCGCCGGGCCTGCGGGACCGTCCCGTCGTGACTCGTCCTGAGCAGCGACGAGCCGTCCGCCGTATGGGAGGGCGGTCGGGGATGTTCCTGTGCTCACGAGGAGGAAGCCTGCGATGGCGTTCCGTGGTCCGAGGGTGTGGCTGTGGCGCTGGCGGCGCAACCCGCTCAAGCGCCGCTCCGACAGGGTGGAGGCCTGGGTCCTGCTCGCAGCCTGGGCGCTCACCGCTCTGGTCGGGGTGCTCGCCGGTCATACGGTGAGCCGGACCGTCGAAGGGGAGCTGGCCCGGGAACGCGTCGAGTGGCGCCCGGTCGAGGCACGGCTGACCGAGCCGGCGCCCGGACCGTCCCCCACCAGGTCCGACGCCCCGAACACCGAGCGGGTGTGGGCCGAGGTGCGCTGGTCCGCGCCGGACGGCTCCGACCGCACCGGCCAGGCCCGGGTCCGGCCCGGCAGCCCCGCCGGCACGCCGGTCACCGTCTGGACGGACCGGCAGGGTCGCCTGATGACCGAACCCACCACCCCGTCCGAGGCCCGGGTTCGTGCCCACCTGATCGGCACCCTGGCGGGCGTCGGCGCGGCCGCCGTACCGTTCGCCGGTGGCCGTGTCCTGCGCGGTCGGCTGGAACGCCGGCGCCTGGACCAGTGGGAGGCCGACTGGGCCCGGTTCGACGCGCTGAGGCGGCGTCAGACGGGCTGAGCGGCGTCAACGGGCCGAGTGGCGTCAGACGGGCCGAGCGCGGGCGCGCCCGCCGGATCGGACACGGGCAGCGCCCTGCCCAGGATCGCGTCCAGGTCGGCCCCGTCGGGCAGCGTGCCGAAGGCGTACCCCCAGTCGCCGCCCAGCCGCGTCGCGCAGAACGCGTCGGCGACCGCGGGCGGTGCGTGCCGGACCAGCAGCGACGCCTGCAGCGTGAGCGCCATCAGCTCCACCAACCGGCGGGCACTCGACGGCGAGCCCTCCGTCAGCCTGCCCTTGAGCCGGTTCACGGCCGCGTCCAGCCGGGCGTCCGCCCCCTGTGCCAAAGCCAGTTCGGCGAACAGCGCCTCCGCCGTGCCCGGCTCGCGGCCCACAGCTCGTAGCACATCAAGGGCGTTGACGTTTCCGGAGCCCTCCCAGATGGACAGCAGGGGCGCCTCGCGGTAGTGGCGGGGCATGCCCGAGTCCTCCACGTAGCCGTTGCCGCCGAGGCACTCCAGGGCCTCCGCGGTGAAGGCCGGGCCCCGCTTGGTGACCCAGTACTTGCCCACGGCGGTGGCGATCCGGCGGAACGCCGCCTCGCCCGTGTCCCCGCGCACCGCCCGGTCGGCCGCCCCCGCCAGCCGCAGCGTGAGGGTCGTGGCGGCCTCCGACTCCAGCGCCAGATCGGCCAGGACGTTGCGCATCAGCGGCTGGTCCACCAGCCGCGCCCCGAACGCACTGCGGTGCCGCACGTGATGCCCCGCCTCGACCAGCGTCTTGCGCATCAGCGTCGCCGAGGCCATCACGCAGTCCAGCCGGGTGCAGTTCACCATCTCGATGATGGTCTTCACGCCCTGTCCCTCGGGGCCGACCAGCCAGGCGACGGTCCCGTCGAACTCCGGCTCGGACGACGCGTTCGAACGGTTGCCGAGCTTGTCCTTCAGACGCTGGATGCGGAAGGTGTTGCGGCTGCCGTCGGGCAGCACGCGCGGCACCAGGAAGCAGGACAGCCCGTCGGGAGCCTGCGCCAGCACCAGGAACACGTCGCACATGGGTGCCGACGTGAACCACTTGTGCCCGCGCAGGGTGTACACGCCGGGCTCGGCGGTGGGCGTGGCGGTCGTGGTGTTCGTACGGACGTCGGAGCCGCCCTGCTTCTCGGTCATCCCCATGCCGGCCAGCAGACCGCGCTTCCGCGTCGGAACGCCGAGCTCCGGGTCGTACTCGCGGCTGGTCAGCAGCGGTTCGTAGACCTTCGCGAGGTCCGGCTGGCGGCGCAGCGCGGGGACGGCGGCGTACGTCATCGACGTCGGACAGCCGTGTCCGGCCTCGGTGTGTCCCCACACCAACCCGCCCGCCGTACGTGCCACATGGGCCCCCGGCCGGTCGTCCGCCCACGGGGCGCCCGCCAGGCCCTCGGCGACCGCTACCCGCATCAGGTGGTGCCAGCTCGGGTGGAAGTCGACCTCGTCGACGCGGTTGCCGTACCGGTCGTGGGTGCGCAGCACCGGCTCGTGCCGGTTGGCCAGCTCACCCCACTCCTGTGCCTCCTCGCTGCCCGCCCGGCGGCCAAGCCGCCTCACGCCCTCCTCGGCCCACCCGGCACCCTCGCGCCGCAGCCCCTCCAGCAGGGCCCGGTCGTCGGACGCGTCGTACGGGGCGAGGGGAGGGGCCTGGTTGAAGACGACATGGGTGGCGCCGCCGGAAGCACCTTCGGGTGTCGAGGTCATACAGCGAGTGTTGCACTGCCGCTACGACCGCAGCAATCCTGCAACAAAAGATTCCGCCGCGTACAGTACGTGCCCATGCGCACCGACGAGACCGTCCAGCCCGGCGAGGCCGCACTGCGCCCGCTGTCGGCCCGGTCCGTCGTGCTGAGCCTGCTGCTCGGCGCCCACCCGCCCGAGTTGCCGGTGCGGGACCTCGCCCGTGCCGTGGAGCCCTTCGGCGTCGGCGGCTCCACCCTGCGGGCCGCGCTGAGCCGGATGACGGCCGCCGGGGATCTGCTGCGCACGGACACCGGCTACCGGATCGGCGAACGACTGCTGGAGCGCCGGCGACGGCAGGAGGACGCCCTGCACCCCCGCACGCGCGCGTGGGACGGCGACTGGGAGATGGCCGTGATCACCGCGACCGGCCGCGGCCCCGCCGAACGCGCCGACCTGCGTACCCGGCTGACCGCCCTGCGGCTCGCCGAGCTCCGCGAGGGCGTCTGGCTCCGCCCCGCCAACCTGCGCCGTTCCCTGCCGGACGACCTGGCGGTCGTACTCCAGTCCTTCACGGCCCGGCCCGCCGGGCCCGCGGGCGACCTGGCGGCGACTCTGTGGCCGCTCGACACCTGGACCGCCACCGGCCGCGCACTGCTCGACCACATCGCGCGCGTGCAGCGCCCCGTCGACCGCCTGACAGCCTTCGCGGCCGTCGTGCGCCACCTGCTCGCCGACCCGGTGCTGCCCCCCGAACTCCTGCCCGCCGACTGGCCGGGGACCGCGCTGCGCACCGCGTACGCCGACTATCAGCGGGAGTTGACGCGGGCGGTGCGCCGGACATGACCCGGCGGCCGTACGAAGCGTCCCGCCGGAGACGCTTCGTACGGCCGCCTTCCCGTGGGGGCTACCGATAGGTGATGTCCGAGCTGCTGTACAGGCAGTTCCTGCTGTCGGGGCCGGTCCCGACAGCGGAGTTGTTGTTGTACTTCTGGCAGGGGATGACCTTGCGGCTCGCGTCGTTCAGGATCGTGATCTTCCGCAGGGTCGCCACGTCGTTGCGGTTGGTGTTGATGCCGACGATGCGCGCGGTGCTCCCCGTGCCGGTCACCTCGATCGAGTTGAGGTTCACCTTGCGGGTGTACTGGGTGGAGCAGTCGCCGCAGGAGCGGTACAGGGTCTTGAACTCCTGCACGGCGAAGTTGGAGATGTTCACCGTGCCGCCGCCGTTGTGCTGGAAGACCTTGTCCGCGGCCTTCTTGGCGCCGCCGCCGATCACGTGGTACGTCGCGCCGGTGCCGCCCCGGAAGGTGGCGGCGTCCTCGCCGACGTCCTCCCACCAGACGTTCTGCAGCGTGCAGCTGCCCATGCAGTGGATGCCGTCGGCGGCCGGGGCGCCGAGGATGACGTTCTTCAGCACCGCGCCGTTCGACAGCCGGAGGATCGGGTCCTGGCTCTCGTCCTGGCCGCCACCGCCCAGGTTCCCGGTGCCGTAGAGGCGCTTCATCCCGTAGTCCTTGGTGCCGGAGATCGGGATGGTCGAGGAGACCCCTTGGCTGCCGTTGGGGGTCGGCCAGGTGGCGGCGCTCGCCGACTGGGCGCCTGTGGTCATGATCATGCCAATCGATAGCCCGAGGGTGGCCAGTGCGCCGGTCAGCGCGCGCCCGCGGGCGCGCGGTCGTGTCGCAGAAGACATGTCCCGATTCCTTCTGTCGTGGTGTGGGGGTGTCGGAGCTTGTCCGCGCCCGCACCGGACGTCACCGGGGTGACGACCGACGGGGCGGGCTCCGCCGTGTCCTTGAACGTGTTCCAGGGCGTGGTGACGTGGTCGGGGTCGTGGACCACGAACCGATGCCCAGGACCGTCGTGAACTTCGTACGCCATGCTGAACGCATTGCGCGGGCAGAGTGCCGCCTTCGCCCCGATAAGGCGTCGGTCGGTCAGACTGCTGAACGGAACGTAGGGGGCAAGCGCTTTCTAGTCAACGCTTCGCGCCGAACATATTCGGTCACCGTTGGGGATGCCGAGAGTGGCCCGGAGGTGCGCGCGGGAGCGCTTCCATCGTGAAGGCGGCCTACGGCGCCGATCCGGGCCCGGCGGCCACCGACTCGTCCGCGACGGCTGGACGCGCACCCGACGACCGGCGCCTGGAACACCGGCCTCACGGCCTCGGTGACGATCACCGCAGCGTCAGCATCGGCTACCGGGCGAGCCGCACCGGGGCCGATGGGCCACCGGCCTCCTTCACGCTCACCGGCACCGCCTGTACGGCTGGCTGACCCCGGGCGCGGCACGGCGGCCGAAGGGTCCAGGAAGGGTCCATGCCCGGCTGCCCGAGTCTGTCGCGGGATCCCATGTCCCTGTTTGCCCTGGTTTCCGTCATTCCCGCGGGTGACACCTCGTATCAAGGGAACACGGCGGGGTGAAAGACGGACCTGCCAGGGAGCGTGAGTGTCATGGCACGGCAGATGACCCTGACCGACCTCCCGGGACCGCTGCGCGCACCGGTGACGGCGCTGCGCAGGATGCCCGGAGCCGGGATGGTGACCAAGGCGGCCGGTGGTGCGCTGGACGCGGTCGGCGCCGTGTCGCCGCGCAGGCGTCGAGTGGCGGTGTACACCGGGGCCGGGCTCCTCGGAGTCGCGGGCGTGGTGGAGTGGCCTGTCGCCCTCACGGTGGCGGGCGTGACCTGGCTGACCCAGCCGAAGCCGAAGCCGAAGCCGGAGCCGGAGCACGAGGGCAACGGGGCCGCCACCACGACGGACGGCGGCAAGACGACGTCCGCCAAGCCGTCCCCGGCCAGGCGTACGACG
Organism: Streptomyces sp. TRM70350; assembly: GCF_019219825.1. Lineage (GTDB taxonomy): Bacteria > Actinomycetota > Actinomycetes > Streptomycetales > Streptomycetaceae > Streptomyces. The sequence goes on along the minus strand of NZ_JAHUXH010000006.1, from coordinate 132,415 downwards.
TCCAGCGGTGGGAAGTCGGCGACCCCGAGTCGGCGTACGACCTCCACGAGCAGGCGTACGACGTCCAGCGGTGGGAAGTCGGGAACAGCCGGTAAGCGGAGTTCGACCAGCAGCAGCCGGCGCAAGGCGACCACCAGCGGCGGATGAGGAACGGCGGGCCGGAGGCCGGCCGTCCGGCCCGCCGGACATACGAGCAAAGGGCATGACATGGGGCTTTGGTTGACGGGCTCATCGGCGGCCGTCTCCGGCATCGTCATGGCCGGGCCGCGCCTGCTGGTGCGCGGCACCGCGCCCGCGGTCGGAGCGGCCGCCGGAGCTGTGGCCGGAACCGCGCGCGCCGGAGTGCGCGGCGCGGAGGCCGTGGTGAGGGTGTCGCGGGTGGCGCGTGGGGCGCTGCCCGGAGGGGCGCGCCACTGGCGGGCCGGTCGCCGGGTGCATCTCGCGCTGCGGGCGGCCTCCGAGCCGGAGCAGGCGGACCAGGCCGCACGGGCCGGGGCCACCGCGCGGGCGGCGCGGCGGATGGCGGAGGCCCTCGCCGAACACCCGGACGTGGCCTACGCCTACTGGGACGGCGGCCTGGCCCGGCTGGTGGTGGCCGCGACCGAGGCGGCCCTGACCGACCGGGTGCTGGAGCGGGCCAACGAACTCGCCGACCGGCACGGCCTGGCGCCCGCCGACGACGCGATCGAGGAGTTCTCGCACCCGGGCGATCCGGCCGAGATGCGGACCGTGTCGGCGGCGCTCGTGGCCGACGCGGCGGGCATCGTCGCCGCGGTCACCGGATCCATGATGCGGCTGCCGCCCTCGCCCCGGTTCGTCACCGCGGGCGTGACCCTGCTGCGCGAGAACCCCCGCTTCCGCGGCTGGCTGCGCACCCGTTTCGGCGCCTCCCGTACGGACCTGATCCTGGCGGTCGCCAACGCGGCCGCCCACGGCGCCGGACAGACCCCGACGTCCCTGGTGCTCGACGGCGCCCTGCGGTCCCTCCAACTCGCGGAGGTGGTGGCGCGCGCGGCCGCGTTCGACTGGGTGCACGACCAGGTGTGCCGGCCCGGACGGGACGACGTGGCCGCACACCGCTTCCCGCGCCCGCCGCTGCGCACCTCACCGGCCCAGCAGTACGCCGTCCACGCCGAGACCGGCAGTGTGGTGGGCGCCGCCGTGACGCTGCTGGTCAAGCACAGCGGCGCCGAGGCGGCCGAAGCGGTCCTCGCGGGCTCGCCGAAGGCCGCCCGCTACGGCCCCGCCGCCTTCCACGCGGTGCTGGGCTGTGCGCTGGCCCGCAACGGGGTGCTGGTGCGCAACATGGAACGGCTGCGCCAACTGGAGACGGCCGGCACGGTCTTCCTGCATCCGAGCGCCCTGCACAGCGCGGACGGCAGCGCCGACCCGTGGGCGGAGGCCGTCCTGGACGCGGCGCGCCGCGCCGGGCTGCGGGTCGTGGTGGTGGCCGATCCGGCGCTGGGCGAGTTCACCGCCCTCGCGGACCACATCGTCCCCGCCGACCGGCCAGCCGGCGAGGTGGTGGAGGGGCTGCGTGGCCGCGGCGGTGTCATCACGGTGGCCCGGCCGTCCTCCTCCGACGACACCGACGCGCTGTCCGGGCTGCTCGCCGGGGACGTGGCCGTCGCGCTCGCCGACGGGGACGCCGCCGTCGCGTGGGGCGCCGACCTGGTCGCGCCGGGCGGACTGGCCGACGTGTGGCGGTTGCTCAGGGCGGTGCCCGTGGCCCGCGGGGTCGGCCGGCGCTCGCAGGTCCTGGCCCGCTCCGGCGCCGCTCTGTCCGGACTGCTGGTCGCCGTCGGCGAGTCGGGCGCCGGCCGGATGCCGCTGATCGGCCTGCGGCACGCGCCCGTCGACATCGGCGCGGCCCTCGCCCTGCTGAGCGGGGCTCGATCCGCCGTCGGCGTGGCGGTGGCCCGCGCGCCGCACCCCCGGCCGCGGGTGCCCTGGCACGCCCTGAAGGTGAGCGACGTACAAAAGCGGCTGGAACGCCGGACGGAGGAACCGGCGACGCCTGCCGCAGCGGCCACCGGCCGGGTCCGCAGGGCGGCGCGCAGCGTCGTACGCGCCCCGGGCATGCAGCCGGTCCGCTGGACGCTCCAGCTCGGCCGGGCGGTACGCGGCGAACTGGACGATCCGCTCACGCCCGTGCTGGCGGTCGGCTCGGCCGCGTCGGCGATCCTCGGCTCCGTGGTGGACGCCCTGCTGGTCGTCGGCGCCCTCGACCTGAACGCGCTGGTCGGCGGTGTGCAGCGGCTGCGCGCCGAACGGGCGCTGTCCGGGCTGGTCGCCGAGCAGAAACAGAAGGCCCGCGTCACCGACGGCGACGCGACGGGCGCGCGGACCGTGGACGCCACCCGGCTGCACCCCGGCGATGTGATCGAGCTGAAGGCCGACGACGTCGTACCGGCCGACGCGCGCCTGCTGTGGGAGGACGGCCTGGAAGTGGACGAGTCGGCGCTGACCGGCGAGTCCCTGCCCGTCGACAAGCAGACGGAGCCCACGCCGACTGCCGCTGTCGCCGACCGCCGCTGCATGGTGTTCGAGGGCACGACCGTGGTCGCCGGACAGGCGCGGGCCGTGGTGGTGGAGACCGGCGAGCGCACCGAGGCGGCCCGGGCCGTCCACCTCGCCGCCCGCAAACCCCCGGCCGCGGGCGTCCAGGCCCGGCTGCAGGAACTCACCAGCAAGGCACTGCCGTTGACCATGGCGGGCGGCGCCGCGGTGACCGGCCTGTCGCTGCTGCGCGGCACGCCGATCCGGGAGGCCGTCAGCGGGGGCGTGGCGGTGGCGGTGGCCGCGGTTCCCGAGGGGCTGCCGCTGGTGGCCACGGTGGCGCAACTGGCGGCCGCCCGCCGGCTCAGCCACCGGGGCGTCCTGGTGCGGGCACCGCGCACGCTGGAGGCGCTCGGCCGGATGGACACGGTCTGCTTCGACAAGACCGGCACCCTGACCGAGAACAAGCTGCGCCTGGTGCGCGTGACCGACGCCGACGGAAAGGCCCGTACGCCTCAGGAGGCCGCGGACACCGAGACCATGCTGGTCGCGGTACGGGCCTGTCCGCAGCCGGAGGAGGGCCCCGACAAGCCGGTGCACGCCACCGACGAGGCCGTCCTGGCCGCGGCCGGGCGGGACCCCGAGTGGGTGCAGACCGAGGGCCGGCCGTTCGAGGCGGGCCGCGGATACGCCGGTGCCGTGGGCCACGTGGGCGGCGGGAAGCGGGTGTTCGTGGTCAAGGGCGCGCCGGAGACCGTGCTGCCGGCCTGCCGTGACGTGCCCGAGCACGCCCACGAGAAGGCTCATGAACTGGCCCGGGACGGGCTGCGGGTGCTGGCGGTCGCCCAACGGCCGCTGGACGACGGGGAGAAGGACGCCGAGGTCTGCGAAGAGCCCCTGGAAGGGCTGGAGTTCACCGGGCTGCTGGCGCTGGCCGACGTACCGCGCGAGTCGTCCACCGCGCTGGTGCACGGGCTGCGCGAGGCGGGCGTACGACCGGTCATGCTGACCGGCGACCACCCGCAGACCGCCCGTGCGATCGCCGTCCAGCTGGGCTGGCCCGAGGACACGGCCGTGGTCACCGGTGACGAACTGGCCGCCGCGGACCGCTCCGAGCGGGCCCGGATGCTGCACGACGTGGGTGTGGTCGCCCGGGTCGCGCCCGAGCAGAAGCTCCAGGTCATCGAGGCGCTGATGGACTCCGGCCGGGTGGTCGGCATGGTGGGCGACGGCGCCAACGACGCGGCCGCCATCCGCGCCGCCGACATCGGTGTGGGCATCAGCGCCCGTGGTTCGGCGGCCGCCCGCAACGCCGCCGACCTGGTGCTCACCAACGGTGACATGACGGTCCTCGTCGAGGCGGTCTCCGAGGGCCGCGCGCTGTGGCACAGCGTCGCCGACGCCGTCGCCATCCTGATCGGCGGCAACGCGGGCGAGGTCGGCTTCGGGATCGTCGGCAGCCTGCTCGGTGGGGCCGCGCCGCTGTCGACCCGTCAGATGCTGCTGGTGAACCTGTTCACGGACCTGTTCCCGGCGATGGCGGTGGCGGTCACCCCGCAGCGGGACGTGCGCGAGGAGGCGAGCGCGGGCAGTGCGCCGCTGGGTACGACGCTGCTCGGTACGCCGCTGATGCGGCAGATCCGGCACCGGGCGCTGACCACGTGCCTCGGCGCGGTCGCGGCCTGGCTGATCGGTCGCTTCACCCCCGGGTCGGCGCGCCGCACCACCACGATGGCCCTGTGCGCCGTGGTCGGCACCCAACTCGCCCAGACCCTCGCCGACCGCCGCGAGAGCCCTCTGGTCCGCCTGACGGTCCTCGGCTCCGCCGTTGCCCTGGTCGCCCTGGTCGAAACCCCGGGCGTCAGCCAGGCCCTCGGCTGCACCCCGCTCGGCCCGATCGCATGGGTGGGGGTCCTGGCAGCCATCGCGCTGGCGGTGACGGGCCAGCGGGCGCTGCCGCAGTTGGAGCGGGCGGTTGTGCGGTTGGGGCAGCGCGGGGGCGCACTGCAGGTGACAGGGGCGGGCGGCTGAACTCCGGACGACCTCAGCGTCTCGTCCCGGTCGGGAACGCGCGGCGGACGGGCCGGCCGTCCGCCGCCGGTCGGACCGCACTCACCCTCCGGAAACGCGGGCCGGGGCCGACGCCGACCGAAACACCGCGCCGCCGTCCGGCGCACGGGGGTCGTGTGGCGGGTCCGGGTCGGTCGGGTTCGTTGCGGTTGTGTCGTCCTGGTCCTGGGCGGGGTCGCGTGGTGGCCCCGGCGGATCCAGTCCGCTGCCGTTGCATCGCCCTACCCCGGCCGGGGTTCGCGCGGTGGCCCCGGCCCGACCGAGCCCCCTCCCGGTCGCATCGCCCTACCCGGTCAGGGGTCGCCTGGCGGCCCCGCCGACTGAGCGGCTACGGTCTGCATCGCCTCACCCCGGTCACGGATCACGCGGCGGCCGCACGGCGGCCGAGCCCGGTGCCCCGCCTCACACCGACCGGTGATACTGCTCCGGCACCCGCACCTCGCCCCCCAGCTCCCGTGCCGCATGTCGTGCCCACGACGGGTTGCGGAGGAGTTCGCGGCCCAGCAGGACCGCGTCCGCCTCGCCGTTGGTGATGATCTTCTCGGCCTGTTCGGGCTCGGTGATCAGACCGACCGCGGCGACCGGGAGGGACGTCTCGGCCTTCACCCGGGCCGCGAACGGGACCTGGTAGCAGGGGCCCGTCGGGATGTGGACGCCGGAGGCGTTGCCGCCGGTGGAGACGTCCAGGAGGTCCACGCCGTGGGCCTGGAGGCCGCGGGCGAGGCGGACCGTGTCGTCCGCGGTCCAGCCGCCCTCCTCAAGCCACTCCGTCGCCGAGATACGGAAGAACAGCGGCTTGTCGTCCGGCCACACCTCCCGTACGGCGTCGACGACTTCGAGGGCGAACCGGGTGCGGTTCTCGTACGAGCCGCCGTACGCGTCGGTGCGGTGGTTGGAGTGCGGCGAGAGGAACTCGTTGATCAGGTAGCCGTGCGCGCCATGGATCTCCACGATCTCGAAACCGGCCGCGAGTGCCCGCCGCGCCGCATCCGCGAACTGGCCGACGACCTCCTGAATCTGCGCCACCGTCAGCTCACTCGGCACCGGATGCCGCTCGTCGAAAGCCACCGCGCTCGGCGCCACCGGCCGCCACCCGTACGCCTCCGGCCCGACCGGCGCCCCGCCCTTCCACGGCTGGCCGGTCGACGCCTTGCGCCCGGCGTGCGCGAGCTGGATCGCCGGTACCGTCCCCTGCGAGACGAGGAACCGCGTGATCCTGCGGAACGCCTCGACCTGCCGGTCGTTCCAGATGCCGAGGTCCTGCGGCGAGATCCGCCCCTCGGGGCTCACCCCCGTGGCCTCGACGATGATCAGCCCCGTGCCGCCGGCCGCCCGGGCGGCGTAGTGCGCGAAGTGCCAGTCGCCCGGCACACCGGTCTCAGGCCCTTCCGGCGCGGCCGAGTACTGGCACATGGGCGGCATCCACACCCGGTTGGGGATCGTCACATCGCGCAGGGTGTAGGGCTCGAAGAGCGCACTCACGGCGGACTCCATTCATCACGGGACCGGTGGTCGACTCGTACGATAGACCTCGTAGTACGGCGGATGTCAAACTACGAGGGTTCTCGTACAATGGGGAGTCCCGGACGAAGTGGAGCCGCCGTGACGCCCGCCGCCCCCACCACCAACAGCCGAGCCCTGCCGCACCCGGCGCGCGAGGACATCCGGCTGGAAGACGTGCTGCACGCGCTCTCCGACCCGATGCGGCTGCGCATCGTGCGCGAGCTCGCCGCCGGCGCAGGCGACGAGCTCTCCTGTTCGCACTTCGACCTGCCGGTCACCAAGTCCACGACCACGCACCACTTCCGGGTGCTGCGCGAGAGCGGCGTGATCCGGCAGGTCTACCGCGGCACGGCCAAGATGAACGGCCTGCGCCGCGACGACCTAGACGCTCTCTTCCCGGGACTTCTCGACAGCCTGCTCGCCGCCGCCGACCGGCAGGCCGCCCGACTGGGTGTCGCCGACTGAACCGCCCTGCGCGGGAAGGTGGTTGAAGAGCAGGTTGAGGACGATCGCGGTGAGGCAGCCCGCGCTGATCCCGCTGTGCATGACGGTCTGGAACCAGTCCGGGAACCGGTCGTAGATCGTCGGCACCCCGACCGGCAGCACACCCACCGCCACCGACACGGCCACCACGGTGAGGTTGTGGTTGCCCCTGAAGTCGACCTCGGCCAGCGTCCTCAGGCCGCTCGCCGCGACCGTCCCGAACATCACCAGCCCCGCGCCGCCGAGCACCGGCGCCGGAATCGCCGCCACCACCGCGCCCAGCTTGGGCAGCAGCCCGAGCAGCACCAGCATGCCGCCCGCCGCCGCGACGACCCAGCGACTGCGCACCCGGGTCATACCGACCAGGCCCACGTTCTGCGCGTACGCCGTGTACGGGAAGGTGTTGAAGACCCCGCCCAGCACGGTGGACAGCCCGTCGGCCCGCAGTCCGTCCGCCAGTGAGCGCGGCTCGACTTTCCGCCCGGTCATCTCGCCGACCGCGATGAAGTCACCCGTCGTCTCGGTCATGCAGACCAGGGCCACCACCAGCATCGACACGATCGCCGACACCTCGAACGTGGGCGCACCGAAGTGGAACGGCGTGCTGATCCCCACCCAGTCGGCATCCTTGACGCCACCGAAGTCCGTGAAGCCGAACGGCACCGCCACCGCCAACCCCACCGCGATCCCGACCAGCACCGCGATCCGGCTCAGGAACACCGGCGCGAACCGCTGCACACCCAGAACCACCGCCAGTACGAAGGCGGCCAGCGCCAGGTTCTTCGGCGCCCCGAAGTCCGCGGAACCCGCGCCACCGGCCGCCCAGTTGCCCGCGACCGGCAGCAGCGAGACACCGATGATCAGGATCACCGTGCCCGTGACCAGCGGCGGAAAGAAGCGCAGCAGTTTCCCGAACACGGGCGCCAGCAGCACGATCGCCAGTCCCGCGACGATCACCGAGCCGTAGATCGCGGGCAGTCCGCCGCCCGTCGTCCCGATCAGCACCATGGGCGACACCGCCGCGAACGTACAGCCCTGCATGATCGGCAGCCGCACGCCGAACCGCCAGAAACCGACGCACTGGATGAGCGTGGCCATGCCGCACACCAGCAGATCCGCGGTGATCAGATACGCCAGGTCCGCGGGCGGCAGCCGCATCGCACCGCCCACGATCAGCGGCACGGCCACCGCGCCCGCGTACATCGCGAGCACATGCTGCAACCCGAAGGCGGCCAACTGCCGTGCGCGTGGGACCTCGTCGACGGGATGGACGGGCGCGGTCGATGCCATGGGCACTCCAGAGCGGCGGGTGAGCGGGAACATCCGAACAGCCCCAGACCGTATGCGTCTTGAACAGTTTGTTGATTTCCGGTGTGTTGCCGCCCTGTGTCACGGCCACCTGCCGCGGCACGGCTCTGCTACGACGCGCCGCGCGCCGCCGCCAGCAGGGACTCCCAGTCCGGCAGCTTGACCACACCGCGCCCGAGCGAGGCCCCGAGCTCCGCCTCCGCCCGCTCGATGGCCCGCCACCCCGACCACTCGACCGGCTCGACCCCCTCGGCCCGCAGTGCGACCAGCGGATCGTCCCGGACGTCCTTCCGTACGAGGACGGCGGCGTCCTCCAGCAGCGACAGCACCGTCTCCTTGGCGCACGGGCGGTTGGTGCCGATGACGCCGGTCGGGCCGCGCTTGATCCAGCCCGCCACGTACTCGCCCGGCGCGACGACACCGCCGCGCATCACGCGCCCGGCCAGATGCGGCACGGTGCCGGTCGCCGGATCGAACGGCAGCCCCTCCAGCGGCACCCCGCGATAGCCCACCGACCGCAGCACCAGCTGGGCCTCGATGTCCTCGTACCGGCCCGTCCCCGTCACCCCGCCCCGCCCGTCCGGCAGCGTCCGCTCGAACCGCACCGCGCCGACCCGCCCGCCGTCGGCCAGCAACTCCACCGGGCGCAGGAAGAACCGCAGCCGGATCCGGCGCGGCAGGCCCTTCGGCGGCTCGGCCGCCCAGCCGCGCAGCACCTCCACGTTGCGGCGCTGCACGGCCGGCAGCGCGGACGGGTCGACGTACGCCGGATCGAGGGCCAACTCGTCCGGGGCCACGCTCACTTCGGCACCCGGCAGGGCGCCCAGCTCACGCAGCTCCTTGGTGGTGAACCGGGCCTGCGAAGAGCCGCGCCGCCCCACCATGTGGATGGCGTTCACCCGGCTCGCCGTCAGCGCGGTGAGCGCCGCCTGCGGCATGTCCGTGGGGCTCAGCTCGGCCGGGCCGCGCGCCAGGATCCGGGTGACGTCCACGGCGACGTTCCCCACGCCGATGACCACGGCCGACCGCGCGCCGAGCACGAAACCGTCCGCCACGGCGTCCGGATGGGCGCTGTACCAGGACACGAACTCGGTCGCCGAGAAGCTGCCCGGCAGGTCCTCGCCCGGGATCCCGAGATGCCGGTCGGTGGCGGCGCCCACGCAGTACACGACGGCGTGGTACAGCTCCCGCAGCCGGGCGGCCGGCACCCCGCCGGCGCCGACCCGGACGCCGCCGAGGAACCGCACCCGCTCGTGCTCCAGCACCGTCCGCAGGTTGTTCTGCAGCGACTTGATCTTCTCGTGGTCGGGTGCCACGCCGTAGCGCACCAGCCCGTACGGGCAGGGCAGCCGGTCCAGGACGTCGACCAGCACGGCGGGGTCCTGCTGGACGAGGGTCTGGGCGGAGTAGACCCCGCTCGGTCCGGAGCCGACGACGGCGACACGCAGCACGGCGGAACTCCTTCGTCCGGTGGGACACCGGGAATCGTCCGGTGCGTCACAGGAGGTCGCTGATGGCTCCAGCATTGCACTGCCGCGGCTCCGCTGACAGGGTGCCGGGCGCAGAACGGGACGCGTGTCCCACCGAATGGAGTGTGATCATGCGGTTACGTTCCGCGTGTGCTCGAAGCATCCTTTCTTAATCTTTCTGATCGCCGTCCCGAGGACGGTGCGGTGTCCGTGTGGCCCGCGTGGAAGGTGCGGGACGGCGACGGGGTGACGGCGTGGTTCCAGGTGCGGCTGGCCTTCGCCGACGGCGCCACGGTCGACGCGCTCGCCGTCATGGCGGCCGGATACGTGCGCATCGAGGACGTCCAGGCGCGGCCCGCGCTGTCGCTGGCCGATCTGACGGTGCTGGCCGAGTGGATCGAGAGGCCGCTGTTCGACGCGTGCGGGGTGGAGCCCTGTGGGGAGACCGCGCCAAGTCAGACCTGTGAACCGTATACCTGGAGCTGTGAACCAGGTGACGAGCAGGCAGGCACCCGTCGTGCCCGGCCCGCCTGGCCCCGGGGCGTCGAGGGGCGGCGGCTGGTCGCGCAGGAGTACCGCGCCGCGCAGGCGGAGGGCGTCGACCCGGTCCTCGCGGTGATGTGCGCGACCGGCCACAGCCGCCGCCGGTCGCTGCGGCTGATCGCGCAGGCTCGCGACGCCGGTTTCCTGACCCCACGTCACGCACGCCGCTGACCGGGTCGGTTACCGCGCGCAGCACCCCGCGCACCGCTGGCAGCATCCCGCGCACCGCGTGCACCGCGCACCGCTCGCAGCACCCTGCGCACCCCGCATCCCGCGCACCGCTCGCAGCACCCTGCGCACCGCTGGCAGCGTCCCGCGCATCCCGCGCGTGCACCGCTTGCAGCACCCCGCGCACCCCACGCACCGAGCCGCTCACCCCTCACCGCTCACAGCATCCCGCGCATCCGTGTGATCTCGCTGGTCTGCTGGGCGATCACGTCGTCGGCCATTTCTTCGATCCGCACGTTGTTGCCCTGCGCCTTCACCTCGGCGGCCATGGTGATCGCCCCCTCGTGGTGAGTGATCATCAGCCTGAGGAAGAGCTGGTCGAACGCCTTTCCCCGCGCCGCCCGCAGCTTGTCCAGCTGCGCCTCGGTCGCCATGCCCGGCATCCCCGCGTGATCGTGACCGCCGCTCTCCTCGGCCTTCCCGTGCTCCTTCAGCCAGCTGCGCATCACCTCGATCTCCGGCTGCTGCGCGGCCTCGATCCGCTCGGCCACCTTCCTCACCTGCGACGACTCGGCGCGGTCCGGGACGAGTTCGGTCATCTCCAGGGCTTGTGCGTGATGCTCGATCATCATGCGCGCGTAGTCGACGTCGGCGGAGTTGGGGGAGTCGTCGTCGGCGCGCTGCTTGGCGGCGTCCTCGGCGGACAGGGTCCGGTTCGCCTCTCCGGGCCCGCCGGGCACGATCACCGATGGGCCCCTGCTGCCGTCCGGCTCGGGGGCCGCGCCGGAGTCGCAGGCCGTCAGCCCCAGGACGGCCAGCACGGCCAGTGACGCCGTGACGCGGAGCCCGCGGGCGAAAAACTGCGTGACATATCGGTTTCCCTCTGTTGATCTGTGCATGGCGAAGACGATACTGCGGGGGTCCGTGAACCGTTCCTGGCGAACGGAAGAAGGGAAGACGCAGTGATCCTGTCGAACGATCCCCGAACGCGGCTCAGACGTCTCGGCGTTGCCACCGCCGCGGCCGGACTCCTGGCCGCGCTGCTGACGGCCCATCCGGCGACCGCGGTCCCCGACCCGGGGGACAGCCCGCCGGCCGGAAAGGAGGTCTCCCGCAGCACCCAGGCCGAAGTGCGCAAGGCGCTGGAATCCGGGGAGATACCCGGCCAGGACGAGATCGTCCACTCCGCCAACGTCGAGCACCTGACCAACATCCCCAAGGACGTACTGCCCGGCACCAACTCGGATCTGGCGTTCCAGGGCCGATACGCCTTCGCCGGCAACTACGACGGCTTCCGCATCTTCGACATCAGCAACCCGAGGGCGCCGAGGACGGTCGCCCAGGTGCTGTGCCCCGGCGCGCAGAACGACATCTCCGTCTCCGGCGACCTGCTGTTCCTGTCCACCGACTCCTCGCGCAGCGACAGCAGTTGCAGCAGCACCACGCAGCCGGTGACCGAGAAGTCCTCCTGGGAGGGCATGAAGGTCTTCGACATCAGCGACAAGCGCAACCCGCGGTACGTCGCCGCCGTCGAGACCGCCTGCGGCTCGCACACCCACACGCTGGTGCCCGAGCGCCGCAACGTCTACGTCTACGTCTCCTCGTACTCGCCCAACGCCGCCTACCCCGACTGCCAGCCGCCGCACGACGGCATCTCGGTCATCAAGGTGCCGCGCCGCGCCCCCGAGAAGGCGGCGGTCGTCGGATTCCCGGTGCTCTTCCCGGGCGAGGGCCCCGACGGCGGCGGCAACCCGGGCGGACCCACCAACCCGGGTGTCTCCAAGACCACCGGCTGCCACGACATCACCGTGCTGCCCTCGAAGGACCTCGCGGCGGGTGCCTGCATGGGTGACGGCATCCTGCTCTCCATCAAGGACCCGGAGCGTCCGAAGGTCATCGACCAGGTGCAGGACAACGTCAACTTCGCGTTCTGGCACTCGGCGACCTTCAACCAGAAGGCCAACAAGGTCGTCTTCACCGACGAGCTGGGTGGCGGCGGCGCGGCCACCTGCAACGCGGAGATCGGCCCGAACCGCGGCGCCGACGGCATCTACGACATCGTCGGCAAGGGCGACAAGCGCAAGCTCGTCTTCCGTAGCTACTACAAGATCCCCCGGCACCAGGCGGACACCGAGAACTGCGTCGCCCACAACGGCTCGCTGATCCCGGTCAGGGGCAGGGACATCATGGTCCAGGGCTGGTACCAGGGCGGCGTGTCGGTCTGGGACTTCACCGACTCCGCGCGCCCGAAGGAGATCGCCTACTTCGAGCGCGGCCCGATCAGCACCGAGCGCCTCACGGGCGGCGGCTCCTGGTCGGCGTACTACTACAACGGCTACATCTACTCGAACGACATGGTGAAGGGCTTCGACGTCCTGAAGCTCAACGACCGGCGCACGGATCCCGCGCGGTGGGTCAAGCTGCGCGAGCTCAATGTGCAGACGCAGCCGGACTACCGCGGCTTCGACGACGACTGATCGTCGCCCGTCGCGAAGAAGCGGGACACATCCGCGTCGCACGTCCCGCCGGGCGCCTCGGTGTCCGGCGGGACCCCCAGCTCCCAGTCGAGCTGGTAGCGCCGGAACAACTCGGCGCGCAGGGGAGTGATCGGCATCCCCACGTTCGGCAGCACCATCGCGTAGACCGCGCCCATGAGCAGTGCGCGCAGCATCGGATAGTCGGTCCCGGTGTCGCACGAGCCGTGCCGGGCGACGGTGTCCCGCAGCAGTTCCGCGAGCCGCTGCTGCTCGGGGCACTGCACGAAACCCTCGGTGTCGAGCAGCCCCGCCATGTGCTGGCGCATCAGCACGGGCCGGTCCCGGGCCAGCCCCAGGATCGCGTCGATGGCGCGCGCCATCCGCTCCCGGCCGTCCTCGGTGCGCGGCTCGCGCTCCAGCGCCTCCTCCAGGGTGCGGTGCATCAGCCGGTGCACGGCGGACTGCACCAGCCGGCGCTTGCCCGGGAAGTAGTACGACACCAGTCCACGCGCCGATCCGGCCCGGTCCGCGATGTCCGCGAGCGTCGTCGCTTCGTACCCCCGCTCGCTCACCAGCTCGACCGCCGCCTGCAGAAGCCGCTCCCGGGAACGCCGCCGCAACTCTTCATTGACCGAGGCGCTACGGGGGGTCATGCTGTAACTCCTGCGTTGACTGGCTGCCAGCCAACTATACTCAGCACGTCCGGACCGGCCCATGAGCGGCCGGTGCCGGTGGTGCCGTCCTGCCCCGGGCGACGCGGGGGATCGTCCGGGGTGGGCGGTGGTCCCTGGATCGGCGCACCGGCCGAGTCGGGATTCAGTTCACCAGGTCGAGCACCGGGCGCAGCCCGTCCGGCCGCCGGTCGGCCGGCAGATGGTCCACGAAGTGCACCGCGCAGCCCAGTGCCACCGCGCCGCCGTCCGCCCGCCGGTCGTCACCCACCATCAGCACCTCCCGAGGGTCGGCGCCGAGATCGGCGCAGGCCGCCGCGAACAGGCGCGGGTCCGGCTTGCGGATGCCGTGCTCGTACGACAGGGCGTATGTGTGCACGTACTCGTCGAGCCCGTGCGCACGGAAGACCGGGCGCAGGTCCCAGCCGATGTTGCTGACGACGCCGACGCCGATCCCGCGCTCCCGCAGCGTGCCCAGTACCTCGGCGGCGTCCGGGTACGGCCGCCACGCGTCCGGCGACATGTGGCGCTCGTAGAGGGCGTCGTGCAACCGGGGGTCGGGCAGCGGAACCTGGCGGGAGAGACCGGTGTAGGCGGCCCGGTGCTCCTCAGGGGTCCGGTCGCGGACCTCCCAGACGTCCGCGAGCTCGGCGGGGATGTGCTCGGGGAACGCTCCGCCGGGCAGCGCGCCCGCCGCCTGCAGCGCCTGCGCCGTCTTGGTGAACTCGGGCTCGGTCAGTGCCACTTCCGCCTCGGCGAGTACGGCACGCAGCCAGGCCTCGGTGGACTCGACACGGAAGAGGGTTCCGGAGAAGTCGAACAGCACGGCGGTCATGCGGTGATCCTATGGGCCGACGCGCGACGCCGGGCGTGGAACGGGGCCGCACACGAAGGTGCTGTGGCGCAGGGACCTCCGGTCAGGGACGCAGGCGCCTGTGGGCCGTCACCGCCAGGGCCACCATCATCGCCCCGAGCGACCAGCCGGCGACCACGTCCGTCGGCCAGTGCACGCCGAGCCACACCCGGGTCAGGCCGACGCCGACCACCGACACCACGGCCACGGTGAGGGCCGTACGGAACAGGGCACGACCGGCCCCGTGGTGGTGCAGAAGCCACAGCAGCAGGCCCAGTACCACCGTGGCGGTCATGGCGTGGCCGGACGGGAAGGCCGCGTAGTGGGCCGAGTCGACGGGGTCGGGCCAGTCCGGCCGTTCGCGGCCGACCGCGGCCTTCACGGTCTGCTGCACCCCGGTGCTCGCCGCCACGGCGACCACCAGCCACGCCGCCGTCCACCATGCCGAGCGCCGCCACACCAGCCACAGCACGGCAACCGCGCACAGGATGCGCATCGTCACCGGATCCCAGACCCAGTCCGTGAGGATCCGGCACACCTGCGTGAGCCCGGACTCCTCGACGGCCCAGCGGTGGGTGGTCCAGGAGACCTCGCGGTCCAGGACGATCACCGGCCCCCACTCGGCGGCGACCAGCACCAGGAGCAGCACCGAGATCGACGCCAGCGCGATCCCGGCACGGAGGGCCGTGTGATGGTCGGACGGACGGGGCGGGGACTCGACGGATGGGGTGTGCATGCTGCGATCTTTGCCGACTCCTGTGGCGGAAGGCCAATGGCCGAGGGTGCTGGGGCGCGGGAAGGCTTGATATGCGCGCCGGCGGAGCGTGCGGTGGCGCTCCGCCGAGCACACCTGGCGGGGCGGCAGTTGGACGCCGTACTCGTGCATGGGACGAGTGTTCAGAGCGTGATGAGCATCGCGACCATGGCGATGCCCATCGACACGCGGCAGGCCCGCGCCAGTTCGGGCCGGTCGCCCCACCCGGTGGGGCGCGGCGTGCCCGCCACCGCGGGTACCGGGATCAGCCTCGCCCCGCTCATCAGGACGTATCCGGCGAAGTAGAGCAGCAGCGCGCCGGTCACCAACGGGAGTCCGGAGCCGCCGTGTCCGTGTCCCTGCGCGGCGGCGGGGGAGTCGGCCATCGCCAACGCCATGTAGACCATGGCCGACGCACCCACCAGGTGGTGCAGATGGTGCCGGTCGCTGCGCGCCGCCCACAGGGCGCGCAGTGCCGCCGCGCCGAACACGACGGCGTAGACGGGCCAGGCCCACTGCGGTGGCGTGTACACCGCCGCCGGTACGGCCATCGCGGCCATGCCGAACCCCATCAGCGCCTCGTCCCCCGCGGTACGGCGCTGCTCCTCGACTCCGCTGCGCAGGCGCAGCAGGCAGTAGGCGCCGGTCGCCGCGCACACCGCGACCAGCAGCCAGCCCGACGCGGCCGGTCCGTGCACCCGCACCTCCCCGCTCGACGGTCGGTCAAGGGATGCCCGGTTGATAAGGGATGCCCGGTTCTGAGGAATGCCCGATTCATGCGGCGCGCACGCGAGCGCATGGGTGTACGCGGGGAGCGCTCGGGGGCGAGTGCATTTGGGGGAATGTTCACGCCCGCGCTGAGCGTGGTGGTCGCGCTCGCCCCGCCCAACTGCCCCTGCTCGCCATGGACGGCCTCGACCTGGCGATGTACACGCGGTCGTGCTGGTCACCGTCGGCGCCCTGCTGGCCGCCGTGCACAAGGTGGTGTGCGACGCCACCCGGCTCGGGCCCCCGGCAACGTCGTCCACACCTTCGTCAGCTCCGCCGCGCTGTTCGCCCCGCAGTCCCTGGACCAGGTGGCCCGCACGGCCCCGATCGCCGCGCCACCGCACAGCCCTTGAACGCCGCCGCCGCGTACGCCGGCACACGCGGCACCGGGGGAGGACACACGCGAGCTGCGCGGCACCCGGCCCGTGCCGTACGCGGGCGACCCGGACGCCGACGAACTGCTCGGCGTGGACTCGAACTGGCCGCACCCTACCGGCCGTTGCGGCGCGCTCTCGCATCCCTCGGCCCGATCGCCGCCCCGCACCGCCCTCGCCGGATGCGCTCCTGGCGGTCGGCATCGGGCCGCCCGTACTGGGCCCTGGTCACCACCACCCTCAACCAGGCCGACTTCACGCTCACCTGGAGCCGTGGTGTGCAGCGCGTCGTCGGCAACCTCGCGGGAGTCCTCGTCTTCGCCGCCCTCATCCCGCTCGCCCACCTCGGCGGGGCGGCGCTCGTGCTGTGCGGAGGCGCTGACCAGCCGGAACTACTGGCTCGGCAGCGTCGGCGTCACGCCGATGGCGTTGCTCATCGCCGAGTTCACCGGCTTCCAGGAGTCCGGTGTGCTGATGCCGAGCGGGTCGTGGACACCTTCGTCGCCGCGGTCGCCGTCACCAACCGGAGTGCGGGCACCCGCCTCGAACAGGCCCTGACCGCCGCCGAACGGGCCCGCGAGCGCATGGCCCGCCTGCTGGCCGGGCCGCAGCCCGCCGCCGACGTGCTGGGGGCCGCCCGCGCGCCCTCACCACCGCCCTCGTCGACCTGCGCGCCACCGCCGACGCCGCGTCCGGCGAGTGGTGGCAGCGGGCCTGCCCCAGGAGCGGGTCGTCCACGCCGAACAGGCAGGACACCGTACGCTCGCGGCAACGGTACGACGCCAGGGGCTGCTCCTGGACCGGGACGCGGACAGGACGACGGAGGACGCACGGCCATGACGGGGACGAACCGGCGGGGGGCCGACGGGGGAGACGCGGCGGATGCGGCGGGGCGGCGCGGCGCCGGTGGCGCGGGCCGCCGTGACGTCACCGGCGGCACGGATCCGACGGGCGGGGTGGGTCGCCGTGGCGGCATGGATCCGGCTGGCGGTGCGGGTCAGCGCGGTGACGTGGATCCGACGGGCGGGGTGGGTCGCCGTGGCGGCATGGATCCGGCTGGCGGTGCGGGTCAGCGCGGTGACGTGGATTCGACCGGCGGGGTGGGTCGCCGTGGCGGCATGGATCCGGCTGGCGGTGCGGGTCAGCGCGGTGACGTGGATTCGACCGGCGGGGTGGGTCGCCGTGGCGGCACGGATCCGACCGGCGGTGCGGGTCAGCGCCGCGACGCGGGCGCCTCCAGCGGCACGTCGGCCACCACCCGCTCGTCGGCCACCACCCGCTCGTCGGCCACCACCGGCACGTCGGCCACCAGCGGCACCGCCCGCCCCGGCGCCACCGGCCGTCCTGACACCGTCGCCGCCGTCGTCAGTCAGTGGCAGGCCGTGCACCCCGATCTCGACACCGGTCCCATGGAGATCATCGGCCGGGTCAACCGCTGTGCCGCCCTCCTCCAGCAGGCCGAGGACGCCCCGCTGCGGCGGGCCGGGCTCAGTCGGCCGGAGTTCGACCTGCTCGCCGCGCTGCGCCGGACCGGGCACGAGCTGACCCCCAGCGAACTTGCCCGGGAGACCTTCTCCTCCGGTGCCGCCGTCACCAAACGCCTCAAGCAGCTCACCGAACGGGCCCTGGTCGAGCGGCGCGGGGACGACCGTGACCGCCGTGTCGCCCACGTCCGGCTCACGGACGCCGGACGGGACCTCGTCGACGCCGTCCTGCCGGAGCAGCTCACCTACGAGGGTGCCGTACTGTCCGGACTCGACGCGCCGCAGCAGGGTGAACTCGCCGCCCTGCTGGGGGAGTTGCTCGTCCAGCTGGAGGGGCGCCTGGGGGCGCTGCGGGGGTGAGCATCCCTCGACGCCCCGCGACGTCACAGCACGTCGTGCACCGTCCGCCGGTGCGTGGAGCGCCGGTCGTCGATCTCCGTCCAGCGGTCGCCGTAGATGTTCCGGGTGATGCCCGGCTCCCGGACGAAGTCGTGCGGGAAGCCCAGCGGCAGCGCGCTCACCTCGTCGAGGCGGGCGACGGCGTCCGCGTCGAGCCGGACGTCGACCGCCCCGAGATTGTCGGCGAGCTGGCCCTCCTTGGTGGCGGCGATGATGGGGACGATGGTGCCGGGCCGCCCGAGCAGCCACGCCAGCGCCACCTGCGCCGGGCTCCAGCCGCCCTGCTCGGCGATCTGAAGAACCGCCGTCACGACGGCCTCCTCGCGCGCGTCGACCGTGCCGCCCGTGACGTCCAGCCGCCCTGCCTCGCCGCGCCGGTACTTCCCGGTGAGCTTCCCGGACGCGAGCGGCCCCCATGCCGGCACGGCCAGGTCGAAGGCCCGCGCCTGCGGCAGCAGTTCACGCTCGGGCGTCCGTTCCAGCAGGTTGTACAGCAGCTGCGACCCCGCGAACGCCGTCCAGCCCCGCAGCTCGGCCAGCGTGTTGGCCTGTGCGATCTCCCAGGCGGGCCAGTCGGAGACACCGACGTACAGCACCTTCCCGGTCCGTACCAGGTCGTCCAGCGCCCGCATCACCTCCTGGACCGGGGTGAAGTTGTCCCGCGCGTGCACCCACAGCACGTCGAGCCGGTCGGTGCGCAGCCGCTCCAGGCTGGCCTCCACCGACTGCACCAGGTTCTTGCGGTGGTTGCCCGCGGCGTTGACGTCACCGTCGCGGATACCGCACGTGTACTTGCTGGCCAGCACGAACGCGTCGCGCCGCCCCTGGAGCAGGCCGCCCAGGATGCGCTCCGAGCTGCCGTCCGTGTAGATGTTGGCGGTGTCGATGAAGTTGCCGCCCGCGTCCGCGTAGGCGTTCACGATCCGCTCGCTGGTGTCCTGGTCGGCGCCCCAGCCCCAGTCGTCGCCGATGGTCATCGCGCCGAGACACAGCTCACTCACGCGCAGACCGGTCTTGCCGAACAGTGTGTAACGCACGGTGCGTTCCCCTTCGGGACGTCGGGCAGGTCGTGCGGACGACGCCAGGAGCTGGAGCGCGCTCCAGCGCAAACCGCCGTGCCGCGGCTCACCCCTCGTCACCCGCCAGGTAGACACCGAACATGGCACCCTGCGGGTCACGCAGCACGGCGATGCGCGGACCGTCCGGCAGGGAGGTGGGCTCCATCAGGGCCGTGCCGCCCGAACCGATCGCCGTCGCGGCGGTGGCGTCGACGTCGGCCACCGCGAAGTACGGCAGCCAGTGCGGCGGCACCTCGTGCGGGAACTTGTCGTCCATGGTCATCAGGCCGCCGAAGTCCTGGCCGGCGATTCCCCACTGGGCGTAGTGCTCCGAGGCGTTGACGGTCCAGCCGAAGACGGTCGTGTAGAAGTCCCGGGCGCGTGCGGGCTCCCGGGTGAGCAGTTCCACCCAGCCCAGCGCGCCGGGCGCGTTGAACAGTCCGGCGCCCTCGAAGGCCCGTGGCTGCCACAGCGTGAACGCGGCGCCGGACGGGTCGGCGGCCACCGCGAAGCGGCCCATGTCGAACACGTCCATCGGGCCCATCAGCACCGTCCCACCGGCCGCGGTGATCTGCCGCGCGGTCTCGTCGGCGTCCCGGACGGCGAACGACACGGTCCACGCGACCGGCTGCCCCTCCTGGTACAGCGGTGTCAGCGCGGCCACCGCCGCGTCGCCCAGGTGCGCGACCGTGTAACCGCCCGCCTCCTGGCGCGGGTCCGTCTCGGACCGCCAGCCGAACAGCTCGGCGTAGAACCGCTTGGCCCCGTCCAGGTCAGTCGTGCCCAGTTCGACCCAGCAGGGACCGCCGACCACCGGCTTGTCGAGCTTCATCCGACGTTCCTTCCGCAGCGAGAACCTCCACCTGCACGCTAGCCCCGCCCACTGACAGCGGCCATCCGGCAACCTTCTCGCGCCCGCGCCGCCGCCGACGTACGATCACCCCCGTACCGCACCGCGTGGCGGCCTCCAGACGATTCCCCCTGCCCGGAGGTTTTGCATGTCCGCGCCCCAGGTGCGCCCCTTCCGCCGCGACGACCGCGACCAGCTCACCGAACTGGTCAACGCGCATGTCGCCGCCGTCGTCCCCGGTGTCTCCGTCTCCGTCAACACCGTGCTCAGCGCGCTGGAGCGGGAGCCGGACGAGTTCATCACCGACCCATGGGTGTGTGAGCGGGTCACCCTCGTCGCCGAGCAGCGTCGCTCCCTGGTCGCGGCCGCCCATCTGCTGCGCTACCGCGCCGACGCCGAGGTCGGCGAGCACTACCGCGACGCCGGTGAGATCCGCTGGTTCGTGTGCGCCCCTGCGGCCTCGTTCCGGCCGGACACCGAGCGGGCCGCCGGCCTGCTCATGCAGGGGTGCCTCGCCCAGCTGGCCCGTTGGCAGGTACGGGTGCGGTACGCCGACGGCACGCTCCCGGCCCCGGCCGTGTACGGGCTGCCTCGCCCCTGGCCGCACGTCCGGTCCGTCTACGAGCGCGCCGGGTTCCGCCACGTCGGCGGCACGGAGGTGCTGCTCATCGCCCGCGTCGCCGACCTTCCCAGGCCGGAGACCCGGCCTGGGGTGACGTACGAGCGCACGCTCGGGGAGTGCGGCACCCGCTGGACGGCGTACGAGGACGGGCACGCCGTCGGTTTCGCGGAGGTGGACACGGCGCTTGCCCGGCCCGAACGGCACGTCCGGGCGGGCGGGCTCGCGGACGTCGGCAACCTGTACGTCGAGCCGTCCCGCCGGGCGGAGGGCTGGGAGCGCCGCTTGCTCGCCCAGGCCGCCGACTGGCTGCGCCTGTGCGGCGCGGACCGTGTCCTGGCGTACGAGGCGGCCGAGGACCGTACCGCGATCGACCGGCTCACCGGGACGGGTTTCCGGGAGCTGACCCGCACCGACCGCGGCTGGGAGCACCGCCCGGCCTGAGGGGTCCTCAGGTGCCCGGCCGGTACCGGATGGGATGATCCGCCGGGACCTCCACCAGCACGATCGGCACGCCGTCCGGGTCCGCGATCCACATCTCGATCAGTCCCCATGGCTCGCGGACCGGCGGCCGTACGATCTCCACGCCCTTGCCCCGCAGTTCGTCGTGCGCGGCGGACACGTCCGCGACCTGCAGCCACAGCCGGACGGCCGGGGACGGCGGCGTCTCGGAGCGGCCGGAGAGTTCCAGGTGACCGCCGCCGATGAAGTAGACGGTGCCGCGGTCCGGCCCCGTGCCGAACTCGCGGTAGACGGCGAGGCCCAGCTGCTCGCCGTAGAAGAGACGGGACCGCTCGGGGTCGGTGGGGCGCAGCAGGATCCGGCCGCTCAGTACATGCACCATGCACCCGGAGCCTAGTCGTGGCGCTACGCTCGTCGATGCCCGAGCCACGCCGGACCATGCGGAGGGAACCTGATGGACAGCGCCACCACCCACTCACTGACCTTCCGCGACGCCACCGACGCCGACGTGGACACGCTGGTCGCACTGATCGAGTCCGCCTACCGGGGCGACTCCAGCCGGGCCGGGTGGACCACCGAGGCGGACATCCTGCAGGGGCAGCGGACCGATCCCGAGGGCGTGCTGGCGGTCATCAAGGCGCCGGACAGCAGGCTGCTGACGGTGGAGCGGGACGGCACCGTCGTCGCCTGCTGCCAGCTCGAACACCGTGGCGAGCACGCCTACTTCGGCATGTTCGCGGTGAGCCCCCGGTTCCAGGGCTCCGGCCTCGGCAAGGTCATCCTCGCGGAGGCGGAGCGGCAGGTCCGCGAGACCTGGGGCGCCAAGGAGATGCACATGACCGTGATCTCCGCACGCGAGGACCTCGTCGCCTGGTACGAGCGGCGCGGCTACCGCCGTACGGGACGGATGACCCCGTTCCCGTACGGCGACGAGCGGTACGGCATTCCGCAGCGCGACGACCTGCAGTTCGAACTGCTCGTCAAGAAGTTTGCGTAGCGCCTACGCCGTGAACCGGGCGGTGCGCTTGGTCTCCGGGTAGTCGGTCGTCGCGCCGTCCAGGTCCAGCGCTCGTACGAGACGCAGGTGCTCCTGCGTGTTCACCACCCAGCCGATGATCCTGAGGCCCGCCTCGCGCGCGTGCTCCACGATCTCCAGGGTGAGCCCGCGGATGTTGAGGCAGACGGTCGCCGCACTGGCCTCGACGGCGCGCTCCACGACGTCCGTGCCGTACCGGCTCGCGATCAGCGCGGTGCGGACGCCGGGCACCAGCCGGGCGATCTCGGCGATCGCCTCGTCGTGGAACGAGGACACCTCGACCCGGTCGGCCAGATCCCGCTCCCGCATCACCTCGGCCAGCGCCCGCGCCGCCCGCACGTCCTTGATCTCCGCCTGCAGCGGCGCCCGGACCGCCGCCAGGACCTCCTCGAACACCGGGACCCGCTCGCCCCGGCCCGCGTCCAGGGCGCGCAGCTCGGCGAGGGTCTGCTCGGCGACCGGCCCCGAGCCGTCCGTCGTACGGTCCACGTCGGTGTCGTGCATGACGACGAGGGCGCCGTCCCTGCTCAGACGGAGGTCGAGTTCGATCGCGTCGAGACCGGCCTCCTCGGCGGCGGTGAAGGACCGGAGGGTGTTCTCGGGCTCCACGCCCATGACTCCGCGGTGACCGATGGTGAGGAAGTTCAAGGTTCGACTCGCTTCCGTCGACGGCGGCGGGTTCAGGCCTCGCGGCCCTCCTGGACCGTATCGCCTGGGGCCGGGCCGAGGGTGACGACGGGGCGATGTGCCTCCGAGTTCGCCGTGTCCCACAGGAAAAAGTGCGGTGAAGGTGGGGGCGAGGCAGAATAATTTCCCGAGGGCCCCCTTGCTGGGAGAAACCTGCTGTGTATACGGTCTCCTTACGCGAGGTTCTCCCGTGGAGGATGGGACATGACGGAAATTCTTGTGCAGGTGGGCTCCGAGAGGAAGGTTCCTTCCGTGACCAGGGTGGTCGAGCACCCGGCGTGGCCCGTGCTCAAGGATGCCGTGGAGCAGATCCGGCCATGGCAGTCCAAGGACGGATCCATCGACTTCGAGGCCGACGGCGCCCCCGACCCGGCGGAGGCCGAGCGCGCCGTACGGCGTGTCGTCGACGCCGTCGAGGAGCTGTCCCCGCTCCTGCCCCACGACGCCGCCTACCACCGGGCCCTCGTGCAGGACCTGCGCCGCTGGGCCGGCGACGGCTTCAAGGTGCCCGACTTCCTGGACTCGCTGCTCGCCTTCCAGCCCGCCGCCAACCGGCAGGACGGCCTGCAGCACCTGGTCGTCTTCCCGATGTACACGCAGAACGGCAACCCGGACCGCAACCTCGAAGCGGTCGTGCTGCGCATGGTCTGGCCGGACTGGCTGGCCGAGCTGGAGCGCACCCGCTACGACAACCCGCTGTTCTGCGGCATCACGTTCGAGGACTTCACGGCCGGGTACGACACCAACTCCGCCGTCCTCTTCCCCGAGACCATCGCCGTGCGCCAGGCCCCGGAACGGTTCTCCTGGGGCGGCATCTTCTGCGACCGCGAGGCCGCCCGCTTCCGCCGGGTCACCGAGGCCGCCGTCGACATCCTGGGCCTCGACCTGCCCGAGGACATCGCCGCCATGGTCCATGACCAGAAGCGCTGCGAAGAGGCCTTCGTGCTCTGGGACATGGTCCACGACCGCACCCACAGCCACGGTGACCTGCCGTTCGACCCGTTCATGATCAAGCAGCGCCAGCCGTTCTGGATGTACGGCCTGGAGGAGCTGCGCTGCGACCTCACCGCCTTCAAGGAGGCCGTGAAGCTGGCCGGCGAGGGCGTTCCGCAGGCCCGTGACGTGCAGTACGCGGTGCTGTTCGACCGGATGTTCCGCTTCCCGGTGACCGGCGAGCGGGTGCGCAACTACGACGGCCTCGGCGGCCAGCTGCTCTTCGCCTACCTGCACCAGCACGATGTCGTCCGGTGGACCGACAACAAGCTGTCCATCGACTGGGAGCGCGCGCCGCAGGTCACCAACCAGCTGTGCGCCGAGATCGAGAAGCTCTACCGGGACGGCATCGACCGCCCCAAGCTCGTGCACTGGTTCGCCGGGTACGAGCTGGTCTCCACCTACCTCGCCCCGCACCCGGGCTCCAAGTGGGCCAAGGGCCCGGACGCCCTGGACCTGACCCAGCCGCCGCGCAAGCTCGTCGATGACGTGCTTCCCGACGAATTTCCGCTGAGCATGTTCTATGAAGCGCTGTCCAAGAAACTCAAGAAGGTGATTGCCTCGACCCGGGGCATCACGGCGGACAGCGCCGAGCGGGTCGCCGCGTGAGCGATCACGTCCAGAACACTGCTCAGGAGGCGAAGACCATGGGGAACGGGGCTCTCAGCGGTGCGGTGATCGCGGTGGCCGGCGCGGGTGGACCCGCCGGCCGGGCGACGCTGCTGCGGCTGGCCGAGGCGGGCGCGACCGTCGTCGGCTCCGACAACGACCCGGAGCGACTGGCGGAGGCCGTGGACACGGCCAGGTACGCGCACGGCGGTGCCACCGTCGTCGGCGACACGGTCGACCTGCTCGACCGGCAGGCCGCCCAGGACTGGGCGGTCCGCATCGAAAAGGACTTCGGCCGCGTCGACGGCCTGGTCCACCTCGTCGGCGGCTGGCGCGGCAGCGAGACCTTCACCAAGACCCGGCTCGACGACTGGGACCTGCTGGAGTTGCTGCTCATCCGCACCGTCCAGCACACCTCCCTCGCCTTCCACGAGGCGCTGCAGCGCAGCGACCGCGGCCGGTATCTCCTGATCAGCGCCGCCGGCGCCAGCAGGCCCACCGCGGGCAACGCCGCGTACGCCGCCGCCAAGGCCGCCGCCGAGGCCTGGACGCTGGCCCTGGCCGACTACTTCGCCAAGGCCGGGGGCGAGCAGGGGCCGAAGGCCGCGGCTGCGATCCTGGTGGTGAAGGCACTGGTGCACGACGCCATGCGCGCCGAGCGACCCAACGCGAAGTTCGCGGGCTTCACCGACGTCAAGGACCTGGCGGAGGCGATCGCCGGTGTCTGGGACAAGCCCGCCGCCGAAGTGAACGGACAACGTCTGTGGCTGACCGAGAAGCCGTGAACCCCCCGAAGACCGACGCGCGTCGCCAGCACGACCCCGAGGTCCGCGGTTTCGCCAGTGACAACTACGCCGGGGCCCACCCGGAGGTGCTCGCCGCCCTGGCCCTGGCCAACGGCGGGCACCAGGTCGCGTACGGCGAGGACGCGTACACCGAGAACCTCCAGCGGATCATCCGCAGCCACTTCGGTGCCACTGCGGAGGCGTTCCCGGTGTTCAACGGCACCGGCGCCAACGTCGTCGCCCTGCAGGCGGTCACCGACCGCTGGGGCGCGGTGATCTGCGCCGAGAGCGCGCACATCAACGTCGACGAGTGCGGGGCGCCGGAGCGGGTCGGCGGGCTGAAGCTGCTCACCGTTCCCACGCCCGACGGCAAGCTCACGCCCGAGCTGATCGACCGGCAGGCGTACGGCTGGGACGACGAGCACCGGGCGATGCCGCAGGTCGTCTCCATAGCCCAGGCCACCGAGCTGGGCACGGTCTACACGCCGGACGAGATCCGGGCGATCTGCGAGCACGCCCACGCGCACGGGATGAAGGTCCACCTGGACGGCTCCCGCATCGCCAACGCGGCCGCCTCCCTGGACGTCCCGATGCGGACCTTCACCAACGCGGCCGGCGTCGACATCCTCTCCCTGGGCGGCACCAAGAACGGCGCCCTGTTCGGTGAGGCGGTCGTGGTCGTCAACCAGGACGCCGTCCGCCATATGAAGCATCTGCGCAAGCTGTCCATGCAGCTCGCCTCCAAGATGCGCTTCGTGTCGGTGCAGTTGGAGGCCCTGCTCGCCAGGGACCTGTGGCTGCGCAACGCCCGCCACTCCAACGAGATGGCCCAGCGGCTCGCCGAGGGCGTACGGGCCGTGCACGGCGTCGAGCTGCTCCACCCGGTGCAGGCCAACGCGGTCTTCGCGCGGCTGCCGCACGACGTGAGCGAGCGGCTGCAGAAGCGGTTCCGTTTCTACTTCTGGGACGAGGCCGCCGGTGATGTGCGCTGGATGTGCTCCTTCGACACCACGGAGGAGGACGTGGACGCGTTCGTCGCGGCGCTCAAGGAGGAGATGGCGCGGTAAGCCCGCGTTGTGCATAGATGTGCGATCACCTGAAACGTCATTGACGCTCGGGTGGTCGCGTTTCTGTGCTCTGCCGCACTCCCGGGACTCCGGCGATCTCCACGTCACCCGGCCTTCACGCCCGACCTGAAGTCCAATGAACTGGACTCTCCGGTCCTGTATGCTGCACCGCATCCAGGGGTGCTGGAGGCCCTCAAGGCGGCCCCCGACCGGCCGTACCTCTGGCAGCACCTTCCCACCGCACTCTGAGGCAAGGCGGACCATGACCTTCACGCTGACCGTGTCCGACGAGGTGCGCGCACTCGCACCCGGCTTCACCTACGTCGCCGTCGAGGCGCACGGACTCGTCAACGGCCCCAGCACCGGCGACAGTTCGGCCCTCCTCGACGACGCGGCCCGCCGTCTCGCCGTGCGCCTGGACGGGCGCGCCCCGCACGAGGATCCGCACATGGCCGCCTGGCGCGAGGTGTACACGGCGTTCGGATCGAAGCCGTCGCGCACCCGCAACTCGGCGGAGGCGCTGGCCAAGCGGGCTCTCACGGATGCCGGTCTGCCCCGGATCAACGTCCTCGTCGACGTCTACAACGCCATCAGCGTCGCCCATCTGATCCCGGTCGGCGGCGAGGACATCGGCCGCATCGAGGGAGGGATGCGCCTGGTGCGGGCCACCGGCGACGAGGATTTCGTGACCGTCGCCGGCGGCGAGGAGGTCGTGGAGCACCCCGACCCCGGCGAGGTGGTGTGGCGCGACGAGGCCGGGGTCACCTGCCGTCGCTGGAACTGGCGCCAGGGCCCACGCACCCGGCTCACCGAGGAGACCGTCTCGGGCATCTTCCTGCTGGAGGCCATGGCCCCGCTGCCGGTCGCCGAGGCAGAGGAGGCGGCCGCCGAACTCGCCGCCCTCCTGGAGAAGTTCAGCCCCGGCGCCCGGATCACGGTGCACGCCCCGCAGTCCGCGAGCTGAGCCGCCCGGTCCGTCTGGGCCGTCCCGCCGCTGTGCGTCAGCGGGAGTCGGCCTCGCGGACCTGTTCCGGGGTGGGGGCCGTGCCGCCGAGGTGGGCGGGGAGCCACCAGGTGTCGTCCGTGCCGCGAGGGCGTCCGGGGTAGGCGCGCTGCGCCGCGTCCAGCAGGTCCTGGACGCGCTCGCGCAGGCGGCGGGTGATCGCGCCCGCGTACTGGTCGCGGGGGGCGTCGAGGGCCTCGCCGACCCGGATCGTGACCGGGATGTGGCTGCGCTTGAAGTTGCGCGGGTGGCCCTTGGTCCACAGCCGCTGTGTGCCCCACACCGCCATCGGGATCAGCGGCACGCCCGCCTCCTGGGCCATGCGCGCCGCACCCGACTTGAAGCTCTTCAGGGTGAACGACTGCGAGATCGTGGCCTCCGGGAACACGCCGACGATCTCACCCGAGCGCAGCGAGTCCAGGGCGTGCTGGTAGGCCGCCTCACCCTGCTTGCGGTCCACCGGGATGTGCCGCATGCCACGCATCAGCGGACCGGAGACCCGGTGCCGGAAGACGGACTCCTTCGCCATGAAACGCACCAGGCGCTTCTGGGGGAGCGCCGCCAGGCCGTTGAAGATGAAGTCCAGATAGCTGATGTGATTGCTCACCAGCACGGCGCCGCCCGAGCGCGGGATGTTCTCCGACCCCTTGCAGTCGATCTTCAGGTCCCAGACCTTGAACATGGTCAGCGCGAGACCGACGACGGGGCGGTAGACGAGTTCTGCCATGGGCGGGGTGGACCCTTCCTGCTCTGCCTGGGAAGGGACTCCCGGCGGACAAGTTACGCAGCCGTAGGTTACGACACTCGCAGATCGTGCCCCAAGAACGTGCGGGGAGCCAGTCCTGGTTCCCGACCGAGGCGAGATCCTCGTCACGTCCGCGCGTAGGTCCACCTCGTGCTTTTACGGCGTCTTTACTCCGTGCGTACGGTGACCTGCTGGGCGAGCCCGTAAAATTCGCACGCCACACGGAACCCCAACGCCCCGTCGAGGAGGGCGGCGACGAGCCCGGCCCGGTCATGTCCATGAACCCAGGATTCCGCAGCGAAAAGGCTCCAGGCGGGAATCTTTGCGGTCTCGTGAACGCTTGTGCCGGGCAGGACGGGAGTTGTGACAGGCCGGGGTGGTGTGTGCGCGTGCGTGACGGGGACAAGCGGCTCGGTGCGGCCGAACTGGGGGCCGACCTCGGTGAACGCGCCACACTGGTGCAGTTCTCCAGCGCCTTCTGCGCGCCCTGCCGGGCCACCCGGCGCATCCTCGGCGAGGTGGCCGGCCTCGTCCCCGGTGTCACCCACGTCGAGATCGACGCCGAGGCCCATCTGCCTCTCGTACGCGCACTCGACATCGTCAAGACCCCGACCGTGCTGGTGCTGGACGCCGACGGCCGGGTCGTGCGGCGGGCCGCGGGACAGCCGCGCAAGGCCGACGTGATCGCCGCGCTGGGACAGGCGGTCCGCATCCAGGGCTCCGGGTCCTGAGGCGCAGACCGGATTCCGGGACGAACTTGACTGTGCGCGGCATCTATCGTCAGCCTGACCGTATGCCTTCGGACGTCCTTCTCTTCGGCCGGGTTCACGTCGACCTCGTCCGCACCGCGAGCGCGCGCTGTCCGGGCTGCTGAACAGCCCAGGATCCGCTCGTCGTCTCCCGCAGAAGGTCAACTCCATGACGGCCACCCCCGACCTTGCCGTTCCCACCTCTCCGTCGACCGCCGCGCCCGACCTGTTCCGCGCCGTCTTCCGGCGGCACGCGGCCGGCGTGGCGGTGATCACGGCGCGGGGTGACACCGGCCCCGTCGGCTTCACCGCCACCTCCCTCACCTCGGTCTCCGCCGAACCGCCGCTGCTCTCTTTCGGGATAGGCACGGGGTCGTCCAGTTGGGCGGCGATCTCCGGGGCCGACCATGTCGGCGTGCACGTGCTCGGCGAGCATCAACAGGAACTGGCGGCCACCTTCGCGCGCAGCGGCGCCGACCGGTTCGGCGCGCCCACCGTCTGGCGCGAGGGTCCCGAAGGCGTTCCCCTGCTCGACGGCGTACTGGCCTGGCTGGTGTGCAAGGTGCACGCGCGCGTGCCCGCGGGTGATCACCGCCTCGTACTCGCGGAGGTCGTCGACGGCGACCCGGCCGGCGTGGGCCGGCCGCTGCTGTACCACCAGGGACGCTTCACCGCGTTGCGCGACTGAGCGCACCTGCGGAATCGTCCAGTTCCGGTTACGCTGCGTTGCGAAGGTCACAGTTCAAAGCGCTTGCTTAGCGGGCATGAACTGGGTGTACTGACGAGTAATATCTCGTTCGGAGCGCGGGTCGCCCCGACCGGGATCGGCCGCTAGAGGCGCCTATGCTGCCTGCAAGAAGGCAGCCTGAAATTGACGATGCAGTAGGAGAGCCGGCGTGAGCTTGAGGATCGTTGTCACTGTGAAGTACGTGCCCGACGCCACTGGCGACCGGCACTTCGCCGATGACCTGACCGTCGACCGGGACGACGTGGACGGTCTGCTCTCCGAACTCGACGAGTACGCGGTCGAGCAGGCGCTGCAGATCGCCGAGGACGCCGACGACGCCGAGGTCACCGTCCTGACGGTCGGCCCCGAGGACGCCAAGGACGCGCTGCGCAAGGCCCTTTCGATGGGCGCCGACAAGGCGATCCACGTCGAGGACGACGACCTGCACGGCACCGACGCCATCGGCACCTCCCTGGTGCTGGCCAAGGCCATCGAGAAGGCCGGGTACGACCTGGTCATCTCCGGCATGGCCTCCACCGACGGCACCATGGGCGTCGTACCGGCGCTGCTCGCCGAGCGTCTCGGCGTCCCGCAGGTCACCCTGCTCTCCGAGGTCTCCGTCGAGGACGGCACGGTCAAGGGCCGCCGCGACGGCGACGCCGCCTCGGAGCAGCTTCAGGCCTCGCTTCCGGCGGTCGTGTCCGTCACCGACCAGTCGGGCGAGGCGCGTTACCCGTCCTTCAAGGGCATCATGGCCGCCAAGAAGAAGCCGGTGGAGTCCTGGGACCTGTCCGACCTCGACATCGAGGCCGAAGAGGTCGGCCTGGACGGCGCCTGCACCACGGTCGACACCGCGGCCGAGCGCCCGGCCCGCACGGCCGGCACGATCGTCAAGGACGAGGGCGAGGGCGGCAAGCAGCTCGCTGAGTTCCTCGCGAGCCAGAAGTTCATCTGAGCCCTGAGCTCGACTTCGCCGACCGCCCCGCACACTTCGCAAGCAGGAGAGAAGAAGTCCCATGGCTGAAGTTCTCGTCTACGTCGACCACGTGGACGGTGCCGTCCGCAAGCCCACCCTGGAGCTGCTGACGCTGGCCCGCCGCATCGGCGAGCCCGTCGCCGTCGCCCTCGGTAACGGCGCCGCCGACACCGCCGCCACGCTCGCCGAGCACGGCGCGGTGAAGGTCCTCACCCACGACGCCGCCGAGTACGCCGACTACCTGGTCGTCCCGAAGGTGGACGCCCTGCAGGCCGCCTACGAGGCCGTTTCCCCGGCCGCCGTGCTGGTGCCGTCCTCCGCCGAGGGCAAGGAGATCGCCGCCCGCCTCGCGCTGCGCATCGGCTCCGGCATCATCACCGACGCCGTCGACCTGGAGGCCGGTGACGAGGGCCCGGTGGCCACGCAGTCGGTGTTCGCCGCGTCCTTCACCACCAAGTCCCGTGTCACCAAGGGCACCCCGGTCATCACGGTCAAGCCGAACTCGGCCGCCGTGGAGGCCGCGCCGGCCGCCGGTGCCGTCGAGGCGCTGTCGGTGACCTTCTCCGACAAGGCCACCGGCACCAAGGTCATCTCGCGCACGCCGCGTGAGTCGACCGGCCGTCCGGAGCTGACCGAGGCCGCGATCGTGGTGTCCGGCGGCCGCGGGGTGGGCGGTGCGGAGAACTTCGCGCTGATCGAGGCGCTCGCCGACTCGCTCGGCGCGGCCGTCGGCGCGTCGCGCGCCGCGGTGGACGCGGGCTGGTACCCGCACACCAACCAGGTCGGCCAGACGGGCAAGTCCGTCTCGCCGCAGCTGTACATCGCCTCCGGCATCTCCGGCGCGATCCAGCACCGCGCCGGTATGCAGACCTCGAAGACCATCGTGGCCGTCAACAAGGACCCCGAGGCCCCGATCTTCGAGCTGGTCGACTACGGCGTCGTCGGCGACCTGTTCGACGTCGTCCCGCAGCTGACCGAGGAGATCAAGTCCCGCAAGGGCTGATCGTCCGCAGGCCGTACGAGGCCCCCGTGACCGCCGCCGGTCACGGGGGCCTCGGCTCATCCCAGGGTCAGTGAGGCCTGCACCGGCAGATGGTCGCTCGGGAACTGCCCGTCCACCGAGAAGGTGTTGACGGACGCCCGGTGTGCGGTGACGCCGGGCGTGGCGAGGATCCAGTCGATCCGGTCGCCGTTCGGGGTCAGCGGCCGGTAGCCGTGGAAGGTGGCGTAGTGCGGGCCGCGCTCGGCGGCCGTCTCCCAGGTGTCGACGAGCCCGGCGCCCAGCATCGTGTCGTAGACCGGGTTCTTGTGCGCGGCGACGTTGAAGTCGCCGGTCACCAGCAGCGGCAGCGAGCGGTCCAGCCCGGCGATCCGCTGCACGATCAGCGCGGCGGCACGCGCGCGTGCGTCCTGGCTGCGGTTGTCGAGGTGGGTGTTGAGGACGTAGAACTCCCGGCCGTCGTCCCGCAGATCCCGGAAGCGGACCCAGGTGACCATGCGGATGGAGCCGCCGCCCCAGGTGTTCGACCCGATCACGTCGGGGGTGTCGGAGAGCCAGAAGTGGTCGTATGCGAGCGGGGCGAGGCGGCGGGTGTCGTAGAAGATCGCCATGAACTCGTCGCGGCTGCCGCCCGCGCGGCCGGTGCCGATCCAGTCGTGGTGCGGGCCGAGGTCGGACTCGATGTCCAGCAGCTGCTGGTAGAGGCCCTCCTGGGTGCCGATGAGATGCGGGTGCTCGCGGCGCAGCAGCTCGCGCGTCACGGGTCTGCGCACGGCCCAGCTGTGGGGTTCGGTGGTGCTCGCGAAGCGGAGGTTGAAGGACATGGTCTCCAGCCGGAGGCTGGTGCGCCGCACCGCCGGTGCGAGGCCGGTCTCCTCCGCCGAGGCGGCCGACGACGACAGTGCTGTACTGGAGAGGGGCAGGGCGGCCGCCGCGGCTAACGCGGTCTTCAGGCCCAGGCGGCGCGTGACTCGGCTCTGGTTCGGCACGGTGCTCCTTCGATGGGGCGGCCAGGGAGTCGGTGTACGAAGTGTTCTACCGCCCCATGAGATGAGCGTGAACATGCCGAAAGGCCGGGGTGGCCCGGTGAGGAAGTGGTGTTGACCAGGCGGTAGGTCCCCGGATAACTTCGTTCTACGGATTGTTGATTCCGCATAGCGGAAAATAGGAGGGTGTGGGATGGGTCAGGGCCAGCAGGAGCAGGTCGCGACGAGCCTCGCGGGCACGGTCAGCGAGGAGATCAGCGCCTCCCTCGCGCCGGTCGACGCCGAACTGGAGCGCCGCTACCCCGGAGACCCCGGCACCCGCCAGCCCGTCCACACCGTCTACGTCCCCGGTGACGCCTTCGCCGCCGACACCATCCGCTCCTGGGGCGACCAGGCACTCGCCGCCCTCGACGAACACGCCCCGGACGCCGCCTCCTTCGCCGCCGTCCTGGGGCTTGCCGACGACCTCGCCGAGCCCGTGTACACGCGCGTGCGCGCCAAACTGGAACGCGAGCCCGTCGAAGACCTGCGCGTCGACTTCGAGGACGGCTACGGCCCCCGCCCGGACGCCGAGGAGGACGAGGCGGCCGCCCGCGCGGCCCGGCTGATCGCGCAGGCGTACGAGAACGGGACCGCGGCGCCGTACATGGGCATCCGCATGAAATGCATGGAGGCGCCGGTACGGGACCGGGGCATCCGCACCCTCGACATCTTCCTCACCGGCCTCATGCGGGCCGGTGGCCTGCCCGACGGGCTGGTCCTCACGCTGCCCAAGGTGACCTGTCCGGAGCAAGTCGGCGCCATGGTCCGGCTGCTGGACGCCTTCGAGAAGGCGCACGCGCTGGAACCCGGCCGGCTGGGCTTCGAGATCCAGATCGAGACCAGCCAGTCCATCCTCGCCGCCGACGGCACCGCCACCGTCGCCCGGATGATCCAGGCCGCCGAGGGCCGCGCCACCGGGCTGCACTACGGCACCTTCGACTACAGCGCCTGCCTCGGCGTCTCCGCCGCCTACCAGGCCAGCGACCACCCGGCCGCCGACCACGCCAAGGCGGTCATGCAGGTCGCGGCGGCGGGCACCGGTGTACGGGTGTCGGACGGCTCGACCAACGTCCTGCCCGTCGGCCCGACCCAGAAGGTCCACGACGCCTGGCGCCTGCACTACGGCCTCACCCGCCGCGCCCTGGCCCGCGCCTACTACCAGGGCTGGGACATGCACCCCGGCCACATCCCCACCCGGTACGCGGCCGTCTTCGCCTTCTACCGCGAGGGCTTCGAGCAGGCTGCGGCCCGCCTCGCCCGCTACGCCAACCGGGCCGGTGGCGACGTCATGGACGAGCCCGCCACCGCCAAGGCCCTCAGCGGCTACCTGTTGCGCGGCCTGGACTGCGGGGCCCTCGACATCGCCGAGGTCGCGCGGCTGACCGGCCTCACCCGCGCCGACCTGGAAGGCTTCGCCGCGCCCCGGCGGGGCGACCTGACGGCGTCCGCGAAGTAGGCAGCGGGCCTGTCACAGGCGCCACCTGAGGGCCTGGTTGTCGGTGCTGCCCCGTAGTCTGTACGGCACTCATGCACATGTCGTACTGACGTAGGAACGGGGCAGCGGTGTCTTCGGGGGAGTACGGACGGGCGGACCGGGCCGGTCGGCTGCTGGCCGGACGCTACCGCGTGGTGGCGCAGCTCGGCCGGGGTGGCATGGGCGTGGTCTGGAGAGCGGTCGACGAGGTCCTCGGCCGTGAGGTCGCTGTCAAGGAACTGCGCACCTACACCGACGCCGCCGGGCCCGAACTGGCCGACCTGCGGCTGCGGATGCAGCGCGAGGCCCGCGCCGCCGCCCGGGTGCGGCATCCCGGCGTCGTCGCCGTGCACGACATCGCCGAGGTCGACGGCCGCCCGCTGATCGTGATGGAGCTGGTCGACGGCCCCTCCCTGGACGACGTACTGCGCGACCGCGGCACCCTCGACCCGCGCGAGGCCGCCGGAATCGGCGCCAAGGTCATGGACGCGCTGGCCGCCGCCCACCGCGTCGGTGTGCTGCACCGTGACGTCAAGCCGGGCAACATCCTGCTGGACCGCTCGGGGCGGGTGCTGCTCACGGACTTCGGCATAGCGACGATGGAGGACCCCGGCGACGGCTCGGCGACCCACCTCACTCGCAGCGGCGAACTCGTCGGCTCCCTCGACTACTTGGCCCCCGAACGAGCCCAGGGCGCCGACCCCGGCCCCGCCTCCGACGTCTGGGCCCTCGGGGCCACCCTGTACGCCGCCGTCGAAGGCGCCTCCCCGTTCCGCCGTACGTCGACGTACTCGACCCTCACCGCGATCGTGGCCGAGCCCCTGCCGGAACCGCAGCGCGCCGGTCCCCTGGGCCCCCTCCTGCGCCGCCTCATGGACAAACGCCCGGAGTCCCGACCGGAGGCGGAGGAGGCGCGGGAGCTGTTGCAGCAAGTCGCGGACTCACCTGCCACCGACATACCGACGGCGCTGCTGCGGGGCGGAGCGGCGGGGACGCTCTCGCGCGAGGACCCGCCGGGCCGACCAGAGACGGAACTGAGTGTTCCGGCGATACCGCCGGGGTTCGGGCCGGTTCAGGGGGCGCCGGGTGGGGCGGCGCAGGGCGGGACCGGCGGGCAGGCGGTCGGCGGGGAGACCGGGTCGGGCCCGCAGGGCATCGGCGAGACCGCCCAGACGGGTCGTGGGCCGCAGGCCTCTGACGAGCACACGGCGCCGAGCCCTCAGGGCTTCGGCGAGCCCCCGCAGAACGGTTCTGGCCATCGGGACTTTGGCGCGCCCGCACGCGCTGGGTCCGGGCCGCAGGAGTTTGGTGGGCTGGCGCGGGCTGGGTCCGGGCCGCAGGAGTTTGGTGAGTTCGCGCAGGCTGGGTCCGGGCCGCAGGGCTCTGGCGCCCTCGCCGCGACCGGCCCCCACCCTCAGGGCAGTGGCGGGCCCGCGCAGACTGGGTCCGAGCCGCCGGACTTTGGTGCGCCCGCGCAGACTGGCCCCGATCCTCAGGGCTTTGGTGGGCTGGCGCAGGCTGGGTCCGATCCTCAGGGCTCTGGCGCCCTCGCCGCGACCGGCCCCGACCCCCAGGGCATTGGCGGGCTCGCACAGACGGATTCTGGCCCCCGAGGCTATGGTGCGCCTGCGCAGACGGATTCTGGCACCCGAGGCTATGGTGCGCCTGCGCAGACGGCTTCTGGCCCGCAGCGCTACGGCTACCCCGCGCACACCGCCCCTGCCCCCACCCCGCAGGCATTCGGCACCCCCGCCCCCTCCGGCCCAACCCCGCCCACCGCCTCCGCCCCCACCGGCCCCATGGCCGTCACCCCACCCCGCCGCAAGGGCCGTGCGCTGCTCGCCGCTGCCGTGGTCGTGGTTGTGCTCGCGGCAGCCGGTGTCACGGTCGTCATGCTCGACAACGGCTCGGGCGAGGCGACGGCAGATGCGCGGCCCACCGAATCCGCCGCCCGTGCCACGCCCGCCCCCTCGGTTCGCACCGAGGGCGGCCGTTCGGCCGACGCCACGCCCTCCGAGCAGGGCGCCGACGGCAAGAAGACACCGACCGCGGAGCAGTCGACCGGCGAGGAGGGCGAGCCCGCTCCCAAGGACACGGCAGCGCCCAAGCCGTCCCCGTCACAGACGACCGGGGCCGGGACCACCGGGGGCGGCAGTACGACGGGCGGCGGCGGCACCGAGACCACCCCACCGCCGTCCTGCCACTCCATAGGCGGCGGCAAGTACAACTGCACGGTCTGGCGCACCGCCAAGTCCTACACCACCTCCGGCACCGAGGTCGGCATCCTCAACGCGGGCACCAACTACTTCTACTGCCAGCAGAACCTGGGCCGCCGCGAGACCTACGGCGAGTGGACCAACGTCTGGTGGGGCCGCACCGACGACGACAGCGGCAACGCCGACGTCTACGTCAGCGCCGTCTACATCCGGGGCGGCGACAACGACGCCCCGGTACCCGGCCTCCCGCTCTGCTGAGCCCGCACGTACCGTTCCAGCCCGGACGCCGTCACCAGCTTCTCCTCGGCGAACAGCCGCGTACCCCGCACGCACAACCACCGGTCGGCCCGCGCCCGCGCACAGAACTGCTCGGGCGTCGAACCGAACAGCTCCCGCAACCGGGGCAGACCAACGAGGAGTTCCGTCAGCAGCGCACGCTGGCCGGGGTGGCTGCGGGGCGCCTCGGTGCCGTCACGGAGGACGCCGTGCCGGTTGACGTACACATACGCGCCCGGCAGCGTCGTACCGTCCGCCACTTCGATCCGTACGTCGGGCGCGGGCAGCCAGGCCCGGTCGAAGTTGCCGCGCGGCAGGGGCACGCCCTCACTCGCGTCCACCACCGCCAGCTGCTCGGCGTCCAGCCAGATGACGAACAACTCCCGTAAGGCCAGGGGCGAGTGGACCGGCGACGCGGAGACATACCCCATGCGACTGACGTGCGCGGAGACACCCACGTCGATGCCGGTGACCCGGGCCTTCACCATCGGGACGGGGGACCGGATCCCGGACTCGCGCAGTTTGTGACGCAGTTGGCCGGGGCAGGCGTTGGAGCCGACGGCGAGCACCGGCGTGCGGTCCTCGTGCACCAGCCGCTCCAGCGGCAGCAGCCGGTCGCCATCCAGCAGCCCCGACTCCCGGGGCCAGGCCCCCGGATAGCTCAGCGGCTGCTCGCGAGGCGCCTCGGCAAGCCCGAGCGCCTCCAGGGTGCGGTCCTCAAGTGGCTGCGCGCGGTCGTCCACGGGCCGCTCAGTCCGCCGGCGGCAGCTCGCCCGAGCCGCGGGTGATCAGCCGGGTCGGCAGTTCGATCTTCTCCGGCACGGCCGGCGAGCCGTCCAGCTGGCGGAAGAGCCGCTCGGCGGCGGTGCGGCCCAGCGCCGCCGCGTCCTGCGCGACGACCGTGACACCCGGCTGGAGCAGATCGGCCAGCTCGATGTCGTCGAACCCGACGAACGCCACCCGGCGCGGATGCTCGGCAAGGACCCGGATCACGGTGACCGTCACCCGGTTGTTGCCCGCGAAGATCGCGGTGACGGGCGAGGGACCGGACAGCATCTCCTCGGCCGCCCGCCGCACCCGCAGCGGATCCGTGGCCCCCAGGGACATCCAGGCGTCCTCGACCGGTATGCCGGCGTCCTCCATGGCCGCCCGGTAGCCGCGCAGCCGCTCGGCGGCGGTGTGGATGCGGGGCATGTCGCCGATGAACCCGATCCGCCGGTGCCCGTGCGCGATCAGGTGGGCGACGCCGTCCCGGGCGCCGCCGTAGCTGTCCGACAGGACGACATCGGCGTCGATCTTCCCGGCCGGACGGTCCACGAACACCGTGGCGACGCCCGCCTTCAGCTCGGGCTCCAGATAGCGGTGGTCGTCACCCGCAGGGATGACCACCAGCCCGTCCACCCGCCGCGCGCACAACGCGAGCACCAGCTCCTGCTCGCGCTCGGGGTCCTCGGCACTGGAGCCGTTGATCAGCAGGGCGCCGTGCGCACGGGCGACCTCCTCCACGGCGCGGCTCAGGGGGCCGTAGAACGGGTCGGCGAGGTCCTCCAGGACCAGCCCGATGCTCGCCGTACGGCCCTTGCGCAGCACCCGCGCGCTGTCGTTGCGGCGGAAACCGAGCGCCTCGATGGCCTTCTGGACGCGGCGCTCGGTCTCCGGGGTCACGCCCGGCTCGCCGTTCACGACCCGGGAGACCGTCTTCAGTCCGACTCCGGCGCGGGCCGCTACGTCCTTCATGGTGGGCCGGTTTCCGTAGCGCGTTCCGGCGAGGCGATGGGTCTCGGGCACGGTGCGGTGTCCTGTCCTGTGATCCACGGGGATGCGTCGGTCCATGGTTTGTATGAGGATGTGGCGTCGAGCATAGAGCCTGGACAACGTTGTCAGAAGCGGGAGAGACTGTCCAGCGCACTCCCCGGCCCGCGCCCCACCGCTGGGCCGGCCAGCCCATTTCCCAAGGTGACGGGGGATCCGACACAGATGCACACCGACCTCGTGGCCGCGCTCGACATCGGCGGCACCAAGATCGCAGGCGCGCTGGTGGACGGCGGCGGCCGGATCGTGGTGCGCGCCCAGCGCCCCACGCCCGCCCAGCAGGACGGCGACACCGTGATGCGGGCCGTCGAGGAGGTGATCGGCGAACTCACCGCCTCGCCGCTGTGGGGCCGTGCCGACGCGGTCGGCATCGGCAGCGCGGGCCCGGTGGACGCCTCCGCGGGCACGGTCAGCCCGGTGAACGTGCCCGGCTGGCGTGACTATCCGCTGGTGGCCCGGGTCCGGGCGGCGACCGGCGGGCTGACCGTCGAGCTGATCGGCGACGGCGTGGCCATCACCGCCGCCGAGCACTGGCAGGGCGCGGCCCGCGGCCACGACAACGCGCTGTGCATGGTCGTCTCCACCGGCGTCGGTGGCGGCCTGGTCCTCAACGGCCGCCTCCACCCCGGCCCCACGGGCAACGCCGGCCACATCGGCCACATCAGCGTGGATCTCGACGGGGCCCCCTGCCCGTGCGGTTCCCGTGGCTGCGTGGAGCGCATCGCCAGCGGCCCCAACATCGCCCGCCGCGCCCTGGAGGACGGCTGGCTGCCGGGCCCCGACGGCGACACCTCGGCCGCCGCGGTGGCCGCGGCCGCGCGCGCGGGCGACCCGGTCGCCGTGGCCTCCTTCGCACGTGCCGCGCAGGCCCTGGCCGCGGGCATCGCGGCGACCGCGGCCCTGGTCGAGATCGACATCGCCGTGATCGGCGGGGGCGTGGGCAAGGCGGGTGACGTGCTCTTCACGCCCCTGCGCAAGGCCCTCGCCGACTACGCGACCCTGTCGTTCGTCCAGCGCCTGACCGTGGTGCCCGCCCAGATGGGCACCGACGCGGGGCTGGTGGGGGCCGCCGCGGCAGTGCTGGGCCACAGGGCGGACGCCGCGGCGGCAGGAGTGTGAGGAAACGTCGGCAGGAACGTTCAGCCGGGTCCATGGTGGCGGCCGGGGTCGGTGGAGTCCTCATGGCCGAGTCAAGGGTTTCGCGATCTCGGCAGGGTCTTCGGCGTGCTGGTCGTCGATGCGACGGTCGGTGTCGATACCGACCCAGAGGCGGTCTGCGCGGTCGGCCGTGGGCGTCTCCTCAGCGTCGGGTAACGCCCGTTCTGTCCGGGGCACCCGCCGTCAGCTCCGTACGCGACGCGCAAAGCGCGGCCGGGCGTCCGGAGATCCGGGCGGCCCCTCCACCGGAGCCACCGGGGGACGGAAGCCGCTTTGGAGTCACACCCGGCCTTCCCGGACAGCCGAACAACTCACGGAGCGGTATTGGTGCGTGACCCCGGACCGGGTCCGTCAGTTGATCGGGCATGAAGAAGCGCAGCATGCTCGCCATCGCCTCCCTCGCCACCGGTTTCGTCGTCGCGGCGGTCACCCCTTCCCACGCCGTGGGTGACGGGCTGGGCAACCTCGACGTCGGGGACACCCTCAGTAAGCTCGACAAGACCCTCGCCAACGAAAACCTGCGGCTGGACCACGGCGGCACGGGTGGCAACCAGAGCGTCAAGAACAGCGGCAAGCAGGGTCACAAGGCCCACTGAGGCAGCGGACAGCGATACGGCGAAGCGCCGGGCCCCGCACAAGGGGTGCCGGCGCTTCCGCTTGTGCACCCTCAACTGGGGCTGGTTTCCGTGGCAGGGTGAAGCGGGCAAGGCACAGGGGGCCAACAGAAGAGGGGGAACCGTGATCGTCTGGATCAACGGCGCGTTCGGTGCGGGGAAGACCACGACCGCACGGGAACTGATCGACCTGATCCCGAACAGCACGCTCTTCGACCCCGAGGTCATCGGCGGCACACTCACGCACCTGCTGCCGGCCAAACGCCTCGCCGAGGTCGGCGACTTCCAGGATCTGCCGATCTGGCGACGCCTTGTCATCGACACGGCGGCCGCGATGCTCGCCGAACTCGGCGGCACGCTCGTCGTGCCCATGACCCTGCTGCGCCAGGAGTACCGCGACGAGATCTTCGGCGGTCTCGCAGCCCGCCGGATCACCGTCCGCCATGTCCTGCTCGCCCCGGCCGAAACGATCCTGCGCGAGCGGATAGCCGACCGTGAGATACCGCAGGACCTGACCGACGGCGAGATACGGGCCCGGCAGTGGTCGTACGACCACATCGAGCCGTACAAGGCCGCCCTCGCCTCCTGGCTCACCGCCGACGCCCACCCCATCGACAACGGCGCCCTCACCCCGTACGAGACCGCCGCCCGGATCGCCGAGGCCGTCAACTCCGGTGCCGTGCCCGTCTGCGACATCGTGCAGACCCCCGAACCCACCGCCGAGACACTCGCCGCCGGCGTCCTCCTCTTCGACGAACAGGACCGCGTGCTGCTCGTCGACCCGACCTACAAGGCGGGCTGGGAGTTCCCCGGCGGAGTCGTCGAACCGGGTGAGGCGCCCGCCCGCGCCGGTATCCGCGAGGTCGCCGAGGAGACCGGGATCCACCTGGACGACGTACCGCGCCTGCTCGTCGTCGACTGGGAGTCGCCCGCGCCTCCCGGGTACGGCGGTCTGCGCCTCCTCTTCGACGGCGGCAGCCTCGACTCCGCGGAGGCGCGGCAGTTGCTGCTGCCCGGTCCCGAACTGCGCGGCTGGCGTTTCGTCACCGAAGAAGAGGCGGCCGGTCTGCTGCCGCCGGTCCGCTACGAGCGGCTGCGCTGGGCGCTGCGGGCCCGGGAACGCGGGGCGGCGCTGTATCTGGAGGCGGGGGTCCCGGTCGGTTGAGGGCGGGCGTCCGCCCTACCGCGGCCGGTGCCCCCTGCTGTCGGCCGCCCCCCGAGGCCGATCCGGACCGCACCGGGGCGCGCGAGTGCATCGGGCCGGTCGGGGGCGTGCCCTCGCCGATCGACCCGATCGACTCGCCCCCCGGCTGCCGTTTCGCACCTGCCGCTGGAAGGCCCGGGACAAGTGCGCGACCGAGGAGCCACGGTCGGCCCACCGGCATCCGGCCCGAGCCGGTCGGTCGCGAGCTCTCCGCGGGGACAGGCGGCAGCGAGCGCTCAGCTCGCCGCGTAGTTGCGCAGGAAGAGTGCCTCCGCCACGGACAGCCGTTCCAGTTCCTCGGGGGACACGCTCTCGTTCACGGCGTGGATCTGGGCCTCCGGCTCGCTCAGGCCGATGAGGAGGATCTCCGCGCGCGGGTAGAGGGCGGCGAGGGTGTTGCACAGCGGGATGGAGCCGCCCTGGCCGGCGTACTGCATCTCCTGACCCGGGTACGCCACCGCCATCGCGTCGGCCATGGCCTGGTACGCCGGGCTGGACGTGTCCGCGCGGAATGCCTGGCCCTGGCCGATCTGCTCGGTGCTCACCCGCGCGCCCCACGGCGTGTGCGCCTCGATGTGCGCCTGGAGCAGCTTGGTCGCCTCGGCCGCGTCCACGCCCGGCGGCACCCGCAGGCTGATCAGCGCGCGGGCGCTCGCCTGCACGGACGGGGTGGCGCCGACGACCGGCGGGCAGTCGATGCCGAGCACGGTCACGGCCGGACGCGCCCAGATCCGGTCGGCGACCGTACCGGAGCCGATCAGCCCGACCCCGTCCAGCACCTTGGCGTCCTTGCGGAACTGCTCCTCGTCGTACTGCAGCCCGTCCCACCGCTCCTCGGCGGCCAGCCCGTCGACCGTCGTCGACCCGTCCTCCGCGCGCAGCGAGTCCAGTACGCGGACCAGCGCGGCCAGCGCGTCCGGCGCGGCGCCGCCGAACTGGCCGGAGTGCAGGTTGCCCGCGAGCGTGTCGACCTGGACGCGGAGGAGCGTCATGCCGCGCAGCGTCGAGGTCACCGTGGGCAGTCCGACACGGAAGTTGCCCGCGTCGCCGATCACGATCGTGTCGGCCTCCAGCAGCTCCGGGTGCTCCTCGGCGTACCGCTCCAGTCCGCCCGTGCCCATCTCCTCCGAGCCCTCGGCGATCACCTTGACGTGCACGGGCACACCGCCGTTGGCCCGGAGCGCGCGCAGTGCCAGCAGGTGCATGATCAGGCCGCCCTTGCAGTCGGCGGCACCGCGGCCGTACCAGCGGCCGTCCCGCTCGGTCAGCTCGAAGGGCGGGGTGGTCCAGCCGGCCTCGTCCAGCGGCGGCTGCACGTCGTAGTGGGCGTAGAGCAGCACGGTCTTCGCGCCCGCCGGGCCGGGCAGGTAGCCGTACACCGACTGCGTGCCGTCCGGGGTGTCGAGCAGCGCCACGTCCTCGAAGCCCTCGGCGCGCAGCGCGTCCGCGACCCAGCGCGCGGCGCCCTCGCTCTCACTGCGCGGGAACTGGTCGAAGTCCGCCACCGACTTGAAGGCCACCAGCTCGGTGAGTTCCGCCTTCGCCCTGGGCATCAGCGAGGCGACGGTCTCGGCGACCGGATTCGACGACATGGGCACGCTCCTCGTGGGTGCGACGTTGTACTTCTCTGTACGGGTCTGCGCGGTCGGCAGATGCCGTGTGGGCGCGTCCCGGTGTGCGGGGCGCATACGGTGCCGATCCTCCCACAGCGGCCTGCGGCGATCATCGCCGTAGGATGCGGGGGACAGATCGGCAGGCGGCGGATCGGGAGCAGTAGACCATCGTGAGCAGCGAGAACTCTTCGGCGGACGACGGGCGGCAGGTGTGGGACGTCGTCGTGGTGGGCGCGGGACCCGCGGGGGCCTCGGCGGCCTACGCGGCGGCGGTCGCGGGACGGCGTGTGCTGCTGTTGGAGAAGGCCGAGCTGCCCCGTTACAAGACGTGCGGCG
Organism: Streptomyces sp. TRM70350; assembly: GCF_019219825.1. GTDB lineage: Bacteria > Actinomycetota > Actinomycetes > Streptomycetales > Streptomycetaceae > Streptomyces. The sequence continues at coordinate 89,495 of NZ_JAHUXH010000006.1, read as the reverse complement.
GCGGGATCATCGGCCCCTCGCGCGACGCGCTGCCGCCCGGGTTCGAACTGCCGCTGCGGGACCGGGTGCACGCGGTGACGTTCGCCAACAACGGCCGCTTCAGCCGTACCCGGCGCTCCAAGCAGATGCTCTTCGGGCTGATCAACCGGCCCGAGTTCGACCAGCAGCTCGTCGAGCACGCGCAGAAGGCGGGAGCCGAGCTGCGTACGGGCGTCACGGTGTCGCGGGTCGAGCAGCATGGGGCGGCGGTGCCGGACCGGCGTACGGTCGCCGTCGTGCTGCAGGGCGGTGAGACGCTGCTGGCGCGGGCCGTGGTCGGCGCGGACGGCAGCGCCAGCCGGATAGGCGCACACGTCGGGGTCAAGCTCGACCAGGTGGATCTCGGCCTGGAGCTGGAGATCCCGGTGCCGGACACGGTCGCGGAGGACTGGCAGGGGCGGGTCCTCATCGACTGGGGGCCGATCCCGGGCAGTTACGGGTGGGTCTTCCCCAAGGGCGACACGCTGACGGTCGGGGTGATCTCCGCGCGCGGTGAAGGCGCCGCGACCAAGCGGTACTTGGAGGACTTCGTCGGGCGGCTGGGACTCGCCGGTTTCGAGCCGAGCATCTCCTCCGGGCACCTGACCCGCTGCCGCGCCGACGACTCACCGTTGTCGCGCGGGCGCGTGCTGGTGTGCGGGGACGCGGCGGGGCTGCTGGAGCCGTGGACGCGGGAGGGCATCTCGTTCGCGCTGCGGTCGGGGCGGCTCGCGGGGGAGTGGGCGGTGCGGATCGCGGAGGCGCACGACGCGGTGGACACGCGTCGGCAGGCCCTGAACTACGCGTTCGCGATCAAGGCCGGGCTCGGTGTGGAGATGGCGGTCGGCAGGCGGATGCTGACGGTGTTCGAGCGGCGGCCCGGGCTCTTCCACGCGGCGTTGACCGGGTTCCGGCCGGCGTGGAAGGCGTTCATGGACATCACGCGGGGCGCCACGTCCCTGGGCGAGATCGTCCGCACCCATCCCATGGCGCAGCGCGCCCTGACCGCGCTGGACCGCCGTCCGGTGGGCGGTGCGACGGCTGAGACCGGCGAGGTCAGCTCCTGAGGTCTGTGGCGCCGGTGTCCGTGGTGCCCGCCGGAGGAGTTGCGGCCGGAGGCGGTGCGGATGGCCGCCGATCTCGCGCCCTTCCTGCCACCCGAGGTGGGGACCGTGGAGGACCGCGGGCCGTTCTTCCGGCATGCCGTCGCTCAGCTCGCCCACATCGTCGGCCTCGTCCTTCCGCAGGAGGCCGCGCCGCGCCGGGCCGTCAGGGCAGCGGCGGCGACACCGGCGGCGACGGCAGCAAGTCCGGGTCCTGACGCAGGATCCGCGCATGCAGGGACCGGAGCGCGGGCCCCGGGTCCGCGCCCATCGTCTCCACGCCTCCCTCATCCGGTTCGTGCTGCTGCCGGTGGCGGGGCGGCCCGCGGGCGGGCGAACTGGTGGGCGCGGAGGCGGCTGCGCGCGCTGCGGGTCCGGGAGGGGGTGGGGAGAGGGAGGACGTACTTCGGGGGGAGTACGTGTGATCACCTCGCCCGGCTGACGCCGGGCGGCGTGGGGCGGTCTAGCGTGGCGGGCATGGCGGAGCAGTGGGGACGGTCTGGCGGGTGGTGGCGGCACGGGCCGCCGTGGCCGGGCCGCTGGGACGAGGAGCGGCCGGGCCGGTGGCCGTGGCGTTCCACCGTGCTGCTCACCGCCTTCGTGCTCATGGGGTCGACCTTCGCCGCGCACGCCCAGGAGGGGGAGCGGGCGGCGCTCGACCCCTTCGCGCGCGTGCTGCTGGTGGTGGCGGCGGGGGTGCTGCTGTGGCGGCAGCGGTTCCCGGTGGCCGTGGTGTTCGGCAACGCGGTGGTCGTCGCGGTGTATCTGGGCGCCGGGTATCCGTACGGGCCCGTGCTGCTCACCGTCGCCGTCGCCTGTTTCGGCGCGATCGTCGCGGGGCATCGCAGGGCCGCCTGGGCGGCGCTGGGGATGTTGTGGGCGGCGCATGTGCTGGTCGCGCACTGGCTGTACCGGTGGCTGCCGCCGTCCGGGGACGCGCCCGCCTCGTGGACGCAGGAGATCGTGACCGCCACCTGGGTGGTGGCGGTCGTGGCGCTGTCGGAGCTGGCCCGGACCCGGCGGGAGCAGTGGGCGCGGGAGCGGGCCGAGCGGGCGCAGGCGGCGCGGCGGCGGGCGGACGAGGAGCGGTTGCGGATCGCGCGCGAACTGCACGACGTGCTCGCGCACAGCATCTCCGTGATCAATGTGCAGGCGGGCGTCGGTCTCGCCCTCCTCGACAGCGACCCGGAGCAGGCGCGCACCGCGCTCTCCGCCATCAAGGACGCCAGCAAGGAGGCGCTCGGCGAGGTCCGTCAGGTGCTCGACACCCTGCGCACGCCGGGGGACGCGCCGCGCGCTCCGGCGCCCGGCCTGGACCGGCTGCCCGAGCTGGTCGAACAGGCGGCGAGCGCGGGATTGACGGTGACGGTCGAGGGCGAGGCGCCCCGTCTGCCGCCCGGGACGGACCTCGCCGCGTTCCGGATCGTCCAGGAGACCCTCACCAATGTCGTACGGCACTCCGGTTCGCGGCACGCGTGCGTGCACCTCGATCAGACGGGCGGCGCGCTGCGACTGCGCGTCGACGACGACGGACCGGCGACCGGCGCCGACGCGGGCGGCAGCGGCAACGGACTGGCCGGAATGCGGGAGCGGGCGGCCGCGCTGGGTGGCACCATCGAGGCGGGCCCGCGACCCGACGGCGGCTACCGGGTGCTCGCCACCCTGCCGCTGACGAGGAAGGACGACGACCGGTGATCCGGGTAACTCTCGCCGACGACCAGTCCCTGGTCCGGGCCGGTTTCAAGGCGTTGCTGGACGCGCAGCCGGACATCGAGGTGGCCGGGGAGGCCGCCGACGGTGAGGAGGCGCTGCGTGCGGTGCGCGAACTGCGGCCCGACATCGTCCTGATGGACATCCGGATGCCCGTCCTCGACGGCCTGGCCGCGACCCGCCGGATCATCGAGGACGCGGCTCTGAATGACGTGAAGGTGGCCATGCTGACCACCTTCGAACTGGACGAGTACGTCTTCGAGGCGATCCGCTCCGGCGCCTCCGGATTCCTGGTGAAGGACACCGAGCCGGACGAACTCCTGCGCGCGCTACGGGCGGTGGTCGCGGGCGACGCGCTGCTCTCACCGGGCGTGACACGGCGGCTGATCGCCGAGTTCGCGGCCCGCTCCAAGGAGCCCGCGGCCGCCGACGCCCTCGCCGCACTCACCGAGCGGGTGCGGGAGGTGATGGCCCTGGTCGGCATCGGCCTGTCCAACGAGGAGATCGCCCGCCGCCTGGTCGTCAGCCCCCTCACTGCGAAGACGCACGTCAGCCGCACGATGGTGAAGCTGGGCGCGCGGGACCGGGCCCAACTGGTGGTGCTGGCCTACGAGTCGGGGCTGGTGCGACCGGGCTGGCTCGGCTGAGTCGCCTGCCGGAAACGGACGAGCACGGCGATCACCCGCACGACGAACAGCACCGGCCCGAGGACCAGTCCCGCCCGGATCAGCGAGGTCTCCACCACGCCGGGCAGTGCGAAGAGCCACGCCGGACCGGCGACCGCCCCGACGACGACCGCCGCCGCGAAGGCCGCGCTGCACAGCGCGTACCCGATCTCGACGGTGATCGCATCCCGCTCGGCCTGCGTACGCCGTCCCCCGTAAGTCTCCATGACCCGCATCAAACATGCGTGCGCCCGACGGAGCAAGCAGGCCCCGCCGGGCGCACCCCGGAGACGTCCCTGGGCCCTGTCGTCACATTCCCCGTCGTCCGCCCGGAGGGCGAAGCCCGTTCGAGCGTGGGGGAGCGTGCGATCGCAAGGCGCCGGGCCGCCCGCGATGGCGAGCGTGCGTGCCAGGCCCCGCCAGCGTCCCTCGGACGCCGAGGTGGTGAGCGGAGAGGTCATGACACGGAACACTGCTACTGCATGCGCATGCATCCCAATGCAAGCACATTTAATGCTGACGCAAGGAATTCACTTCTCTGCTACGGTGCGGCCATGGCGGCGAAGAAGGCCGAGCAGGCGCTTGTGGAGCAGTGGCGGGCCATCCTGGCCCTGCACTCCCGCACGCAGTGCGAGATAGACCGCGCACTGCACCAACACGGCCTGTGCGCCAGCGACTTCGAGGTCCTCGATGTGCTCGCTTCCGGCTCCACGGCCGACACCGGCGCCTGCTCCCTCCGCGTCCAGGAGATCTCCGAGCGGGTCCACCTCAGCCAGAGCGCGCTGTCCCGGCTGATCGCCCGGTTGGAGAAGGACGGGCTCGTGGAACGCGCCATGTGCCCCGAGGACCGGCGTGGTGTCCGAGTGGCGCTCACGGCGAAGGGGCGCGCCCTGCACGGCGAGGTGCTGCCCGTGCAGCGGGCGGTGCTGTCCCGGATGCTGGCGGACTGACCCACATCACGGGGCCGGGCGTCAGCTCCAGACGATCCCGGACTTCTCCCGCCACAGATCGGCCAACGCGCTGTCCCCGCCGACCTCGGGGAACGGCTGCCGGTTCCAGAGCGAGAGATACAGCCGTACGGCCGGTCCGCCGATCTCGCAGTCGGCGGCACCGGCGTCGTCCCGTACCGTCACCGGCGGTTCCGTGGACAGCCGTACGGTCCACACCGCGTCGTCCACGTCGGTCGCCCGCACCCGCAGCACCCGGGGCTCCTCGGTGCGCACGGCACTCTTGCGGCGGGCGTGGAAGACGCGCAGCAGTTCGTCGATGCCGTCCACCGCGAAGTCGCGGGCGATCTCCGCGTTCGCACCGCCGCGCGCCGCCTCGGCGTCGACGCGGTGCACCGTCGTCTCGTGCGCCTGCCGCCGCGCCCAGCACGCGAGCGGGGTCGGGGCGGGCAGCACCTGCCAGCACCGCACGTCGGGTGGCGCGGCGGTGAGGGTGTCGACGAGTCGGCGGTGCCCTTCCCGATACCAGGTCAGCAGGTCCTCGCCGTCCAGGTCGGGCAGTTCGCCTCCGGGCTGGTACGAGGTCCGCGCCTCGGCGACGAAGCCGGTCGCCCAGCGGTGCACCATGCCGGTGTGCCGCAGCAGATCCCTGACCTGCCAGTCCGGGCAGGTCGGCACCTTGGCGTCGGTCCCGGCCTCGGCGGCGGCCGTGGCAAGCAACCGGCCCTCGCGGTCGAGGGTGCTGATGAAGTCGGCGGTCTCCATGCCGATGAGTCTGCCGTATGGAGTGCGGTCGAGGGGGAGCGTTTTTCTCGGCTAACGCCCCGAGTTGCGGGCTTTCTCGTCAGCCCCCGGCCATCCTGCGCGTGGCGAACCCGATGTGCGGGCGGCCCGAGCAGCATCCCGCCGTGTCCGGGTGTCGAGGCGGTGGCGACGCCGCCGGGACCGGCGGGCGCGCCCGCACGTTCGACGGCGACGGGGAGGAGCTTGGCGAGGGCCAGCCCGGCGACCGCGAAGCCGAGGCGTGCGTTGTGTGCGGCACGGAATGAGGTCGGTTCGATGGTCCTCGCCGTCCGCAGACCGGGCCGTGTGCTGCCGGGGAACGGACCCGCCACCGTCGCCGACGCGCTCGGGGCGTGTCACCGCGGGGCCGGAGAACCCCACCCGACCACCGGGTGAATGACCGAATCGGCGGTGTGGTTAGCATATGAGCGCCACCTAGCTCGAAAGATAGGCCCGTGACTGTCAACGACGACTCGTTCACCAACTGGAAGAACCGCGAGGAGATCGCGGAGTCGATGATTCCGATCATCGGGAAGCTGCATCGCGAGCGGGATGTCACCGTCCTGCTGCACAGCCGCTCCTTGGTGAACAGGTCGGTCATCAGCATCCTCAAAGCCCACCGGTTCGCCCGCCAGATCGCCGGTGCCGAGCTCTCGGTCACCGAGACGATGCCGTTCCTGCAGGCGCTCACCACCCTCGACCTCGGCCCCTCCCAGATCGACATCGGCATGCTCGCCGCCACGTACATGGCCGACGACCGCGGCCTGAGCGTCGAGGAGTTCACCGCCGAGGCCGTCGCCGGTGCCACCGGCGCCAACAGGATCGAGCGCCGCGAGCCGCGCGACGTCGTCCTCTACGGCTTCGGCCGCATCGGTCGCCTCGTCGCCCGCCTGCTGATCGAGAAGGCGGGCTCCGGCAACGGCCTGCGGCTGCGCGCCATCGTCGTCCGGGGCGGCGGCGGGCGGTCCGGCGAGGACCTCGTCAAGCGTGCCTCGCTGCTGCGCCGCGACTCCATCCACGGCCAGTTCCAGGGCACGATCACCGTCGACGAGGCGAACAGCACGATCCTCGCCAACGGCAACGAGATCAAGGTGATCTACTCCGACGACCCGACGTCGGTGGACTACACGGCGTACGGCATCAAGGACGCCATCCTCATCGACAACACCGGCAAGTGGCGCGACCGCGAGGGCCTGTCCAAGCACCTCCAGCCGGGCATCGCCAAGGTCGTGCTGACCGCCCCCGGCAAGGGCGACGTCCCCAACATCGTGCACGGCGTCAACCACAACACCCTCAAGCCGGACGAGGACATCCTGTCCTGCGCGTCCTGCACCACCAACGCGATCGTCCCGCCGCTGAAGGCGATGGACGACGAGTTCGGCGTGCTGCGCGGCCACGTGGAGACGGTCCACTCGTTCACCAACGACCAGAACCTGCTGGACAACTACCACAAGGCCGACCGCCGGGGCCGTTCCGCGCCGCTCAACATGGTCATCACCGAGACCGGCGCCGCCTCCGCCGTCGCCAAGGCGCTGCCCGACCTCAAGACGAAGATCACCGGCAGCTCGATCCGCGTGCCGGTGCCGGACGTCTCGATCGCGATCCTCAACCTGCAACTCGCCCGCGAGACCACCCGCGAGGAGGTCCTCGACCACCTCCGCGAGGTGTCGCTGACCTCGCCGCTCAAGCGCCAGATCGACTTCATCACCGCCCCCGACGCGGTCTCCAGCGACTTCATCGGCTCGCGCCACGCCTCGATCGTCGACGCCGGCGCCACCAAGGTCGAGGGCGACAACGCGATCCTCTACCTCTGGTACGACAACGAGTTCGGCTACTCCTGCCAGGTCGTCCGCGTCGTCCAGCACGTCTCCGGGGTCGAGTACCCGACCTATCCGGCACCGGTCGCCTGATCCGGGCACGGGCCCGGCCGGTTGCCGCGGCCCGTGGCCCGATCCCGACGCCGACCCGCGGGCTACCTCGGCCCGCCGGCCGGCATCGGGATCTCGAAGTGCACCGTCGCGACGCCCGGACCGTGTTCACCCGTGGTCCGGGCGTCGAAGATCTCCTTGGCCAGGCCGCGCCAGAACGGCTCCGAGCCCTCGACGTTGACGTTGGTGTGGAGATAGATGCGCTCGTAGCCGGGCGTGTCGGCGACGAAGTCGCAGGCGGTCTCGACCAGGGTGCGGGCGAGTCCGCGCCGCCGGTGGTCGGGGTGGACGTACACGCGGACCAGTTGGGCGGTGCTGCCCGACGGGTACTGCTCGGCGAGCCGGCGCGGGTGCGGCGGATGGGCGGGCCCCGCCGAGCGGACGCCGGTCGTGGCGACGACCTCGCCGTCCAGCACCGCGACCAGGAGCAGATGGCGGGGGTCGTCCAGGTACGTGCCCTCGATGTCCAGCACGTCCCGGTGCCACTGGGGTACGTACCCGTACCCGAACTCCCGGTAGAAGGTGTCGAGCATGACGCGGCGTGCGCCCTCCACGTCGGCCGGGGTCGCGGGGCGCACGGTGTACGCGTGGTGCTGGGTGTTGCTCACGGGGGCTCTCCTGTTTCTCTGGCGTGCTCCGGCCGATGTGTGCGTCACCCTAGCAGCTAGATGAAAACCGTTTTCACCTGCGGGTGACGGCCCGTCATCGTGCTGACGGCTCCGGCAGCCCCGGCCCCGTACACCTCACATCCCCCGCCGGAACCGCCCCGCCGACCAGATACGCCGCCACCGTGTCGTCCACGCACGTGTTCCCCCGGCTGGCGAACACACCGTGCGAGTAGTCGTTCTCCAGCGTCACCAGCCGCGAGCCGGGCAGGAGCCGTCGTAGTTCCCGCGCCCCCGCGACGGGTGTGACGGGGTCGTGCGCCGAGGCCACCAGCAGCAGCGGTGGCGCGTCCGGGCTGCCGAGGGGGGTGCGGTGGGCGGGTCGGTACCGCCAGTACGCGCAGGTCGACGCCTCCATGCCGGTCAGGACCGGCTGGGGGTCGACACGGCGGATGCGGCGGATGTCCGTCAGGACGCGGGCCGGCGTGGGCGCGGGCCCGTCCGCGCACTTGACGATCCGGTTCGCCGCCTCGTAGTTGCGCGAGGACGCGCTCTCGAAGGGTGAGGCCGGGCGCAGGCCCGTCACCGTGCCGTCCCGCAGATAGGCACGCAGACCGTCGGCGAGTCCCGACCAGCGTTCGGTGCGGCCCAGCGCGCGGTAGACGGCCCGGTCGAACTCCGCCGCACCGAAACCCTCCACCGGCCGCTCCGCCAGCCCGCGCCGCACCCGCAGATAGGCCTCACGGACGTCCGCCGTTCGACCGCCCAGCCCGAAGCGGTCCGCGTGCGCGGCCGTCCAGGCGTAGAACGTGTCGCGCTGCCGCAGCAGCGCCCGGCTCTGGACGACGTCGAAGGCGTACCAACTCCACGGCCCCACCACGCTGTCGAGGACCATACGGCCCACCCGGTGCGGGAACAGGGCCGCGTACGCCGCGCCGAGATAACTGCCGTACGACACACCCAGGAAGCTCGTCGACGGCTCTCCGAGCGCGGCCCGGACGGCGTCCATGTCGTGCGCGGTCTGCTCGGTGGACAGATACGGCAGGACGCCGGACGCGCCCCTGGCGCAGTCGTCGGCCATGTCGCGGAGCGAGGCGAGATAGGCGCGTTCCGCGGTCGGGCCCACCGGCACCGGGTCCGCGCCCGGGCTGTCGAAGAGGCCGCCCATCGGACCGCAGTCGGCGGGGGCGCTGTGGCCGACGCCGCGCGGGTCGAAGCCGATGACGTCGTACGAACGCCGCACGCTCTCAGGGAGTCTGACGCGCTTCGTCACCGCGTAGGGCAGCCCGGAGCCGCCCGGTCCGCCGGGGTTGACCAGCAGGATGCCACGCCGTTCGGCGGGCGTGCCCGTGGCGGGGACGCGGGAGACGGCTATCTCGACACGCCGTCCCTGTGGACGGTTCCAGTCGAGCGGTACGGCGATGGTGCCGCACTCGACGCGGTCCGGCGCGGGCGGGGCGGGCACGGAGTCCGGGCAGGCGCCGAAGCGGAGGCCGGGGGTGGGGGCGGCCTGCGCCGGGTTCGCGGGGAAGAGGGTCGCGGCGCCGGCCGCGAGGGCGCACAGCAGGGCCGTGCGGCGTGAGGGGAGAGGCACGGAGCACTCCGGACAAGTGTCGGATGATCAGATGACAATGGGAATCATTGTCGCTACCGTTGCCTGCGCACAACCCGGCGCCCTGCCCGAACAGGGGCCCCGTCGGGCTGCCCTGACATCAGAACTACTGCGCCTGAAAAGGGGAGTTGTGGGTCATCTGCTGGTGGTCGAGAGCTGGGTCGGCTCGATGAGCAGGCTGCTGCCGCGCGCGATTCGGGAGGACGGTCACGAGTTCACGTTCCTCACTCGCGACCTGCACCACTATCTGCGGTCGGCGCCGGAGGGAACGGCGCATCCGCTGCTGGGCGCCCGCAACATCGTCACCGCCGACACCAACGACCCCGAGGCACTGCTGCCCGAGGTCGAACGGCTGCACGCGGTGCTGGGCTTCGACGGCGTGCTCACATCCTGCGACTACTACCTGCCGACAGCGGCCCGGATCGCCGGACGCCTCGGCCTGCCCGGGCCCGGCCCGGAAGCGGTCGGGAACGCCTGCCGCAAGGACGCCACCCGCCGCATCCTCGCCGACGCCGGACTGCCCCAGCCGCGCTTCGCCGTCCACGAGGAGTGGGCGGACATCGCCCGGGCCGCACGGGAGATCGGCTACCCGCTGGTCGTCAAGCCCGTCGACCTGTGCGCGGGCATGTACGTACGGCGCGTGGACAACGAGGCGGAACTCGCCGCCGCCTTCCGGGCGCTGGCCGACTTCCCGGTCAACGCGCGCGGACAGCGGCGGGCGCCCGTCGTGCTCCTTGAGGAACTGCTGGACGGGCCCGAGGTGAGCGTCGAGACCGTCTCGCACGGCGGCGCGGTGCACGTCGTCGGCGTGACCGACAAGAGCATCGGCGGCGCGCCCGCCTTCATCGAGACCGGCCACATGTTCCCGGCCGCCCTCAGCCCCGCCGACACCGAGGCCGCCGAGCAGACCGCGCTGGGTGCCCTGAAGGCGCTCGGGCTGACCGACGGCGTGGTCGCGCACACCGAGGTCAAGCTGACGTCCGCCGGGCCGCGGGTCGTCGAGGTCAACCCGCGCCCCGCGGGCAACCGCATCACCGAGCTGGTCCGCCATGTCACCGGCATCGACCTCGCCGCCGCCTTCGTCGACGTCGCCCTCGGCCGCACCCCCGACCTGCGCCGCACCGACACGGGGCTGCGCAGCGCCGCCATCGGCTTCCTCGTGCCGGACACCGCGGGCACCCTCGAAGCCCTCGACGGCACCGGACTCCACGACGCCCCCGGCGTGCTGGAGGTCCAGCTCGCCGAGCCGGGCAGGACGGTGAAGGCGGCCGGCAGCAACAACGAGTACCTCGGACACGTCATGGCCGGTGACGCCGACGGGCCCGGCGCCCGCGACCGCGTCGAGGCCCTGCTGGCCAAGCTGCGCGCCGGGCTGGTGATCCGATGACCGTCGACATGGCGACGTACCGGACACTCACCGACCTCGTGGACCGCGTCCGGGCCGGAGAACTCGGCCCCGACCCCGCCACGCAGCGGATCGCCGTCGCCTTCACCACCCGGCAGGCCGTACGGCACTCCGGGCGTGGCACCGGCTACCGCAACGAGGTCCTCAGCCTGCGCCTCGCCGAGGCCGTCGGCTCCTGCGCCGTCGAACCCGGGGCGCTGCCCGAGACCGCCCTCGACGACTGTGTGGGCGCGGACGTGGCCCGGCTGCTGGACCACCCGCTGCTGCCGGTGCGCGTGGCGGCGCTCGACGCCTATCTGATGCAGGTCACCCCGCACACGCCCGACCACGGGGCGGACCCGGTGCGACTGCCCGCCGGGTCCTCGCTGGCGAAGTCGCGGGCCCGCGCGCGTGCCGTCGTGGAGCTGCTCGATCTGCCGGCCGGGGCGACCGTGCTGGTCGTCGGGGTCGTCAACTCGCTGCTGGAGGCGCTGCGTGCACGCGGGATCGGCTACATACCCTGCGACCTCAAGGGCGGGGTCACCGAGTGGGAGGAGCCGGTCGTCACGGACGCCCTCGGCGCCGCCGACCGCTGCGACGCGCTGCTCGTCTCCGGAATGACGCTGGGCAACGGCACCTTCGACCCGTTGCGCACGCACGCGCTGCGGCACGGCAAGCAGCTCGTGATGTTCGCCCAGACCGGCAGTGCCGTCCTGCCCCGCTTCCTCGGTCAGGGTGTGAGCGCGGTGTGCGCGGAACCGTACCCCTTCTTCTGGCTGGACGGCGGGCCCGGCGTCATCCACCGCTACCGTGAGGGCGACCGATGACCACGACCGCCGTACGCGCCCCGGCGCGCCCTGAGCTGCTCGACCTCCTCGGTCGTACGCCGGTCGTCCGGATCGGCGCCGAACTGCCCGGCCCGCACCCCGGTTTCTGGGCCAAGCTCGAAGGGCTCGCGGCGGGCGGGATGAAGGCGCGGGCCGCCGTGTCGATGATGCTCGGCGCCCGCGAGCGCGGCGAGCTGCGGCCCGGGGCGCCGGTCGTGGAGTCGACGTCCGGGACGCTCGGCCTCGGCCTCGCCTTCGCGGGACAGGCCCTCGGCCACCCCGTGGTGCTGGTCGGCGACAGCGAACTGGAGCCGTCCATGCGGCAGTTGCTGCGCGCCCACGGCGTGCGGCTGGAGATCGTCGACCGGCCCGCCCCGCAGGGCGGCTGGCAGGCGGCCCGCCTCGCCCGGCTGCGGGAGCTGCTCGCCGACCTGCCCGACGCGTACTGGCCGGACCAGTACAACAACCCCGACAACACCGCCGGTTACGCCTCACTCGCCGCCGAACTCGCCGTCCAGCTCGACCATCTGGACGTCCTGGTGTGCAGCGTCGGCACCGGCGGCCACAGCGCCGGCCTCATCGGCCCGCTGCGCCGGCACTGGCCGGCCCTGCGGCTGATCGGCGTCGACGCGACCGGCTCGACGATCTTCGGCCAGCCCGCCCGGCCCCGGCTGATGCGCGGCCTGGGCAGCAGCATCCATCCGCGCAACGTCGCCTACGACGCCTTCGACGAGGTGCACTGGGTCGGCCCCGCCGAGGCGGTGGACAGCTGCCGCCGACTCGCCCGGGGCGCTTTCGTCACCGGCGGCTGGAGCACCGGCGCGGTCGCGCTCGTCGCCGCCTGGGCGGCCCGCGTCCACCCGGGCGCGGTGGTCGCCACCGTCTTCCCCGACGGCCCGCACCGCTACCTCGGCACGGTCTTCGACGACGACTTCACCACCGCGCACGGCATCGACCCCGCCACCGCGGCCCGGCGGCCCGTCGAGATACCCCACCCGCGCGCCGCCGAGGCCACCGGATGGGTGCGCTGCACCCGTGTCACCGACCCGCTCGACTCCCCGGAAGTACACCAGTGAAGGCCACCCGGCTGAAGGCCACCCAGCGCACCGTACGCCTCGACCTCACCGAGCCGCTGCGCATCTCCCGCTCCACCATGTCCGCACGCGACGCCGTGTGGCTGACCATCGGACACGAGGGGCTGTACGGCCATGGAGAGGCCGTCAGCAGCGTGTACTACGGCCTCGACGCCGACCGGCTCGGACGGCTCATCGCGGCCGTCGACCTGCACCGCTTCACCGAGCCGGAGAGCGCCCTTGAGGCGCTGCGGGCAGGGGAGCTGGCCGGGGACACTCCGCCCGCCGTCACCGCTGCCGTCGAGTCCGCGCTCCTCGACCTGGTCGGCCGGCGGACGGGCACCCCCGTCCACCGTCTCCTCGGCGCCGCTGCCGCCCCCGTGGCCGCCACCGCCCGCACCATCGGCATCTGCGCGCCCCTGCACGCCGCCGCCGAGGCCAGGCGCCTGGCCGCCGCCGGTTTCGAGGTCATCAAGGTCAAGGCGGGCACCCCCGACCCCGAGGACGACATCGAGCGGGTCCGCGTCGTCCGCGACGCCGCTCCGCGCGCCCGGCTGCTCCTCGACCCCAACGGGGCCTGGACGCCGACACAGGCCGACGCCCTGCTCAGGAGATTCGCCGACCTCGGCGTCGAAGCCGTCGAACAGCCCCTCGCCCCCGGCGACCCGGAGACGCTGGGCGCCCTCGCCGAGCGCTCCCCCCTGCCGGTCATCGCCGACGAGGACGCCGTGAGCCTCGACGACGCCCGCCGCCTCGCCGGACGCGTGCACGGCGTCAACGTCAAGCTCGCCAAGTGCGGCGGCGTCCACGCGGCCCTGCGCATCGCCGAGGCCATCGAGGGCAGCGGCACCGCGCTGATGCTCGGCTGCCTCACCGCCAGCACCCTCGGGCTCGCCCCCGCCGTCCACCTCGCCGACCGCGCCCGCTGGGCCGACCTCGACGGACACCTGCTGCTCGCGCACGACCCGTGGACCGGCATCGGCGGCGCCGACGGCTTCGTCCGCGCAAGCGACCTGCCGGGGCTCGGCATCGAGGAGGTGGCGCGTGAAGACGTGGCATGAGATGCGCCGGTTCCCGCTCGCCGTACGCCTCCTGCTGGTCAACCAGCTCGGCGTCAACACCGGCTTCTACCTCCTCATCCCCTACCTCGCCACCCACCTCACCGAGAACCTCGGCATGTCGGCGGCCGTCGTCGGCATCGTCCTCGGCGTGCGCAACCTCAGCCAGCAGGGCCTGTTCATCATCGGCGGCTCCGCCGCCGACCGGCTCGGCGCCCGGGGCGTCATCATCGCCGGGTGCGCATTGCGGACCGTCGGGTTCGGGCTGTTCGCGCTCGGCGACGGGCTGGCCGTACTGCTCGCCGCGTCCGTGCTGAGCGGTCTTGCCGGAGCGCTGTTCAACCCCGCCGTGCGGGCCTACCTCGCCCAGGAGTCGGGGGAGCGCAAGGCGGAGGCGTTCGCGCTGTTCAACGTGTTCGCCACGACCGGCGCGCTGATCGGACCGCTGCTCGGCAGCCTGCTCCTGCTCGTCGACTTCCGCACCTCCGCTCTGACCGCCGCCGCGATCTTCGCGGTCCTCACCGTCGCGCAGGCCCTGGTCCTGCCCGCGCGGAAGGTCGAGCCGAGCAAGGGCGGGGTTCTCGCCGACTGGCGGGAGGTCGTCGGCAACCGCGCGTTCCTGGCGTTCGCGCTGGCCATGGTCGGCATGTTCACCCTGGAGAACCAGCTCTACCTGCTGCTGCCGTCCGGCGCCCGGCAGGCCACCGGCTGGGACGGCGCGGCCGGCCTGGTCTTCCTCGTCGGCACCCTCGTCAACCTCACCCTGCAACTGCGCCTCACCCGCGCCCTCAAGCAGCGCGGCAGCAGGGCCCGCTGGATCTGCGCAGGCCTGACGCTGATGGGCCTGGCCTTCCTGCCGCCGGCCACCGTGGCGCACACCACCTCCGCCGGGTTCCTCGACGTCGTACCGGTCCTGCTCGGCACCCTGATGCTCTACGTCGGCATCATGATCGCCTCCCCGTTCGTGATGGAGCTGATCCCCGGCTTCGGCCGCCCCGAGCTGACCGGCACCTACTACGGGATCTTCTACGTCGTCTCCGGCATCGCCGCCGCCCTCGGCAACACCGTCGTCGGCTGGGCCATGGACACCGGCGAGGACGGCGCCTCCTGGCTGCCCTGGGTGTGCTGCGCCTGCTTCGGGCTGGCCTCCGCGCTCGGCGTGGCCCTGCTGCACCGGCGGAACGCGCTGCCGACCCCGTCGAAGACGGCCGTACCGGCCCCGGCCTGAGGAGCTGTCCATGACCACTGCCGCCAACCTCCTCACCGACAACCCCGAGCTGTACGAGGCCCGCTTCCCCGACCCCGACCGGCTGGCCGGGCGCTGGACCGAGGACTGCCTGCGGCGGTACGGCGCCGGACCGCGCGTCCTGGACCTGGGCTGCGGCACCGGGCGCGACGCCGCCCATCTGCACGCCGCCGGACGCCGGGTGACCGGCGCGGACCTCTCCGAGGCGATGCTCGCCCACGCGCGTGTCCACCACCCCGGGCCCGCGTACGTCCGCGCCGACCTGCACGGCTTCGATCTGGGCCGGGGCGCGTTCGACGCGGTGGTGTGCCTGGACAGCGCGCTGCTGTACTGCCACACCAACGACCAGCTCGACGGTTTTCTGACCTCGTGCCGCCAGGCCCTCGCGCCGGGGGGCCTGCTGGTCGCGGAGATGCGCAACGGCGCCTACTTCCTGGGCCGCACGGACCTGCTCGATGCGCCGAAGGTCAACTCCTTCACCTGGCGGGGCACGGAGTACCGCTCCACCACCACCCTCACGGTGGACCGCACGGCCCAGCTCCTGCGCCGGGTGCGGGTGTGGACCGCGGACGACGGATCGCCGCCCGTTCAGCAGCGCTCCGCCTGGCGGCTGCTCTTCCCGCAGGAGCTGCGGTACGTACTGGCCGCGCACGGTTTCGAGGTGCTCGATCTCCACGACGGGCCGGGCCCGCGCACGGAGCCCGCCTGGCGCGAGGGCCGCTTGCCCGGCATGACGACCGACGCCGACCGGCTGCACGTCGTCGCGCGCCTCACCACCCCCCACTGACCTGTCCCTCTCTCCCCAAGGACCACTCATGCACGACGAACGCTTCGCAGGCCTGCGCCGCCGCGGCTTCCTCGCCGCCACCGGCGCCGCCTCCCTCGGCGCCCTGGCCCTCACCGGCTGCGGCTCCTCCGACAGCCCCGCCACGAGCGAGGGCGACGGCAAGCCCAAGCGCGGCGGACGGCTGCGTGCCGCCTTCGCCGGGGGCGGCGCCAGCGAGACCCTCGACCCGCACCTGGCCAACCTCTTCGTGGACGCGGCCCGCGCCAAGGCGCTGTTCGACAAGCTCGCCGACTACGGCCCCGACCTGGCCGCCGAACCCCGCCTCGCCACCAAGTGGGAGGCGAACAAGACCCTCGACCGCTGGCAGGTCACCCTGCGCGAGGCCACCTTCCACGACGGCAAGCCGGTCACCGCCGCCGACGTCCTCTACAGCTACCGCCGCATCGCCGACCCCAAGCAGGCGTTCCGCGCCAAGGCGTCCCTGGAACCCATCGACCTCGACGCCAGCCGCGCCACCGGCGAGCGGAGCGTCGAGTTCGTCCTCAAGCGGCCGACCGCCGAATTCCCCAACGTGCTGGCCGCGTTCGGCGCGTACATCGTCCCCGAGAACGCGTCGGACTTCGACAAGAAGCCGATCGGCTCCGGCCCGTTCCGGTTCGTCTCCTTCGCCCCCGGCCGCTCGGCCGTGTTCCGCCGCTACGACGACTACTGGGAGGGCGCCCCCC
The DNA here is from genome assembly GCF_019219825.1 of Streptomyces sp. TRM70350. Lineage (GTDB taxonomy): Bacteria > Actinomycetota > Actinomycetes > Streptomycetales > Streptomycetaceae > Streptomyces. The sequence goes on along the minus strand of NZ_JAHUXH010000006.1, from coordinate 73,024 downwards.
ACCTCGACGAGCTGGAGTTCGTCGTCGCCAACGAGGAGTCCGCCCGTGTCAACGCCCTGCTCGGCGGTCAGGTCGAGTACGCGCACGAGCTCAACCCGACCACCGCGCGCGCCCACGAGAACCAGGGCCAGATCGAGATCGTCCGGTTGCGCAACAGCGCCATGCAGGCGTTCGTGATGAAGACCGACCGGCCGCCCTTCGACGACAAGCGGGTCCGGCAGGCGTTCTTCCTCATCGCCGACCGCAAGGAACTCGTCGACGGCGCGCTGTCGGGCGCGGGCGAGATCGGCAACGACCTGTTCGGCAAGGGCTACGAGTACTACGCCGACGGCCTCCCGCAGCGCGAACAGGACCTCGACAAGGCCCGCGCCCTGCTCAAGCAGGCCGGCGCCGACAACCTGAAGGTCACCCTCGACACCTCGGCCGTCGCCGCCGGGTTCACGGAGGCGGCCAGCATCTTCCGCGACCAGGCGAAGAAGGCGGGCGTCACCATCGAGGTGAAGATGGGCAGCAAGGACTCCTACTGGAGCGACATCCTCGACTCCGGCACCCTCGCCTGCTACCGCTCCGGCGCCATGCCCATCGAGGCGCACATCTCCCAGCGGCTGCTCAGCGACTCCACCACCAACGCCACCAAGTGGCAGCACAAGGACTTCGACGCGCTCTACCAGCAGGCCCAGTCCACCCGGGACAAGACCGAACGGGCCGCGGTCTACGAGCGCATGCAGCGCCGCCTGTACACCGAGGGCGGCTTCCTGGTGTGGGGCTTCGCCGACTGGATCCTCGGAACGGCCCGCAACGTGAAGGGAGTCGAGCGCGACGCGCCCGCCAACACCCTCGACTGGGCGCGCTTCGACAAGGTATGGCTCGGGTGAGCGGACTGCGCTCCTTCGTCGCCCGGCGGCTGCTCCTCGGCGTCGCGCAGACCGTGGCCGTCGTGCTGCTGGTCTTCGCGCTCACCGAGGCGCTGCCGGGCGACGCCGCGGTCGCCCTGGCCGGCGACCAGCCCGACCCGGCGCGTATCGCGGCGATCCGCGAGGCCATGCAGCTGGACCGGCCGGCGTACGAGCGGCTGGCCGACTGGGCGGCGGGCCTGCTGCACGGCGACTTCGGCACCTCGCTGGCCTCCGGCCGACCGGTCAGCCAGTACATCACCGACGGGTTCGGCCCCACGCTCTTGCTGGCCGCGCTCACCGTGGTCCTGCTGGTGCCGCTCGGTTTCGGCCTCGGTGTGCTGGCCGCCCGGCACGAGGGGCGGCTGATCGACCGGCTGGTCAGCTCGGTGACGCTCGCCGTGTACGCCGTCCCGGAGTTCGCGCTGGGTGTGCTGCTGGTCAGCGTGCTGGCACTCCAGCTGGGCTGGCTGCCGCCGACCGCCGTCGGCTACGGCACCGACCTGCTCGCCCATCCGGCCGCGCTGGTCCTGCCCGTGCTCGTGCTGCTCTCCCGGCCCGTCTGCTCGCTGTCCCGCCTGGTGCGGGCCGGCATGGTCGACGCCCTGGCCGCCCCGTACGCGGTGCACGCCCGCCGCTACGGCGTCACCGGCGCCCGCGTCCGCTACGCGCACGCCCTGCCCAACGCCCTCGCCCCGGCCGCGCAGCAACTCGCCCGCACCATCGACTGGTTGCTGTGCGGCGTCATCGTCGTGGAGGCCCTCTACGTGATCCCCGGACTGGGCACGGTCCTGCTCAACGCCGTCGCCGAACGGGACGTGCCGGTGGTGCAGGGCCTGGCCGTGGTCTTCGGCGTCCTGACCGTCGTACTCAATCTTGGTGCCGACCTCGTCGCCCACAGGTTCGCACCGCGAGCGGGGGTGGCCGCGTGAGGTCCCGATTCGCGCTCGGTACGGCCGTCATCTGCGTGCCGGTCGTACTCGCCCTGCTGGGGCCGCTGTTCGCGGGCGAACCGGACCCGCGCGGGATGTCCTTCGCGCTCGGCGACGGGCACTGGCTCGGCACCGACTTCGTCGGACGGGACGTCTGGCAGCAGGTGCTGCACGGCGGCCGCCCGGTCGTGGTGACCGCGCTCGCCGCGACCGCGCTGGCCTACGCCGTGGCGATACCCCTAGGGCTGCTCAGTGCGCTCACGCACCGGCGCTGGCTGGAGGAACTCCTGATGCGGCCCCTGGACGTGCTGCTCGCCGTGCCGTCGCTGCTGCTGATCCTGCTGGTGGCATCGGTGTTCGAGCCCGGCGCGGTCGGGCTCGCGCTGCTCGTGGCCGTGGTCAACATCCCGGACGCCGCCAGGATCGTCCGCGCCGCCGCCGCGGAGGCCGCCGCCCGGCCCGCCGTCGAGGCGCTGCGCATGCAGGGCGAGACCTGGTGGCGCATGGCCGTCGGCTATGTCGGCCGCGCCACCCTGCGCACCCTCGCCGCCGACGCGGGAGTGCGGCTCACCGGCGTGCTCTACCTGGTGGCGACGGCCGCCTTCCTCGGCGTCGGAGTCGCCCCGGACGCCGCCGACTGGGCGGTCATGGTCGACCGCAACCGCACCGGCCTCGCCGTGCAGCCCTGGGCCGTCGTGGTGCCCGCCCTGCTGATCGTCGCCCTGACGATGGGCAGCAACCTGCTCTTCGACGCCGCACTGGACAAGCGCAGCACACAGAAGGAACGACAGCCGTGAACGACGTGCTGAAACAACCGGACCCCGTCGCCCAGATCGCGAACCTGCGCGTCGAGATCGACGGCAGGGCCATCGTCGACGGCGTCGACCTGCGGGTCCTGCCCGGCGAGGTCACCGCGCTCGTCGGCGCCTCGGGCAGCGGCAAGACCACCACCGGCCTCGCGCTGCTCGGGGAGTACCCGCCGGGCGCCCGGGTCACCGGTGACGTACGCGCACCGGCGGGCGTCGGCTATGTGCCCCAGCATCCGGCAGCCGTGCTCAACCCCGCCCGCCGCGTGTCGGCGCTCCTGTACGACATCGCCCGCGACCGGGTACGGGACCTGCCCCGCCGTGAGCGGAAGGCGGCGGCCCGCGCACACGTCCTGCAAGCGCTGGCCGACGCACAACTTCCGGACGCCGAGGCCCTGCTGGACCGCTACCCGCACCAGTTGTCCGGCGGCCAGCAGCAGCGCGTCGTCCTCGCCCAGGCGCTCCTGCTCGGCGCCCGCGTCATCGTCGCGGACGAACCCACCACCGGTCAGGACGCCCTGACCAAGAGCCGGATCGTCGACGAGCTGTCGGCGGTGGCGGCGAAGGGCATCGCGGTGGTCCTGCTCAGCCACGACCTCGATGTCGTGCGGGCCCTCGCCGACGACGTCCTGGTCATGCGCGCCGGGCAGGTCGTCGAGTCGGGCCCGCCCGAGCGGCTGTGGCTCGCCCCGCGTCACGAGTGGACACGCCGTCTGCTGGACGCGCAGGCGCCCGCGGCCACGGACGAGGCCGCCCCGGACCACACCGAGGCCCTGTGCGTAAGGGACTTGACGGCCCGTCACCGCGATGGGGGCCGCGATGCCACGGTGGCGGTCCGTGTCCCGGAGCTCACCCTCCGCGCGGGCGAGTGCCTGGCCGTCGTAGGCCGTTCCGGCAGCGGCAAGTCCACCCTGGCCCGCTGTCTGGCGGGGCTCCACCGCGACCACAGCGCGGAGATCCTGCTCGACGGCCGTGCCCTGCCGCGCAGCCTGCGGCAGCGTGACCGTGAGCAACTGGCGGCGGTGCAGTACGTCTTCCAGGACGCCCGCGCCGCCTTCGACGAGTACCGCCCCGTCCTCGCCCAGGTCGCCCGTACGGCCGTACGCCTGCGCGGCGTCGACGAGCGGACCGCTCGCGCGGAGGCACTCGCCACGCTCAGCCGCCTCGGCCTCCCGGAGGAACTGGCCGGCCGCCGCCCCGCCCGGCTCTCCGGCGGCGAACTCCAGCGTGCCGCCCTCGCCCGCGCCCTGCTCGCCCACCCCCGGGTCCTGATCTGCGACGAGATCACCTCCGGCCTCGACACCGTCACCCGCCGCGGCATCCTCGACGTGCTGGCCGGTCTGCTGAGGGACCGCGACGACCTCTCCCTCGTCCTGATCACCCACGACCTGGACACCGCCCGCCTGGCCCACCGCATCGCCGTCCTGGACGCGGGCGAACTGGTCGAGCAGGGACCGGCCGACCAGGTGCTCGGCGCGCCACGGCACCCCTTCACCGCGTCCCTCACGGAGACCACCGCGCGTCTGGCGGCCGGGACCTGACGGCGCGTCGGCGTCACCGCCCGGAAACGCGCCGTTCCCCGTGGCCGTCACCTCCCGGGCAACTTGCCTTGCCCGGCGGGCCGTTGTTAACTCGGGCGGTGCTGTGTCGTCAACTCGGGCAACGGTGGCCGTTGCCTGCGGCTCGGACGCTCGCGGGCATGACAACGACCTCGTACAGAGCCGGACTGTCGCGTGCCGCAGCGGCCACCGCCGCCGCCCTGGCCCTCCTGGCCGCCCCGTCCGGGCAGGCCGCCGCCGCCGACCCGGCCCTGCCCCTGGGCGACGCCGACCTGGCGGAGACCCGTACCACTCAGTCCCTGGCCGACGGTGTCACCCTCACCCGTGTCGTCCGGGGCACCGAGCCCGCTCCGGCCGACCAGATCGAGACCACGACCCGCGGCCCCTGGGTGGTCAACGTCCTGACCATCGACCCGCGCAAGACCCGTGGCCACCTGGAGGCCACCTACGGCCCCGATCTCGCCCGCACCGAGAAGACCACCGACCTCGTCCGCGCCACCGGGGCACTCGCGGGCGTCAACGGCTCGTTCTTCACCTTCACCGCCAGCCGCCAGTACCCGGGCGACCCGGTCGGGCTCGGTCTGTACGGCGGCAAGTTGCTCAGCGAGCCGACCCGTGACCCCGCCGAGGTCGATTTCGTCGTCGACTCGCGCAGCGACCGGGTCCTGATGGGCAAGCTGAGCTGGTCCGGCAGCGTGCAGAACCGCGAGACCGGGGCGAGCCTGCCGCTGGAGTTCCTCAACCACCCGCCGGTCGTCCCCGCCGGGTGCGCCGCCCTCACGGACCAGACCGCGTGCACCCAGCCCGGTGACGTCGTCCGCTTCACGCCCGAGTTCGCCGCGGCCACCCCGTCCGGCGCGGGTGTCGAGGTCGTCCTCGACCGGCGCGGCTGTGTGGTCCGCACCGCGACGACCCGGGGCACCGAGCTGACCGCCGGTCAGACGTCCCTCCAGGCGACCGGCCGTGAAGCGGCCACCCTGGCGCAGGTGGCGGGGAACGGCTGCCTGCGGACGACGTCCGTCCTCGTCGACGAGAAGGGCGACAGGCTCCCGCTGCGCAAGAGCCTGTCCGGCGTCAACGGCCGCTACCGGCTGACCGCCGACGGCCAGATCGTCGTACCGGACGGTTCGGGCGGCTTCTTCGCCCGCAACCCCCGCACCGTCGCCGGTACGACGAAGGACGGCCGGATCGTCCTCGCGACCATCGACGGCCGGATGACGAGCAGCGTCGGCACCACCATGGACGAGACCGCCGCCGTCGCCCACGCGCTGGGCCTGCACGACGCGGTCAACCTCGACGGTGGCGGCTCCACCGCCATGTCCGTGCGGGGCGAGCTGGTGAACCGGCCGAGCGGCACGACCGAGCGGCGCGTCGGCGACGCGCTGGTCTTCCGCGACTGACCCTGCCCGCTACGTCGCCGACCGGCCGAGCCGTGGCGCCCGGCCGGTCAGCCGAGGGCCTTGTCCAGGTTGAACGCCGCGCTGATCAGCGCGAGATGGGTGAACGCCTGCGGGAAGTTGCCCTGCTGCTCGCCGGTGTGGCTGATCTCCTCGGCGTACAGGCCGAGATGGTTGGCGTAGGTGAGCATCTTCTCGAACGCCAGCCGTGCCTCGTCCACCCGCCCGGCGTGCACCATGGCCTCGACGTACCAGAACGAGCAGATCGAGAACGTGCCCTCGTCGCCGCGCAGTCCGTCGGGGCTGGCCACCGGGTCGTAGCGGTAGACCAGCGAGTCGGACACCAGGTCCTGGGTGAGGGCGTCCAGTGTGGACAGCCACTTGGGGTCGGTGGGCGCGATGAACTTCGTCAGCGGCATCATCAGCACCGCCGCGTCGAGCACCTCGTCGTCCTCGTGCTGGACGAACGCCTGCCGCCGCTCGGACCAGCCACGGCTCATGATCCGCCGGTAGATCGTGTCGCGGGCGCCCCGCCACCGGACCAGGTCGGCGGGCAGACCGCGCCGGTTGGCCATCCGGATGGCGCGTTCGATCGCCACCCAGCACATCAGCCGTGAGTACAGGAAGTTCTTGCGGCCGCCGCGGGTCTCCCAGATGCCCTCGTCCGGCTGGTCCCAGTGCTCGCACACCCAGTCGACCAGCGAGCAGACGTCGTCCCACTGGCCGCTGGAGATCGGCTGCGCCCACTTGTCGTACAGGTAGATGGAGTCGATCAGCGCGCCGTAGATGTCGAGCTGGAGCTGCTCGGCGGCGGCGTTGCCGACCCGCACCGGCGTCGAGCCGTGATGCCCCTCCAGGTGGATGAGTTCACGCTCGGGCAGATCGGTGCGGCCGTCGATGCCGTACATGATCTGCAGCGGGCCCGACGGCTTGCCGTCGCCCGGACTGATGTGCCGGGTCACGAACTTCATGAACTCGGCGGCCTCGCCGGTGAAGCCCAGCCGCAGCAGCGCGTACACGCAGAAGGCGGCGTCGCGCACCCACACGTACCGGTAGTCCCAGTTGCGTTCGCCGCCGAGCTGCTCGGGCAGGCTCGTGGTCGGCGCGGCCACGATCGCGCCGGTGGGCGCGTAGGTGAGCAGCTTCAGGGTGAGCGCCGAGCGGTGCACCATCTCCCGCCAGCGGCCCCGGTACTTGGAGGCGGACAGCCACCGCCGCCAGTACGCCACCGTCGCCGCGAACTGCAGCTCCGCCTCCATGCTCGGGCACCCTCGTGGCGCCACATCGCCGCCGACCTGGTCCAGCGCGAACACCGCACACTCACCTTCGGCGAGCTTGAAGTCGGCGCGTGCGTCGAGCCCGTCGGCCTCCAGGGGGACCGTGGCGGTGAGCCCCAGCGACAGCTCGGCGGAGTCGAACACCGCAACGTCGCCGACCATGCGCAGGGTGTGCGGCTGGGCGCCGTAGTCGAACCGGGGCGCCACTCGTGCGCGGAACGGGATGGAACCGCGTACGCACAGCACCCGCCGGATCAGCCGGTGCCGTTCGGCCTCGACCGACTCGCCGCTGATCGGCATGAAGTCCTGCACCTCGCCGACGCCGTCCTCGGTGAAGAAACGGGTGATCAGGACATTGGTGTCGGGGAAGTAGAACTGCTTGCTCTTCGCGGGCACGGCCGCCGCCAGCTCGAAACAGCCGCCGCGCTCCGTGTCCAGGATCGCCGCGAAGACGCTGGGCGCGTCGAACGCCCCGCAGCAGTACCAGTCGATCGTGCCGTCGGTGCCCACCAGGGCAACGCTGCGCAGGTCGCCGATCAGCCCGTGCTCGGCGATCGGCAGATACCCGGAGTGCCCGGTCGCCCCGCCGCTCGGTGTTCCGACCATCGCCGCCTCCCAGACCGGCCCTACAGCGCTTCCAGCTTAGGCGGGATCGAACGGGTGGGCGGGGTGAACGAGGAGGTCCGGTGGATCAGACGACCAGTGCGGTCGATCAGACGACCAGTGGGGTCGATCAGACGACCAGTGGGGTCGATCAGACCGCTGCCACCGCCACCCCCGCCTCCTCGAACCGCCGGACCATGTCCTCCTCCACCGCCGCGTCCGTGACCAGCGTGTCCACCAGTTCGGTACCGCAGATCCGGGCGAAGGCACGCCGTCCCAGCTTGCTGGAGTCGGCCGCGACGACCACCCGCTCGGCGCGCTCGCACAGCAGCCGGTTGATCGCGGCCTCCGCCTCGTCGTGGGCCGTCGCCCCGTCCACGACGTCGAGCGCGACGACCCCGAGCACCGCCACGTCCAGCGTGATCTGGCTCAGCACACCGTCCGCGAGCGGCCCGATGAGTTCGTACGACTGGGCCCGCGCGACCCCGCCCGTGACCACGATCTTGAACTGGGGGCGCACGGCCAGCTCGTTGGCGATGTTCAGCGCGTTCGTGACGACGGTCAGCGCGGGCGAGCCGGAGGCGAGGTCGCCGCGCACGGCCAGGGCCCGTGCCACCTCGGTGGTGGTCGTGCCGCCGGTCAGCCCGACCGCCTCGCCGGGCGTGATGAGGTCGGCGACCGCCTGGGCGATGCGCTGCTTCTCGGAGGCGCGGCGGGCGGTCTTGTAACGCAGGGGCAGTTCGTACGACACCCCGTGGACCACCGCGCCGCCACGGGTGCGGACGAGCATCTGCTGCTCGGCGAGCCGGTCGAAGTCCCGGCGGATCGTCGCCGCCGACACCTCCAGCTCGGCGGCGGCCTCCTCGACGTCCAGCCGACCGCGCTCGACGAGCAGTTCCAGCAGCGCCTTCCAGCGGGCGTCCCGCGACATCCGTTCCTCCGTCCGCGTTCCTCGTCCCGTGACCCTAGCGGACCTCCCACTGGGCCGGATTGCTTGATCCTGCTCGAAAATGCACTGTACCTTGCAGGAACAATCACATGCAGGCGTCTGTAGGGAGGGGTACGGCATGACACACGTCGAGGACGAGCTGCGCAGCCAGCCGGAGTGCTGGAACCGGGCCGCGGTGCTCGCGCCGGAGCACCGCGGGGCGCTGCCCGCGCCGGGGGAGCGGGTCGCGATCGTCGGATGCGGCACCTCGTACTTCATGGCGCAGTCCGCCGCGGCCCTGCGCGAGGGTGCCGGGCAGGGCGAGACCGACGCCTTCGCCGCCTCGGAGTTCCCGCACGGCCGCAGCTACGACCGCGTCCTCGCCCTGAGCCGCTCCGGCACCACCACCGAGGTGCTCGACCTGCTCCGGAAGGTGAACGGACGTACCCGCACCTCCGCCATCACCGCCGACCCGCACACGCCCGTCACGGACGCCGCCGACGACGTGGTCGTACTCGACTTCGCCGACGAGCGGTCGGTCGTACAGACCCGCTTCGCCACCACCGCGCTCACCCTGCTCCGCGCCCACCTGGGCCTGCACACCGACGCCGTCATCACGGACGCCCGCACCGCACTGGCCACGGACCTGCCCGAAGGACTCGTCGGGCGCGGCCAGTTCACCTTCCTCGGCACCGGCTGGACCGTGGGGCTCGCCCACGAGGCCGCCCTGAAGATGCGCGAGGCGGCCCAGGCCTGGACCGAGTCCTACCCGGCGATGGAGTACCGGCACGGCCCCCTCAGCATCACCACACACGGCACCGCGACCTGGATGCTGGGTCCCGCGCCCGAAGGACTCGCCGAACAGGTCCGGGCCACCGGCGGACAGTGGGTGGCGGCCGACCTCGACCCGCTCGCCGAACTCATCCGAGCCCAGCGCCTCGCAGTCGCCGCCGCAACAGCCCGCGGCCTCGACCCCGACCGGCCCCGCCATCTCACCCGCTCGGTGATCCTGTGAGCGGCGCCGGAAGGGACGAGGGGGAAGCCGTGCCCAGCGACCGCGTGATCCTGTCAGCCGCGCCCGCGGGGGGAGCCACGTGTCTTGTGACCGGGTGGTGCTGTGAGTCGCGCCCGCAGGGGAAGTCGAGCGTCTTGTGACCGCGCGGCGCTGTGAGTCGCGCCCGCAGGGGAAGTCGAGCGTCTTGTGACCGCGCGGCGCTGTGAGTCGCGCCCGCAGGGGAAGTCGAGCGTCTTGTGACCGCGCGGCGCTGTGAGTCGCGCCCGCAGGGGGAAGCCGAGCGTCCTGTGACCGCGTGGTGCTCTGCGTAGCCCCGCAAGGGGAAGCCGACCACCCGTTCCCCCCGTGACCCTCTGAACAAGCCCCGCAGGGAGAAGCTGAGCTCCCCGACGGCCGCGCGGTGCTGTGAGCCGCGCCCGCAGGGGAAGCCGTGGCCCCTGCGACCGCGTGGTCCTGTCAGCCGCGCCCGCAAGGAGAAACCGAGCCCCGTGACCGCGCGGTCCTCCGAGCAGCCCCGCGAGGGGAGACCGAGCCCCGTGCCCCAGTGACCATCTGAGCAGCCCTGCGAGGGGAGACCGAGCCCCCGCCCCCCCGTCACCCTCCGAGCAGCCCCGCAAGGGGAGACCCAGCCCCGTGCCCCCGTGACCCTCTGAGCAACCCCCACAAGGAGAAGCCATGCCCCTGGTGACCACTGGCGAGCTCGTCACGCGTGCCGGTCAGGCCCACTCCGCCGTCGCCGCCTTCAACATCATCACGCTGGAACACATCGAGGCCGTCATCGCGGGCGCCGAGTCCGTCCAGAGCCCCGTCGTCCTCCAAGTCAGCGAGAACGCCGTCAAGTTCCGCTACGGCCGACTGCTCCCGCTCGCCCGCGCCGCCGTCGCCGCCGCCGAACGGGCCGCCGTACCCGTCGGGTTGCACCTCGACCACATCCAGAGCGACGGCCTGCTCCGGCAGGCGCCGGACGCCGGGTTCAGCTCCGTCATGTACGACGCCGCGCGCCTGCCCTACGCCGAGAACCGCGCCGCGACCCGCGCCGCAGCCGACTGGGCGCACGCCCAAGGGCTGTGGATCGAGGCCGAGTTGGGTCAGGTCGGCGGCAAGGACGGACAGTCAGCGCTGGACGCCCACGCGCCCGGCGCCCGTACCGACCCCGACCAGGCCAGGGCCTTCGTCGCGGACACGGCGGTGGACGCGCTGGCCGTCGCCATCGGCAGCAGCCACGCCATGACCACCCGCACGGCCACCCTCGACCACGCCCTCCTCAAACGCCTCTCCGGCACCCTGGACGTCCCCCTCGTCCTGCACGGCTCCTCAGGAGTCCCGGACGACGAACTCACCGCGGCGGTCGCGGGCGGCATCACCAAGGTCAACGTCGGTACCGCCCTCAACATCGCCATGACCGGCGCGATCAGGGAGTTCCTCGCCGCGCACCCGGAGGCCGTCGACTCGCGCACGTACCTCAGCGTCGGCCGGGAGGCGATGGTCCGGACGGTGGCGGGGATCCTGCGTACGCTCGGCGCGCCTACCGCTTGACGGCCTTCAGCACCACGAACTTCGGGTCGCTCGCCACGAGTTCGCTGTTCCCGAACAGCCGCCGCAGCCTTACGTGGTACCCGAGATGGCGGTTGCCGATCACCCACAGCTCACCGCCCGGCCGCAACGTCCGCCGCGCCCCCGTGAACATCCGCCACGCGGTCGCGTCGGTCGTCGCCTGGTGGGAGTGGAAGGGCGGGTTGTTCAGGACCAGGTCGACACTGCCGGACGGCACCCCGGCCAGCCCGTCCCCGACCCGGAACTCGGCGTGCCCGGGCACCCCGTTCGCCCGGTACGTCGCCTCCGCCGAGGCCACGGCCTGGAACGACTCGTCCACGAACAGCACCTCGGCGGCCGGATCGGCCAGCGCCACCGCCGTACCGACGACACCGTTGCCGCACCCAAGGTCCACCACCCGGCGCGCCGCCCCGCGCGTCCGCGGCAGATGCGCGAGGAAGAACCGCGTGCCGATGTCGAGCCGGTCGGCGCAGAAGACGCCCGCGTGGTTGACCACCGTGCGCCCGGACACCGTGCCGATGCCTTCGGGCAGCGTGTAGCTGTACGGCCACGGGTTCGCGGGCCGCTCCAGCGACGGATCCGGTGTGCAGAAGATCAGCCGGGCCTTCTTCACCGCGAGCGAGGTACGCGTCGGGCCGAGGATCCGCTCGAAGAGGCTCAGCGTCGAGGTGTGGATCTCCTTCACCATGCCGGTGCCGACGACGACCGTGCCCTCGTGCACGGCGGGCGCCAGCCGCAGCAACTGGTCCTCCAGCAGCGCCAGGCTCTTCGGGACACGCACGAGGAGCACATCGATCCGCTCGGGCGGGGAGTCCTGCGTGGTGAGCAGCGACACGGTGCCCGGCTCGACGCCGCACCGGGCGAGGTTGGCCCGGGTCGCCTCCCGGGCGAGGTAGGAGTCGGTGATCTGTACCGGCGCGTGTTTCGCCAGCGCCGTGACCAGCGCGCCCCAGCGGTCCCCGAGCACCACGACCGTGCCGGACAGCGGGACTTCCTGGTCCGCGAGATGCCTGAGCAGATACTCGTCGGAGGCGTCCCACGCGCGCAGGCGGTCACGCGGGTCCTCGGGAAAACGGGTCGGCGCAAGCTCGCCCCAGGGCGTCGTCATACGGTCGTTCATCGTGCCGTCCAGGCTAGCGGAGCCGCAGCTCACGGCCGGTGCGGGAGGATGGAGGGCATGGACGCCGAGCTGTTCCCCAGGGACCCTACGGAGATCGCGCCCGGCGCGGTGCACGTGCCGGGCTGGCTGGACGGGGACGGCCAGCGTGAGCTGCTGCGCGCCTGCCGGGAGTGGGCGCGGCCACCCGCCGGGCTGCGCACCGTCCGCACCCCGGGCGGCGGCACCATGACCGCCCGGCAGGTCTGCCTGGGCTGGCACTGGTACCCGTACGCCTACGCCCGCACGGTCGTCGACGGCGACGGCACCCCGGTGAAGCCCTTCCCGGCCTGGCTCGGCGCACTGGGCCGGGGTGCGGTGACCGACGCGCTCGGTGCTCAGGCGGCGACCGGAGCCTCGTACGACATCGCGCTGATCAACTTCTACGACGCCGACGCCCGCATGGGGATGCACCGCGACAGCGACGAGAAGTCGGACGCGCCGGTGGTGTCCCTGAGCCTCGGGGACACCTGCGTCTTCCGCTTCGGCAACACCGAGAGCCGGTCGCGCCCGTACACGGACGTCGAGCTGCGCAGCGGCGACCTGTTCGTGTTCGGGGGGCCGTCGCGGCGCGCCTACCACGGGGTGCCGCGGGTGCGGCCGGGGACGGCGCCGGACTGGCTGGGGCTGACCGGGCGGCTGAACATCACCCTGCGGGTGAGCGGCTTCCAGGCGGTGGCCGCCGGGACGAAACGGATCATGGGAGACTCGCCCTCATGAGCGGCAAGGCGGACCCCCGGGCGGCGGGGGAAGGGACCACCTCAAGAACGCGGTTGGACCGGGGGCGCGGAGCGCTCGGCCCCGCGTTGGAGCTCGTGCACACCGGGCGGGCCCCGACCCGCGCCGTCCTCACCGCCGAACTCGGCGTCACCCGGGCCACGGCGGGCGCGGTCGCCGCGGAACTGGAGGCGCTCGGCCTGATCCGGGTCGACGCCCGGCCCGGTGCCGCCGCCGGTTCCCAGGGCCGCCCCTCGCACCGGCTGGAACTCGCCGAGGGCGGCCCCGTGGCGCTCGCCGCGCAGGTGCACGCCGACGGCTTCCGGGCCGCCCTGGTCGGCCTCGGCGGGCGGATCGTCGCCACCGCGCCCGGCTGCGAGACCGTCGACGCCGACCCGGCGAAGGTCCTCGGCTCGGTGGTGGAGGCGGGCGCCGGGTTGCTGCGCGAGACCGGGCGGCGCTGCGTGGGCGCCGGGCTCGCCGTGCCGTCGGCGGTCGCCGAACCGGCCGGGCTGGCGCTCAACCCACTGCACCTGGCGTGGCCGGCGGGGGCACCCGTGCGGGAGATCTTCGCCGAGTGCGTTCGCGCGGCCGGGATCACCGGGCCCGCGTTCGCGGCCAACGACGTCAACCTCGCCGCGCTCGCCGAGCACCGGCACGGCGCCGGTCGTGGCGCCCGCGACCTGCTGTGCGTGGCCACCGGGCACCGCGGCGTCGGCGGCGCGCTGGTGCTCGACGGGCGGCTGCACATGGGCAGTTCGGGCCTGGCACTGGAGGTCGGCCACCTCACCGTCAACCCCGAGGGCCGCCCCTGCCACTGCGGCAGCCGCGGCTGCCTGGACGTCGAGGCCGACCCGCTGGCCTTCCTCACCACGGCGGGCCGCGACCCCGGCCCCGAGGTGTCCCTGCTGAAGCAGGCCAACGACCTGATCCGGCACGAGTACACCGACCCCGCCGTCCGCACGGCCGCCGAGGCGCTCATCGACCGGCTGGGGCTGGGCCTCGCCGGTCTCGTGAACATCCTCAACCCCGACCGGATCATCCTGGGCGGCCTGCACCGCACCCTCCTGGACGCCGATCCCGAGCGACTGCGGGCGGTGGTCGCCGACCGCAGCCTGTGGGGGCAGAGCGGCGGAGTGCCGATCCTGGCCTGCTCCCTGGACCACAACAGCCTGGTCGGAGCGGCCGAGTTGGCCTGGCAGCCGGTGCTGGACGATCCGCTGGGGGCGCTGACGGCGGCGTGACGGAGGCCGGTGCACAGGGCGGCGCAAAGGGGCGCCGCTGCTACGGCGCGGCGCCGCCGTCGATGTGATTCTGGGCCTCGCCGTAGCGGTCCAGGGCCTTCGTGTACCTACATGGTCGGCAACTGCTCCCGCACGGCCCGCCTCGGCGCCCGCCGTGGGGCCCACGCCCGCCAGGCTCAGGCCGTCGGTGGACATCGCCCGGCGCCGGTCAGCGCCACTCCACGGAGAAGGCCCGTGCCGGGTTCTCGGTGAGCATGCGTTCCACCACCTCGACCCCCACCGCCAGTTCGAGCCTCGGCCGCACCCGGCGCAGCAGATACGGCATCCCGGGGCCGCCGCTCACCGAACGCGCCCCGGCGGTGGCGGTGTCGCCCCCGAGGAGCAGACGATCCGCGCATCCGCCGGCCTCGGCCAGCGCCCGTACGGCGTTCGGCATGCGCCAGTCCGTGGCGTGGTGGGCGCGGGACGGGCCGTCGAAGGCCAGGTAGGCACCTGCCTCGGCGGCCTGGCGGTGCACGACGAAGTCGGGGGAGCGGTTGAGGTGCCCGAGGACCACCCGGTGCGGCGGCACAGCCAACTCCCCGCACAGCAGGTCCAGTACGTCGAGTGCGCCCGTGCCCAGCTCCAGGTGGACGGCGACCGGCGCGCCGGTCGCGTGGTGGGCCTCGGCCGCGGCGGCCATGGTCCAGCGGGCGTGCGCGTCCAGCGTGTGGAACCCGCCCGCGACCTTGACGAACCCCGCACGGACGCCCGACGTGCCGATGCCCTCCGTCAGTTCGGCGACGAACACGTCCACGAGCCGCCCGCGCAGCCGCTCCAGCGTCCCCTCGCCGTAGTGACCGGCCTGGTGCAGCCCCGTCGCGGCCACCACATGCACCCCGCTCTCCCGGGCGAGCGCGGGCAGATCGGCGGCCCGCCGCCCCAGCCCGTACGGCGTCCACTGCACCACGCCGCCCCCGCCCTGCGCGCGGAACGCGGCCATCTCGGCCCGCGCCGCAGCGGCGTCCCGGAGCTCCTGACCGGGCAGCAGGGGAGTGGAGAGGAACAGGTGATCGTGCGCGTCGCACACGCCGAGGTGCTCGGGGAGGACATCCCCCAGCACCGTGCGGACCGTGCTCACCACTGGCGCCCCCGCGGCAGCGACTCCCGCTCCGGCGCGGACAGACGCAGCACCTGGAACACCTCACCCTCGGCCTTGGCCGTGTGGTCCGCCCAGAGCGAGAAGTGGACCAGCTCCCAGCGCGCGGCGTCCACGGCCGCGGCCGCACACAGCGCACCGTCCTGGGCGGCCAGCCGCTCCGCCTCGCGCACCGCGTCCCCGGCCACCTCCGACAGCACCACACCCTCCGGCACGGGTGTGCTCCTGCGGACGGCCACGCGCGCGTGCGCACCGACGGCGCCGCCCTCCTCGTACGCCAGACCCGCCCACTGCCGCACCACAGGTCGCCCGAAGTCGTCGCTGAGGCCCTGGAATCCGCCTCCCCAGAGGAAGGAGTTCAGGCCCTCCACGGTGCGCCACAGGTAGAAGGGCGCGTACTGGTTGACCGGCGATCCGTGCACCCCGCGCTCGCGGATCAGATACGCCTTGAAGCCCAGTCCTGCCCAGTCGTCCAGCAGATGCCCGAGGCGTGCCACGCGCGCGCGGATGACGTCCATCTCGTAGTCGGCGGGCAGGGTGAGCTGGTACTGCATGGCGTGCATCGGATCAGTCCCCTCGGGTGGGCGGCGGGGCGAGCAGGGCCAGCAGCCCACGGACCCCCGTGTCGAAGGCGGCCGGGGACCCGGACGCGCGGGCCAGGACGTAACCGCCCTGCACGGTCGCGACGATCGCCGCGGCGATCTCCTCGCCGTCCAGGTGTGGCGCGAACTGCCCCTGCTCCTGGCCCTGCTCGACCAGTGCCGCGAGTCGTTCGCGGAGCCAGTCGAGGGTCTCGTCGACGGGGGCGCGCAGCTCGTCGCTCGCGATCACGTCCGGGTCCATGGTCAGCCGGCCCACCGGGCAGCCGCGCAGCACATCGCGCTCGCGCCGCAGATACGCCTCGATCCGTTCGTACGGCGTTCCGGGACCGCCGAGTACTCCCTCGGCGGTAGCCCGCATCTCCTCGGCGGTCCGCCGGATCGCGGCCAGGGCGAGGTCCGGCTTGCCCTTGAAGTGGTGGTACATGCTGCCCTGTCCGGCGCCCGCGCGCTCCAGGATCGCCTTCGGGCTCGTCCCCACATAGCCGCGCTCCCACAGCAGCTCACGGGTGGACTCGATCAGTCGCTCCGAGGTGCTCATGAACCCACTGTACATACTAGTAGTTACAGAACGCCGGCCCCGTCCTGGGAGGGCGTGGGCGTGGGCGGGGCGTGGCCGCCGTGGAACGGGTCGCCGCGCGGTACGGAAACCCGGACGTGCGGACCCGCGAGGAGTACGCGCAGTCCTCGCACTGGGCCTGCTGCGGGTCGTCGGCCAGACCCGGCCCCAACTTCGGGCCATGGTCCGCTGGGAGTCAGTCCTGGTCGCCGCGTTCGGTACGGCGGGCTGGCGGGCTCGGCCTCGGTGCCTTCCTCGGCTGGGTCCTGGCGGCGGCCTCCGACGGCGCGAGCGACAGCGCCTTTCACCTTGAGCGTGCCGCCCTTGCACCTGGCGGTGGTGGCGCTGGTGGGCCTCGTGGCCGGAGCCCTCGCGGGGCCGCGCTCGGCCCGGCGTGCCGCCCGGCTGGACGTACTGCGGGCGATCGCCACGGAGTGACGCCGTTCGGCGAGTCCCGCGCGGCCCGCTCACCGCCCGGTCAGCCGACAACGGCCGACCGGGCGGGAGTGTGTTCGGGCGCGCGGCCGACGGGCTCGACGTCCGCGAAGCGGCGCGCGGGCTCCGTGGCCGTGCGGCGGGCCGGGCGCGGCGGTGCCTTCACGGCCGGGGTCGTCGTGGGCAGCGTGAACCAGACGACCTTGCCGTTGTCGCCGTCCGGCCGTACGCCCCAGCTCTCGCTCATCGCCGCCACCATCGCGAGCCCACGCCCGCAGGTGGCCAGCGGATCCGCGTCCGCAACGACGGGTAGGCGCGGGTCGTGGTCGCGCACCGAGACCATGAGCCGGTCGAGCAGCAGCTCGATCTCCACGGTGCACGTCTTGTCGGGTTGGGCATGCCGGTGGACGTTCGAGAGCAGCTCCGTCACACCGAGCGCCGCTCGGTCTATCAGGGGATCAAGATGCCAGTAGCGCAACTGCGCAGATACGATTCTGCGGACCTGGCCGATCCGCGACGGCAGGGCTTGGAGCTCCACCGTGCAGTGCCTGCTTGGGTGACTGATCACGGCTGCGACTCCCCGACGTGAGGTCCGGAAGAACACGGAGTTCGGATCCAGCAGCGCCTGCGTGAAACGGCCGCCTGCTGTCGTGGCCGGCGGGCTGGTTCGCAGCGTTATCGCCGGTAAACCCAGAGTGACGTGAGACCAGAGTGGCGCAAGGGGTGTGGGGCTGCAACTCGCGGCGTTCGGGGCGGAGTGTGGCGCCGCAGGTTCTCGGCCACCGTGGTACGTCACCGCCGATCCCCGGCCACCGTGGTGCGTCGCTGCCGCTCCCCGGCCCGGGCATTCGTCGGTCGCCCGTCAGCTGCCACGGCCCGCAGCCCTGCGTACGGCCTCTATGAACCGGCGTGCCGCGGGTGGGCCCGGCTCGCCCGGGGCGGGGTCGTGCTCGCCCAGGGTCAGCACATACCGCTTGCCGTTGAGGTCGGCCAGCGCGCGGTCCCCGGAGGCGAACCACGGCTTCGACGCCCGCACCGCCTGCACCGGCGCGCTGTCGATCTCGCTGCCGTAGCTGGTGAGCAACTCCACCCGGCCGCCGCTGATCCGGACCTGCCCGGCCCGGGTGAGCGAGCGCAGACCCTTCCCGATCCGCACGCCCAAGGCCCTGAACTCCGGCTCCGCCATACCCTCCTGCCCCCTCGTCGCCCGCGGGTCCTGTACGGGGTGTCCGTCCCACCCGGTGCAGTCTGCCCGCCACCGAAGTCGCGCACCAGTGCGCACGTCACCCGGGCATAGGCCACCCGGTGCACTCACGCGAATGCGCCCCCGAGGGGGGCCGGGGCGTGGTGCGTTCCTGCCGGTGCGGGGTGCGAGGCGCGGTCCCTCGCGAGGAGGTGCGGTGATCTCTCGCGAGGAGATACATGACGCTCTCCTGGGAGGCCGGGCCCTGGCGGTCGTCCGTACGGCGCCTGCGTGGCGTTTCGTCGAGGGGTGTCGCGTGGTGGTCCGCTGGGAGGCTGGTGCAGTGATGGGTCTCGTGAGGCGGTGCGTGGTGGTCCCGCGCGAGGCTGGCGTCTTGTGTCGCCTGTGTGGCGTCTGCGTGGCGCTCCGCCGAGGGTGTCGCGTGGTGGTCCGCTGGGAGGCTGGTGCAGTGATGGGTCTCGTGAGGCGGTTGTGTCGGTCTCTCGCGAGGCTGGCGTGCGGCGGTCGTCTGCGGGGCGTCTGCGCGAGGTTCGAGGCGACGATGGGCGTCGTGAGGCGGTGTGTGGGCGGTCTCTTGCGAGGCGGGCTTGTGGCGGCGTGTGTGTGGTGTCTGGTCTGCGTGGCGTTCCGCCGAGGGGTGTCGCGTGGTGGTCAGCCGGGAGGTCGGTGTGCGACGGGTCGCGCGGGGCGGTGGATTACGGCTGCTCGCGAGCCTGCGCACGGCGGTCTCCCCGAGCGTCTGCGCGGCATCCCCCGCAAAGGGACGGTCGAGCAGTCCACCGACCCCGCCCCCAGCGCCCCCTTTGAGCCGCCCAAAGATGCGTTTATGCAGGTGAGAAGCGTGCGCAAGCTGTTTATGATCGGGGTGTCGGCCGCGCGACGCGCCGTCGGCGTGCAGCCCTAAGGAGCCCCGCCGTGATCACCCCCCAGCAGACCCGGACCGGCGCCACTCTCGACGTCGACCGTACCGACGCCGCCTACCGCGTCTGGCTCAAGGACGCCGTCCGCAAGGTGCAGGCCGACGCCAACCGCTCGGCCGACACGCACCTCCTCCGCTTCCCGCTGCCGGAACACTGGGGCATCGACCTCTACCTCAAGGACGAGTCGACCCACCCCACCGGCAGCCTCAAGCACCGCCTCGCCCGCTCGCTCTTCCTCTACGGCCTCTGCAACGGCTGGATCCGCCCCGGCCGCCCGGTGATCGAGGCGTCCAGCGGCTCGACGGCGGTCTCCGAGGCGTACTTCGCGAAACTGATCGGCGTCCCCTTCATCGCGGTGATGCCGCGCACGACCAGCGCCGAGAAGTGCCGCCTGATCGAGTTCCACGGCGGCCGGTGCCACTTCGTGGACGACTCCCGCAGGATGTACGAGGAGTCCGCCCGCCTCGCGGCCGAGACCGGCGGCCACTACATGGACCAGTTCACCTACGCGGAACGGGCCACGGACTGGCGCGGCAACAACAACATCGCCGAATCCATCTTCCGCCAGCTGGAGTTGGAGCGCTTCCCGGAGCCGACGTGGATCGTCGCCACGGCCGGCACCGGCGGCACCTCCGCGACCATCGCCCGCTACGTCCACTACATGCAGTACGACACCCGCGTATGCGTCGCCGACCCGGAGAACTCCTGCTTCTTCGAGGGCTGGACCACTGGCGATCCGGACGTCACCTGCGACTGCGGCTCCCGTATCGAGGGCATCGGCCGGCCCCGTATGGAGCCGAGCTTCGTGCCCGGCGCGATCGACCGCATGATGAAGGTGCCGGACGCGGCGAGCGTCGCCGCGGTGCGTGCCCTGGAGCAGGCCATCGGCCGCAAGGCGGGCGGCTCGACGGGCACCGGTCTGTGGAGCGCCCTGAAGATCGTCGCCGAGATGGTCGCCGAGGGACGTACCGGCAGCGTGGTCACCCTGCTGTGCGACCCGGGCGACCGCTACCTCGACAAGTACTACTCGGACGCCTGGCTGGCCGAGCAGGGCCTGGACATCGCCCCGTACAGCGCGGCGATCGAGTCGCTGCTGGCCACGGGCGTCTGGCCGGACTGACGCGCCACGGCGCCCGGCGCCCTACCGCGCCAGCCGCCGGTCCAGCGCCGTCACCGCGTCCCGGAACGCCCGCCCGAAGCCCGGTCGCGCCAGCCTCATCACCGCCCGGAACACCGGCGGCCCGTCGGCCGCGAACGTCCACCGCACCCGCGTACCGCCACCGGCCGGCGCGAGCCGCCACTCCTCGACGAGCGCGCGGACGCCCGGCGCGTTGGTCTCGTCGACGCGATACGCGTACGCCTCGGGCGCCTTCGCCACGAGAACCGTCTCCGCGAACCGCGTACCGCCCCGCAGCCGGACCTCCCGCCCGCTGTCGGTCGGCCGGGCCAGCGTCACCGCCGAGAACCACTCCGTCCAGCCGGCCACGTCCTCGGCGAGCGCGCGGAAGACCGGCTCCGGGGGAGCGGCGATCTCCCGTGCGAAGACCAGCCGTACCGGAGCGGACAGCAAGAAGTCGACGTCCACCGGACGCAGACGGCGCGCCATACGAAACCCCCTGGGCGACGAGCAGGCACCGGGCCGCTCACCCTAGTTGGCGATCCGTCGGATGTCTGCGCCGGGAACGGGGTCAGAGCTCGTCGGCGCCCTCGTCCTCGCCCGCCACGATCAGATGCCGCAGATGCTCCGCGATCTCCTCCCGCGCCTCGGCGGCCAGCCCGGCGTCGGTCACCAGCGTGTCGACCTGGTCCAGCGTCGCGAACGAACTCAGGCCCACCGTGCCCCACTTGGTGTGGTCGGCGACCACCACGACCCGGCGCGCCGACTGCACCAGCCGCCGGTTCGTCTCGGCCTCCGCGAGGTTCGGCGTCGACAGACCGGCCTCCGCCGATATCCCGTGCACACCGAGGAACAGCACGTCGAAGTGGAGCGTGGCGATCGCCTGGTCGGCCACCGGCCCCACCAGCGAGTCGGACGGCGTGCGTACCCCGCCGGTCAGCACCACCGTGGCCGCACCCTGCCGCTGGCCGGACGAGCGCTGCGACGAGTGGAAGACGTCCGCCACCCGCACCGAGTTCGTGACGACGGTCAGGTCGGGGACCTCCAGCAGATGATGCGCCAGCGCATACGTCGTCGTACCGCCCGACAGCGCGATCGCCGAACCCGGAGCCACCAGCTCCGCCGCGGCCTTCGCGATGTCCTCCTTGGCGCTCAGCTCCAGACCCGACTTGGCCTCGAAGCCCGGCTCGTGGGTGCTCGCCTCCAGCACCGGCACCGCACCGCCGTGCACCTTCTCCAGGACGCCCTGGCGGGCCAGCGCGTCCAGATCGCGGCGGACGGTCATGTCCGACACGCCGAGCTTGCGGGTCAGCTCGTTGACCCGCACGCCGCCGCGCCGCCGCACCTCGTCCAGGATCAGGGCGCGCCGCTGCTCCGCGAGGAGGTTCTGATTCTCACTCACGTACGCTCCGGTCCTTTCGTCAAGCCGTCCGACACGCCCTCGCACCTGCTCCGACTAGGACATTCTCCCGCCCCTGGTGCGTTGGCGTCCCATATTCGCACGGCTTGGCCCGCGCCGCGCCACCGGCTGCGCGACGCGCACATGTCACCTAGGTCTCATCGGTTGCTCGCTCCTCACCCGGATCGGGGAGATTCCGTGTCGAGGGGTGTGCATCGCCCCGCCAGGGGAGATCCTGTGTCCCGCATGGACATGCCGACGGCGCGTCCTGGGGGATGTGCACACGACACGGGGGAAGTGCGAAGAGTGGAAAGCGCGCAGGAACGCGGCTTGAACGACGGGGTGACCGGCCCCGTGCCCCGGCCCGCGAAGGCCGGGGCCACCCTGGAACTGCTGGTCCACGGCGTGGGCGGGGCCACGCCCGAGCACATGCTCGACGACCCGCGCACCGTGCGGGTCTCCGGCGACGACACGGCGGCCGTCTTCCGCCGCGCCGACGACGTCGAGGCGGAGAGCCGTCCCACCGACCCCGACGGGCGCCCGGTGCCCGAGGCGTACGTCTGGTGCAACCTCACCTCCGGAAACGGCGCGCGAGCCCTGTGGCTGCTGTTACTGCCGTTCATGGTGGCCAACCTCGCCCACTGGATGCGCCCCACGGCCCGCGACCGGGCGCGCACCATCCGGCTCTACGGGCTGCTGGTGCGGCTCGTCGGCCTCAGCCTGACCGTGCTGCTGGTCGCGGCCGCCTGCGAGGTCGCCCTGGACCTCACGGCGTGGCAGTGCGCGGGCACGCGGGCGTGCGCCGAGCGGCACACCTGGCTGGACTTCCTGTCGCCCACCGCGTCCGGCGACGGCTGGTGGAGCCCGCCGGGCCGCCGCCTGGCCCTGGCGTCCCTGGTGCCCGCCGCCCTGGTCGGCCTCCTCTGGTACCTCTCCCGGCGCACCTGGAGCGCCTACGAGTCCGAACGGCCGCTCGTCCGCGACCCCGGCGAGGACACCGCCCGCAGCGCGCTGGGCCGCCCCGGCTTCTGGTACGGCCGGCGCCTGGTCGCCCGGCTGCGCGGCGCCCACACCGCCGCGGGCCTGCTCACGGTGGCCGCGGCCGTCGCCCAGGCCGCCGCCCGGCACGACCGCGAGGCCGGCGGCCCGGCCGCCCTGGAGGCCCTGGGGTGGCTGCTGGAGGCGGCGCTCGTGCTCGGCGCCGTGGTGGTGGTCGTGGTGGTCTGCCGACGCGGCCGCAGCGAGAAGCACCTCGACCGGGAGATCGACGCCTCTCCCGTACGACACCTGCCGCTCGGCGCGCTCGTCCTGCTCGTCCTCACCCTGGTGTACGCCTGCTGGGAGCGCCCGGGGTGGGAATCCGACGGCCGGCTGCCGGGCGACGCGGCCTTCGGCGGCATCGCCCTGGTCCAGGGCCTGCTGGTGATCGTCCTCGCGGTCGTCGCCCACCTGCTGTACCGCAGCGACCCCGACCCGCGCACCGCGATGCGGGGCCTGGCCGGACCCGCCGTCGCGATGCTGGCCTGCGCGCTGGGCGGGGTGATGTCCGGCGGCGTGTCGCAGCGGGTCGCCGACTGGGTGGACGGCACCCGGGCGTCCATCCCCGGCGCACCGGTCCTGCTGACGTGGCAGGCGTCCGTGATCCCGCCGCTGCTCGTGGTCCTGCTGCTGCTCGCCGGGTGGCAGGCCTGGCGCACCCTGGGGCTGGCCCGCGCCGAGCGCGCCGTCGTGGAACGCGACTACGCGGGCGAGGCCGAGGACCGCGACCGTACCCGCCGTATCGCACGCACTCGCGCGATGGCCACGCTCACCGACCGCGGCCCCCTCTTCGTCGCCGCCGTCTCCACCGTCTCCCTGATCCTGGGCACCGGCGCGCTGGCCGGCGCCATGACGACCGACAAGACCCCGAGCGAGGCCGCGCAGCACACCCACCCCTTCGTCCACGGCGCCGTGGACACCGCCCAGGCCCTCGGCTCCTGGCTGATCGGGCTCGGCTTCATCCTGTTCGTCACCCTGGGCCGCCGCGCCTACAAGGACAGGTCCGCGCGCCGCACCATCGGCGTCCTGTGGGACGTCGGCACCTTCTGGCCGCGCGCCGCCCACCCCTTCTCACCGCCCTGCTACGCCGAGCGCGCGGTGCCCGACCTGACCTGGCGGATCACCACCTGGACCCGCACGACGGGCGGGCGCCTGGTGCTCTCCGGCCACTCCCAGGGCAGCGTCCTGGCCGCCGCCGCGGCCTGGCAACTGAGCCCGGCCGTGCGCAAGCGGGTCGCGCTGCTGACGTACGGCTCACCGCTGGGGCGCCTGTACGGCCGCTGGTTCCCGGCCCACTTCGGCCCGGCCGCCCTCGCCGCCCTGCACGACGAGGTCGACTGCTGGCGCAACCTGTACCGCGTCACCGACCCGATCGGCGGCCCCGTACGACTGCCCGACGGCGACGGCCCGCGGGTCGACTGCGCGCCCATGAAGGACCCCCTGGCCCACGCCCGCAGCGACCTGCACCCCCTGCCCGCCCCGATCCTCGGCCACTCCGACTACCAGGCCGACCCCGCCTTCGACCGAGAACGCAGCCACCTACTCGACCGGCTCCACCCCGACCTACCGGGCCAGCGCCCCGGGGCCGGGCTCTGAGCAGGTCGGGGGGGGGGAGCGACGGCCACGACGGTGCCGCAGACGATCGACGGCATATCGCGGCACTTCCTGCGGAGCCCTCAGCGCTCACGCGAGGTCGGGCAGGTCCTCCGCGTACAGCAGGGTCAGGTCGTCCGTGCTCGGTTCGTCGAACTGGGCGACCCGGCTCGCGTGGCGTTCCACCATCGCCTCGAAGGTCTGCCGCGCGGTGCGGCCGTTGCCGAACGCGGGGCCCTTCGGGATCGCCGTGAAGTACTTCAGCAGCGCCTCCGCGGCACCTGGCGCCAGCCGGTACTCGTGCTCCTCCGCCTGCTGCTCCACGATCCGCAGCAGCTCCTCGGGGCCGTAGTCGCTGAAGGTGATGGTGCGTGAGAAGCGCGATGCCACCCCGGGGTTGACGGACAGGAAGCGCTCCATCTCGGCCGTGTAGCCCGCGACGATCACCACGACCGCGTCCCGGTGGTCCTCCATCAGCTTCACGAGCGTGTCGATGGCCTCCTTGCCGAAGTCCCGGCCCGCGTCCTCCGGGGACAGCGCGTACGCCTCGTCGATGAACAGCACACCGCCACGCGCCCGTTCGAACGCCTCCTGGGTGCGGATGGCGGTCGAACCGATGTGCTCGCCGACCAGGTCGACACGGGACACCTCGACCAGGTGGCCCTTGTCCAGCACACCGAGCGAGGCGAGGATCTCGCCGTACAGCCGCGCGACCGTGGTCTTGCCGGTGCCGGGGGAACCCGTGAAGACCAGGTGCCGCTTGACCGACGCGGCCTTCAGGCCCGCCTGCTGCCGGCGCCTGCCCACCTCGATCATGTCGGTGAGGGCCCGCACCTCGCGCTTGACGCTCTCCAGGCCCACCAGAGCGTCCAGTTCGCCCAGGACGGCCTTGGAGGTCCGGGCCGGTGGCTGAGGCTGTGCGGCGGCGACGAGCGGCTCCTGCTCGGTGGTGCGCTGCCCGGGGATCGCGCCCAGCAGCCCCGGCGACTGACCGGCCGTCTGGACGGTGGGCTCGGGGGGTGCCGTGGGCGTGCGCAGCCCCGCGCTCTCGTCGCTGGTGCAGTCCTCGACGACCGGCCCCACGCCCGACTCGGCGTCGGGACCGCCGTCCGCGAACTCGTAACCGCCGCGCGCGCAGCGTTCCGTACGGCACTTCCTGAGCGTCGTACGGCAGCCGTCGAGCACATGGAAGCCGTACCCGCCGCTGCCCCTCACCCGGCAGTTGAGGAAGCTGCCGCGGCCGCCCGCCGAGACGTAGAAACCGGCCTCGGCGGGGGAGTCGACCGTGCACCGCTCGATGGTGGGGTCGGCACCCTTGGTGACGATCACGCCGGTCTGGGTGCCGTCCAGCGTGCAGTTGTTGAGGGTGCCGCCGCTGCCGTGGTCGCGGAACCACGCGCCGGTCGCGGCGTCCCGGATCCGGCAGTCGTCGAGCTGCGCGGTCGCCCCGTCGCTCACCGACACGGCCGTGTTGCGCACCTGGGACAGGTCGCTGTCGACGACGTCCGCGCGCGAGCCGCGGTCCAGGACGAACAGCGCGTCGGGCACGTCGTGCACCCGGCAGGAGTCCAGCACCACCGTGGCGCCGTCGCTGACCCACACCGCCGGGTAGTCGCCGGTGCTGTCGAAGATCTCGCACTGGTTGGCGTCCACGCGTGTGCCCGGGTCCCACACCGACAGGCCGTTGCGCCCGAACTGCCGCACGCTGGTGCGCGTCAGCGTCAGGACGGAGCGGGAGCGCAGGTCGACCGCGTTCTCGGGGATGTCGTGGATACGGCAGTCGGCGAGGGTGAGCACCGCGTCCGTGTCGAGGGTGACACCGTCGGCCGTGGTGCGGTGCACGTCGCAGTCGGTGAGGTGGGCGGTGGCCCGGCCGGTGATCTGCACCCCGCTGCCCCGGACCTCGTACACCTCGCAACCCACCGCCTCCAGCGCGGAGTTCTCGCCGGTCGCGGTGAGGCCCGAACCCGAGGCGTGGTGCACCCGGCAGCGGTCCAGACGTGGATGCGCGCCCCCGCGCACCGCCACGCCGGCCTGCCCGGCCGCGACGACCTCGCAGTCCTCGAACACCCCGCCCCCGCCGTCGACCACCGCGATCCCGATGCCCGCCGGATTGTCGACGGTGCACCGCCGCACGGTCGGCCGCGCGCTCCCGCGCACCTCGATCCCGGCGGCGGATCGCGTGACCACCCGCACGTCGGTCAGCTCCGGCGCGCCCTCCTCGACGAGCAGCGCGGGCGCGGCCGCGTCCTGGCCCTCGACATGCAGGTCCTGAACCACCGCGGAGGCGCGCACGGTGAGCGGCACCCCGTCGAGGGGCGCGATCCGCACGGAGCCGGGCGAGCCCTCGGGGCCGCGCAGGGTCACCGCCCGCTGGACGACGAGGTTCTCCCGGTAGGTTCCCGGGGCGACGGTGAGCACATCACCGTCGGCCGCGGCCTCCAGGGCGGCGGCCAGCGATGGGTACTCACCCGTGCGGCGCCGCCACCGCGATGTACCGGCGTGCGTCACCTGGACCGTGCCCTGTGCCATGGCGTTGTTGTGCCCCCACCTCGGTCGTACTGATGGCTCGTTCGCCCTCGGGCCGACGCGCCCCTGAACTGGCTCGCGCGCAGGTCGATGCCGAAGTTCGCTTCGGCCGGTCCACCGTAGCGTGCGCGCGGACGCCGGGTTGACCGGAGCCGGAAGGCTGTCAGCTGCCGGTGCCGGTCCTGCCCCAGTCCGGGCCCACCCGGTTCCATGCCTGGTCCCAACGGGCGTACCGGCGAAGGACCATGCGCCCGACGATCAGCCGTCTGACGCCCTCGGCCAGACACGCGGTCAGCAGCGCCGCGCCGAACCCGGCGAGGACGGCGTGCGTCGTCGCCGTGGCGGGGTCCAGTGGGCGGGCCACCATGCGCCCCCGCTCGTCCGTCCATATCGCGAACCGGTCGCCCGGCTCGGGGGACTTGAGGTGGGTGACGACCGGGCCGTTCAGGTCGGTGCCGTCCGGGGCGGTCCAGTGGGCGAGCACGCGCGTCCTGCTGTCCCGCGAGGCCGTCTCGGGGTCGGCGGCAAGCGTGGAAGCCTCCAGTTCCCGGACGACGGTGGCCGTCACCAGGTGCCGGGAGGCGCGCTGTTCGCGGACGGACTGCTGGAGGCTGTCCTGGGCGGCGGAGCCGGCGAGGAAGCCGATCACGGGCGCGACGAGGAGGATCAGCAGCAGGGCGGCCAGCGCCACCCAGGCCTCGACGAGATCGGTCGTGCGGCGCAGTGGATTGTGCCGCCAGCGCCACAGGCCGCGAACAGCGCGCATGTCCCGCACCCCCTTCCGCCTCCATGACAACCCCCGGCGGAGCCGCTCGCACGCGGTCCCGGTCAAAGAGAGAGCGACATCACCTGTGCCCGGGGCCCTTCATGAACGTCTCACGAACGCCCAACGCCCGGGTCCCGCTCGCGGGTTCCCGCCCGACCGCACTCCCCGGCGATATCGCTCATTCGAGGACGCGGACCGGGTCACCGACCCGGATCGTGCCCTGTGACCGGGGCACGAGATTCTGACCGAAGACCAGTTTTCCGCCGATGCGGCGGTGCCGCCCGAGGGTGTGCAGGGGCTCCCGCCCGCGCTCGCCGGTGCTCTGGTCGGTCGTCGTCACGACGCACCGGCCGCACATCTTGGCGACGCGGAACTCGACCTCGCCGATGGTGATGCTTCTCCAGTCGTCCTCGGCCCACGGCGCGGTGCCCGTGACGACCACGTTCGGCCGGAAGCGGTTCATCGGCAGCGGGCCCTCCTCGGCCACACCGTCCTCGGCCATCAGCGCGTTCAGGGCGTCGAGGGAGGCGAGCGAGGTGAGCAGCAGGGGATAGCCGTCGGCGAACGTGACCGTCTCGCCGGGCAACGCGTACTCCGGGTCGATCCGCCGGCGGGTGGCCGGGTCGTCCATGTGGACCAGACGGGTCCCCGCACCGACGTACGCACTGCACCACGCGTGCGCGGCGTCGTCGGCGAGGACCCCCTCCACCTTGTTCCCGAAGATGTCCAGCGTGACCGTGCCGGCCGGCTCCGGGACGGGCACGGTCAGCGGGTCGAGGCCGGGCGCGGACAGCCGGACGCCGCCGCCGGGCGGGAGCTCGGCGGCGGCCAGCGCAAGGCGCGGCTGCCGGCGTTGGGTGACGACCTTTCCCCCGTCGTCGATCAGCACCCAGCGCCTGTCCCCGACCAGCCCCCACGGCTCCACGACGGCCTCACGGGGCGCCAGGCCCCGGAGCGACTTGACCGGGTGGACGTGAATCGAGTGCAGCTCCGCGTTCCCCATGAGGCCATCGTGCCAGGCGGCACCGACACCCCCGAGGGATGATCAGTAGCCGCGGTACTGCTGGTTGTTGTACGGGTCCTGATACGGCGCCGGGGCAGGCCGCGGAGCCGCCGGGCGCATCGCCTCGTACCCCGTGCCGCCGGGCGCCCCGGGGCGGGGCTGCTGCGGTTGCGGGCCGGGGTAGCCGCGCGGCGCGGCGGCCTGCTGCGGGATGTACGCGGTCGGCGCCTGCTGCAGCGGAGCGGGCTGCGGCGCCTGCGGGTAGCCGTAGGCGGGCTGGGAGGGGGCCGCCGGGAGGGCGGGCAGCGCGGACGGGAGGGCGGGCAGGTGGCTGCCCGGCGTGTCGTACGCGGCGGGGACCCGGATCGGGGCGATCTGCGGGGTGCCCCGCTCGGCCACGAGCGAGTCGTAGATCGGGGTGTCCGGGAAGGAGGCGGAGTAGTAGCCGCCGCCATAGGTGGAGCGGGGGGAGGTCATGGCACATAAGTTAAGCCCACGATGTGCTGGTTGGGGAGACCGATAAGAGGGTTGTTTTCCGTGTCCGCGGTGACGTGGGATCCCCAATGCGAGCGAACCTGGGAAAAAGGGGCGCCAAGTGGCCTCCGAATCGTGTAAAGGCTCAGTTCCCAGTGGGTTACCGGCGGTTGGCCAGTGGTCTTTGCGTGCTCCTGATGGGCGTTCGACGCCATGGGCAATAAGTTGGAACGCACGGAGAACCCGATGGGCTGCCGGGACGCGACCTGGCGGGGTGACCGGGGATGGGGGCGGACATGTCAATGCCGAAGGGATCGAATGTCCCGGTGCCGACGACGGCGCTGCGAGTGGAACTGGGGTGGCGCTCCGGTGCGGGCGTGCCCGACACCGATGCCTCGGCGCTGTTGCTGGTGAGCGGAAAGGTTCGCTCGGACGCGGATTTCGTCTTCTACAACCAGCCGCAGCACTCCTCCGGAGCGATCCGGCACGAGGGCAAGCGGGACGTCGGCGGCCGGATCACCGACACGCTGCTGGTCGACCTCGCGCGTGTGGAGCCCGGCATCGAGACGGTCGTGCTCGCCGCGTCCGCGGACGGCGGGACGTTCGCGCAGGTGCCCGGTCTGTACATCGAGGTCAAGGACGCCGCCCGGGGCGCGGTGGTCGCCCGGTTCGACAGCGCGGGCGCGACCGTGGAAACGGCCTTTGTGCTCGGCGAGTTCTACCGGCGCCAGGGCGCGTGGAAGTTCCGTGCCGTCGGCCAGGGCTACAGCAGCGGCCTGGAGGGCCTGGCCACGGACTTCGGCATCACGGTGGACGAGCCGCAGCACACGGCACCCAGCGCGCCGCCGGTGACCACGACGCCGCCCGTCCCCACCGGCCCGCCGGTGACCACCACCCAGCCTGCCCCCACCGCGCCGCCGCCCGTCCCGACGGCGCCCGTCCAGCTCACCAAGGTCACCCTCACCAAGGCCTCCCCGTCGGTGTCGCTCACCAAGCAGGGCGGTACCTCGGGCGCCATGCGTGTGAACCTCAACTGGCAGGTGCGCCAACAGTTCTCGGGGTGGGGCGGCAAGCGCGGCCGTGCGGTCGCCCGGCACTCGGACCTCGACCTCGACCTCGACCTGTGCGCCCTGTACGAGCTCAACGACGGCAGCAAGGGCGTCGTACAGGCTCTCGGCAACGCGTTCGGGTCGCTGCACCAGCCGCCGTACATCCACCTGGACGGCGACGACCGCACCGGTGCCGTGGAGAGCGGCGAGAACCTCACCATCAACCTCGACCACAAGCAGGCGTTCCGGCGGATCCTCGTCTTCGTCACCATCTACGAGGGCGCCAGTTCCTTCGCCGACCTGCACGCCACGGTCACCCTGCATCCGCAGTTCGGCGCGCCGATCGACTTCTCCCTGGACGAGTGCACGGTCCCCTCCCCGGTGTGCGCGCTCGCGCTCATCACCAACACCGGCTCGGACCTGGTCGTCCAGCGCGAGGCCCGCTACCTGGTGCCCGACCGCGGGGTGAGCATGCAGCGGGCCGTCGACCGCGCCTACGGGTGGGGCATGAACTGGACGCCCGGCCGCAAGTGAGCCCTCGGAGGACTCATCCCTCGTCGGGGACGGTGTCCGGACGCGTGTAGGTGCGGCCCTTCCAGGCCGCACCGCGTCCCCTGTAGTGCCGCACCGCGGAATCGACCGTCATGAGGAGGTACAGAAACGCGGTGAACGGCAGCAGGGGAGCGAGCCACAGCGGCTGCTCGTAGTAGCGGAGCATGGGGACGTACGTCGCCGTCATCACGAGCCATGCCAGGGCGCCCAGCGCCGCCGTCGCCGTACTCCCCAGGGACAGGCCCACGACGAGCGCTGCGGGCGGCACCAGGTACACCACCGCCAGCCCGGCGACCGTCCCGGCCAGCACGAGCGGGTTGTGCCGCAGCTGGGCGTAGGCGCTGCGCGAGACCATGCGCCACAGATCGTGCAGCCGGGGATAGGGGCGCACGCTGTCCACCCGCTCGGCGAGCCCCAGCCAGAGCTGCCCGCCGCTGCCTCGGACGGCCTGCGCGAGGGCCACGTCGTCGATGACGGCGTGCCGGATGGCGTCGGGGATCCGCGCCCGCTCGGCGGCCTCGGTGCGCAGCAGTACACAGCCACCCGCCGCGGCGGCGGTCCGCGCCCCCTTCCGGCCGATCCGGCGGAACGGGTACAGCTGTGCGAAGAAGTAGACGAAGGCCGGAACGACGAGCCGCTCCCACAGGCTCTCGACGCGCAGCCGCGCCATCTGGGAGACGAGGTCGTAGCCGCCGGTGCGCGCCGCCGCCACCAGCTCGCGCAGACTGTCCGGCGCGTGCGCGATGTCGGCGTCCGTCAGCAGCAGGTACTCGGGGGCACGCGCGCGTGCGAGGCCGATGCCGTGCCGCACCGCCCAGAGCTTGCCGGTCCAGCCCGCGGGCGGCTCACCGGGCGAGCCCACGGTCAACGGCAGCCCGCCGTACCGACGCGCCAGCTCGCGCGCCAGCTCCCCGGTGCCGTCCGTACTGCCGTCGTCCACGAGGAAGACCTCGGCCCGCCCCGGATAGTCCTGCCTGAGCAGCGACGGCAGGCTGGTCGGCAGCACCGCGGCCTCGTCGCGCGCGGGGACGACCACACCCACGGACGGCCAGACGGCGGGTTCCGTCCGGGGCGGCAACCGAACATCCGTACGCCAGAAGAAGCCCTGACAGAGCAGCAGCCACAGCCAGGCGGCGAGGGATCCGGCGGCGATCCACAGGAAGGCGCTCACCCGCGCAGTCTGCCCCACCGGACCGGCCGCAAGAGGGCCATCGTCTATCGTGGCCCGGTGAAGATCGCGCTCATGGACTCCGGAATCGGTCTGCTGGCGGCCACCGCAGCGGTACGGCGCCTGCGCCCCGACGCCGATCTCGTACTCTCCCTCGACCCCGACGGCATGCCCTGGGGGCCCCGCACGCCTCAGGACCTCACCGAGCGCGCCCTGGCCGTCGCCGAGGCGGCCGCCGCGCACCGGCCCGACGCGCTCATCGTCGGCTGCAACACCGCGACCGTGCACGCCCTGACCGCCCTGCGCGCCCGCCTGGAACCCGCGCTGCCGGTCATCGGCACCGTCCCGGCGATCAAGCCGGCCGCGGCCGGCGGCGGCCCCGTCGCGATCTGGGCCACGCCCGCCACCACCGGCAGCCCCTACCAGCGCGGACTCATCGAGAACTTCGCCGAGGGCGTGAAGGTCACCGAGGTGCCGTGCTGGGGACTCGCGGAAGCGGTCGAACGCGCTGACGAGACGGCCATCGACGCCGCCGTCGCGGCGGCCGCCGAGCTGACCCCGGACGACGTCACGACCGTCGTCCTGGGCTGCACCCACTACGAGCTGGTCGCCGAACGCATCCGCACCGCCGTGCAGCGCCCCGGCCTGCCCCCGCTCGTCCTGCACGGCTCCGCCGGAGCGGTGGCCGCCCAGGCGCTGCGCCGGATCGGCGCGCGTCCCGAACCCGGGGCCACGTCCCTCGGCGGCGTGACGGTGCTGCTGAGCGGTCGTGAGGGCGCGCTGCCCGCGGCCGCCCTGACATACGAGGAAGGCCGCATGCTCGCGGCCGTCAGCCCCGTTCGATGACGGCCGATCACTGATCGGAACCCCTCGGTCCGCACCAACCCCTGCCCGGCCCGTCACTGTGTGCGACCCCGCTACCCGCTCAGCGAAACCTGAGTAGTCTCGATGGTATGAGGGACCACCCCCACGGCGAGCGCACCCCGAATCCCGATGTCTGGACCGGCCGGGCCACCAACCGGGTCCAGTGGCTGCTGGCGCTGGTCGGGGCCGCCTGCGTCGCGCTCGGCATCGAGCTGGCCGTAGCCTCCGCGTGGACCGACGACGGCCTCGCACCGCTGGTGATGTCCGTCGTCGGCTGCATCGCCGCCGGACTGCTGGTCCTGTGCGGGACCCTCGCCTTCGTGCACGTCGCCCTGCGGGTGGACAAGGAGTCCCTTGAGGTGCGCTGCGGCCACATGGGTGTACCGCGCCGCCGTATCCCGCTGTCACAGGTCGTCGGCGCGGAGTTCGTCCCGCACGTCACCCCGCGCCACTGGGGCGGTTGGGGCTACCGCTGGCGGCCCGAGAAGGGCACCGCGGTCGTCGTACGGCGTGGCGAGGGCGTGGAGCTGCGGCTGTGGGACGGCCACACGTTCACGATCACCGTGGACAACGCCGAGACGGCCGTACGGATCATCAAGGAGCGGCTGCGGCCGACCACACCGGGGACGGTGCGCTGAGGCCCCGGGGAGCGGCCCGCCCGGTCACGGCACCTGCCGGTCTCCCGGTACGGCGCTCTGCTGACGCGTCGGCTCTTCCGCCGGTGGACGTGCCGTGGCCGGCCCCGCGAGCAGCCCGGCGCCCACCGACACCACCGTGAAGCTGAAGCGCGTTGCCCACCGCGGCGACGGCCGCGAGCGCCGTCAGTGCCGCGCCCGCGCTGAGGACGACCGGCGTGGGTCGTGCTGTACGCCACAGGGCGTACAGCACCCAGCAGAAGACCGCCGCCGGCAGCGCCACCCCGACGGCTCCCTGTTCGGCCGCCTGCTGCAACAGCGCGGAGTGGGGCCTGCCGTCGGACGGCGGGGACGCGACCGAGGTCGCGCTGAACTCCCCTGCCCTGGCGGGTCGGCGCCAGCGCGTCCTGCCACAGCTCCACCCGGTGCCGGGTCGGCGGATCCTTCAGGGACGCGGCGAGCCCCTCGGGCGGTGCGCTGCTCGCGACCGCCCAGGTCAGGCCGGTCACCAGCGCCGTCACTGCGGCCAGAGCGGCGAGGCCGACCCCGCGGTGGCCCACCCGGCCGACCGCCAGTGAGCACAGCAGCACCGCGGCACTGGCCACGACGCCGGTGATCGAGCCGAGCAGGGCCGCCGTCGCCACGATCCCGGCCGCCGACGCCCACAGGGCCGACCGCACCGCCGGTACGGCCGTGGACCCAGGCGGCGCAGCCGCGGCGCCGGTGGACAGCGCGAGCAGGGCGGCGGTGGCGCCCGCGTGGCCCAGTGGCACGCCGGGCTGCAGCCCCGGGGCGAGGTGCGGGACGCCGATCGTCAGTGCGACTCCGGCGAGCGCCCCGGTCAAGGGGCGCGGCGACCGGCGCGAGCGCTCCGCAGATGCGGCCCGCGGCGTAACCGGCGCCCACGCGGCCGGCACCGTCGGCAGCACGCCTTCCGGGCGCCCGCCGTGCGCGGCAGCCGGGATCAGCGGCCAGAGGGCACAGGCGCCGAGCACCACACCCGCCGTGTCGGAGGCGCTCTGTCTTCCGCCGTCGGCCTCCGCACCGGCCACCGACGTCACTCCCCTGGACCCCACCCGTCCCCCCGCAACCGGCCGCTTCCCGACCTGCGCCGGGCCCTGCCGCCCCGCCGCGCGACCTGGGCTCGGGCGCACGGTGACGGCTTGTCGATGCGTTGGCACCGGCGTGCGGGGGCGTCCGGACCACGCTGTCGGCCGCCGAGGCCGCCGCCGTACACTCCCGGAGTGACCGTCACCGCAACCTCCGTGGACGAGTCGGACGCCGTACGCCCGCGAACCGCGCCCGAGTCGCGCGCCGCGCGGTGGCTGCGCCGCCTCGTTCCGGCAGCCGCCGCAGCGCTCTCCGGAGTGCTCCTCTACGTCAGCTTCCCGCCGCGCACCCTGTGGTGGCTGGCCCTGCCGGCCTTCGCGGTCTTCGGCTGGGTGCTGCGCGGCCGCGGCTGGAAGGCGGCCCTCGGTCTGGGTTACCTCTTCGGCCTCGGCTTCCTGCTGCCGCTGCTGGTGTGGACCGGCGTGGAGGTCGGTCCGGGCCCCTGGCTCGCCCTGGTGGCGATCGAGGCGATCTTCGTCGCCCTGGTGGGCGTGGGGGTGGCGGCGGTGGCCAAGCTGCCGGGCTGGCCTTTGTGGGCTGCCGCGGTGTGGGTCGCCGGTGAGGCGGCACGCGCGCGTGTGCCGTTCGACGGCTTCCCCTGGGGCAAGATCGCCTTCGGGCAGGCGGACGGTGTCTTCCTGCCGCTGGCCGCGGTCGGCGGCACCCCGGTGCTCGGCTTCGCGGTCGTCCTGTGCGGCTTCGGCCTGTACGACGTCGTACGTCTGGGCCTGGACGCGCGGCGCACGCGCGCGGTACGGCGCGGAGCGGCGGTCGTGGCGCTGCTCAGCGTGGCCGTGCCGGTGGTGGGTGCCCTGGCCGCGCGCCCCCTGGTGAGCGACCGCGCCCAGGACGGCACCACCACCGTCGCCGTCGTCCAGGGCAACGTCCCGCGCGCGGGCCTCGACTTCAACTCCCAGCGGCGTGCCGTACTCGACTACCACGCACGCGAGACGGAGCGGCTGGCCGCCGAGGTCGAGGCGGGCAAGGTGGCCAAGCCGGACTTCGTGCTCTGGCCGGAGAACTCCTCCGACATCGACCCCTTCGCCAACCCCGACGCCTACGCGGTCATCGACGGCGCGGCCAAGGCGATCGGCGTGCCCATCTCCGTCGGCGGTGTCGTCGAGCGCGACGGCAAGCTCCTCAACGAGCAGATCCTGTGGGACCCGCAGAAGGGACCCGTCGACACCTACGACAAGCGGCAGATCCAGCCGTTCGGCGAGTACCTGCCGCTGCGCCCCCTGCTCGACATGATCAACAAGAACTGGACGTCGATGGTCCGCCAGGACTTCAGCCGGGGCAGCGAGCCGGGTGTGTTCGACATGGACGGCGCCACGGTCGGCCTCGTCACCTGCTACGAGGCGGCCTTCGACTGGACGGTGCGCTCCGAGGTCACCGACGGCGCACAGATGATCTCCGTGCCGAGCAACAACGCGACCTTCGACCGCAGCGAGATGACCTACCAGCAGCTCGCCATGTCCCGCGTCCGCGCCGTCGAGCACAGCCGGACCGTCGCCGTACCGGTGACCAGCGGCGTCAGCGCCATCATCCTGCCGGACGGGACGATCACCCAGCGGACCGGCATGTTCGTCGCCGACTCACTGGTCCAGGAGGTACCGCTGCGCTCCTCCCTGACGCCCGCCACCCGGCTCGGCATCCTGCCGGAGATCGCCCTGGTGCTGGTCGCGGCGGGCGGCATCGGCTGGGCCGTCGCCGCCGGGGCGCGCCGGCGGCGCGCGGGTGACGTGTAGCGGTACGCCCGCCGTACGCCCCCGGAACCCGCCCGGGGGCGCGGAAACCGCCCGTTAGGGTCAGCCCATGGCTACTCCTGACTTCATCCGCACCCTGCGGGCGTCCGCCGGGCATCAGCTGCTCTGGCTCCCCGGGGTCACCGCGGTCGTCTTCGACGACGACGGCCGAGTGCTGCTGAACCGCCGCCGCGACACCGGCCGATGGTCGCTGATCGGCGGCATCCCGGACCCGGGGGAGCAGCCCGCCGCCTGCGCGGTGCGGGAGGTCCACGAGGAGACCGCGGTGCGCTGCGTGCCCGAGCGGGTGGTGCTGGTCCAGGCGCTGAAGCCCGTCACGTACGGCAACGGCGACATCTGCCAGTACATGGACATCACGTTCCGCTGCCGGGCCGTCGGCGGCGAGGCACGGGTGAACGACGACGAGTCGCTGGACGTCGCCTGGTTCGACGTCGACGCGCTACCGACGCTCAACGAGTTCGGGCTGCTGCGGATCAAGCAGTCCCTGTCGGACGCACCCACATGGTTCGACCCCACGACGTTCGAATGAAGTATGGGGGCTGACCACATGGGGCCGGGGGCACGGGCTGCCTAGGGTCGACCCATGACCGCGTCCCGTGCCCTTCCCGGCCCCCACGCCCCCACGCTCGACCTCGGCGGCCGCACGGCCCTCGTCACCGGCGCCGCCGGCGGTATCGGCCGCGCCTGTGTCCTGCGGCTCGCGGCCGCCGGCGCCAAGGTCAGAGCCGTCGACCGGGACGACGCCGGTCTGGAGGCGCTCGCCGAGCAGTCGGCGGGCCTGCCCGGCAGCGTCGCACCGCACGTCCTCGACCTCACCGACCTGGACGCCGCCGAGGCCGCGGCCGCCGGCACGGACGTGCTGGTGAACAATGCCGGGCTCCAACTGGTCCGCCCCATCGAGGAGTTCCCGCCCGACGTCTTCCACACTGTGCTCACCGTGATGCTGGAGGCGCCGTTCCGCCTCATCCGCGGCGCGCTGCCGCACATGTACGGGCAGGGCTGGGGCCGCATCGTGAACATCTCCTCCGTGCACGGCCTGCGCGCCTCCGCCTACAAGGCGGCGTACGTGGCCGCCAAACACGGCCTGGAAGGGCTGTCCAAGACCGCCGCTCTGGAAGGCGCACCCCACGGCGTCACCTCGAACTGCGTGAACCCCGCCTACGTCCGCACCCCCCTGGTCGAGAAGCAGCTCGCCGACCAGGCGAGGGCGCACGGCATCCCGCAGGAGCGCGTCCTCTCGGAGGTCATGCTGCAGGACAGCGCGGTCAAGCGGCTCATCGAACCCGAGGAGGTCGCCGAGGCCGTGGCCTACCTGTGCAGCCCACAGGCGTCCTTCATGACCGGTGCGTCGCTCGTACTCGACGGCGGCTGGACCGCGCACTAGTTCGGCCCGGGCTCGGGGTGCCCGGAGTTTTCCACAGGGCTGACGGGGCGGCCCGGCGATGAGGAATCCTGTGACCATGTCCCGCGATCACGTGCAGTCCGCCGAGCGCCCCACCGGCGACCCCGAGGCGCCCTCGTACGGCGCCGAGGCGCCGTTCCTGGAGCTGCTGGCCCGTGGCGCGTCCGCCGACGCCTACGAGCAGCCCGTGCTGCTCGCCCGCGCCCAGGGCCGGCCCGCCGAACGGATCGCGGCGCTCGAACACGCCAAGCTGCTCGCCCTGCGTGTCAGGTCGGAGCTGGAGGGGCGGCGCCGCCGGGAGGCGGAGCTGTCGGCGCTCTTCGAGACCGCCCACGACCTGGCCGGACTGCGCGACCTGGACGCCGTGCTCCGGGCGATCGTGCAGCGCGCCCGGTCGCTGCTCGGCACCGATGTCGCCTACCTCAGCCTGAACGACCCGGACCGAGGCGACACCTACATGCGCGTGACCGAGGGCTCGGTCGCGGCCCGCTTCCAGCAGCTGCGGCTCGGCATGGGGGAGGGCCTGGGCGGCCTGGTCGCGCAGACGGCCCGGCCGTACGTCACCGACGACTACTTCCGGGACGACCGCTTCCAGCACACCGCCACCATCGACGCGGGCGTACGGGACGAGGGACTGGTCGCCATCCTCGGCGTGCCGCTGATGCTGGGGCACCACGTGATCGGCGTGCTGTTCGCGGCGGACCGGCGCGCGCGGGTCTTCGAGCGTGAGCAGATCGCGCTGCTCGGCTCCTTCGCCGCCCTGGCCGCCGCAGCCATCGACACCGCGAACCTGCTCACCGAGACCCGCTCCGCCCTCGCCGACCTGGAGCGCGCCAACGAGATCATCCGGGACCGCAGCGCCGTCATCGAACGTGCCTCCGACGTGCACGACCGGCTCGCCGAACTGGTGCTGCGCGGCGGCGGGGTGCACGACGTGGCCGCCGCCGTCTCCGAAGTCCTCGACGGCACGGTCGAGTTCACCGACGTCACCGCCGCACCGGCGCAGGCCCTGGAGGCCTTCCGCACCGAAGGGCACACGGTCCGGCACGAGGACGACTGGATCGCCGCCGTCGCCGCGGGCGGTGAACTGTTCGGCGCGCTCGTGCTGCGCGGCCATCCCGGCCTCGACCCCGTCGACCAGCGCACGCTGGAGCGCGCCGCGATGGTCACCTCACTGCTGCTGCTCGCCCGGCGCTCCGCCGCCGAGGCCGAGCAACGCGTCCGGGGCGAACTCCTCGACGACCTGCTCGACGCCCGCGACCGCGACCCGCGCCTGCTGCGCGAACGCGCCTCCCGGCTGCACGCCGACCTCGACGCCACCCACGTCGTCCTCGCCGCCCGCCTCGACGGCCCCCCGGCCGACGCCGACCAGGAGGCGGACGCCCGCCGACGCCTGTGGTCCGCCGCGTCCCACCTCGCCGCCACCCGGCACGGCCTGGCCGCCACCCGCGACGGCGGTACGGTCCTGCTGCTGCCCCTCGACGCCGGTGACACGGCGACGGGCCTGGCCCGCCGCACCGCCCGGCAGCTGGGCACCGCCGTCCACGAAGCGGTCACGGTCGGCGCGTCCGCACCGGTCGAGGACCTCACCGCCCGGCCCGACGCCGTCGCCGCCGCCTACGAGGAGGGACGGCGCTGCCTGGACGCCCTGCGCCTGCTCGGCCGTAGCGGCGACGGGGCCGCCGCCGAGGACTTCGGCTTCCTGGGCCTGCTGCTGGCCGGCGACCGGGACATCGCCGGTTTCGTCGACCGCACGATCGGCCAGGTCGTGGCGTACGACGAACGCCGCGGCACCGACCTGGTGCGCACGCTCGACGCCTACTTCGCCTGCGGGACGAGCCCGGCCCGCACCAAGGACGAACTCCACGTCCACGTCAACACCGTCGCCCAGCGCCTGGAACGTATCGGCCGACTCCTGGGCGACGACTGGCAGACCCCGTCGCGCGCCCTGGAGATCCAACTCGCCCTGCGGCTGCACCGCTTGGCGACTCCGATACGCAAGTGACCCCTGTACGCACGGGCGTACAGGGGTCGAGGCCGGGCGTCAGACGGTGTGCGCGTCCGCGGCCCGGGACGCCGACCGCTCGGCGTCGGCGGGGGCGACGTCGGCCAGATCCCGGTTGCGGGTCTCCTTGGCCGCCGCCACGGCGACGATCGTGAGGAGCGCGGCGGCGATGACGTACAGGGAGATGGGAGTGGAGCTGCCGTAGTCCGACAGCAGGGCGGTGGCGATCAGCGGGGCCGGGGCGCCCGCGGCGACGGAGGCGAACTGGGCGCCGATGGAGGCGCCGGAGTAGCGCATGCGGGTCGCGAACATCTCGGAGAAGAAGGCGGCCTGCGGCGCGTACATCGCCCCGTGCAGCACCAGACCCACGGTCACGGCGAGGAGCAGGTTGCCGAAGCCGCCGGTGTCGATGAGCGCGAAGAACGGGAACATCCACAGGCCGACGCCGACCGCGCCGATCAGATAGACGGGACGGCGGCCGATCCGGTCGGACAGCGCGCCCCACAGCGGGATGACCGCGAAGTGCACGGCCGACGCGATGAGCACCGCGTTGAGGGCGGTCTGCTTGGAGACGCCGGCGGAGGTGGTGGCGTAGACGAGGATGAAGGCGGTGATGACGTAGTAGCTGATGTTCTCGGCCATACGGGCGCCCATGGCCACCAGGACGTCCCGCCAGTGGTGCCGCAGCACCGCGACGAGCGGCATTTTCTCGGCCTGCGCCGCGTGGTCGGCCTTGCGTGCCTCGGCCTGGGCGAGCGCCTGCTGGAAGACGGGGGACTCGTCGACGGAGAGCCGGATCCACAGTCCGACGATCACCAGCACCCCGGAGAGCAGGAACGGAATGCGCCAGCCCCAGCCGGTGAAGGCGGCCTCGGACAGGACGGCGGTGAGGAAGGACAGCACGCCGGTCGCGAGGAGCTGCCCCGCGGGCGCGCCGGTCTGCGGCCACGACGCCCAGAAGCCACGACGTCGGGCGTCCCCGTGCTCCGACACCAGCAGGACGGCGCCGCCCCACTCACCACCGAGCGCGAAGCCCTGCACGAGCCGCAGCACGGTCAGCAGCACGGGCGCCGCGCTGCCGATCGTCGCGTGGGTGGGCAGGAGCCCGATCGCGAAGGTCGCGCCGCCCATCAGCAACAGACTCAGCACGAGCAGCTTCTTCCGCCCGAGCCGGTCGCCGTAGTGCCCGAAGACCAGCGCACCGAGCGGCCGGGCCGCGAAGCCCACGGCGTAGGTCAGGAACGACAGCAGCGTGCCGACGAGCGGGTCGGACTCCGGGAAGAACAGCTGGTTGAACACGAGCGCGGCCGCCGAGCCGTACAGGAAGAAGTCGTACCACTCGATGGTGGTGCCGATGAGGGACGCGGCGACGATGCGCTTCAGTTTGCCCAGGGATGGGGGAGCGGTTGCTGCGGAGGCCATGTGCGCCACTTCCTCGTGTGCGGTGGGGACGGGTACGTGTGGGCACACCGTAGAAACCTGCAGGTCAGGCGCACATGTGGTGGGCCAACATAGTTCGGGGCGCGGCTATGCGTCGGACCACCATGCCCGCTCGCGGAGCGGCGGCTCAGCGGCTTGAAGAGGGTCGAGATGACCGCTGTCCAGACGCGTAGTTATGGGTGATTCGACGGTGGCGTGCTGACTCCCGTGCTGGTTCGGTGCTGACTGAAGTCCCACGTCATCACCCGTGCTCCTCTGTCCCGTGCTGACTCGGCGCCGGCTACGCTCTGCAGAACTCGGGCATGTCCGTTCGCCGTGGTAGTGGAGGCCACGTGCACGGACTGCCCACCCGCTCGGTCGACGACTGGTCAAAGCCCTGGGTGCGGACAGCCGGATCTCCCAGTCCGAGGACTCCCGCGGTCCGCGGCGAGCTGGACGAGGAGCTGACCGCCTTCACGGAACGCCCGCTGGACCACACGTCTTCCCCTACGTGTTCCTGGACGCCACCCACGGCAGGGCCGGGGTCAACCACCGGATCGCCTCTCAGGCGGTGGTCATCGCTACCGGGATCTCCGCTACCGGGCACCCCGAGATCCTCGGGCTGATGGTCGGCGACAGTGAGTCCAAGCCGTTCTGGACGAAGTTCCCGCGCAGTCTGCGGGCCCGTGGCCTGGAACATGTCCGGCTGGTGATCTCCGACAGCCGCAGCGGGCTGGTGGCCCGCACCGTCTTCCGTGGCGTGGCCTGGCAAGGTGCCGGGTCCGCTTCGTCCGGGACGTGTTTTCCGGCATCGAGAAGGTTCTGGGGAGATGGCCGTCGCCATCCGGACCATCGTCGCGCAGACCACTGCCGAGGCCGTCCGCACCCAGCTGGTCAAAGTCATGCTGTTGGAAGCCGCCGGGGAGATCACCGCGTTCGCGGACTTCCCGCCGGGGCACTGGAAGAATTTCTGGCCGACGTCGTGCAGGTCTTCCCCAACCCCACCGCCCTGACCGGCTGGCCGCCGCGGTCGACGACGACCATGCACTGCAGGGCGTCGGGCACCGACAGGTGGATGGTCTCGTTCACCGCGTCGCGGAGCCGGACCATGGGCTCGCGGGCGGCGACGAACAGGCTGGACCCCTGCAGGGCGGCGGGCCGCACGGCCAGGACGCGGGCGCCGATCTCCCAGCGGGTGGTCTCCTTGCGGTTGGCCCGGAGCCAGCCCGCCTCGGACAGGGTGACCAGGGTGCGCTGCACCGTCGACTTCGACAGGCCGAAGAACTTCGTCAACTCCCCGACAGCGACCGGCTGATGCTGGGCGACCGCCTCCAGGATGCGCAGCGACCTGGTGACGCTATTCATTTCCATCCGGTTTCCCCCTGTTAATCCTCGGAATTTCTGGCCGACACCCTCTTGACTCCCTCTCGGGCCACTGCCATTCTCTGTGCCAGATTCCAGCACAGCATTCCACAATGTGGCACGGCTCCCCGGAAGATCCCGACGAAGTGAGCCGGACTTACGAGAACCGGACGGATGCGAGCCGACGGCCCCCGAAGCCCCGGCCCCGCCCAAACCCTCTCGAATCGAACAGTCTCACGCAGGGGAGCCAGCATGCGCCCCGGCGATACGAAAGGAAACCCCTGTGTCAGCTGCCAGGAAGCGCGTCGCCGTCGTCGGCGTGGGAACGATGGGCAGCCAGGCCGCCTGGCGGCTCGCGGCCCGGGGCGCCGAGGTCGTCGCCTACGACCGCTTCGCCCCCGGTCACGACCGCAGCGCCGCCGGCGGTGAGACCCGGATCTTCCGCAGCGCCCACTTCGAGGACTCCCGGTACGTCCCGCTCCTCAAGCACGCCGACGCCCTGTGGGAGCAGCTTCAGCAGGAGACCGGCCGTGAGCTGCGCCGTCTGACCGGGTGCCTGCTGATGGGGCCGACCGCGGAACGGCAGATGGCCACCGTCCTGGAGTCCATCGCGGAGCACGGCCTCGACCATGAGGTGCTGGACGCCGAGGCGCTGGCGAAACGTTTCCCCCAGTACCGGCTGGAGGACGGCGACGCAGTCGTGCTCGACCGCCGCGCGGGCTTCATCCGCCCCGAGCTGACCGTCCAGACCGCCGCCCGCCGCGCCGAGCAGCTGGGCGCCCGGATCCACCGCTACACGCCCGTGCGGGAGATCACGCCGGTGAGCGGTGGAGTGGAGGTCCGCACCGACTCCGGCGGCGAGCGCTTCGACGCGGTCGTCGTCACCGTCGGCCCGTGGGTGAACGACCTGCTGCCCGACCTGCCGTGGGAGGTGGACATCCGCCGCCTGATCAGCGCCTGGTTCGTGCCGACCACCGACGCCTGGTTCGGCGAGGAGCGCCCCGCGTTCATCCGTACCGCCCCCACCCACTGCTACGGCCTGCCTTCCCCGGACGGCGTCTCCGTCAAGATCGGGCTCAGCAAGGACCTGCACCGACCCGCCGGCGACCCCAACGCGCTGGACCGCACCGTGCAGCCGGAGGAGCTGGAGATCTACACCGAGCTGCTCCGCCGCCATGTGCCGGACCTGCACCCGGACCCGACCCGCCTGTCCGTCTTCATGGAGGGCTACACCGAGAGCAGCCGCCCGCTGATCGGCCCGCTGCCCGGCGCGGAGAACGTCGTCCTGCTCGCCGGTTTCTCCGGCCACGGCTTCAAGCTCTCGCCCGCCTTCGGCGACATCGCCGCAGACCTCGCCCTGGAGGGCTCCTCCGCCCAGCCCATCGACTTCGTGTCGACTCTCGGCCGCACCGAGGCCTGAACCGCC
Organism: Streptomyces sp. TRM70350; assembly: GCF_019219825.1. Classification (GTDB taxonomy): domain Bacteria; phylum Actinomycetota; class Actinomycetes; order Streptomycetales; family Streptomycetaceae; genus Streptomyces. The sequence goes on along the minus strand of NZ_JAHUXH010000006.1, from coordinate 29,411 downwards.
CCGACCACCATCCGGCACATCCGCCAAGGAGAACCACATGGCCACGAGGAAACGGGTCGCCGTCGTCGGTACCGGCACGGTCGGCAGCCAGGCCGCCTGGCGGCTGGTGGCCCGTGGCGCCGAGGTCGTCGCCTACGACCGCTTCGCCCCCGGCCACGACCGCAGCGCCGCGGGCGGAGAGACCCGGGTCTTCCGCAGCGTGCAGACCGACGACGGCCGGTACGTACCGCTCGTACGGCACGCCGACGCCCTCTGGCAGCAGTTGCAGACGGAGACCGGCCGCGAGCTGCGCCGTCTGACGGGCTGCCTGTTCATGGGGTCGGCCGACGACCCCGAGATGCGCACGGTCATGGACGTCATCGCCGAGCACGGCCTCGACCACGAGGTGATCGACGCCGAGGCGATGGCCAAGCGTTTCCCGCAGTTCCGGGTGGACGACGGCGACCTTGCGGTCCTCGACCGCCGTGCGGGCTTCATCCGCCCCGAGCTGACGGTCCAGACCGCGGCCCGCCGCGCCGCGGAACTGGGTGCCCGGCTCCGCCGCTACACCCCGGTGCGGAAGGTCAACCCCGTGGCCGGGGGAGGGGTGGAGATCCGCACCGACACCGACAGGGAGCGCTTCGACGCCGCGGTGGTCACCCCGGGTCCCTGGGTGGGTGACCTGCTGCCCGACCTGCCGTGGCAGGTGAGCATCTGCCGTGCGATCAGCGCCTGGTTCCTGCCCGGCGAGGACCACCGGGCCGGCGAGGAGCGCCCCGGCTTCATTCGCGCGGGCGCCCCCCACTTCTACGGGATCCCGTCCCCGGACGGCTTGTCCGTCAAGCTCGGCCTGTCCCAGGCGTATCACCGCCCTGTGGACGACCCGAACAGGCTGGAGAGGACCGTCGCGCCGGAGGAACTGGAGACCTTCACCGAGATCGTGCGGCGCCACCTGCCCGGCCTGAACCCCGACCCGGTGCGGCTCGGCGTCTTCATGGAGGGCTACACCGACAGCACCCGCCCGCTGGTCGGCCCCCTGCCCGGATGCGACGACATCATCCTGCTGGCCGGGTTCTCCGGTCAGGGCTTCAAACTCTCGCCCGCCATGGGCGACATCGCCGCGGACCTCGCCCTGGAGGGCCGCACAACCCAGCCGATCGACTTCATCAGTACCCACGGCCGCGCCGCGGCCTGAGCCCGAATGAGGTAAGACATGACCCTGACCATCGGCCCGCTTCGGGCCGAGCCCGGCCAGAAGACCCGCGGGAGCCTCCCCGCCGACCTCGGCCCCACGACGGTGGAGGTCCCCCTCATCCTCGTCAACGGCTCCCGTCCCGGCCCCAGAGTCGTGATCACCGGCGGGGTGCACGGCGGCGAGTTCATCGGGGTCGACGCCGCCACCCGCCTGGCCGGACTGCTGGAGCCGGACGATGTCGCAGGCCAGCTGGTGATCTGCCCCGTGGCCAACCCCCCTGCCGTCTACGGAGGCAGGCTCAACATCTCGCCACTGGACGGCGTCAACATCAACCGCGTCTTCCCCGGCGACCCGAACGGCGGCCCCACCGACCGGATGGCGGCCTGGCTGTTCGAGACCGTGGTCAACGGCGCCGACGCTTACGTCGATCTGCACAGCGGCGGCATCGACCAGCATCTGCTCGACTTCGTCGGCTACCGCCTGACCTCCGACGAGGAACTGGACGCCAAGATCAAGGGAATGGCCTACGCCGTCGGCTACGAACGGGTCATCGTCCGCCCCGTCCCGGACGGCGGCAACAGCCACGCCGCGGCGAACCGGCAGGGTATTCCCGCCATCCTCGTCGAGACCGGGCAACTCGGCGACCGGGACCCCGCCACTGCGCGCAGACTCCTCGACGGCCTGCACCGGCTGCTGCACCACCTCGGTGTCATCGAGGCCCCGCAGGACCTCGCACCGGTGACCGCGCGGCCGCGCGAGTGGGTCTGGACGGGCGACGTCGTCTCCCCGGCCGCCGGCCTGTGGTACCCGGACGCGATCACCGGTGACGTGGTGACCGAAGGACAGACCATCGGCCACATCATCGACCCGGCCGACGGCGCCGAGCACAAGATCGCCGCGACCGCCACCGGAAAGATCATCTATGGCATGAACGGGCTCACCGTCCGCCCCGGCACGGAGCTCGCCGCCATCGCCGTCCCGCATGACTGACGGGCCGCGTGCCCGCCCGCTGATTCCCCCCCCCCACCGCCCATTGAGCTGGTCCCCACGCGCTACCTCCAGGAGATTTGTCATGAGTGATCCCGTGATCGGCCGTAGAGCGCTCCTGCGCGGAGCAGGCGGCCTGGCCGCCCTCGCCGCTCTTCCCTCCCTCGCCGCCTGCGGCACCGGCACCAGCCGCGCAGCCTCCGGCGGCAAGGGAGACGGCAAGACAGTGATCGTCCGCGACAGCGGCGGTACCTTCGGCGCGGCCCTGCAGAAGGCGATCTACACGCCGTTCACCCAGGAGACCGGCATCACCGTCAAGGTCCTCAACCTGGACGACGCCCCGCTGCTCGCGCAGATCAAGCAGGGCCGCCCGCAGTGCGACCTCATCAACAACTCGATGATGTCCCACGCCAAGTACGTGAACCAGGACGCACTGGAGAAGCTGGACCTCGACCGGGTCAAGAGCCTGAAGAGCGCGAAGATCCCCGAGAACCAGATCACCGACCACGCCATCGGCAACAGCTTCTACGGCCAGTGCATGGCGTACCGCACCGACGCCTTCGGCGGTAAGAAGCCCGAGTCGTGGGCGGACTTCTGGGACACCAAGGCGTTCCAGGGCAGCCGCTCGATGTGCAACCCGGACGCGGACCTGCCGGAGCTGGAGTTCGCGCTGCTGGCCGACGGTGTGCCGATGGACAAGCTGTACCCGCTCGACGTCGACCGCGCCTTCAAGGTGCTGACCCGGCTCAGGTCCGACATCAAGAAGTTCTGGGACAGCGGCCCGCTCCCCGGCGTCCTGCTCAGCCGCCAGGAAGTGACGATGTCCACCGTCTGGGACGGCCGGATCGCCGACCTGCAGAAGCAGGGCGTCCCGGTCGCCAGGCAGCTCAACGGCATGCGCCGCCAGTTCCAGGGCTACGCCATCGCCAAGGGCGCGGCCAACGCGGACAACGCCTACCAGCTCATGGACTTCTCGTTGCGTCCCGAGATCCAGGCCAACCTGGCCAAGGTTTTCCCGTCGAACCCCTCCTCCCCGGTGGCCTACGCGAAGCTCACCGAGGACGAGCGCAACGCACTCGCCGGCGCGCCGCAGTACTACGACAAGGGTTTCGACACGGACCTCGACTGGTGGCTCAAGAACGAATCCGCCGTCACCAAGCGCTGGTTGGAGTGGGCTCGTGGCTGAATTCGGTGTTGCCACACCGTCCGTCGCGGTGGCCGGCGCCAAGCCGGCCACCGCGACCGGCAAACCGCTGTCGGTAGTGGCCCTGCGCAAGACATACGGCGACGTCGTCGCCGTGGACGAGGCCTCCATGGAGATCGCGGCCGGGGAGTTCGTCACCTTCCTCGGCGCCTCCGGGTCGGGCAAGACCACGACCCTGATGATGATCGCCGGGTTCTGCGAACCGGACTCCGGCACCATCACCGTCGGGGACCGCGACGTCACGCGGCTCGCCCCGCAGAAACGCAACCTGGGTTTCGTCTTCCAGCAGTACCTGCTCTTCCCGCACATGACGGTGAGTGAGAACGTCGCTTTCCCGCTCACGCTGCGCGGGGTGCCGAAGGACGAGATCCGCAGGCGGGTGGGGGAGACCCTGGAGATCGCCGGCCTGTCCGGCTTCGGCGGCCGCAAGCCGCGTGAGCTGTCCGGTGGTCAGCAGCAGCGTGTGGCCCTGTGCCGGGCGCTGGTCTACCGGCCGCCGGTGATCCTCATGGACGAGCCGCTGGGCGCGCTGGACAAGAAGCTGCGTGACCAGCTCCAGGTGGAGATCAAGGCCATTCAGCAGGAACTCGGCCTGACCGTCATCTATGTGACGCACGATCAGGAAGAGGCGCTGGTGATGTCGGACCGTATCGCGGTGATGCGTAACGGTCTGATCGAGCAGTTCGACACCCCGCGGGAGCTGTTCGAGCGGCCGAGGACGCCGTTCGTGGCGGACTTCCTCGGCGCGGCGAACTTCCTGCCCGGCCGGGTGGTGCAGAGCACCGACGAGCACACCCTGGTCCGCCTCACCCAGAGCGGGGGGCTGCTGAAGGCGCGGCGCCATGACCTGGTCTCCGGTACCGAGGTGAAGGTGGCTGTCCAGCCGGGTCGGCTGCGGGCCTGTGCTCCGGACGAGGGCTTCGTCACCGGCACGGTGGAGACCGCCACGTATGTGGGCACCCTGGTCCGCGCGGGCGTGCGCATCGGTGCCGGTGACGCGCCGCTGCTGCGTCTGGAGGTCCCGGCCGGCCGGGGGCCCGTATCCGGCGAGCAGATCGGGGTGACCGTCCATCCCGAGGACGTCAATCTCTTCCCCACCGAACAGGGCGGGTGAGTCATGGCCGCCACTCTGACCGCCCATGCTCCCGCCCGTCCGCGCAAGCTGCTGGCCTCGCGCCGGACAAGGGCCGGCATCCTGTACGCCCTGCCGGTCGTGGTCTATCTGCTGGTGCTGTTCGTCTACCCGATCTTCAGCACGATGTTCCTCAGTCTGAAGAACGCCGACGGATCGCTCACCCTGCGCTGGTACGCCGAGGCGCTCACGGGCGTCAATCTGTCGGTGCTGTTCACGACGTTGCGGATCTCGGCGGAGACGGCGCTGTTCAGTCTGGTCTTCGGGTTCGTCCTGGCGAACGCGATCTCGCGGCTGAAGCCCGTGTGGGCCGGGCTGGCGATGCTGGTCGTGGTCGTGCCGCACTTCATCAGCGCCCTGGTGCGTACCTACGGCTGGATCATCATGCTCGGTGACAAGGGCCTGGTGAACGAGACCCTGTCCACGCTGTGGGTCCCCGGAGCGCCCTATCAGCTGCTGTACAACGAGATCGGTGTGGTCATCGGCACGACCTCGGTGATGCTGCCGTACACGGTGCTGCTGCTGTACGGGGTGATGCGCGGTGTGGACCGCAGGCTGCTGGCGGCCGCGGCGAGCATGGGCGCGGGACGCGTGACCATCTTCCGCCGGGTGTATCTGCCGCTGGTCGCCCCCGGGCTGGCCAGTGCGGGGCTGCTCGGTTTCATTCTGTCGCTGGGTTACTACATCACTCCCGCGCTGATGGGCGGGCCGAACCAGACGATGATCGCCTCGCTGATCAACCAGCAGGTGACGAAGGAGAACCAGTGGAACGGGGCGGCCGCTGAGGGCGTCATCCTTCTGCTGCTGACCTTCGCCGGACTGCTGCTGGTCAAGCTGATCAGCTCCCTGGGCGCGAGCCGGAAGAAGAGGAGCGCGTCATGATGGAGCTGCGCAGCACCCTGGCCGGGCGGATCGTTCTGACGGCGGTCGCCACCGTGATCCTGCTGTTCCTGGCGTTGCCGATCGTGGTCATCCTGGTCACGTCGTTCAGTGACAACGCCTTCGCGGCGTTCCCGCCGGACTCCTGGACGCTGGGCTGGTACAAGGCGTTGTTCGCCGACGGCAGCAAGTGGCCGGCGGCGCTGTCGCTCAGCGCCCTGATCGCCGCGTTGAGCACGGTCTTCTCGCTGATCATCGGGGTGACCGCGGCGACCGCGCTGACCCGCAGCGAACTGCCGCTGCGCTCCGCGGTCTACGCGCTGGTCCTGGGTCCGCTGATCATCCCGAACATCGTCACCGCGCTGGGTCTGTTCCTGCTGTTCGAACCGGCCGCGATGCTGGGCAGCCCGCTCGCCATCGCCCTCGGCCACACCGTGCTGGCCTCGCCGATCGCGGTGCTGATCCTGATCGCGACCCTGCGCGGGATCGACGAACGCCTGGAGGACGCCGCGGCCAGCATGGGCGCCAGCCGGCTGACGATCGCCCGGAAGATCACCTTCCCGCTGGCCGCGCCGGGCATGATCGCGGCGGCGATCTTCTCGTTCATCACGAGCTTCGACGAGTTCTACATCTCCCAGTTCCTGGCGTCGGTCGACACCGTCACGCTGCCGGTGCAGATCTACAACTCGCTGACGTTCGACATCGATCCCAGCGTGACCGCGGTCAGCGCGATCCTGATCGCCTTCGCGATCCTCGCCCTCGCCCTGGTGGCCCTGGTGCGCTGGCTCGGCTCCGGACGACAGAACTCCCTGCTGTCGGTCGAGACCACGACGGGAATCGCCACTCCGGGAGCTGAGAAGGTATGACCACCACAACCGCCAAGCGGCATCTGCTGCTGAACATGACCGCGAACGGCTCGCTCGTCCCGCAGGGCAGGGAACTGTTCGTCGTGCGCCATGGCGAGGGCCCGTACGTCGACGACGCGGCCGGCAACCGCTACATCGACGGCCTGTCCGGGCTGTACTGCTGCCAGATCGGCTACTCCTACGCCGACGAGATCGCCGAAGCGGCCCAGAAGCAACTGCGCGAACTCTGCTACAGCCCCCTGTGGTCGGAGTCCGCGCACCCCACCGGCCTCCAACTCGCCGAACGGCTGGCCGCCCTGGCCCCGGACGGTATCGAGCACGTCTTCTTCAGCGGCGGCGGCGCCGAAGCCGTGGAGACCGCGTGGAAGATCGCCCGCAGGTACCACACCCTGCGCGGTGAGCCGGGCCGGACCAAGGCCATCGCCCGGCGCGGCGCCTACCACGGGCTGACCCTCGGGGCGCTGTCCTTCACCGACGACCCGGGCCTCACCGAGCCCTACGGGCCGCCGGCCGTGGAGACCCACTTCGTGGCCAACACGAGCCGGACCGCTCTGGAACAGCCCCTCGACGAGACGGCCTTCACCCAGTACCTGCTCGCCGACGTGGAGGCCACGGTCCTGGCGGCCGGACCGGAGACGGTCGGGATGCTGATCGCCGAGCCGGTGCAGAACCGGGGCGGTTGTATCACGCCACCCCAGGGCTACTGGCAGGGCCTGCGCCGACTGGCCGACCAGTACGGCTTCCTGCTCGTCGCCGACGAGGTGATCACCGCCTTCGGCAGGCTCGGGGAGTGGTTCGGCGGGGAGCGCTACGGCGCCCGCCCGGACATCGTCACCGTCGCCAAGGGCATCACCGCCGGCTACGCGCCGCTGGGCGCGACCCTGGTCTCCGACCGCGTCGCCGACGTGATCAACCGCCCGGGCGAGGTCCTCAACCACGGCTACACCTTCAGCGGCCACCCGCTGAGCGCGGCCATCGCCCTGCGCAGCCTCGACATCATGGAACGCGACCGGATCCTGGACAACGTGCGCCTGCACCAGGACCACCTGGCCCAACGCATGACGTCCCTGGGCGAGTTGCCGATCGTCGGCGACGTCCGCGGCGCGGGCTTCTTCTACGCCTGCGAACTCGTCGGCGACCTCGACGGCGGCGGCTTCAGCGACAGCGCCCGCGCCGACCTGATCGCCGACCTGATCCCGCGCCGCCTGCGCGAGGCCGGGCTGCTCGCCCGCGTCTACAACCGCGCAGCTCCACTGGTCCAGATCGCGCCCCCGCTGATCAGCGACCGCCAACTCCTCGACCGTATCGCCGACATCATCGCGGACACCCTCGCCGAGGCCTCCGCCCGCCTGTGAAACCCCCTTTGGAAAGGAACGACATGTACTCCATCGGTCCGCTGACCGTCGCCCCCGGCGAGCGCGCCCAGGGCCTGATTCCGGTCGGCACCAGCACCTACGGTGTGGAGCTCGGCATTCCGCTGATCGTCGTCAACGGCGCCGAGGACGGCCCCGTGCTGTGCGTGGACGCCGGTGTGCACGGCGACGAGTACGACGGCCAGGAGGCAATCCGCCGCGTACTCGCCGAGGTCGACCCGGCCACGCTGCGCGGCACCCTCGTCGGCATCCCCTGCATGAACACCCCCGCCTTCGAGGCGGCCGCCCGCACCAGCGGCCTGGACTACCTGAACCTGAACCGGATCTTCCCGGGCGACGCGGACGGTTCGTACTCGCTGCGTCTGGCCGCCACCTTCGTCGACCAGGTCGTCCCGGCCATCGACGCCCTGGTCGACCTGCACACCGGCGGCACCTTCGGCGAGATCGCCCCGCTGGTCATCCTGCAGGGCGGCTACGAGGACCTGGCCACCGACCTCGCCCTCGCGGCCGGGCACGAGCTGGTCTGGAAGGGCGGCAAGTGGGGCGGCACGGTCCGTCACCCCACCCTCGCGGCCGGAAAGCCCGCCATCACCATCGAGGTCGGCGGCGCCACCTACCGCGAGCAGAACGTCGCCGTGCACGTCCAGTCGATCCGCAACATCCTGCGCCGGCTCGGCATGATCGACGGTGCGGCGGAGCTGCGGGACAGCTACACGGCCGTCTCCGGGACCTTCGCCCGCTCGGACGCGGGCGGCTTCTTCCTCGCTCACGCCGAGCCGGGGGAGAACTGCAAGGAAGGCGACCTGATCGCCCACGTCGTCGACCACTACGGCAACACGCTGGAGGAGGTCCGCGCCCCGCAGGACGGCATCGTGCTCTGGGTACGCCGCATCCGCACCGTCCGCCCCGGCGACGAGGTCGTCATCTTCGGTGAGGTGCAGGGGGAGATCCAGCCGTGACCGGCGAACGCGAGCAGGAACAGCACGTGGACCTGCTGATCGACGGCAAGCAGGTCCCCGCCGCCGACGGCCGCACGTTCACCGCGGTCGACCCGTCGAACGGCGGGGCCATCGCCCAAGTGGCGCTGGCCGGCAAGGCCGACGTGGACCAGGCCGTGGCGGCGGCGCGCGCGGCCTTCACCTCGCCCGGCTGGGCGCGGATGCGCGCCGCCGACCGGGGCCGGGTCCTGTACCGGATCGCCGAGGCCATCCGTAACCAGGGGGAGCGGCTGGCCCGGCTCGAGAGCCGGGACGTCGGCAAGCCGCTCAGCCAGGCGAAGCGCGATGTCGAGGCGGCGGCCCGCTACTTCGAGTTCTACGCGGGCGTTGCCGACAAGCTCGGGGGCACGACGATCCCGCTCGGCCCCGGTCTGATCGACTACACCGTGCGTGAGCCGATCGGTGTCTCCGGCCAGATCATCCCGTTCAACTACCCGCTGCAGAACACCGCGCGGGGCTCCGCCCCCGCACTGGCCGCGGGCTGCACGGTCGTGCTCAAGCCGTCGCCCGAGGCGCCGTTGACCCCGGTGGAGATCGGCAAGATAGCCCTGGACTGCGGGCTTCCGCCCGGTGTCCTGAACGTTCTCCCCGGCGACGCGGAGGCGGGAGCGGCCCTGGCCGGCCACCCGGACATCGACCAGGTCACCTTCACCGGCTCGGTGCCGACCGGCATCAAGGTGGCGCAGGCCGCCGCGGCCAACGTGGTGCCGTCCGTGACGGAGCTGGGCGGCAAGTCGCCGGTCGTCGTCTTCGCGGACGCCGACTTCGACCTGGCGCTCGGCGCCGTGGCCGCCTCCGCGTTCGGCAACGCGGGGCAGACCTGCTCGGCCGGCACCCGGCTGCTGCTCCAACGCGGCGCCGAGGAGTTCCTGGACCGGCTGGTCTCGTACGCCGCCTCCCTGCGCGTCGGCCCGGGGCTGTCGGACCCGGACGTCGGTCCGCTGGTGGCCGCCCGGCAGCGCGACCGGGTGCTGGGCTACCTGGAGCTGGCGCGGCAGGAGGGCGCCGTCGCGCGGGTCGGCGGAGGCACCCCCTCCGACCCCGAGCTGGCCGACGGCTATTACGTGGAGCCAACGGTCCTGACCGGGCTGACGAACGACGCCCGGTGCGCGCGTGAGGAGATCTTCGGTCCCGTCCTGACCGTCATCGAGTTCGACGACGCCGACGAGGCCCTGGAGATCGCCAACGACAGCCCGTACGGCCTGGCCTCCTACGTCTGGACCCGTGACATCGACAACGCGATGCGGCTGGCCGAGGGGATCCGGGCGGGCCAGGTCTACGTCAACGCCACCGGCGTCGGCACGGGCGTGGAGCTCCCCTTCGGCGGCTACAAGCACAGCGGCTGGGGCCGGGAGAAGGGCCTCGAGGGCATGGCCAGCTACCTGCAGACCAAGAACGTCTGCATCGGATTCGGGAGCGGGTCATGAGGTATCGCACGCTGGGTGAGCGCGGCCCGACCGTCTCGGTGGTCGGTGTCGGCGGCAACAACTTCGGCTCCCGCCTGGACGAGGAGGGCACGAAGGCGGTCGTGCACGCGGCCCTCGACGCCGGGATCACCCTGTTCGACACCGCTGACATGTACGGCGGGTTCGGTGAGCGGGGCGGCGCCCGCGGCGACGGCGAACGGCTCCTGGGCGCAGCCCTCAAGGGACGCCGTGACGACGTCGTCCTCGCCACGAAGTTCGGCATGGAGATGGGCCCCGAGGCCGACATGTACGGGCGGCGGGGCGCGCGCCCCTACATCCGGTACGCCGTCGAGGCGTCGCTGCGCCGTCTGGGCACCGACCGGATCGACCTGTACCAGTACCACGAGCCGGACGGCGTCACCCCGCTGGAGGAGACGGTGGCCGCGCTCCGGGAGCTGGTGGACGAGGGCAAGATCCGGTACTTCGGCTGCTCCAACCTGCCGCCGGAGGATCTCACCGACGCCTTCGTGTCCACCCAGGCCCGCTACCACCTGCTCGACCGCGGCGTGGAGGCCGACGTGATCCCGGCCTGCCTGCGCCACGGCCTGGGTCTGCTGCCGTACTACCCGCTGGCCAACGGCCTGCTCAGCGGCAAGTACCGGCGCGGCGAAGAGCCCCCGCCCGGCAGCCGCCTGTCCTGGCGGCAGGGCTGGCTCACCGACGCGGCCCTCGGCAAGGTCGAGGCGCTCACCGCGTACGCCGCCGAACGCGGCCTGACTCTCCTTCAGGTCGCCGTCGGCGGACTCGCCGCCCTGCCCGCGGTCGGCTCGGTCATCTGCGGCGCCATGACGCCGCAGCAGGTCACCGCCAACGCGGCGGCGGCCGACTGGATCCCCGACGCGGCCGACCTGGCCGCCCTGGACGTGATCGTCACCCCCGGCGAACGCGTCGTCTGAAACCAGCAAGTCCCCATAACCATCAGCGAATCGAGGCTGAACACCATGCGAGAGATCGTCACTTTCGACGCCTACGGAACCCTGGTCGACTTCCAGCTCGGCCCCACCACCTTGAAGATCCTTTCTGACTCCGGCCGGCTGGACCTGGACAACCTCGACGTCGACGAGTTCCTCGACGACTTCCGCGTCATGCGTTTCCAGGCCGTGCTGGAGGCCTACCGTCCTTACCACGAGATCCTGCCCTCCAGCCTGCGCAACGCCATGCGCCTGCACGGCCTGGAGTACCGCACTTCCGACGGCGAGGCCCTCGTGGACGCCGTCCCCACCTTCGGTCCCTTCCCGGAGGTCCCGGACGCCCTGCGCGCGCTGAAGACCAAGTACGAGATCGCCATCATCTCCAACACCGACGACAACCTGATCGCGCGGAACGTGGAGAACATCGGCGTCGAGTTCGACTACGTCATCACCGCCCAGCAGGCCGGCGCCTACAAGCCGGACCGCCAGACCTTCAAGCACGCCTTCAGGACCATGGGCGTCGAGCCGTCGCAGGTCATCCACACCGCCCAGGGCTGGGAGTACGACCACATCCCCACCCGTGACCTGGGCCTGAAGCGCCGGGTGTGGATCAACCGTTACGGGCGCCCCGGCAGCGCCGACTACCAGCCGTACGACGAGCTGCCCGACCTGACGGGCCTGCCGAAGCTGCTCGGCTGCTGACAGCACGGCGACACGGCGCACAGGACAGAGACCACGACAGGACGCACGCCATGAAGCAGATCCCCTACTGGCTGGACACAGCCCCCGCCCTGCCCGACCGTTCCGGCAAGGACCTGCCCGACGAGGCGGACGTGGTGGTGATCGGCGGCGGCCTCACCGGCCTGTCCACCGCCTACCACACCGCCCGCAAGGGCGCCCGGGTCGTCCTCGTCGAGAAGGACAAGGTCGGCTCGGGCGCCTCCGGCCGCAACGGCAGCATGTGCACCCAGGGCATCACCATCAGCCCCGCCGAGGCCCGCAAACGCTACGGCCAGGAACGCGCCCGCGAACTGTACGACGCGTTCCGCGAGGCCGTCGACGTCGTCGAGGAACTCACGCTCACCGAGAACATCGACTGCGACTTCAACCGCTCCGGCCGCCTCGGCGCGGTCTGCAAGCCCCAGCACTTCCAGGGCCTGCGGGCCAAGCAGCGCGACCTGGCCGACAACTTCGGCCACGAGACGGTCGTGCTGAGCAAGAGCGAACTGCGGGCCGAACTCGGCACGGACTACTACCACGGCGCCCTGCTCGACCCGCTCAGCGCGGGCCTGCACGTGGGCAAGTTCGTCGGCGGCCTGGCGGACGCCGCCGAGCGGGCCGGCGCCGAGATCCACGAGCGCAACGCCGCCACCGGCCTCACCCGCCTCCCCGGCGGTGGCTTCCTGGTGGAGACCCTGCACGGCACCATCCGTGCCCAGCAGGTCATGGCGGCGACGGACGCCTACACCGACAAGTCGATGCCGTGGTTCCGCAAGCGGCTGATCAACGTCGGCAGCTTCATCATCGTCACCGAGCCGCTGGGGGAGGCGCGCGTCAAGGAACTCATCCCCAACGGCCGCCTGCTGGTCGCCCACAAGAACGTCGGACACTACGTCCGCCTCACCCCGGACAACCGCCTCGCCTTCGGCGGCCGGGCCCGCTTCGCCCCCTCAAACCCCGCCTCCGACATCAAGAGCGGCGACATCCTCAAGGTCGAGATGACCGAGATCTTCCCGCAGCTCGCGGGAGTGCGGATCGACTACGTGTGGGGCGGCATGGTCGGCTTCTCCTGGGACCGCATTCCGCACGCGGGCGAGGCCGACGGGGCCAAAGGCCTGTACTACTCCATGGGTTACTGCGGCCACGGCGTCCAGATGGCCACCTACATGGGCCGCGCGGTCGCCGAGATGATGGACGGCAAACCGCAGGCCAACCCCCTGCGCGGCCTCGACTTTCCCAAGGTCCCCGTCCCCTTCTACAACGGCACCGCCTGGTTCCTGCCGTTCGGCGGCGCCTACTACAAGGCCAAGGACAAACTGCTCTGAACCCGTCGTACTGCGGTGGCCTGCCACGAGGTTGGCGGCGTGAGCCCCCGCGGTTCGCGGACAAGGTCCTCCCGTGAGTGTTCGCTGCGGCCGGGGCTGGGACCGTGACTGCGGTGCGCCCCTCTTCTCGACCCAACTGCTGACTGTTGAGGAACGAACATGCGACTCCAGGGCGTCAACGCCGTGATCACCGGAGCGTCGAGCGGGATCGGTCAGGCAGTCGCCTCCCACTTCCGCCGCGAGGGCGCCAACCTCCTGCTCACCGGGCGGCGCCCCGAGCTGTCCGAGGACCATCCGGACGATCTCTACCTCCCGGGGGACCTCAACGGCGAGACCTTCGTCTCCGAGCTCGCCGCCCGAGCCGCGGAGCACTTGCGGGACGTGGGCGTGGTCGTTCTCTGCCATGGGCTCCAGGCGTCCAGCCCGATCGCGGAGATGACCTACGACGACGCACGCGACGTGCTCCACGGCAACCTCCTGAGCGCGTTCCTGGTCATGAAGCACCTGATGCCGCTGGCTTCCGAGTCGGGCGCGTCGATGGTGTGCGTCAGCTCGCGCCTCGGCATGGTCGGTATGCCGAACCAGACCTTGTACTCCGCCGCCAAGGGCGGCCTCATCGCCCTCGCGCGTGGCGCCGCCATCGAATGGGCGCCCCGCAACATCCGCGTCAACGTGGTGGCGCCCGGTCTGACCGCGACGCCGATCATCGAGGCCGGTTTCCAGCGGCGCCCCGATCCCGCCGCGTACCGGCAGATGAAGGAGGACTCCATCCCGCTGCGCCGCCTCGCCACACCCGAAGAGGTCGCCGACGCGGTTCTCTTCCTGGCCTGCCCGGAGTCGTCGTACATCACCGGTGCCGTGCTTCCCGTGGACGGAGGCTACACAGCGTTCTGAATGAGCCGTGTCGAAGCTTGCCGAGAGGACGCCGGTTCACGCCTGGGCCGCGTTGACCTTCTGTGCCCGACGTCCTGGGAGGGCGCCGTCAGGCCCGGTCCGCTCGCCGACCGGCTCGCCCGCCACGCCGACATGTGCATCGAGCGGAGCCCGGCCAGTCGCGGCTGTGCGCCTGAGCCGGCCTCGAGCGGCACGCCTCGTACTCCAGTGGAGTTCGCTGTCGCCGCTGCTCAGGGGCGTGTACCTGGCTGTTGTTCCGCAGGCGTCGACCGGGAAAACGGTGCGGGTGCGGTCGGCCTCGCCGGGGCAGAGGCCGACCGCACCGGTCCGTGCGTGTAGGTGGCTACTCCTTGTAGTACGTCGCGTCGGCCCGGTCGAGCGTGGTGCTGACGGGCTGGACGTAGAGCAGGTTCTCGTAGTGGCGGATGTAGCGGCCCGGGAAGTTGAACGACTCGTAGGAGACGCCGTCCGCGGAGTCGGCAAGGCCGGCCCGCTGGTGGAACGAGGCGTCGTTCTTGAAGAGGGTCGTGCCGTCGTTCTTCTCCACCCACACCTCGAAGTTCTTGTGGCGCAGGTAGTAGCCGGGGAAGTTGGCCGATTCGAGGGAGACGGTGCCGCTGCCGGCCAGGCCGGGCACGACGCGGAACTGCGAGTCGGCGAGGTTCGTGACGTTGGCCTCGGTCTTGGCCCGGAACTCCCAGTGGCGTATGTAGCGGGCCGGGAAGTTGTACGAGGAGAAGCGGACCGGGGTGATGCCGTCGGCGACGGGGATGCCGAAGTTGGGGGTGCCGTCGGCGTTCCAGTACACCTTCTGGTAGCGGGTGCGGCGGTTGGGGTCGTTGAGCGGGTCGCCGGTGATGTCCTTGTAGTTGCGGTCGTGGTAGACCAGGATGTCCGACTTGCCGTCCTCGGACGTGGTGAAGGTGTTGTGGCCGGGGCCGTACTGGCCGGTCGCGTCGTTGCTCTTGAAGACCGGGTTCGGGTTCTTCGTCCAGGACGCCGGGTTCATCAGGTCGGCGGTGGCGTCGGCGGTCAGCAGGCCGAGGCAGTAGCTGGCGTCGGTGGCGCTGGCCGAGAAGGTCATGAAGACCTTGCCGTTCTTCTGGATGACGGCCGGGCCCTCGTTGACGCGGTGGCCGACGGTCTCCCAGGAGTGGGTGGGCGTGGAGATCCGCACCGGGGTGCCGCTGATGGTCCAGGGGTTGGACATCGGGGCGAGGTAGAGGTTCGTACCGCTGCCGACGGCGGGGTCGTTCTGCGCCCAGCTGAGGTAGCGGGTGCCGTTGTGGACGAAGGTCGTCGCGTCGAGCGAGAAGGTGTCCAGCGGCAGGGCGATGCGGCCCTTCTCGGTCCAGGTGCCGGTGAGCGGGTTGGCGGCGCTGGTCTCCAGGACGTACGGCCGGATCTTCCAGATGTCGTTGCTGGCCCCGGCGGCGAAGTACACGTACCACTTGCCGTCGATGAAGTGGATCTCCGGGGCCCAGATGTGGGCGCCCATCTCACCGCTGGCGTGCTTGGTCCAGATGGTGGTCTCGGCTGCCGTGGCGAGACCCTGGAGGGTGGTGGCCCGGCGCATGACGATCTTGTCGTAGGCGGGCACGGTCGCGGTGAAGTAGTAGTAGCCGTCGGTGTGCTTGAAGATGTGCGGGTCGGCGCGCTGCTCGGCGATCGGGTTGGTGAAGGTCACGGCCGGGGACGCGGGGGCGGCGGCGTGCGCGGGGGTGGCGGGGGTCAGCAGGGCCAGCGCGGCGAGCGCGGCCGGCGCGACCCGGGCGATGAGGCGTCTCATGGTTGGGTGTTCTCCTGATGGGGGGCTGATCGGGTGGCTCAGGTGGTGGGGACGAGCTTCCACTGCTGGCAGTTGTTGTTCAGCCAGCTCCACTGGCGTACGTCGGTGCCGTTGGCGGTGCCGCAGTCGGCGACGTCCGCGACCTTGCGGGTGGCCTCGTTGACGATCCGCACGTAGTCACCGGTGGCCGTGTGGACAAGCCGGTACTTCTGGCAGTTGTTGTTCAGCCAGGTCCACTGGGCGATGTCGGTGCCGTCGGCGGAGTCGCAGCCGGCGGTGTCCATGACCTTGCCGGTCGCCACGTTCACCAGCCGGCTGGTGTCGTTGCCCAGGTCCTCGATGCGCCACTTCTGGTTGGCGCCGCCGTTGCAGGTCCACTGGAAGATGTCGGTCCCGTCGGCGGTGTTGCCGCCGGCGACGTCCAGGCACTTGCCGCTGTTGCGGTTCACGAGGGTGTACGAGGTGGGCGTGGCGGCCGTCTCGCCGGACGGGCCGGGCAGGGTGGTGCCGAGCGCCACCGGCGTGCCGAAGTTCGGCGTGCCGTCCGCGTTCCAGGTGAACTTCTGCGCCCGTGTGGTGCGGGCGTTGCCGCAGCCGCCGTTGGCGGTGCTGTTGGCGTGGTAGACGATCCAGTTCTCGGTGCCGTCGGGCGAGGTGAAGAACCCGTTGTGGCCGGGGCCGTAGACGCCCGCCGCGTCGTTGCGCTGGAAGACCGGGGTCGACTTCTTGGTCCAGGACGACGCCAGCAGCGGATCACTGCCGGTCAGTTCCAGTTGGCCCAGCTTGTAGTCCGGGGTCTGGCAGGAGCTGGCGGAGAAGGTGAGGAAGGTCCTGCCGTCGTGATAAAGCGGCTCGGGGCCCTCGTTGACCGGGGCGCCCGAGGTCTCCCAGCTCGCGGTGGGGCTGGAGATGATGTGGAAGGTGGAGCTGCTCAGTGTGTACGCGTTGCTCATCGGGGTGATGACCAGGCTCTGCGCGCTGCCGCCTATGAAGCCGCTGCCGAGCAGGTACAGCTTGTTGTCGTGTCTGAGGACGCTGGCGTCGATGAGCCAGCCGCCGGGGCTCAGGTTGGACCCGCTGAGCTGGTTCTTGTAGGTGTACGGGCCCATCGGGTCCGTACCGGCGCTCTCCAGGACGTGGGTGCGCTGGGAGTCGCAGCAGGCGACTCCGGCCTGCGCCGCGGAGTAGTACAGATACCACTTGCCGTCGACGAAGTGCAGCTCGGGTGCCCAGATGTTGGCGTTCCTGGTGGGGGTGGTGTCGCTCCAGACCTGGACGTTGGGGGCGGTGGACAGCCCGGCCAGGGTGGGCGACTTCCGCATGGTCAGCACGCCGGTACCGGTCGTGGTGATCAGGTAGTAGTTGCCCTCGTAGTACTCCAGCCAGGGGTCGGCGCCCTTCTGCGACTCGACGGGGTTGGTGTACGGCCGCCCTTCCGCGGCACTGGCGGTCGGCTGGGTCACGGCACCCAGGAGCAGGGTGAGGAGAACGACGATGGCGGCGAGCCATCGGGGAGAGCGCACGGCGAACCCCGCACGGGTGCGGATCACTGGGGGTGTCCCTTCGTCGGACCGTCCGGCAGACCACTGAACGTCCGATATATCGAATGCAGTTCGGAACTTCGGGCAGAAATTAAGGCCCGGGAAGCCCCGCGTCAACACTTCTGTCACACGGAACGCGAGTTTCCTCGCGGGCTCGCCCGTGGGCTACGCCAGGTCGTGCATCAGGGGCAGCGGCCCCGGAACTCGGTGGGGTGCGCGGTGGTCCGGAGACCCCGCCTGCGCCGCTCCCGCCGCGTCGGCGGTCGGTGCTCGGACGCTCATAGTGCAAGGACCCCTTACTGCCGCCGCTTGCGGTCGCGGTGGGCGGAGACGTGGACGCGTGTGGCGCACAGGCGTGTGCAGTATGCGCGGCGGCCGTTGCGGGAGGTGTCGACGAAGACGGCGCGGCAGCCCGGTGCCGAGCACCGCCCGAGACGGCAGGGATCGGTCTCGGTGAGGACCAGGGCGAGCCCGGCCGCGGTGGCGGCCCGTACGCGCGTGACGACGTCGGCGTTCTCGTCGGCGTAGTGCAGGTGCGGCGGCTGGCCGTCGTGGGTGGACACGTACGGGCGGGCCGCCGCATCGGTCAGCAACCGGTTGACGGCAGCGACCTGTTCCGGCCCGGTGGGGGCCGTGAACGCCTCCCACAGGCGCAGGCGCCAGGCCAGCAGGAGCCGGAGCTGCTGGTCGGTCAGCCGGGGGCGCGCCACCCGGTGCTCGGCCAGCAGCGTCTCGGCCGTGCGGGCATCGCAGCGGTCGTCGAGGTTGGCCAGGGCCGCCGCCAGCAGGGCCGCGTTGCCGCCGTAAGCGTTGAAATGCATTTACTCATTGCATCACGCTCACGGCATGACTTCATGCCTCTTCCTCACCTTGTCGAAGCACTCGACATCCCTGGGCTGGGTGCGCTACCAGCGCTGCGCCTGCGGCCGCCTGCGTGTGCTGCTGGCGGGGGATGTCCTCAAGGACGGGCCTGCGCCGCCCCGCAGGCCGTCACCTGAAGAGCCGGTGACGGCGCTCGTACGGGCAGCCGGTGGCGGTGAACCGGCGTGCTAGGACTCAGCTGGGCCCAGCTGGGCTCCTTCGTCGCGCTGTGCCTGGTCCTCGCGGCGACTCCGGGCGCCAATCTCACGGTCGTGCTGGGCTGCGCGCGACAGGGCGGTCAGCGGGCCGCGGTGGCCGCCACGGTCGGCTTGACGCTCGGCAAGGTCTTCTGGGCGGCGGGCTCCGTGCTCGGGCTCGCCGCGCTGCTGGCGACCTCGCGCGTGGCATACGACACACTCCGCCTGGCGGGCGCGGCGTACCTGATCTGGCTGGGCGTGCAGGCCCTGCGCTCGGCCCGGCGCCGGCCGGCGCTCCAGCGGCCCGACGGTGCGGCGCCCGAGCTGTCCGCGTACGGCGGGTTCCGCCGCGGTCTGATCGGCGACCTGCTCAACCCCAAGGTGGGGATCTTCTACACCACCGTGTTCCCCCAGTTCATCGGGCCGGGCGACGCGGTCGTCCCAGCGGCGGCCGTGCTGCTCGCCGCTCACGCCGCGGTGCTCATGACGTGGTATCCGGGGACGAGTTACCTGCTGACCCGGGTGGGCCGCCGACTCGCGAGACCCGGACTCTCGGCCGTGCTCGACCGGCTCATGGGTTCCGTACTCATCGGGCTCGGCATCCGACTGGCCGTCGTTCCCCTCTGAGAGGCCCGCCGCCCCCGGCCGCTACCGCAACCGCTCCTGGAAGAAGGAGGTGGCGGCCGCGGCCGACTGCTCGAAGGCGGGATGGTCCTCGTACACGTCGAAGTGCCCGCCCGCGACAGTGAGCAGCTGCTTCGGCTCCCGGGCCCGCGCGTACGCCGCGAGCTGGAGGTCGGCCGGGCAGACCATGTCGTCTCTTGCGACGATCATCAGCATCGGCGTCGGGCTGACCCGCTCGATGAGCAGGGCGGGGCTCGTAGCCGAAGACGAGTTCCATCGTGCGTGGGGTGACTTCGTTGCGGTAGGTGGGGAACCTGGTCTGGCCGTGGACGAAGTCCCAGGCGTCGGGGGTCGGCAGCGCCGCCGGAGCCGTCGGGTCGGGTGACGCCACCGGCATCATGGCCGGGGCCTTGCCCGCCATGCGCGCCAGCCGGTCCTCATGCTGGAAGGCGGCGGCTGCGGCGAGGGCCGGGGCGGGCACCAGCCGCTGCCCGCACTCCCTGCCGCTGACCATGGGCGCCTGCGCCACGATCGCCTTCACCCGTCGGTCCTGCCCGGCCAGGACGATCACATGGCCGCCCGAGAGGCTGGAGCCCCAGGCGCCGATCCTGTCCGGGTCGGTCTGCGGCAGGGTGAGGGCGAAGGTGACGGCGTCGCTGTAGTCCATGTCATGCGCGCATGGTGACCGCCCGCCGGGCGGAGGGCTTTGCCCTGAGCGCAGACGGGCTTGTCCGTTCGTGCAGGATGCCTGTCACTCCGCTGCCGCGAGCCGTCGGTGCCGTGCGATGACGCTGCTGGGCGTCACGCCGTACGCCTGCTTGAAGACCCGGCTGAAGTGCGCCATGTCGTTGAAGCCCCAGCGGAAGGCCACGTCGGTGACGGTCGTGCCGCGGTGCGCCCGCGCCGGATCCCGGTAGCAGGCCCGCAGGCGTCGCTCACGGATCCAGCGGCCGACCGTGCTGCCCGTCTCGCCGAAGGCCACTCCTCGCCGGGAAGCTGGTCCTCGACCAGGACACCTCCGTGGTCGTCCTCGGCAGCGCCAACCCGGAGTTCTTCGTCGCCCACTTCGAGCTGGGCGACGTCCTCCGCTCGATGGAGGACCCGGACCTGCCGCAGAGCAAGTACCCGGACATCAACGTCCTCCAGGCGCTCACCACCACGGGGGAGGCGCTCCCGCAGACGACGATCGGCGTCGCGTACGGCATCCTCAACCGTGCCCTGCCCGCCGACGAACTCGGCGCCTACGTCGACGACCTCGCCCAGCGTGTCGCCGAACGGTCCGCCGGTTCCCTGGCGGCGGTCAACCAGGTCCTCGCGAAGGTCTTCGGCGGTGCGGTGGACGCGCAGTTCGCGGGCTTCGCCGTCGAGAGCGAGGCCATGCGCGCGGCAGCGGCCAAGTAGCGGACGCGGAACGAGACCATGACCGAGAACGCCAGGTCCGAGCCGCACCCAAGGTCGGCTCGGGGTCTTTCATCAGCTGGAGTAGTCCCGGCGATCTGGTTGGCCGCGGCTCCACGGTGGTCAGGGCGAGGGCACCGCCGACCGCGCATCCGAAAGCGCGGCCGTCATTGAGGGCCGGGTGAAGGTGGTCCCGTCCTGGGCGTCGGTGTCGGGTCGGCCCAGGGGCCGTGGCGTCACCGGCCGATGGCTGCCTTCGACTGGTCGGCGCCGAGATCGGCGGGGCAGAAGCCCGCGGGGTATCCGGGATAGCAGCGGGCGCGGACGGACCTGGTGAGGGAGGCATGGCGGCGCGGCGGCAGCAGGCGCTCCACCGCTGCCCGGCCGCGCAGGGCGGCCCGCACCGTCCGCCCGGCCCAGGCCGGTGCCGGGGGGAGGCCCAGGGCGCCCAGCATGAGCGGATCGAGCCGGCTGCGCGCGGCCGTCTCGACCAGGGCCCGCAGTGGCCGCGGGTACCAGGAACGGAAGAGGTCCATGGTGTACCGGCCGATCGCCTGGTTGGCGGGGCTGTGGGCGAACCGCTCGCGCTCGAAGCGCTGCTTGAACTCGCGGAACTCGGCGTAGTCGGCCGGGATGTCGCGGATGCCCATGCGGTGGCCCACTTCGCAGTAGTGGTGGAACGCGGCGTGCCGCTCATGGGGGTGGAGGGGGCGCCAGCCGAACCGGGTGATCCAGTCGATGGGTTCGTAGACGAACGTGGAAAGGGTGTACCGCATGTCGTCGTTGCTGATCGTGTACCGGCGATGCTGCCGGTTGATCACGCGGAGTGCTTCCTTGCCGCGTGCGGAGTCGTAACCGTGCTCGGCGATCTCGGCCATCAGCAGGGCGGTGTCGTCGTACCGCTTCTGCGGCCGATGCTCGAATTCGCCGGTTCGGGCGAGCAGTTCGGAGATGCTGGGCACGCAGAAGGTGCGCAGCAACGCGAATTCCAGGGCTCGCAGGTAGTCCCACGGGAACTCGTGGCCCGACGATATGCGGTAGATCTCCGTCGCGTCGGCGACGGGGTCCAGGTCGGCGATGCGGTTCAGCCAGTGGTATCGGTCCATGGTGGCCTTCCTGCGAGGGTGACTCTTCGGACGTTCGCTCTTCGGGCGCTTCACGCGCCGGTGAAGCGTGGCGTGCGGTGCTCCTGGAAGGCGCGGACGCCTTCGGCGAAGTCGGCGCCACGGAACAGGCGTAGTTGTCCGGCTCGTTCCTGTGACAGGGCGTGGTCGAGACCGGCGAGGGCGCTCGCGCGCAGCGCACGCTTGGTCTCGGCGTAGGCCGCGGTCGGACCGGTCGCGAGGGCGGCTACGACCTTGTCCGCCTCGGCGGCCAGTTGGTCGTCGGGGACCACGGCGGAGATCAGGCCCCAGTGGAACGCCCGCTGCGCGGGGACGCGTTCGGCGAGCAGGGCCATCCGTGCCGCGCGGGCCCGGCCGATGGCGGCCGGGATGGTGGCGGTGGCCCCGCCGTCCGGCATGAGTCCGACGTTCGCGAACGCCAGCAGGAAGTAGGCGGACTCCGCTGCCCAGATCAGGTCGCAGGCGGTGGCGATCGAGCAGCCGACCCCGGCCGCCGGTCCGTTGACCACGGCGACCACGGGTTTCGGCACGTCGGTGATGGCGCGGATGAGGCGGTTCGCGGCGTCGATGCCGCTCTCGGCGGTGCCGTGCGCTCCATAACGGCGGGCTCCGGGCTCGCCCGCCTGAGATCCGTCCACCGGGGCGATGTCACCGCCCGCGTCGGTCAGGTCCGCGCCGGTGCAGAAGGCCCGGCCGGTGCCGGTGAGCGTGATGACTCGTACTCGGGCGTCCGCGGCGGCCTCCTCGACGGTGTCGGCGGCGGCCCGCAGCACGGCGGCGGTCAGGGCGTTGAGCCGCTGCGGACGGTTGAAGACGACCCGCAGCACCCCGTCGGCGTCGTCGACCAGGAGATACGGCCCGCCGGTCACCGCCCGGCCCCCTCGTCCATGGCGGTGCGGCCCGGCCTGTGCCCGGCGGTGACGAGGGCGCCGAGACGGCCCTCGATCAGCGCTGCCGCCTCGGTGACGACGTGGGTGACCAGGTCGGCCACGGTGGGGATGTCGTGGATGATGCCCTGCACCGTCCCCGAGCTCCAGATCCCGGCTTCGAGGTCGCCCTCCTCGAACACCCTGCGGCCGCGGGCCCCGGCCACCAGGTCACGTACGTCGTCGAACTGCCCGCCGGCGTCGAGGATTTCCACCACCCGTCGGCTGACTGAGTTGCTCGCCACCCGGGCGGTGTTGCGCAGGGGCCGGAAGATCAGCTCGGTGTCGCGTTCGGTGTTCTCGACGATCTGCCGCTTGACCCGCTCGTGCACCGGCGCTTCCGCGGTGCACAGGAACCGGGTGCCCATGTTGATGCCGTCCGCACCGAGTGCCAGGGCCGCCACCAGGCCGCGGGCGTCGGCGATGCCGCCGGAGGCGAGGATCGGCACGGTGAGCCGGTCGGCGGCCGCCGGGATGAGCACCAGGCCGGGAACGTCGTCCTCGCCCGGGTGCCCGGCGCACTCGAAGCCGTCGATGCTGACCGCGTCCACACCGAGGTCCTGCGCCTTGACGGCATGCCGGACGCTGGTGCACTTGTGCACCACCTTGATCCCGGCGGCATGGAAGGAGGGCAGGTGATCGGCGGGATTGGATCCGGCTGTCTCGACGACCGTGATGCCGGACTCGATGATCGCCTGCCGGTACTCCTCGTACGGGGGCGGGTTGATGGCGGGAAGGATGGTCAGGTTCACCCCGAACGGCTTGTCGGTCAGATCGCGGCAGCGTTCGACCTCCTTGACCAGGGCTTCCGGAGTGGGCTGGGTCAGAGCGGTGAGGAAGCCCAGGGCACCGGCGTTGGCGACGGCGGCGACGAGCTCCGCGCGGCCCACCCACTGCATGCCGCCTTGGACCAGGGGGTGCTCCACCCCGAAGGTTTCGGTGAAACGGGTCGTCAGCATGGACTCGGAGGGTCCCTTCTGGGCGCTGTGAGTGGTCACCGTGCGCGGCCGTGGATGCGGGTGAGGGCGGCGCGGAGCAGCCGCATGGTGCGGGGGCCGCGCCGGAAGGTCGGCAGCGACATGCCCGGAATCGGGAACCGCCGGCGTGCGAGGGACTGGGTGCGGGTGAACGCGAGAAGTCCCTCAAGCCCGTGGATGCGGCCGAAACCCGAGTCGCCGACGCCGCCCATGGGCAGGGCGGGGATCGCCGCGTACGCCAGCATCGCGTTGACGGAGACGGTTCCGCAGCGCAGCCGCCGGGCGATCGCCCGGCCGTGGCGGCGGGAGAACACCGTGGCTCCCAGGCCGAAGCGGGTGCCGTTGGCCAGCCGCACGGCCTCCTCGGCATCGTCCACGGTGCGGATCACGACCAGCGGGCCGAACGTCTCCTCCTGCACCGCCGGATGCGACTCGGGTACGTCGACGAGGACGACGGGATCGATGTACGGCGGGCGCAGGGCGTCCACGCCGCCGACCAGGGCGGTGGCGCCGGCATCGAGGGCGCCGGTGAGGTGGCGGCGTACCACGTCGATCTGTTCCGGTACGGTCATCGGGCCGTAGGCATCGCCCGCGCGGATGTCCCGCAGCTCGTCGCGGAGCGCGGTGCAGAACCGGTCCGCCACGGGCCGCTCCACATAGACCCGTTCCACCCCGATGCAGGTCTGGCCGGCGTTGCTCATCGCGCCCCAGGCGACTGCTTCGGCGGCGGCGTCCACGTCGGCGTCGGCCGCGACGATGACCGGGTCCTTGCCGCCGAGCTCCATCAGCACCGGGGTGAGCCGTTCGGCCGCGGCCGCCATGACCTTCCTTCCGGTCGCGGCCGAGCCGGTGAAGGCGATCAGGTCGACCCCGGAGCCGACCAGGGCCGCGCCCGTGTCGCCCTCGCCGAAGACCGCGGTGAACACCCCTTCGGGCAGGTCCGGGTTGGCCGCCGCGAAGGCGTCGACGCAGAACTTCCCGATGGCCGGGGTGTGTTCGCTCGGCTTGAACACCACCGTGTTTCCGGCGGCCAGCGCGTAGGCGATCGAGCCGACCGGAGTGTTGACCGGGTAGTTCCATGGGCCGATCACCCCGATGACGCCGAGCGGATGGCGTTCGACGCGGGCCTGGAAGTTGGCCATCAGCGCCCCGGGCGACACCCGGCGCGTGGCGAGTGCCTGCCCCGCGTGCCGGGCGGACCAGCGGATGTGTCCCAGCGCGAGCGCCAGTTCCAGGTAGGCGTCCTCGGCCGGTTTGCCGTTCTCGGCATGCACCAGCTCGCACAGCGCGTCGGCATCGCGGACCAGGTGCGCGGCCCAGCGCAGCAGGGTCCGGCGCCGCTCACGCCAGGGCAGTGCGCTCCAGTGGGCCCCCGCCCGGCGGGCCTGGTCCACCGCGTCGTGCACCTGGGCGGGGGTGTGCAGAGGCAGTTCGGCGACGAGGTCTCCGGTCGCGGGGTTGACCGAGCGGAGCCGCCGCTCCTCGGTGACAGTGCTCCGGGCCTCTCCCACCGCGGTCACAGCCCGAAGGTCTTGCCGATGATGTCGCGCTGGATCTCGCTGGTCCCGCCGTAGACGGTGGACACCACCGTCGAGCGGAGCATGCGCTCCATGCCGTACTCCAGCGCGTAGCCGTAGCCGCCCATCATCTGCATGCCGTCCAGGGCCACCGCCTTGGCGAGTTCGGTGGCCTTGAGCTTGGCCATCGACGCCTCGCGCGGCAGCATCCGCTCGGGCTCGGCGTCGATGCGGCGCGCCACGTCGTGGACGAGGAGGCGGGTGCACTCCAACTCCGTGGCGTGATCGGCGAGCCGGTGCCTGAGCGCCTGGAAGGTGCCGACGGGGCGGCCGAACTGGTGGCGCTCCTTGACGTATTCCACGGTGTCGTCGAAAGCGCGCCGGGCGGCGCCGAGCATGGTCGCGGCCAGGATCATCCGCTCCAGGTTCAGACCGGCCATCAGCTGGCGCCAGCCCTGGCCGACCTCCCCGACCACGGCGTCCTCGGGCAGGAAGCAGTCCGTGAAATACAGGTCGTTGACGTCGGGGCCGCCGAGGGTCTCGATGGCGTGGATGTCCAGGCCATCCGCCTCCGGCGGCACCGAGAACATGGTCAGGCCCTCGTGCTTGGTGCCCGCGGAGGAGGTGCGGGCGACCAGCAGGATGTGCTCGGCCAGATGTGCGTTGGAGCACCAGGTCTTCTGGCCGTTGATCACCCAGCCGCCGTCGCGCCGCTCGGCCTTGCAGGTCAGCGCGGCCACGTCCGACCCCGCGCCCGGCTCGGACATCGAGATCGCGAGGACCTTGCCCTTGAGGAAGTCGCCGAGCACCCGATGCTTCTGCTCTTCGGAGCCGAACTTCTGGTACGAGGCGGCCGCGATCGCCGATGTGGAGAAACCGCCGATCGGGGCCTGCCAGTACGCGGTGGTCTCCAGGAACAGCGCCAGCTCGGCCATGCCCTGGCCCCCGCCGCCGTATTCCTCGGGCACCGCGATGCCCGGCCAGCCGAGTTCGGCCATCTTCCGGTACAGCTCGGAGTTGTGCTGGTGGCTGCCGCCGGCGGTGAGTTTGTCCCACTGCTCGCGGGTGCCGCACTCACGGCGGCAGAAATCGGTGAGCGCGGCGGTGAAGTCCCGCTGCTCAAGCGTCAGTACGTCGGTCACCACGACACCTCTTGTCGGGTCGGTCCGGGCATGGCGTGGTCAGGGCAGCGGCGGGCGTCCGCGTTCGGGAACGGGCCCGGCGGCGCGCGGCCGTTGTGCACGGGGGCGTCAGCGGGGCGTGTTCACAGGGGGTTGTCAGCAGGCGCGTACAGCGCGTCGATCTCGGCCGCGTACCGCTGCTCGATCACTCGGCGCTTGAGTGAGAGCTTGGGCGTGAGCTCCCCGGTCTGGGGTCCCCAGGGCCGGTCGAGCACATGGAAGGCCTTGATCTGCTCGGGCCGGGACAGCGCGGCGTTGGCCCGCTCGACCGCGGTGGCCAGTTCCTTCAGCAGGTGCGGCTCCGCGGCCAGCTCCTTGATGCCGGTGACGCTCAGGCCGTGCGCCTTCGCCCAGGCGGGGGCGGCCTCCTCGTCGAGCACCAGCAGAGCGGTGAGGTAGGGGCGGCGGTCACCGATGACCGCGGCGTAGCCGATCAACGGATGTGCCCGCAGCAGGGACTCCACGCGGCTGGGCGCGATGTTCTTGCCGCTCGCGGTGATGATGAGTTCCTTCTTGCGGTCGGTGATCCGCAGCATGCCGTCGGGGTCGAAGGTGCCGACATCGCCGGTGGCCAGCCAGCCCTCCGCGTCCACGGCCGATTCGATCCGGCCGTCCGGCTGCAGGTAGCCGAGGAACACCAGGGGGCCGCGCACCTCGATCTCGCCGTCGGCGGCGAGGCGCACCTCCATGCCGGGAACCGGCAGGCCGACCGTGCCGGGCCGGTAGCGGTCCGGGTAGGTGCTGGTGGCCGCGCCGGTGGTCTCCGACAGGCCCCACACCTCCATGATGGTCAGGCCCAACGAGCCGAAGAACTCCAGGACTTCGGCTGGGATCGGGGCGGCACCGCTGCCCAGCCTGACCGCGTCGACGAGCCCGAGCTGCTCCCTGAGCGGCCGCAGTACCCTGGCGTCGGCTTCGGCGAGGGCCGCCGCCAGATCGGGCGGCACAGCATCGCCGCCCGATCGGATCCGGTACGCCCGGCCTGCCGTCTCCCTGGCGGCGTCCACCGCCGCCCGGCGCGGCTCGTCGAGGGCGGCAAGCATCCCCTGGAGGGCGGCGGCGAACTTCTCCCACACTCTGGGCACACCGAAGAAGCCTTCCGGGCGTACCGCGATCAGGGTGGACGGCAACTGCGCCGGGTCGGGGCAGATCGTCACATGGCCCGCGGTGTAGACCGGCAGATACATGCCGAGCACCCGTTCGGCGACATGCGCCAGCGGCAGGTAGGCGATCAGCCGGGGATGGTCGGGCCCGGCGTTGACCAACTCCTGGGCCGCGCACTGATAGAGGGCGCCTCGGTGCGAGAGCACCACACCCTTCGGGTCGCCGGTGGTGCCCGAGGTGTAGATCAGGGCGAGGGGGTCGTCCTGCCCGATGGCGTCGGTCCACTTCGAGGCACGTTCGGGATGGCGGCGGCGCAATTCCCCGCCCTGGGCCACCAGTTCGGCGTACGCGACAACACACGGGAGGTCCGCCGCCTCGGCGGCCGGGTCGAGCAGCACCACGGCGCGCAGGGACTCCATCGAGGCCAGCGCCGGGCGCCAGCGCTCGATCTCCGCGGCCCCCTCCAGGACCAGCACCGTCGCACCGCTGTGCACGGCGACCTGGCGGATCTGGTCCGGGCTGAGGGTCGCGTAGGTGGTGCACGGGATGGCGCCGAGCTGCACCGCGGCGAAGTCGATCGCCCAGTGCTCGGGGCGGCTCGACATGACGATGAGCATGCGGTCGCCGCGCCCGAGACCGACCGTGTGCAACCCGTGTGCGGCGGCAAGCACCTCGTCGCCCAGCTCCTGCCACGTCCAGGTCAGGTGGTCCGCCCCGGCCCGGCCGGTGAGGGCCGGCAGGTCGGCGAACTCGGTGGCGTTGCGGTGCAGCAGGCGTGGCAGGGTCCACGCTCCCACCGCGCGGGTGATGTCTGACTCGGTAACCATGGGCGGCTCCCTTCGTCGAGCGCCGGGCACGCCCATATGACAGACCCGGCCCGCACCACCTGTCAATAGATGCGAATGATGACTTACTTATATGTGCATCCAGCCAGGTCGGCGGGAAGGTGAGACCGATAGGTCAGCAGATGTGCCCTCACCTCGGAGGATGGCTACACTCGCCCCATGCCCAGCTCTCCGCGCCGACGACCCAAGAACCGCAAGGCGACGATCGCGCTCGCCGCGGCCGAGCTGTTCTGCGCCCGCGGCTACCACAACGTCGGCATCGAGGACATCGCGAAGGAGGTGGGCATCACCGGCCCCGCGATCTACCGGCACTTCGCCACCAAGCAGGCCGTGCTCGTGGCCTCGGTCGACGAGCTGGGCACGAGCTTCGCCGAGTGCGTCCACTCGGCCGACGCGGTCGAGGACCCCGCCGAGCGGCTGCGCGCCGTGCTGCCCTCACTGGTGCGCTTCGCCTTCGACCGCCGCGCGGTGGCCCGGCTCTACCAGTGGCAGGGCCGCCATCTTCCGCCGGAGCAGCGCGAGTTGCTCGCCGAGCGGTTCGACGGCTCGGTACGCACCCTGCGCGACCTGTTGATCGCGTCCCGGCCCGAGCTGCCCAAGCGTGACGCCGCCACGCTGGTGACGGCCGCACTGAGCGTGATCGCCAGCCCGTCCACCCATCGCGCGGCCCTGGCCAGGGCGCAGGCCGAGCGGACCATCCTGGACTGCGCCACGGCCGTGCTCCGTGCCGACCTGCCCGCACCCCGCCAGGCCGCTCCGCGCGGCCACCGGCCGGAGCAGGGCGCGCTGCTGCCGCGCCGCGAGCGGCTGCTCACCGAGGCCGTGCGACTGTTTCGCGAGCAGGGCTACCACGAGGTGTCCATCTCCGACATCGGCGAGGCGGCCGGCATCAACGCCTCCAGTGTCTACCGTCATTTCGCGAGCAAGGCAGATCTCCTTGCCGCCGCCTACTACCGGGCCAGCAGCCGCCTGGAACTGGCCGTCTCCGAGACGCTGCTCGACGCCGCCACTCCCGCGGAGGCGATGCGCCGGCTCATCGACACCTATGTGCGGCTCACCTTCACGCACGCCGAACTGCCCGAGGTGTACGCCGCCGAGAGCGAGAATCTGCCCCCGGCCGACCGCCACCGGCTGCGGGTCGAGCAGCGTCGGCATGTGGACACCTGGGTGGGCCTGCTGGCCGAACTCGACCCCGGCCAGCCGCCGGCGGTGCTGCGCTTCCGGGTACACGCGGCGTTCAACATGGTGAACGATCTGGCCCGCGCCGGCGGGGCGTCGGTCACCGTGGAGCGCGCCGCGACACTGGCCCGGTACGTTTTCGCCCTGGCGAATGAGGACGGACTTCTTGGAGCGGCTGACAGCCTGTGACCGGCGCCCGCCCCCTGCGCGATGCCCTAG
>NZ_JAHUXH010000059.1 GCF_019219825.1 Streptomyces sp. TRM70350 | reverse complement strand
CGTCGGCGCCGTGCGGGCCGCCGGGGCCGACGCTCTGGTCGAGATCGGCCCGGACGCCACCCTGGCCCCGCTGGCCGAGGGCGGTGTACCGCTGCTGCGCAGGGGCCGGTCCGAGGCGGTCGCCCTGGTCGAGGGGCTGGCCCGGGCACAAGTGCCCGTCGACTGGGCGGAGTTCTTCAAGGCCGCCGGGGCGCGCCGCGCCGACCTGCCCACGTATCCGTTTCAGCACAGCCGGTTCTGGCCCGCCGTCACGCCTCCCGAAGCCGATCCGGCCGGGCGGTGGCGTTACCGGGTGCGGTGGGAGCCGCTCGGCCGTGCCGCGGACGCGGTGCCGGCCGGACGCTGGCTGGTCGCCGTGCCGGCCGGCCGGGCGGACGAACCCCTGGTCCGGGCGTGCCTGCGCGGGCTCGCGGACCGGGGAGTGCAGACCGTCGAGCTGGTTGTGGAGGACTCGCCCGACCGCGCCCGGCTCGCCGAGCGGCTCTCGGCGCCGGGCCCGGTGGACGGCCTGCTGTCCCTGCTCGCCGCCGGCCCCGGTGCGGCGGCCGGCACCCTCGTGCTCGCCCAGGCCCTCGGCGACGCCGGCATCGACGCGCCGCTGTGGTGCGTGACAGGCGGAGCCGTGGCGGTCGCCGACGGCGAGGCCGCCGACCCCCGGCAGGCCCAGGTCTGGGGCCTCGGCCGGGTGCTGTGCCTGGAGGCGCCGCACCGCTGGGGCGGCCTCGTCGACCTGCCCGCCGAACCGGACGAGCAGGCGGCCGCACGGCTGTGCTCGGTGCTCGCCGGATCCGGTGACGAGGACCAGGTCGCCGTGCGGGCCGCCGGCGTCTTCGGGCGCCGGCTGGTCCGGCCGGCCGAACCGCCCGCGGGGGAGGGCTGGCGGCCCTCCGGCACCGTGCTGATCACCGGGGGCACGGGCGCGCTGGGCGGACACACCGCCCGCTGGGCCGCCCGCTCCGGCGCCGAGCGCGTGGTGCTGGTGAGCCGGCGCGGACCCGACGCGGACGGCGCCGCCGAACTCGTCGCGGAACTGGGCGAACTGGGATGCCGGGCCGTCACCGAGGCGTGCGACGTGGCCGACCGGGCCGCGCTCGCCGCCCTGCTCGACAAGATCGCCGCCGACGGCCCGCCGCTGACAGCCGTGGTGCACACCGCCGGTGTCCTGGACGACGGGGTGCACGACTCGCTGACCCCCGAGCGGCTGGCCACGGTGCTGCGCGCCAAGGCCGACGGCGCGACGGCCCTGCATGAACTCACCGCGCACCTGCCCCTGGAGGCGTTCGTCCTGTTCGCCGCGCTCGGCGGAGTGGTCGGCGGGGCGGGCCAGGCCAACTACGCCGCCGCCAACGCCCACCTCGACGCGCTCGCCGCGACCCGCCGCGCCGCCGGCCTGCCCGCCACCGCCGTGGCGTGGGGCGCCTGGGCGGGCGGCGGCATGGCCGACGCGGACGAGGTACGCCGGCGCCTGGACCGCGACGGACTGCTGCCGATGGACCCGGAGCGGGCCCTGGACGCGCTCGGCCGCGAGATCACGGCCGGCGACCCGTCCGTGGTGCTCGCCGACGTCGACTGGGCCCGGCTCGCCCCCTCCCTGCACGCCGTACGGCCCAGCCCGCTGATCTCCACGGTGCCCGAGGCCCGGCAGGCCGTCGCACCCGAACCCGGCACGGCCACCGGCGAGACCGATCCGCGGCAGCGCTTTGCGGCCCTGCCCGAGGGGGAACGCGCGCGCGTCCTGCTCGACCTCGTCCGCGAGGCCGTCGCCGCCGTGCTCGGCCACGGCAGTCCGGCCGCAGTCGACACCACGCGCGGCCTCGTCGACCTCGGCTTCGACTCGCTCACCGCTGTCGAGCTGCGCAACCGGCTCACCCGGGCCACCGGCCTCACCCTGCCGCTCACGCTGGTCTTCGACCACCCCGACGGGGAGGCCCTCGCCGCCCACCTCGCCGACGCCCTCGCGCCCGCCCCGGCCCGGCCGTCGACCAGCGACCTCGACCGGTTCGCCCGGCTCGACCCGGCCACGGCCGACGAGCCGACCCGCGCGCAGGTCGCGGCCGAGCTGCGCCGGCTGCTCGACGCGTGGACGCCGGTACCGGCCGCACCCGCCGGGCCCCCCTCGTCCGCCCCCCACACCGGCCGGCTGAGCACGGCGTCCGCCGACGAGATCTTCGACTTCATTCGCAACGAACTCGGAAAGTCCTGAACGTGGAGAACGAGAACAAGCTCCTCGACCACCTGCGGTGGGTCACCGGAGAACTGGCCCAGGCCCGGCAGACCTTGCGCGAGACGGCCGAACGCGCGTCCGAACCGATCGCGATCGTCGGCATGGCCTGCCGGTTACCGGGAGGCGTGAACACGCCCGAGGACCTGTGGCGGCTGCTGGCCGACGAGCGTGACGCCATAGGTGAGTTCCCCGCCGACCGCGGCTGGGACCTGGCCTCCCTCCACCATCCGGACCCCGAGCACGCGGGCACGTCGTACGTGCGCGAGGGCGGCTTCCTCGCGGACGTCGCCGGGTTCGACGCGGACTTCTTCGGCATCTCCCCGCGTGAGGCCCTCGCCATGGACCCGCAGCAGCGGCTCGCCCTGGAGACCGCCTGGGAGGCCGTCGAACGCGCAGGGCTGGACCCGAAGTCCCTGCGCGGCACGGACGTCGGCGTCTACCTGGGCACCAACGGGCAGGACTACATCTCCGCCGCCCGCCCGCTGCTGCACCGGGTGGAGGGCCACGGCGGCACCGGCATCGCCGGCAGCGTGCTGTCCGGCCGCGTCTCCTACACCCTCGGCCTGCGCGGCCCGGCGGCCACCGTCGACACGGCGTGCTCCGCCTCCCTGGTCGCCCTGCACTGGGCGATGCGCGCGCTGCGCGGCGGCGAGTGCGCGATGGCCCTCGCGGGCGGCGTGACGGTCATGTCGTCCCCCGCCACCTTCGTGGAGTTCTCCCGGCAGCGCGGCCTCGCCGCCGACGGCCGCTGCAAGCCGTTCGCCGCCGCCGCGGACGGCACCGGCTGGGGCGAGGGCGCCGGCATGCTGCTGCTGGAGCGGCTGTCCGACGCCCAGCGCCACGGCCACCCGGTGCTCGCGGTGCTGCGCGGCTCGGCCGTCAACCAGGACGGCGCCAGCAGCGCCCTCACCGCGCCCAACGGTCCGGCGCAGGTCCGCGTCATCCAGGCGGCCCTCGCCGACGCCCGGCTCGCACCCGCCGACGTGGACCTGCTGGAGGCACACGGCACCGGCACCGTCCTCGGCGACCCGATCGAGGCGCAGGCCCTGCTCACCGCCTACGGCCAGCACCGCACCGAACCCGGCCGGCTCGGCTCGGTGAAGTCCAACATCGGGCACACCCAGGCCGCCGCCGGCGTCGCCGGCGTACTCAAGACCGTGCTCGCACTGCGCCACGAGCTGCTGCCCCGCACCCTGCACGTGGACGCGCCCACCCCGAAGGTCGACTGGTCGACGGGCGCGGTACAACTCCTCACCGAGGCCTGCCCCTGGCCTGCCGGAGACCGCCCACGACGCGCCGGCGTCTCGGCGTTCGGCGTCAGCGGCACCAACGCCCACGTCATCGTGGAAGAGGCACCCGAGATGGCGGAGACCGCCACGGCGTCCGAGGTCTCCAGCGGGCCCGAGGTGTCCGGTGCGGCGGCGGCCGGCCCCGTGGCCTGGGTGCTGTCCGGTCGTAGTGAGGGCGCGCTGCGGGCCCAGGCCGGGAAGCTCGCCGAGCATCTCGCGGAGCGGCCCGGGGACCGGCCCCGGGACGTCGCCCTGGCCCTGGCCACGACCCGGTCGGCGTTCGAGCACCGGGCCGTCGTGGTCGGGGAGGACCGCGAGAGCCTGCTGCGCGGCGTCGCCGCCGTCGCGGCGGGGGAGCCCGTCCCCGGCGTGGTGCGCGGCACCGCCGGCCACACCGGCCGCGTCGCGTTCGTGTTCCCCGGGCAGGGCGCCCAGTGGACCGGCATGGCCCTCGAACTAGCCGACGCCGCACCGGAGTTCGCCGCCCGCCTGGACGAGTGCGGTGCCGCCCTCGCCCCGCACGTCGACTGGTCCCTGCGGGACGTCCTGGCCGACCCGGCCGCATTGGAACGCGTCGACGTCGTCCAGCCCGCCCTGTGGGCCGTGATGGTCTCCCTGGCCGCCCTCTGGCAGGCGCACGGGGTGGAACCGGCGGCCGTCGTCGGCCACTCCCAGGGTGAGATCGCCGCCGCCTGCGTCGCCGGCGCCCTCTCCCTCGAGGACGCCGCCCTGCTGATCACCGCCCGCGCCCGGGCCCTGCGCGCCCTGACCGGCCGCGGCGGCATGGTGTCGCTGCCGCTGGCCGAGGCCGCCGCGCGCGAGGTGATCGCACCCTTGGGCGACCGGCTCTCGGTCGCCGCCGTCAACGGCCCCGTCGCGACGGTCGTCTCCGGCGACGCCACCGTCCTCGACGAGCTGCTGGCCCGGGCCGAGCAGGACGGCCTGCGCGCCCGGCGCATCCCCGTCGACTACGCCTCGCACTCCGCGCACGTGGACGCCGTACGCGCCGAGGTGCTGGCCGCGACCGCCGCCGTCACCCCGCGCGCCACGCACACAACCTTCGTCTCCTCGGCGACCGGCGCCGTCCTGGACCCCACCGGCCTGGACGCCGCGTACTGGTACCGCAACCTGCGCGAACCGGTCCGCTTCGACCTGGCCGGGCGGACACTGTTGGACGCCGGGTTCACGACCTTCATCGAGGTCAGCGCCCACCCCGTGCTCACCGCGGCACTCCAGGAGACCGACCCGGCCGTCCTCGCCGTCGGCTCACTGCGCCGGGACGACGGCGGCCCCGCCCGCTTCCTCGCCTCCCTCGCCGAGGCCGCCGTACGCGGCGTACCGGTCGACTGGCGGCCCGCGCTTCCCGGCGCCCGCCCCGTACCGCTGCCGACCTACGCCTTCCAGCGCGAGCGCCTGTGGCTGGAGGAGAAGGAGGAGACCGGTCCGGCCACGCCGGGGCAGGGCGGCGAGGACGAGGCGTTCTGGGCCGCCGTCCACGGCTCCGCCGACGAACTCGCCGCCGTCCTCGGCGCGGACCCCGCCGACCGGGAGCCGCTCGCCGCCGTGCACCCGCTGCTCGCCGCCTGGCACGAGCGGCGCGCCGACGAGTCCGCCGTCGACTGCTGGCGCTACCGCGTCGACTGGGCACCGCCGGCCACCCCGCCGACCGCCGCCGCGCCCGGCGGCCGCTGGCTCGCGGTCGCCGCGGACGATCCGTGGTCCGAGGCCGTCGTCGCCGCGCTCGCGAACCGCATGGACATCACCCGGGTCGCGGCCTACGACCCCGACCGCGTCGCGGAACTCACCGCCGGCGCCACGGGCGTCGTCGCCGTCCTCCGCCCCGGCGACCCCGACCCGCTCCCCGGCCTCCTCGCCCTCGTCCAGGCCCACGACCGCGCCGACGGCGCCCTGCCGCTGTGGTGCGTGACCCGCGGCGGCGTGGCGACCGGCACGGCGGACACCCCCGCCGACCCGGCCACCGCACAGATCTGGGGCTTCGGCCGCGTCGCCGCCCTGGAACGGCCCCACAGCTGGGGCGGTTTGATCGACCTGCCCGCGGACGGCACACCGGCCGACGCACCGGGCACGCGTACGGAGGACGACGCGCCCGGCGCCCGTACGGCCGAGGGCGTCTCGGGTGCCCGTGCGGTCGACGGCACGGTGGCCGCGGCTGGGGCCGAGGCGGCTCCGGGCGCCCACACGGCCGACGGCGCCCCGAAGGCCCGTACGGTCGATGGCACCCCGAAGGCCCGTACGGCCGACGGGCCGCTGGACGCCGCCCCTTCCGCTGACGGGCCGCTGGACGCCGCCCCTTCCGCTGACGGGCCGCTGGACGCCGCCCCTTCCGCTGACGGGCCGCTGGACGCCGCCCCTACCCCAGGCACCGTTCTCGACGCCCGCCTCGCCGACCGGCTCGTCGGCGCGCTGGGCGGTGCCGAGGACCAGGTGGCGGTGCGTGCCTCCGGTGTCTTCGGCCGCAGGCTGCAACGCGCCCCGGCGGGCGGCGCCGCCCCCGTCTGGCGTCCGGCCGGCACCGTGCTGGTGACCGGCGGCACCGGTGGCCTCGGTGCGCACGTGGCCCGCTGGCTCGCCCGGGCCGGTGCGGAGCATCTCGTGCTGACCGGGCGGCGCGGCCCCGAGGCGCCCGGCGCGGTCGAGCTCGCCGCCGAACTCACCGCGCTCGGCGCCACGGTGGACGTCGTCACGTGCGATGCCGCCGACCGGGACGCGCTGGCCCGGGTGCTGGCCGAGCACCCCGTGACCGCCGTGTTCCATCTCGCCGGCGTCGAGCGGTACCGGCCGCTGGACGAGCTGACCCGGGCCGACCTCACCGAGGTGGCCGCCGCCAAGGTCACCGGCGCCCTCCTGCTGGACGAACTCACCCGCGACCGGGAGCTGTCCGCGTTCGTGCTGTTCACCTCCGGGGCCGGAGTGTGGGGCAGCAGCGGGCAGGCCGCGTACGCCGCCGCCAACGCCCACCTGGACGCGCTCGCCGCCCGGCGCCGCGCCGAGGGCCTGCCCGCGACCGCCGTCGCTTGGGGACACTGGGACGGCGCCGGCATGTCCGACGGACCGGCCCGCGCCCAGATGCTCCGCTGGGGCCTGCCGGCCATGGCACCCCACCGCGCCGTCGCCGCCCTCGCCGACGCCCTCGGCCGGGACGAGACCTCCCTGGTCGTCGCCGCCATCGACTGGCCGGTGTTCGCGCCGACCTTCACCCTCGCCCGGCCGAGCCCGCTGCTCGCCGGACTGCCCGAGGCCGCCGACCCGGCGGACACCGCCCCGCCACCGGCCACCCCCGCCGCCGCGCTGGACCGGGCCGCGCTGCTGGACCTGGTGCTCGCCGAGACCGGCGCCGTCCTCGGCCACACCTCCGCCGCCCTGCCCACCGGCCGCGCCTTCCAGGAACTGGGCTTCGACTCGCTCACCGCCGTCGAACTGCGCAACCGGCTGCGGGACGCCACCGGCCTCGCCCTGCCCGCCACCCTCGTCTTCGACCACCCCACCCCCGAGGCGCTCGCCGACCGGCTGGCCGAGGAACTCACCGGCGAACGGCCCGCCGCCGCCCCGGCCACCGCACCGGCGCCGGCCGGCGCGACGGACGACCCGATCGTCATCGTCGGCATGGGCTGCCGCTTCCCCGGCGGCGCCGACTCGCCCGAGCGGCTCTGGGACCTCGCCGCCGCCGGCCGGGACGCGATGACCGGCTTCCCCACCGACCGCGGCTGGGACCTCACCGACGGGGGCTTCACCAAGGTCGGCGGGTTCCTCGACGCCGCCGGCGCGTTCGACGCCGGGTTCTTCGGCATCAGCCCCCGCGAAGCCACCGGCATGGACCCGCAGCAGCGGCTGCTGCTGGAGACCGCGTGGGAGACGGTCGAGCGCGCCGGCATCGACCCGGCCTCGCTGCGCGGCAGCCGGACCGGCGTGTTCGTCGGCTACGGCGGCCAGGACTACCTCACCAGCCTCTACGGCACCCCCGACGAGTTGCAGGGCCACCTGCTGACCGGCACCTCCGGCAGCGTGGTCTCCGGCCGCCTCGCCTACGTCCTCGGCCTGGAGGGCCCCGCGGTCACCGTGGACACCGCGTGCTCCTCCTCCCTGATCGCCCTGCACTGGGCGATCCGCGCGCTCCGCTCCGGCGAGTGCGACCTGGCCCTGGCCGGCGGCGTGACCGTGATGGCCACCCCGGGCGTCTTCGTCGAGTTCGGCCGGCAGGGCGGCCTCGCGGCCGACGGCCGCTGCAAGGCGTTCGCCGACGCCGCCGACGGCACCGGCTGGGGCGAGGGCGCCGGCCTGCTCCTCGTGGAGCGGCTCTCCGACGCCCGCCGCAACGGCCACCGCGTCCTCGCCGTGGTCCGCGGTTCCGCCGTGAACTCCGACGGCGCCTCCAACGGCCTGACCGCACCCAACGGCCCCTCCCAGCAGCGGGTCATCCGGGGCGCGCTGGCCGACGGCGGTCTCACCCCGGCCGACGTCGACGCCGTGGAGGCCCACGGCACCGGCACCGCGCTCGGCGACCCCATCGAGGCCCAGGCCCTCCAGGCGGTCTACGGCCAAGACCGCCCGCGCCCGCTGTGGATCGGCTCGGTCAAGTCCAACCTCGGCCACACCCAGGCCGCCTCCGGCGCCGCCGGCCTCATCAAGACGGTCATGGCGCTGCGGCGCGGCGTGCTGCCCGCCACCCTGCACGTCGACCGGCCCTCCGCCCAGGTCGACTGGACCAGGGGAGCGGTCTCGGTGCTCACCGAGACCACCCCGTGGCCCGAGACCGGCATGCCGCGCCGGGCCGCCGTCTCCTCCTTCGGCGTCAGCGGCACCAACGCCCACGTCGTCCTCGAACAGGCGCCGCCCGCCGAGGAAGCGGCGCCCGCGGGAGACGGCGGACCCGTGCCGTGGCTGGTCTCCGCCCGCACCCCCGACGCCGTACGCTCCCAGGTCGAGCGGCTCCGCGCCGAACTCGACGGCCACCCCGACCCGGTCGCCGTGGGCCGCGCGCTCGCCACCACGCGCACCGCGTTCGAGTACCGCGTCGCCGCCGCGGGCAGCGACACCGCCGCCCTGCTCGACGCCCTCGCCGAGGCCCGCCCCGTCGCCGCCCGCCCGGGACGCACCGCGTTCCTCTGCACCGGCCAGGGCGCCCAGCGCGCCGGCATGGGCGCCGGCCTGTACGCCGCCCACCCCGCCTACGCCGACGCCTTCGACGCGGTCTGCGCCGAGTTCGACCGGCTGCTCGACCGCCCGCTGCGCGACCTGGTGCTGTCCGGCCCCGCCGACATACTCGACCGCACCGCCTACGCGCAGCCCGCGCTGTTCGCCGTGGAGACCGCCCTCGCCGCGCTGCTGCGTCACTGGGGCGTGACCCCCGACCTGCTGGCCGGCCACTCGCTCGGCGAAATCACCGCAGCCCACCTGGCCGGCGTCCTCTCCCTGCCGGACGCCGCCGCGCTGGTCGCCGCCCGCGGCCGGCTGATGGACGCGCTGCCGCCCGGCGGCGCGATGGCCGCGGTCGAGGCCGACGAGGAGCGCGTACGGCCCCTGCTCGGCGACGACGTCTGTCTCGCCGCCGTGAACGGACCGCGCGCCCTGGTGCTGTCCGGCCCCGAGCAGGCCGTGCGGGAGGCGGCCGACCGGCTCGCCGACGAGGGCTGCCGCACCCGCCGCCTGCGGGTGTCCCACGCGTTCCACTCCGCGCTGATGGAGCCGATGCTGGAGGAGTTCCGCGCCACCGTGGCCGCGCTCGACCTGCGAGCGCCCTCCGTCCCCGTCGTCTCCGCGCTGACCGGCCGTCCGCTGACGGCGGCGCAGGCCCGCTCGCCCGAGCACTGGGTACGGCACGTCCGCGAGACCGTCCGCTTCCACGACGCCCTGCGCGGTCTCGCCGCCGCGGGCGCCGTACGCCACCTCGAACTCGGCCCGGACGGCGTGCTCACCGCCCTCGCCCAGAGCGGCCTGCCGCCCGCCGCCGCCGACGAGCGCGACCCGCTCGCCGTACCCCTGCTGCGCGCCGGCCGGCCCGAACCGGAGGCGCTCGCCGAGGCACTCGCCCGCGCCGCCGCCGACGGCCTGACCGTCGACTGGGCCGGTTACTTCGCCGGCCGTGGCGGCGGCACCGCCGACCTGCCCACCTACGCCTTCCAGCGCGAGCACTACTGGCTGCCGGCCCGCACCGGTACTGGTACGGCCGCGGCGGGACACCCCCTGCTGTCCGCCGCGGTCGACCTGCCCGACGGCGGCCTCGTGCTCACCGGACGGCTCTCGCCCGCCGCGCGGCCCTGGCTGGCCGAACACACCGTGCGCGGCAGCGCCCTGCTGCCCGGCACCGCCCTGCTGGACCTGGCGCTCGCCGCGGCCGGCCAGGTGGCCGCGCCCGGCGTGGCCGAACTGATCCTGGAAGCCCCCCTCGTGCTGCCCGCCGGGCAGGCCGTGGAGGTACGCGTCACCGTCGGCGCCGCCGAGCCCGACGGCCGCCGGACGATCGCCCTGCACAGCCGCACCGCCGACGGCGACTGGACCCGGCACGCCACCGGAGCGCTGGGCGAGGTGCCCGGCGAGCCCGCGGTCACCGGCGCCTGGCCACCCGCGGACGCCCGGCCCGCCGATCTCGCCGCCCTGTACGGGCAGTTGACCGACGCCGGCTTCGGCTACGGGCCGGCCTTCCAGGGGCTGCGGGCCGCCTGGCGGCGCGGCGAGGGCCCGGCGGCCGAGGTGTTCGCCGAGGCCGAACTGCCCGCCGGCGTCCCCGACGCCGACCGCTGCGCCGTCCACCCGGCGCTGCTCGACGCGGTGCTGCACGCCATCGGCGTCGGCGGCCTGATCACCGACCCAGCGCACGGCGGGCTGCCGTTCGCCTGGACCGGGGTGCGGGTCTTCGCCCCCGGCACCCGGGCGGTGCGGGCCCGGCTCTCCCGGGCCGGTGCCGACGGCGCCCTCGCCGTGGACCTGTACGACGCCGACGGGCTGCCGGTAGCCGCCGTCGGCTCCCTGCGGCTGCGCCCGCCCGCCGCTCCCGCGGTGCCCGACGCGCTCTTCGAGACCGCCTGGGTGCCCGTCGAGCAGGGCGCCGCCCCGGCCCGCCGCATCGCGCTGCTCGGTACCGACCCCGCGCTGGCGGCCGGTCTCACCGCGGCCGGAGCCACGCTGGTCGACGCCGCCGACGCCCCCGAGCTGCTGGTGCTGCCGGTCGTCGCCGACCCCGCAGCGGACCCCGTCGCCGAGACGCACCGGGCGACCGCCTCCGTGCTGACGGCCCTCCGGGACGTTCTGGCCGGCGAGAAGAGCACGGCCCGCCTCGCCGTCGTCACCCGGGGCGCCGTCGCGCTGTCCCCCGAGGAGTCCCCGGACCCGGCCGCCCGCGCCGTCTGGGGCCTGGTCCGCTCCGCCCAGACGGAACACCCGGAGCGCATCGTCCTGGCCGACCTCGACGCCGCGGCCACCGCCGGGGCTTCCAGCACGGTCGACGCAACGGTCACCGCCGGTGCTGCCGACGTCTCCGGAAGCCCGGATGCCACCGGTATCGGTGAGGCCGCGGATCCCTCCGGCACCTCCGCCGCCACGGATGTCGCCGAAGCCGCCGACCCCTCCAGCACCTTCGCCGCCACCGGCATCGCCAACGCCCCCCACCCCTCCGGCACCTCCGATGCCGCGGGCACCGTCGGCGGCTCCGCCCGTGCCCTGCCCCTCGCGCTGGCCTGTGGTGAACCCCAGGTCGCCGTGCGGGCCGGTGCGGTCAGTGCGCCGCGGCTCATCCGGGCCGGGGCCGACGCGCTGGTCCTGCCCGACGGCGGCTGGCGGCTGCGGCCCGGCACCGCCGGCACCGTCGACGGTATGACGGCGTTGCCGCACGCCGACGCGCCGCTCGCCGAGGGCGAGGTACGGGTCGCCGTACGGGCGGTCGGCATGACCTTCCGGGACGTCCT
Source organism: Streptomyces sp. TRM70350 (assembly GCF_019219825.1). Taxonomy (GTDB): domain Bacteria; phylum Actinomycetota; class Actinomycetes; order Streptomycetales; family Streptomycetaceae; genus Streptomyces. The sequence goes on along the minus strand of NZ_JAHUXH010000059.1, from coordinate 6,171 downwards.
GAGCGTGCTCGGCCTGTACCCCGGCGCACCCCAGCCGCTCGGCATCGAGGGCGCGGGCGTGGTGACCGGGACCGGCCCGGGCGTGACCGAACTCGCCCCTGGCGACAGGGTGTTCGGGCTGCTGCCCGGCGCCATGGGCTCCTCCGCCGTCGCCGACCGGCGCCTGCTGGCCCCCGTGCCCGACGGATGGACCTTCACCCGGGCCGCCTCCGTGCCCTCCGCGTTCCTCACCGCCTGGTTCGCCCTGCACGACGTGGCCCAAGTGCGGGCCGGGGAGCGGGTGCTGGTGCACGCGGCGGCCGGCGGTGTCGGCATGGCCGCCGTACAGGTGGCCCGGCTGCTCGGTGCCGAGGTGTTCGCCACGGCCGGCCCGGGCAAGCACGCGGTGCTGCGCGAACTGGGCCTGGACGAGGCGCACACGGCCTCCTCGCGGGACACCGACTTCGCCCGCCGGTTCCCGGAGGTGGACGTCGTACTGAACTCGCTCGCCGGTGAGTTCGTCGACGCATCCCTCCGACTGCTGCGGCGCGGCGGCCGGTTCGTGGAGCTGGGCAAGACCGACCCGCGCGACCCCGCCGGCGTCACCTACCGCGCCGTCGACCTGGCGGACGCGGGCCCCGACCGCGTCCAGGAGATGCTCACCGAACTCCTGGACCTGCTCACGACCGGCGACCTCGCCCACCTGCCGGTGCGCAGCATGCCCATGGGCCGCGCCCGCGAGGCCTTCCGGTTCATGGCCCAGGCCCGGCACACCGGCAAGCTCGTGCTCACCACCGCCCCGTACGGCGACGGCACCGTCCTGATCACCGGCGGCACCGGCACCCTCGGCGGCCTCGTCGCCCGGCACCTGGTCACCGAACACGGCGTCCGCGACCTGGTGCTCGTCGGACGACGGGGCATCGAGCCGCCCGGCACCGCCGACCTGCGCGCCGCCGGCGCCAGGGTCCGCGTCGCCGCCTGCGACGTGTCCGACCGGGACGCGCTCGCCGCGCTGCTGGCGGACATCGACGGACCGCTGACCGCGGTGGTGCACGCGGCCGGTGTCCTCGACGACGGCACGCTCACCTCACTGACCCCGGAGCGTCTCGCCGCCGTACTGCGCCCGAAGGCCGACGCCGCCTGGCATCTGCACGCCCTCACCGAGGGCCTGGACCTGTCCGCGTTCGTGCTGTTCTCCTCGGCCGCGGGCACCTTCGGCGGACCCGGCCAGGGCAACTACGCCGCCGCCAACACCGCCCTGGACGCGCTCGCCGAGCACCGCCGCGCCCGCGGCCTGCCCGCCGTCTCGCTGGCCTGGGGGCCGTGGGCGGCCGAGAGCGCGATGACCGGCGGCCTGAGCAGCGGCGACCGCGCCCGGATGACCCGTGGCGGCGTCCGGCCACTGGCCGCAGCCGAGGCACTCGCCCTGCTCGACGCCGCCTGCCGCAGCACGGCCGGCGCCGTCGCCGCGCTCCGGCTCGACACCGCCGCGCTCACCACCGGCCCGGGCACCCCGCCCGCGCTGCTGCGCGACCTGGTTCGCCGCCCGGCCGGCCCCGCCCGCGAGGACACCGGGGCACAGCCCGCGCTGCCCGAACGGCTGGCCGGCCTCGGCGAGGAACAGCGCCGCCGGGCCGTGCTCGACGTCGTACGTCGCAACGCGGCGGCCGTCCTCGGCCACACCCGGGTCTCCGCCGTGGACACCGCGCGCGGTTTCCTGGACCTCGGCTTCGACTCGCTGACCGCCGTCGAGCTGCGCAACCGGCTCACCGAGGCCACCGGGGCACGGCTGTCCGCGACCGTCGTCTTCGACCACCCGACCCCGGCCGCCCTGGCCCGCCATCTGCTGACCGAGCTGGCACCCCTGGTCCAGGCGGCCCAGACCGCCGCGCCCACCGCCCAGGACCCCGAGGCCGAGCTGCGCGACGCCATCGCCGCCATCCCGCTCGACCGGCTGCGGCAGGCCGGACTCCTGGGCGAACTCGCCCGCCTGGCCGGCATCGCCGTACCCGCCCAGGACCACCCGGCCGAGCCCCACCACGCCCCCGACGGCCACGCCGACGATCCCGCGGACGGCTCCGAGGACGACGAATCCGGCCAACTCATGAACGCCCTGGACGACATGAGCATCGACGACCTGATCAGGATCGCGCACGACGAGCGCCCCCGCGGAAACTGAGGACCACGAACAGCATGAGCGACACCAACGAAGAACTCGTCGAGGCGCTGCGCAACTCGCTGCGCGAGACCGAGCGGCTCCGCCGCCGCAACCGCGGACTGATGGCCACCGCGAGCGAGCCCATCGCGATCGTCGGCACCGCCTGCCGGTTCCCCGGCGGCATCGATTCGCCCGAACGGCTGTGGGACGCGGTCGCCGCCGGCTCGGACCTGATCACCGGCTTTCCCGACGACCGGGGCTGGGACCTCGACGTCCACGACCCCGACCCCGGGCGGACCGGCCGCAGCTACACCGACCGCGGCGGTTTCCTCACCGGCGCCGCCGACTTCGACCCGGCGTTCTTCGGCATCTCCCCGCGCGAGGCCCGCGCCATGGACCCCCAGCAGCGCGTCCTGCTGGAGACCGCGTGGGAGGCCTACGAGCGGGCCGGCATCGACCCGCACGCCCAGCGCGGCAGTCGCACCGGCGTGTTCGTCGGCACCTGGAGCCAGGGCTACGGCATCGGCGCCCGCGTCCCCGAGGACGCCGAGGGCTACCTCGTCACCGGCGGCGCCACCGCCGTCGTCTCCGGCCGGATCGCCTACGTGCTCGGCCTGGAGGGCCCCGCCGTCACGGTCGACACCGCCTGCTCCTCCTCCCTGGTCGCCCTGCACTGGGCGGTGCGCTCGCTGCGAGCCGGCGAGTGCTCGATGGCGCTGGCCGGCGGTGTGACCGTCATGGCCACCCCCGGCGTGTTCGTGGAGTTCTCCCGGCAGCGCGGCCTCGCCCCCGACGGCCGTTGCAAGGCCTACTCGGCCGACGCCGACGGCACCGGCTGGGGCGAGGGCGTCGGCGTCCTGCTGCTGGAGCGGCTCTCCGACGCCGTCCGCAACGGCCACCGCGTCCTCGCCGTGGTCCGCGGTTCCGCCGTGAACTCCGACGGCGCCAGCAGCGGCCTCACCGCCCCCAACGGCCCCTCCCAGCAGGAGGTCATCCGCCAGGCCCTCGCCGACGCCAGGCTCACCCCCGCCGATGTCGACGTCCTCGAGGGCCACGGCACCGGCACCCGGCTCGGCGACCCCATCGAGGCCCAGGCCGTGCTCGCCGCCTACGGCCAGGAACGCCCCCGCCCGCTGCTGCTCGGCTCGGTCAAGTCCAACCTCGGCCACACCCAGGCCGCCGCCGGCGTCGCCGGTGTCATCAAGATGGTCGAGGCCATGCGCCGCGGCATCGCCCCTCGCACCCTCCACGTCACCGAGCCCACCCCCCAGGCCGACTGGTCACGCGGGGCCGTCGAACTCCTCACCGACAACCGCGCCTGGCCCGACACCGGGGCACCCCGCCGGTCCGCGGTCTCCGCGTTCGGCGTCAGCGGCACCAACGCCCACGTCGTCCTCGAACAGGCCCCCGACACCCCCGACACCCCCGTACCCACGGACACCGCGCGCACCGAGCACCCGGTCGTGCCCTGGCTGCTGTCCGCCCACTCCCCGGCCGCCCTGCGCGCGCAGGCCGAGCGGCTCGCCGCCGGCCTGCCCGACGACAGCGACCCCCTGGACGTCGCCGCGGCCCTCGCCACCACCCGTGCCGCCCTGCCGCTGCGCGCCGCCGTCCTCGGCTCCGACGCCCGGCAGCTGCGCGCCGGCCTCGCCGCGCTGGCCGCCGGCGCACCCCCCGCCGTCTCCGGCGAGGCCCGCCCCGACCGCACCCTGGCCTTCCTCTACACCGGGCAGGGCTCCCAGCGCGCCCGCATGGGCGAGGAACTCGCCGCCGCCCACCCGGCGTTCGCCACCGCCTGGGCCGAGGTCTGCGACCGGTTCGACGCCGTACTGCCCCGCCCGCTGCGGGAAGTGATCACCGAAGGCGGCCCCGATCTCGACCGCACCCTGTACGCGCAGGCCGCGGTGTTCGCCTTCGAGACCGCGCTGACCGCGCTGCTCGGATCCTGGGGCATACGCCCCGACCTCGTCCTCGGCCACTCCGTCGGCGAACTGGCCGCCGCCCACGCCGCCGGTGTGCTGTCCCTGCGCCACGCCGTCGTCGTGGTCGCGGCCCGCGGCCGGCTCATGGAGGCGCTCCCCGAGGGCGGCGCGATGGTCGCCGTGCAGGCGGGGGAGGAGGAGCTGGACCTGCCGGAGGGTGTGGAACCGGCAGCGGTCAACGGCCCGTCGTCGGTGGTGCTCTCCGGCGACGAGGAAGCCGTCCTCGCCGAGGCCGCCCGCTGGGCGCAGCGCGGCCGCCGCACCAAGCGGCTGACCGTCAGCCACGCCTTCCACTCACACCGGATGGACCCCGTCCTGAACGGCTTCCGCCGGGTGCTGGGAGCCGTCACTTTCAACGCGCCGCGGACCCCTTTCGTCTCCACCGTCACCGGCGCCTTGGCCGACGCGGAACTGCGCGACCCCGAGTACTGGCTGCGCAACGTCCGCGAGACCGTCCGCTTCGCCGACGGAGTCCGGGCCCTGGCCGACGAAGGCACGGACACCTTCCTCGAGGTCGGCCCGGACGCCGTGCTCGGCGCCCTGGTCACCGACGCGCTCCCCGACGACCCCGACCGGCCCGAGGTGCTCGCCGTACCGGCCGCCCGGGCCGACCACCCCGAGCCAGAGACCCTGGTCGGCGCGCTCGCCCGGCTCCACGCCCACGGTGCCCGCGTCGACTGGGCCGCCTTCCTCGGCCCCGGCACCCGCCACGTCGACCTGCCCACCTACGCCTTCCAGCACCAGCACTACTGGCTGGCCCCCGCCCCCGCGGACGACCTCCCCGCCGCCGGCGTCGGCACCGTCGGCCACCCGCTGCTGCGCGCCGCCGTCGAACTGCCCGCCGACGACACCACGGAGCACGCCGGCGCCACCGGAGCCGTCGTCTTCACCGGCACGCTGTCCGCCCGCACCCACCCCTGGCTCGCCGACCACACCGTCCTCGGCACGCCCGTCCTGCCCGGCACCGCGCTCGCCGAACTCGCCGCCGCCGCGGGCGACCGCCTCGGCTGCGGCACCGTCGCCGAACTCGTCCTCACCGCCCCGCTCGCGATCCCCGCCTCCGGCGCCGTCCGGCTGCGCGTCCACGTCGCCGCCCCCGACCGCGACGGCCGGCGTGCCGTCACCGTCGATTCCCGGCCCGACGACCAGCTCGCGGACGGCACCGCCTGGACCCGCCACGCCACCGGCCGCCTCGCCCCCGCCGCCCCGGAACCCACCGCCCCCGAACCGGCCCCGGCATCCGCCGCGTGGCCGCCCGCCGACGCCGAACCCCTCTCCGTCGACGGCCTCTACGACCACCTCACCGCCGCCGGCTTCGGCTACGGCCCGGCGTTCCGCGGCGTCCGCGCGGCCTGGCGGCACGGCACCGACCTGCTCGCCGAGGTCGACCTCGCGGCCGACGCCGACGAGTCGGGCTTCCTGCTGCACCCCGCGCTCTTCGACACCGCCCTGCACGCCCTGGGCCTCGGCGGCCTGGTCGAGCACGGCGGACTGCCGTTCACCTGGACGGGCGTCCGCCTGCACGCGACCGGCGCCCGCTCCCTGCGGGTCCGGCTCAGCCCGACCGGCCCCGACGCCGTCGCCCTCACCGCCGCCGACGCCGCGGGCCGCCCCGTCGTCACCGTCGCCGACCTGCGCCTGCGCCCGGCCACCGAGGCCCGCGGCAGCACCACCGGCGACGCCCTGCACCGCGTACGGTGGGAACCCTGCCCGGCCCCGGCGGCCACCGCCGCCCGCTGGACCGTCCTCGGCCCCCGCGCCGACGAACTCACCGAGGCCCTCGGCGCCGCCGCCCCCGACGTCACCGGGTCCGACGAGACCGCCGCCACCGACGTCACCGTGCTCACCCTGCCCGCCGGCGCCGACCCGGGGACCGTCCGGGCGGCCACCCGCGCCGCCCTCGCCCGGCTCCAGGACCAGCTCGCCACCGACCAGCCGGCCGGTCCGCTCGTCGTCATCACCCACGGCGCCGTCGCCGCAGAGCCCGGCGACAGCGTGCCCGACCTGGCCGGCGCCGCCGTATGGGGCCTGCTGCGCTCCGCCCAGTCCGAA
>NZ_JAHUXH010000058.1 GCF_019219825.1 Streptomyces sp. TRM70350 | reverse complement strand
GTTATGCATCCGCTCCGCGGATGCGAACCCGTTGCTGCGCAACGGGGTTGAGGGCGGTCGCTGCGCTCCCGCTGGCCCGCGCGATGCGCGGGCGGATCCCGGCGCTGCGCTTCGGGATCGGGTGGGGCCGGCCGCTGCGCGCCGGCGCGGCGCGCGATGCGCGGCCGCTCGCTTGACGGGGTGTCAGGTGCAGCTAGTGGGGTCTCCTATAAGGGAGTTGGGGAGTGCTTCGCATTCCTGGGGGCGGGTCCGCTGCGCTCCCCCGCCTGACGGTCCTTCCGGCTGCGCCTCCAAAATCTTGGGACCCGCTGTCGCGGGCCGGGCTGGCTACGAGGGATGGGGGTCGCTCGTTGGTGTCGGGTTTCAGTGTAGTGGGTGCATCAGGTTGATGCACCCTGTACCGTTGGCGGAAACACGGGACACCCCCCAACCACCCGGGGCGGGTCTAGGGGGAGGGGACGACTTGAATTCGTTGAGCGTCGAAATGCGCCTCAGGGCACGGGAGGAATCCAGCGTGAGGTTACCGGATTGACGCCGGAGCAGATTCACGAGCTGAGGCGCATCTGGACCTTGATGGGCGGCACTGCGTGGGACGTCTATTCCCCCGAGAACGACGCGCAGGCGGACCGCTGGCGCCAGGCGCTGCGGGACCGTCAGGAAGGTGCGAGCGGCGGGGCGGTGGAGTCTGAGTCCGGGCTGATCCGCTATCGGGTCGTGGCGCAGCGGACTGACCCGGCGCACCCCGGGGCCTCGGTGGTGACGAACTACACCTACGCGCGGTCCGTTGAGGAGGCGGTGGCGAAGGTGCGCCGGGCGAAGGAGAAGCCGGGTGGCCTGTATGGGGACCAGGGCCTGTACCGCGTTGTGGAGGCTGTTGAGGAAAGTCCGCAGAGCGAGGCGCGTCAACTGCAGGGCGCTCGCGGGCGGTTCCTCACTGCAGTCATGGACGTCGCTGTTGCTGCACTGGACGACCAGTCGGCATCTGCGCGCCCGGAGCTGGTCGGCGCCCTGTCCGAGTTCTTCTTCGACACCGTCTTCACTCGCGCCATCGTCCCCCGACAGCGGAGAGGAGCACGCTCAGCTGTACGCCAGGGACGGGGAGGTCCTGTCCCGCCTGCTCCTGGCTCACCTCGCCGACCACGGCCTGGACCTGGTGGGGGCAAGCGCCCGCACCGGAGAACTGCGCGTCCTGCCCGATCTGTACACGGGTGTCGGTCGGCCTTCCGTTCGCGGCGAGGAGAGCGAGGCGCCGGCGGAGCTCATCGAGCAGGTCCTCGCCGTGTGCGAGCAGGCACTATGCCGCCGTGACCGGCACCAGCTCCGAACAGTGGGACCAGGAGTCGTCCCAGGAGCTCGTGGACATCGCCTTCCGGACCGTGCACCTGGCGGAGCCGGAGACCTACCCGCAGGCACTGGACGCGTACCTGCACGAGCACCGGGCGCGGCTGGAGCGGCTGTGGCGCCGCTACGGGCCCGGCGGCATGTTCGCGGGCGAGCTCGTGCTGATCGACCTGCCCGGCTGCTTCGTGCTGTGCGAGAGGATCGAGACGACCCCGCTCTGGCTCGAAGGGATCTGGGCGAAGTACGGCCAGGAGGAAACCGCGCTGGAAAGGCTTCACGACAGCTGGCTGTACGACACGGGTGAAAAGGACGGTCGATGAGCAGGATTCCGCTCAAGAAACACCAGGTCGACCAGAAGTCTGCCTTTCGTAGGTGGGTCGGATTCCCTGCAAGGTCATCTGTGCCCCCTCAGGGTGCCCGTGGCACGATCGTGTCAGCGACCGGGTCCGGAAAAACGATCATGGCCGCCGCGAGCGCGCTGGAGTGCTTCCCCGAGGGCCGGATCCTCGTGACCGTGCCGACCCTGGACCTGCTCGTGCAGACCGCCCAGGCGTGGCGGGCGGTGGGTCACCGCTCCCCCATGGTCGCGGTGTGCTCGCTGGAGAACGACCCGGTGCTGAACGAGCTCGGAGTGCGCACCACTACGAACCCGATCCAGTTGGCCCTGTGGGCCGGGCACGGGCCGGTCATCGTGTTCGCCACGTACGCCTCTCTCGTGGACCGCGAGGACTTCGACGACCCGACGGGCCAGGGACGCACTCGCGGGCCGCTGGAAGCCGCTATGGCGGGCGGGGAGCGCCTGTACGGGCAGCGGATGGACGGTTTTTCGCTCGCCATCATCGACGAAGCCCACTCAACCGCAGGCGATCTGGGCAGGCCATGGGCGGCGATCCACGACAACGCCCGCACCCCCGCCGACTTCCGCCTCTACCTCACCGCGACCCCGCGCATCCTCGCGGCACCCCGCCCGCAGAAGGGCGCAGACGGCCATGAGATGGAGATCGCGAGCATGACCGACGACCCGGACGGCACGTACGGGTCGTGGCTGGCCGAACTCGGGCTGAGCGAGGCGATCGAGCGGGAAATCCTCGCCCCGTTCGAGATCGACGTCCTGGAGATCCACGACCCCTCCCCGGTCCTCGGGGAATCGGAGGAGGCACAGCGGGGCCGGCGCCTGGCGCTCCTGCAGACCGCGCTCCTGGAGCACGCCGCCGCGTACAACCTGCGTACGGTCATGACCTTTCACCAGAAGGTCGAGGAGGCCATGGCGTTCGCCGAGAAGATGCCGGAGACGGCAGCCGAGCTGTACGTCAACGACGCCTCCGACGACGACCTGGCAGCCGCGGACCGGCTCCCCGCATCGTCGATCGACGCGGAGTTCTACGAGCTGGAGGCCGGCCGCCACGTCCCGCCGGACCGGGTGTGGTCGGCGTGGCTGTGCGGCGACCACCTCGTCTCCGAGCGGCGCGAGGTCCTGCGGCAGTTCGCCAACGGCATCGACGCGGCCGGTCGCCGGGTTCACCGCGCCTTCCTCGCATCCGTTCGCGTGCTCGGGGAAGGCATCGACATCACCGGCGAAAGGGGAGTCGAGGCCGTCTGCTTCGCGGACACCCGCGGCTCGCAGGTGGAGATCGTGCAGAACATCGGCCGGGCGCTCCGACTCAACAAGGACGGCTCCACCAAGGTGGCCAGGATCATCGTGCCGGTGTTCCTGGAGCCCGGTGAGGACCCGCAGGACATGGTCGCCAGCGCCTCGTTCCGCCCCCTCGTAGCCGTGCTCCAGGGCCTACGCTCCCACGATGAACGACTCGTTGAGCAGCTCGCCTCCCGCGCCCTCACGCACGGAAAGCGCAGGGTGCACATCCGGCGCGATGAGGACGGGCGGATCGTCGGAACCGGCGGCGAGGGCGACGGCGAGGACCAGGAGCAGGACGGCACGCAGGCCGCCGCCGAATCGGCCCTGCTCCACTTCTCAGCCCGCGCGACGCGTCGACGATCGCCGCGTTCCTGCGTACCCGGGTGTACCGGCCGGAGTCCCTGGTCTGGCTAGAGGGCTACCAAGCCCTCCTCCGCTGGCGGAAGGAGAACAACATCACCGGCCTCTACGCCGTCCCCTACGACACCGAGACGACGGTGGGCGTCACGAAGGACTTCCCGCTGGGCAGGTGGGTCCACCAGCAGCGAAAGGCACTGCGGGCCGGGGAACTGGAGCCGCGACGCAAGGAGCTCCTGGACTCTCCCGAGGCCGGGATGGTCTGGGAGCCCGGCGAAGAAGCCTGGGAGAACAAACTCGCCGCGCTCCGCTCCTACCGGCGTGCCACCGGACACCTCGCACCCCGCCAGGACGCCCTCTGGGGCGAGAGCGAGGCCGAGGGCCTGGTGCCCATCGGGCAGCACATGGCCAATCTGCGCCGGAAGGGCGGCCTTGGGAAGGACCCGGAGCGGGCGGCGGAGCGCGCCAAGCAGCTTGCCGCGATCGACCCCGACTGGAACTGCCCCTGGCCGCTGGACTGGCAACGCCACTACCGCATCCTCGCCGACCTCGTCGACGCCGACGGCCATCTCCCCGACATCGCACCCGGCGTACTCATGGACGGCGACGACATCGGACGATGGCTCGCATGGCAACGCGAGGCGAGCACCTGGAAGCTGCTGTCGACCGAGCAGCAGGAGCGGCTGTCCCGGCTGGGCGTACAGCCACTTGAGGCGCCGTCTCCCGCCCCGGCGGCAACGCGTGCGACGAAGGGGCCCGAGCAAGGCGCAGCAGGCGTTCCAGCGCGGCATGACCGCCCTCGCACAGTGGGTCGAGAGGGAAGGCACCAACCGGCCCGTACCACGCAGCCACAGCGAACAGATCGCGGTCGACGGCGAGACCGAGCCAGTGGTTTTGAAACTCGGTGTGTGGGTCTCCAACACCAAATCGAGGCGGGACAAGCTCACCGCCGAACAGCTCGCTGCCCTGGCTGAGTTGGGCGTCGACTGGATCTGACGGTCGTCGGCAAGGTCCATCCCCTTTGGCAATGATCCGAGGCTGGGTCAGGGGCGCGGGGGTGGTGTGGTGAGGTACGGAGCGAGTTGGGCTTCAAGGTCGGCGATGCGTTTGTCCATGAAGCGGTTGTTCTGGCGTGCGCTGGTCAGGCGCTCTTGAATCTGCTGGCTGTCCTGGGTGAGCTGTCGTACGCGCTGCTTCAGCGTGGTGTTCTCCGTGACGATGCGCTGAAGTGAGCCCTCGGGAAGATCGTGTTCGAGATCGCGGATCTTGCCGAGGAGTTCTGCGATGCGGGTGCGCTGGGTGCGGATTTCGCGCTGGGCTTGGGCCAGTGCGTCTTCGGCGTTGAGTGCACGTTCCCTCCAGGCGGGCTGTGCGCGGCTAGCGCTGTTGGAGACTCCGGGATGGGCTCTGCTTGCGCGGTTGGTCTGCTCGATCAGGGCTCTGGCCTGCTGGTTTTGATAGAGGAAGGTGCGTGAGACGCGGGCGGTACGCGCAAGGGCTGCGACGGTGACAGGCGTATGGTCGCGTGCCATGGCCGTCAGGGCGGTCTGGAGGCGTTCGAGCATCTCCTGGGTGGCTTGGCGGCGGGCTTGGACGGCCGCGTCGGTGCGGGAAGTGCTCATGTCTGTCCTGTGGCGTCGTCGAGGGCCTGCAGTGCGGCGAGGTCCCGGGCACGGAAGGCGGTGCTCCAGGTGCGGTGGAAGTAGTCCTGGGGGCGCCGCAGGTCGAGGGTGAGGGCTTCGTCGAGGATGCCGAGGGCGGCCAGGGCCTGCTCGAGTCCTTTGATGGCTTTGGCGGTGGGTTCGAAGACGGTGTGGAGGTAGTCGGCGGTGGCGTCGTCGGGGGCGTTCTCGGCGATGGAGCGCCACTGTTCGGCTTTGCATCGCCAGTAGAGGAGGTCTGCGCCGGAGAGGACGAAGTTGTCGCAGTTCTCGCAGTCGAGTTTCCAGGGGCAGGATCCGCCGTCGACGACGGGTTGGTAGGTGCAGAAGCCCCCGTCGGCGGGGGTGCTGCAGCGGGAGAGGTCCAGGGCCAGGGCGAGGGCTGTCTCGCGGTCGATGGGGGTGGTGTCGCCGGAGAGGAGTTTGCCTGGGTTGGGGGCGCCGGGCCCGGCTACCCAGACGGTGTTCAGGACGTCTTCGAGGTCGCTGTTGGTGATCTTCACGTAGTGCTCGGCCATGCGCTCGGACAGTTGGCCGAGGTAGCGGCGGATGTGGGTGAGCGTGGCGCCGGCGCGGAGCAGGTTGGTGGCCAGGGTGTGGCGGGCCTGGTGGGCGACGTAGGCGCCGCCGAGGTCGAGTTCGGCGATCCAGGTCTTGAAGCGCTGGTTGAAGTTTCCGTAGGAGATCGGCTGTCGGCCGTTGGGGTTGCGGATGCGGGAGGGGAACAGTGCCAGGCCGGGGCGTTCAGCGGCTGTTGGGGTGCGGCCGTAGCGCTTTTCGAAGCGGTGGAGTGTCTTGGTGCGGCGGGCATCGAGGCACTGGTAGACGGGCTCGGGGATGCGGATGCCCTCGTTGTAGTTGCCGACCTTGGTCTGGTCGTGCCACAGCATGGCCAGGCCGCGGTAGCGGCCGATGCAGTCCAGGCGCAGTCCGACGACCTCGCTGCAGCGGCGCCCGGTGGCGACGATGGTCTCCCAGATGTCCCGCAAGCCCCGGTCGCCGAGGTCGAGTTCCTCCAGGCGGCGCAGGTTGGTCTCCTCGGTCAGCGCGCGGGCGACGTCGTCGCTGAAGGGGTTGCGGGAGCGCTGTTTGATGCCGGTGCCGCCGAAGGGGATGGCGGTCAGGAAGCCGGTGTCCATGCCGAGGCGTTCGGCGTGGCCGGCAGTGATGGCGCTGTAGAGCAGCTTGCGGGCTTGGTTGAAGACGAATTGGCAGCTCAGATCGGTGACGGTGGGGGATCGTCCGTCGACCAGGACCATGCCCAGGGACGGCAGGCCGTGGCGGGCGCGGTGGCGCTGGTCGGCGACGAACCGCTCGGCGTGCTCACGGCGCAGCACGGTGGGGTCGTGCCCGGCCTCGGGGGCGTCGGCCTGGAGAAAGACGCCCAGTTCGACGGCGGCGCGGCGCATCTGGTCGAAGGGGCCTCGGGTGCGGGGGCACTGCGGGGAACGGAGCAACTCGGCGAGATGGTCCCAGAGCAGGTCGCGCAGCCACCGCTGCGGTACGGCGGTGATGTCGAAGTGGCTCTGGGCGTTCTTGAAGCGCCGTCCGAAGTGATCGGTCTCCAGGAAGCCGGCGTCCTTGGTGTCCGAGGGGCTGTAGTAGACGCAGCGCAGACCGTTGACGACTTCCCAGATGATCTTGCGGACCTCGGAGTCCATCTGCTTGCGCGTCAGGCGCTGTGCGGACTGGGCATGGGCGTGCAGGCCCCACTGGATCTCGGCCCTCAGCAGCGGGGACAGGCCATGAAGGTTGACCAGCCCTGGCTGCGTGACCGGCTCCGCAGTGGCGCACCAGGCATGGAATGCCTTCTCGTCGCCGTAGGTCACCGGGAGTGGCTGGCCGTCCTTGAGGGGGCCGCGTGAGTTTTGCGACCGGGCCGTTCCCGGACGGTTGTCGATCTTGTACCGGTTCAGGTGCTGCAGACACAGCCCCAGTGAAGTACAGGCCAGGAACGGGCACCGTGCCGTGCACAGGCCGTAGCCGGGAAGCGGGTGCTGAGTACCGGCCCAGTGCTCGAACTGGTCTTGGTCCATGCCGGCGGCCTCGCCGTACTGCCACCTGGTCTGGTGCTGCTGGCACAGCCGGGTGGTGGGACTGACCGCCGGGCGGTCGGGACAGATCAGGCACCGGCCGTAATCCACTCCCCGCGCGGCGGGCAGAGCGGTGGCCGCGTCCATGAAAGCGCGCTTGGTCTGCCCCATCCGCTCGGCCTTCTCCCACTCCAGGTTGTGCGTGTTGCACAGGTTGTGGCTGACCCGGCGGATGCGCAGGCAGCCGTCAACGGCGCACTGCCAGGCGTAGACCGGGTGCTGAGGCGGGATGAAGATCAGCGTGTCGCGGAAGAGCGGGTCGAATGCGGGGGCCTCGATGAGGGCTGTGAGCAGTTCGAGCCGGTCACGGCCGATGCGGGTGGTGTCGGTGCGGCCGGGCAGCAGCGTCAGCGGGATCACGGCCGCGTCCCCCACACCTGCTCCAGCGCCGCGGTGAAGACCGGGTCGTGGACGTCCACGTGGCCGTAGACCTGCTCGACGGTCGCGGCCGAGGCCCAGCCGCCGGCCTCCCGCGCGATCACCGCGTTGCCCCGTGCGGCATCCAGCACCGCGGTGGCGAAGCTGTGCCGGAAGGCGTGCGGTACCACCCGGCCGATCTCCACACGGGCTGCGGCCCGGCGCAGCATGCCGCGGGCCGCAGCCGTGGTCCACGGTTGGCCTCGGGAGGGGCCGTGCAGGCCGACCAGGAGCATGCCGTGAACGGACTGGGCGGGGTACTGGGTGGTGATGTACTCGAAGTAGGTGTGGATCATCGCCGGACTCGCCCGGCGCACCGTCCCGCCACTTACAGCGTTGTCCTGCCAGGTCCAGGGCGTCTTGGTCTTGACCCGGGCCCGGTTGGCGTTGTCCTCGCGGTGGCAGATGTGCACATGCGGCCCCCGGCACTGACCACACGCGGCCTGCTCCCGCAGGTGCAGGTCGACCAGACGCAGCCCGCACAGCTCACCGATCCGGAAACCGCCGTCGGCCAGCCATGTGACCACCATCCGGTCCCGCGCGCATGACACCGCCCCCAACAGCACCTCCCGGGCCCCTTCGGGCAGCATCTTCGGATGCCGGCGCACCCGCTCCGCCGGAGCCAGAGGGTTCGCGGGCATGCTGTGCAGGACGTGCCCGAGCATCGCCCGCCGACGGTCCGCCCGCGTCGGCAACCTTGTCACGCGCAGCGCCTCCGCCAACGACGGGTTCACGCCGAGGGTGCCCAGGTGGAGGTAGAAGCCCTTCAGGCAGGCCGCCGCGGTCTTCAACGCACTGTGCCCGTACGGGCGTTTCCCCTCCCGCCACGGCAGCCCGAACGGCCCCGGATAGTCCGCCCCGAGTGCCGCCATGTAGTGCCGCAGATCCTCGAGCGACACCGACCCTGCGTCCAGGCCCGCGAACCGCAGCCACCTCAGATGATCCACCAGCACAAACGCGTACGTACGATCCGTTCCCGCCGCGCAGGTACGCAGGAACCCGTCCGCCTCCCCCACCACCGTGCAGTCCGTGTCCACGACCGTGTAACAGACCCGCCCATCCCCACGGACGATCTCCTGCACACGTAACTCGCCCACCACCAACCGACCACCCACCCGCGTGCCGCCCCTCTCCGAGCCCAGGACCGCTCCAGCAGCGGTGCCTCAACCCGGAGTCCACACCCCTCCCCCACACCCACGGACCACTCCACACGAACGTCCCACACACCTCAGCGCCGGTTGGTAAAGTCCGTCACCCTCACACGCCAGAACGCCGCAGGGGCAACTTCGCTGCCGAAGTCAGCGAGGACAGGCGTGACCCTCCGCCCGGTGCCCCATCCAAACCACCACGTCGCACACCCGCAGCGCACTCACCGCCTCCGGCACCCCGGCGACCTGACGCAGCGCGAGCAACTGACGGTGCAGGAGACGTCCTCGGCGTGCGAGTGGCTGGGGCTGTGTGCCGGTGATGGGTAACCGGCCGGATCTCTGCGTTCACGCCAATGAGCCGCTGTGCATTCGTCCCGAGCGCCGGGACGGTTCGAGGGCGGGCGTTTTCTGCCAACTACGCCCGGGCGACGCTATTATCGGTCGATCACGCAACGCCTGACACATTGGCCGCAGGGGGCGTCTTGTTGCACGAGCAGGTTCGCTCCTCGCATGTCCGGTCGGTGGGCTACAGCCAGCAGGAGCGTGTGCTTGAGGTCGCTTTTCACAGCGGAGGGGTGTACCGCTACGACGACGTGCCTGCGGACGTGCACACAGCCCTGATGGCAGCTCCCAGCAAGGGCGGTTTTCTGGCCCGCTTCGCGTCAAGGGCCGTTACGTCTATCGCCGCGTCTCGGGCCGACGTCGCACCTACCGTTCCATCCAGGTCCCGTCCATCGTCGTCGAGTTTGAGGCACGCGTGCAGATCTGTTCCGTTTCCGTCGAGGGCTTTCGTTGCCTTGCGGACATCGCCGGGGTTCCGGTCCTTTCCCAGACGGTTCTGACCGGGCAGAACGAGGGCGGAAAGACCGCTCTTCTGGACGCGCTGAACTTCCTGCTGCACGGAACAGCGCTGAGCGAGAACGATCTCACCTACGTTGGCGACGGCGACCTCCAGGAACCGGCGGGCGACGCAGCCGCCCCGCACGCGCGTGTGCCCCAGACGGTCGTGACGGGCAGCTTCAGCCTCAGTGCCGACGAGCAGTTGCGTCTCGAGCTGCCCGAAGAGGTACACATCAGGCGGCGTTTCCGGCCAGAGGCGGGCATGTTCCTGGAGGTCCGTCGCCGTGTCTGCCAGGACCCTCAACTGCGTGACCTGGCGGCGGTGAAGCTGCCGGGGCTGAAGGAGCTCGCGGCCGTTCACGGAGTCGAGCCGGTCGGGCAGACGAATGCCAGGAACAGCTGGGAGCAACCGCTTCGGGCGTTGGCTCAGCAGATGAAGCAGGTGGACGCGTGGGTGCTGGCGGACTCCGAAGTGGCCGCGGCTCTGCCGACGATGGTGTACTTCAAGGGAGACTCCGTCCAGGCGCCCGAGGCCGTGATCCAGAGTCTGCTCACCTCCCGGCTGCGGGAATACACGCGAGCCGACGAAGTGGCCAAGCGGGTATCGGATCTTGAGGACTATCTCGCCGAGTCGTTGAAAGAGGACATCGACAGCATCCGCAGTCACATCGCGCAGCGGTGCACCCTGCCGTCGGTGGAGCTGGCTCCCCAGGTGCAGGTGCGTCCGGCGCTGGTCGGCGTCGAGCTGAACGTGATGGACTCTCAGGGCCGCCGCTTTCCGCTGTCGTCTGCCGGCACCGGCCGCTCGCGCCGGATCTCGCTGGCTCTGTGGGAGAGCAGCAACGAACTGTTGGGTCAGCACGACGCCACGCAAACGCCCGAGTCGGATGTCCTGTTCGTCTATGACGAGCCCGACACGCACCTCGACTACTCCCATCAGCGGCGCATCATGGCACTCCTTCAGCTGCAGTCCTCGCGGCCCAACGCGCGTGTCATCGTGGCGACGCACTCGCTCAACCTGATCGACGGCGTCGACATCTCCTCCGTGGTGCACTTGCGTACCCAGGAGGGCCGGGTTCGGGCGGAAGTCCTCAGCGAGGACAGCGCGGACAAGGACGTGCGCCGGCACCTGTCGACGATCGCGACGACACTGGGGTTCCGCAACAGTGTCCTCCTGCACGAGCGGTTCTTCGTCGCCGTGGAGGGCGTATCCGAGACATCCGCGTTCCCCATCCTCTTCCGCAAGCACGCCGGCTTCCCGATCCAGTCCGCCGGGATCTGCCTGTGGGCCGGCGGAAGCAAAGGCGCGCTGCGATTCGCCCGGTTCCTCAAAGATCACGGCCGCGACGTTCCCTTCGTCGTCGACAAAGACAGCCGCACCAACCAAAAGCACATCTTCCGCGACGACAAGCTCAAGGAACACGGCTTCGACCTCAAGGAGGAGTGCCTCTACCTCGGCTCCCCCAACGAACTCGAAGACCTGTTCACCGACGACGACTGGGCTGAGACGGCCAACGCACTGTGGAAGCCAAACGCCGAACGCGGCCCCTGGCAGCCCCAGGAGATCGAAAAGCTGCGGGCCGGCAAGTTCAGCTCGCAGCTGCTGGGCCTGCTCAAGGGCAGCTCCCCCGAGGGACCGAAAAACAAGGAAGATCTCATGGTCGGCATTGCCGCCCACCTCGCAAAGGACCGCATCCCCGCCGCCCTGTCCACAGTCTTCGACGCCCTCGTCAGTCGCGCGCAGGACGCGGGCCCGCATCTTTGGTAGCCGCCGCATCCCTGGCCTGACGCGCCGCGCGCCGCGCCTTCATACGCATCAACCGCTGCTGCGGCGTCGGCGCCTCCCACGTATGCAGACCGGCCGATGCCACCCACTGAGACCCGTGGTGACCCGGATCGTCGCCACACCAGCGGCAGCCGTCAGGAGACGGCAGCTCCGTGCGATGCACGCGTATCACCCGGCCACCGCCCATGGAGCACCGCCCGCGTACGTCGGAATACCTTCGATATGAACACTTTCCCCGGAAGGCCATGCTCAAAGAGTGCCACCTGCCACTGACAACCGGACGGGTGTACTCAACTTCTTGCGGCGACTGAGGCTGTCACACGCATCTCGGCCCTGCGCCAAGCATGCCTTGCGACCCCGATCGGCGGCCTCCACCCGCCATCCCCATCCTCCGGGCACACCCAACTCCGGGCGAGAACGGCCATACCGGACGGCAATCTGGTCGCGAAACAATGCCGCAGATCTGTGGTGGTCCGTCCCGATACCATCCGTCTCTGATGCACACAAGCACCGCGGATCGCAAGGAGTGCATGATGGCTGCTGAACTACCCCTCGAAGAGATCCGTCTTGGTGCGCTCGTCAGCCGGCGGAGTCAGCTGCCCCTCAGTCCACCCCTCTCGGCTCCCGAGACGTTGCCCTTCGGCGAGCTGTCCCCGCCGGTGTTCGAGCGCTTGGTCGGCGAGGTCATGTGGCTTATCGACGGGATGAACGACATCCGTGGCTACGGCCGCTCCGGGCAGGACCAGGGCGGACTCGACCTTATCGGTAGGTGGAAAGGGAAGACCCACGTCTACCAGGTGCGCAGGATCGTCTCTCTGCCGGCTCCCGCACTCCGTGCAGCGGTCACCGACTTCACCGGTCCGCCCCGCACTACGACGCCTGCTGAGGGATGGTCCGAGCGACGGTTCGACGCGGTGCGTTTCGTCCTGGCGACGGGGTGCGTTGTCGATGACACGGCCGTGGAAGACGAGCTCGTCGCTCTGCAGGAGAAATACCAGGGCGACATAGACATTGACCTGTACGACGCACGCGCCCTCTCCCGGTTTCTGCGAGAACGCCCGTACCTTGTCGCTGGCGTCTTCGGTCCAGAATGGGCCAAAGCCTTCTGCGGGGTGGAGACGCCTTCGGTTTCGACCCTGCCGCATGGCTACGCGCTGTTGAACGACCCGCTCGAGCACCTGGGCCTGGCGGACGCCCTGCACCGCGCGCAGCAACTCGCGGAGACGGAGCCGGGGCCGGCTGCCGAGCTCTTCGGCGATCTGGCGCACGAACTCGAACATGCCTCGTTTACCGGGCATGCCAACCAGCTCCGCACTCGGCAGCGCGATCTGCTGGCGTCTGCGGGACAGGCCGACGCGGCCTTCAGCGTCGCGGCCACGTTGATGCTCGACCGGTACGAGACCGGCGATCGCATGTTCGTGGATCAGCGCCTGGAGCGACTGGCTTCCGACGCCGGCGGCACGGCATCCAACATTTATGAGGTCTTGAAGGCGCTGGCGGACTGGTTCGAGTACGGATACGACCTCGCGCCGGTCACGACCGCGCTTGTGGCTGTGGTGCAGGCGGGCGATCCCATGGCAGCCCGCCTGGTGCTGGCGGTTATCGAGCAGATCGTTGTCGACGAGCACCCCGACGATCATCCGGCGGGGCTGGCTGGCCTGGCTTCCGAAATTGTCACCTCTCAGGGTGGGCTCTTGCGGATTCGGTTGGAGTGCTGTCTGGCAGACCTGTCCGTACGAGCCGGACAGAGTCCGGAAGAGGCCTATGCCGACCTCGACCGGCGCGCTCTGGGTGGCCGCATACCGGAACGGTTCGCGGTCTTGGTTCACATGCGCCGCGGACGCGCGCTGGCCCTCGCAGACCTCGGAGGCGAGGCCATCGAGGTCTACCGGCGCGCTGTGCTGGCCGCGACCCGAGAGGGCCTGGGAGGCGACGCCCGGCACGCCCTACGGTCCATCTCTTTCCTATCCGACCAGTACAACGTCGGATTCAGGGAATCGTCCCAGGCCATGCTCTCGGCCCGCACGGTCGGCGCCAAAGGCGCGCGCCTCATCGACCTCTCCTTCAACCCGGCCGTCAGCGCGCTGGAAGCCCTGGTCGACGACAGACTGCCGGACGCCTCACGAGCCTCGCACCAATGGCTGTGGCAGGACCGGATCTCCGGTGCGCTGACCGACGAGAACCTCGCCCACCAGCGCTACGGTGAAGTCTTCGACCGCGCCGGAGAAACGAAGCACGCCGTGCGTCACTTCATCCTCGCCGGCCGCAGGAAGGACGCGCGCTCCGCCGCCGAATCGCTTCTCGAGTACCTTGATGTATGCGACCTCCTGGAGGTGCGTGCACGGTGGGTGTGCACCGCGGCCGCTGCAGTGACCGGCCAGCAGGCTGATCTCATTCCTGATGACGTCGTCGCGAGCATTGCCGCCCGCCTGACGGAGATCGTCACCACAGGCGCGCGGCCGGGGTCGACAGGCATCCACCCGGTCCGGGAGGCTCTGGGAGCGCTTGCAGCGCTCGATGAACGACTACCGGAGGTGTCAGCACAACAGGTGCTGCCCTTGTTGGTCGAATGGATCCCCAGAGAGCCGAACAACTCCCGGATCTTCGATGAGCAGATGCTGGCTTTTCTCGGTGCCTGCGTCAAGGCCGGACTGTCCGTAGCCGACCAGGCCGGACAATGCCTGCTAGATGCATGGAAGCTCGACGTAAGAGGTGCTGAAGGTCTACTCGCCGGCCTCCACGCCCACCTGCCGTCGGCCGTGTCAGTGGTACGCGAACGGGCGCAGCAAGGACACACCGGGGCAACCGCCCTCCTGGCCGACTGGCAGGTGGACGACCCGTCTGTCGCCAAGACCGCGCGGCAACTGGCCGACACCGTGCTGGCCGAACCGGTGGGGACCGTCCGCCCCTTCTACGCCATGGGAACCACCACGCGGCAGTGCGCGGCATACCTCACAGCGTGCTCCGACGACCAGAGCAGCATGGACACAGGCGATCCGATCACACTCTTGCGTGAACGCGTCACAGCCCACCTGCTGTTGTGGGCCGAAGACCGCAACGACATCGCCGACCGACGCTCCGAGGCCGTCCGTGCCCTGTCCATCCTCGCTGAAACCCTGCCGGCGCCCGTGCGAGAGGACACGTTCGAACGGCTCATGGACCTGTACCAAGCTCCCGCAGAGCACCCGGCCAACGCCTTCGACCGAAGCACCCAGCACCCCCTGAGCCGCTACAAAATCAATGATGGAGGAGACTGGCGTCTGCCCGCAGAGATCCTGCACGCGAGCGCCGCCCTCGCCACCACCGCCGAACAAGCCCTCCGCGTCGAACAGCGCCTGCTCCCGCACCTAAGTCATCCCGAACAGAAACCAGGCCACGGCTGGCTGCAGGCACAGACCATGCTCACACTCGACCGCCTGGCCCCCGCGCCGGCGTCCCTGACGGCCACCCACCCCTCGCCGTTCATGCGGCAAACCGCCGTGCTCTGCTGGGGCCGCGCCGATCACCGGGATCCGTCCCTGGCACGCCTCTTCGCCGAGGACTCCAGCGCCAACGTCCGCCACAGCCTGGCCCGCGCCCTCGCCGACATCCCCCCGGACGAACGCCTCGAGTACGAAGCCATCACCGAGCGGCTCCGCACCGACAACAGCGCACGCGTCCGCCGAGCCACCGCACAGATCCCATAAGCACGGCGTACGCCGCCACAAGGCCGGGTCCGACGAAACCCACCTGCCCAGACATACAGCGAACGGCACTCATCCCGCCGATCACCACCTTCCGGTACTCAAGCACCCACAGGACGGTCACCGGCCATCACATGGCTGCCTCTGACCGGACCTGGAAGCGTGGGCAAGCGAAGACGACACGAGCGCAGCGTCAGCACATGAGAGCGGTCACCTCGATCCACACGTCGCGCACATGTCCACGACGCATCCAAGCAGCTCAGGAACATTCCGATCACTTCCAAGACTCGGTAAAACGGACGAAGCCCACCGGGTTTCCGGCCGGATCGGTAAGCCGTGGGCGGTCGTTCACGACAACACCCGGATCCCGTCCCTCCGGCGGCTGTACATGACGGCCACACCGCGGCTGTGGCAGCTGGACGAGGACCAGGAGCCGGGCGGCGCGCCGGGCGAGCTGGTGGCTTCGATGGAAGACGACCCCAACGGACCCTTCGGCAGCAGGTGTTTCACTTTGACGTTGTCGGACGCGATCGACAGGGGCATCTGTGCGCCGTACCAGGTGGTGTGCGTGGACGTCACCGACACCCAGTTCCAAGCCGCCATGCTGCTCGGTGCCGAGGGCCGGTCGGACCAGGTGCGCGGGGCCCGGCTCGCCGCGCTCCAGACCGCGCTGCTCAAAGCGTCCTCGGAGGAGAACTTCAAGCGCACCCTCGTCTTCCACCATGCGGTGCGGGAAGCCGAAGCTTTCGCGGCCGGCCTGCCCGACGTCGCCACGCAGCTGCACGACGCCGACCCCAATCTGTACCCGGCGACGATCTGGGCGGACTGGCTGTGCGGGGAGCACAAGCCGCTCCACCGGCGCCGTGTGCTGGGCGAGTTCGCCGACGGGATCGCCACGGACGGCACGGTCGTGGAGAAGGCCTACCTGGGGTCGGTGAAGGTCCTAGGCGAAGGCGTCGACACCCGAAACTGCGACTCCGTGTACTGGGCCGACGTGCGCGGTTCCATGCCGGACCTCGTCCAGGCCGTCGGCCGCGCGCTGCGGATGCAGCCCGGCGAGGGCAAGATGGCCTCGCTGGTCGTGCCCGTGCTGCTCGGGCCCGGGGAGACGGCGGACAACATGCTCACCTCCCGGGCGTTCGGCGGCCTGGCGAAGCTGCTGGAGGCCCTGCGAGCGCATGACGCCCGCATCGTCGAACAACTGGCCCAACAGCAGGCCCAAAGCCGCTCCACAGGTGTACAGACACGCGAGAAGGGCACAGCGAAGGGTTCAGGCGAAGGGGGAGCGTCTCCTTCGGCGAAGGCGCTGCTCAAGTTCTCCACGCCGCGCGACCCCGCGCAACTGGCGGCGTTCATCAACCTGCGGGTCCTCAACCCCGAGCACGAGCACTGGCGCCGGGGCGTGGAGGCCTCCGTCATCTACGCCCGCGAACACGGGGACCTCAAGGTTCCCTTCACGCTCCGCGTGCCGGAGGGTGAGGAGGCTCAGGCTGAGGGGTGGCCGGCCTCGCTGGCCAATTTCCCGCTGGGGCAATGGATCGCCGACGCTCGCCGGTTCTACGCCCGCGGGACGCTGGACGAGGACCGCATCGAGCAGCTGGAGCGGCTCGGCATGGTCTGGTCGCACTTCGACGTCGCGTGGGAGGAAGGCCTCTCTGCGGCGCGCGGGTGGGCCGCTGAACACGGGCACCTCCTGGCGCCGCTGGACGCCACGTACCAGGGGGCGAAGGTGGGGATCTTTCTAAAGAACGCGCGGGCCGCCGCCCGGAAGGCTGCCGAGATCGAACAGCGGCGTGCCGAAGGGCTGCCCGTGGGGTCATCCGCCGGCGCCCTGTCGGACGACCGCCGGGAGCAGCTGGAGGATATCGACCCGTCCTGGTGCCCCACCTGGCCCGTGGAATGGCAGCGGGCCTTCCACCTCACCCGGCAGCACCTGGAGCAGGGCGGCGAACTGCCCACCGAACCGGGCGACGTCGTGCACCAGGGCGAGGACCTCGGACGGTGGGTCAAGTCGGTCCGCTTCGGCTGGGACAAGCTCACCAGTGTCCAGCAGTGGATGTGCGAGCACATCCTCGGCATCGAGCCCGCGAGCGAGCACGAGAAGCCCAAGCCGCGCCGTACACAGGCCGACAAATGGGCCGCCAACCTGGCAGCCGCCACCCAGTACTACGAGCGCGAAGGCCATCTCCAGGTGCCCAGGAAGCATGTCGAGACCGTGCTCTCCGAAGAAGGATCGGAACTGCAATACCGCCTTGGTGCATGGATCAGCAACCAGCGCTCCCGGGCCGCGACGTTGTCGCCGGAGCGCGTGGAACAGCTGTCGAAGATCGGGATGCGCTCGACATAGCCGCGTCGCGGTCGTCGTATTTGGAGCTCGTGCCAATTGGTACGGGCTCCAGAGCTTTTGACGGCCAAAAAAGTTTCGGTCAGGTGTGACGTTCTCAAGTCCGCCCTGCATAAGGGGTCCTTTCAAAAAGCTGGGATCTTGCGGGCGAGGGTCATGCAGTGTGCGAGCTGAAGGAAGGCGTCATGCATGTCGTCTCGGGTTTCCCAGCGGGTCCGTAAGCGGCGAGGGCCGTGGAGCCAGGCGATGGCGGACTCGGCAACCCATCGCACACGCCCAGGCCCGAGCCGTGTGGCTGACCGCGCCGGGCGATCTTCGGGACGATGCCGCGCTCGCGTAGACGGCGGCGATAGCTGTCGTGGTCGTAGCCACGGTCGGCATACAACGCGCGGGGCTTGCGCCGGGGCCGGCCCCGCTCGCCCCGCACCGGCGGCACGCCGTCGACCAGCGGCAGAAGCTGGGTGACGTCGTTGCGGTGTCCGCCGGTCAGCGACACCCGCAGCGGGGTGCCGCGCGCGTCGGTCAGCACGTGATGCTTCGAGCCCGGCCGTGCACGGTCAACCGGACTCGGACCGACTTTTGGGCTGCTTCGCCCCCGCTTGGCCGGCACGTGCGAGGCATCAACGGTGACACGGGAGAAATCCAGGCGGTCCGCCGCCCGCAACCGGTCCAGCAGCACCCGCTGGAGCTCCTCCCACACCCCGGCCTC
>NZ_JAHUXH010000057.1 GCF_019219825.1 Streptomyces sp. TRM70350 | reverse complement strand
CTCATAGTGCAAGGACCCCTAAGGACCGCACCGAAGCGCCTGTCGGACCGGAGGCGCGGCGGGGTGTGGCCGGCGGCCCCCGCTGTCAGGCGGCGGCGCGTTCGGTTGCAGGGCGGCGGCGCAGGTGGGGGTTCTGGATGGCAGGCGGCTGGTAGTCCTGGTCGAGGGCACCGACGTCGGTGCCGGGCGGGACGATCTCGTCGATCCGGTCGAGGAGGTCGTCGCTGAGCGTCACGTCGAAGGCGGCGATGAGATCGTCGAGGTGGGCCATGGTGCGTGCCCCGGCCAGGGCGCTGGTGACACCAGGGTGGGCGATGGTGAAGGCCATGGCGAGGTGGGTCAGTGGCATGCCCGCCTTCTCGGCGAGGGGGATGAGCTGTTCGACGACGTCGATGCGGCGTTCGTCGTTGAGGTGCTTGAAGAAGCCGGCGCGCCTGAGGGTGTTCTCCTGGTTCTTGCGTACGCGGCCGGTGAGCATGCCCTGGGCGAGCGGCCCCCAGACCATGACGCCCATGCCGTGGCGCTGGGCGACGGGCAGGACCTCGCGCTCGACGCTGCGGTTGAGCAGGGAGTAGGGCGGCTGCTCGGTGCGGAGGCGCTCCAGGTTGCGGCGCTCGGCCACCCACTGGGCCTCGACGATCTCGGAGGCGGGGGTGGTGGAGGAGCCGACGGCGCGGACCTTGCCGCTGCGGATGAGGTCGGTGAGCGCGGCGAGGGTCTCCTCGAAGTCGGTGGAGGGGTCCAGGCGCTGGATCTGGTAGATGTCGATGTAGTCGGTCTGCAGGCGGCGCAGGGAGTTCTCGACGGCCTTCATGATCCAGCGGCGCGAGGTGCCGCGCTGATTGGGGTCTTCACCGGCCGGCAGGCCGAACTTCGTCGCCAGGACGACGTTGTCACGGCGGCCCTTGAGGGCCTTGCCGACGACTTCTTCGGAGTCGCCGTAGGCGTCGGCGGTGTCGAGGAGGTTGATCCCGACGTCCAGGGCCTTGTGGATGACGCGCGCCGACTCCGCGGGCTCGTTGCCCATGCGGGTGGCGTACATCAGGGTGCCGAGCGCATAGGGGCTGACCCTGATCCCGGTGCGGCCGAGGGTGCGGTACTTCATGAGAGGTCCTCCAGGTGTCAGCCGGGCACCGAGCGGCACCGTAGACTGAACTAAACGGAAAGTCTTTCCGGAACCACGATACGGAAAGGCTTTCCGGATACGCAACTGGAGTCACTATGCCCGATTCATCCCCAACTGCTGGGGGGCGCCGCCAGCGTGTCGACGCGCAGCGCAACCTCCACGCCCTCATCGAGGCCGCACGATCGGTCTTCGACACCACCGGCGTGGACGCGCCCGCGAAGCAGATCGCCGACCTCGCGGGTGTCGGAGTGGGCACCCTCTACCGGCACTTCCCGCTGCGCTCGGACCTGGTCAAGGCCGTCGTGGAGAGCGCGATCGACGCCATCGCCGACCTGGGGCCCCGGCTCGCCGCCGAGCGCGAGCCGGCAGACGCCCTCATCGAGTGGCTGCACCAGTACGCGGTGTTCCTGCAGAGCAAGCGGGGACTCGCCCCGGCCCTGCACTCCGGCGACCCCGCCTACAACGAACTCCCCGGCTACTTCCTGGACAAGGCCGGACCCGCGCTTGCCGCGCTGCTCGAATCCGCCGTGGCCGCTGGAGTCGCTCGCGACGACGTCAGCGCCCACGACGTGCTCTACGCCATCGCCAACCTGTGCATGCCCGTACCGGTCGAGCGACCCGAATACCAACCCCGGCATATGGTCGCCGTATTCGCCGACGGACTGCTCACGCCAGCAAGGCGGCCATGACAGCCGGACGCAAGGCGATGCGTACGCCCGCACCCTGTTCGCCGCCGCGCTGCCGCCCCTGTCCCCCATGGAGGTCGCCTGCATCGCCGTCGCCGGACAGGAGGACCACCACCTCGCGGCTTCTCTGCTCCGCGAGTTCGTCAGCGATTCAGGTTCATGACCCCGACACCGAGTCCGTCATAGGCCTCGGGCGCGATCGTGGCCACCAATGCCCCCTCGGGGAGCATCGGGTTCGGTCGCGCGACATGTACGGCCGCCGCGACGCCGAAGGGGACTCCGTGACCGCACAGCTCGGCAGTAGTCACAGCCATCGGGAAGTCGTCGTCGACGACGTGCAGAACGTCCAGCAGCACACCGGCGTGGGCAACGATCCCCGCGCGCTCCCGCTCAGCCTCCAAGAGGCACAGGACCGGCAGCCACAGGCGCACGTCGTCGCTGGCCGCCGCGGCATGGATGAGTCCCGAGACCTGTTTGCTTCCCCCCATGGCCAGCAGAGTCGGGCCGTCCAGGACGTAGTGCTCGGTGTGGCTCAACGGGACGACTCCGCCTCCGCGAGAGCGGCCCTGTGGGTGGCGGTGGCTTCCCGCATCTTGCGCCGCATCTCTGCGGACTCCTCATCCGTGACGTAGTGGCCGAACCGCTCGGCAAGAAGGGCACGAGTGCGATCGGCCCGTTCCTTGATCTGCTCGGGAGTCAGAGTCTGAGCGGCTATCTCCTGCATAAGAGCACGCAGGCTGGTCCCACGAGCCTCCGCGACAGCGGCAAGCTGGTCGCGGACTTCGGCAGGCACTCGGATCATGACATCGGACATGCCGAGAGTATACGTCACGTATACGCCGGTGAATCAACCATCTCCGCGAGGGAAGGACACCTCCACCCGGCGGTTCTTCTTGCGGCCGGACTCCGTCGAGTTGTCGGCGATCGGGTACTGCTCGCCGTAGCCGCGTACCTCGAAGGTGATGTCGGGGTCGTTCAGTTCTGAGTCGAGGACGTCGTGTACGGCGTTGGCGCGGCGGCGGGACAGGGCGTCGCCGTGGGCGGAGGATCCGAGGTTGTCGGTGAAGCCGAAGACGCGGATCTTTGTGGCGTTCTGGGTCTTGATCTCCTCGGCGATCGCGGAGATGCGGGCCTTCGCGGCGGCGCTGAGTCTTGCGCTGTCCTTGCCGAAGAGGACTTCTGCCTGGAGGGCGAACTTGACGTCCGCGTTGGTGTCCTCGCGGCGTTCGTCACCGCTCTGCTCTTCCACGACCTGCTTGATGTCCAGGACCTTGGGTTCGGCGAGGGTGGCGCCTTCCGGGAGCTTGAGGTCGGGGTCGTTGGGGTCGACTTCGACGGGGGCGGAGGGGGTGGCTTCGGTGCCCGGGGGGACGCTGGGGCCGTCTTCGGCGTGGGCTGTTGTGGTGGTGTAGAGGGTCGTGGCGAGGAGGAATGTGGCGGTGGTGAGGGTCAGGGGGAGGCGTGAGGTTGCGGTCATCTTTGGCCTCACCCGGAGATTGTGATGGTGGCGCTGGCGAAGGTCGGCAACTGGAAGGTGACTTCAGTGGTGCTGGCAGGCGGAGCCGGGAACTGCATGAAGACAGGGACGGATTCACCGGGCTTCATCGACCCCAGATCCGTAGTCGTCAGCGGACGACCATCGGTGTCGCGCAGCACGTAGTACCGCTTCTTCCCCTCAGAGTCCACCAGCGTGGCCCCGCCCAGCGACCTGCCGTGCTGGATGATCTCGGTCTCATCGCCCCTGAGAGCTGCGGGAACTTGGACCCTCTCGGCCCCATCGTTCTTGAGATCACCGCTTACGGTCAGGAAGCCACCCGAGTCTCTCTCGGCAGTGGTGAGCTTGAGGACAAGACCCTCTTTACCCTTCAGTTCCGCCAAGGACTCTTCCGACTCGCCTTCCTGAGTGTCCGCCGCAGACCCACTGCCCTTGGAAGCTGACGCCAAGTTGTCCGGCTTGTCGTCTTCGCTGCCACCGCCGCCACAGCCGGCCACACCGAGGGCCAGACCGGCCGCAACGCTCAATGCGACCATCCCTCTGCGGGCCTTCGTAGTGAACCGAACACTCATGCCTCTGCTTCCTTCATCACTCGTCATTCGCTTGTTAGTCGGCCAGATGGACGTCGAAGAGGTCCTCGGGCGCCGGCAGGATCTCTAGGTGCTCCGGGTTCAGTTCCCAGTCCTTGTCCTTGCAGGTGAGCTTCGGCAGGACCTCGTCCCCTGCATCCTCGCCCAGGAGTTCGAACGTGCAACGGGGCTCGACGACGGCAACGGCGTGTGCCGTGGCGTGCATGCCCTCCGTACCGGGCACGATGGTGTCCCCCACGGGCTCGTCGGTCTTGACGTCGACCCTGTAGCCCAGGAGGCCCTGCCCCTCACAACCCTCCATGTGAGCCTCGTTCTGTGCCGCGAGTTGACGCGCGCGTTCACATGGGTCGTCGAGTAGTTCCACGTCACCGTCGAAGATGCCCTGCCATGAAGTCGGGTCCAGCATCTTCTCGAGCCACTCGCCCGCGAGCTGATCCCGGAGATCCTGGGCTGCTGCGAGCGCCGCGGCGTCCGCCGCTGTCTGAGCCTCGTTACGAGTCGCCGCGGCCTGGCCGACCGCAAGGTACGCGAACGCGAGAAAGAGCAGGCCCGCCACCGCCGTGATGTAGATGGGAAAGGCCTGCCCTGTGTCGTCGTACTTGCGAAGCCGGATCAGCCGCCGGTCACCTCGGTGATCTTGTCGCTGATCGCATCGAAGATCGCCTCGCCGATATCCGTCCCCGTAATCGCCAACACAATCGCCACCACCACCGCAATGATCCCCAAATACTCCACCGCCGTCTGCCCCTCGTCGTTGCGGGCAGTGCGGGTGCGGAGGTACGTGAGCGTGGTGGTCATCCAGTTGTTCATGGCGTTCCCCTCCGGGTGGCTCGGCTTCGGTGCCGCGAGGGTACGGCGGAACACGCACGTCTGCCGAGGGCCCCAGGGCCCAATCACGGGCCCAATCACGCGCTGACGGACGGGACATCGCGGTCACCCCAACCCCAGCCACTTCGCCGTGGCTTCCGAGCGGCTCGTGCTGTGGAGCTTGGCGAAGATGCGGTTGATGTGGTTCTTGACCGTCTTCTCGCTGATGAAGCACGTGGCGGCGATGTGCTGGTTGTTCATGCCGGATGCGATGAGGTCCATGATCTCCGCCTCCCTCGCGCTGAGTTGGAACCGCGACCGGTATGACGACGACTGTGCCACAG
Organism: Streptomyces sp. TRM70350; assembly: GCF_019219825.1. Classification (GTDB taxonomy): domain Bacteria; phylum Actinomycetota; class Actinomycetes; order Streptomycetales; family Streptomycetaceae; genus Streptomyces. Next base: position 13,089 of record NZ_JAHUXH010000057.1, on the reverse strand, counting down.
CCGGTTGCACCTGCGAAAGGTTTTCCGGAGAAATAGGCGGTGGCGGGATGCGCCCCACGGGGATCCCCTGTGTTGAGGTCGGGAGTTGGGGGTTTGCAGTTGCATTTGATGTGCCTCTGAGCTGGGCGAGGAGCGCCCCTGCCGCCGTCGGGGTGAAGTGGGGCCTGCCCTGTGTGATGTCCCGTACCGCCGTCACCAGTTGGTCCGCCGTGAACTCGCCGTGGACCAGGTAGCCGTCCGCCCCTCGCCGCAGCGCCTCCTCGACGATCTCCGACTCGCGGCTGTAGGTCAGCATGACGACGGGGGCCAGTGGTACGAGGTACGGGAGCGCCGAGATGCCGTCCACGCCCGGCATGCGGACGTCCAGGAGGATCACGTCGGGGCGGTGGGCCCTGGCCGCGTCGTACGCCTCTCGGCCGTCCGCCGCCTCCGCCACGACCGTGATGTCCTCACGGCCCGAGAGGAGCGCGGTGAGGCCCGCGCGGACCACGGGGTTGTCGTCGGCCACGACCACACGCAGGGATGTCATCGTTCGGCCTCCTCTCAGGTGGCTCCAGGGGTCAGGACGGGCGGGTGTGCAGGGCCGCCAGCGGGAGTTCCAGGCGTACTTCCGTGCCTTTGGGGTGGTTGCCTCGGCCTATGCGGATGCGGGCGCCCACCGAGGCGGCGCGTTCGACCATGCCGACCAGGCCGAAGTGGCCGGTTCGGCGGAGTTGTTCGAGGGTGGTTCCGGGAGGGAGGCCGCGGCCGTCGTCGTGGACGCTGAGGACGAGCAGGTCGCCGTGGATGCCCGCCGTCACGTCGATCCGGGTCGGGCCTGCGTGGCGGTGGGCGTTTTCCATGGCCTCCGCCGCGATGGTGAGGAACTGGCGGGCCACGGCCGGGGGGATGCGGGGTACTGCTGTGTCGCCGGTGGGGCGGCAGGTGGTGGGGACGCCGGTGCGGGTGGTGAAGTCGGTGGTGCGGGCCGCCAGTTCCGCGAGCAGGTCCGTGCCGTGCGCCGGGTCCGATTCTCGGCGTAGGTCCGTGAGGAGTTCCCGGGATTCCGCCGCGGCTCGGCGGGCCGAGCGGGCCACCAGCTCCGCCCGGTGCCTGAGCAGGGGTGGGTTCAGCTTGTCGGCCGAGTTCGCCAGGCCGTCCGCCGCCAGGGCCACGCCGTGCAGGGTCTTGGCCACCGAGTCGTGCAGTTCGCGGGCCAGGCGGGCGCGTTCGGCCGCCACCGCCTCCGTGACGGCCAGGCGGGCCTGGACCGCCGTCAGGGCGTGGGTGGCTTCGCCGAAGCGGAGCATGAGGTTGCGCAGGGTGGAGCCGAGGGCGCCCGTGATCACGCAGAGGCCGGGGAGGAGGAGGGTTTCGGCGGGGGTCGCGTCGGGGGTTGTCGTGAGGGTGGCGTGGACCAGGAGGAGGATCAGGGACTGGAGGGAGGCGAAGACCGCGGCGCCTCGCCAGCTGTAGACGACGCCGGCGAGGAGGGGGGTGCAGACGCTGACGTAGGCGAGGGTGCTGTCGGGGCCCGCGGAGATGAGGGGGAGGGAGCCTACGAGGGTGTCCAGGGCCAGGAGGGTGGGGTGGCGCAGGAGTAAGGGGCCGAAGCGTTCCCAGTCCCGGAAGAGGACGTAGGAGGCCATGAAGGTGACGACGACTGCCGCGCCGACCAGGCGTACGCCCAGGCCTGGTGAGGCGTTGAGGAGGGCTGCGGGGGCGGCCAGGGCGATCATGGCCAGGCGGAAGCCGAAGACCTGGCGGCACATGGCTTGCAGGGCGTTGAGCTGGAGGGTCAGTGCGGGTGCGGGTGCGGGTGGCCCCTGTGCGGGCTCAGCGCCATCGGCGGCCTTCCGTTCACGCGCCGTGATCAGGCCCGGCACCTCCCTCGGGAGCACCACACCCTCCACCCGCACCCGCCCCACCGGCGGCGTCGGTGTGATCGTCATCGCCGTCACTCACCCGTGAGCGTGCCGAAGTCCGTCCCCGACCCCAGCAACAACCCCGCCCCGAGCAGCAGCATCGTCGCCGGCACCATGAACGTCGTGATCATCATCGTGGCCTTGGGCACGGCCCGTGCCGCCTTGCGCCGCGCGTTCTGCGCGTCCGTGCGGCGCATGTCCTTCGCCAGCGACACCAGCGTGTCCACGATCGGCGCCCCCAGCTCCTCCCCCTGCTGCAACGCCGTCACGAACATCGCGACCTGCTCGGAGTCGTTGCGTCGCCGCAGTTCCGCGAAGGCCTGGCGGCGGCTCATGCCGAGGTCCATCTGGCGCAGGGTGATACGGATCTCGTCGGCCCAGGGGCCCTCGTAGCGCGAGGCGACCCGGTCCAGGGCCTGGCGGAAGCCGAGGCCCGCGCTGACCACGACCGCGAGGACGTCGAGGAAGTCCGGCAGGGTCCGCTCGATCACGTCCTTGCGGACCCGGATCGCCGACCAGATCCCCACCTCCGTCCAGAACGCGCCGAAGGCGAACAGCAGCAGGGCCATCACCACGTTGCCCTGCACCAGGAACAGCAGGCCGCCGACGCCGCCCAGGAAGCCGTACACCGCCCTGCGCGCCGCGTAGCGGTCGATGGTCAGGCCGCCGGGGTTGCCCGCCAGGTCGATCCTGCGGCGGTACTTGGCGACCTGCTTGGGGCCCATCAGACGCAGTACGGCGGGGGCGTACCGCATGCCCAGCCGGTCGACCAGCGAGTCCACCGCGCCTGTGCGGGTCGAGCCGACCTCCAGGGCGAGGACGAGGTCGCCGGGCAGTTTCGCCTCCGCCCGGTACATCCGGATCCCGGCGAAGATCCCGCAGACGCCCACCGCCATCAGCAGTGCCAGCAGAAGTGCCATGCCGCTTCCCACTCCCTTCCTCAGACGTCGATGCGGGACAGACGGCGGATCATCACGAAGCCGACGGCGTACAGCGCGAACGCGGTGATCACGCAGGCCTGGCCGATCGGGGAGCCCGTCATCCGGTCCAGGGCGCCGTCCTTGACGCCGTTCATGAGGAAGAGCGAGCCCACGCCCATGACCGGGACCGCGTACGACGTCATGCTCACCTGCGAGAGCTGGGTGCGGATCTCGCGGCGGGTCTCCTTCCGCTCCTCAAGCGTCTCCGTGAGGTTGCGCAGCGCGCTGACCAGCTGGCCGCCGGCCCGGTTCGACAGCACCAGCGTGGTGACCAGGACCACCAGCTCGCGGGACGGCAGCCGGTCGGCCATCTCCCCCAGCGCCTCGTCCATCGACGCGCCCACCGCCAGCTGGTTGGCCACCTTGGCCAGTTCCTCGCCCGCGGGAGCCTCCAGCTCCTCCGCGGCCATGCTGATCGCGGTGCGCAGGGCGAGGCCTGCCTGGGTGGCGTTGGCCAGGATGCGGGCCAGTTCGGGGAGTTGGTTGATGAACTTCTCGATGCGTTTCTGGCGCTGCCAGTTGAGGAACTGGATCGCCACCCAGACGCCCAGCAGCCCGGCGATCGGGCCGAAGAAGGGGGCGAGGGTGGCCTGGCCGATCAGCCACAGCCCGGCGACCGCGGCGAGCATCGCGACGAAGAACTCGCCGGGGGTCACGTCCAGGCCCGTCGCCAGTAGTCGCAGCTCCAGTTTCCGGCCCAGTTGCGTACGGCGCAGGCGGCGGTCCAGATTGCGGAACCGGCGTCGGCGGCCGACCGGCTGGACCTGGCCGGTGGACGACAGGCGCTCCACGAGGGCCTGGCGCTGGGCTCTGCCCATGGCGTAGGCGTGCAGACCGGCCACGGCGAGGACGCAGGTCAGCAGGGTGACACCGGTGGTGAGGGAGACGAGGGTCTTCAGTTCCATGGGTCGGCTCCTGCCTACCTGGCTTCTCGGGTGGCCAGTTGCTGCGCGGACTGGGCGACGCCGAACACCTGGGGGATGGGCTGGCTCGCCATGTAGAGGCGGTCGGCGGTGCGGCGGGTGAGCGGGAAGTACTCGAAGCTGCCGTGGATCCGGCCGTCGGCGGCCATCGGCAGGGCGTTGTAGCGGGCGACCGTGGCCAGCCGGTAGGGCTCGCCGCCATGGCTGTCGAGGAGCGCGATCTCGGTGACCCGGCGGGCCCCGTCGGCGAACCGGGTGAGCTGCACGATCACATCGACCGCGCTGTTGATCTGGTCGTGCAGCGCCGCGAAGGGCACCTCCACGTCGGACATGGAGGCCAGGGTCTGCAACCGCATCAGCGCGTCCTCCGCGCTGTTGGCGTGGACGGTGGCCAGCGAGCCGTCGTGGCCGGTCGACATGGCCTGGAGCATGTCCAGCGACTCACCGCCACGGACCTCACCGACGACGATCCGGTCGGGGCGCATGCGCAGCGAGTTGCGGACCAGGTCGCGGATGGTCACCTGGCCCTGGCCCTCGACGTTGGGGGGCCGGGACTCCAGCCGGACCACGTGGTGCTGCTGGAGCTGGAGTTCCGCCGAGTCCTCGATGGTGATGATCCGCTCGCTTTCGGGGATCAGCCCGGACAGCGCGTTCAGCAGCGTCGTCTTGCCGGTGCCGGTGGCGCCGGAGACGATGATGTTGAACCGCGCCTGCACCAGCCCCGCCAGCAGATACACCATCGGTTCGTCCAGCGAGCCGAACTGGATCAGCTCCTGGAGCGTGAAGGAGCGCGGGAAGCGGCGGATGGTGAGTGTGGGGCCGGTCAGGGACAGCGGCGGGATGATGACGTTGACGCGCTCGCCGGACGGCAGGCGGGCGTCGACCATCGGGTTGGACTCGTCCACGCGGCGGTTGACCGTGGAGACGATCCGCTCGATGGTCTGCATCAGCTGGTCGTTCGAGGCGAAGCGGAGCGGCAGTTGCTCCACCCGGCCGCCGCGCTCGACGAAGATCGCGTCGGGGCCGTTCACCATGATCTCGGTGATCGACGCGTCCTCGAGGAGCGGCTCGAGAATCCCCAGGCCCAGCGCCTCGTCGACCACCCGCCGGATCAGCTGCGACCGCTCGACCGTCGACAGCACCGGGCCCTCACGGCTGATGATGTGCCCCAGTACCCGCTCCAGCCGCGCCCTGCGCTCGGCCGCCGCGAGCGAACCCATCTCCGCGAGGTCGATCTCCTCCAGCAGCTTGGCCCGGTACGAGGCGACCAGGTGCCCGTCCTCGCCCCGGTTGCCGTTCTCCTCGGGGGAGTTGATCCGTGCCCGCAGACTCATCGCCCGTACTCCCTGCTCAGCGGTCCATCGGCATGGTGGCGGTCTTGCGGGCGGGCCCGAAGTCCCAGCCGGGGACGATCGACGGGATGTCGATCGTGGCGGTGACCTCGACCTCGTCGCCCAGATCCGCCCTCGTGCAGGCGGCGTCCAGCCAGGAGCTGACCGCGTTCTGGCAGTCCTGCGCGTAGGGCCCGTCGAGGGAGGCGCTGCGCGCGCCGGTGCGGGCGGCCGTACCGGCCTGCTGTGCGGCGTAGGTGATCAGGCCGATCTGTACGGCGGCCATGGCGACCAGGATCAGGATGGGGACGAACCCCAGGTATTCGAGGGCGACTTGCCCGCGGTCGCCGCCTTTGCGGTCGTACGCCGTCCCAGTCCGGCCCTTACGGTCGTACGCCATCTCAGTCCGCCTCTTCCACTACGGCCCCCGCGTGGCCGACGACGCCCGGGAACGGGAAGCCGACCGAGCCGGGGAAGAGCACCGGCACCTCCAGACGCACGTCGGCCGTGACCAGGCCGCCGCTCTCGCCGCAGGTCACCTGGGCACCCCCCTCCCACGCGGACGGCAGATGCCGTACGCCCGCCTCCTGGCAGGCCGCCTGGCGGTCCTGCGCCGCCGTGGCCGCCCGTACCGCCTCGTCCGCAGCGTTCCCCGCGAGCGCGTAGGTGTATCCCACGAGCACGAACTGCCACAGCAGCACCAGCGTCAGGATGATGAGCGGTGTCATCCCGAGGAACTCGATGGTGACCTGCCCCCGGTCGCGGTCCCGGCCCCGAATGGTCGTCCTCATCCGTCCCTCCGCCGCAGGAAGCCCACCGATCCGCGATCGCCGCGCAGCCCCCGGCCGCCCTTCCGGTCGCCCACCGGCGCCTTGACCAGCCCCAGCTCCGCCGCGAGCGCCCACAGGGCCTGCTTCACCACGCTCCTGCTGTCCAGTTCGTGGACGCGTCCGGCGTCCACGACCCCTTGGAGTTCCTTGAAGTTGGCGGGGACGGCCGTCGCGGCGACCGACGTGCCGGTGATCTTCTGGATGAGCGGCGGCTGGATCTCCGTAGCGCGGGTGTGCCGGTTGACGACGACCGTGGTCTCCTCGGCCTTGCGGATCTGCAGCCGGTCCCACATCCGTACCGTCCGCTTGGCACCCCGGACCGCGACCACGTCGGGCGTGGTGATGAGCAGGGCGGTGTCGGCCATCTCCACGGCCGCCGCGCCGGCGCCGCTCAGCTGGGCGCCGCAGTCGATGACGACGGTCTCGTAGCGGGAGCGCAGGGCGCTGACGATCTGCCGGGCGGCGCGGTCGGTGACCTCCTCGCCGCGTTCGCCCTCGCCGGGGGCGAGCAGCAGGGCGACGCCGGTGTCGTGCCGGAAGACGGCGTCGGCGAGGACACGCGGCGAGATGTCGGTGATGGCGGCGAGGTCGGCGACGGAGCGGCGGAACTGCACGTCCAGATACGACGCGACGTCCCCGGTCTGGAGGTCCATGTCGACCAGTACGGTGGAGCGGCCCGAGGTCTGGGAGGCGAGGGCCAGTTGGATGGCGGCCAGGGTCGCCCCGACGCCGCCCTTGGCGCCGCTGACCGTGACGACGGTGCCGCCGACGCCGGTGAAGACGTCCCCGCCGTGGCCCAGGTGCCGCCGTACCCCCACCGACCACTGGGCGACCGCCTGCACGCGGTTGGCCAGTTCCTCGTACGACAGCGGCAGGGCGACCAGCCCGCGCGCGCCGGAGTCCATGGCGGCCTGGAAGAGGCCGGGGCTCGCATCGGAGGTGACGAGGATGACGCCGACCGCCGGGAAGCGGAGCGCCACCTCGCGGATCAGCTCCAGGGCCGGGACGGGGCCGATGCGCTCGTGGACGACGACGACCTCGGGCAGTTCGTCGACGGACTCGGCGGCCAGCCGGGCGAGGGTGTCGATGAGCTGGGTGGAGTCGACGACCGGGGTGACCGGTTCGGCGTCCGGGAGCTGGCTGAGCAGGGTCGTGACCGAGCGGACCGCGTCCGCGTCGCCGACGGCCGGCAGGATCCTCGTGGGCATACGGGCCTCACTTGTCCTTCGCGAGTTCGTAGGTGCGGTCCTCGGCGGGGACGGTGGTGTCGCCGCCGGGCGCGACCAGGGCGAGGCGGACGCGCTCGGCGAACGACTCGGCGTACGTGAGGCGCTGGGCGTCGAGGGTGGACAGCGCGAAGGTGATGGGCACGGCGTCGGTGGCGCGCCGGGTGCGGTCGTCCGCGTCGGGTTCCAGGGCGGTGAGCTCGCCGACGTCGATCACCTGGGCGTTGGTTACGATGATCTTCGACTGGGCGGGGTCACCCTCTCGCTCACCCGCGAAGGTGGCGTACACGTTGACCGTGGCTCCCGGCGTGATCTTGCCGGCCACTCCGGTCGCCGCGTCGATCATGATGGCGACCTCCTGCTGCCCGGGCCGCAGAGCGGGCTGGTTCACGATCATGTCGCTCTGCAGCAGGGAGCCCTCGCGCAGGGTGGTGACGGCGATCTTGCCCCGGATCTGCCGCAGATCGGTGACCGCGTTCTTGGACAGCCAGCGCTCGGGCATCCTGATCTGCTCGAACTTGTCCGCCGTGAGGGCGGTATAGGGTGCCACGTTGGCCTTCAGCCGGTACGCGGTGACCTCGGGGCCGACCTTGGACTGCACGTCGTTGATGACGGAGAGCACGCCCGCGAACGCGCCGAGGGCGCAGAGGACGGACAGGAGCAGGAGTATCACGCCGCGGCGCTGACGGGAGTTCATGAAGCGTGCAACCTCATTGGGGGGTGGGGTCGAGCGGGTCTGGGGTCTGGTCGGGGCAGCGGGTCACCCCGCCGGGAGCTGGAGCTGGTTCTCGTACGACGGTGCCGTCGCGGAGCAGAAGACGCACCGGTCGCCTATGACGTCGATGCCGCACCAGTGGCAGCTGCTCCGGCGTACCGAGCCGACCAGCTGGTAGAGCACCGACAGGTCGGGCAGATAGGTGCAGAACTCGATCAGTTTGCCGGTCCCCCACCAGTCGGTGGACTCGGCGGGCAGCTGGGCCTCGCGCAGGCCCTGCACGCGCCAGGCGGGGGCCAGCGCGGTGGTGACCCAGTCGGACTGGAGCTGTCCCCGGGCGAGCAGCATGCAGGTGCCGAACTCCGGTCCCGCGAGTCGGGCCTCGGGGCCGATCCGGACCAGTTGCGGCTCGGGATGGGCGATCACTCCGAACTGGCTGCCCGGGACCCAGGACTTGGCGTGCGACTTCAGGCCGACGGGGACGCGGTCGAGCCGGGCGACGGAACCGAGGAGTGCTCCGGCGTGGATGTAGTGGGTGAGCAGCCGGCCCGCCGAGGCGAGGACGCCCGGCCCGAGGTCGCAGGAGGCGAGCTGTCTCAACTGGCGGGCCAGGACGGCGAGCCCGAGCGGCGGCAGTTCGGGGCGGAACAGGGCGATCCGGTCGCTCTCCAGGAGGGAGCGGACGGTGTGCAGCCGCCGCTCCACTCCCACCGGAACGGCCCGCGAGCAGACGACGATCACATGTCCGTGCGTCTCGATCAGGCTCTGCGTCTCGACGAGCACCTGCTCCAGCGGGCGTCTGTCCACGTCGTGCAGGACGACCGCGGGCAGGGTCCGTTCGTCCTGCGGCGGCAGCGCCATGTCGGCGCTGGTCACGGCAATGGCAGTTGGCACGCGCAGCTCCCCGTTTCCCACCCAAGTCCGGCCCGCCGGCGCAACGCTCGTACACCGGGACGACTTCACTGCGTGACTACCTGAGCACTGTAACCACGCCTCCGTGACCGGAGAACAGCGTTTCCGTAGCCGGACGGCAACTCTCCTTGCACAAGACACGTCAAATCGGGGCAGGGGGAGCATCCCGGCCGAACCCAAAAGAGTGCGGCGCCCGGCGGACGGCTGACGCCTGCCGAATGGGCCTGGACCTCTTGACAGTTGAATTGGTCTGGACCAACTTGGGAGGCCTCCTCTCCCCCACCGGAGGCCTCAGTGGACCGCAGACGCAGACGTACCCGCATCTGGTCGGGAGCGGTGACCGCCGCCCTCGCGCTCACCGTGTCGGTGAGCGGCCAGGCATCCGCCGCGGAAATCAACAACGCCAAGAACGCCGGCTTCGAGTCGGGCCTGAGCAACTGGACCTGCTCGGCGGGCAGCGGTACGACGGTCTCCTCGCCGGTGCACGCCGGGTCGGCCGCGCTGAAGGCGACGCCGGCCGGGCAGGACAACGCGCGCTGCACACAGACGGTGGCGGTGCAGCCCGACGCGACGTACACGCTGAGCGCGTGGGTGCAGGGCGGCTACGCCTACCTGGGCGCGACGGGCACGGGCACGACGGACGTCTCGACGTGGACCCCCGACTCGTCCTCGTGGAAGAAGCTGTCGACGACCTTCACCACGGGCTCCTCGACGCGCTCGGTGACGATCCACACGCACGGCTGGTACGGCCAGGCGGCGTACTACGCGGACGACGTCTCGGTGTTCGGCCCCGACGGCGGCGGAGGCGGCGACCCGGCACCCACGATCCCGGGCGCGCCGAGCGGCCTGTCCGTGTCGGGGACGACATCCTCCTCCGTGTCCCTGTCCTGGAACACGGTCTCGGGCGCGACGGGCTACCACGTCTACCGCGACGGTACGAAGGTGACGGCGGTGACCGGCACGTCGGCGACCGTGACCGGCCTCGCGGCGTCGACGTCGTACAGCTTCCAGGTCACGGCGACCAACGCGGCGGGTGAGTCACCGAAGTCGGCGGCGGTGACGGGGACGACGGCGCCGACGGGCGGCGGCGGCTCCGATCTCCCCCGGCACGCGGTGACCGGCTACTGGCAGAACTTCAACAACGGGGCGACCGTGCAGCGGCTGTCGGACGTGCCGGGCCACTACGACATCATCGCGGTGGCGTTCGCGGACGCCACGGCGACGCCGGGGGCCGTGACGTTCAACCTGGACTCGGCGGGGCTGGGCGGCTACACGGTGGACCAGTTCAAGGCCGACATCAGGGCGAAGCAGGCCGCCGGGAAGAAGGTCATCATCTCGGTGGGCGGCGAGCTGGGCCGCGTATCGGTGAACGACTCCACGTCGGCGACGCACTTCGCGAACTCGGTGTACTCACTGATGCGGACGTACGGCTTCGACGGCGTGGACATCGACCTGGAGAACGGTCTCAACGCGACGTACATGACGCAGGCGCTGCGCTCGCTGTCGGCGAAGGCGGGCCCGTCGATGGTGCTCACGATGGCCCCGCAGACGCTCGACATGCAGTCGACGTCGAACGCGTACTTCCGGACGGCGCTGAACGTGAAGGACATCCTCACGGTCGTCAACATGCAGTACTACAACAGCGGCTCCATGCTGGGCTGCGACGGCAAGGTCTACAGCCAGGGCTCGGTGGACTTCCTCACCGCCCTGGCCTGCATCCAGCTGGAGAACGGCCTCGCCCCGTCCCAGGTGGGCCTGGGCCTCCCGGCGTCGACGCGGGCGGCGGGCAGCGGGTACGTCTCACCGACGGTGGTGAACAACGCCCTGGACTGCCTGACCCGCGCGACGAACTGCGGCTCCTTCAAGCCACCGCGGACGTATCCGGACCTGCGCGGGGCGATGACGTGGTCGACGAACTGGGACGCGGCGAGCGGTAACGCCTGGTCGAACGCGGTGGGGCCGCATGTGGAGGGGCTGCCGTAGGCCTTGGAGGTTCTTGGCGCCGGCCGTGGGTGATGGGACGCGGCCGGCGCTGTCACATCGACCTCGGGGCCGAGGCCAGAGGTCGCCTAGGTGGCTGAGTAGCCGACGGGGGTGGACGGGCGCGTCAGCGCCTCGCACGCGCGCCGGGTGGGCCAAGCGCAGTGCTCCCATGCGGTCGCATCCATCCCGCTGAGCCCTCCCCCTACGGTGATTGGGGCCTTTGGGTCACCGCCCGTCCTGACCAAGCCCGGCCCTCCGCACCGACGAGTGCCCCAAACGCTCCCATCACCGATGCCTGCGCCGCCCCACCCACAACCCGCAGGAAGGACGCTCAGCCGACCCGGCGTACCGCCACCAGAGACCGCACCCACCCACTCACCACAAGCCGCCAAGCCCACCCGGCGCACCCCGCCCACGGAGCGCACCCCGCCCACCTACCGAACGCCGCCAAGCCCACCCGGCGCACCCCCACCCTGCTGGCGCACGCCACCCACCGGCCGCGAGCCGCCAAGCCCACCCGGCGTCCATGGGAGGCGAGACCGCGACGGCCCACTCCGGCCCACCCCACAGCCACGCCCCCGCCGACTCCGCTCGGCCACCCGCCCTTCCGGGCCGCCCGCTCGCTTCTCTCCCGTGCTGGAACGGGCCGGACAAGGGGCGGCCGGAGGCCGATCGGCGAAGCCGACGCGAAGCGCCCCTGAGGCGGGCCGTGGAAGCACGACACTGGCAAAGAAGCGGGCGGCCCCGGCGGTCACTTGGTGGCGTACGTTGCCGTTCCCGACCTCGGCAGAGTCGCCCGCCTTCGGGTTCACCGCCTGGTTCTCGGGAGTCGCCGAAGCCCCGGTCGCCGTCGCACCGATCGGCAGCCGCAGGGAGAACCTTGCCCTGTGAGTTGTTGTGTCGTGGTGCGGTTTGTGAGAAGGGGCGTGCGGTGCTCGTCGCAGACCGCGACGGCAGGACGCCGCGGATTGGCTGGCGGGCGTCGGTCGTTCTGACTCGTTGGATGCGGCCGGGCGGCACCGCGCGGCGCCAATGCGGCGGCTGAGCGTAGGCCGGACGCCCTCGCCTCCCCTCGCGGATGTTCGTATTTGTGAATAAGAATCAAGTACAGGTTCATTGACGCCTTCTCGGCAAGCGCTTACTTTCCGAGGAAAGCGCTTTCCCGCAGTGCGGTGTCCGGGTCCTCGGGGCCATATGCCCCTCGAAGCAACCGCGTAGGCGCCGCTGGAAAGAACGCGCCGGAGCACACCGATCCACAACGAGAGGAGCACTCACTTCTGAGCCGGTCGGCGATCCGTCAGCGGCAGGCCGGCGACCTCGACGGTCTGCCGGAACAACCACGGCATGGAGCGGCACCACTCAGCGTTCGAAGACGAATGGGGAAACGAGGATGAGACGACCAGTCGGACTGCGACTCCGCGCAGTCCTGACCACGATGGCCCTCACGGCCACGACCGGTTGGATCCTGTCGATGCCCACGGCGTCGGCAGCGACCGGCAGCGCCACCGGCTACGCGGCCCAGAACGGCGGTACCACCGGCGGAGCGGGCGGGCAGACCGTACGGGCCACCACCGGAACCGAGATCAACGAGGCCCTGTGCAACCGGGCCAGCACCGATACCCCGGTCATCATCGAGGTGGAAGGGACCATCAACCACGGCAATACCAGCGACGTGTCGGGCGACAGCTGCGACGTCACCGACGACCTGATCGACCTCAAGAAGGTCAGCAACGTCACGATCGTCGGGGTCGGCCGTGGAGCCGTCTTCGACCAGCTCGGCATCCACATCCGTGAATCCCGCAACATCATCATCCAGAACGTGACCGTCCGGAACGTCAAGAAGTCGGGCTCACCGACCTCCAACGGCGGCGACGCCATCAGCATGGAGAGCAACGTCCGCAACGTCTGGGTGGACCACACCACACTGGAGGCGTCGGGCGGGGAGTCGGAGGGCTTCGACGGCCTCTTCGACATGAAGAACAACACCCAGTACGTGACCCTGTCCTACAGCATCCTGCGCAACTCCGAGCGCGGCGGTCTCATCGGATCCAGTGAAAGCGACCGGTCGAACAGCTTCATCACGTTCCACAACAACCTGTACTCGAACCTCAACTCCCGCACACCCCTGCTGCGCGGCGGCACAGCCCACATGTTCAACAACCACTACGTGGGCCTCGTCGAGTCCGGCATCAACTCCCGCGCCGGGGCACGCGCCAAGGTCGAGAACAACTACTTCGAGGACTCCAAGGACGTCCTCGGCACCTTCTACACCGACGAGGCCGGCT
>NZ_JAHUXH010000056.1 GCF_019219825.1 Streptomyces sp. TRM70350 | reverse complement strand
AGTGAGACTTTAGCGGATTCCTCGCTCCCGAGCTAATCGGGGGCTGCGTCCTTTCGAACGCGGATTCCTCATTCCGTAAATACGCATACCAATGACACGACAGCAGAGCGACGGATCGACTGCTCGTCGGAAGTGTTGTACTCGCGGAATGGCTGTCCGGGGACCGACCGAGGTCGGCGCTCACGTCGGACAACTCGGAGAACACTACGTACCCGTCTGAGGCGTGTCAACTCGGGTCCTCGACCGCACCCCGAAGGCGTACTCTGAGGACGTGACTACGCGTACGTGTACCCAGCTGTGGTGGGCCGCCTGACGGCGGCCGTACTCACGTATGCACTCAACGGCCGCCGCCTCGGCGGCCGTTCTCGTATCTCCCTCCGGGAGGGTCGGCCGGCCGGTGCGGCGGTCCCGACCAGGAGGTGGAGAGATGACGCGGGTCTTCAGTGGGGTCAAGCCGACCGGGCATCTGACGCTGGGGAACTACCTCGGGGCCATGCGGCGGTGGGTGGAGGCGGACCAGCACCGGGCGGACGCGCTGTTCTGCATCGTCGATCTGCATGCGCTGACCGTGGAGCACGATCCGGCGCGGGTGCGCAGGCTGAGTCGGCAGGCAGCGACGTTGTTGCTGGCGGCGGGGCTGGATCCGGAGCGGTGCACCGTCTTCGTACAGAGTCATGTCGATGAGCACGCGCGGCTGTCGTACCTGCTGGAGTGCGTGGCGACCGACGGAGAGATGCGGCGGATGATCCAGTACAAGGAGAAGACCGCGCGGGAGCGGGCGCGGGGTCGGAGTGTGCGGCTGTCGCTGCTGACGTATCCCGTGCTGATGGCGGCGGACATCCTGGCGTATGGGGCCGACGAGGTGCCTGTGGGGGATGACCAGGCGCAGCATGTGGAGCTGACGCGGGATCTGGCGGTGCGGTTCAACCAGCGGTACGGGCATACGTTCGTGGTGCCTCGGAGCACACGTCCGGGGGTGGCGGCGCGGGTGATGAACCTGCAGGAGCCGACGTCGAAGATGGGGAAGAGCGACGACGTCGGGCCGGGGATCGTCTATCTGCTCGATGAGCCGGACGTGGTGCGCAAGAAGGTCATGCGGGCGGTGACCGACAGCGGGCGGGATGTCGTGTACGACCGGGAGGGGCGGCCCGGGGTCGCGAATCTGCTGGAGATTCTGGCGGCGTGCACGGGTGGGAACCCATCGGGCCTGAGCGGTGTATATGAGTCGTACGGCGCCTTGAAGAAGGACACCGCAGAGGCCGTGGTCGAGGTCTTGAAGCCCGTGCAGGAGAGGCACAGGGAGCTGTGCGCGGATCCTGGCTATGTGGAGGGGGTGCTGCGGGATGGTGCGGAGAGGGCGCGGGCGATGGCTCGGCCGGTGGTGGATGCCGCCTATCGCGCGATCGGTTTGCTTCCGGCTGCTTCCGACGGTGAGGGCGCTGATACGGGTGCCGTGCTGAACGCCGCTCGGTAGGCGCGTGAGGGGCGGGGTGACCCGCCCCTTCCCCGGGGCAGGCGTGGGTCAGCTGTTGTTGCCGGAGGCGAGTTCGCGGCTGCGGTCGCGGGCGGCTTCGAGGGCGGCGATGAGGGCGGCTCGTACGCCGTGGTTCTCGAGTTCGCGGATGGCGTTGATGGTGGTGCCGGCGGGGGACGTGACGTTCTCGCGGAGCTTGACCGGGTGTTCGCCGCTGTCGCGGAGCATGGTGGCCGCGCCGATCGCGGACTGGACGATGAGGTCGTGGGCCTTGTCGCGGGGCAGGCCGAGCAGGATGCCGGCGTCGGTCATGGCTTCGACCAGGTAGAAGAAGTACGCCGGGCCGGAGCCGGAGAGGGCCGTGCAGGCGTCCTGCTGGGACTCGGGGACGCGGAGCGTCTTGCCGACGGCGCCGAAGATCTCCTCGGCGTGGGCGAGGTCCGCTTCGCTGGCGTGGGTGCCGGCGGAGATGACGGACATGGCCTCGTCGACGAGGGCGGGGGTGTTCGTCATGACGCGGACGACCGGGGTGCCGACGGCGAGGCGCGCTTCGAGGGAGGCGGTCGTGATGCCTGCCATGCCGCTGATGACCAGGCGGTCGGCGGGGACGTGGGGGGCGAGTTCGTCGAGGAGGCTGCCCATGTCCTGCGGTTTGACCGTGAGGATCAGGGTGTCGGCGGTCTTCGCGGCTTCCGGGTTGGTGACCGGGGTGACTCCGTAGCGGGTGCGGAGTTCTTCGGCCCGCTCGGGGCGGCGGGCGGTGACCAGGAGGTCGGCGGGGGTCCAGCCGGCGCGGATCATTCCGCTGAGCAGGGCTTCGCCGATCTTGCCGGTGCCGAGGACTGCGACTTTCTGGGTCATGGTGCGGGGCCCTCCGGGGGTTGCGTCGTCCGGATTCATCCTCGCACCGGGTGCAGGGAACAGGCTCGGTTGTCCGGTGGGCGGGACGTGGCTCGCCCGGTGGGTCAGGTGGTTCGGCGCCGTAGTGTCGCCGCGCCGAGGGTGAGGACCAGGAGGGCGCAGCCCGCGACGATCAGGGCGTCGCGGATGAAGTTGGCCGTCATGTCGGTGTGCTTGAGGACTTCGTTCATGCCGTCGACGGCGTAGGACATGGGGAGGACGTTGGAGATGGCCTCCAGGACGGGGTGCATGTTGTCGCGCGGGGTGAAGAGGCCGCAGAGGAGGAGCTGGGGGAAGATCACTGCCGGCATGAACTGGACCGCCTGGAATTCCGAGGCGGCGAAGGCCGAGACGAAGAGACCGAGGGCTGTGCCGAGGAGCGCGTCGAGCAGGGCCACCAGCAGGAGCAGCCAGGGGGAGCCGGTGACGTCGAGGCCGAGGAGCCAGAGGGCGAGTCCCGTGGCGAGGGCGGATTGGATGATCGCGAGTGTGCCGAAGGCGAGGGCGTAGCCGGCGATCAGGTCGCCCTTGCCGAGGGGCATGGCGAGGAGGCGTTCGAGGGTGCCCGAGGTGCGTTCGCGCAGGGTGGCGATGGAGGTCACCAGGAACATCGTGATGAGGGGGAAGATGCCCAGGAGGGAGGCGCCGATGTTGTCGAAGGTGCGCGGGCTGCCGTCGAAGACGTAGCGCAGCAGGAGCAGCATCAGGCAGGGGACGAGAAGCATCAGCGCGATGGTGCGCGGGTCGTGGCGGAGCTGGCGCAGGACCCGGGCGGCGGTCGCGGCGGTGCGGGATGCGTTCAGGACGCTGGTGGGGGCGGGGGTGGTCGCCGTGGTCGTGGTCATCGGGTCGTCTCCTTGTTGCGGGCCGCGGCGCTCGCCTCGTCCACGAGGTGCAGGAACGCGGCTTCGACCGTCTGGGCACCGGTTCGGGCGCGCAGGGCGTCCGGGGTGTCGTCGGCGAGGATCTCGCCCTCGCGCATGAGGAGGAGGCGGTGGCAGCGCTCGGCCTCGTCCATGACGTGGGAGGAGATGAGGAGGGTGGCGCCGCGGTCGGCGGCGATGGCGTGGAAGAGGTGCCACAGGTCGCGGCGGAGGACGGGGTCGAGGCCGACGGTGGGTTCGTCGAGGACCAGGAGTTCGGGAGTGCCGAGGAGGGCGACGGCGAGGGAGACGCGGCTGCGCTGGCCGCCGGAGAGGTTGCCGGCCAGGGCGTCGGCGTGGCTGGTGAGGTCGACGTCGGCGAGGACGCGGTCGATGTCGTGGCGGCGGTCGGCGGCCATGGGGGTCCCCCCGCGTGGGCCCTTTCGGGCGTGGGGGAGGCCGGGGTCGAGTATCGCGGCGAAGTAGTCGAGGTTCTGACGGACGGTGAGGTCGTCGTAGACGGAGGGGGCCTGGGTGACGTAGCCGATGCGGGTGCGCAGGGTGCGGTGGCCGGCGGGCCGGCCGAGGACGTCGAGGGTTCCGGTGACCTTGGCCTGGGTGCCGACGATGGCGCGCATGAGGGTGGACTTGCCGCAGCCGGAGGGGCCGAGGAGGCCGGTGATCTGGCCGCGCGGGACGGTGAAGTTCAGTGCGCGCAGGACCGTGCGGGGGCCGCGGACGACGGTGAGGCCCTCAGCGCGGATGGCGGGGGTCTGGGTGGTTCCGGGTGCGGATTGCCTGCCCGTGTCGGGTGGACCGGCGGAGTAATTCATCATGCGATGAATAATCCTCCTGGGGTCCGGGTGGAGTCAAGTGGCGGGCGCACGGCGGCACAGGCCGTTGTGCGTGGGCGGAGGTGAAGGTGGGACTCGTACTCGCCGTGGCGAAGGCCGCGTGGAGGAGGCGAGCCATGTGCGGGTGGAAACCGAGGATCTCGGGAACGCGGGAATCGTCGTACCGGTGCTGGGGCGTGCGAAGTTTCTGCGGTTGCCCGGGTTGCTGGACGCGTTGGAGGTGTGGAGGTGCTGCCGCTTGGACCGCCGGGTGCGGCTGGAGGTGAGCGGGGTGGGGTCAGGGGGCGGTGGCGACCAGGAGGTCCACGTCGTAGACCTCGTCGACGTGTCCGTCCGGGAAGACCCGCAGGAGGTGGCGTCGCTCCTCGGTGAGGAAGGCCGCGCTGCGGTCCGCGCCGTTGACCAGCAGGATCGAGTGGCTGGCGAGGTTGGCGAGGTGGGTGTCGAGCGGGACGCGGCGGCTCCAGCGGACGACTCGGCGGGCGTAGTCGGGGGTCGGGACAGCGCGCGCGGAGGGGTCCGTGCCGGAGTTCGGGGTGTCCGGGTGGACCGCGAGTGGGTCGCCGTAGTGCTGCCTGATCCGTTCCGCCTGGGCGGCGACCCAGGGGACGCCCTCGGCGTCGCGGTTCCACCACAGCGCCAGTGCGCCGCCCGGCCGTAGTACGCGGAAGGCCTCCGGGAGCGCGCGGTTGGGGTCGGTCCAGTGCCAGGCCTGTGCGTAGGTGACGAAGTCGGCGCATGCGTCGGTGAGGGGGAGGGCGTTGCCGTCGCCTCGGACGATCGGGATGCCGGGGCGGGTGCGGTGGAAGTGGGCGGACATGCCGTCCCCGGGCTCGACGCCCACCACGTCGGCGCCCCGGTCGTGCAGCAGGGCGGTGGCTATGCCCGTACCGGCGCCGACGTCCACGACACGCGCACCGGCGAGGCGCCGCCCGGCCAGTTCCTCGATCGCGTCGAAGAGGGCGGGCGGGTAGGAGGGGCGGTTCGCGGCGTACTGGGCCGCGACGGCGTTGAAGGAGTGAGCGCGGGACGGGTGGGAGGAGGGAGGGGGATCGGGCGTCGTCGAGGTGGCCATGGGGACATGGTGGCCGGGGGAGGTGGGGGTTGACAGGGGTTTTGGGCGGCAGGGCCGTCGGGCCTCGTCAGGACGCCGGGTAACCGTCCCGTCCCGGTGCGGGGCACTCCGGGCACGCCTCATGGCTCAGCCGCGGTGGCGCCTCTTCGCGGGGTTGCCGGTGCGGCGGGCGGTGCGTTTCTTGTGGTCGTGGAGGGCCGTTTCGTATTCCTCGCGGTGGAGTTTTTCGCCGGGGGCCTCGATGAGGGAGCGGAAGAAGTAGGCGAGGAGGGAGCCGACGAAGCCGATGGCGAGCAGGCCGCGGAGGGCGGACTGGCGGTCGGGGTCGTGGCGCTTGGTGAAGCCTTCCCAGGTGTGCCGGAAGGCGAGCGAGCTGCACACCGCGAACATGACGACGACCAGAAGCGGGACGAAGCTGCCTGTCTCGGCGAGTTGGATGCCCTCGTAGGCGAAGCGGAGCGTCAGGCAGGCGGCCGCGGCCGCGGCGAGGGAGCCCACGGACGCGGCGATGCGGCGGGCGGTGTAGCCGTGGTCGTGGTCGACCCAGGTCGTGCCGAAGAAGCGGAGGGGTTCGGGGCGGGGCCCGCCGCCCGTGGGCCGGTCCGGGGTGCCGTTCTGGTCGTCGCTCACGGGTCGATTATGGCTGCCGGGTGGGCGAGGGGCGCCAGGTCGTGATCAGGAGCAGCGCGGGGCGACGTAGCCGTCGCTGCCGGTCCTGACGTAGGCGTCGGAGACGTACTGGGAGTTGGCGATGCAGTCCCAGATGTTGGAGGTGCCGTAGGGGCCCGTGATGGTCTCGCCGGGGCGCTGGCAGTAGATCGGGACGGTGGTGCCCTCGGGCAGGACGCGGACGATGCGGTAGTTGGTGCCGGGACCGCTGCGGACGTTGAGCCGGACGCCGGGGGCGATCGGGTAGGTGCGGACTCGCGGCGCGGCCGCCGCTGTCGCGCTCAGCGTCTCAGTCTCCGTCTCCGTGACCGTCTCCGGCGCGGCCTCCGCCGTCGCAGACGCATCCGCCGTCGCCGTCGCCGTCGCGGCGAGCGTCTCCGTCTCGGGCTCCGCGATCGCCGTCGGTGCGGTCTCCTGCTCGCCCGCGCCCGAGATCTCGATGTTCTCCGTGGCCATGTCGGCCTCCCCCCGTTTGGAATGCCTGTGAACTGTTCACGCCAAAATTGTCTGGCGCACCGAGGCTAGCAAGCCACGGGGGTTTCGCACGCAGCATCGACTAGGCTCAGCGCGTCGCGCGTGCGGACGGACATCCGGGGGTGAGAGATGCCGCCATGGCGCAGCACCGATGCGGATGCGGAAGCGGAATCGCAGCGGTACGCCGGACAGTATCTGCTGGAGGCACGGCTCGGGTCCGGCGGCATGGGCGTGGTCCATCTGGCGCGGTCGACCTCGGGGTTGCGTCTGGCCGTGAAGGTGGTGCACGCGGAGTTCGCGCAGGACCCCGAGTTCCGGGGGCGTTTCCGGCAGGAGGTCGGGGCGGCCCGGCGGGTCAGCGGTGCGTTCACCGCGCCCGTCGTCGACGCCGATCCGGATGCCGAGCGGCCGTGGATGGCGACGCTGTTCATCCCCGGGCCGACCCTCTCCGAGTATGTGAAGCGGAATGGCGCGCTGCCTCCCGCCCGGCTGCGGCAGTTGATGGCGGGGCTGGCGGAGGCGCTGCGGGACATCCACCGGGCCGGAGTCGTGCACCGCGACCTCAAGCCCAGCAATGTGCTGCTCGCCGAGGACGGGCCGAAAGTCATCGACTTCGGCATTTCCCGCCCCTCGGACAGCGAGCTGCGCACCGAGACCGGCAAGCTGATCGGCACGCCGCCGTTCATGGCGCCGGAGCAGTTCCGCAGGCCGCGGGATGTCGGGCCGGCCGCGGATGTGTTCGCGCTCGGGTCGGTCATCGTGCACGCGGCGACGGGCAGCGGGCCGTTCGACTCCGACAGCCCGTACTTGGTGGCGTATCAGGTCGTCCACGAAGAGGCGGACTTGACAGGCGTACCGCAGGAACTCGCGCCGCTCGTCGCCCGTTGTCTTGCCAAGGAGCCGGAGGACCGGCCCACCCCGGACGAGCTGATGGCGGAGCTGCGGTCGCTGTCGGCGTCGTACGACACGCAGGCCTTCATCCCCGAACAGCGCACGGGCGAGCAGTCGTTCGATCTCGATCCCCACGGCAAGCGTCCCGGCGACGACCGGCCCACCCACCGGCGGCGCCGGGTGCCCGCTGCCCCGGCCGCCGCCGCTACGGACGCCGCCGCTACGGACGCCGCCGCCGCGGACGTACCGGCGAAGAGGCGGCCCAAGCGGCGGCGACGGTGGGTGGCGGTCGTCGCCGGGGCCGCCGTGCTCGCGCTCGGGGCCGGGGCCCTCGTGCTGGCCGGGACCGAGGGGACCGAGGTGCCCGCCGGGCAGGCGCAGGCCCAGCGGTTCCGGGCCTGGGACGTGGAGCTGAGCGCGCGGGGCGTCGAGGCGAGCGGGATGCCGCAGTGCGCATACGGGGGCGGCACGCTGTACTGCACCCGCCCCGGCGTCCTGGCCGCCGCAGTCGATCCGCTCGACGGGAAGGTGAAGTGGGCGCGGGCGGGCGCGGACCAGCGCGCCGACGGAAACGTTCAGCCGCCCGTGCTGGCGGGCGGCCTGCTGCACGTCGTCGCCGAGGGCAGCCGGCGCCTCGTCGCGCTCGACCCGGCGACCGGCCAGACCCGTTGGACCCAGGACATCGCCCGCTACGACGGCCGGATCGCGCACGTCGGCGGCGTCGTTCTGCTCACCGGCCCCGACTCGACGGTCACCGCGCTGGACGCGGCCACCGGCGAATGGAAGTGGCGGCACAAGGTCACCGGGCTCACCCAGCCGGTGTTCCAGTCGTACGGCGGACGGGTCGCGTACGCCGTGAACGCGGACGGCGCCGGGACGCGGGTCACCGCCGTGGACCCGGAGACCGGCGGCGTGCGGTGGCAGCGGCGGCTGGCGGGGGCGCTGAGTCTGGTGGGCGCGCGGGAGGGCGTGCTGTGGTTCACGTCGACCTCCGCGTCGTACGCGGACACGGACGCCGTCGTGCGGTACGACGCCGCGCGGGACAGCCGGCGCCGGGTCGCCCTGCGCTTCCCGGTGGCGGGGGCGCAGGCGGTCGTGGCCCGGGAGACGGTGTATCTGCTGGGCGCCGACGGGGCGCTGACCGCGGTGGACACGGGGAGCGCGGAGCAGCGGTGGCGGCTGCAGACGTCCGTCAGCTTCCCGTCGGCGCCGGTCGTGGCCGGGGAGCGGCTGTACTTCAGCGCCGGGGACGGGCGGGTCGTCGCCGTCGACACCGGCAAGGGGGCGTTGCTGGGGCAGACGGACGCGCGGCCCGGGACGGCGCGCGGGTCGGTGGTGTCGGGGTTGCCGTCGCCGGTGGCGGCGGACGGGAAGGTGTTCGCGGGGGCGCCGGACGGGGTGTTGTTCGGGGTGGATGGGGGCGATGGGGCGGGGTGGTGAGCCCCTCGGGCGAAAGGGGCCGCACCCGTCACAGGCGGCCCCAATCGCTCGCACGCCTCGCCCAGCAGCCGAGGCCGACTTCAACCCGAGCCCGACCCAACAGCCGAGCCCGACCCAGCAGCCGAGGCCGACCCCAGCCCGAGCCCGGCCCAGCTACCGGCTTCAGCCCAGCTTGCTCACGTCCCGCACCGCGCCCTTGTCCGCGCTGGTCGCCATCGCGGCGTAGGCGCGCAGGGCGGCGGACACCTTGCGGTCGCGGTTCTTGGGGGCGTACACCCCGTTCAACGCCTCTTCCCGGCGCGCCAGTTCCGCATCGTCGACGAGCAGGTCGATCGAGCGGTTCGGGATGTCGATGCGGATGCGGTCGCCGTCCTCGACGAGGGCGATGGTGCCGCCGGAGGCCGCCTCGGGGGACGCGTGGCCGATCGAGAGGCCCGACGTGCCGCCGGAGAAGCGGCCGTCCGTGATCAGCGCGCAGGTCTTGCCCAGGCCGCGGCCCTTGAGGAAGGACGTCGGGTAGAGCATCTCCTGCATACCGGGGCCGCCCTTGGGGCCCTCGTACCGGATGACGACGACATCGCCGTCGGTCACCTGCTTGTTGAGGATCTTCTCGACGGCCTCTTCCTGCGACTCGCAGACGACCGCCGGGCCCTCGAAGGTCCAGATCGACTCGTCGACACCGGCGGTCTTCACCACGCAGCCGTCGACGGCGAGGTTGCCCTTGAGGACCGCCAGGCCGCCGTCCTTGCTGTACGCGTGTTCGGCGGAGCGGATGCAGCCGCCCTCGGCGTCGTCGTCCAGCGCCTCCCAGCGCTCGGACTGGGAGAAGGCCTCGGCCGACCGCACGCACCCCGGAGCCGCGTGCCACAGCTCGACGGCCTGCGGCGACGGGGAGCCGCCGCGCACGTCCCAGGTCTTGAGCCAGTCGGCCAGCGACGGGCTGTGGACGGCGTGCACGTCCTCGTTGAGCAGGCCCGCGCGGTGCAGTTCGCCGAGCAGGGCGGGGATGCCGCCGGCGCGGTGCACGTCCTCCATGTAGTACGTGCGGTCCTTGGCGACGTTGGGCGCGACCTTCGCCAGGCACGGCACGCGGCGCGAGACGGCGTCGATCTGCTCCAGGCCGAAGGGAACACCGGCCTCCTGGGCGGCGGCCAGCAGGTGCAGGATCGTGTTGGTGGAGCCGCCCATCGCGATGTCCAGGGCCATCGCGTTCTCGAAGGCGGCGAAGGTGGCGATGGAGCGGGGCAGGACCGTGTCGTCGTCCTGCTCGTAGTAGCGCCGGGTCAGGTCCATGACCGTGCGGGCGGCGTCGACGTAGAGCTGCTTGCGCGCGGTGTGGGTGGCGAGGACCGAGCCGTTGCCGGGGAGGGAGAGGCCGATGGCCTCGGTCAGGCAGTTCATCGAGTTGGCGGTGAACATGCCGGAGCAGGAGCCGCAGGTCGGACAGGCGTTCTCCTCGATACGGAGGATGTCCTCGTCCGAGATCTTGTCGTTCACGGCGTCGGAGATCGCGTCGACCAGGTCGAGGGTGCGGACCGTGCCGTCGACCAGCGTGGCGCGGCCGGACTCCATCGGGCCGCCGGAGACGAAGACCGTGGGGATGTCGAGGCGGAGCGCCGCGTTCAGCATGCCCGGGGTGATCTTGTCGCAGTTGGAGATGCAGACCAGGGCATCGGCACAGTGCGCCTCGACCATGTACTCCACGCTGTCCGCGATCAGGTCGCGGGAGGGCAGGCTGTAGAGCATGCCGCCGTGGCCCATCGCGATGCCGTCGTCGACGGCGATCGTGTTGAACTCGCGGGGGATGCCGCCCGCCTCCTTGATCGCCTCGCTGACGATCCGGCCGACCGGCTGCAGGTGGGTGTGGCCCGGCACGAACTCCGTGAAGCTGTTGGCGACCGCGATGATGGGCTTGCGGCCGATGTCCGCACCGGGTACACCGGAGGCGCGCATAAGGGCGCGGGCGCCCGCCATGTTGCGGCCGTGGGTGACTGTGCGGGACCTCAGCTCGGGCATCGTCGCTCGCTCCTTCGGAGAAATCTGACTGCTACGAGCCTACGCCGGTGCTCCAAGGGATGGACACAGTGTCCGGAATGCGGGATGTGTGTCTCAAGGGGCTCGGGTCAGGGGCTCGGGTCAGGCACTCGGGCCAGGGGCTCGGGTCGATGTCAGGGACCGGTCAGGTGACCCTGTACGACCGGTGCGACGCGCCTGATGATCACTTCCACGTCGGCCGAGGCCAGCGGCTCCAGCTTGATCACGTACCGCATGATGGCCACCCCGACCAGTTGTGCGGCCGCCAGCTCGGCGCGCAGCTCGGCGTCGGGCAGGCCGAGCTGCGAGGCGACCCTGCGCAGCAGCTGGGCGGCGACGAGACGGCGGAAGACGGAGGCCGCCACCTCGTTGGTCACGGCGGACCGTACGACGGCGAGGAGCGGGGTGCGGGTGACGGGGTTCTCCCAGATGCCGAACAGGAACCGGGCGAACCGCTCGCCGACCCCCTCGGCCGGTCCCTCGAAGATCACGTCCGGCGCCTTCAGCGCCGGCGCGAAGACCGCCTCCAGCGCCTCCTGGAAGACCTGCTCCTTGGTGCCGAAGTAGTGATGCACCAGCGCCGAGTCCACGCCGGCCGCCTTGGCGATGCCGCGCACGGACGTCTTCTCGTAGCCCCGCTCGGAGAACTCCTCGCGGGCCGCGGCGAGGATGCGGTCGCGGGTGTCGGCGGACTCCGTACGAGGGGGCCTGCCGCGCCTGCGGGCGCTCGCGCCGGTCATCGCCGGGGCACCTTCACGGAGGAGGCCAGGTGGAGCCGGGTGAAGGCCAGGGCCTCGGCGAGGTCGGCCTCGCGCTCGGCGCTGGACATGGCGCGGCGGGTGTTGACCTCGATGACGACATGGCCGTCGAAACCGCTCAGGGCGAGACGTTCCAGCAGCTCGGCGCAGGGCTGGGTGCCGCGGCCCGGGACCAGGTGCTCGTCCTTGTTGGAGGCGCTGCCGTCGGCGAGGTGGACGTGGCCGAGGCGGTCGCCCATGCGGTCGATCATCTGCAGGGCGTCGGTGCGGGCGGTCGCGGTGTGGCTGAGGTCGATCGTGAAGTGCCGGTAGTCGTCCTTGGTGACGTCCCAGTCGGGGGCGTACGCGAGCATCTCGCGGTCGCGGTAGCGCCAGGGGTACATGTTCTCGACGGCGAACCGCACATCCGTCTCGTTCGCCATCCGCCAGATCCCGGCGACGAAGTCGCGCGCGTACTGGCGCTGCCAGCGGAACGGAGGGTGGACGACCACCGTGGTGGCGCCGAGCTTCTCGGCCGCCGCCCGGGCTCGCTGGAGCTTGGCCCAGGGGTCGGTGGACCAGACGCGCTGCGTGATGAGCAGGCAGGGGGCGTGCACGGCGAGGATCGGGATCTGGTGGAAGTCGCTGAGCCGGCGCAGGGCCTCGATGTCCTGGCTGACGGGTTCGTTCCACACCATGACCTCGACGCCGTCGTACCCGAGGCGTGCGGCGATCTCGAAGGCGGTCGCCGTCGACTCCGGATAGACGGAGGCCGTCGAGAGGGCGACCTTCGCATCCGGGATGCGTACGACTGGGTTTGCCACGGAGACAGGGTACGTGGGTCTGCGGGGTGGGCCGGGGTTGGTGTGCGCCTATTCACCGTTGGTCTCTGTCACCGTGGGCGGGTGCGGGGTGTCGTGGGCTGGTCGCGCCCACGCGGCGCAGCCGCACATCGATACCGCCCCGCGCCCCTTACCGGCGTTAATCCGACCCCATGTGATCCAGTCGACGCAGGATGATCCCCTCCCTCAAGGCCCACGGGCAGATCTCCACCGTCTCCACCCCGAACAGGTCCATCGCCGCCTCCGCCACCAGCGCCCCCGCGAGGAGCTGGCCCGCTCGGGCCTCCGAGACGCCGGGGAGTTCGGCGCGCTCCGCCGCGGTCATGCCGGAGAGGCGGGGGACCCAGCCCTCCAGGGACTGCAGCTTGAGTTCGCGCTGGACGTAGAGGCCCTCGGCGGAGCGGGCGGCGCCGCAGATGCGGGCGAGCTGCTTGAAGGTCTTGGAGGTGGCGACCACGTGGTCGGGGGCGCCGAAGCGGGTGAACTCCCCCACCGTGCGCGCGATCTCGGCGCGGACGTGGCGGCGCAGTGTTCGTATGTCGTCGGTGGCGGGCGGGTCGGCGGGCAGCCAGGCGGAGGTGAGCCGGCCGGCGCCGAGGGGCAGCGAGACGGCCGCGTCGGGCTCCTCGTCGATGCCGTACGCGATCTCCAGGGAGCCGCCGCCGATGTCCAGGACGAGCAGCTTGCCCGCCGACCAGCCGAACCAGCGGCGGACGGCGAGGAAGGTGAGCCGGGCCTCCTCGGGGCCGGTGAGGACCTGGAGGGCGACGCCGGTTTCCTGCTGCACGCGCGCGAGGACGTCGTCGGCGTTGGTGGCCTCGCGCACGGCGGAGGTGGCGAACGGCAGAAGTTCCTCGACGCCCTTGTCCTCGGCGGCCTGGAGCGCGTCATGGATGACCGCGATCAGCTTGTCGACCCCCTCGGGGCCGATGGCACCGGCCTCGTCGAGGAGTTGGGCGAGGCGCAGTTCCGCCTTGTGCGAGTGCGCGGGCAGCGGGCGCGCGCCGGGGTGTGCGTCCACCACCAGCAGATGCACCGTGTTGCTTCCCACGTCGAGGACACCGAGTCTCATGTACGGAACGCTACTGCCAGCCGTTCTGTGCGCCGCCCCCGAGGCGGTCCCGGGACCGGCCGCGGGCGACTTACCCTGGACGGGTGCCAAAGTCGAAAAACGCGAAGACCGACAAGACCGATAAAGCAGACAAGACAGGCAAGAAGGCCGAATCGGCCAAGGGTTCTTCCCAGGGTTCTTCGCAGGCGAAAGCACCGAAGAAGTCGCAGCAGGCCCCGGCCGTCCCGGCAGCCGACGAGAAGGGCCTCGACTTCCCGCGCGCGTGGGTGGAGTTCCCGGATCCGGCGGACGACGAGCAGGTGTTCCGCTGCGATCTGACATGGCTCACCTCTCGCTGGAACTGCATCTTCGGCAGCGGTTGCCAGGGCATCCAGGCGGGCCGCGCGGACGACGGGTGCTGCACGCTGGGTGCCCACTTCTCCGACGAGGACGACGAGCAGCGGGTCGCCGGGCATGTGGGGAGGCTCACGCCGGAGATCTGGCAGAACCACGCCGAGGGCACCCGGAACGGCTGGGTCTCGAAGGACGACGAGGGCTCCCGGCAGACGCGGCCCTACCAGGGCTCGTGCATCTTCCAGAACCGGCCCGGCTTCGCGGGCGGCGCGGGCTGCTCGCTGCACATCCTCGCCGTGCGGGAGGGCCGCGAGCCGCTGGAGACCAAGCCGGACGTGTGCTGGCAGTTGCCGATCCGGCGCACATACGACTGGATCGACCGGCCCGACGACACGCGTGTGCTGCAGATCTCGATCGGTGAGTACGACCGCCGGGGCTGGGGTCCGGGCGGCCACGACCTGCACTGGTGGTGCACGTCGGCGACCTCGGCGCACGGCGCGGGCGACCCGGTGTACGTCTCCTACCGGGCGGAGCTGACGGAGCTGATGGGCAAGGCGGGGTACGACCGTCTGGTGGAGCTCTGCGAGCAGCGGCTGTCGTCGCAGCTGCCCCTGCTGGCGCCGCATCCGGCGGATCCCTTGGACTGACGCGGCGGCACGGCGAGGTCCGGACAGCACGCCTAGGACGTGCCGGGGCCCGGGGTGCCGCTGTCGCCGGGCGGCGGCGTCGGGTTTCCCGGCGCGGACGGGCTGGAGGGGCTGGGGGTGGGCTCGGGGTCGGGCGGCGGTGTGGTCGGGTCGGTCGGCGTGGGATCGGGCGGGGCGGGGGTCGTGGGCGTCGGGTCCGGGCCGGGCGGGGGCGGGTGACCGGGGTCGCCCGGGGTGCTGGGCCGGGGGTCCGGAGCGGGGCCGGGGTCGGACGGGGTGGGTGCGCTGCCGTACCCCTGGATGGAGACGATCGCGCCGGCGGGTGAGATCGCGACCCGTGCGCTCCAGTACCCGGACGGCTCGCGCAGCTGGTCGACGTACACCTTGATCGTCAACGTCTCGCCCGGGCGGAGGGTTCCCGAGGACTGGCTCAGATAGAGCCAGGAGGCGCCCGTGCTCGCGGACCAGCGGACGGGGGCGGGTCCGGAGGCGGTGAGGGTGATGAGGGTGGTGTCGCCGGTGGTGTCGGCCGCCACCCGGAGCCGGCCCGCGCCCTTCTGGCCGGCGCCCGCGACGCTGATGACCTCCACCGACACGTCCGGCTGGTTGCCCTGGGAGAAACGGCCGCCGGGGCGGGTGCTGGCGTTGCCGGCGTTCTCGTAGCCGCCCTCCGCCGCCTCGCCGCCGAGGGCGCCGGGGCCGTCGTCCCGGCTCGCGGTGACCCCGCGGCCGTCCCCGCCCTCACCGGTGGTCGGCGCGCCCCGGTAGGCGGACCACAGGGCGAGCACCGGGGCGGCCACCACGGTGGCGACGACGGTCGTGGTGACGGCACGCGCGCGTAGGCGGTCTCTTCGGGCGGCGCGGTCCTTGGGGTCCATCGGAAAGCCGCGCCGGTCGAAGCGGGGCGCGGTGCCCCGCGCGCGCGGGTGGTGCGCCAAGGCCATGCGCAGGGCCGTGCGGGGCGCCTCCAGGACGGGCAGCTGGGCGGGGGTCGGGCCGGCGCCGGGCCAGCGGCCGGGGATCGCGCGCTCGGCGGTGCGGCGACAGCGGGGGCAGTCGTCGACGTGCCGGACCAGTTCCTTGCGCAGGGCGGTGCTGAGCACCAGCTGGTGGTCGCCGGTGAGGCGGGCGACGCTCGGACAGGCGCCGGTCTCGACGACGGCGAGGGCCGCACGCGTGCGTTCCACCTCGCAGGCGGCGGAGGCGAGCAGGTCGCGGGCGGCGGCGAGGTCCATGCCGAGGACGGCGGCGACCTCGTGGGCGGCCAGGTGGTGGCGCACGGCCAGTTCGAGCGCCTCGCGCTGCTCGGGGGTGGTGCCTGCGGCCTCCGGCCAGGCCAGCAGGGCGAGTTCGCGCCGGCGTTGCTCCTGCGCCTCCTCGGAGACGGGGGGTGCGACGGACGGCGCGCCGCGTTTTCGCTCGGTGCCGGGGCGGCCCGCCGCGTGGGTGGCCTGACGTTTCTGCTTGGCCTCGGCCAGCTTGCACAGGCACGCCCAGCGGGCCAGCGCGTACAGCCAGGCCCGGCGGTCACCGGCGGCCTCCGGGGCACGCTGGCCGCGGCGCTCGGCGAGCGCGAGGACCTCGCCCAGCGCGGCGGTGGCCGCGTCGTGGTCGCACAGCACGGACAGGCAGTACGTGAACAGACCATCCAGATACGGCTCGTAGTGCGCGGGCGGCCGCTGCACCATCGTGCGCGCCGCAGCGCGGTCACGCGCATCGCGGCGCGCACGATGGGCGCCGGTGGCGCGGGTCGTGGTGTCCGGGCTGCTGCTCATCACCCGAGCGACCGTAGGCGGCGGGGGATGGCGGCTTCTGCCCCGTTGAGCACTTTTAATCCGTACGGGTGAAACGATCCCTCATAAGGGGACAGGAACCTGTATTCCGTGGCCCGTCCGTGACGGGGCGGCCGGTTCGGGGCGCGTGCGGGCGCGCGGCCGGGCGCGAAGGGGGCATACAGCGCCGGTCACCCGGCTGTCAGTGGCGGGGGCTACGGTTTCGTCCATGGCTGCCCGTACGAAGACCACCAAGGACCGGCCGTCCTACCGCTGCACCGAATGCGGCTGGCAGACGGCCAAATGGCTCGGCCGCTGCCCCGAGTGCCAGGCATGGGGGACGATCGAGGAGTACGGCGCGCCCGCGGTGCGGACCACGGCGCCGGGGCGCGTCACGACGTCCGCGCTGCCCATCGGGCAGGTCGACGGACGGCAGGCGACCGCCCGTTCGACCGGCGTGCCGGAGCTGGACCGGGTGCTCGGCGGCGGCCTGGTGCCCGGCGCGGTGGTGCTGGTCGCGGGCGAGCCCGGCGTCGGCAAGTCGACGCTGCTGCTGGACGTGGCGGCCAAGTCGGCGAGCGACGAGCACCGCACCCTCTATGTGACCGGCGAGGAGTCGGCGAGCCAGGTCCGGCTGCGCGCCGACCGCATCCGCGCCATCGACGACCACCTCTATCTCGCCGCCGAGACCGATCTGGCCG
Organism: Streptomyces sp. TRM70350; assembly: GCF_019219825.1. GTDB lineage: Bacteria > Actinomycetota > Actinomycetes > Streptomycetales > Streptomycetaceae > Streptomyces. Next base: position 2,139 of record NZ_JAHUXH010000056.1, on the reverse strand, counting down.
CCATCCTCGGCCACTTGGACGCGGTGAAGCCGTCGCTGCTGATCCTGGACTCGGTGCAGACGGTCGCCTCCCCGGAGATCGACGGCGCTCCCGGCGGCATGGCCCAGGTCCGCGAGGTGGCCGGCGCCCTGATCCGCGCCTCGAAGGAACGCGGCATGTCGACGCTCCTGGTCGGCCATGTCACCAAGGACGGCGCGATCGCGGGCCCCCGCCTCCTGGAGCACCTCGTCGACGTCGTCCTGCACTTCGAGGGCGACCGGCACGCGCGCCTGCGCCTCGTACGAGGCGTCAAGAACCGTTATGGCGCGACCGACGAGGTCGGCTGCTTCGAGCTGCACGACGAGGGCATCACGGGCCTTGCGGACCCAAGCGGACTTTTCCTGACCCGTCGTGACGAACCGGTCCCGGGTACCTGTCTGACCGTGACCCTGGAGGGGCGCCGCCCGCTGGTGGCCGAGGTCCAGGCGCTCACGGTCGACTCCCAGATCCCCTCCCCGCGCCGTACGACGTCCGGGCTGGAGACCTCCCGCGTCTCGATGATGCTGGCTGTGCTGGAGCAGCGCGGCCGGATCAGCGCCCTGGGCAAACGGGACATCTACTCCGCGACGGTCGGCGGGGTGAAGCTCTCCGAGCCGGCCGCCGACCTCGCCGTCGCCCTCGCCCTGGCCTCCGCCGCCAGCGACACCCCGCTGCCGAAGAACCTCGTCGCGATCGGCGAGGTCGGCCTCGCGGGCGAGGTCAGACGGGTCACCGGCGTGCAGCGCAGGCTCGCGGAGGCGCACCGGCTCGGCTTCACGCACGCCCTCGTCCCGGGCGATGCGGGCAGGATCCCGGCCGGTATGAAGGTCCTGGAAGTCGCGGACATAGGGGACGCCCTGAGGGTGCTGCCCCGCTCCCGTCGCCGAGAGGCCCCCCGGGACGACGAGGACCGCCGGTAGACTTTGCCCTGGTCTCGCCCGTCCGTACGAACCGAGTGCGGATCCGGGAGCATCCCAGAACCTGCGACCGGAGGAGTGCAGTGGCAGCCAACGACCGGGCAGCAGCTCCCGGAAAGTCCGGTGGGAGTGCCGGTTCCGATGGCCTGATGCGCGCCTCGCTGAGCGCCGTGGCACCCGGCACGCCCCTGCGCGACGGCCTTGAGCGGGTCCTGCGCGGCAACACCGGCGGCCTGATCGTGCTCGGCTCCGACAAGACCGTCGAGGCCATGTGCACGGGTGGTTTCGTGCTGGACGTCGAGTTCACGGCGACCCGGCTGCGTGAGCTGTGCAAGCTGGACGGCGGCATCGTGCTCTCCGCCGACCTGTCGAAGATCCTCCGGGCGGGCGTCCAGCTGGTCCCCGACCCCACGATCCCGACCGAGGAGACCGGCACCCGGCACCGCACGGCCGACCGGGTCAGCAAGCAGGTGGGCTTCCCCGTTGTCTCGGTCTCCCAGTCCATGCGGCTGATCGCCCTCTACGTCGACGGCCAGCGCCGCGTCCTGGAGGACTCCGCGGCGATCCTGTCCCGCGCCAACCAGGCACTCGCCACCCTGGAGCGCTACAAGCTCCGCCTGGACGAGGTCGCGGGCACGCTGTCCGCGCTGGAGATCGAGGACCTGGTGACGGTCCGGGACGTCTCGGCGGTGGCGCAGCGGCTGGAGATGGTGCGCCGGATCGCGACCGAAATCGCCGAGTACGTGGTGGAACTGGGCACCGACGGGCGGCTGCTCGCGCTGCAGCTGGACGAGTTGATCGCGGGCGTGGAGCCCGAGCGCGAACTGGTCGTCCGGGACTACGTCCCCGAGCCCACCGCCAAGCGCTCCCGCACGGTGGACGAGGCGCTGGCCGAGCTGGACGCCCTCAGCCACGCCGAGCTGCTCGAACTGCCCACGGTGGCCCGGGCGCTGGGCTACACCGGCTCCCCCGAGGCCCTCGACTCCGCGGTCTCACCGCGCGGCTTCCGGCTGCTGGCCAAGGTGCCGCGCCTGCCGGGCGCCATCATCGACCGGCTGGTGGAGCACTTCGGCGGCCTGCAGAAGCTCCTCGCGGCGAGCGTCGACGACCTCCAGACGGTCGACGGCGTGGGCGAGGCCCGGGCACGCAGCGTGCGCGAGGGCCTGTCACGGCTGGCGGAGTCGTCGATCCTGGAGCGGTACGT
>NZ_JAHUXH010000055.1 GCF_019219825.1 Streptomyces sp. TRM70350 | reverse complement strand
GCTTCTTCTCACCGGGATGGACTAGAGTCCAGCGGAAGGCGTCCTCATGGTCAGCGAGCCTGGGACTCCTCGCTACGAACCCGCTCGTAAGCGCCGGGATCAACGCCGACGATCTTCGGGTAACGGACGCACCAGGACCGATCTGAAGCACCAACAGCCTCAGGCCGAAACGAGCTACACTCTCTCGCTACGAACAGAGAAGCGATCAGTAACGGACGTGTTCACCACAGGTAGTTGTCGTTGGTGGGCGGCAACCCTGCAGCGGCCTGGGACAGCTGATTGGAAAACAGCTCTTCCCTCGATGGCCTGCCTCGTCACCGTCCTGGCGTGGACGGTTTCACGCGGTAGCCATCGTGCCCGCGTCTGCCTGTTCTCCAGGTGGGAGTGTCTTCCGCACAAGTGCTGCGGAACACTATTGAACGACAGGAATCTCGTTCATGAGTTCCTCACGCGTACAGATCACGTCCGAGGACGGCAGCGTCCTGGACATCGAGCACGTCCCCCAGCCGCTCCCCCATCCCGGAGCCGAAGGAGCTGGGAACGCTCCGGCCGGGCCATGCGGGACAACCCGCGGATCAATCTCTCGCCCGAAGCCATCGAGGCTGCGACGGGCGTCTTCCTGGACGTACCCCGGCTCGTTCTCCTGGCCACCCACAAGAACGGTGTCGACGGCCTGGGCACCTTCTACGCCGGGGCCACCGCGCTGTACTTCCTCGAAGGTGTCGCCGATGCCGCCTCTCTCTCCAGGTGCTCGGCAACCCGAGACTCTCGCGCCTCGTCAACGCCCCCACCTCGCCCAAGCCCACCGGGGTGGTCGACGACTCCGGCCAGCAGCTCGCCCAGCTGAGGGTGAATTTCGCCAGCCCGGCAGAAGCGCGGGCGCTCGTGGAGGCCGTGGCCATGGGGACTCTGCGGCAGGAGGGGGCCGACTACAGCGACTCGATCCTCAGCAACGGCGTAATGACGCCGGTCGAGGCGGTCATCTCGGAGGTCCACTACGACGACGGGAGCCCGACGACGTACATCGCGGGCCTGTACGACGGCATTTCCAGCGCAGTGAGTACCGGCCGCGCCCGGCTGCACGATCCGGCCGCTAACGCGGCCGAGATGGTTCGACGGGTCGCGACTTCCTTCGGCGACACCTTCAACGCGTCCCGCGCGGCGCGCCGACGCTCGTACATCCGCGACGCGGAGCAGTACAACGCAGCCCTGGAGCGGGACGGCCTGAGCATGCCCACCCTGCGTCAGCTGCAAGCGCGCCGCATCCCACTGCGCCTGGTCGTCGGCGCCGTCATCTCCGAAGACGCCGCGCCTGACACTCTGCCGGCCGCGATCGCCACCGCCCAGAGCGCTCGGCACATCAGCGTGAACCCCTGGAGGGACGCGGCTCAGGACGCGATGACCGCGCGGCGCATGGTCGGCCATCTTCTGGCCCGGGGGCTGATCAGCCAGACGTTCGCCACGCTCGCTGCCGAGGACGGACTCACCGCCGACGACGTCAACGTCCTGGTCGCGGACTTCGGCCTGGAGCGGCACTCCGTGTGCGACCCGGACGGACGCCTGACGCCGCTGTGGCGGGCACTCCTGATTGTGCACACGTTGACCCGGCCGCACATCTTCGTGGAGGCGAAGAGGTTCATCCGCAGCGACCGTGGGTTCGGTCAGGTGCGTGACGAACGGTACGCCGGATTTCTCGGGGTCCTTATCGACCTCCCCTGGCGCGCCGTCAAGCCGGATACCACGGACGTCGCCCGGCGTGCCTGGCGCAACGGCGGTGCCCTGACCCCGGAGGTGTTCCAGAACTGGACGCCGGTGGTCGGCTCCCCGGAATCCGTCCGCCTGCTGGCGGACGACGGTGACCACAACGCGGTCACCACCCTGATGGTGCTGGCGGGCACCGCGCTGATGGCGGACGCCGTCCTCACCCGAGACACCGGCAGCAAGGTCGATGACGGCCGTGTCCCGTACCGGGCCACGCCCCCGGCGCTCCTCTCCCCCTGGGCCGCCACCGCCCACGGACGTCGGCAGGCACAGACCGTGCTAGAGACATTTGACCCCACCAAGGCCGGCGGCACCGGCGAGGGCCGCTCGGTCCAGGCGGACTACACGTACCTGCACGCGGACCCTCAGGGCCAGCCCATCCCGGATGGCGCTGCCCTGCAGACCCTGCGCGAGGGACACCTCTTCGAGCAGGCCGACCCCGACCGCAGTGCCAAGGAACGGCGCAAGCTCCGCGCAGCCCAGGCGGCAACGGCCGGGCGGACACAGTCCCGAGAAGACCGCAACGAGCAGCGCCGCATCGACCTGCTCGACAACCTGGGCCAAGCGGTCAGCACCGTGAAGAACCTGATCACCGAGGCCGCCGACTTCCCCAACCCGCTCAAGGAACACCCCATGGGCAGCCGGGCCGACTGGCAGGAGGTCCGGGAAAACGTACGCGCCCTGGAAGACCTGCTGATCGATGTCCGGCCTCCCGCCGAACCGCACCCCGGCCGGACCCCGGACGCGGACCGCACCCAGACCTGACAGGCCACCACCCAGCCCACTGAGAAGAGGTCCCGGGGGTCAGCACTTGCAGCGGCCCCCTGGGTGGTGCCTGCCTGCCGGACCCGAGCGGGCCAGGGCAGGCAGGCTCCGAGCCTGTAGGAGAAGCCCAGCAACGATCACCATCGACGGTCTCCGCGCCGCCATCCTGACGGCCGGACTCGTGCTCTGTTACTTCGTCCACAAACACACGGCGGACAAAATCCCCGGTTCCAAAGGAAAAGGCGACATCGTCGGCGCCATCGGTGCCGCTGCCGCTGTCGTGATGATGCTCTGGGCACTGTTCGGCGGAACGGACAACACCGCACGTGACGCAACGACCCCCACGCAGCCCTCAACCGTGACCACGGCACCGGCCAACCAGCCCACGTCGGCACCCTCCCCGTAAAGCTGGAGGCGTCATGGCACACGGGCGGCCCGGACGGACCGAATTTGGTCCGGGCCGCCTGGCCAAGGGCAGCGACCGTCTACGCGACGCCGCCTGGGGAGTAGCAAGCAGCAGGGTCACGGCGGTGTTATCGGCGTTGAAGTGCTGGGGGCGTCCGTCGGCGGCCAGAATCGCGTACCTGAAGGAGAACCGGCCGCCAGCTGGAGTCGGGATCCGCGTATTCGACGGTGAAGTACGGGGTCGGCTCGTCGTGGCGCAGGAGGTGGTCGAGGAGGTGCCGGGCGACGTGTGCGTGTTCCTCAGCAGGGCGGTGTGGGGCCATGCTTCCAGCGACGCGGGCCATGTCGGCGAGCACCTCTTCACGAGGGGCGCCGAGGTTGCCCCAGCCCGGAGGATAGCGCGATCGTGTCCACGCACGACTGAATCAAGGCGACGAAATTGTACGCCCCCCATTGCACACTCGACGGGTTTCTCGCCCGGTTCAGGTGCACCTCGAAATCGGCGACAGATGCGCAAGAGTTCGACGGCGGCGCGCGGCAGTGCTCGTCAGCGGAGAACCGGTGCTCTTCACGCGCGCCCCTCAGCCGTTCGGGCTGCAGCCGCCGACTCCCCGAGGCAAAAGAGTATGTCCAGCCCATGAAGCCGCAGCCTCTCCGGTGCTCGGGGCTCCCAGCCTGACAGGCGCAGAGCAAACGAGAAGAGCTTTTCCGACTATATGCAGCATCGCGCGCATCACCGCCGAAGACTGGCTTTGTTCGGTTTCCCGGCGAAAGGAAGCATCGTGGTAGCCAATTCGGATCGTGTGCTCTCGAACAGCACCCGAGTCTGCGAGAAACAGCCCGATACCGGTGCGCCGCACCCTTTGATCCAGGCGTCAGAGAGGGCCGCGTCCCTGCTGCGGGCGCATGACGCATGGGCTCTGCCGGTCGAGGTCCTGGGGGACGCCCTAGGCGCGACGTTCTCCGAGGGGGAGCTGATCGACGACCACCAGGCATGGCTCATCGCCCTCCGCGGCCAGATCGTTGTCGTCACTGTCCCCGGACTGTCTGAGGAAGCGAAGAAGCACCACATCCGGCGGCTCTTCTCCGAGCACATCAGTCACGGATGGGCCGCCATCACAGTGGACTCGGAAGAAGGGGTGACCTTCGCCGAGACCTTGCTGGAGGAGGTCGACCCGGAGGACGGTCCGGCAGACGAACCACCCGACGTGCGCTCGAAGCAGAGCAAGGACGTGCGCGACCTCTACGAAGGATCCGCCTACGCGCCACTGCACGGCTGGCGCAGCGACGAGGAGGTGATCGTGGCACTGCGCACGCTGATCACCGATGCACTCGCCGGCACGGCCGAGGACATGCCGGAGGATGCATATCCGCTTCCCGACGGAGTGGGTGCCACAGTCGCGATCGGCTGCGACGACCAGGGAGCGCTGCACCCCCTGGTCTGGGTCCGCACGGATATCCCCAGCGGGCTGCGAGCGGACCTGTGGGGGTACTGCGCCGCGCTGTCCGCCAGCCTCGACCGCGTGGATGCCGAGCCCGACGAGAACGGGATCTTCTACGTGGGAATGGAACGCTCGCCGGTGCCCGGCCCGGGTTTGGCGCTGCTCGCGGCGGTCACTGTGCAGCGGATGGGCCGGCGCCCTGAGGACTGCTCCTTCCCCCTCCTCGCGCCCCCCGCTCATACAGAGGAGGCACCGCCGCTGGCTGCGTGACGAGGGAGAACGCCGCCCGACGGCCGGAAAGACGGTCCGCCTGAGTCCAGGCCCGCTGGCCGCTACCCCTCCCGTCGTCTGCCAAAGCCCCCTGTACCGGTCCCAGCACCGGGTACAGGGGGTTCGACGCGGCGGAGCGGTTCGCTGGACAGGAGGTGGACGGCGCCGGACGGGGTGTATGGCACCAAAATTGCGACCATGGGGGCAGGCAGGTCACAGCGTGCCGTTCTCCAAAAGGTCGCGGATTGCGTCGTCCTTCCGACGGACAACGATTCGCCCGTCCCCGTCGCTGTACACCACGACGGCGGCCCCTGGTGACAGCCCAGCCTCTGCGAGACGTCAAGCAGGCCGGCGACCAGGCCCCGGCGGGGCACGTGTGGCACTGCTCGCTGCGCGCAGCGCCCGAGGACCGCATTTTCACCGACGCCGAATGGGAACAAATCGCGCGCCGCATCGTGCACGCGACCGGCATCGCCCCCACCGGCGATCCGGACGGCTGCCGCTGGATCGCGGTGCGCCACGCGGACGACCACATCCACATCGTCGCCACCAAGATGCGCGGCGACCTGCGACCGCCCCGCAACTGGATCGACTACCACCGCGCCATGACCGAACTCACGGCGATCGAGGAAGGCTTCGGCCTCACCCGCGTCCCCCGCGGACGCCAGGCCGCCGCCCGCACCCCGGCCGCCAAGCGCCCCACCCGCGCCGAGCAGGAGAAGGCCAAGCGCACCGGCCGCAGCAAGGACACACGTGCAGAACTCCGCCACGTCGTCCGCACGGCGCTCGCCCGCGCCGAAAACCTTCAGGAGTTCTTCAACCTGCTCGCCGACGCCGGCCTCCAGGTCGAAACCCGCACTCTGCCCTCCGGCGACCTGCAGGGCTACAAGGTCGCCTTGCCCGGCGACACTAACGACAACGGCGAGCCCGCCTCGAATACCGCGCCCTGCACGGACAGAACTGACCGGACGCACACCAACGGCGGCCCACTGGGTGGGCCGCCGTTGCGGCAGGACTGAAGCGGCTGCCAAGAAGCCACGCCCGGCTCCAGGGCCTCCCGATCCGCAGAGCCGAACAGTACGGGTGCCCCGTCTGGGAGATCAGCCCCTGCCCCCGGTGGCCGCCAGCCGATGCGCCGCCACGAAACCGGAGCTTCCCACGCCTGCCGATTCGCCTTATCACCCCGCAGACCTCACCACCGTGGCCTTGGCGACCGACTTGTGCACGTGGGCATCGACCGGGCCGGGGCTACTGGTTTCCTCGCCGCCGGAGCCTCCGCCAGAACCACCCAGGCGGCCTTTGTGCCCCAGTCCGTCAGGTGGTAACCCCACTGGCCTCGGGCCAATTCATTCACGATGACCAACCCCCGTCCACGCTCGTCAAGCGGCCCGGTCGCCGCCTCCACCGAGGCGACTTCCGCCTGGGACAAGGCAGTCGCGTAGAGGTCCATTGGAAGCAGAGGATCGCCGTCGTGGATCTCGCAGATGTATCTTCCCGCAGCAGATCGAAGGTGTACCTCGTACGGGCCGCGCGCGTGCTCGTGCGCGTTCGCCACGAGCTCCGAGACGGCCAGGACTCCGTCGCTGATGACGTCTCCTGACAGGCCCAGATCCTTGAGGACACGTCGCAGAACCGCGCGGGCTTCGCCGGTCGGGTTGATGGTGTGGTCGGTCCAGCGGTACACGAGGCCGGGACGGCGCGCTGATCATCGGGCGGCGGACCTCCTGTGGGTGACGTCGGTGGCCGTCTCCCGGAGCTGCGACGTGGTCGCGGAAGCGCGTCAGGCACGCCGCTGAGAGGCGTACGGCCGCAGGAAGCACCCCGGCTTCGGGCGCGCAACCCCGGGAGGATCGTGGCTCAGGCACCAGCCACGAGACCGGTCGCGAGTCACGCACTCAACGATGGCCGCCGGTGCCCCTGATACTCATGGGCGTTTATGAGCGCGAGGGGCCAACGAGCGACAAGGCACTCCAGCGAGACCGCCGACCCGCCGTCGGCCTGCGCTTCCGCCCGTCTGGTCACTGGGAGTATGGGCGGGTGAGTGCTGACGTGTTGGGACGCTGGGTGCCGGATCGCCCCGAGGATGTGGCCATGGTCTTCGCCAAGGCGGACTTCCCGTGGTGGATCGCCGGTGGCTACGCGATCGAACTCGCGGTCGGCCGCGAGCTGCGCGCACACGGCGATCTCGACGTCCTCGTTCTCCGGCGTGACCAGGCCCTCGTACATGAACTGCTGGCCGACTGGGACCTGCACGTGGCGGATCCGCCCGGCCAGGGGGAGTTGCGGCCGTGGCGTCCTGGAGAGGTCCTTCGGCCGCCGCTCCACGACATCTGGTGCCGCCGCACATCCAAGGCGCCCTGGTCCGTGCAGCTCATGCTGGACGAGGCCGAGGGCACCCAGTGGGTCTCGCGGCGCACCCCAAAGATCCGGCTCCCGATCGACCAGCTCGGGCGAACGAGCGAGGCGGGCATCCCGTATCTCGCGCCCGAAGTACAGCTCTTCTACAAGGCAAAGGCGACCCGGGACAAGGACGAGACCGACTTCGAAGCGGTACTGCCGCTGCTCGACGCTCCGGCACGCGCCTGGCTGGCGGACGCGATCAAGGTGATCGCGCCCAACCACCCCTGGCTTCGCCGGCTCCTTCCGGTCAGCCGAACGTGAGCAGCGGAACGTCGTAGAGGTCGGGGTTCCGGGGCCGGGTCATGGTGGGCGACGTGACCTCCACGATCAGCAGCTCGCTGAGGAACTGGACCTTAGCGCTGAGGAGATGGCTAGTCCTGCCGTCGGCCGACTGGGCCTTCAGGCCGGCGGAGACGTGGATGTGCGGAAGTATCCCGCCGGTGGCCGGGTCGTGGGCGAGCGTGCCCGCGCCGAAAGCCTCGACATTGGTGACGTACGTCTTCGCCCAGACCGGTGCGTCCGGGTCAGCGAGCTTCTCGCAGGCACCCACGATCTCGGCCTCCGCGAAGGCCCCGATGAAAGAGGGGATGTAGCCCTGCCGTACGCCGTTGTCCCGGCAGAAGGTGGACAGCGCCTCGAAGAAGTCCTCCCCGTGGTCGAAGGTAACGCCGAATGTACGCCCAACGGTCAGCTCGTGAGCACGCATGCGCGGGTATCTCCTGACGACGTGGGATCAGCTGGTGGAGGCGGTGGTGAAGGTCTCGCGGACCGTCGCCCCGTCGGCGCCCTGGGCAAGCAGAGCGTGCAGGAGGAGCCGCGCCTGGTACGGGCTGAGGTCTCCGGCGCCGATGAGTCCTCGCCCGAGGAGGTCCTTCTCGGAGCCGGGGAAGCCGTAGGTGTAGGACAGGACGGGTCCGTTGCCGATGCGGGAGGCAAGAACCACGGGGATGCGGGACGCGAGCTTGGTGAGCCCTTCGACGAGGCGCTCCGGGACGTGGCCGACGCCGAAGGCCGCGACCACGAGTCCGTCGCAGTTGCCGTTCCACAGGTCGAGCAGGGTGCCGTCGTCGCCGAGGGTGACGGTGTAGAGCCCGACGCGCGCCTCACGGTAGGGGGCACCGACCAGCGGTCCACGGGACGGCAGACCCCCCACCCTCTGCACCCGGTTCTCCGCGATCCGCGCGATCGGGCCGCACGCCGGTGAGGTGAAGGCGGCGGGGCTGGTGGTGTGGGACTTGCGGACGGTCCGTGCCGAGTGGATCTCGTCGCCGAGTACGACGAGGCAGCCAGCGCCCCGCAGGCCGGGGTCGGCGGCGGCCAGGACAGCGGCGTGGATGTTGGCCGGGCCGTCGGCGCCAGGAAGGGTGGGGTTGCGCATCGCGCCGGTGACGACGACCGGCTGCTCGTGGCCGTGGTAGAGGTCGAGCAGGAAGGCCGTCTCCTCGATGGTGTCGGTGCCCTGGGTGATGACGACGCCGTCGACGTCACCGGCCTCCAGCTCCGCCGTGATCGCGGCCGACAGCGCGGTGAGGTCATCGAAGGTCAGGGAGGCGCCGGGCAGACGCCGGAAGTCCCGCACCTTGAGGCCGATGCCGCTCGTGGCCAGAGCGGGTACTGCGGCGAGGAGTTCGTGGGCCGAGAGCGCGGGTACGACACCTCCGGTGGTGGGATCCGTGGTCATGGCGATCGTGCCGCCGAGGGAGAAGACCGCCACGCTTTTGACCGACTCCGTCATATCCCCTGCTCCCCTGTCCGGATGCCGCCGAGCGCGGCCTCACGAGTGGTTCACGCAGGCTATCGGGTCGGCGCCGTCCGGGTACGCGGGATGATCACTAGCTGCTCGGCCACGAACCGACAGGCAGCCTCCAGCCCTTCGAGGCCGAGCAGCCGGCTGCGCGGCCGGGCGAGCCGCTCCGTGCCGACGGCCGACAACTGGGCGCACCGGCGACCGAGCCAGGGGGCGTCGAGGCCGAGATACTCCGCCGTCGCTGAGAGGCGCTGTCCGGCCTGCTCGGCCGCTGTGGCCGAGTGGTGGCTGACGTGGCCGGTCACATCGGCGAAAGTCCGCAGGGCTCCCGGCCGCGCGGTGACCGCGAGGTGGGACGCTCCCTCGGTCCGTACCCAAGAGGCGATGACAGCCCGGCGCCCGGGAGAGAGGGCGAAACCGTCGGTGTGTGAAAAGCCTCCGTCGTCGGTCACCCAGGTGCGGATGCCGAAGGACTCCATGAGCGCGATGGCGAGGAACAGCAGAACGCGCTCGTACGCCGGCGAGGAGGCGATCGCCGTATCGGGGACGCAGAATCCCCGGCCGCTGGTGCCGCCCGGACGTCGGGGGGCCATTCGTTCGAGGTAGCGGTACTTGTGCCGGAAGAACAGCCATGTGGCGGCCTCCTCACCACGCTGTTCCCTGGTCCAGAGGACGGGTGCGTCGCCCAGGTGGTCACGGTTGCCCAGGATGTACCGGGCTGCGGTCTCCGAGCCGATGAGCATCCGGGAGACTTCGGTCAGTCCCTGGTCGGCGGCGATTGGCGCGCCTGGGAAAACGGTGAGCGACGCCAGCGAGGTGTGCAGGGGCTGGTCGTCGCCGAGCAGTGCCGCCTCGAATCCCGACACGGCCCACAGGATGCCGTAGGTCAGGTCGTCCAGTTCGTACGCGGCGGGGATGTCGACCGGTTCGGAGGCCGTGGCGCGTACGCCGCTCGGTCGGGCGTCGATGACAAACTGCCGTACCGCCCCGTCCACCGTGCGGTTCGCGACGACGAGCGCGCGCATCGGCATGGTGCGCCAGGCATCCAGATCCGGGCGGGAGTCGAGTCTCAAGTTGTCCCCGAGGAAGGAGGCCGCGGGAAGCGTCAGCACGGGAAGCGCCGTCGTCGAGACGGACTGGCCGGCGGGTAAGAGAAACTGGCCCGGCCCTTCCGGCAACGCCGCGTACCCACGGGCTCCGGTGTCCGCCGTTCCCGGGCGGCCCGTGGATTCCGGGATGTGCGGATCAGCCGTGGGCAGAAGCCCGAGCAGTTCCTCCGGAACTCCTAGCGCGTCGGTCCACTGGACGAACTGCCGTCGGTCGCGGATCTGTTTGAGACCGCGTTCCAGTCTGCTGACCTCGGCCTGGTCGATGCTGACCATCCGCGCCACGCCGGCCTGGGAGAGGCCCGTGTGCTTCCTGAACAGCTTGACGACGGTGCCGAGTTCCCATGCGGCCACGGCTCGCCGGACCGTCGGATCACGCCAGAAGGCCGGGTCGGCCCGTCGGGCGGCCGACCCGTCTTGGCACGAGGCACATCGAGTACCGGCGTTGAAGCGACTGAGAAGGGCACCGCAGCGCGGGCACCGCCGCTGTCCGCTGTCGACCATGGTCGGCATTCTCCCTCGCTCTGCGACCACCGGGACACGTTCCGCTGGCAGGGCTCATAAACACTCATAGGCGTGGGCCTTCGTGGCGGCCATCGTGGTGGAGCACCACCGACCGGAGCCGCGTGCCGCGACTCCCCGGACGTGAGGATCCGACCTGTGACCTCCTTGACCCTGCCGCCCCGGCCTCCCGGTTCGCCGCCGCTGGCCCATGCCTGGCAGACGCTGGCGGACGGGCTGCTGACCCAGCGGCTCCATCTCCATCTCGACGAATGGCGGGCTGCCGTCGCCGAGGAGAAGGCGCTGCCGGACGTGCCGGGCGCCGATGTCTCCGTGCTGGCCCAGCGCCCGTCTCCGCTACTGACAGGCGACGAGTCCGCGATGGCGCTGCTGGAGGACGCCGGGCTCGGCTCCTGGTGGGAGCTGCCCCAGCGGCACGGAGCGGAGTCGCGGAGCCAGCACGGGGCACTTCACCGCGCTGCCGACACCGCTGCCCAGAACCTCCTTGGGAAGCGGTCCGGGGCGGCCTGGTCCAACGCCGTGACCGCCGTCAGCGCCGCCGCCGCGTGGTGGGTGGGCTTCTTCGCGGTCATCCGCCACCGCGGGGTGCACCACATCACGCTGGAGCCGCACCCCGGCCCGCTCCACGAGCAGGCCCTGGGCACCGCGGTGAGCGTGGTGGCCAACGGCATGGCCACGCGGGTACTGGAGGCGGCGCTACGCGACTCCGACGACTACCCGGCCCTGCGCGCCGCGTACTGCCGCGCCATCGAGGCCGGCGTCTGCGTCGAGCCCGAGCTGCCCCGACTGATCGACGAGTTGGCGGAGCTACGGCTGGTGGACCTGGTGTCCACCACGGCCCGCTGGCGGGGTCGCTTCACCAAGTACGCCGGCGGCACGGGGGCGGGGCAGGTCGAATGAACCACCGCTATCCGTTCATCGTCATCGAGGGGCTCGACGGCACCGGCAAGACGACGCTGCGCAAGGGCCTGTTTCGGCTCTGGGAGGGGCTCTACGGCGTCACCCCGCTGTGCGTGCTCACCACCAACTTCCTCGCCGCCGACCAGGCCGCTGCCATCGTCACCGGCAAGTACCAGCCGAACGCCAGGAACCGTGACGCCCACCTGTCCGCGATCGCGGCGGACAAGCGGGCCACACTGGATCGCCTCGTGCTCCCCCAGCGACCGGCCCGGCCCGTGATCGCGGATCGCTGGCTTCTCAGCGAGCTGGCCTTCTTCGCCGTGAAGCACGGCATGAGGGCGTCGGAGACGTACGAGACGCTGGCCGCGCACCTCACCGTTGCCCCCGATCTCACGCTCGTCCTGGACCTGGAGACCGACGCCTCGATGAGCCGGGCGCAGGCCCGCCAGGGTGACGCCGTCCGGGCCGACTGGGACGTGCACGACGTCCAGAGCCGGGTGCGCCAGACCTACGAGGCCGTGGTCTCGAAGCCCGACGAGTTCCCGCTCTTCGGCGATGTGGTCCGCCTGGACGCCCGCCGACCCCGGTCCGAGGTGCTGCTCGCAGCCTGGGACGTACTGCGCGAACGGCAGCTGGTGCCGTCGCTCGCCGCCCACGCGGAAGGAGGAGAGACCTATGGCTGACGGCACGAAGGCGACGCGTCTGCGTGAGGCCCTCGCCGACAGCGAGCGTAAGCACCCGCTCCTGGCGATCGGTGCGGTGAACGCGCTCGCCGCGCACGTCGCGGTGGAGGCGGGCTTCGACGCCCTGTGGGTGAGCGGCTTGGAGGTGTCCGCGGCCTCCGGGCTGCCGGACGCCAACGTCCTGGGCCCCCGGGACCTGTCCGACGTGGTCGCCTCGCTAGGCCGCGTCACCGAACTACCCATCATCGTGGACATTGACAACGCGGGCGGCTCGGGGCGCACGGCAGAGCGGTTCGCGTACGACCTGATGCGCGCCGGAGCCGCTGCGGTGTGTGTCGAGGACAGCGCGTACCCGAAGTGCAACAGCTTCGCTGCCCACCGGGCGCAGACCCTCGCCGACCGGGACCTTCTGTGCGAGCAGGTGGGGCGTATACGGAAGGTCGCCGGTAACGGCCTCGTGGTCGTGGCCCGCACCGAGGCCCTGATCGCTGGGGAGGAGGACATGGCCACGGCGATCGCCCGCGCCGAGGCATACGCCGAGGCCGGAGCGGATGCGCTACTCATCCACTCTAAGGACACGACCGGTGATCAGGCGCGGACCATCGGACGTGCGTGGAGCCACGACGTGCCGCTGGTCAGCGTGCCCACGGCGTTCCCCGACCTGAGCGCCGCCGAACTCGGCGAGGCCGGCTTCCGCCTCTGCATCTACGCGAACCAGCTCAGCCGTGCCGCCCTCGCGGGTATGCGCACCGCCGCTCGTCAGTTCCAGCGCGGAGGAAGCTTCCGCTCCACCGTCGCGGGCTCTCTGGCGGAGGTCGGCGACCTGATGCGCGTCGGCGAACCGGAGGCGCTGTCGTGCCTCTGACGCCCGAGCTGCCTCGGATCAGTGTGTCCGTGAAGGCGGCGATCGTGCGCGACGGCACCGTCCTGCTGCTGTCGTATGACGACGAAGCCGGGTTCCACTACAACCTCCCGGGTGGCAAGGCCCAGGTCGGCGAAGACCTGCGTCAGGCCGTGAACCGCAAGGTCGCACAGGAGACCGGCCTCCAGGTCGTGGCCCGGCGTCTGCTGTGCGTCGTCGAGTACGTCCCCGAGTCGTGGCAGGGCGAGTTCGGAGACGTACAGAAGGTTCAGTTCAACTTCCTCGCCAAGCAGGTGGACGACGCCGAGCCGCGCATGCCGGAACCTCCGGACCCCATCCAGGTGGGCTTCGAGTGGGTTCCGCTGGAACGTCTGAATGACGTGTACCTGCTGCCCCGGATCAACCGCCCGCTGTCGGCGGCGTTGAGCGGGGATCTCGCCGACCCCTTCGTGGACAGGTGGTGACCTTCATGGATCCGACGTTGAAGGATCTGCGGGAGTGGCTGCTGCGGGAGCACTCAGGGACGGTCTGTGCCGACCGGCTCAGCGTGATCGCCGGCGAGCTCGCCGACCTGAGCGCCCGCAGTCTGCCGGGGGCCGTGGTCGAACTCGGCTGTTACAGGGGCGCGATGGCCCTCTGGATCCGTAGCGTGCTCGACTCGCTGGGCGACCGCGATCGCGAGATCCACGTCTACGACTCCTTCCAGGGCATGCCCGCGCCCGGCGCCCAGGACTCGGACCATCTGGCCGCGGGCGAGCTCCGGTCGTCCCCGGACGACGTGCGCGCCACGCATGCGGCCTGGGGCAGGCCGACGCCGGTCATCCATCCGGGGTGGTTCGACGAGACCCTTCCCAAGGAGCTGCCCGACGAGATCGCGTTCGCCTACCTGGACGGCGACTTCTACGACTCGACCCTCACGGGACTCACGCACTGCGTCACCCGCCTGGTACCGACGGGTGTGTTGCTCGTCGACGACTACGCGGACACGGCGGTCAATCCGCGGGCCTGGGACGGGCTCCCGGGGGTGAAGCGCGCCTGCGACGCGTATTTCGGCGCGCCGTCGCCCATGACCGTCGTCGTCGGCGAGGGTGATCTCGCCTTCGGCCGGTACGAGAAGCCGGAGTTCCTCGGATGAGTGCTGTCCTGGTGCTACGCGGTGCGGCGGACGCGAGCGCGATCCGCCGCGCCCTGCCCGATGTACTCGTACACGAGTTGCCCGACCTGGACTCGCCTCCGCCCACCGACACGGCCGTGCTCGTCCTGCGTTCCGGCGTCCGTCTCGGCGAGGAGGAGCTCGACGCGCTCCCTCGTCTGCGGCACGTCGTACGGACCGGCTCCGGCATCGACCACATCGACGTGAGCGCCCTCCGGAAGCGTGGCATCACTCTGCACCGCAACGCCGAGGCCGGCGCGGGCGCTGTGGGCGAGTGGGTCCTTGCCGCTGCCCTCGCACTGGCCCGGCGGATCCCCTTGGGGCAGCACGCGCTGCTGCTCGGCCAGCACGAGAAGCAGGCGTGCATGGGTGCGTCACTCGCGAGCCTGGCCGCAGGGATCTGGGGCGCGGGCCCGGTGGGGCTGGCCGTCGACTGGGCCCTCGCTCCCTTCCTGGGCCGCACGGCCTTCGCCGCGTGGCCGTCGAACCCTCCTGGTCTGCGTGAGCTGTCGCAGACAGCGCTCATGGAGCAGTCGCAGGTACACGTGATCGCTCTGCCGCTGCGCCCCACGACCGAAAATCTCATCGGCGAGGACTTCCTCTCACGCGTCGCTCCGCAGCGGCCTCTGCTGATCTGCGCCGGGCGGCTGGGGACCCTCGACATCGCCGCCTGCCTGCGGGCACTGGCGGACGGGAGGCTCTCGGGTCTCGCCCTCGACCCGGTCGAGCGGGAGCACCTGCCGCTCCTCGCCGACTCCACAACGCCGCTCAACCTCCTGGTCTCACCCCACATCGGCGCACAGCGCTCCGACGTGCGGGGCGTGCTCGACCGATGGGCCGTCGATCTCCTCAAGGAGATCACCGCCGACGACAAGGTTCTGATCGAAGGAGGGCACCGGTGAACCCATCGGCACGACGAGGCCGGGAGATCGCCGACAAAGTCGCCCAGGCGCTGCTCGCATCCGGTGAAGCCCGCGAGGTCTGGCTGGAGGGAGCCCTCGCCTGCGGCTTCGCCCACGCGGCGAGCGACATCGACCTGCGTGGCATCGTGTACGGCCCCCTTCCGGCGTGGGAGTCACGCATCGTGGACGGCGTCCGTGTCGATCTCCAGGCGACGGCGCCTCAACGAGCCGAGGAACTCCGTCACCTGCTCCGCTCCTTCGACGTCCGCCGCGACGATCTCGGATCGTTCCGCCGGGTACGCGCCTCGATGCACGACCTCATGTGTCTGCGCACCGCTCTCTCGTACGGCTCCGGACGCTGGGATACGGTGCTCGATCCCGGGGAGCGCCAGGGATACCGACGCTGGGCGGTCGCCGACCAGGCCGAGGTCGCGGCGAGCCTCGCCGAGGACCTGACCGGCCTCGTCGAGGACGGCCTGGCCGAATCGGCCAGCGTCGTGTGCCGGAAGCTGGAGACCTGTCTCGCCGCGCTCGGCTGCGCGGCCGCCGGCCATCCTGTCCTGGGCGACAAGTGGCTGCCGCTGCTTGCCAGCGCTCCGTTCCATCCGCCGATCGACCCGGCCCGCACGGAAACGTGGGAGTGGTTCCGTCCGGTTCAGCGACGCGTGACCAAAGCGCTCCTGGACTGCTGGCCCGTCGACGAGCCGCTGCAGAAGCCTCCCAACCTGGGTGCCCCTGACGCCGGCTGGCTGCCCCAGCGGTACGCCGACGGATGGTTCCTTCGCCGCGGCGACGTCCACATCCCCATCACCGGCGGACAGCTTCTCGGGTGGCTGTCCACGGTCTCCACCCATGGCGCGTAGACCGCGCCTCTCCTCCTCGGGAGGTCTCTGATGCCCGTCACCCGCACCGCCCCCACGGACCTGGAGAGTCTCTACGCCCCAATGTCGAGCACCGGGCCGGACACGGCCGTCTCCGTCATCCTCAAGCTCCGCGGGGAGACCTGCGACATCGACTGCCTGTACTGCTTCGAGAAGCGCAAGGAGTCACCGGGCGGCGCCCGCATCAGCGCGGCCCAGGTCCACCGCCTCGGTTCGATCTTCTCCGGGCGCCCGCTCAGCGTCGAACTCCACGGCGGGGAACCCCTGACCGCAGGCCGGGAACGGGTCGCGGAGATCCTGGACGCGCTCGCCGCACAGCCGAACGTCATCCGCGTGAGCCTCCAGACCAACGGCCTCCAGCTCGACGACGCCTGGCTGGACCTGTTCGAGCGGCACTACCCGGAGCTGGAGATCGGCATCTCCCTCGACGGGGACGCGCTGGGGAACTCGTGGCGAGTGGGCTACGACGGCCGCCCCACCTACCCGCGAGTGGTCGAAGCCCTGAAGCTCCTCAGCCGTCGGGAACGTCGCGTCGGCGTCATCTGCGCCGTCACCCCGTACGTCCTCGGCCGGGCCTCCGAGGTCATGGAGCACCTCGCCTCCTTTCCCGCCGTGACGACGGTCAGCCTGGTGCCGTGCTTCGACGCGGCGGTCACCCGGTCGACCACGGTGGTCGGATCCCGTGCGCCGACCAGTCGGGCACTCCAGCGACGGGCCATTGGCCCCACCGGCCCGGCCTGGGCCGTCACTCCTCGTCAGTACGCCGACTTCGTGTTGGAGGCCGCCCACCACTGGGTCGCCGACGGGGTGTTCCGCCACGTCAAGCTGGAGCCCGTCGTCTCCGTCATCCGCCGTCTGAAGGGTCTGGGGACCCGTTCCTGTCACTTCTCCGACTTGAAGTGCGACCACGTACTCACCCTCTATCCCGATGACCGCCTGGGAAGCTGTGACGAGCTGCCCTGGCCGCAGGCCGGCCTCGCCTCCCTCAGCGACTTCCACACCGAGGCGGACGTGGCCAGCGCCCAAGGCGGCTCTCCCTTGCTTCAGCAGGCACGCTCCCTGGTCACGAAGTGCACGACCTGCGACTACCGCGGCACCTGCGGCGGAGGCTGCCCGGCGGTCCGCCTCCGTTTCGCCGCCGCGGGCGACGAAGACGCGTACTGCGACCACCGCATGCGCCTGATCGACGGCGTCGCCGCCCTCCTCGCCCAGCCAGACCTCCCGCCCGGTGCCTCATGTTCCCGCTTGCGGTGGCGTCCCGTCCGCCCCAACAACATGCACCACGTCTCCGCCTTCCTGGCCCGCTGGGACGACCCCACAGTTCCCCGCCCGCCCGCGCGTCTCCAGGTCAGCGCCAACGGGAACATCAACACGGTCGGCCTCCCTGGCGTGCACGAGGCAGACGATCTCGACCCCCACCATCCCCAGTGGTACGAGGGCATCGAGCCCGGCATCCGCCCGGTCGTCGACTCGCTCACCTCAGGCTGGAACGCCGTCACCTACGACAGCTGCCAGGGCCACGTCTACTCCGACCTCCCCGGAGCCGAGCCCCGGTTCCTCTCGGTCGGCATCCTGCCGCGCGACCGCGCCGAGTACGCGCGTACAGCTGCACGCCTGTGCCGTGCCGCCAGCCAAGCCGAGTCCTCCCTGCCGGGCGCGTGTTCGCTGGTCCTCGGTCGCAGCGAACTCGCCTGCCGCACCACCGGCCGGGTGTATCCGACGCTCGACCTCTATCTCGTGCCCGCTGCCGGCACCACGTCGGCCGAGTACTTCGAGGACCTCGCCCAGGCGGTGCACGTACTCACGGTGGCCTTGGCCGAAGCCGCCTCCGCCCCGCCGTCCACTCCCTGCGCGTGCGGAGGCGACCAGTGATCCACATCGCCGAGACTCTGTCCACCCGCACTGTGGAGGGCTTCCTCAAGCCGGACGAGATCGAGAAACTCAACCTCGTCATGGACGACACGCTCGGCTCCCTCGGGCGCAACCGGTACGGCACAGCCCGCCGTACCACCATCCATGAGATCCCCGGTCACTCAGCCGCCGAGGCGCAGGACGTCTACGAGCCGGCCGGCCGGATCGAGATGACCGACATCCCGTCCGAGGCGACCACCCTCCTCAACCAGGCCCTGAAGCTGCACATGGCTGTCATCACGCGCACCCTGCCGTCGGTCACCGGCCACCGGCCGTGGATCTACCTCGAATACGGCCCCGGTCAGTACATCACCCCGCATGCCGATGGCATCGCTCCCGATCCCCTCACCCGTCCCCGCCAGATCGCCGCCGCGACGGTCACGCTCACAGACATCCACGACACCGGCGGCGCGTTCTACGTGGAGACCACAGGCAGCGACGCCCTCTGGACCGTCGACGAGGCGCCGATCGGATCGGGTTACGCCCAGGGAATGTGCTTCGCACACGACGGGACGGACATGTCCTCCCCCTGGTTCCGCACCATGCCCCGCACCCGATGGAGCGTCGCGCCCGCTCCCGGCACGCTCGTGGTCTTCGGCAGTCAGCTCGTCCACGGCACCGAACCTGTCCGCGCCGGCCGTGTTCGCAAGTTCCTCACGCTCTTCGTCTCCGAGTAGGAGGCTTCCCCGCCGTGACCGGCCCCCGCGGCCCGCCCTGCAGCCCCCCTCCCCCCAACCCACCGCCCTAACCAGAGGAGAGAGCGAGCAGTGGCAGAAGACAATACGTTCGACGAGTTCCTGGAGGCAGTCGCGTCCCTGCGCGACAGCGACCCCGTGCGCACCACCGCGCACACCTCCAACGCGGCCACCGAGACCTGGCTGGCCACCACGGTGCAGCACGACGCCGCTGAGCCCACCGCCGAGTCCTGACCCGCCACGGGGCCGGGCCCGTCCCGGTCCGGCCCCGTTCCACCCCCGGAGCCCCAGATGAGCGCTCTCTCCCCGGAAGCCCTGGTCGCCCTCGGTGGCATCGCCGACCACCAGCACCTACGGACCAGCCGTATCACCTCCGTACTCGGCAACCGCCTCGGCTCGTCCGCCCTCGACTACGCCGTGGCCCACCACCTGCTCGAAGGCGCCGAACACGCGGCGCGCGCCCGGGACGCGGACCGCCTCGCCTGGTACCGGGGTACGACGGTGCGAGACCTGACCCACCTGTCGGCCGGCCCGCACATCGTGCTCAACCCGCGCACCGCGGACCTGCTCCGCTCGGAGATCTCCGAAACCGCGTACTACCTCGTCGGCCCCGACACGAGCCCCGCCCCACCCGAGGCCCTTGGCCTCGTTCGTGCCGCCATCGCCTCCGCGACCGAGCACGGCTTCGGGACCCTGCTCACCCAGCACGCCCCCGTCATCTGCCTGCTCAACCGTCGCCGACTCGACGAGACCCTCCACAGCTGGGCCCTCACCCGCCTTCCGGGCACCGTCTTCACCGACTACACCGCCCACCCCGAGGTCCTGGCCCGCGACCTGATCCACGAGGCCGCCCACAACTGGCTCAACGACGCCCTCGCAGCACACGACGTGCGCCTCCCCACGGACGTCACCTTCTTCTCGCCCTGGCGAGGCACCGACCGTCCCGTATTCGGATTCCTCCATGCGTGCTGGGCGTTCGCCCTCACCGTGCTCTACGCACGAGAGGCTCGGCGCAGCGCCACGTTCACCGTCGTCCCCTTTCTCGACGCCCACCTCCGCCAACAAGCGGTTCAGTTCGCTGCCGCCACCGAGCATCTGGAACAGGCCCTCTCGTACGTGACCGCAAACGAGATCTGTGAACGGATCGGTCGCGCGGTCGGCAAGGTCGTGGGTCCAGCGGGATCAGAAGTATCACCATTCTGCTTGTAGGCCGTTCGGCAGGAGGCGAGCCCCCTCGGTTCGTCCGCGACTACCTGCCACTCCGATCGTGAGCAAGTACCAGGCAGAGGACCCTGGACGTCACCCGCCGCTGGTGTCCTCCCCCTGATCCTGCTGGACCTAGCGGATCATGGACTACTCGCTGCGCTGCCAGGAAGGGCGCTGCTGGTGGCCCTTCACTTCGGCGATCCGGAGGGCTGCCGTCACGAGGAACTGGCGGCAGAACTCAAACTCCTCTTGATCGGCAAACCGGCCGTGTTCCTCATCGCGCCGCGCGATGACTGCATCCTGGTCCTCGTCGTTAGGCCAGACGTCCGGCAGTAGCTCGCGGAAGCGCAGGTACTGGGGGAAGTCGAGGCCCACCGACATGATGCGCATTGCTCCTTGGATCTCCACGACGGCTCCACTGACATCGCCGAGGCGAGCGCCGAGGCGAGCGGCCTGGTTGTTGCCCATCTTTCGGAAGGCACTCTCCAGGCTCCCAGCGAAGAATGCGTCTTGGCGCAGTGTCCTGCCGAATCCCCGCATGGCGCGGCTGTTGCCGATCAGCAACGCGAACGCCCGCGCCACCAGGACCATGGCCAGGGCCCGTGATCCATCGGCAGCGTGCAGGCTCGCCTGCTTCGCCTTGGCGCGCACGTCGTCCTGCGGGATCACGTCCGCCATGTCGATGGAGTCGAAGGACACCTGGCTGAAGACCCGTGGCACGTTCTCATCGAAGAATGCCGTGACGTCCGCCCGGGCTTGGTCAAGCGCATCGGGTGTCGGCATGTTCCCTGCATGCTTCAGTCCGTTGCGGTGGTCGTTGAGGCGCCGCATGCCGGCCGACTGGCTGAGGAGAACCCCATTGGGCGTCTTTTTCAACCGGTCCCAGTAGTCGAGGAAGTTGGTCTTCCTGTCCAACTGCGCTCCGAGGTGGTCCCCCGCGAGCACAAGGAACAGTTCTACCGAATCGTGGAACGTGAGTAGCGCGGTCACGTTCAGGGGCGCAGGCAGTCGGGACTGCTGCATGGCCTGGTCGTACACCAGCCGCACGAAAGCCAGCCGCTTAGGGAGTGTCTGTAGTTGTGATCAAAATCGGGTATCGGGTCCTGGCTGGGGTGCTGAT
>NZ_JAHUXH010000054.1 GCF_019219825.1 Streptomyces sp. TRM70350 | reverse complement strand
TACCTTTGGAGCTCCGGCTCTTGGGCACATGGCCCAGGAGCCGGAGCTTTTTTGCGTTGAGGTAAGGTCAGGGGGCATCGTTGGCTCGTTTTCGACAGGAGGCCCCCGGTTGGAGGTCCAGGAGACCCGTGTTCAGACGGACCGGGTCCTCACCATCCCGAACATCCTCAGCATGGCCCGGCTCGTCGGTGTGCCCCTCTTCCTGTGGCTGATCCTCAGGCCTGAGTTCGGGGGACCGAAGAGCGACGGCTGGGCGCTGCTGGTGCTGGCGCTGAGCGGGATCAGTGACTACCTGGACGGCAAACTCGCGCGGCGCTGGAACCAGATCAGCAGCCTCGGCCGGCTCCTTGATCCCGCCGCGGACCGGCTCTACATTCTGTCGACCTTGGTCGGGCTCACTTGGCGCGAGATTCTGCCCATCTGGTTGACTGCTGTACTGCTGGCGCGAGAGCTGGTTCTGCTGGTGATGGTAGGCATCCTCAGGCGTCACGGCTATCCGCCGCCACAGGTGAACTTCCTCGGCAAGGCCGCCACCTTCAACCTGATGTACGCCTTCCCGCTGCTGTTGCTCAGTGACGGAAGCGGATGGATCTCGTCACTGGCTGCTATTTTCGGATGGGCGTTCGCCGGATGGGGTACAACCCTCTATTGGTGGGCAGGAGTCCTCTACGTGGTACAAGTCCGCCGTCTGGTTCGTGCGGACGCCATGGCCGATTGAGCTCGTCGATTGTGCGGCCGTAGCGGTGCGATGGCCCGCGAGGGAAAAGTGCGGGACAATTCGGACGGGTGAAGTCGGCTAGACCGTCGTCTCTTCGAGGAGGACGCTTCCGACATGAAGGCCGTCGTGATGGCCGGTGGCGAAGGCACACGCCTTCGTCCCATGACCTCAAGCATGCCCAAGCCGCTCCTGCCGGTGGCCAACCGGCCGATCATGGAGCACGTTCTGCGGCTGCTCAAAAGGCATGGGCTCAACGAGACCGTCGTAACTGTCCAGTTCCTTGCCTCACTGGTCAAGAACTACTTCGGTGACGGCGAAGAGCTCGGAATGGAGCTCACCTATGCCAACGAGGAGAAGCCACTCGGTACCGCCGGAAGTGTCAAGAACGCTGAGGAGGCGTTGAAGGACGACACGTTCCTCGTCATCTCCGGTGATGCCCTGACCGACTTCGACCTCACCGAACTGATCAACTTCCACAAGGAAAAGGGCGCGTTGGTCACCGTCTGTCTGACCCGTGTCCCGAACCCCTTGGAATTCGGTATCACGATCGTCGACGAAGAGGGCAAGGTCGAGCGGTTCCTGGAGAAGCCGACCTGGGGCCAGGTCTTCTCGGACACCGTGAACACCGGTATCTACGTCATGGAGCCCGAGGTCTTCGACTATGTCGAAGCCGATGTGCCCGTCGACTGGTCCGGTGATGTCTTCCCGCAGCTCATGAAGGAGGGCAAGCCGATCTACGGCTATGTCGCCGAGGGCTACTGGGAGGACGTCGGCACGCACGAGAGCTATGTGAAGGCGCAGGCCGACGTCCTGGAGGGCAAGGTCGACGTCGAACTCGACGGCTTCGAGATCTCCCCGGGCGTGTGGGTGGCCGAAGGGGCCGAAGTGCATCCGGATGCCGTGCTCCGAGGGCCGCTTTACGTCGGCGACTATGCGAAGGTCGAGGCCGGCGCGGAAATCCGGGAGCACACCGTCGTCGGCTCCAACGTCGTGGTCAAGAGCGGGGCGTTCCTGCACAAAGCCGTCGTGCACGACAACGTGTATGTCGGGCAGCACAGCAATCTGCGGGGCTGCGTGGTCGGGAAGAACACCGACATCATGCGGGCGGCCCGCATCGAGGACGGTGCGGTCATCGGTGATGAGTGCCTCATCGGTGAAGAATCGATCGTGCAGGGCAATGTGCGGGTCTACCCGTTCAAGACCATCGAGGCCGGTGCCTTCGTCAACACCTCGGTGATATGGGAATCGCGCGGGCAGGCACACCTCTTCGGTGCCCGTGGGGTTTCCGGAATCCTGAACGTCGAGATCACGCCGGAGCTGGCTGTTCGGCTGGCCGGCGCCTACGCGACGACCTTGAAGAAGGGCTCCACCGTCACGACGGCCCGCGACCACTCCCGTGGCGCCCGTGCGCTGAAGCGGGCGGTGATCTCCGCGCTGCAGGCCAGCGCCATCGACGTACGCGACCTGGAGAACGTACCGCTGCCGGTTGCGCGGCAGCAGACCGCTCGGGGGAGTGCCGGTGGGATCATGATCCGGACCACGCCCGGGGTGCCGGATTCCGTGGACATCATGTTCTTCGACGGGCAGGGAGCCGATCTTTCGCAGGCGAGTCAGCGCAAGCTGGACCGGGTGTTCGCGCGCCAGGAGTACCGGCGGGCGTTCCCCGGCGAGATCGGGGATCTGCATTTCCCGGCCAGCGTCTTCGACTCGTACACCGGGTCGCTGTTGCGGAATGTCGACACCACAGGGATCGCCGAGTCCGGGCTGAAGGTCGTCGTCGACGCGTCGAACGGAAGCGCGGGGCTGGTGCTGCCCAGTCTGCTCGGGAAGCTGGGCGTGGACTCGCTGACGATCAATCCCGGTCTGGACGAGTCCAGGCCCACGGAGTCGGCGGATGCGCGGCGGTCGGGGCTGGTGCGGCTGGGAGAGATCGTGGCGTCCGCGCGGGCGGCGTTCGGGGTGCGGTTCGATCCCGTCGGTGAGCGGCTGTCGCTGGTCGACGAGAAGGGGCGGATCGTCGAGGACGACCGGGCGCTGCTCGTGATGCTCGACCTGGTCGCCGCCGAGCGCCGCAGCGGGCGGGTCGCGCTGCCGGTGACCACAACGAGGATCGCCGAGCAGGTGGCGGCGTACCATGGCACCCAGGTCGAGTGGACGACCACGTCGCCGGACGATCTGACCCGGGTCGGCCGGGACGAGTCGACCATCTTCGGTGGTGACGGCAAGGGCGGCTTCATCGTCCCGGAGTTCAGCAGTGTCTTCGACGGCACGGCGGCCTTCGTACGGCTGATCGGGCTGGTGGCGCGGACGCAGCTCACGCTGAGCCAGATCGACGCGCGCATTCCGCGGGCGCACGTCCTCAAGCGGGATCTGGCGACTCCGTGGGCCGTCAAGGGACTGGTGATGCGGCGGGTCGTCGAGGCGGCCGGAGATCGCGACGTGGACACCACGGACGGGGTGCGCGTGGTGGAGGCCGACGGGCGCTGGGTGATGGTGCTGCCCGACCCGGCCGAGGCGGTCACGCACCTGTGGGCGGAGGGACCGGACGACGCCTCCGCGCAGGCACTGCTCGACGAGTGGTCGGCGGTCGTGGACAGCGCCGGCCGGTAAAGCAGCAGCACGCGGGCGTGCCGGACAAGTGTCCCCAAGGGGGCCTGTCCGGCACGCCGGTGGGGTCGTTCGGAGGTAGCGGTCGCGACGTGCGACGATGTGCGGCATGCCGCAGCCCCCCGTTCGGAGCACTCCCACGCGCCCCTCGCGCCCGGACGCGTCCATGTCGCTGCTCACCAACGTCATGGATCACAGCCTCGACGACGGCTACGCCGAGGCGGCGGCTCGGAAGAAGGCCGCGGGCGCCGGGGGCATGCCCAAGACCCTCAGGGCGAAGCTCGGTCTCGCCGCCGGCCTGGTGCTCGCGGCCCTGGTGGTGACCGTCGGTGCGGCGCAGGCGCGCGTGGCGGCGCCGGTCGTGGCCAAGGAGCGCGAGGAGCTCATCGACCGGATCGACCGGGAGACCGCGGCGGCGGACGAGCTGGAGAGCACCGTCGACAAGCTGCGGGACGATGTGAGCGCCCGGCAGCGGGAGGCGCTCAGGCAGAGCGGCGGCGGTGACCAGACCAACCTGGTCGGCATCCTGTCCGGTGCCTCCGAAGTGCACGGTCCCGGAGTGAAGTTGGTCGTGAACGACGCCAAGGAGGCCGCCGCCGGCGGGGACAGCGACCCACGCGGGACGAGTGGCTTCTCCGACACGGGGCGGGTCCGTGACCGGGACATGCAGCGCGTGGTGAACGGGCTGTGGGAGTCGGGCGCCGAGGCTGTCTCGATCAACGGGCAGCGGCTGACGGCGTTGTCCGCGATCAGGGCCGCGGGTGACGCGATACTGGTCGACAACAGGCCGCTGGTGCCGCCGTACACCGTGCTCGCGGTGGGGGACGGCGACAGGTTGAGCACGAGGTTCCAGAACAGCGCGGACGGGCTCTATCTGCATGCCTTGCAGGAGAACTTCGGCATCCGGACGAGCATCTCCGTGGAGGGGGACCTCCGGTTGCCGGCCGCGCCGAGTGTGATCGTTCGCACAGCACAGCCGATAACCGATTCAGCACAGCAGAGAACTGAGAAAGGCACATCGTGATCGCCGTACTGGGCCTCGTCCTGGGAGTCGTGGCCGGCCTGTTGGTCCGGCCCGAGGTTCCGGCGGTCGTCGAGCCTTATCTGCCGATCGCCGTGGTGGCGGCCCTCGACGCCGTCTTCGGAGGTCTGCGGGCCATGCTCGACGGCATCTTCGACGACAAGGTCTTCGTGGTGTCGTTCCTGTCGAACGTGGTCGTCGCCGCGCTGATTGTGTTCCTGGGCGACAAGTTGGGCGTCGGCGCCCAGCTGTCCACCGGTGTCGTGGTCGTCCTCGGTATCCGGATCTTCTCCAACGCCGCGGCAATCCGTCGGCATGTGTTCCGGGCGTGAGGCCGATGAGTGATCAGGACGAGAAGGCGGGCGCGAACCTGCTGCGCAAGGAGCTTCCGGACGAGGTGCAGGCCGAGGCCCCGCCAGCCGCAGAGGGCACGGAGGGCGCGGACGTGGCCGAGGACGCGACCCAGCCGGAGATCACCGGGCGGCAGCGGCTCCTCAACGGGCTGTGGCCGCCGCGGGTCAGCCGGGCCCAACTCATCGTCGCCTTGCTCCTTTTCGGGCTCGGCTTCGGTCTGGCCGTGCAGGTCGCCTCGAACAGCGACGGCGACAGCGCCCTGCGCGGCGCCCGGCAGGAGGACCTTGTCCGGATCCTCGATGAACTGGACGACCGCACTCAGCGTCTTGAGGACGAGAAGCAGGGTCTCGAAAAGCAGCGGGACGAGCTGGAGAACAGCTCGAACCAGGCCGAGGAGGCCCGGCGGCAGACGATCGAGAAGGAACGGCAACTCGGCGTGCTGGCGGGCACGGTGGCGGCACAGGGGCCCGGCATCACGATGACCATCGACGACACGAAGGGGACGGTCGAGTCGGACATGCTGCTCGACGCGATCCAGGAGCTGCGCGCGGCCGGCGCGGAGGCGATCCAGGTGAACGGCGTGCGGGTCGTCGCGAACACCTACCTGACGGACGTCGGGCAAAGTGTGAGCGTCGACGGGAACAAGATCAACGCTCCCTATCGTTTCAAGGTCATCGGCAAGCCGCAGGACCTCGAACCGGCGCTCAACATCCCAGGAGGCGTGGTGCAGACGCTTGAGAAGGAGCAGGCCACCGTGACTGTCGAGCGGTCGGGCAAGATCGTCGTGGACGCCTTGCGAGCGGCGAAGCGACCTGACTACGCTCGGTCGTCCTCCCAGTGAACCGGGGGTGCATGGGGGACGTCCGGGGAGGGCATGACGTTGCGGGGGGTCGCCGCACCGAATGGGTGGTGCGTGGTGGAAACTGTCTGGTGGATACGGACGTTGTGAGGATGTCCGGGTCGGCCAGAGTGTGCAATCAGGGTTCGTCCTGCCCCACGGGCGGGTCTGTTTCGGTCAAGGGGAATCGCCCGTGAAGTTGTTTGCGAAGTTGTTCGGCAGGAGCGCGCGAGAGGGCAGCGACAATGCGACCGCTCGTCATCGCGCACAGCCTGACGCGGAGGGCCGACGTCCGCTGTTCCGGGACCAGGTCGCTGGTCCGGCCGGTGACATTTCCGGTGGTCAGGGCGCGCCGTCGGTTGACCCTGCCCAGGCCGGCGGCATAGGTTTCGGGCAACCGTCAACCTCAAGTGCGGGTGGAGGGTTCTCCGCCGACCCGTACGCGTCCCATGCCCCTGCGGGGCAGCCGCGGCAGGAGGATCCATCCATGTCGGCCCTGGTCTGTACGAGGTGCGGTAACCGCAACGCGGAGAGCAGCCGCTTCTGCTCCCACTGCGGTGCGCCGCTGCGGGCGGGGGCGGCGGCAGAGCGTCCGTCCGAGACGACCTCCACGATCTCCATCAGTGGCCTGGAGGCGTACGACGCCGAGGCCACCGGTCAGACTCCGATGCCGATGCTGTCTCCCGAGGCGCAGGCCGCGGTGGACGCGCTGCCGCTGGGGTCCGCGCTGCTGGTGGTGCGCCGGGGGCCGAACTCGGGCAGCCGGTTCCTGCTGGACAGCGACCTGACCACGGCCGGGCGGCACCCGCAGAGCGACATCTTCCTGGACGACGTGACGGTCTCGCGCCGCCATGTGGAGTTCCGGCGCAGCCCGGACGGGTCGTTCACGGTGACCGACGTGGGCAGTCTGAACGGCACGTACGTCAACCGGGAGCGGATCGACCAGGTCGCTCTGAACAACGGCGACGAGGTGCAGATCGGCAAGTACCGGCTGGTCTTCTACGCGAGCCGGCAGGGCATCTGACCCTCCTCCGGAATCGGTCCGGAGGGACTCCGAGGGAAGGTCCATGCGTCACACACCGAGCGGCGGTGCCGGGTACGGTGCCGCCGCCATGGACAGCGGGCTGATGAGTATCGGCACGGTGTTGAAGGTGCTGCGCGAGGAGTTTCCCGAGGTCACGATCTCCAAGATCCGGTTTCTGGAGTCGGAGGGGCTGATCGAGCCGCAGCGGACGCCCTCGGGGTACCGGAAGTTCAGCGCGGGGGATGTCGAGCGGCTCGGGCATGTGCTGCGGATGCAGCGGGACCACTATCTGCCGCTCAAGGTGATCCGAGAGCACCTTGAGGCGATGGAGCGCGGGGAGCAGGTGCGGCCGCCGACGCTGGGCCGACAGCGTGACGGTGAGGCCGTGCCCGCCGTCGAGGCGTCCGACGGGCCGACGGCGGCGCGGGTCGGGCGGGCTGAGTTGCTGGCGGCGGCCGGGATCGGTGAGCAGGAGCTCGCCGAGTGGGAGTCGTACGGTCTGGTCACCCCGGTGACGGACGGGGTGTACGACGCAGAGGCGGTCACCGTGGCGGCGCTCATCGTCGAGCTGGGGCGGTTCGGGATCGAACCCCGGCATCTGCGGGCGATGAAGGCTGCGGCCGATCGTGAGGCAGGGCTCGTGGACCAGGTGGTGGCCCCGCTGAAGCGGCACCGGAATCCGCAGACGAGGGCGCATGCGGAGGCGCGGGCGAAAGAGCTGGCCGGGCTCACGGTGAAGCTGCATGCGGCGTTGGTGCAGAGTGCGCTCGGGGTGCGGTTGCCCTGAGCGGGCGGGCTGTACCTGGGCCTGTCGGTCGGCCTGCTCCTGCGGCTGCGTCGGCTCGGGCGTGAGAGCTGCCTGCGGAGGGGAGCGGGCGTGCGGGAGGCTGGTCTGCTCTGTGTGAGGACCGTGCGGGCTTCAGGTGGATGGAGGGCGGTCGGCGTATGTCTGGACAGGGCTTCAGGCCGACTGTGAGTGGGCGGCTCGCGTCCGGGCAGGGCTTCAGGCCGACTATGGGCGGGCGGCTCCGTCTGGGCAGGGCTTCAGGCGGGCTGAGAGGCGGCCCAACGCATCCGGGCGGGGTGTGAGGGACGCTGCTGGGGAGCTGCAAGCCGGACCGCGGCGGCTGGGTGCACGTCTGAGCAGGGCGGTCGGGGCTCAGGAGGGGGCTGTCGTCCGCTGCTGCCGCAGGACAAGGGGCGTCCGGGGGCTTGTACTGGGCCCCAAGGGGGCTGGGCACCTGGGACGCGGGCGTCAGCCAGCTCCTCAAAATAGGGGGCGCAGGGGGCCTGCGGCGGCCGGATCCCGTGGTCGATCGTGGCCCGACTACCCAAACGTCCCGGGCACGGCCTAGGGTTGCTGTGTGAACGAGCTCGATGTCGTAGGTGTCCGGGTCGAAATGCCCTCCAACCAACCGATCGTGCTCCTGCGCGAAGTGGGAGGCGACCGTTACCTCCCCATCTGGATCGGGCCGGGGGAGGCGACGGCGATCGCCTTCGCCCAGCAGGGCATGGCCCCCGCGCGACCGCTGACCCACGACCTGTTCAAGGACGTGCTG
Organism: Streptomyces sp. TRM70350; assembly: GCF_019219825.1. Taxonomy (GTDB): domain Bacteria; phylum Actinomycetota; class Actinomycetes; order Streptomycetales; family Streptomycetaceae; genus Streptomyces. The sequence continues at coordinate 16,000 of NZ_JAHUXH010000054.1, read as the reverse complement.
GAGGCCGTCGGCCAGGAGCTCACCGAAGTACGCATCACGGATCTGCGTGAAGGCGTCTTCTACGCCGAGCTGGTCTTCGCCAGCGGCGTCGAGGTGAGCGCCCGTCCGTCCGATGCCATAGCGCTTGCCCTGCGCACCGGCACGCCGATCTACGGCAGTGACGGGGTGCTCGACGACGCCGGTATCGCGATCCCCGACGAGCAGGAGGACGAGGTGGAGAAGTTCCGGGAGTTCCTCGACCAGATCTCCCCCGAGGACTTCGGCACCAGCAGCCAGTGAGAAGTGACCGGCCCGGGCGGACGTGCGGTCCGCGACGGGTCGGTGTGTGCCGGGTGGCGGCCCGCGCCCCGGCACGTGCCAGTGGCGAGTGAGAGCGTCCTGCGGCTCCCCGTCAGAGCATTCGGCTAGCCTTTCCCCGCGGTGGGGTGCGGGAAACCACTCTTAGGGTGATTATCACTCGGCGTGCCGAGTGTGGCGATCGTTGACGCACCCTTGGTGACTGCCTACCGTCGAGAAGGCAGGTCAAGGACGGAGGTCGGCGTGAGAACCAGCGGCGACGGTACGGCTGGGGGTGCCCCCGGACGCAGTTTCGGGGAAAGCGGTCCGTACCCTCCCCCGAGCTCTCGGCTCCGCCCGAGCGGGGGGTACGCCCCGCACGGCAGGGCGGGCGATCACGCCCCGCAGCGACCGACGGCTGTTCCCGGCGGCGGAGGGGCGGCGCCCATGGCGTCCGAGGAGATCGGCTATCGCGGTCCGACGGCCTGCGCGGCCGCCGGCATCACTTATCGGCAACTGGACTACTGGGCCCGCACCGGGCTCGTCGAACCGAGCGTTCGGCCCGCCTACGGGTCCGGCACTCAGCGTCTGTACAGCTTCCGGGACGTCGTCGTCCTGAAAATCGTCAAGCGGTTCCTGGACACCGGGGTGTCGCTGCAGAACATCCGTACCGCCGTCCAGCACCTGCGGGAGCGTGGCTTCCGGGATCTGGAGCGGATGACGCTGATGAGCGACGGCGCCACCGTCTACGAGTGCACCTCGCCCGACGAGGTCCACGCGCTGCTCCAGGGCGGCCAGGGGATCTTCGGGATCGCCGTCGGTGTGGTGTGGCGGGACGTGGAAAGCGCCCTGTCGCAGCTGCACGGGGAGCGTATCGACACCGGGGAGACGCTCGTCGGGCACAACCCGGCGGACGAGCTGGCGCGGCGGCGCAACCGGGCCGTCTGAGGCCCTTCGCGCGGCTGTCCCGTGGCCGCGGGGGCATTGTCAGTGGCGTGAGGCAGCATCGGACATGTGAGAACCGCGCCCACGATCCTGCATCTCGACATGGATGCCTTCTTCGCCTCGGTGGAGCAGGCGTCCAAGCCGAGCCTGCGCGGAAAGGCCGTGATCGTGGGTGGGCTCGGGCCGCGCGGGGTGGTGGCGACCTGCTCGTACGAGGCCCGGGTGTTCGGGGTGCATTCGGCGATGCCCATGGCCCAGGCGCGCCGGCTCGCGCCCAACGCCGCGTATCTCGTGCCGCGCTTCGGCTTCTATCGGACGATCAGTGAGCAGGTGATGGGCCTGCTGCGGGCGCTGTCCCCGCTGGTGGAGCCGCTGAGCCTGGACGAGGCGTTCGTGGATCTGGAGGCCGGTGGGGCGGCCTGGGACGAGGAGTCGGCGCGGCTGACGGGGGTCAAGCTGCGGGCCGACATCCGGGCCGTCACCGGCCTCACCGGCTCCGTCGGGCTCGCCGCCTCCAAGATGCTCGCGAAGATCGCCTCCGAGCAGGCCAAACCGGACGGGCTGGTGCTGATCCAGCCGGGCACCGAGCGGGCGCTGCTCGGACCGATGCCGGTGCGGACCCTGCCGGGAGTGGGGCCCGCGACGGGCGACCATCTGCGGCGGGCCGGGATCACCACGGTCGAAGAGATCGCCGAGGCCGGTGAGGACGAGCTCGTACGGCTGCTGGGGAAGGCGCACGGGCACGCGCTGTACGCCATGGCGCTGGCCCGCGACGACCGGCCGGTGGTGGCCGAGCGGGAGACGAAGTCCGTGTCGGTCGAGGACACGTACGACGTGGACATCCACGACCGCCTCCGGGTCGGTCTTGAGGTGCAGCGGCTCGCCGACCGGTGCGTGCGGCGGCTGCGCGGGGCCGGGCTCTCGGGGCGGACGATCGTACTGAAGGTGCGGCGGTACGACTTCTCGACGCTGACCCGGTCCGAGACGCTGCGTGGGCCCACGGACGATCCGGCGGTGGTGCGGGAGGCCGCGGCGCGGCTGCTGGAGTCCGTGGACACGACAGGGGGTGTGCGGCTACTGGGGGTGGGGGTCAGCGGGCTGGCCGACTACACGCAGGAGGATCTGTTCGCGCAGGCGGCGGGGGAGCGGGCCGAGGGGCCGGCGGAGGACGTGGCGGACGAGACCGTGCGGGAGGAGGTCGAGCCCGTCGAGCGGCGGTGGGCAGCCGGGCATGATGTGCGGCACGCCGAGTACGGGCACGGGTGGGTGCAGGGCAGTGGGCTGGGCAGAGTGACCGTGCGGTTCGAGACACCCGACTCGGAGCCCGGGCGGGTGCGGACCTTCCGGATCGACGATCCCGCGCTGGAGCCGGCGGATCCGCTGCCGCTGGTGGAGCGAAGACCCGAGCTCCAGGGAAGACCCGAGCTCCAGGACTGAGCCCACGGGGTCATGTCTCCTCCGAGCCGGCCAGCTTGCCGAAGTCGCGGTCCGGGAGCCTTGGGGGAGGGGCCACGTCGAGGCCGTAGTGGTGGTAGAGCTGGAGTTCCTGCTCCGGGGACAGGTGGCGGCCGACACCGAAGTCGGGGGCGTCCTTGATCAGGGAGCGGTCGAAGGGGACGTGCAGGCTGCCGTCGATCAGTTCGCTGGGCTCCAGTGGAACGAAGGCGTCCCTGCTGAACAGGCCGGTCCGTATCGCGGCCCACTCCGGGACGCCGGTCGCGTCGTCGAGGTAGACCTCGTCGATGGTGCCGATCTTGGTGCCGTTGCGGTCGAAAGCCTTGCGGCCGATCAGATTGCGCGGATCGATGTCGGTCTGCACGGGCCCTCCACTTGCTCGCACCTCATCCGTAAGCACTACGAAAGAGCACAATGCGGAACGCGGCCACTCGAAGGCCCGGGCGTTGACCTCGCTGGTAGTCTGGCAAGCGGCTGCTGACCCCGTGCGGGAGAGCTCTCCGGACACCACCGGAGGCGCCGAAGGAGCAAATCCTCCCCGGAATCTCTCAGGCCCACGTACCGCACGGACGAGGTCACTCTGGAAAGCAGGGCGGGTGTCACGGCTTCCGCTCTCACCGACGGTGCAAGCCGGGCGTCCTCGGGCGGCCGGTGAAGCTCTCAGGTTGAGATGACAGAGGGGGAGGCCGTCGGGGCACCCGTGCCGTGGTGCCCCTCGAAGGTCGCGTCAGACCAGGAGGCCTCCGCAATGACCGCCCAGCGCATTCCGCTCTCCGAGCTCGAACAGGGCACACCCTTCGAGCAGCGCCACATCGGGCCCGACCAGGAGGCGCGGGCGAAGATGCTCGCGCAGGTCGGCTACGGCTCGCTCGACGAGCTCACCGCCGCCGCGGTACCGGATGTGATCAAGAACGCCGACGCCCTGGACCTGCCGGGCGCGCGCACCGAGGCCGAGGTGCTGGCCGAGCTGCGCTCGCTCGCCGACCGCAACCAGGTTCTGGGCTCCATGATCGGGCTCGGGTACCACGGTACGTTCACCCCGCCCGTCGTCCTGCGCAACGTCATGGAGAGCCCGGCCTGGTACACGGCGTACACCCCGTACCAGCCGGAGATCTCGCAGGGTCGGCTGGAGGCGCTGCTGAACTTCCAGACCGTGGTCGCCGACCTCACCGGGCTGCCGACCTCCGGTGCCTCCCTGCTCGACGAGGGCACGGCCGCGGCCGAGGCGGTGGCGCTGTCCCGGCGTATGGGCAAGAACAAGAAGGGCCTCTTCCTGGTCGACGCGGACGCGCTGCCGCAGACCATCGCCGTGATCCAGACCCGCGCCGAGCCGACCGGCGTCGAGGTCGTCGTCGCCGACCTCAGCCAGGGCATCCCGGCCGAGGTCGCCGAGCGTGAGATCAACGGCGTGCTGATCCAGTACCCGGGCGCCTCCGGGGCCGTACGCGACATCAAGCCGGTCATCGACCAGGCGCACGAACTGGGCGCGCTCGTCACCGTCGCCGCCGATCTGCTGGCGCTGACGCTGCTGAAGTCGCCGGGTGAGCTGGGCGCGGACATCGCGGTCGGTACGACGCAGCGCTTCGGTGTGCCGATGGGCTTCGGCGGGCCGCACGCCGGTTACATGGCGGTGCAGGAGAAGTTCGCGCGCAGCCTGCCCGGGCGGCTCGTGGGCGTGTCGGTCGACGCCGACGGGAACAAGGCCTACCGGCTGGCGCTGCAGACGCGTGAGCAGCACATCCGGCGGGAGAAGGCGACCAGCAACATCTGCACCGCGCAGGTGCTGCTCGCCGTGATGGCCGGGATGTACGCCGTGTACCACGGGCCCGAGGGGCTGAAGGGCATCGCGCGGCGCACGCACCGGTACGCCGCGATCCTCGCCGCGGGGCTCCGTGACGGCGGCGTCGAGATCGTCCACGGTGCCTACTTCGACACCGTCACGGCGCGGGTGCCGGGGCGGGCGGCCGAGGTCGTCGCCGCCGCGCGGGAGAACGGTGTCAACCTGCGGTTCGTCGACGCCGACCACGTCTCCATGGCCTGCGACGAGACCACCCTGCGGGCCCACATCGCCGCCGTGTGGGGCGCGTTCGGGGTCGAGGGCGACATCGAGGCGCTGGACGGTGTCACCGAGGACGCGCTGCCGGGCGGGCTGCTGCGCACCGACGACTACCTGGCCCACCCGGTCTTCCACCAGCACCGCTCCGAGACCGCGATGCTGCGCTACCTGCGCCGGCTGGCCGACCGCGACTACGCGCTCGACCGGGGCATGATCCCGCTGGGCTCCTGCACGATGAAGCTCAACGCGACCACGGAGATGGAGCCGGTCACCTGGCCGGAGTTCGGGCAGCTGCATCCGTTCGCGCCCGCCGAGCAGGCCGAGGGGTATCTCACGCTCATTCGTGAGCTGGAGGAACGTCTCGCCGAGGTCACCGGGTACGACAAGGTGTCACTGCAGCCCAACGCCGGGTCGCAGGGTGAGCTGGCCGGGCTGCTCGCCGTGCGTGGGTACCACCGGGCGAACGGCGACGAGCAGCGGACCGTGTGCCTGATCCCGTCGTCCGCGCACGGTACGAACGCCGCGAGCGCCGTCATGGCGGGCATGAAGGTCGCCGTGGTGAAGACCGCCGAGGACGGGGAGATCGACGTCGAGGACCTGCGGGCGAAGATCGAGCGGTACCGCGACGAGCTGGCGGTGCTGATGATCACGTACCCGTCCACGCACGGTGTGTTCGAGGAGCATGTCGCCGACATCTGTGCGCAGGTGCACGACGCCGGTGGACAGGTGTACGTCGACGGGGCCAACCTCAACGCCCTTGTCGGGCTGGCGAAGCCGGGGCACTTCGGGGGCGATGTGTCCCACCTCAACCTGCACAAGACGTTCTGCATCCCGCACGGCGGCGGTGGTCCCGGCGTCGGTCCGGTGGCCGTACGGTCGCACCTGGCGCCGTATCTGCCGAACCACCCCCTGCAGCCCGCGGCGGGGCCGGAGACCGGGGTCGGGCCGATCTCGGCCGCGCCGTGGGGGTCGGCGGGGATTCTGCCGATCTCATGGGCCTATGTGCGGCTGATGGGTGGCGAGGGGCTGAAGCGGGCCACGCAGGTGGCGGTGCTCAGCGCCAACTACATCGCCAAGCGGCTGGAGCCGCACTACCCCGTGCTGTACACGGGCCCGGGCGGGCTGGTCGCACACGAGTGCATCATCGATCTGCGGCCGCTGACCAAGGCGACGGGCGTGAGCGTCGATGACGTGGCCAAGCGGCTGATCGACTACGGGTTCCACGCGCCGACGATGTCGTTCCCGGTGGCCGGGACGCTGATGATCGAGCCGACCGAGTCCGAGGATCTGACCGAACTCGACCGGTTCTGCGAGGCGATGATCGCGATTCGGGCGGAGATCGAGAAGGTCGGGACGGGGGAGTGGCCGGCCGACGACAACCCGCTGCGGAACGCTCCGCACACCGCCGCCGTGCTGGGCGGTGAGTGGGAGCACGCGTACTCGCGGGAGGAGGCCGTCTTCCCGGACGGGGTGTCGGTCGCCGACAAGTACTGGCCGCCGGTGCGGCGGATCGACCAGGCGTTCGGGGACCGGAACCTGGTGTGTTCCTGCCCGCCGCTGGACGCCTACGAGGACTGAGGCGCCGTAGAGGCAGGTGGACGAGGGCTCCCTTTGCGGGGGCCCTCGTTGTGTTTGACGCGGGGCGTTTCAGGCGGGGTAGGCGTGTGTCTGGGTGGCCTTGACCGTGGCCCAGACGGGGGCGCCGGGGTGCAGGTCGAGTTCGGCGGCGGCGACTGTGGTGAGGTCGGCGGTGAGGGGCAGTTCGCCGGTGAGGGCGGCGCGGATCTGGTCGCCGTGGGTTTCCAGGCCGGTGACCTCGCAGCGCCAGAGGTTGCGGGCGCTGGAGGTGGTGGGGCGGTCGCGATAGAGGGTGACCGCGCTCGGGGGGAAGGCGACGAAGACGGGGCCCTTGAGGTCTTCGGTGGTGGTGAGGGTGGGGCCCGCTTCGAGGTTGACGGTGTGGCCTTCGGCGGTGCCCTTGTAGAGGTTGAGGCCGACCAGTTGGGCCACGTAGTCCGTGCGGGGGCGGCGGGCGATCTCGGAAGGAGCGCCTTCCTGGACGACGCCGCCGTGCTCGATGACGATCAGGCGGTCGGCCAGGACCATGGCGTCCAGGGGGTCGTGGGTGACGAGTACGGCCACTGCCTCGAAGTCGGCCAGATGGCGCCGGAGTTGGGCGCGGACCTCCAGACGGGTGCGGGCGTCGAGGGCGGCGAGGGGTTCGTCGAGGAGGAGCAGCCGGGGGTGGGTGGCCAGGGCGCGGGCCAGGGCTACGCGTTGGGCCTGGCCGCCGGAGAGGTGGCGGGGTTTGGCGGTGGCGTGGTCGGTCAGGCCCAAGCGGGCCAGCCACTCGGCTGCCTGGGCGCGGGCCTGGGGTTTGGTGGCGCCGTGGCAGCGGGGGCCGAAGGCGACGTTGTCCAGGGCGGTGAGATGGGGGAAGAGGAGATAGTCCTGGAATACGACGCCTACTGGGCGGGATTCGGGGGGTGTGCGGTGGAGGTCCGTGCCGTCCAGGTGGAGGTGGCCGGTGGTGAGGGGGGTGAGACCGGCGAGGGCGCGGAGGGCGGTGGTTTTGCCTGCGCCGTTGGGGCCCAGGAGGGCCACTACCTCGCCGGGGGTGGCGGTGACGGTGATGTCCAGGCGGAAGGGTGAGTGGTCGACGACCAGGTGGGCGTGCAGGCCCTCGGGGGGGTGGCGGTGTGCGGGCGTTGTGGCGTCGACGTGGGTCATGAGGTGGGTGTCCTGGGGGTGGGTGTGGGGTGGGCCGGTGGTGCCGAGGTCGGTTTGGGGGTGGGCCGGTGGTGCCGAGGTCGGGGGTGGGCCGGGGTGGTGCTGACGGCGGGTGGGACGCTTGCCCGCGCTGGCGGGGGTGCCGCTGCGCCCGCCCGTGCCGTCCCGGCGGCACGACTGCCCGCAGCTACGTGGGTGTGGTGGGTGCGGTCGTGGTCATGAGGGGGTCATCCAGCGGTCTCGTAGGGCTGCCAGTACGGCGATCGAGACCGTCAGGAGGACCAGGCTCAGGGCGATTGCGGCTGCTGGGTCGTTCTGGAGGGCCAGGTAGACCGCCAGCGGCATCGTTTGGGTGCGGTCGGGGAAGTTGCCGGCGAAGGTGATCGTCGCGCCGAACTCGCCGAGGGCGCGGGCCCAGGCCAGGACCGAGCCCGCTGCGATGCCGGGGGCGATCAGGGGGAGGGTGACGCGGCGGAACGCCGTGAGGCGGGAGGCGCCCAAGGTGGTGGCCGCCTCCTCGTAGCGGGGGTCGGCGGCGCGCAGGGTGCCCTCGACGCTGATGACGAGGAACGGCATCGCCACGAACGTCTCCGCGATCACGACGCCGGTCGTGGTGAACGGCAGGGTGATGCCGAACCACGCGTCCAGCCACTGCCCGACCACGCCGTTGCGGCCGAACGCGAGAAGGAGGGCCACGCCGCCGACCACCGGAGGCAGGACCAGCGGCAGGGTCACCAGGGCGCGGACCAGTCCGCGCCCGGGGAAGTCCGTGCGGGCCAGCAGCCAGGCCAGCGGGACGCCGATGACCAGGCTCAGCGCGGTCGCCGCCGTGGCGCAGACCAGGGAGAGCCGCAGGGCCTGCCAGACTCCGGGACTGGTGAGCTGGTCGGGCAGGGTGCTCCACGGCGTGCGGATGAGGAGGGCCATGAGCGGGAGGAGCAGGAAGGCCAGGCCCAGCAGGGCGGGGAGGAGCAGGGGGAGCGGTACCGTGCGTGGGCGCGTGCCCGTGCGCCCGCTCTCCAGGGTGCCGGCGGGCCTGCTCATGGGTTGAGGAACCCGGAGTCGGTCAGCACCTTCTGGCCGCCGGCCGACTTCACCAGGTCGATGAAGGCCTGCGCCGCCTCGGCGTTGGGCGCGTCCTTGAGCAGGGCGATCGGGTAGTCGTTGATGGCGTCGGCCGACTCGGGGAAGTCCACGCCCTCCACCTTGTTACCGGCGGCCCGCACATCGGTCCTGTAGACGACAGCGGCGTCGGCCTCCTTCAGCTCGACCTTGGTCAGGGCGCTCTTGACGTCCTGTTCGTAGGAGACCGGCGTGAGTTTGAGCTCGCCCGCGTCCAGCGCCTTCTTCGCGGCGGCGCCGCACGGCACGGACTCGTCGCAGAGGACGATCTTCAGGCCGGACCTGGTGAGGTCCCGTAGGGAGGAGATCTTGTCGGGGTTGCCGGGCAGAGTGGCGATCTCCAGCTGGTTGCGGACGAAGGTGGTCGGGGTGCCGGACGTGCCGTCGGCGTCCGCGACGATCTTCATCGTGTTGGGGCTGGCCGCCGCGAAGACGTCCGCCGGGGCGCCGCCCGTGATGCTCGCGGCGAGTGAGCCGCTGCCGCCGAAGCTGAAGGTGACCTTCGTATCCGGGTGCTGCTGCTCGAACTCCTTGCCCAGCTTCGTGAAGCTCTCCTCCAGGGAGGCGGCGGCGAAGACGGTGACCGTGCCCGAGACCTTCGAGGAGGCCGGGGCGGAGGGGTTTTTTGTGTCGGAGGAGGAGCACGCGCTCAGGGCGAGCAGGAGGGCGGCTCCTGCGCAGGCCGCCCGAAGGGCCCGGCGGGTCCGGCGTGCGGAACAGGTCGTCACGGATCGACTCCTCGTCTACTCGCTTGTCGGGCAGGAGCCCGAGCTCGGGCAAGAGCCCGAACAGCCTCGCGGGGGAAGCGGCCGTTCGGGGCTCCTCCGATGCGCCGATCATACTGACGCAGATGCCAGCCGGAAGTCTGCTGTGGCATCGCATGAGCGAGGGAGGAGAGGGGTGGATGATCGTATGTGCGAGGTTGGCGGGTGCTCAGGCGCGGTCGATGTGCACGTTTGTCGACTTCACGCGGGCCGTGGCCTCCATGCCGACCTCCAGACCCAGTTCCTCGACGGCCTCGCGGGTCAGCAGGGAGACCAGGCGGTGGGGGCCGGCCTGGATCTCGACCTGGGCGGCGACATCGCCGAGCTTGATCGCGGTGACGATGCCGGGGAAGGCGTTGCGGGCGGAGGTGTACGGAGGCTCCTCCTCGTCGCTGCCCGTCCTGGCGAGTTCGACGGAGAACGCGGCCAGGTCCCGGCCGTCGATGAGTCGCCGTCCGCTCTCGTCGCGGTGCGTGGCCACCCGGCCCGCGTCCGCCCAGCGGCGTGCCGTGTCGGGGCTCACGCCGAGCAGCCGGGCGGCCTGACCGATCGTGTAGGAGTGCATGCCGGTCACGATAGGGCGGGAACGCGGGGTGGTGGACGTGTGGCTGGCCGTTGGGTCTGACTACTCGAAGAGCAGCGCCGCGAGCGTGCACCAGAGGGCGGCCCGCCACGGGGCGAGCGTGCCGGCGGCCCAGTCGACGAAGAGGAGCAGGGCCAGGAGTACGGCCGCGCAGCGGACCCCGCTGTACAGGTCCCGTCCTCCAGCGGCGGTCGTACGCGTCGGTGTGCCGTTCGCCCATGCTGCCGACGCCGGGGACGGAGTGAGCGTCGACGTCCCCGCTTGACGGGACCCTGACGGGCGCCCGGTCGTTTGTTGACGCCCTCACAGCGCGGTGGCCGAGCGGGGTCCGCCGTACCCGCGTCAAGGCTCCGTCAAGGTCGGCCGGTTCCGTGCGAAGACGATCCCATCCATGTGGCCGACATCGGTGAACGGCATCGCCTGACCGCCGTCACCGGTCTGGCCGCGCTGACGCCCGACGCGATGGCGTCGGTGGCGTACGGCCTCGGCTTCACGCTCCCGGTCACGCCGGCCATCGCGGCCTGCTGGCGGTGCTGGTCGCCTCGTACCTCGACCGGCTGGAGGTGGAAGCGGGAGACAGGAAGCCCTGCCGTACCACCCGTAAGAGACCCGTCAAAGCCGAGCAGCGCCCCGTAAGGGACCCGTCAACGACGGTCGAATCCGGCCACCGGCGCGGTTTCCTCTAACCGTCTGACCGTCCCTTTCCAACCGAACCTCGACTCCGGGAGCTCACGATGGCCGATCTGGCCTTCGTCGTCACCACGGTCGCGCTCTTCGCGCTGGTGGCCCTCGTCGCCAAGGGGGTGACGAAGCTGTGACCGCCGAGAACGTCGTCGGCCTGATCGTGGCCGTCGCCCTGCTGGGCTATCTCGTCCTCGCCCTGATCTTCCCGGAGAGGTTCTGAGCACAGCATGGGTCCCGTACTGGCCGGCGTCCTCCAGCTGATCGCCCTCATGGGCGCCCTGGCGATCGCCTACGTCCCCCTTGGCACCTACATGGCCAGGGTCTACTCCTCCGACCGGCACTGGCGAGTCGAGCGGTGGATCTACAAGGGCATCGGCGCCGACCCCGACACCGAGATGCGCTGGACCGCGTACCTGCGCGGTGTGCTCGCCTTCTCGGCGGCCGGTGTCCTCTTCCTCTACCTGCTGCAGCGGCTCCAGGGAGTGCTGCCCGGCTCGCTGGGCTTCGCCTCGATCGACCCGGACCAGGCGTTCAACACCGCCGTGTCCTTCGTCACCAACACCAACTGGCAGTCGTACTACGGCGAACAGGCCATGGGCCACGTCGTGCAGACCGCCGGTCTGGCGGTGCAGAACTTCGTCTCCGCGGCCGTCGGCATGGCCGTCGCGGTGGCGCTCGTACGGGGCTTCGCCCGGTCGCGCAGCGGCGAACTGGGCAACTTCTGGGCCGACATGGTGCGCGGTGTCACCCGCGTTCTGCTGCCGCTGGCGTTCGTCGCCGCGGTGGCGCTGGTCGCCTGCGGTGCGATCCAGAACTTCTCCGGCATTCACGAGGTCGGCCAGTTCATGGGCGGCTCGCAGCAGTGGAACGGCGGCGCGGTCGCCTCGCAGGAGGCCATCAAGGAGCTGGGCACCAACGGCGGCGGTTACTTCAACGCCAACTCCGCCCACCCCTTCGAGAACCCGACGCCGTTCACCAACCTGTTCGAGATCTTCCTGATCCTGGTGATCCCGTTCTCGCTGACCCGCACCTTCGGCGTGCTGGTCGGCTCGGTGAAGCAGGGCTACGCGATCCTCGCGACCATGGCCACCATCTGGATCGCCTTCGTCGGCCTGATGTGGTGGACCGAGTTCGCGCACCGCGCCCCGGCGTTCGAGATCGCCGGTGCCTCGATGGAGGGCAAGGAGGTCCGCTTCGGCGTCGGCGCCTCGTCGATCTTCGCCGTGTCGACCACGCTCACCTCGACCGGTGCCGTGGACTCGTTCCACTCCTCCTACACCGGCCTCGGCGGTGGGATCACCCTGCTCGGCATGATGCTGGGCGAGATCGCGCCCGGCGGTGTCGGCTCCGGCCTCTACGGCATGCTGATCATGGCGGTCATCGCGGTGTTCATCGCCGGTCTGATGGTCGGCCGCACGCCCGAGTACCTGGGCAAGAAGATCGGCACCCGCGAGATCAAGCTGGCGGCCTGCTACATCCTCGTCACCCCGGCCCTGGTCCTCGTCCTCAGCGCCTGCGCGATGGCGCTGCCGACCCCGCCGCACTCGATGCTCAACTCCGGCGCGCACGGATTCTCCGAGGTCCTCTACGCCTACACCTCCGCCTCGAACAACAACGGCTCGGCCTTCGCCGGTCTGAACGCGGACACGCAGTGGTTCAACACCACCCTCGGCATCGCGATGCTGCTCGGCCGCTTCGTGCCGATGGTGTTCGTGCTGGCGCTGGCCGGTTCGCTCGGCGAGCAGAGACCGGTGCCGGTCACCGCGGGCACCCTGCGCACCGAGAAGCCGCTGTTCACCGGTCTGCTGGTGGGCGCCATCCTGATCATCACCGGTCTGACGTACTTCCCGGCCCTCGCGCTCGGGCCGCTGGCCGAGGGGCTGGCGTGATGGCCACACGTACTGCGAACCAAGAGGACTCCATGTCCACAGCCACTCCGACCCGGGCGCCGCACAGCGACGTACCCACCGGGCACAAGTCCCCCGAGGGCCGTGTCGGCGCGGGCCTCTTCGATCCCAAGCAACTGGTGAAGTCGCTGCCGGACGCGTTCCGCAAGCTCGACCCACGGGTGATGGTCACGTCGCCCGTGATGTTCGTGGTGCTGGTCGGGTCCGTGCTGACCACCGGGTTCTCCTTCACGGACCCGACCGACTGGTTCGGCTGGACCATCAGCGCCTGGCTGTGGCTGACCGTCATCTTCGCCAACCTCGCCGAGGCGGTCGCCGAGGGCCGTGGCAAGGCGCAGGCGGACACCCTGCGCAAGGCCAAGACGGACTCCGTGGCGCGCAAGGTCGACGGGACCGTGGTGCCGGGCACCGAACTGAAGATCGGCGACCTGGTCGTCTGCGAGGCCGGGGACGTCATCCCCGGTGACGGTGACGTCGTCGAGGGCGTCGCCTCGGTCGACGAGTCGGCCGTCACCGGTGAGTCGGCGCCGGTCATCCGTGAGTCCGGGGGCGACCGCAGCGCGGTCACCGGCGGCACGAAGGTGCTCTCCGACCGGATCGTCATCAAGATCACGACGAAGCCGGGCGAGACGTTCATCGACCGGATGATCGGCCTGGTCGAGGGCGCGGCACGGCAGAAGACGCCGAACGAGATAGCGCTGAACATCCTGCTCGCCTCGCTGACGATCGTCTTCCTGCTCGCGGTGGCGACCCTGCCGCCGTTCGCGGACTACGCGGGCACCCATCTGACGATGGTCGTGCTGGTCGCGCTGCTGGTCTGCCTCATCCCGACGACCATCGGCGCCCTGCTGTCGGCGATCGGCATCGCCGGCATGGACCGGCTGGTGCAGCGCAACGTGCTCGCCATGTCGGGCCGCGCGGTCGAGGCCGCCGGTGACGTCTCCACGCTGCTGCTGGACAAGACCGGCACCATCACGCTGGGCAACCGGCAGGCGTCGGAGTTCGTGCCGGTGCACGGCACCACCGAGGCCGAGGTGGCGGACGCCGCCCAGCTGTCGTCGCTGGCCGACGAGACGCCCGAGGGCCGCTCCATCGTCGTACTGGCGAAGGAGAAGTACGGACTGCGCGAGCGGCACCAGGGCGAGCTGGCCGGCGCCGAGTGGATCGAGTTCACCGCCCAGACCCGGATGTCCGGGGTGGACGTCGACGGGCGCAGGATCCGCAAGGGCGCGGCCGGTTCGGTGATCGCTTGGGTCGAGGAGCGCGGCGGCGAGGTCGCCGAGGACGCCGACACGCTCGCCAACAGGATCTCCGAGGCGGGCGGTACGCCGCTGCTGGTCGCGGTCGAGGACGGCGCCGGGGCCCGGATCCTGGGCGTCATCCACCTGAAGGACGTCGTCAAGGACGGCATGCGCGAGCGGTTCGACGAGCTGCGCCGCATGGGCATCAAGACCGTCATGATCACCGGAGACAACCCGCTCACCGCCAAGGCGATCGCCGAGGAGGCCGGTGTCGACGACTTCCTCGCGGAGGCGACTCCCGAGGACAAGATGGCGCTGATCAAACGGGAGCAGGCCGGCGGCAAGCTGGTCGCGATGACCGGTGACGGCACGAACGACGCCCCGGCGCTGGCGCAGGCCGATGTCGGCGTGGCGATGAACACGGGCACGTCGGCCGCCAAGGAGGCCGGCAACATGGTCGACCTCGACTCCAACCCGACCAAGCTCATCGAGATCGTCGAGATCGGCAAGCAGCTGCTGATCACGCGCGGTGCGCTGACGACGTTCTCCATCGCCAACGACGTCGCGAAGTACTTCGCGATCATCCCGGCGCTGTTCGCGGCTGTCTACCCGGGCCTGGACAAGCTGAACATCATGCAGCTGTCCTCGCCGGACTCCGCGATCCTGTCGGCCGTCGTCTTCAACGCGCTGATCATCATCGCGCTGGTGCCGCTGGCCCTGAGGGGCGTGCGGTACCGGCCGGTCAGCGCCGACCGGATGCTCCGCCGCAACCTCGGGATCTATGGCCTGGGCGGGCTGATAGCCCCGTTCATCGGCATCAAGATCATCGACATGCTTGTCTCGCTGATCCCCGGAATCGGGTGAAGGACCATGAACAACTCCCTTGTGAACACGGGCCGGTTGCTCGGGGCGGGCCTGCGGGCGCTTCTCGTGTTGACCGTGCTCACAGGCATCCTCTATCCGCTGGCCGTCACAGGTGTGGCCCAGGCGCTGTTCCACAACAAGGCGAACGGCTCGGAGATCACGGCGGACGGCACGGTCGTCGGCTCCTCCCTGATCGGTCAACAGGGCTACAGCCTGGACTACTTCCAGCCGCGCCCCGCCAACGGACTGGGGGAGAACACCGTCAACACCCAGTACAAGCTGATCCTGTCGGGCGCGACGAACCGCTCCGGCGACAATGCCGAACTCATCCAGTGGGTCAAGGAAGCCAAGGCCAAGGTCGTCAAGGACAACTCGACGGCCGATTACACGGTGAAGCCCTCCGAGGTTCCCGCCGACGTGGTACTGTCCTCCGGGTCCGGCCTCGACCCGGACATCTCCCCGCAGTACGCCGACCTCCAGGTCCACCGGGTCGCGGAGCGCAACGGACTGCCCGTCGCCGAGGTGCGGAAGCTGGTCGACGAGCACATCCAGGGCCGCACCCTCGGCTTCATCGGCGAGCCCCGGGTGAACGTCCTCGAACTCAACATCGCGCTCAGGGAACTCGTGGCGAAGAGCGGCTGACGGCGTTGCCCGACTCCGGCGGCTCGTACGACTGGAAGGCGCACACCCATGACCCGGGTCCTGGTGGTGGAGGAGGACCCGCAGCTCGTCCGGGCCCTCGTGATCAACATGCGGGCCCGCCGGTACGGTGTGGACGCCGCCCCCGACGGCGCGACCGCCCTGCGGCCGGCGGCCGCCCGCCGGCCCGACGTCGTGATGCTCGACCTCGGGCTGCCGGAGATGGACGGCGTCGACGTCATCAAGGCGCTACGGGGCTGGACCCGCGTGCCGATCCTGGTGCTGTCGGCCCGTCAGGCGTCCGACGAGAAGGTCGCCGCGCTGAACGCGGGAGCCGACGACTACGTCACCAAACCGTTCAGCACGGACGAGCTGATGGCCCGTCGCGGGCGGCCGCACGCCGTACCGAGGAGACCCCGCTCGCCCCCGACGCCACCCTGGTGGAGACGGGCCAGTTCACCATCGACCTGCTCGCCAAGAAGGTCGTCCGGGACGGCCACGACGTACGGCTCACCCCGACCGAATGGCATCTGCTGGAGATCCTGGTCACCAGTCCCGGCCGGCTCATCACGCACGAGCACCTGCTCCAGGAGGTCTGGGGGTCTCCCGGCGCAACAAGACCAACTACCTGCGGGTCTACATGGCCCAACTGCGCCGCAAGCTGGAAGCGGACCCCGCGCACCCCCGTTGTCTCATCACCGAACCCGGCACGGGTTACCGCTTCGAAGGGTGAA
>NZ_JAHUXH010000053.1 GCF_019219825.1 Streptomyces sp. TRM70350 | reverse complement strand
TGCCCGATCTTGGGCCATGATCTTAGAGGCTCGCGCCAAAGTGGCTGGCTAAAGTCAGGCTAAAGCCGTGGAGCCGACCGGCCCCAGCCACAGAGGGTTTCTCCTTCTCTGCCCGCATGCACGTAGCGCGCCGCCGGGCGCGGCCAGCCGGGACGAAGGCAGGAGGCAGGCCGCGCCGTCGAGGCGGCGCGCGCCCGCGCCGTGCGCGGGCCTTGATGAAGTAGGGAAAGTCTTACCGCACAGCGGAGCGCGTCCGTGTCCGGTCCCGGGAGATGCTTGGCACTTCGGTCCCAGTTGGTAGGTGCTGTGGCTCCAGCCCCGGCATGCGGTGCCGCGTGGTGTAGAACCCTGGATATGGGGAGTGAGCGGCAAGATCGGATGAGGGAGCTTGGGCTCCGTCTTCGGGCTCTGCGGGCGGGTGCAGGTCTGACGGGTGCCGCGTTGGCCCAGCGTGCCGGTGTGGGGCAACCAACCGTGTCCAAGGTGGAGAACGGGCGGATGGTTCCGAGCCTCGATGTGCTCGACAGGCTGTGCCGTGCCCTGGAGCTCGATGAGTTGGCGGCGCGTGAGGTGCGGGAGCTGTTGGCGGCCGTGGAGGCGGCGGTTGCCTCTGGCCGGGACTCGGGCGGTTCCGCTCCTGAGGGGGCGGCCCTGGATGAGGCGGTCCGCAGTGCACGGTTGGTGCGCTCGTTCCAGTGTGTGGTTCTGCCGGCCATGCTTCAGAGTGCGGAGTACGCCCGGCACGTCTTCCAAAGCGCACCGCACTCGACTCCTGAGGCGGTCGGTCGTGCTGTCGCTGCTCGTGTTGGGCGGCAGAGTGTCTTGTACCAGCCCGGGCGGGAGTCGGTGTTCGTCCTGACGGAGGCCGTGTTGCGGACGTGGCCGGGGACTCCGTCGCTGATGCTTGCGCAGCTCGATCGGCTTCTGGCTGTCGAGAGTCTGAGTACGGTGCGGCTCGGTGTCATACCGTGGGATCGGCCGATGCCGGTCATGCCTCGGCACGGCTTCACGCTGTGCGACGGGGCGGCTGTCGTGGTGGAAGCGTTCCACGATGAGCGGGTCTCGGCCGACGCCGATGAAGTCGCCTCGTACGAGGAGACGTTCGGGCTCTTCGAGCGGGCTGCGGTCTTCGGCGATGAAGTCCGCGAACTGCTGTTGCATGTGATGAAGCAGTTTCGCGACCTGGCGGACGACATCACCCGCTAGAGGAATAATTCCTCAAGATGCCTAGATGGCTGCCGCGCATAGGAATACTCTGCTCCTCGTGCTGTCTAGCCCTCTAGACGAGGAGTGTCCTGTGCTCACCAAGTGGTGCCGTGCCTTCCCTGGACTCCCGGAGCAAGTGGCGGAAGCTCGTCACTTCGTCGCTGCCTTACTCCAGCGAGAGCAGGGGGGTGGCGTCGATGACGCTGTCCTGGTCGTCGGGGAGCTCGCTGCCAACGCCGTGCGGCACACCCTGAGCGGCGCGGTCGGCGGCTGGTTCCTCGTGGTCGTCGACTTCGGCGCGGATCGTGTGCGCGTCGAAGTGGTCGACCAGGGCGGCGACCGGACGCCGCAGATGTGCGACGTGACCAGCCAGGAGGAGGGTGGTCGGGGACTGCTGCTTGTTGCGGCCTGCGCCAAGGACTGGGGGGTGAAGGCCTACCCGCAGGGGTGTGCCGTGTGGGCCGATCTGGCGCGGGAGGGGGTGTGACCCGCTTCCCCCTGACGCGGCTTCCCGGTCGCTATGCAGGCGGTGGCGGGTGAGCCCTCGAGGAGTGCCTGGGCGCAGGTCCGGTTTCTACGTGATCGACGCTCACTCCGGCCGCCGACTCCCGCCCATTCCGTCTAGGGGCCTAGACTCCTGGGAGGATCTGGGAGGAGAGGTCATGTCGGAAGAGTTGCAGCGGATCATGGCGATCAACGATCCGTACCTGCTTCTGCGTGAGGTCACCACCCGGTTGGCCGATGCGCAGCAAGAGGTGACCGAGCTGGCCCGGCTTCGCCGGCGCGTGGTTCAGGACCTGCATGCGCAGGGGCTTTCCTATGCCCAGATCGCGGAGAAAGCCGGGCTGAGCCGCGGACGGATTCATCAGATCCGGCACACCGGCCCGGCCCCCGAAGGCGCCTTCCTGGGCACGGGATCCGTCATCGTCGCCACACCGCTGCGGCGTGACGACGAACGCGGGCGCACGGTCGTGGCCGTGGACGACGTGAGTTCCGGTAAGCGTCTGGAAGACCTGGCGCGCACGTACGGTCTCGACGTCACCTCGGAACACGTTCCTGTGAGCGGGGAGATTGACCTCAACCGTGACGGCCTGATCGTGGTCTGCGGCCCGCGCATGTCTCAGGACATGTGGGATACGTACGCTCAGGATCCGGTGTTGCGTTGGGAACGTGCGGATGACGGACCGTGGACGGTTGTTGACCGGAGGACCGGCACCGTGCACAGGTCCGGGCAGGACAGCGACCCGGCTCGGTCGTACGACGTCGGGTATCTCGGCAGGCTGCCTCGGCCTGACGGCAACGGCTCGTTGCTCGCCATCGCCGGTATCCACACGCAAGGCTCCCTCGGCGTCGCCCAGTTGCTCGCGTCCGACCTGAACGCGCTGTGGGGGCAGGTCGGTCAGCACGCGTTCTCTATGCTGGTGGGCGTCGAATACGACCCGGAGACCAGTGAGCCGCAGTCCGTCGAACTGGTCTGCCCGCTCTACCGCCACGACGAGGAGACCGAGGCGTGAGGGTCGCTCTCGGCTCCCTGCCGTCCAAAAGAGGCAAGGAAAACGAGGACTTCGCCGCCGCCGCACCCGGCGCGGCCGTCCTTCTCGATGGTGCCGGTGTTGCGGGCGCGGAGACTGGATGCGTTCACGGTGTGGCCTGGTTCTCCGGAACGCTGGGTGCCTTCCTGCTCCGCAGGATCACGGCGCATCCCGCCCGGTCGCTCGTCGACTGCCTCGCCCACTCCATCGATGAGGTCCGGTCCTTGCATGGTGACAACTGTGACTTGGCCTATCGGGCCAGTCCGACCAGCACGGTTGTGGCTGTTCGGGTGGGCGATGGGGTTCTGGAGTACCTCGTCCTTGGCGACTCGTCGCTCCTGCTCGCCCAACGCGACGGGGGATCGGCCGTCGTCACCGATCGCCGCCTGGACAAGGTGGGCAAGCAACTTCGCGGTCGAATGGACGAGTTGCCGACCGGATCGCCCGAACACGCCGCCGCGCTGGCCGAGTACCGCGATGCGCTGACGGGCCTGCGTAACCGGCCGGATGGCTTCTGGATCGCCGGTCCCGAACCACGGGCGGCAGAACACGCGCTGACCGGCACGGTGCCGCTGGACTCGCTGACGTCGGTGACACTGCTGAGCGACGGAGCCACGCGACTCGTCGACCGCTTCCAACTCGCCGACTGGGCAGGCGTGGTGAGCCTTCTCAACGCCTCCGGGCCGAACGAACTGATCCGCCGGGTGCGAGAAGCGGAAGCTGGGGACCCGGACGGCCGGCGGTGGCCGCGCGGCAAGACGCAGGATGACGCCACCGTCCTTCATTGGTCTCTCTTGTAGGCCTTGTTGCGCCTCGCCCGGCGTCAAGTCGTCTACCCCCTAGACAGTTGATGGCCCATCGGGTTACGGTTGGCGTCAACCCCCCTAGACGATTGGGTGGTTGCTCCCTGTGTTGTCTAGGGGGGTATCCAAGTCGGATCGGTGCCGACGTCAGGCGCCGCCAACCAGTGAGGTTCACACAATGCGTGTCATTCCCGTCGACACCTCCGCTGCCACCGTGATGGTGGCCAAGGCCCCGCAACCCAAGGTAAGGACCGCCGTACGGGCGAGATCGCGCTCGACGCTGAGACCAACGCGAAGCTGATGACCGTGGACGTGATGTCCGCGGCCAACGACGAGGTCGAGATCCTGTCCATCACCGTCCCGGAGACCGGTATCTCCGGTGACCTGGCCATGGGCACGCCCGTCGCCCTGACGGGTCTGATCGCCCGGCCGTGGGAGAACGAGTTCAACGGCCAGAAGCGGCACGGCATCGCCTTCCGAGCGGTTGCCGTGACCTCGCTGGCGGCTACGGGCTCGGCGTCCAAGGCGGCTTGATCATGACGTGGTTCATGGTCGCTGTGGTGGTGGTCGTCGCCGCTGCGGGTCTCCTGCGGTGGCGGCGCCCCGCCTGGTACTGGCTGACCTTCGGGGTCACGCTTGCCATCCTGCGGGTCCTGGTCCGCTACGGCTCGGTCATGGACGCCTGCGGTCTGACGATGCCGCCTTCGCGCTGGCGCCTGGCCTTGGCCCGGGTGACGAACCGTCCGGTGCCTGAGTCCCGTCCGCCGCGCATCCTGCGGATACGCCCGACGCGGACCGGGCTGGTGCTGCGGCTCAAACTCCGCGCCGGACAGGACGCCTTCGACGTCTCGTCCGCCACCGACCGGCTGCGCCACTCCTTCGGCATGTACGGGGTGACCTCCCGTGAGGTCCGCTCCGGCGTCATCGAAGTACGGATGACCGGCTACGACGTGCTCAAGCGGGTGCAGATGCCCGCCAAGCTCGACCGGGCTCCGATGCGGGTTCCGGTCGCGCTGCGGGAAGACGGCTCGGTGCACTACCGCGACTACCGCGCCGTCCCGCACGGCCTGACCCTCGGCGCGACGGAGTCCGGCAAGTCCGTCTACCAACGCAACCTCGTCGCCGGACTCGCCCCGATGGACGTCGC
The DNA here is from genome assembly GCF_019219825.1 of Streptomyces sp. TRM70350. GTDB lineage: Bacteria > Actinomycetota > Actinomycetes > Streptomycetales > Streptomycetaceae > Streptomyces. Next base: position 21,821 of record NZ_JAHUXH010000053.1, on the reverse strand, counting down.
CCTGGTCGGCATCGACTGCAAGCAAGGCGTTGAGCTGTTCCCGCTGGCCCGCCGGTTCTCCGCCCTCGCCGACAACCCGGACACCGCCCTGGAGCTACTGGAGGCACTGGTGGCCCACATGGAGGAGGTGTACCAGCTCATCCGGGCCGAGCAGCGCATCAGCGTGGCGGTTCCGGATGCGGAGATCGCCGCCGACATCTGGGACCTGCCCGAAGATGTGCGCCCGGTGCCGGTGGTGGTCCTGGTCGACGAGGTCGCTGAACTCGCCCTGTTCGCCAGCAAGGAGGAGGAGAAGCGCCGGGACCGGATCACCACCGCCCTGGTCCGCCTGGCCCAGCTCGGCCGTGCGGCGGGGATCTACCTGGAGATCTGCGGGCAGCGCTTCGGCTCCGAACTCGGCAAGGGCATCACCATGCTCCGTGCCCAGCTCACCGGCCGGACCGCGCACCGCGTCAATGACGAGACCTCCGCGAACATGGCCTTTGGGGACATCTCCCCGGACGCTGTCCTGGCCGCGATCCAGATACCGGCCGAGATGCGCGGGGTGGCCATCGCCGGGGACTCCACCGGTGGCTGGCACCGCATCCGCGCCCCGCACACCTCGCTGCGCCAGGCCGTGAACATCTGCAACAAGCACGCCGACCGCACACCCGAGCTGCCCGCCCTGGCGGCCTTCCGGCCCGCGGCTGCCGCGCTGCCTTCGGCCCGGGTGTCGCTGACCAAGACAGCTCTGCCCGAACTGCGACGGCTTCGCCTCCGCCGCCATCACCATCGGCGGCGGCGACCGGCGCGGACACCTGCCCACGCTCACTGTCGACTGCCCGGCCTGCAAGGGCCTGGGCACCGTTCCCGCCCGCCGTGTCCGGGAGGGTGCCGGTGCCTAACCTGCTGCTCGACCCGACCACCCTCGGCGATCTGCTGAGGGTGGCTTCGGCTCCCGACTACACCCGCTGGGAAGACCAGATCAAGCGCACGGGTGGCTGCGCCGACCCGATCCACCTGCGCGGCTGGGTGGTCCACAAGGACAAGACCACCGGCGAGACCCTGCACCGCTACTCAACGGAGAACGAGCCGGGCGGACGCCTCCGCGTCGCCTGCGGCAACCGCCGCGCCTCCCGCTGCCCGGCCTGCGCCTGGACCTACGCGGGCGACACCTACCACCTCATCCGCGCAGGCCTCGCCGGAGATGACCGCCGCGACATCCCCGCGACCGTCCGCGACCACCCCCGCGTCTTCGCCACCCTCACCGCCCCCTCCTTCGGCCCGGTCCACAACCGGCCCGACCGAGGCGTCTGCCGCTGCGGCACCCGCCACGCGGCCGATGACCCCGCCCTGGGCACCGCCCTTGACCCGGCCACGTACGACTATGCGGGCGCTGTCCTCTTCAACAACCACGCCGGGCAGCTCTGGCAGCGCTTCACCAACCGGCTCCGCCGCGAGATCGCCGCCCGCGCGGGCCTGACGCAACGGGAGCTGAAGGAGTGCGCCCGGCTCTCCTACGGCAAGGTTGCCGAGTTCCAGAAGCGGGGCGCCGTGCACTTCCACGCCGTGATCCGCATCGACGGCCCCGACGGACCGGACACCCCGCCGCCGTCCTGGGCGACGGTCGGCCTCCTAGCCGACTCGATCCGTGCAGCTACCGCGCACTCCTGCACGTCGGTCTCCGTCCCGGCCGCCGAGGACCAACCGACCCGTACCTTCCGCTGGGGCACCCAGCTCGACGTACGGCCAGTGAAGGCCTTCGGCGACGGCTCCGAGATCACGGAACAGGCCGTGGCCTCCTACGTCGCCAAGTACGCCACCAAGGCTGCCGAGAACACTGGCACCCTCGACCGCCGCATCGGTGAACTCTCCGAGCTCGACCGCCACCAGGTCCCCGACCACACCCGCCGCCTGATCGAGGCCTGCAAGCAGCTCGATCCGCTGTACCCCGACCGGCGCCTGTGGGCCTGGGCTCACATGCTCGGCTTTCGGGGGCACTTCTCCTCCAAGTCCCGCCGCTACTCCACCACCCTCGGCACCCTCCGCCAGGCGCGCGCCGACTTCCGCGCAGCCCAGGAACACGCCGCGCTCGGCCTGGAGGACGTCGAGCCGGACACCGTCCTGGTCCTGGCCGACTGGCAGTACGCCGGACACGGCCACACCCCCGGCGAATCCGTCCTCGCCGCCACCATCGCCCGCGACCTCCAGCTCAACCGCGAAACCGCCCGTGAAGCCATACGTGACCAACTCGCCGACGAAAGGGAGTGCTGACCATGGCCTCAGAGCTGCCGAACCGGTTCCTGACCCCTGAGGACCTGGTCGAGATGTTCGAGCTTCCCAGCGTTGAGACGGTCTACCAGTGGCGGCGCAAGCGCACCGGTCCCCACGGCTTCCGAGTCGGCCGGCACCTGCGCTTCGACCCGGACGACGTCCGCGCCTGGGTGGACTCCCAGCTTGGGGAGGCTGCCTGATGGCTGGGCATGTTCAAGACCGCTGGTACAAGACCGAGCCTGGACCCAATGGCAAGGCCGTCAAGGTCAAGACCGAGCGGCACGGCGTCGGACTGCGCTACCGCGCCCGCTACATCGGTCCCGACGGCACCGAGAAGTCCAAGAGCTTTCCCGACCGTCAGAAGCGGCTCGCTGAGCAGTGGCTTGCGCAGATCGAGGCGGACATGACGCGCGGGCAGTACATCGACCCGCAAGCTGGTCGCCTCACTGTTCGGCAGCACGCCGAGCGTTGGCTGGCGTCGCTCACCATGGATCCCGGCACCTTCGTGGGCACCGAGCAACGCATCCGTCTGCACGTCCTCCCATACCTGGGCAGTCCACGCTGGGCTCGCTCCGGCCGACGCACATCCGTGAGTGGCTGCGCAAGTTGCAGGATGCGGGAGTCGCGCCCGCCTACCAGCGCGTGATCTTCGCGAATCTCTCCACCATGCTCACGGCGGCCGTCGGTGATCGCTTGATCCCCGAGAACCCCTGCCGTTCGTCGTCCGTGCGTGCGCCGAAGCTCGACCCTCGCCGGATCGTTCCCTGGCCGCGTGAGCGCGTGCTCGCGGTCCGCTCGGCACTACCGGAGCAGTACCGGGCCATGGTGGATCTGGCTGGTGGATGCGGCCTGCGTCAGGGCGAGGTGCTGGGACTGGCGGTCGAGGACGTGGACTTCATCGAGGGAGTGGTCCACGTGGTCCGGCAGGTCAAGCTCATCCGCAACCGCCCGGTGTTCGCACCGCCCAAGGGGGCCAAGACACGCACAGTGCCGCTACCCGAAAGCGTCGCTCGGTCAGTAGAGGAGCACATCAGCCAGCACCTGCCCGTCCCCGTGACGCTGCCGTGGCGAGCGGTCGACGGGGCGCCGGTCACGGCATCCGTGCTCTTCCACAGCGGCAAGGGACACCCAGTGAACCGCAACGACTTCAACCGCGGGGCCTGGCGGCCGGCTCTCGATGCGGCAGGCGTCCCTCGCGGCCGGGCGAGCGGAATGCACGCGCTGAGGCACTTCTACGCGTCCGTCCTGCTGGACGCAGGGGAGAGCATCAAAGCTCTGTCCGAGTACCTGGGACACCATGATCCGGGCTTCACGCTGCGCACGTACACGCACCTGATGCCCAGCAGTGAGAAGCGGACCCGGGAGGCAGTGAACCGTGCCTTCGCGGACGGCCCGGGTACCGATGACGGCCCCACGACGGCCCAGGAGGGGTGAGCACGCAGGAAACGCGCAGGTCACGCCGTATGCGGCCTGACTTGCCGGTCTACTGATTCGGCCCTGCTTCCCGTCCGGCGGGGGCTTAGCGTACCACGGGTGCGCGGAGTTCCCGCCGGTGTCATGAGCAGACCTTGCCGTCCTTCGGCACCGTGCCGTTCAGCACGTAGGCGTTGACCGTCGAGTCGACGCAGTCGCTCCCACTCCCGTAGGCGCCGTGTCCGTCGCCCTTCCAGGTGAGCATCACGCCGACGCCCTTGCCCAGCTCGTCCGCCATCCTGCGGGCACCCTCGTACGGTGTCGCCGGGTCGCCGGTGTTGCCCACCACGAGGATCGGCGCCGCGCCCGGGGCGCTCACCTCCGGGGTGTCGAACTGCCCGGCCACCGGCCACTCGTGGCACCAGCCCGCCGTGTCCCAGCCGAGGAACGGACCGAACACCGGCGAGATCTTCTCGAATTCCGGCAGCAGCTCCTTCGCCTCCTCGGGCGTGGGCCGCTGCTTGTCGTCCAAGCACGATATGACCCGTTGCGAGTGGGTGGTCGTGGTGTAGTGGCCCGAGGCGTCACGCTCGTTGTAGCCGTCGGCGAGCGCCAGCAGCGCGGAGCCGTCGCCCTGTTCGGCGGCCTCCAGGGCGCTGGTGAGCGTGGGCCAGCTCGACTTGCTGTACAGCGGCAGGATGATGCCGGTGAAGGCGAGGGTCTGCGTCAGCTTCCGCTCGCTCGACGTCGGCAGCGGCTCCGCGTCGATCCGCCGCAGCAGGTCCGCGATCTTCCGGGAGCCCTGCTCCGGGTCCTGGCCGGTCGACTTCAGGTAGTCGTTGAGCGCGCGCTGGAAGCCCAGCGTCTGGTTCTTGGCGTGGCCCACCGCGTCGGCGCTCGGGTCGACTACGGCGTCCAGGACCAGCCGCCCCACGTTCTTCGGGAACAGATGGGCGTAGACGCCGCCGAGTTCGGTGCCGTAGGAGATGCCGAAGTAGTGCATCCTGGAGTCGCCGAGGACGTGCCGCATCAGGTCCATGTCTCGGGCGGTGTCGGCGGTCGACACATGAGCCATGAGCTTCCCGGTGGACTTCTCGCAGCCCTCGCCGAAGTCGGCGGCGTCCCGGAAGTACGCCGTCTCCTCGGCCGATGTGTCCGGGCTGATGTCCACCGCCTCGGCGGCCTCGATCTCCTTGTCGCTGCGGCAGCGGATGCCCTCGCTTGCGCCCACTCCGCGCGGATCCCAGCTCACCAGGTCGTACCGCTCATGGAGCACCGAGACGGTGGAGGCGTACGCCGGAAGTGTCGACACCCCCGAGCCGCCGGGGCCGCCGAAATTGAACAGCAGCGAGCCGATGCGGTCGTCCCCGTCGGTCTCGGAGCGAATCAGGGCCAGGTCGATCGTCCTGCCCTCCGGTTTCGCCCAGTCCAGCGGCACCTTGAGCGTCGCGCACCGCCACTCCTCCCCCGGCGCAGGGGCGTCGTCGGTGGCCTCGCAGTCACCCCAGTCGGGTTTCTGATCGGTGAGAGACGACGGCAGCCCCGACGCGGACCCGCCGGACGGCGCGGATGAAGGCGGGGCGGACGTCCCCTTGCCGTTGTACGACGAGTCGTCGGACGAGCCGCCGCACCCCGACGCCAGTAGTCCGGCGGCGACGGTCAGCGCCGTCCACCGTACGAAGCGTGCCATGGTCCCCATCCCCCCTGTCAGGCTGTCCGCGCTCGATCGCGAACAGCTGTCCCGCCATGGTAGGCCGATCAAGCCGAACCCGTCGGAGCCTGTGGATAACCTTCTGACCTGCGGTTTCATCGCGGGATCGGGCTCACGTCAGGAGCAGACCGTCCCGGCCGCCGGAATCCGCCCGTCCAGGAGATAGCCGTTCACCGCTGCCTGCACGCACGTGTTCTTGCTGTCGTACGCGCCATGCCCCTGCCCTTTGTACGTCAGCTCCACGCCGACCCCCTTGCCCAGCGCCTGGACCATCCTGCGCGCCCCCTCGTACGGCGTGGCCGGATCGCCCGTGTTGCCCACGACGAGGATCGGCGCCGAACCGGGCGCGCTGACGTCCGGATGGTCGGCGGCGCCGGGCACCGCCCAGTCGGTGCAGCTGATCATGCTCCAGGCCAGGAGTTCCCCGAACAGCGGCGAGGCGGCGCGGAACTCGGGCAGCTTCCGTTGCACGTACTCGGTGGTGTACCGCGGCTTGTCGTCGGCGCAGTTGATGGAGACGTTGGCCGCGGCGAGGTTGCTGTACTCGCCGTTCGGGTTGCGGCCGTTCATCGAGTCCGACAGCAGCAGCAGGATCTGGCCGTCCCCGTCGTACGCCTGTTCAAGGCCCTCGGTGAGGTACTCCCAGAAGTCCTGGGAGTACAGCGCCTGGGCGATGCCGCTGGTGGCGGCGGTCTGGGTCAGCTCGCGGGGGAAGATGCCGGGGATCGGCTTGCGGTCCAGGTCCCTGAGCAGTTTGGCGATGCGGTTCTTGACGTCCTGCGCGCTGTCCCCGACGGGGCAGTCCTCCACCTGCGAGACGCAGTGCTGCGCGTAGTTGTCGAGGGCGAGCTGGAAGCCCTTGGCCTGCCCGAGCGAGCCCTGTTCGGGGTTCTTCGTGGGGTCGACGACCGCGTCGAACACCGCCCGGCCCACGTTCTTGGGGAACAGGTGTGCGTAGACGCCGCCCAGTTCGGTGCCGTAGGAGATGCCGAAGTAGTGCAGCTTGTCGTCGCCGAGCACCTGGCGCATCAGATCCATGTCACGGGCCGCGTCCGTGGTGCGCACATGCGGCAGCATCTTCTCGGAGTTCTTCTCGCAGGCCGCGTTGAACTCCTTGACGTTGTCGACGTACTCGGTGCGCTCACCGGCGTCGTCGGGGGTGGCGTCCTGCTGGAAGTAGGCGTCGAGCTGCTGGTCGTTCTGGCACCACACTCCGGCGCTGCGGCCGACCCCGCGCGGGTCGAAGCTCACCAGGTCGTAGCGGGTGCGCAGCGTGTCGTAGTCCGCGCCGAACGCGGGGAGCGTGGTGACGCCCGAGCCGCCGGGCCCGCCGAAGTTGAAGATCAGCGAGCCGATGCGCTCGTTCGCCTCGCCGCTCGCCCTCGCCCGGATCAGCGCGATGTCGATGGTGTCGCCCTTGGGGTCGTCCCAGTCGAGGGGCGCCTTCATGCTCGCGCACTGCCACTCGGCGCCGCCCGGCAGGGGAGAGGGGGCGTCGCCGCCGCCCTGGGCCTGGGAGGGCGGCGGGCAGTCCTTCCAGCTCAGCTTCTGGGCCGTCAGGTCCTCGTCCGTGGAATCGTCGCCGCACCCCGCCAGGACGGTCGACAGCAGCACGGCGGCGACAGTCAGGGCTGCGGCGCGCAGTCGGGAAGGACTCGGCATGCATCCATCCTGCGCCTGCATGCGCCAAGGCGCTCGGGACACGGGCCGTACGAGGTAGGTGCGCCTGGTGTGGCCTGCGGGGCATGGGTACGCGCGGGTGCGTGTGTCCCACCCGGGGTACGCGCGCGTGCAGGTTTCGCCGGGGTCGTCGCCACGCGCGCGGACAGGCGCCGTGCGGGGTGGCGCGCCCGCGCAGGGATGCCGGGCAGGGGACGCGCGCGTAGAGAGGGCCGGGCACGGGACGCGCGCGTAAAGGCGCCCCGCAGCGCACACGCGCGTGCGGGGCCCACGCCTCGCCCACACCGCGATGCCCTACAGCGCGCCCTTGCGCGTCAGATGGTTGAACGCCAGCCAGCCGGGCAGCACCGGCAGCCACAGCGTCAGCAGCCGGTACAGCAGTACGGCCGGGGCGGCGACCTCGCTGGGCAGGCCGACGGCGATCAGACCGACGGTCAGGGTCGCCTCGACGGCGCCCACACCGCCCGGCGTCGGGGCGGCCGAGCCGAGCGCGTTGCCCGCGAGGAAGACCACGGCCACGCTGGCGAGGCTGATCGAGGTCGTCTCGTCGCCGAACGCACGGATCGAGGCGTCCAGGCACATCACGAAGCAGGCGGTGAGCAGCAGCATCCCGCCGATACCGGTGATCAGCTTCTGGGGCCGCTGCAGCATGTCGAGCATGCGCGGCACGACACCCGCGAACAGCGACCGCACGCGCGTGGAGACGAACTTCCGCAGGAACGGCACCGAGGTCACCACGAGCACCAGCACCGCCACCGTCAGCAGACCCGCGATGACCGTCCGGGACGGCGACAGGGACGGGGTCTTCTCGATACCGGTCAGATAGCCGAACGCCAGCAGCATCAGGATGTGGGCGCCGAGCCCGAAAAGCTGCGACGCGCCGACGCTGGCCACCGCGAGCCCGGGCCGCACGCCCGAGCGCTGCAGGAAGCGCGTGTTGAGCGCGACACCGCCCACCGCGGCCGGCGCCACGATCTTCACGAACGACCCGGCGACCTGCGCCGCCACGGTCCGCGGGAAGGGCACCCGCTCGGGCACGAAGCCCAGCAGCGCCATCGCGGCGGCCACATAGCTCAGCGCCGAGAACAGCACGGCGGCGATGACCCAGCCCCACTCGGCGTTGGCCACCAGCGGGCCGAACTCGATGTGCGTGAGCTGGGTCAGCAGGAAGTACGCGCCGATCGCGCCGGCGATGAAGCTGATCAGCGTGCGCGGCCGCACCCGCTCCAGGCGGGCCGGTTCGACCGGCGCCTGCGGCCGGATCCGCAGCACCTCGTGCCGGATCTGCGTGAGCAGATCCTCCTCGCGCGCCTCATCCAGAGCCTCGTCGATGGCCCTTTTCTCGGCCCTGTTCTGCGCGCGTACGGCTTTCTTGTCGAGCTTTTCGAGTGCGACCGCGGTGTCGCCCCCGGCCGCCTCCAGACGGGCCAGCTTGGCCTGCCGGGACGCCTCCAGCACCGCTTCGCGCTCGCGGTCCGCCCGCTCCCGCGCCAGCCGCCGCAGCGTCGCGCGCGTGGTGCGCGTCAGCGCGATGGGCTGGAGCATCGGCAGACAGTCGGCCACCGCGTCGGGGCCGAGCACCTCGACGGCGGAGGCCACCGCGCGCTCGGCGCCCACCCGCAGGGCGAGCGTCGTCATCAGCTGCGCGACATCCATGCGCAGCAACAGATCACCGGCCGCGATCTCGCCGCCGCGCAGGTCGGTGAGGATCACCGTGCCGGAACGATCCACCAGAATCGCGTCACCCGCCAGCCTGCGGTGCGCGATGCGCCGGGACTGCAACGCCCGCACCTGGTGCCAGGTGTTGCGCAGCAGTTCGTCGGTGATCTCCTCGTCCGGCAACGAGTCGAGGGTGCTGCCGCCGGTGTGCTCGTAGACGAGCATCACGGCGTCGGGGCCGAGTTCGGAGGTGGCGATCAACTTGGGTGCGTTGGCGCCCGCCGCGATCGCCGCGTACGCCAGCAGCGCCTCCTGCTCCAGGGCCTGCCGCAGCGACTGGAGGCTGCGCCGGGTGGCGAAGCCGCGCAGGGCCAGGTTGCGCCACACCCGGTAGAAGAAGCCCTGCGCCTGCTGCTCCCGGTCGACGACCGTGACGTCCAGCGGCGGGCCGTTCTCCAGGGCGACGAAGTAGCGCCGGCCGCGGTCGCCTACGTCCGCGGCGTCCAGGGTGTCCTGGCGGGCCGCGCTCACCGGGTGGAAGCCGACGGTCCGCAGGCCCGCCATCAGCGTCCGGCCCGTCGGGCGGACGTTGGGCGAGCCGACCGCGTACAGCGTGCCGTAGGCCACGGTCCAGCCGATCAGTACCGTCAGGATGATCGAGAACGGCGTCGTGTAGCCGGTGACGAGCATCGAGAAGGCGTCGAGGAGCAGCACGATCCACAGCACCGCGCGCCAGCGGGGTCTGCGGGACATGCCGACGGCCGTCATGTACGCGATGACCGGGGCCAGGTAGCCGTGCACCGGGTCGGTCAGGGCGTTGATGTCACCGGGGGAGGGCTGGGTGAGCGCCCCCTGGATCGAGTCGGGGGCGGCCCGGGCGACCCACAGGTCGGTGGCGAGCGTCACCCCGTGGGCGAGGACGGCGGCGAGCACGCCGTCGGCGATGCGCAGCCCGTCCCGCTTGATCAGCCGCTCGATCGCGAACGCGACCGGCACCAGCAGGATCGCGATGCTGGACGCCAGCCCCGCGATCTTGATGAGCAGATCGGGCGCCTGTCCGGTGCCCTTGTTGATGTCCTGTTCGAGCCCCGAGGTGGTGCCGTGCGCGAACGCGGCGATGGCGAGCAGCACGGCGATGGCGAGCACGCCCACCAGGAGCCGCATCAGGTCGGAGGGGCGGTGCACGCGCGCGGGGAGGAGCGGCTCGTCGCCCGCGACCTCGTCGGTGTGGGACTCGCCGGACTCGTTGCCGGTGCCCCGCCCGGCCGGCTCCTCGGCCCCCTTCATCCGCGCCTCGTCCGCGTCGGTGGTGTGCGGGCGCGACGAGGCATCAGGGGTGCTCTCCGCGTCCTCGGGGTGCACGCCCTGCTGCTTCATCGTCTCTTCTTGGTCTCGGATCACCAGTCACCGCCCGCACGATGGTGGCATGCTCCACCGACACACGGGGGCATCAGGGTGCAAATGCGGGGGCGCACAGTCTGCCCGAAGCGCTGCCCCAGGGCGAGGGTTACGCACAGTGGCGAGCGCGTCGCGTTGTCGGAGGCGTGCGGCAGGATGGGGCGAATGAGCGAGGACAGCCTTCCTGAGGACGCCCGCCCGGAGTACACGCAGGACCTGCCGGAGTACGCCGAGCGGGTCCTGGAAGTCGCCGAACTGATCCCGGCCGGGCGGGTCATGACGTACGGCGACGTCGCCGAGTGGCTGCAGGCGGGCGGCCCGCGCCAGGTCGGCCGGGTGATGGCCCTCTACGGGGGTGCCGTTCCGTGGTGGCGTGTCGTGCGCGCGGACGGTGTCCTGCTCCCGGGGCACGAGCTGGAGGCGCTCGGCCACTACCGTGCGGAGGGCACGCCCCTGAAGGAGGCGACCCGGGCAGCCGAGGGCCACCTGCCGCGCCTCGACATGAGACGCGCGCGGTGGGACGGCGGCGAACGCGCGGAGGCTCACACCTGACAGCTTCCGCCATTGGACGCCTCCGCGGGTGACCTGTGATCCGTACGGGGGAAACAGGGCACATCCGTGGCATGACGTACGTTCGTGGTGCAAGGGACATGCGCGTCCTGTGAGCCGTACGGGAAGAAGCGGAAGCCATGCTTCCGGCCAGCCCGTCGGCGTAGCGTCGGCTGCACGTGTCCCCTTCATCTCCCGGCCACCGCCGTCCACGCAGGGCGGTCGGCCCACCAGCACACCCACCAGGACCGGCCAACCACGTGAGCTCCTCTTCCTCCATCAGGCGCCTGTCGCACCGCCCGGTGCGACAGGGGAACCGTGGCGCTTACCGACTGGTGCGTACTCCACCGGCCCGTTTGGATCCCCCTCGTCTGGACGCGGCACAGCGCGCGGTGGTTGACCACGAGGCCGGTCCGCTGCTCGTGCTCGCCGGCCCGGGAACCGGCAAGACCACCACCCTGGTGGAGTCCGTCGCGGCCCGCATCGCGCGCGGAGGGGCCCCCGAGCGGATCCTGGTGCTGACGTTCAGCCGCAAGGCGGCCGTCGAACTGCGCGACCGTATGGCGCTGCGCATAGGGGCGGCGCGCGCGCCCCAGGCGACCACCTTCCACTCGTACTGCTACGCCCTGGTCCGCGCCCACCAGGACAGCGACCTGTTCGTCGAGCCGCTGCGGCTGCTGTCCGGCCCCGAGCAGGACGTCGCCGTCCGTGAGCTGCTCGCGGGCCAGCCCGACCTGGAGCGGCTCGGCCTCGCGCACGTGCGCTGGCCCGACGAGCTGCGCGCCTGTCTGACCACCCGCGGCTTCGCCGACGAGGTCCGCGCGGTGCTCGCCCGCAGCCGCGAACTCGGCCTGGACCCGCACGCCCTGGACGCCTTCGCCCGCCGCATCGGTCGCCCCGACTGGCGCGCGGCGGCCGCGTTCCTCGCCGAGTACCTCGACGTCCTCGACCTGCAGGGCGTGCTCGACTACGCCGAACTGGTCCACCGCGCCGTGCTCCTCGCCCGCCGCCCCGAGATCGCGGCGCAGCTGGCCGCACGGTACGACGCCGTGTTCGTGGACGAGTACCAGGACACCGACCCCGCCCAGGTACGGCTGCTGCACGCCCTGGCCGGCGGCGGCCGCACCCTCGTCGCCTTCGGCGACCCCGACCAGTCGATCTACGCCTTCCGGGGCGCGGACGTGAACGGCATCCTCGACTTCCCAGGCGCCTTCCCGCGCGCGGACGGCCGCCCGGCCCCCGTCGAGGTCCTGCGGACCTCCCGCCGCTCCTCCGCCGCCCTGCTGGCCGCGACCCGGCTGCTGACCCAGCGCATGCCGCTCACCCGGCTCCCGGCCGACAAGGTCCGCGTCCATCGCGAGCTGACCCCCACACGGGACGGCGGCCGCGTCGAGGTCTACACGTACCCGACGCCCGGCACCGAGCTGGACAACATCGCCGACATCCTGCGCCGGGCCCATCTGGAGGACGGCGTCCCGTGGGGCGAGATGGCGGTCCTGGTACGCGCCGGATCCCGCACCATCCCGACCGTCCGCCGCGCCCTCACGGCCGCCGGAGTGCCCCTCGACATCGACGGCGACGACGTGCCGCTGCGCCACGAGCCCGCGGTGGCACCGCTGCTGACGGCACTGCGAGCGGTGGCCGAGGCGGAAGTGGAGGGGCGCAACCAAGCCGATGCCGGATCGACCGGGGAGGAGTCCGCGGACGTACCGACTCAGGCCTCTGGTACGGGCGTACCGGTCGAAAAGGGGAATACCTCCGAAGGGTCCGAGCAGGGCGCGTGCTGGCTCGACACCGAGACCGCCCTCACCCTCCTCGCCTCACCCCTCGCCGGTATGGACGCGGCCGACCTGCGCAGGCTCGGGCGGGCGCTGCGGGAGGAGGAGCGGGCGGCCGGCAACCCCGTGCCGCCCCCGTCGGACGAGCTGCTCGCGCGGGCGCTCGCCGAACCCGAGCGTCTGGTGGCGCACGACCCGGCGTACGCGCGCGGTGCTCAGCGCCTCGGCGCGTTGCTGCAGAAGGCGCGTGAGCGGCTCGCGGGCGGTGGTACGGCCGAGGAGGCGCTGTGGGACCTGTGGGAGGGCACGCCGTGGCCCGCGCGTCTGGAGCGGGCCGCCCGCCGTGGCGGCGCCGCCGGACGCAACGCGGACCGCGACCTGGACGCCGTGTGCGCCCTGTTCGCGACCGCGGCCCGCGCGGAGGAGCGCACCGGCGGCCGCGGCGCACTCAACTTCCTTGAGGAGCTGCAGGCCGAGGACATCGCCGCCGACACCCTCGCCGGACGCGCCGTACGGCCCGACGCCGTACGCCTGATGACCGCGCACCGATCCAAGGGACTTCAGTGGCGCCTGGTCGTCGTGGCGGGCGTCCAGGAGGGCCTGTGGCCGGACCTGCGCCGCCGCGGCTCCCTCCTGGAGGCCGACCGCATCGGCCGTGACGGGCTCGCAGAACCGCTCACCCCGGGAGCACTCCTCGCCGAGGAGCGCCGCCTGTTCTACGTCGCCACCACGCGCGCGCGTGAACGCCTCGTCGTCACCGCGGTGAAGGCGCCCGCCGACGACGGCGACCAGCCCTCCCGCTTCCTGACCGAGCTCGGCGTCGAACCCAGGGACGTCACCGGCCGTCCGCGCCGCCCGCTGTCCGTCGCCGCGCTCGTGGCCGAACTGCGCGCCACGACCGTCGACCCGCGCGCGTCCGACGCGCTCAGGGAGGCCGCCGCCCGCCGGCTGGCCCGGCTCGCCGCGCTCGCCGACGAGGACGGCCGCCCACTGGTCCCGTCCGCGCACCCGTACCGCTGGTGGGGCATGTTCGAGCCGACCGAGTCCAAGGTGCCGCTGCGCAACCGCGACCAGCCCGTCGTGCTCTCGGGCAGCGCCCTGGACCAGCTCGCCCACACCTGCGCCCTGCAGTGGTTCCTCGGCCGTGAGGTGAAGGCCGACGCGCCCGCCACCGCCGCGCAGGGCTTCGGCAACGTGGTGCACGTCCTCGCCGACGAGGTCGCGTCCGGGCGCACCCCCGCCGACCTCGACGTCCTCATGGAGCGCCTCGACTCGGTGTGGGACGCGCTCGCCTTCGACGCCCCGTGGAAGTCGGCGCAGGAGAAGCAGCACGCGCGCGTGGCGCTCGAACGCTTCCTCAAGTGGCATGTGATGGACCGCACGGGGCGTACGCCGGTGGCGAGCGAGCACGACTTCGACGTCACCCTCGACGCGGGCGACTACGAGGTGCGCATCCGCGGCTCCATGGACCGCGTCGAGGCGGACGGCGAGGGACGCGCGTACGTCGTCGACTTCAAGACCGGCAAGCAGGCGCCCAGCGCCGCCGAGGTGGCCCGCCACCCCCAGCTGGCCGTGTATCAGCTGGCCGTTCGTGAAGGTGCCGTGGACGAGGCGTTCGACGGCGTGCGCCCCGAGCCGGGCGGCGCCGAACTGGTGCAGCTCCGTCAGGGCGCCGCCCAACGGGACGGCGGCGAGACACTGCCCAAGGTGCAGGCCCAAGAGCCCCTGGAGGGGGAGTGGGTCGGTGAGCTGCTGGCCACGGCGGCGGGCAAGGTGCTCGACGAACGCTTCACGCCGACGACCGGCCAGCACTGCACGCACTGCGCGTTCCGGGCGTCGTGCAGCGCGCGCCCCGAGGGACGCCATGTGGTCGAGTGACGTACGGCACCACATGGACTGACCTGCGCTTCTCTTGCCCCGGCGGACGCTCGGGCATCCGTTGTCAGTGCCCGCCGCTAGCCTCTGAAAGGTGTCCGCACGTATCACCGATCCCGAGCAGCTCAAGGAGCTTCTCGGGATTCCGTTCACCCCGGAGCAGACGGCCTGCATCACCGCGCCGCCCGCCCCGCAGGTGATCGTGGCCGGAGCCGGGTCCGGCAAGACGACGGTGATGGCGGCACGCGTGGTGTGGCTGGTCGGCACCGGCCAGGTCGCGCCCGAACAGGTGCTCGGCCTCACCTTCACCAACAAGGCCGCCGGTGAACTCGCCGAGCGGGTTCGCAAGGCGCTCGTCAAGGCGGGCGTCACGGACCCGGACGTCATCGATCCGGACCATCCGCCCGGCGAGCCGGTGATCTCCACGTACCACGCCTTCGCGGGCCGCCTGCTGACCGACCACGGCCTGCGCATCGGACTCGAACCGACCTCCCGCCTGCTCGCCGACGCCACCCGCTACCAGCTCGCCGCGCGTGTGCTGCGCGAAGCCCCAGGGCCCTACCCGGCGTTGACCCGCTCCTTCCCGGATCTGGTCAGCGACCTCCTCGCCCTCGACGCCGAGCTCGCCGAACACCTCGTACGCCCCGAAAGCCTGCGCGCGTGGGACGCCGAACTGCTGCGCACGCTGCAGGGCGCCAAGCTCACCAACGCCGACCTGCGCAAGGTGCCCGACACCGCCGCCACCCGCCGGGAACTCACCGAACTGGTCCTGCGTTACCGGGCCGCCAAGCGCGAACGGGACCTGCTGGACTTCGGCGACCAGATCGCCCTCGCCGCACAGCTCGCGGGGCTCCCGGAGGTCGGCCGCATCCTGCGCGACGAGTTCCGCGTGGTCCTCCTCGACGAGTACCAGGACACATCCGTCGCCCAACGCGTCCTCCTGTCCGGCCTGTTCGGCGGCGGCACCGGCCACCCGGTGACCGCTGTCGGCGACCCCTGCCAGGCCATCTACGGCTGGCGCGGCGCCTCCGTCGCCAACCTCGACGACTTCCCCGAGCACTTCGCACACCCCGACGGCACCAAGGCCGAGCGCCAGGCGCTCAGCCAGAACCGCCGCAGCGGCGGCCGCCTCCTCGACCTCGCCAACGGCCTCGCCGGGCCGCTGCGCGCCATGCACGCGGGCGTGGAGGCCCTCCGCCCGGCCCCCGGCGCCGAACGCGACGGCATGGTCCGCTGCGCCCTGCTGCGCACCCACGCCGAGGAGATCGACTGGATCGCCGACTCCATCGCCCATCTCGTCGGCACCGGCAAGGAGCCGGGCGAGATCGCCGTCCTGTGCCGTACGGCGAGCGACTTCGCCGAGATCCAGGGCGCCCTCGTCGCCCGCGACATCCCCGTGGAGGTCGTCGGCCTCTCCGGGCTGCTGCACCTGCCCGAGGTGGCCGACCTGGTCGCCGTCTGCGAGGTGCTCCAGGACCCGGGCGCCAACGCCTCCCTGGTCCGTCTGCTGACCGGCCCGCGCTGGCGCATCGGCCCACGCGACCTCGCCCTCCTGGGACGACGCGCCCGGCTGCTCGTGTCGCACGCGCGCGTGGAGGGGGACGACGATCCCGACCGCAGGCTGGCCGAGGCGGTCGAGGGGGTCGACCCGGCCGAGGTGATCTCGCTCGCCGACGCCCTGGACACGTTCCTGGAGACCCCGCTGGAGGGCGGCGGGGACGACGACGGGCTGCCGTTCTCGCCGGACGCGCGCGTGCGGTTCGCCCGCCTCGCCGCCGAACTCCGTGACCTGCGCCGCTCTCTGTCCGACCCGCTCATGGACGTCCTGCACCGTGTCCTCGCCGTCACCGGCCTGGAGGTCGAACTGTCGGCGTCCCCGCACGCCCTGGCCGCCCGCCGCCGGGAGACCCTGTCCAACTTCCTGGACATCGCCGCCGCCTTCGCCGCCAACGAGAGCGAGGCCAGTCTGCTCGCCTTCCTGGGCTTTCTGCGCACCGCCGCCCAGTACGAGAAGGGCCTCGACAACGCGCTGCCGGGCGGCGAGAACACCGTCAAGGTGCTCACCGCGCACAAGTCCAAGGGCCTGGAGTGGGACGTCGTCGCCGTCCCCGGCCTCGTCACCGGGACGTTCCCCAGCAGCCAGGGCCGCGAGAAGTGGACCGCCCAGGCCAAGGTGCTCCCGCACGCACTGCGCGGCGACGCCGACACACTGCCCGACATCCAGACGTGGGACGCGCGCGGCCTGAAGGCCTTCCACGAGGCCATGAAGGACCACCAGCACATCGAGGAACTCCGCCTCGGCTACGTGACCTTCACCCGCCCCCGCTCCCTCCTCCTCGGCTCCGGCCACTGGTGGGGCCCCACTCAGAAGAAGCCCCGCGGCCCCTCCGACTTCCTCCTGGCCCTCTACGAGCACTGCGCCGCCGGTCACGGCGAGATCGAGGCGTGGGCGGACGAACCCGCCGAGGACGAGGAGAACCCGGCCCTCCACGAGGCGACCGCCGACCAGCAGTGGCCGCTGCCCCTGGACAGCGACGCCCTGGCCCGGCGCCGGGCGGCGGCCGAGACGGTCCTGGCCCACCTCGACGCCCTCGCCACCGAGGACACCGGCCACCCCGCCGCCGTACACGACCCCGACACGCACGACGACCCGAACTGGCCCGCACCACCGGACGATGAAGTCCCCTACGAGGAGCACGCCCACCAAGAAGAGGACCCGGCCGACTGGGACTCCTGGGACACACACCGGCCGACGGACACGGACGCCCATGGGTCCGCACACGCGCCCCGCCCGACCGTCCCGCACCAGGCGACGCCCCCGGACCTCGGCGCACCGCAGGGCACCCGACCGCACCCCCCGCTGCCCGAGCCAAGCGCCCTCACCCCCGAGGAGGCCCGCACCATCGCCTCCTGGGACCGCGACCTCGACGCGCTGACCGGCGAGCTGCTCCGCGCGCGGGAGTCCGTCACGGAGGTTCCGCTGCCGCCGTCGCTGACCGCGTCCCAGCTGCTGCGCCTGGCCGCCGACCCGGACGGCTTCGCTCAGGAGCTGGCCCGCCCCATGCCACGCCCGCCGCAGCCCGCGGCCCGCCGGGGCACGCGCTTCCACGCCTGGGTGGAGGCCCGTTTCGAGGAGCTGACGCTGCCCATGCTGGAGCCGGAGGAGCTGCCGGGCAGCGAAGCCGAGATCGCCGACGAACGTGATCTTGAGGCACTGAAGGAGGCCTTCGAACGCACCGAGTACGCCCACCGCACGCCCTACCGCGTCGAGGCTCCCTTCCAGCTGGCCATCGCCGGCCGCGTGGTACGGGGCCGTATCGACGCCGTCTACCGGGGCGGGGACGGCGAGGGGACGACGTACGAGATCGTCGACTGGAAGACCGGTCGCGGCCGGACCGCCGACGCCCTCCAGCTCGCCGTGTACCGGCTCGCCTGGGCCGAGCAGCAGGGCGTGCCCCTGGAATCGGTCACGGCCGCGTTCGTGTACGTGCGCACGGGCGAGGTCGTACGGCCCGACGACCTCCCGGACCGGGCCGCGCTGGAACGGCTGCTGCTGGACGAGCCGTACGGTGACGAACCGCACGAACAGGGTGTCAGTGCGGGCCGATAGGCTCGTGAGCATGAGCCAGACCCCGGACAGCGCCGTCCGCACGTACATCGACCGGCACCGCGCCGCCTTCCTCGACGACCTCGCCGAGTGGCTGCGCATCCCGTCGGTGTCCGCCCAGCCCCAGCACGCCCCCGACGTGCGGCGCAGCGCCGACTGGCTCGCGAGCAGGCTCAAGGAGACGGGTTTCCCGACCGCCGAGGTCTGGCAGACACCGGGCGCCCCCGCGGTCTACGCCGAGTGGCCCTCGGACGACCCGCAGGCACCCACGGTCCTTGTCTACGGCCACCACGACGTGCAGCCCGCCGCACGCGAGGACGGCTGGGACACCCACCCCTTCGAGCCCGTCATCCGGGGAAACCGCCTCTACGCGCGCGGGGCGGCCGACGACAAGGGCCAGGTGTTCTTCCACACCCTCGGTGTCCGCGCCCACCTCGCCGCCACCGGCCGCACCACCCCGGCCGTCAGCCTCAAGCTGCTGATCGAGGGCGAGGAGGAGTCCGGGTCCCCGTACTTCCGGGCCCTCGTCGAGGAGCACGCCGGGCGGCTCGCCGCCGACGCGGTGATCGTCTCCGACACCGGCATGTGGTCCGAGGACACCCCCACGGTGTGCACGGGCATGCGCGGCCTCGCCGAGTGCGAGATCCGGCTGTACGGCCCCGACCAGGACATCCACTCCGGCTCCTTCGGCGGCGCCGTACCCAACCCGGCGACCGCCGCCGCCCGCCTCGTCGCCGCCCTGCACGACGAGCACGCGCGCGTGGCGATCCCCGGCTTCCACGACGGTGTCGTCGACCTCACCGACCGCGAGCGCGCGCTCTTCGCCGAGCTGCCCTTCGACGAGCGGCAGTGGCTGCGCACCGCCAAGTCGTACGCCACCCAGGGCGAGGCCGGATACACCACCCTGGAGCGCGTCTGGGCCCGCCCCACCGCCGAGGTCAACGGCATCGGCGGCGGCTACCAGGGCCCGGGCAGCAAGACGATCATTCCGTCCTCGGCGATGGTGAAGCTGTCCTTCCGCCTGGTCGCAGGCCAGGACCCGCAGCACATCGAACAGGTCGTCCGCGCCTGGGCCGCCGACCAGCTGCCCGAAGGGATCCGGCACGAGATCGCCTTCTCGACGGCCACGCGCCCGTGTCTGACGCCGCTGGACCACCCCGCGCTGCAGTCCGTCGTCCGCGCGATGAGCCGCGCCTTCGGCCAACCGGTCCGTTACACGCGCGAGGGCGGCTCCGGACCGGCCGCCGACCTCCAGGAAGTCCTCGGCGCACCCGTCCTCTTCCTGGGCATCTCCGTTCCCTCCGACGGCTGGCACGCCCCGAACGAGAAGGTCGAGCTCGACCTGCTCCTCAAGGGCGCCGAGACCACCGCGTACCTCTGGGACGACCTCGCCGAGCACTGGCGCCGTGCACCCTGACCGCCCCGGCCGAGGGGATGCCCCGCGCGGGGCACACTGGAGGGGCCGCCCACACCACGCAGCCCCGCCGGACCCGGTCGCCTCCTGCCGTACGTCCCGCTGAACCGCCGCCGAATCAACCGTTACACCGGGGGAGTTGGAAGCACCCGTGACCACCTGGACCGACCACACCGCCGACCGACCCATCTCGCTCACCGCCCCCAGCGGCATCGACCGTGCCGCGCACCACCGGCTCGACGAGGCCTGGCTCGCGGCGGCATGGAGCCACCCCACGACCCGCTGCTTCGTGGTCTCCGGCGGCCAGGTCCTCATCGACGAGACGCCCGACGGACGTACCGAACTCGTCATGAGCCCGTCCTTCGAAGCCCCGCTCACCGAGGCGCACCGCTACTTCCTGGGCATCGACGAGGACGGCGTCAGCTACTTCGCGCTGCAGAAGGACGCGCTGCCCGGCCGCATGGACCAGTCCGCGCGCCCGGCGGGCCTGCGCGAGGCGGGCCTGCTGCTGTCGCCGCGCGACGCGGGCCTGATGGTGCACGCGGTCGGCCTGGAGAACTGGCAGCGCACCCACCGCTTCTGCTCCCGCTGCGGCGAACGCACCGTGATCGCGGCGGCCGGGCACATCCGCCGCTGCCCCGCCTGCGGCGCCGAGCACTACCCGCGCACCGACCCCGCCGTGATCATGGCGGTCACCGACGAGGACGACCGCATCCTGCTCGGCCGCCAGGTCCACTGGCCCGAGGGGCGCTTCTCCACGCTGGCCGGCTTCGTCGAACCCGGCGAGTCCATCGAGCAGTCGGTACGCCGCGAGGTCCGCGAGGAGGCCGGTATCAGCGTCGGCCAGGTCGAGTACGTCGCCAGCCAGCCCTGGCCGTTCCCGTCCAGCCTCATGCTCGGCTTCATGGCCCGCGCCACCTCCACCGAGATCGACGTCGACGGCGACGAGATCCACGAGGCCCGCTGGTTCTCCCGCGATGAACTGCGCGCCGCCTTCGACTCCGGCGAGGTCATGCCGCCGTACGGCATCTCCATCGCCACCCGGCTGATCGAGATCTGGTACGGCAAGCCGCTGCCGACGCGCAGCGCGATCTGACAGGGGCACGAGCGGGCCTGCCCTGCGGGCGTGGTGATCAACGGGCTCTCGGTGGCGAGGGGCCGGAAGGGGGGGAGCGGGCGTGCAGGTGTACATCAGCGCTGACATGGAGGGCGTCACCGGACTGGTGGCCGCCCAGGACGTACAGGCAGGCGGCCAGGACTACCAGCACGGCCGGGCGATGATGACCGAGGACGTGAACGCGGCCGTCCGCGGTGCGCTCGCGGCCGGCGCCACCAGGGTCCTGGTCAACGACGCGCACAGCACCATGCGCAACCTGTGCGTGGACCAGTTGCATCCCGAAGCGGAACTGGTCAGGGGCAAGCCCAAGCGGATGGGCATGCTCGAAGACCTGGACCCGGACTTCGACGCGGTGATGTGCGTCGGCTACCACTCGCGCGCGGGCGCCCTCGGCGTCCTCAGCCACAGCTACATGGGACACGAGATCGAGGACATGTGGCTGGACGACCGGTCCATGGGCGAGATCGGGTTCGCGCACGCCACCGCCACCGCACTGGGTGTGCCGGTGGTGATGCTGTCCGGCGACGACGTCGCCTGCGAGGAGATGACGGCCTGGGACGCCGGGGTCGTAACGGCGCCCGTGAAGTACGCCCGGGACCGCTTCAGCGCCCGGCTGCGGCCCGCCGCCGAGGCCCGCAGGGCGATCGAGGAGGCCGCCGCCGGTAGGGCGTGAGCCGCGCTGCCTACCGGCCCCGGCCGCCGTCCCGTGACGAGTCCCCGGCGACCCTGGCGGTGCGCTGGCAGTCGGCCACGGTCGCCGCCCAGCTGGAGGCGATCCCCGGAGTCACGCTGCGGGACTCGCGCACGGTCCTGGTGACCGGGCCCGTTCCTCAGCTGTTCCGGCTCTTCGGGATCTTCATGCGGGTGGCGTCCTCGGTGACCGATCAGCAGCCGTACTGCTGAGGGACGCGACGCAAAAAGATGACGTAAAAAAGCCCTCGCCGGAGACTGTCCAGCGAGGGCCATCCGCACGTCAGGCGCTGAGCGCCTGCTTCACCTGGGCCAGGCTCGGGTTGGTCATGACGACCTCCTCGCCACCCGCGACGGGCACGATCCGCACGGTCGGCACCGTCTGGTTCCCGCCGTTCGCCTTCTCCACGAACGCGGCGGACTCCGGGTCCTGCTCGATGTTGATCTCGTTGTACGCGATGCCCTCGCGGTCGAGCTGGCTCTTCAGCCGACGGCAGTAGCCGCACCACGTGGTGCTGTACATCGTCACAGTGCCCGGCATGTCTCTCGCGCTCCTTCGGCGGGTCGGGGAAGTGGTCGCAGTCAGGGAACGTACGCGATGTCGGCGCCATTCCCGAGGGGGGTATGTGGGCGACGTGCCGCCTGCGGGGCTGAAGACGTGACCCCTGTCGCATTAG
>NZ_JAHUXH010000052.1 GCF_019219825.1 Streptomyces sp. TRM70350 | reverse complement strand
TTAGAGTGCGGAGATCTGTGAACGGGGAGGGGACGCGTCGTGCGCAAAGGGGTCAAGGCTGCCGTCGTCGGCAGTGTGTTCGCGGTGATGGTGGGAGGGGCCGGGTACGGCGCCTACGACTTCGTCTCCGCGCTCAACGGTCACGGGGGGACGGCGGCCGCGAGCGAGCCCGAGCCGGTGCGGACCGGGCCGCCGAGCGGTGCGGAGGTCCAGGAGACGAGCCGTGCGTTCTTCGCGGCCTGGGAACAGGGGCAGGGCGCCGAGGCGGCGTCGTACACGGACTTCGCGGAGGCGGCCGAGCCCGTGCTGACGTCGTTCGGGCAGGACGCGCACATCACCGACGTGAAGATCACGCCCGGCAAGGCGCAGGGCCGTACCGTGCCGTTCTCGGTGAAGGCGACGGTGTCGTACGAGGGGAAGTCCAAGCCGCTGGCGTACGACAGCCGGCTCACCGTGGTGCGGGGGGAGACCACCGGGCGGGCGCTGGTCGACTGGGAGCCGTCCGTCGTGCACCCCGGCCTGAAGGACGGCGACATCCTGGTCACCGAGGAGGCGGCGAGCCCGCCGGTCGAGGCGGTGGACCGCAACGGCACCGTGCTGTCGAAGGACAACTACCCCTCCCTCGGCCCGATCCTGGACGAACTGCGCGCCCGCTACGGCGACCGGGCCGGCGGCACGCCCGGCGTCGAACTCGCCGTCCGGCACACCACCACCGAGGCCGCCGACACCACGCTGCTCACCCTCTCCGAGGGCGAGCCCGGCCAGCTGCGCACGACGCTGAGCGCGACCGCGCAGGCGGCGGCCGAGAAGGCGGTCGCGCAGTACGACGAGTCCTCCGTCGTCGCCGTCAAGCCGAGCACCGGCGAGATCCTGGCCGTCGCCAACCACCGCGCGGACGGCTGGAACGCGGCGTTCCTCGGGGAGGTGGCGCCCGGCTCGACGATGAAGATCCTCAGCGCGGCCACCCTCATCGACAACGGGCTCACCACCATGAACGGGCCCGCGCCCTGCCCGCCCACGGCGACCTGGCAGAGCCAGACCTTCCACAACCTCACCGGTATGACCCCGAACGACGACGCCACCCTCTCCGAGAGCTTCGCCCGCTCCTGCAACACCGCCTTCATCAAGTTCACGGACGAGCTGAAGGTGGACTCGCTGACCCGCGAGGCGCAGGAACGGTTCGGTATCGGCCGGAACGACTGGAAGATCGGCGTCCCCTCCTTCGACGGCTCGGTCCCCGCCTCCGGCGGCCCGGACACCGCCGCCAACCTGATCGGTCAGGGCCAGGTGCAGATGAGCCCGCTGAACATGGCGTCGGTCACGGCGACCGCGATGACGGGCGCCTTCCGGCAGCCGGTGATCGTGCCGCAGAGCCTGGACGGACGGGAACTGGCCACGGCGCAGGGCCTGTCGGGGAGCACGGTCGCCCAGCTGCGGGCCATGATGAACCGCACCGCCACCAGCGGCACCGCCGCCTCCGTGATGTCCGGGCTGTCCGGCAGCATCGGCGCGAAGACCGGGTCCGCCGAGGTCGACGGCAACGCCAAGGCGGACAGCTGGTTCACCGGCTACCGCGACGACGTCGCCGCGGCGGCCATGGCCCAGCAGGGCGGCCGGGGCGGCGAGGCGGCGGGCCCGATCGTGGCGGCCGTGCTGCGCGCGGGTGGCTGACGTCACCCTCACAGGCGGGGACTCTAGGGTGGTGCCGTCGTTGGGACTGTGAGACCACGAGGCCTGTACGGCCGTAAGGGCCGCGCCGAGCGCAGGGGCGGGCCCGGGGATTGCGCGGAGGATCGGGAAGCAGTGGGCAAAAGAAGGCGCGTCGCCGAGCGACGGAAGACCAGGCCCGCCGTCATCGGCGGTGTGATCGCCGTGGTCGTGGGCGGCGCCGGGATCGGTGCCTACGCGCTGTTCGGCACCGGCGCCGCGGCCGAGGACGGCGCGTCCACGACGGCCGCCGCCGAGCGGGAGAAGTCGGTGAGGACCGGCCCGCTGTCCGCGAAGGAGGTCACCACCGCCGCCCAGGCGTTCCTCACGGCCTGGCAGCAGGGCGAGGTGACCGGCGCGGCGGCCGCCACCGACGACGCCGCGGCGGCGAAGACGCTGCTGGCCGCCTACGCCAAGGACGCCCACATCAAGGACCTCACGCTCACCCCGGGCGCCCGCACGGGCGACACCGTGCCGTTCACGGTGCAGGGCACGGTGGCGTACCAGGACGTCAGCAAGCCGCTGACGTACCGGAGTTCGCTGACGGTCGTCCGGCGGGCCGCGGACGGCAGGCCGCTGGTGCGCTGGCAGCCGTCGGTCCTCCACCCCGACCTGCGTGAGGGCGACCGGCTCGTCACCGGCGAGGCGGGCACGCCACCGGTCAGGGCGCTGGACCGGGACGGCGACGAGCTGACCACCGACACGTACGCGTCGCTGGGGCCGGTGCTGGACGGGCTGCGCGAGAAGTACGGCAAGACGGCGGGCGGCACGGCCGGGGTCGAACTCCGGGTGGTGCGCGGCAAGGCCTCCCAGAAGCAGGAGCTGTCCGACAAGACGGTGCTGGAACTGAGCGAGGGCACGCCGGGCGAGGTGCGGACGACGCTCAGCGCGAGCCTGCAGACGGCCGCGGAGCAGCAGGTCGCCTCCCGCGCGCGTGCCTCCGTGGTCGTCCTGCGGCCCTCCACGGGCGAGATCCTCGCGGTCGCCAACTCCAACCCCGGCTTCAACGCCGCCTTCCAGGGCTCGCTGGCGCCCGGTTCGACGATGAAGGTCATCACGTCGTCGCTGCTCATCGAGAAGGGGCTCGCCTCGCCGGAGAAGGCGCATCCGTGCCCCAAGTACTTCACGTACGGCGGCTGGAAGTTCCACAACGACGACAAGTTCGAGATCAAGGGCGGCACGTTCAAGGCGAGCTTCGCCCGCTCCTGCAACACGGCCTTCATCAGCCAGGCGCCCGAGCTGGCCGACGACGACCTGACCCGGCAGGCGCAGCAGGTGTTCGGTCTGTCGCTGAACAACTGGGCGGTCGGTGTGCCGACCTTCGACGGTTCCGTGCCGGTGCAGTCGAAGGCGCCGATGGCGGCGTCGCTCATCGGTCAGGGCGGGGTGCGGATGAACCCGCTGAACATGGCGTCGGTGTCGGCGACGGTCAAGGCGGGCGTCTTCCACCAGCCGTACCTGGTCGCCCCGTCCGTGGACGGCCGCACGCTCGCCACGGCCTCGCGCACGATGTCCGCGGACACCCTGGCGAAGCTGCGCGAGCTGATGGCCTACACGGCGGCGTACGGTACGGCGGCGGAGGCGATGGCGGGGGTCACCGGTGACGTCGGCGCCAAGACCGGCTCCGCGGAGGTCGACGGGCAGAAGAAGCCCAACGGCTGGTTCACCGCGTACCGGGGCGATCTCGCCGCCGCCGGTGTCGTGCAGGCGGCCGGGCACGGCGGGGACACGGCGGGCCCGATCGTGGCGGCGCTGCTGAAGCAGGGCGGCTGACGGCCTCCGGTCAGCTTCGTACGGGAGTCGCGGCGACCATGTAGGTGCGCCGCAGGAAGCGGATCAGCGCCTTCGTGTCGAACTGGACGACCGCGGTCCCCTGCGGCGAGTGGAACTCGACGACGGCCTGCACCCGCCCGCACGGCCACACCCGGACCTCGCCGGAACCGGCGGGTGAGCGCAGGCCCTGTTCGAGGAGGTCCCGGGAGAAGGTCCACTCGTGCGGGCCGGGCAGGCGTATGCGCACCGCGCGCGGATCCTGGTCCGGGTCATAGCGCAGAACGACCGGAATCGCTCCCCGTTCGTCCAGCACCTGGACGTCGGTGTCCGTGACGATATGGGCTCGTGCGTACTGTTCGACCACGGACATCGGACGACCCCTTTACCGTGCGTCACCTATGCGGAAACTATGAATCCGCTCCCCATCCAATGTCCCATATTTCCCGATTTACGCCTGTCAGAGCGGCTTATCTCATCTTCACAACGGGGAGGGGCTCGCTCTTGCAATGGGTTCGCATTAAGCCACATCATCGAACCGTGCATGTACCCGACGGATTCATCAACGCCCCGACCTCCGCCGTGGCCGGAGTCGTCGCCGCGGGCGCCGTCGCCGTGAGCCTGCGCGGCGCCCGGCGTGAGCTGGACGAGCGGACCGCACCGCTGGCCGGCCTGGTGGCGGCGTTCATCTTCGCGGTGCAGATGCTGAACTTCCCGGTCGCCGCCGGGACCAGCGGCCATCTGCTCGGCGGCGCCCTCGCCGCGATACTCGTCGGTCCCTACACCGGCGCGCTCTGCGTCTCCGTCGTCCTGCTCATGCAGGGCCTGCTCTTCGCGGACGGCGGCCTGACCGCGCTCGGCGTGAACATCACCGACATGTCGGTCGTCGGTGTCGCCGTCGCCTACCTCGTCTTCCGTGCCCTGGTGAAGGTGCTCCCGCGCACCCGGCGGTCGATCACCGCCGCCTCGTTCGTCGCCGCGCTGGTCTCGGTACCGGCCGCCGCCCTCGCCTTCACGCTGTTCTACGCGATCGGCGGCACCACCGACGTCGCCATCGGCAAGGTCGCCACCGCCATGGTCGGCGTGCACATCCTCATCGGCATCGGCGAGGCGGTGATCACCGCGCTGACGGTGGGTGCCGTGATCGCCGTACGGCCGGACCTGGTCCACGGCGCCCGCGACCTGCGCCAACCGCTGAAGCTGCGGGTCGGCGGCGAACTCGTCGACGCGCCCGCCGCCGAGGCGCCCGCACCCGCCCCCCGGACCTCCCGCCGCACGCTGTGGATCAGCGGCCTCGTCACCTCCCTCGTCCTCGCCGGGTTCGTCAGCTTCTACGCCTCCGCCAGCCCCGACGGCCTGGAGAAGGTCGCCGAGGACAAGGGCTTCGCCACGTCCGCCGAGGAGCACCACGTCGCCGACTCCCCGCTCGCCGACTACGGCGTCAAGGACGTCGACAACGCCCGCCTCTCCGGCGGCCTCGCGGGTGTCATCGGCGTCGGCGTGACCGTCGTCGCGGGCAGCGGGATCTTCTGGGCGGTGCGCCGACGCCGTACCGCCGAGGCGGCTCAGGCGTCGGCGCCCACCGACACGAGCGTCTGACATGGGTGCGGGGCACGCCCACCAGCTCTACCGGCGGGCCTCGTCGCCCGTGCACGCCCTGCCGCCGCACACCAAGCTCGCCGCCACGTTCGCCTTCGTGGTGGTCGTGGTCTCCACACCGCGCGAGGCGATGTGGGCCTTCGGGGTGTACGCCGTGCTGCTGGGCGGGGTGGCCGGGCTCGCCCGCATTCCCCCGCTCTTCCTGCTGAAGCGGCTGCTGATCGAGGTGCCGTTCGTCGCGTTCGCCGTACTGCTGCCGTTCGTCGCGGAGGGCGAGCGGGTCGAGGTGCTCGGCGTGTCGCTGAGCGTCAGCGGACTGTGGGGCGCCTGGAACGTGCTCGCCAAGGGCACCCTGGGCGTCGCCGCGTCCGTCCTGCTGGCCGCCACCACCGAACTGCGCGAGCTGCTGCTCGGCCTGCAACGGCTGAGGCTGTCGCCGCTGCTGGTGCAGATCGCGACCTTCATGATCCGGTACGGCGATGTCATCACCGACGAGATGCGGCGGATGCGGATCGCGCGCGAGTCGCGCGGCTTCGAGGCGCGCGGCCTGCGGCACTGGGGGGTGCTCGCGAAGTCGGCGGGGGCGCTGTTCATCCGCTCCTACGAGCGCGGGGAGCGGGTGCATCTGGCGATGCTGAGCCGGGGGTACGCCGGGGTGATGCCGGTGATCGACGAGGTGACCGCGTCCCGGGCGCAGTGGTCGTACGCCCTCGCCCTGCCGTGTGCCGCCCTGGTCGTCTGTCTGCTGGGATGGGTGCTGTGACAGAAGCTTCCCTGGAGGTCTCCGGCCTCGCCTTCGCCTACCCCGACGGGCACCAGGCCCTGTTCGGCGTGGACTTCCGCATCGAGCGCGGCGAGCGGGTCGCGCTGCTCGGCCCGAACGGTGCCGGGAAGACCACGCTGGTGCTGCACCTCAACGGCATCCTCGGCGGCGGTACCGGCTCGGTGCGGGTCGCCGGGCTGCCCGTCGACCGCACGCACATGGCCGAGATCCGGCGCCGGGTCGGCATCGTCTTCCAGGACCCCGACGACCAGCTCTTCATGCCGACCGTCCGCGAGGACGTGGCCTTCGGACCGGCGGC
Source organism: Streptomyces sp. TRM70350 (assembly GCF_019219825.1). Lineage (GTDB taxonomy): Bacteria > Actinomycetota > Actinomycetes > Streptomycetales > Streptomycetaceae > Streptomyces. Next base: position 20,953 of record NZ_JAHUXH010000052.1, on the reverse strand, counting down.
GGCCGGGCTGAAGGGGGCGGAGCTCCAGGCGCGGGTGGAGCGGGCGCTGGAGCGGGTCGGGATGGCCGGGTTCCAGGACCGCCCGCCGCACCATCTCTCCTTCGGGCAGCGACGCCGGGTCGCCGTGGCGACCGTGCTCGCCATGGAGCCGGAGATCCTCGTCCTGGACGAGCCGTCGTCCAACCTCGACCCCGCCTCGCGCCGCGAACTCGCCGACATCCTGCGCTCCCTGGACGTGACCGTGCTGATGGTCACGCACGACCTGCCCTACGCCCTCGAACTGTGCCCGCGGTCCCTGATCCTGAGCGAGGGCGTGATCGCGGCGGACGGCCCGACCGGCGAACTGCTCGGCGACGGCGCCCTGATGCGCGCCCACCGCCTGGAGCTGCCCCTCGGCTTCGACCCGCGCTCCGTGACGACGGGCGCGTGACCGACGCCGCTCGGGGTTACCCCGGGTTGCTACCCCCTGGTAACAACAGTCGGACCACCGGCCAGTACCTTGTGCACGATGTAGTTGCGGGTTTCATGTTTCCGGGGGAGGCCACCCTTGACCGACGGTTCCGCTGCCGACACCCGTCCGACGAAGGTCATGTACGTCGCCGAGGCCACCTCGCACGGCGGCCGGGACGGCTATGTCACCAGCCAGGACGGGCAGATCGAGCTGAAGGTGGCGATGCCGCCGGAACTGGGCGGTGACGGCAACGGCACCAACCCCGAGCAGCTGTTCGCGGCCGGTTACAGCACCTGCTTCCACAACGCCCTGATCCTGGTCGGCAACCGGTCCGGCTTCGACCTGACCGGCTCCACGGTCGCCGCGAAGGTAGGCATCGGCCCCAACAAGCAGCGCGGCTACGGACTCGCGGTCGCCCTGAGCGTCTCCCTGCCGGTCCTCGACGCGGACATCGCGGCGAAGCTGGTGGAGGAGGCCCACGAGGTGTGCCCGTACTCCAACGCCACCCGCGGCAACATCGACGTCACGATCCTGCTGGGTTAGGAATCGCAGGCTGTTCGTGTGCGTTGCACCCACTGTCGTGGGTGAGTGAAGTGAACGGAGTACGGACGTGGACGTGAACGGCACCGTGGCCGAGGGCTTCGAGCCGGTCAGGGAAGCGTTCCTACGGAACTTCGAGGTGCTCGGCGAGCGGGGCGCCGCCGTGACCGTCTACCGGGACGGGCACAGGGTCGTCGACCTGTGGGGCGGCACGAAGGACGTCGACGGTACGGCGCCCTGGGAGCACGGCACCGCGCAGATCGTGCGCTCGGCGACGAAGGGCGTCGCCGCCGCCGTACTGCTGCTGCTGCGTCAGCGGGGCGAGCTGGACCTGGACGCGCCGGTCGGTGAGCTGTGGCCGGAGTACAAGGCGGCGGGCAAGGAGCGGACCCTCGTGGGGCATCTGCTCGCGCACCGGGCCGGAGTGCCGGTGCTGGACCGGCCGCTGACCGTGGCCGAGGCCGCCGACCCGGATCTCGGCGCCGCGGCGGTGGCCGCGCAGGCGCCGGTGTGGGAACCGGGGAGCGCGCACGGGTATCACGCGCAGACGTACAGCTGGCTGGTCGGTGAGGTGGTCCGGCGGGTCAGCGGGCGTTCGGTCGGGCAGTGGATCGCCGACGAGATCGCCGGGCCGGTCGGGGCGGAGCTGTGGCTCGGGCTGCCGGAGAATGAGACGGCGCGCGTGGGGCGGGTCGGCAAGGTCGAGGCCCCGGATGCGGCGAACGGGCTGAGGACGCGGCCGAAACGGGCGGTGGCCGACGCGTACGCCGACCCGGACTCCCTCACCCGCCGCGCCTTCGCCGCGATATCCCCGACGCCCGACGAGAACGACCCCGTCTACCGGGCCGCCGCCCTGCCCGCCTCCAACGGCATCGCGACGGCGGACGGACTCGCCCGCTTCTACGCCTCGCTGATCGGCGAAGTGGACGACGGGGTACGGCTGTTCACGCCGGAGACGGTGGAACTGGCGCGCGCGGAGCAGTCGGCGGGGCCGGACCGGGTACTCGTCGTCGGCACGCGCTTCGGGCTCGGCTACATGCTGCACGGCAGCGCGTCCCCGCTGCTCTCTTCCACGTCCTTCGGCCACCCCGGGCGCGGCGGCGCCCTCGGCTTCGCCGACCCCGAGTCGGGCATCGCCTTCGGCTATGTCACCAACGGCTTCCACAAGAGCGTGACGGCGGACCCACGGGCGCAGGCGCTGGTGCGGGCGCTGCGGGGGGCGCTGGACGCCTGAACGGGCCTACCGGGGGTCGGCCAGGGCTCGGGGGTATCAGGGGGCGCCGCTGTCGTACCAGCGGTCGACGATCACCAGGCGAACACGCGCCCGGCACTGCGCGGGGTGCGGGATGCGGGACACCGCAGCGGGCCTACCGGGCGTCGGCCAAGGCCCGGCGGTACCACGGGGCGCATTCCTCGAACGCCTCCGCGAAAGGCGCTCCTGGGCCCGTGCTCAGCAGGGACCACAGGGCGCGGCTGTCGTACCAGCGGTCGACGGTCACCAGGGCGAGTGGGCGGCGGGCGCCGGGACCGTACGTGTCGAGGCGGTGCAGGGCCTCGTCGAGGGTGATCTCGCCGCTGGGCAGGGGCAGGTCCAGGGCCTGGCAGATGGTCGTCACGAGTTCCCGCAGGGTCACCGGCTCGGGGTGCGCGGCGTGCAGCATGCGGCCCGCGGGCGGCGCCGGGTCGTGGGGCGCGAGGGCCAGTTCGGTCAGGGCGCGGGCGAGGACGGGCGCCGAGATCAGGGAGAGGCGGGCGCCCGCGCCGTCCACCCAGTGGGGCACGCGGCGCAGCAGCTGGACGAGGCCGGGCACGACCCAGGTGTCGCCCTCGCCGTAGACGAGGTACGGGCGTACGACGGTGCCGCCGGCGGCCAGGACCAGCCGTTCGCCGGCGAGGCGGGTCTCGCTGGTCGGGGAGACCGGCCGCTCGGCGATGCGGCCCTCGCGCTCGCCGCGGTGCGGTCCGTCGCCGTAGACGGCGGCGGTGCCGAGCTGCACGATCCGGCGTACGCCCGCCCGGGCCGCCTCGGCGAGCAGGGCGCGGGTGCCCTCTTCATTGACGGTCCGGCACTCCTCGGGGGTGCCGCCGATGCGGGCGGCGAGGTGGAGGACGGTGGTGACGCCGTCGCAGACGCCGCGCAGCGAGGCGGGGTCGGCGAGGTCGCCGTGCACGGTCTGAAGGCCGCCGCCGGTGGCGTCGGGGCCGGGGCGGTGGTGGGTGAGCAGGCGGAGGGCGGGGCCGTGCGGGGCGGCGGACGCGGTCCGCAGGAGGGGGACGACATGCGAGCCGATGAAACCGGTGCCGCCGGTGACCAGTATGCGTTCGGGGCTCAAGTGCGGCCTTCCGCCGGGGTCAGAGATCAGGGGGGTGATCAGACGTGTCGTGGCGTCACTTTTCTACACCGACGGCCCGAGCGGCAAGGGGCCTTGGGGTCGGCCGGGGCCGCAGGAGCGAGGGAGCGCAGGGGCGAGGGGTGCAGGGGCGAGGGAGCGCAGGGGACGCAGGGCGAGGGCCGCAGGGGGCGGGGTTCCCGCCGCCCCCGTCGGTGGCTCGGTGGCGCCGGTTGCAGCGTGGCCAGGTGGCGCGCCGGTGGCCCGGGGGACGAGGCCGTCGCCGCCTCCCGGCGGCGCTCCGACCGGTCCGCGTGCGTGAGGTGGCCGGGTGGCCCACGTGGCTTCGGTGGCCGGCGGGCCTGGTGCGCCCCATTGGCCCTGATGGCCTCGGCGGCGCGCCGGCCCGCGTGGCCCCGTGGCCCAGGTGGCGCGCCGGTGGCCCCTCGCCCCGGTGGCGCGCCGGTGGCTGGGTGGCCCAGGTGGCCCTTGCACCCGGTGGCGCGCCGGTGGCTCCCGTGGCCCAGGTGGCCCGTGGCGTCGGTGGCGCCGGTGGGCCGTGGCCCCGGTGGTGCCTACGCCGAGGCCGTCGCTGCCTCCCGGGGGCGCTCCGACCGGTCCGCGTGCGTGAGTAGGTCGTCGAGTGTGGCGGCGAGTTCGCTGACCGACTGCTCGCGCAGGAGGTGGTGGGTGGGGACCGGGATCCGCAGGGCGTTCTCCAGCTTGCGCTGGAAGGCCAGGGCGGCGAGGGAGTCGATGCCCTGGGCGTAGAGCGGGCGGTTGCGGTGGATGCGGTGGGCGGGCGGGACGTCGAGGTACGTCTCCAGGGTGCGGCAGACGAACGCCTCGATGGCCCGCAGCCGGGCGTCGCCGGAGGCGGTGCGCAGGGCGTCGAGGTCCAGGGTGGCGGCCGGGGTTCCTGACACGGTGTCGTCCTTTCGCGGTGCGGGGGCGTCGGTCGGGCGCTGGGCGCGCGGCCGGGGCTGGGAGCTGCGCAGGGCGGTGGGTGGGGGGCCCGGGCGCGGTCCCGCGCCGTCGGACCACACCAGGTGGAAGCGCCAGCGGCTGATCCGCCAGCCGTCCGGGGTGCGTACGGCCTCACCCTCGCTGTAGCCGCCGATGTCGAAGCGGCCACCGGGGTCGGGGCCGTCGTCGTGGTGGACGTGGGAGGCGAAGACGTGGACGCGGAAGCGGGCGGTGTCGCCGTCCAGTGTGATGCCGTGGTTGGAGGCCAGGTGGTGGGTGCGGGCGAAGCGTGACTTCCGGTCGAAGTGGAAGGCGGCGGCCGTGTCCAGGCCGTGCACCGTGCCGACCGGGAACTCCAGTCGGCAGTCGTCGGTGAAGACCGTACGCGGCCAGCTGTCGTCGTACCCGTGGGCGTCCTGGGCGTCGAGCAGGGTGACGTACCGGTCGACGAGTTCGCTGATCTCGACCCGGTCGGCCAGCTCGCGCAACCGCTCCCGCAGGGCGTCGAGTTCGGCTCGCGGGAGGGTGATGGAGTCGCTCTGTTCTAGGTGCGGGGAGGTCATGGGGAAGAAGCTCCGTTTCCTACTGATCGGATCGGTGGCTCGGCAGCGCCCTGCAGGGGCGCGGGGCTGCATCGATATGCGGCTCCGCCGCGTGGGCGCGACCAGCCACGACGGCGCCGCGGGCGATCGACGGCGCCGCGCGGCACCTCCGGCGGAGCGCCTACGCCGCCCGGCTGCCCGAGACCCGCCAGCCCCGTGGATCGCGGTGGGCCCGGAGGCGTTCCGGGCGGCGCCAGGTCGCCGTGGGGGTGGGGGCCTGGTCCTGCAGGCCGGGGCCGATTGCCGCGAGGGCGGCGGCGCGGGAGAGCAGCACGCTGGTCAGGGCCGCGAGTTCGGCCGGGGTCGCGGTGCCCTTGACGACCTTGATGACCAGCGCGTCCTGCGCGTTCACTGCGGTGGGTTGCCGTGCTTGCGGCACGGCAGGTCGGCCTGCTTGCTGCGCAGCATGGACAGGGCGCGGACGAGGGCCAGGCGGGTGTCCCGGGGGTCGATCACGTCGTCGATCAGGCCGCGTTCGGCGGCGTAGTAGGGGTGCATCAGCTCCGCCTGGTACTCCTTGATCTTCTGGGCGCGGGTGGCGTCCGGGTCGTCGGAGGCGGCGATCTCCCGGCGGAAGATGACGTTCGCCGCGCCCTCCGCGCCCATCACCGCGATCTCGTTGGACGGCCAGGCCAGCGCCAGGTCGGTGCCGATGGAACGCGAGTCCATCACGATGTACGCGCCGCCGTAGGCCTTGCGCAGCACCAGCGAGATGCGCGGCACCGTGGCGTTGCAGTAGGCGTACAGCAGCTTGGCGCCGCGCCGGATGATCCCGTTGTGCTCCTGGTCGACGCCCGGCAGGAAGCCCGGTACGTCGATCAGGGTGACGATCGGGATGTTGAAGGCGTCGCAGAACTGCACGAACCGCGCCGCCTTTTCACTGGCGTCGATGTCGAGCACCCCGGCGAAGGAGGCCGGCTGGTTGGCGACGATGCCGACGACCTCGCCGTCCAGCCGGGACAGCGCGCACACCACGTTGGTCGCCCAGCCCGGGTGGACCTCGAAGTAATCGCCGTCGTCGACGATTTCTTCGATGACGGCCCGGACGTCGTACACCCGGCTCGGGTCCTCGGGCACGACGTCCAGCAGCCGGTCGGTGCGCCGGTCGGCCGGGTCGGTGCTCGGCACCCTGGGCGGCAGGTCGCGGTTGTTGGACGGCAGCAGGGACAGCAGGTACCGCACGTCCTCCATGCACGCGCGCACGTCGTCGTACGCGAAGTGGGCGACGCCGGAGGTGGTCGCGTGCACGTCGGCGCCGCCGAGGTCGTTCTGGGAGATCTCCTCGCCGGTGACCGCCTTGACCACGTCGGGTCCGGTGATGAACATCTGGGCGATGTCGCGGACCATGAAGACGAAGTCGGTCAGGGCGGGGCTGTAGGCGGCGCCGCCCGCGCACGGGCCGAGCATCACGCTGATCTGCGGGATGACGCCGGACGCGCGCGTGTTGCGCTGGAAGATGCCGCCGTAGCCGGCGAGCGCGCTGACGCCCTCCTGGATCCGGGCGCCCGCGCCGTCGTTCAGGGACACCAGCGGTGCCCCGGCCGCCATGGCCATGTCCATGATCTTGTGGATCTTCTGGGCGTGGGCCTCGCCGAGGGCGCCGCCGAAGATGCGGAAGTCATGCGCGTAGACGAAGACCGTACGGCCGTGGACCGTGCCCCAGCCGGTGATCACACCGTCGGTGTAGGGACGTTTCTTCTCCAGTCCGAAGCCGGTCGCCCGGTGTCGGCGCAACATCTCGACCTCGGTGAACGACCCCTCGTCGAGCAGGAGTTCGATCCGTTCATGGGCGGTGAGCTTGCCCTTGGCGTGCTGCCGCTCGGTGGCCAGCGGATCGCCGTGCCGGGCGGCCTGCTTGATCAGGCTCAGTTCCTCCAGCCGTTCCGCGGCGCTCCACTGACCGCGGTGCTCACGGTCGTGCAGGCTCGGCCGGTCGGCGGCCGGTGTTCCGGGGGCTGACTGCTTGCTGTCCGGCTTCTGGCCGGACTTCTGGCCGGTCTTCTGGCCGGTCTTCTGGCCGGTCTTCTGGCCGGTCTTCTGGTCGGTCGTCATGTGGTGCCTCTCACGCTCCCCAGTCAGGTTCATGCGTGCTCATGCCGTCGGCGTCCAGGTCCACCGTCCCGCCGGCGTACAGCGCGGTCGGGGGCACCCAGCGCACGGTGACCTGCTCCGGGGCCCCGCCCAGCACCGCGACGGCGGCGTTGTGGCGAGGCCCGGACGGCAGGTCCAGCAGCGTCCACCCGGGCGGGCGGCGGCGCCGGTCGGCCCCCAGGTAGTCCTGGGCCGGATCCCGGGACAGGCCGGTGCCGAGCGCCTTGAGGTAGGCCTCCTTGCGGGTCCACATCCGCCCGAACAGCTCACGCCGCTCCTCGGCGGCGAGACCCGCCAGCTCCGCCTGCTCCCCCGGGTGCAGCGCCGGGGCGCACACCTCGACGGTCTCGTCCCTGGGCAGCCGCTCCACGTCGGCGCCGATCACGGTGGCGGCGACGGCGACGACGGCCATGCCGTGGCTGTGCGCCAGGGAGAAGTGCAGCGGCGGGTCGGGATGGGCGACGGCGGGCCGCCCGTGCGGCTTGCCGCACCCGGGGCAGGGCTCCCGCACGAACGGCACCTCGCGCGGCGCCAGCCCCAGGTAGGCGCCGAGCAGTCGGCGCAGCGCGACATGCGCGGACGCGTACGTGATGCCGTCGGTGGGGCGGACGAAGGAGGCGGTACGCCGGCGTTCCGCGTCGTCCAGCTCGGACAGGTCCAGCAGCTCGGCCGCCGTCTCCAGCCGGGGCCGGCGCACCAGCCACACGTCGAGCTGCCCGGGGGCCGGCCGCCGCGTCGTCGCGGTCTCGGGTCCCTCGCGGACCACCAGCTCGGGGATCACGTCGTGCCCGGCCCGTCGTGCGAGACCGGGTGGACGCCCTGTCCGCCGCGCTTGTGCGGGCTGTCCCCGGGGCCGAGTTGCCCGGACAGGCACTCGATGAGTTCGGCGGCGCTGTTGGCGCGCAGCAGCATGTTGAGGTTGACGTCGAGGTGGAGGGCCGCCTCCATGCGGCGCTGGAGTTCGAGGCCGTTGATGGATCCGATGCCGAGGCTGTTCATCGGGCGGCCCTCGGTGTCGATGGTGTGCGGCGGCACCCGCAGCACCCGGGCGAGCTCGGCCCGTACGTACTCGTCGATCAGCCGGACCCGCTCGGTCTCGCCGCAGGCGGCCAGGTGGGCCGGGTCCGGGGGGTGCACCTCGACGACGAAGTCCTGCTCGAACTCGTAGTCGATGTCGTCGAGATCATCAAGGTCGTCGAAGACCCAGGTCTTCGTGGTCTGGTCCATGGCGTGCCCCGTTGGGAGTGGATGGGTGGACGGAAGGGCGGGACGGCTCAGGGGCGCCGGAGTCCGGTGAGGCCGACGAGCAGTCCGAGACCGCCGAGTGCGGCCACGAGCACCAGCGCGGGCCGGCAGGCCTCGACGGCCTCGGCCTCGGTGGCGCCGGGCACCGCGGTGGCGGCGAGCAGCGCTGCGACGGCCGCGACGGCGATCGCCGCGGCGAGTTGTACGGCCGTCTGGTACAGGCCGCTGCCCGCGCCCCGGTCGGCGGGGCTCAGCCGTGCGGTCGCCCGCATGTTCAGCGCGGCGAAGGACAGCACGAAGGCGGCCCCGACCAGCAGCAGCGTCGGCAGCAGCCGGGCGGGGTAGTCGAGCGGCCAGGACGGGCCGAGTTGGAGCAGGTACCCGGCGAAAGCGCAGGCGGCGCCGCCCGCGATCAGCCGGGGTGCGCCGAAGCGGGCGACCAGGCGCCCGGAGGCGAGCGCGGTGATCGCGGGCGGGGCGGCGGCCGGTACGAGGGCCAGCGCGGCCGTCAGCGGCGACCAGCCGGCGACGGTCTGCATCTGGTACGTCAGCACGAACAGCAGCCCCAGATAGGAGCCGTTGAGGCAGGCCGCGCCGAGCGCCGACCGGATCAGCGCCGCGTTGCGCAGGGGTTTGACGAGGGGTTCGGGCGTGGTGCGTTCGACGACCGCGAAGGCCACGAGCAGCAGCACGGCCGCGGCGAGCGGCCCGGCGGCCCGGGGGGCGGTCCAGCCGTGCGCGGATACGGCGCCGATGCCGTACACCAGGGCGAGGAGCGCCGCCGTGAAGGTGACGGCGCCGGTGATGTCGTACCGGCGTGGGGTGGTGCTCGCTTCCCGCGCCTCCTCGCCCGGGATCAGCTTGAGGCCGAGGGCGAAGAGGAGCAGCACGACCGGGGCCGGGAACGCGAAGGACAGCCGCCAGCTGAACTCGGTGAGCCAGCCGGACAGCAGCAGCCCGGCGGTGAAGCCGCCGGCGCCGAACAGGGCGTAGACGGACACCGCCCGGTCGCGGGGCGGGCCCTGCGGGAAGGCGGTGGCGATGATGGCGAGGCCGGTGGGGGCGGTCAGCGCCGCGCAGAAGCCCTTGACCAGACGGGTCGCGACGAGCAGCGCCGGCTCCTGGGCGAGCGCGCTCAGGGCGGAGGCGGCGGCGAAGGCGAGCAGCGCCGCCAGATAGACCCGGCGGCGCCCCAGCAGGCTCACCACCCGGGCGCCGAACAGCAGCAGGCCGCCGAAGCCGACGGCGAAGCCGGTCATCGCCCAGTGCGCGTCGGTCAGCGGCAGCCCGAGGTCCGTGCCGATCGAGGGCAGCGCCACGACCGCCACGGACACTTCGAGCGCGTCGATGAGCATGTTGCCGGCCAGCACGAGCAGGAGCCCCCACAGCCGCGGGCTCCACCGCCCGTCCCCGGTGCCGACCTCGGGCGCGGGGTGCGTCCTGGTCATGGCGTCACCCCAGGAGAGTTCCGCCGCTGGCGTCGACGAAGGAGCCGGTGACCCAGCGGGCATCGTCGGAGACGAGGAAGGCGACGACGTCGGCGACGTCCTGCGGTTCGCCGACCCGGTTGAAGGTGGACAGCGCCGCCATCGCCTCGACGGCCTCGGGGATGTCGAACAGCGGGTTGCCGTTGCGGGTGATGCCGGGGGCGACGCTGTTGACGGTGATGCCGCGCGGGCCGAGCGCCTTGGCGTAGTGCAGGGCGAGCTGCTCGATGGCGCCCTTGCTCATCGCGTACGCGATCTCGTCGGGGTTGGCGAACCGGGTCAGCCCCGAGGAGATGTTCACGATCCGCCCGCCGTCGGGCATGTTCGTCAGCGCGCGCTGGATGAGGAAGAACGGCGCCTTGGCGTTGACGGCGAAGATCCGGTCGAACATCTCCGGCGTGGTGTCCTCGGGCTTCACCCCGCCCATCACACCGGCGTTGTTGACCAGGATGTTCAGCTCGGTGGATCCGGTGCGCTCCTTCAGGCCCTCCTCCAGGGCGAGGAACAGCTCGTGCACGTCGCCGGGGGTGCCGAGTTCGGCCTTCACGGCGAAGGCCCGGCCGCCGTCCTTCTCGATCCCGGCGACGACCTCGGCGGCCGCGTCCTCGCTGGTGCCGTAGTGCACGGCGACCAGCGCGCCGTCGCGGGCGAGCCGCTCGGCGGTGGCCCGGCCCATGCCTCGGCTGGCGCCCGTGACGAGCGCCGTCCTGCCGGTCAGGTTGCCCATCTTCCTTCTCCTGACGTTGTGTTGTCGGTGGGGGTGAGCGGGGTGGGGTGCGTGCGCCACCGGTGGGGTGGGTGGCTCGGGAGCGTGCACGCCGGGCGTGAACCACCGGGCGAGCGCCGCCTGAAGACCGTCGGGCGTGTCGCCCGCCCAGGCGAGGTATCCGTCGGGTCGTACGAGGAGGGCGGCCACGTCGGGCAGTGCGCCGCCGTCGGCGGGGCGCGCGGTCACGGTGTCGACGGCGCCGGACCACGTCCGTGCCACCTCCGCGAACGCCTCCGACGCGTCGGTCAGCACGAGCAGCAGGCCGCGCGCGGCGCGGAGCAGGTCCAGGGTGGTGGTCGCGTGCCCGGCGGGCGAAGCGGCGGTTCCCGCCGGGCGGGCGACCTCCGCGAGGGGCGCGTCCGGCAGCCGGGATCCGACGAGCAGGGGCCCGTCGGCGGGCGTGCCGGTGGACCGGCGTTGCTCGTTCCCGGTCGCCCACGCCGGTGGGCGCGGCTCCTCCACCGGTGCGTACCGCACGTCCAGCCCGCTGATCATCCCCGCCAGATGCGCCCGCACCCGCTCGTACGACGTCAGCTCGCCGATCACCGAGCGCAGCGCCTCCACCTCCGGCCCGCCCAGCAGCAGCCGTGCCTGGGCGCGGATGTTGGACAGGACCCGGCGGCCGACCGCGTGCCGTTCCTCGTGGTAGGTGTCGAGGAGCCCGTCCGGGGCGCGCCCGCGCACGGTGGCCGCCAGTTTCCAGCCGAGGTTGACGGCGTCCTGGAGGCCGAGGTTGAGGGCCTGGCCGCCGATCGGCATCTGCTGGTGGGCGGCGTCACCGGCGAGCAGCACGCGACCGGTGCGGTAGCGCACGGCCTGCCGGGAGGCGTCGCCGAAGGAGTTGACCCACAGCGGGGTGCCGTGCGAGATGTCCTCGCCGGTGACCTCGCGCCACGCGGCGACGATGTCGGCGAAGTCCGCCTCACCGGCGCGCGGCGGGGTGCCGAACCGGTGGACCATCACGCGGGTGACGCCGTCCCCGCGCCGGGCGGCGATGGCGAGCCCCTTCGGCAGCCGTTCGAACCGCCGGTTGCGGATCTCGATGCCGTCGACGTCGGCGCGGATCAGCTCCCGTTCGGCGTCGTTGCCGGGGAAGTCGACGCCCGCGAGCCGCCGTACGGCCGACTGCTCGCCGTCGCAGCCGACGACGTACCGCGCGGTGAACGTCACCCGCCGCCCGGCGTGCCGGGCCGTCACCGTGACATGGTCCTGGTGCTGGGTCAGTCCGGTGACCTCGTGGCCGCGCAGGACGCGGGCGCCGAGGCGGGCCGCGCGGGCGCCGAGGAGTTCCTCGGTGCGCACCTGCGGCACCTTCCACTGCCCGGGGTAGGGGCTGGGCAGCGTGAGGTCGAGGGGCAGTCCGCCGAAGTGGCCGCGCGGTTCGTGCGGCGGCAGCGGGTCGCCGAAACCGCCGGGCCCGTCGAGCAGGCCGCGCTGCTTCAGCAGTTCCATGGTCCGCGCGTGCAGTGTGGACGCCCGCGACTCCGTCGTCGGGGCGTCGAGGCGTTCCAGTACGGTCACGTCGGCGCCGCCGAGCCGCAGTTCCCCGGCGAGCATCAGCCCGACGGGTCCGGCGCCGACCACGACGACGTCCGTAACGGCAGCGTCGGCGCCGGCCATGGTCAGCGCCTCGCTTCGGCGTACGCCTTGGCGTGGCCCAGGGTGGCGCGGCTGTTGGTGCTCAGCGCCGAGCGCACGTACTCCCGGGCCTCGGCGACGCCCGCCCCGGGACCGAGGATCTTCTCGATGTTCTCCGGGCGCAGCACGACGGTGTGCTGCGAGGAGGCGGTGCAGCCGGTGTCGGTGTCGGTGAACGTCCAGTAGCCGGTGTGCAGGTTCATCAGGGCCGGAAGCGTGGTCTGCTTGTAGGCGATCTTCCGGCCCTCCAGGCACACCCTGTACGACTTGGTGGTGTGCGTGGAGCCGTCCTTGGCGCGGGTGTCCATCTCCAGGGTCTGCAGGCCCGGAGTGTCCTCGGTGAGCCGGACGGTCGCCACGTGCGGCAGCCGCTCGGACCACAGACCGGCCTCGTTGACGAAGTCGTAGACGTCCTTGGCGGACCCCGCGACCTCGACGGTGTCCTCGAAGGAGAACGTCAGCTCCGCGGAGGCGGCGGCGAGTTCGACGTTGGTCTTCAGGGCCGCGAGTTCCGAGCGCGAGTTGCGGTCCACGGCCTCGTCGATCCACTTCAGGCTCGCGGGGTCGTCGTCGACGGCCGTGTAGTCGTGCAGCAGCCGCACGCGCGAGGTCGTCCCGTCCTGCGGCTCGATGATCCAGGTGCCGCCCATGGAGGCGACCGGCGGGGTGGAGACCTGCTGGCGGAAGGTGATCCGCAGGGCGTCCGGGTCCAGGACGCGGCGCGAGGTCCAGTTCTTGGGCTCGCCGTTGGCGGTCGCCCAGATCCGGATCAGCTCCTCGGTGCCGGAGCGCTCCAGGTGGTCGACGTAGATGGTCGGGGGGAAGATCCGCGGCCAGTTCGCCACGTCGGCGATCAGCCGGTAGACCTCGGCGGCCGGGGCCGAGATCGTGATCTCGTGCTCGACTTCCCGCAGCTCGGATGCGGACATGCGTGAACTCCTCGAAGGGTACGGGGGCGGGCGGATCGGGCGGATCAGAAGTTGCCGAGGCCGCCGCAGACGTTGAGGGCCTGTGCCGTGATGGAGGCGGCGGTGTCGGAGGCGAGGTAGCCGACCAGCCCGGCGACCTCCTCGGGGGTGGAGTAGCGGCCGAGCGGGATCTTCGCCGTGAACTTCTCCATGATGGCGTCCTCGGTGGTGTCGTACGCCGCCGCGTAACCGGCGCGCACCCGCTGCGCCATGGGCGTCTCGACGTAACCGGGGCAGACCGCGTTGACGGTGATGCCGGTGGGGGCGAGCTCGTTGCCGAGGGCCTTGGTGAAACCGACGACGCCGTGCTTGGAGGCGGAGTAGGGGGCGCCGAGGACCACGCCCTGCTTGCCGGCCGTGGAGGCGATGTTGATGATCCGGCCGCGGTTCTTGTGCCGCATGCCGCCGGTGGTGAGGACCGCGCGGGTGAGCCGGAAGACGCTGTTGAGGTTGGTCTCGACGACGTCGTACCAGAGCTCGTCGTCGATGTCGGCGGTGACGCCGCCGCCGGACCGGCCCGCGTTGTTGACCAGGACGTCGACGGTGCCGAAGCGGTCCACGGCGGCCTGGACGAAGTTCTCGATGGACAGCGCCGAGCGCACGTCGAGGGTGCTGCCGTCGACGTCGAGGCCCTCGGCGGTCAGCTCCTTGACGGTCCGGGCGACGTTGTCGGCGTCGCGGGAGCCGAGGTAGACGCGGTGGCCCTGCTGGGCCAGCAGCCGCGCCACCGCGAGGCCGATTCCACTGGTGGCCCCGGAGACGAGGGCGACCCGCTCGTGCTTGTCGGACATGTCTGCTGCTCCCTTGTCGGCATGTGTGCGTGTCTGGGGGTGCGCCGGTGCCCCGCTCGGGGGCGGGCACCGGCGCACGGTGGGGGTGGGTGAGGGGTGAGGGGTACCGCCTCAGGACCGCGGGCTCAGGCGGCCTGCGCCGACTCCGCCAGCTGGGCGTTGACGATCTCCAGCAGGGCGCGCGGCGTACGGGCCTCGGTGACCACGCCGTCGTCGAGCGAGATGCCGTAGTCACGCTCGATACGGCCGCAGGTCTCCAGGATGGCCAGCGACTCGTAGCTGAGCTCCTCGAAGTCGGTGTCGAGGATGTCGCCGTCCAGGTCGACGTTCTCGTCGGCCCCGGCGGACTCCAGGAGGATGCGCTTGAGGTCGTCGAGGGTGAAGGACTGGGTGGGCACGGGTAGGTCCTCTCGTCTGGGGACTTTCGTTGAACGTACGGACGCCCGCGGCCCGGCCCGGCGCGGGAGATACGAACGGACCGGACACGCGGGCGCGCTGGGGGGCGACGCCCTTGCGCACCAGCGCCAGGGCACGCCTGGGGGGGCTCCCCGACGGCTACGAGGCAGCCGCAGGGCGCACTCGGGGACATCGCCGGACGGCCCTGCGCGGCGACCGCGACGACCGTCACCGCAAGGCGCGCGCACGGAACCACCGGACGGCCCTGCACGGCCGTCACGACCGTCACCGCAGAGCACGCGGGGACACCACCGAACCGCCCTGCGCGACAGCCACAACAACGGCCACCGCAAGGCGCGCTCGCGGAAACCGCCGGACGGCCCTGCACGGCCGCCACGACCATCACCGCAAGGCGCGCTCGGGCACACCCGCAACCGCCCTGCGCGCCAGCCACAACAACCGTCACCGCACGGCGCGCTCGGGCACACGGCCGAGCCGCCCTGCGCGGCCACCGCGACGACCATCACCGCAAGGCGCGCTCACGGAACCACCGGACGGCCCTACGCGGGCAGCCATGACCACCATCGCCGCAGAGCGACCGCCCAACGCGGCAGCCGCAAGGCGCGCTCGGCGGCACCGCCGGACAGCCCCACGCAGTGGCCGTGACGACCGTCCCGCAAGGCGTGCTCGCGGAACCCCGCGACCGCCCTGCGCGCCAGCCACAACGTCCGTCGCCGCACGGCGTGCTCGGGGAAACCGCCGGACGGCGCTACGCGGCTGTGACCACCGTTGCCGCGTTGAAGCCCGCGTGGCCGCGGGCCAGGATCAGGGCGGTGCGGATCTCGGTGGGGCGGGCCTCGGCGGTGACGAGGTCCAGGTCGTAGGAGGCGTCGGGGTGCACGTTGGTGGTGGGTGGTACGACGCCGTCCCGGATGGCGAGCAGGGCGGTCGCCACGTCGAGCGGGGCGGCGCCGGAGTAGAGGCGGCCGGTCATCGTCTTGGGGGCGGTGACCATGACCCCGTGCGGCCCGAACACGTCGTTCAGCGCGTCCGCCTCGATCCGGTCCAGCTCGGGCACGGCCGCCCCGTCGGCGAAGACGACATCGACGTCGCCGGCGTCCACGCCCGCGTCGGCGAGGGCGAGTTCGACGGCCTTGCGCAGGCCGGGCGGGCGTCCGGTGCCGGGGGCGGGGTCGAAGGTGGCCCCGTAGCCCGCGATCTCGCCGTACACCCGGGCACCGCGCCGGGCGGCGGCCTCGGCGGACTCCAGGATCAGGATCGCGCCGCCCTCGCCGGGCACGTGTCCGGCGGCGGCCGTGTCGAAGGGCAGGTAGGCCCGGTCCGGCTCCTCCCCCTCGGACAGCCGCCCGCTCGCCAGTTGCGCGACCCAGCCCCAGGGGCAGATCGAGGCGTCGATCGACCCGGAGACGATCAGCTGGGTGCCCTTGCGGATCTGCCGCCGGGCGTGGGCCAGCGCGTCCAGACCGCCGGCCTGGTCGGAGACCAGCACCCCGCTCGGGCCCTTCATGCCGTTGCGGATGGAGATCTGGCCGCTGTTGACGGCGTAGAACCAGGCGAAGGACTGGTACGCCGACACGTACTGGCTGCCCTGGCTCCACAGCTTCTGCAGCTCGCCCTGGCCGAACTCGAAGCCGCCGGAGGAGCTGGCGGTGACCACGCCCATGTCGTACGCGGGCAGCTCGGCGGGCGCGACGCCCGCGTCGGCCAGCGCCCAGTCGGTGGCGACCAGCGCGAGGCGGGTCATGTGGTCGGTCTGCGCGAGCAGCCTGCTGGGCAGGTGGTCGGCGGCGTTGAAGCCGGGCACCTGCCCGGCCAGCTTGGCCGGGTAGCCGGTGGGCTCGAAGCGGGTGATGCGGCCGATGCCGCTCTTGCCCGAGCGGGTCGCCGCCCAGTAGTCGGTCGTACCGAGGCCGTTGGGGGCGGCTATGCCGAGCCCCGTGACGACGGTCCGCGTCGCGGCCGTGCTCATGCCGCGCTCCTCTCCGGTCGGGCGAGCACCATGGCGCTCTGGAAGCCACCGAAGCCGCTGCCCACGCTCAGCACCGCGTCGGTGCGGTGCTCACGGGCCGTCAGCGGCACGTAGTCCAGGTCGCACTCGGGGTCGGGGGTGTGCAGGTTCGCCGTCGGGGGCACCACGTTGTGCTCCATGGCGAGGACCGACGCGGCGATCTCGATCGAGCCGATCGCGCCGAGCGAGTGCCCGACCATCGACTTGATGGAGGACACCGGGGTCCGGTAGGCGTGCTCGCCCAGGCTCTTCTTGAACGCGGCCGTCTCGTGCCGGTCGTTCTGCTTGGTGCCCGAGCCGTGCGCGTTGACGTAGTCGATGTCCTCGGGGTTCAGCCGGGCCTCGTCCAGCGCCACCGTGATGGCCTCGGCCATCTCCACGCCGTCCGGGCGCAGGCCGGTCATGTGGAAGGCGTTGCAGCGCGAGGCGTAACCGGCGATCTCGGCGTAGATGTGCGCGCCCCGCCGCAGCGCTCCCTGGAGCTCCTCCAGGACGAACACCGCGGAACCCTCCCCGAGCACGAAGCCGTTGCGGGTCCCGTCGAAGGGGCGCGAGGCGTGCTCGGGGTCGTCGTTGCGCGGGGTGGTGGCCTTGATGGCGTCGAAGCAGGCCAGCGTGATCGGCGAGATCGGGGCGTCCGTCGCGCCCGCCACCACCGCGCAGGCCGAGCCCTCGCGGATCAGTTCGGCGGCGTGGCCGACGGAGTCCAGGCCCGAGGTGCAGCCGGTGGACACCACCGTCGCGGGGCCCTCGGCGCCCACCGCCCACGCCACCTCGGCGGCGAAGGAGCTGGGCACCAGGTAGTTGTACAGGTGCGGTACGGCGTAGGTGTGGTCCACCAGGTCCAGTCGGCCGCCGTCGCTGACGACGCGGTACTCCTGGTCGAGGCCCATGGTGGCGCCGACCGCGCTGCCGATGGTGACGCCGACCCGGTGCGGGTCCGCGCCGGTCAGGTCCAGGCCGCTGTCGGCGAGCGCCTCGCGGGCGGTGACGACGGCGAGCTGGGCCGCGCGGTCCATCCGGCGGATCTCCTGCGGGCTCAGCCCGTGCTCCTCCGGGTCGAAGTCGATCTCGGCGGCGACGCGGGAGCGGAAGGAGGACGGGTCGAAGAAGGTGATGCCCCGGGTGGCGGTACGTCCCTCGCTGAGCAGGTTCCAGAAGTTCTTGGTGCCGACACCACCGGGGGCCGTGACCCCGACCCCGGTGATGACCACTCGCCTGGCACTCACGCCCGGCCCTCCCAGTCGTAGAAGCGGGTCGCCACCGCGTCGGCGGGGGACCGCCAGGTCGCGGGGTCGTAGGCCTCGATGAACGGCTTGAGGTCCTCGCTGATCTGCACGAAGCGCGGGTCGGTCTTGGCCGCCTCGATCAGCTCGCCGCCGTTGTCGGTGTCGAAGTCCTGGAGGTGGAAGTACAGGCCGCGGTAGCTGAACAGCTGGCGGCGCCGGGTGCCCATCAGGTGCGGCATCTCGGTGGTGTCGAACTCCTTGAACAGCCGGGCCACCTCATGGCTGTGACCCGGGTCCATCCGGGCGACGATCAGGGTGCTGTGCATGGTCTCTCCCTCAGCGATGCGTGGGGTACGTGGGTCGGGGCAGGGGCGGAGGCGCTCAGCGCGCCGGGCCGAACCAGCGCTCCAGGGCCATCGGAAGGTCCGCGTGGCTGCCCGGGGCCGCCCAGGCCACGTAGCCGTCGGGGCGGACGAGGACGGCCGTGGTGCCGGCGAGGGGGCTGTCCTCGGGCAGGACGGGCTCGGCCGTGACGATGTCGATGCGGTCCTGCCAGTCCCAGGCGCGGTCGCGCAGCCGCTCGTTGTCCGTGAGGTCGAGCAGCACACCCCGGCCCGCGTGCAGCGCCCCGGTGCTGGAGGAGACCAGCCGGTGCCCGGTCAGCTTCACGTCGGGCAGGCGGCGGCCGAGCAGCGGGTGGGGGCCGCCGTCGAGGTCGTAGCGGATCTCCAGGCCGGACACCATCGCCGCGAAGTGGCGGCTGACCTCCGGGTACTGGATCAGCTCCGACAGCACGTCACGCAACGGCTGCACCTCGGGCCCGGACAGGAACAGCAGCCCCTGCGCCTGGGTGTTCATCAGCAGCCGCTTGCCGACCGGGTGCCGCTCGGCGTGGTAGGTGTCGAGCAGCGCCTCCGGGGCCCGGCCCCGCACGACCGCGCCCAGCTTCCAGCCGAGGTTGACGGAGTCCTGGATGCTGGTGTTCATGCCCTGGCCGCCGGCCGGCAGGTGGATGTGCGCGGCGTCGCCCGCGAGGAAGACCCGCCCCCGCCGGTACTCGGTGACCTGCCGGGTCGCGTCGCCGAACGACGACACCCACACCGGCTCGGCGTGGGAGATGTCGTCGCCGGTCAGCCGCTGCCAGGCCGCGGCCACCTCCTCCCACGTCGGCGGCTGCTCCCGGCGCTGCGGCGGGGTGCCCCGCTCGCACACGATCAGCCGGGTGATCCCGCCGGGCAGCGGACCGACCATCACCATGCCGCCGGGCAGGGTCTCACCGATCATCCGGGGCTCCAGCTGGATGCCCTTGACGTCGGCGAGGAACATCTCCAGCGTGGCCGCCGTGCCGGGGAAGTCGAAGCCGGCGGCCTTGCGGATGGTGGACCGGCCGCCGTCGCAGCCGACCAGGTACTCGGCGCGCAGCCGGTGGACACCGTCGGGTCCGCGCGCCTCGACCTCGACGCTGTCCTCCTTCTCCTTGACGGACAGCACCTCGTGCCGTCGCCGGATGTCCGCGCCGAGCTGTGTGGCCCACTCCTCCAGGACGGTTTCGGTGACCGACTGCGGAATGGTCTTGGCGGCCTGGTGGGCCCCGTCGAGCACACCGAAGTCGACCGGCAGGCCACCGAAGTGGCCCACGTTGCTGACCTCGATGTCGCCGAACCGGGGCAGCAGCCCGCGCTGGTCGAAGATCTCCATGGTGCGGGCGGTGAAGCCGAGGCCGCGCGACTCCCCGGTCCGCGCGGCCAGCTTCTCCAGCACGATGACGTCGACGCCCGCGAGCCGCAGCTCACCGGCGAGCATCATCCCGGCCGGTCCGGCGCCCACGACGATGACTTGTGCGTCCATGACACTCCTCGGGACAACCCGCCCTCCGGGCGGGGAAGGAACGGGTCAGAAAAAGCTCGGGAACGATCAGGAACCGGCAGGGCACGCTTCAGCCGTAGAAACGGCCGACCCCCTCGTTCGCCACCTGCGCCGCGACCGCATGCCGAGGACCGGGCACGATCACCTCGCGCCGCACCCCCACCCCGGCAAACTCCAGCCCGCGCAAAACCTCAGGCAGCCAGGCCGCGGGCCGCGCGGTGGCCAAAAACCGGCCGGGCACGGTTCAGCCGTAGAAACGGCCGATCCCCTCGTTCGCCACCTGCGCGGCGGCCGCGTGCCGCGGATCGGGCGCGATCGCCTCATGCCGCACCGCCACCTCGGCAAGCTTGATCGTGTGCTCGTCACCGATCTCGGCGGCCCGCGCGAACACCTCGGCCACGCCCGGGGCCTCGGGCAGCGGGGCCGTGGGCCGTGGGGTGGCGTGGAACCAGTCGAGCATCCGGCGGCTGACGGCACGGGCGACCCGGTACGACGGCAGGCGCTGGTCCTGGGGCAGATGCTCGACGACCAGCCGTACCGCCGCCGGCCCCGTGACCGCGTGGATCAGCGGGATCGGGTGCCGCTGGGCGACGGTGGCGTAGATCCCGGCGTACTCGGCGACCAGGTCGTCCAGCGCCCGGACGACCGGCTCGCGCCCGTCGTCCCCCTCGGGCAGGACCAGGCCCGGCTCCTCGTCCGCGGTCACCCCGCCGGTGGAGTGCCGCGCGGCCCAGTAGCCCAGTCCCTGGGACAGCTCGGCCAGTTGGAGCTCGTTCTCCTCGCCCGCGGCGGCGACGGCGCGCACCGCGTGCGCCGTCCGGATCACCCCGTGCGTCAGCATCCCCGACATGCCGGGCAGCAGCCGGGGCCACCAGCGGGCCAGCACCTCGGTCCACGGCGCCTCGGCCAGCTCCCGCTCGAACAGGGCGGTCCAGTCGGCGACCCGGGAGAAGTTCCCGAGCGCGCCACGCCAGTCCGCCGCGTCGGCCGGGTCGATGTCCCACCGGCGTTCGGGGACGTCGTGGTACTCCCGGTTGCGCAGGTTGTGGTCGACCCAGCCGGGCACCTCGTCGGCGTACCCCATGTGCGCCAGCGCCTCGGCGGCCATCGGCGCGTGGTTGACGAAGGACCCGCCGTGCTCGAAGCCGACTCCGCGCAGTCGCTGGAGTGCCTCGCTCACGGCGTCGGTGTAGGTGAGTGCTGCCACGTGGATCAGTCCTTGATGTCGCAGACGGCGGCACCGGCGGACAGGGCCTGACCCGCCGTGGCGGCCAGCCCCGTGACGGTGCCGGACTTGTGCGCGGTGAGCGGCTGCTCCATCTTCATCGCTTCCAGTACGACGACCAGCTCGCCCTGCTCGACCCGCTGCCCCTCCGCCACGGCGACCTTGACGACGGTCCCCTGCATGGGAGAGGTGAGCGTGTCGCCGGAGACCCCGCCGCCCGCGCCGCCGCCCGCGCTCCGGCGCCGCGGCCTGGGAGCGGCGGCCGCCCCGACGAGGCTCAGCTCCGGCACCCGCCCGAGCGACGCGGGCAGCGTCACCTCCAGCCGCTGA
>NZ_JAHUXH010000051.1 GCF_019219825.1 Streptomyces sp. TRM70350 | reverse complement strand
TTCGCCGCCTCCGTCGCCCTGCACCGTGCGGACGCCTCGACGAGCCTGTCCGACCTGCGCACGGCCGTCGAACGCGAGGTGCTGCTGGAGAACGAACTCCTGCTCGCACCCGACTTCTTCGCCACGCTGCACACCGAGATCGACGCCGTCACCGCCGTCGACGTGGGCCTGAAACGCTCCGTCCACCACAACGAACTGAGCGCCTACCGCTACGACGTCGTCCTGCACACCGACCCCGCCGCCGCCTCGGACGTGCCGCCCGCCCGCACCCTGCGCTGGGGCCACGACGTCCACGACCTGACGGGGCTGGCCGAACACCTCGCCCACGCACCCGACGGCCCACTGACCGTCACCGGCGTATCCGACCGGCGCGTCGCCGCCCCGCTCGCCGCCGTCACCGCCCTCGACAACGGCAGCGACCCCGAGGTGGTCCTCGGCCGGCTGCGCGGAGCGCTCCCCACAAACCTGCCCGACCCGGAGGACCTCCACCGCCTCGCCGACCGTCTCGGCCTGCGGGCGGCGCTGGTGCCCGCACCGGGCCAGACGGGACGGTACGACGTCACGTTCACCCCCGCCCCACGGGCCGGCGCCGGCCAGGCCGCCGCGCTGGGCCGCTACCGGCCCACGGCCGAGGCCGCGGCGTTCCCGGTGTGGGCCCACGCCGGACATCCGCGCCGCGCGGACGACCACGCCGCGCTGATCGCCCGCATCCGCGCCCACCTCACCGAGCGGCTCCCCGAGTACATGGTTCCCAGCCACTTCACCGTGCTGGACCGGCTGCCGCTGACCCTGAACGGCAAGGTCGACCACCGTGCCCTGCCCGACCCCGGACTCCGCGAGAGCCGCGGGGGCCGGCCGCCCGGCTCCGTGCCGGAGGACCTGCTGTGCCGGCTCTTCGCCGAGGTACTGGGCCGGGAGTCGGTCGGCGTCGACGACGACTTCTTCGCGCTCGGCGGGCACTCGCTGCTCGCCGCCCGGCTCATCAACCGGGTCCGGGCCACCTTCGGCACGGAGCTCGCCGTACGCACCATGTTCGAGGCGCCCACCGTCGCCCGGCTGGCCGCCCGGCTCGGGGTGTCCGACGGTTCCGACGCCTTCGAGGTGATGCTGCCGCTGCGGCACGGCGGCGACCGCGCCCCGCTGTTCTGTCTCCACCCGGCCGGCGGCATCAGCTGGGTGTACTCCGGATTGCTGCGCTCCCTCGACCACCGCAGGCCGGTGTACGGCGTCCAGGCGCGCGGCCTGAGCGAGCCGGGCGGCACCCCGCACAGCATCGCCGAACTCGCCACGGACTACGCCGAACGGATCCGGCAGGTGCAGCCCGCCGGCCCCTACCACCTGCTCGGCTGGTCCCTGGGCGGTCTGCTCGCCCACGCGGTCGCCGTCCGCCTGGAGGCCCAGGGCGAGAAGGTCGCCACCCTCGCCCTGCTGGACGCCTACCCCGACATCGAACGTCCCGCCGACGCCGACCACCGGCAGGGCGACGACGCCATGACGCGCGGCATCCACCAGGTGCTGCTCGCCGAGGCCGGGATCGACCCGCGGCACGCGGCCGACCGGGACCTGGGCCGGGACGAGGTCGTCGCCCTGCTCAAGGAGGGCAGCACCGCACTGGCCGGCCTCATGGACGAGGACCGGGTCGAGGCCTTCACCGACGTCTTCGTCCGGTGCAGCCGCATGATGTTCGACCCGCCGCTGGGCACCGTCCAGAGCGACGTGCTGTTCTTCGCGGCCACCGCCGGCCGCGTCGACGGGGCGCCCCCCGCCGAGCGCTGGGAGCGGTACACGACCGGACGGGTCGTGGTGCACGACATCCCCTGCGAGCACGCCGAGATGGTCCGCGCCGACCCCGTCCGGCGCATCGGCGAGATCCTCGCCGACCACCTCGGCGACACCCCCTGACCGGCCCGCGACCCGCTGCAGGACCGCGATCCGAGACACCGATCCGAGACCCCGACCCAGGAGGAGGAACACACCATGACCAACCCGTTCGAGGACCCGGAGGGCCGCTTCCTCGTGCTCGTCAACGACGAGGGGCAGTACTCCCTGTGGCCGGTCTT
Source organism: Streptomyces sp. TRM70350 (assembly GCF_019219825.1). Taxonomy (GTDB): domain Bacteria; phylum Actinomycetota; class Actinomycetes; order Streptomycetales; family Streptomycetaceae; genus Streptomyces. The sequence continues at coordinate 26,120 of NZ_JAHUXH010000051.1, read as the reverse complement.
CGCCGACGTGCCCGACGGCTGGACGGTCGCCCACGAGGAGGACGACCGGGCCTCCTGCCTGGAGTGGATCGAACACACCTGGACCGACATGCGGCCCAGGAGCCTCGCCGCCCGCATGGACGGCACGCCGCCGGTCCCGGGCGCCCGCACCGAATGAGTGAGGAGACCGTGGCGCACGCCCCCGGCACCGCGCGCTCCGCCCTGGAACAGGACGCCCGGGCCCTCACGGCGCAACTCGCCGGGGTACGCACGCACCTGGACCGGCTGCCGCAGCGCCCCGACCGCTCAGCCGCCCAGCAGCACACCGCGCGACGCCTGCTGGCCGAAGCACGCGCCGCCCGGGAGGAGTTCCTCGGCCGCCACGTCCGCGAGGTCTACGCCACGCTCACCGAAGGCCTCGGCCGCGTACCGCGCGTGGCCGAACTGCTCGCGGCGGCCGCCCGGCACTACCCGGGCCTCGTCCCCGCCGAGGCCGACCTGGCCGCCGACCGGGCCCGGGAGCAGCGCGCCAAGGAGGGCTGGGAGATCGACCAGGGCATCTTCGTCGCCCACGTGCTCGGCGACCGCCCCAGCGGACGCCACCTGCTGCACGCCATGACCCGGCCGCGGCAGCGGGCCCTGCGGCTGCTCGACGAGTTCCACCAGCGGGACGCGGTCGACCTCGGCCCGGTCGCCGTCCACCACAAGAACGGCGTCGGACACGTCACCTTCCAGAACCACCGCTACCTCAACGCCGAGGACGACGCGTCCAACCAGGCCCTGGAGATCGCCGTCGACCTCGTGCTGCTCGACGACCGCATCGACGTCGGAGTGCTGCGCGGCGGGACCGCCACCCACCCCAAGTGGGCCGGCCGCCGCGTCTTCGGCGCCGGCATCAACCTCACCCACCTCAGACAGGGCCGCATCTCCCTGGTCGACTTCTTCCTCGACCGGGAGCTCTGCGCGGTCAACAAGATGTACCGCGGTCACTCCGGCGCCTTCACCGGCGAGGCCGAACCGCGCAGCGCCCGGGAGAAGCCGTGGATCGCCACCGTCGACGCCTTCGCCATCGGCGGGGGCTGCCAGTTCCTGCTGGTCATGGACCACGTGGTGGCGCAGAAGGAGGCATACGTCAACCTGCCCGCCGGACGCGAGGGCATCATCCCCGGCTGCGGAGTGCTGCGGCTGCCCCGCTTCGTCGGTGAGCAACTGGCCCGGCAGGCCGTCCTGTTCAACCGGGACATCCCCGTGGACAGCCCGGAGGGCCGCATGATCGTCTCCGAGGCGTTGCCCGCGGCGGAGCTCGACGCCGCGACGGACCGGGCCGTCGAGGGGCTGCGCGCCATGGGCACGACCAGCGTGCTGGCCAACCGGCGTGCCCTGCGGATGTCGGTGGAACCGCAGGACGCCTTCCGCCGGTACATGGCCAACTACGCCCGTGAGCAGGGCTACTGCGCCCACAGCCAGGCCGTAACCGACAACCTGGACCGCACCTGGGCGCGGTGACGCCTGCCGGGACCCGCAGGGGTGCGGAAAAGCCGGACGCCCGGTGCCGTGACGGCACCGGGCGTCCGGCGTTCTCTGCTCGGTTTGCGCGATCGGCCGGTCAGGCCCCGGGCCGCCCGCCGATGCCCCAGCGGCTGCGGGGCACCTCCTGGAGCGTCACCCAGGTCTGCTCCCGCGCGCTCTCGCCCAGCACCCGGCCGACCGCGTCGGTCAGCGCGGCGATCAGCTCCGCGTCGGTGCCGTCCTTGAGCCGTCCCTCGTACAGCTTGACCTCGATCAGTGGCATGCTCGGTCCCTTTCGGTGACTCGTCGACTCGGGAGGGGGGCGCCGGCGTCCCGTGGCGCCGTCGTGCGTCAGCCGGCCGTCAGCGAGGCCAGCGCGTCGTCCAGCGCCCACACGAGGTGGTCGACCTGGGCGTCGGTCAGACCCGGATGGCAGGGCAGGTTGACGTGCTCGCCGAACCAGAGCCGCTCGGCGACCGGGCACTCGCCCGCGTCGTGTCCGCGGGCCCGCCACTCGGGCGTCAGATGCATCGGGAAGTACCGCAGTTCCACTTCGACACCGCGCTCGTCCAGACCGCGCACCAGCTTCTCGCGCACGCCCTGCCGCTCGGTGACGAAGAACGTGTACAGGTGGTAGGCGTGCTCCAGCCCCGCACCCGGGCGCGGCACCCGGCACTGCGGATGGCGCTCCAGCACCGCGTCCAGCCGCGCCGCGATGGCCCGGCGGCGGGCCACCAGCTCCTCCAGCCGCTTCAGTTGCACCAGCCCCACCGCGCACGCGGCCTCCGAGAGCGTCGCGTTGGTCCCGGGGCGCCGCACACCCTCGCAGAGGGTGCGGTAGACCGACGAGGAGTACTTCATCCACGGCAGCAGGTCGGGCACGCCGTCCGCGGGCTCGGGCAGGCCGGTGTACAGCCCGTCGGGCTCGTTGGACCTCAGCCGGTCCAGCCGCGGTGCCCACTCCTCCCGGTCGAAGGTGATCATGCCGCCCTCACCGAGGGACGTGATGTTCTTGGAGGAGTGGAAGCTGAAGCATCCCAGATCGCCGAGCGACCCCGGTCGGCGGCCCCGGTAGCTGCTGCCGAGCGCGTGCGCACAGTCCTCGACGACCGTGATGCCACGCTCCCGGGCCAGCGCCATGACGCGGTCCATGTCCGCCGGCCACCCCCCGTAGTGCACCAGCACGATGGCCCGGGTGCGGTCGGTGACCAGCTCCGCCAGCCGGACCGGGTCGACGTTGAGCGAGTCGGGGTCGACATCGCAGAACCGCACCCGGGCGGGCGAGCCGAGCAGCGGCTGCACGGTCGCCTGGTAGGTCTGCGGGGTGGCGACGACCTCGTCCCCCTCCCGGAGATCCAGCAGGTGCAGGGCGAGTTCCAGCGCCACCGTGCCGCTGGTCACCGACAGCGCGTAGCGCGTCCCCACATGCCGGGCGAACCGCTCCTCGAACCGCTCCCGTTGCTCGCCGGAGGACAGCGCGGCCCGGGAGGAGAGCAGGGCGGCCAGCGCCTCGGTCTCCTCCCGGCCCAGCACACTGCCCCGGCTCGCCGCCGGCACCGCGTACGACCCGGCCGTCCGGCCCCGTGCCGTCGACCGCGTGGCCTGCCGCACGGCTCACCCCCTTGACTCGCCGACGTCGGCCCGCAGCCGTTTCTTGTCCACCTTGTTCAGACCGGTCAGCGGGAAGGAGTCCAGCAGGACCAGCCGCTCCGGCAGCTTGAAGTCGGCCACGCCGCGGGAGGACAGGAAGGTCTTCAGTTCCTTCAGGCTCGGCGCCCCGTCCGCCGCCGGGATCACGCAGGCGCACACCCGCTCGCCCAGCACGGGGTCGGTGACCGGGATCACCGCGGCCTGCCGGACCCGGGGGTGGGCGCTGACGTGGCGTTCCACCTCGGTCGCGGAGACCTTGTCCCCGCCCCGCACGATGACGTCCTTCACCCTGCCCTCGACGACCACCCCGCCTTGCCCGGTCATGCGCACCAGATCGCCGGTGCGGTAGAAGCCGTCCTCGTCGAAGGCCGTGGCGTTGTGCTCGGGAGCCCGGTAGTAGCCGCGCAGGGTGTACGGGCCGCGGGTGAGCAGCTCGCCCGTCTCGCCCACCGGCACCGGGCGACCCTGCGGGTCGACGACGCGGAGCTCGTCCTCGGGGGAGATCGGCCGGCCCTGGGTCGTCACGACCGTCTCGGGGTCGTCCGTGCTCCTGGTCATGCACAACAGCCCCTCGGCCATGCCGAACACCTGTTGTAGCGCACAGTCGAACGACGGCTCGATCCGGCGCGCGACCTCCGGGTGCAGTTTCGCGCTGCCGATCTGGAGCGTGCGCAGACTGGACAGGTCGCGGTCGATCCACTCGCGCCCGTCCAGCCACATGTGGGCGATCGTCGGCACCACGGAGGTCAGCGTGACCCGCTCCGCCTCGATCAGGGCGAAGCACTCCTCCGGGTCGGTGCCGCTCGCCAGCACGACCCGGCCGCCGGCGCCCAGCACACCCAGGACGCCGGGGCAGCCCCAGGTGAAGTTGAACGGCAGCGGCAGCACCGCGAGATACACGCACGTCTCGTCGACGCCGCAGATCTCCGCGCTGACCCGGGTCTGGTACGCGTAGTCGTCGTGGGTACGGGGGATGAGCTTCGGCAGCGCGGTGGTGCCGCCGGACAGCAGGAAGAACGCGACGTCGTGCGGCTCCGGCCCGTCCTCGGGGCCCCCCGCGTCCGCCGGGCCGTCCTGCGGGGCGGACAGTGCGGCGAACGGCGTGTACGGGCCCGGGTCGCCGACCACGAACACCTCCCGCACCGAAGGCACCTCGGCCTTGACCGTGCCGGCGAGCGTGCGGTAGTCGAAGCCGTGGTGGGTGTCGGGCACGACGTAGGCGACGGCCTCGGCGTGCCGGCACAGGTAGGTGATCTCGTTCGCGCGGTGGGCGGGCAGGGAGAAGACGGGCAGCGCCCCCAGGCGGTACAGGGCGAAGCACAGCACCACGAACTCGCAGGCGTTGGGCAACTGGACCACGACCCGGTCGTCGCGGGCGATCCCACGGGCGCGCAGGCCCGCGGCGACGCGGTCCACCCAGGCGTCCAACTCCCGGTAGGTCACCCTCCGTTCGCCCGAGACCAGCGCCACCCTGTCCCGGTACTCCACGGCCCAGCGCCGCAGTTCGTCCCCCAGCGTCCGCCCCTCCCACAGGCCGAGCTTCCGGTACCTGTCGGCCGTCTCCCGCGGCCAGTCGACGCATCCTTCGAGCACAGCGACTCCTTAGACGACGAATCGTGCGGTGCGGGAGTGAATTCACGGAAGCGATATCCGGAATTCGGCTCCCTTTCTGCCCATTGCGTTTGTTCCCGTTGTGTTTCTGCCCGCGCTGCGTTCTGCTACGGTGCCGGACATGACCAGGAATTGCATTCCGCAGACCCAGGACGAACTCCGCCTTGTGATCGCCGAAAGGATCGGCCTGGAACCGCACGACATAGGCGAGCACCACAGCCTGTTCGAACTCGGACTTGATTCGGTTACCGCGCTTTCCCTGATCGGGTCCTGGCGCCGTGCGGGCCTGGACCGCCCGGCCCACGACTTCATCGATGCGCCGACATTGGGGGACTGGTGGCGGCTCGTGGCCGCGCACTGAACCGCCGCCCGACAAGCCGGTGCCGGGGACTCTACGGGGGCGCCGGGCGCCCTGGCAATTGTTCTGGTGAACCGCTGACAATGCGCTGACGCACTGACGCGGAAACGCCTCTGGGGCGACGAAAGCGGCCGCCGCGGCGTTGCCCGGTGGCCGGAACTCTTCTAAACGTGAAGGAGTCCGAACACACCATTGGCGGCGCGGGAGCGCCCGATGCGAAGGCGGCAACCAGCAATGGAATTCGGTGTGAACTTCTTCCCCGTCGTCGACCCGGAGGTCAGGAGCGCCACCGAGTGCTACGACCTGTCCTGCGAACTCGCGGAGCTGGCCGACGAACTGGGGTACGAGCACGTCCAGACCGTGGAGCACTACTTCACCCCCTACGGCGGCTACTGCCCCGACCCGGTCACGCTGCTCACCGCCATGGCAACCCGCACCCGTCGCGTCCGCATCGTCACCGGCGCGGTCATCCCGGCCTTCACACACCCCGTGAAGCTGGCCGGCAAGCTCGCCATGCTGGACCACCTGTCCCACGGCCGCCTCGACGTCGGCTTCGGACGCGCCTTCCTGCCCACCGAGTTCGCCGCCTTCGGGGTGCCGATGGACGAGAGCCGGGCGCGCTTCACCGAGGGCGTCGAGGCATGCCGGCAGCTGTGGACCACGGAGAACCTCGTGTGGCGCGGCAAGTTCCACAGCTTCGGGCCGGTCACGCTGCTGCCCCGCCCCTACCAGCGTCCCCATCCGCCGATCTTCGTCGCCTCCGCCACCAGCGCCGAGTCGTGTGCCGCCGCCGGACGCGCCGGGCACCACCTCCAGGTCGTCCCGTCGGTCACCACGACCGAGCAGTTGCAGGGCATGCTGGACGCCTACCGGCAGGCGTGGGCCACGGCCGGGCACGAGCCGGGCGGTCACCGCATCCAGATCAAGTACACCTGCTACCTGTCCGAACGCCACGACGAGGCGCTGGCCGAGGGGGAGCGCTGGGAGCGGTCGTACGTCACGCACATGGCCCGCGCCGTGGCGCCGCTGGCCGCCGGCGGCGGGGCGGACTACCCCGGCTACGAGACGTTCGCCGAGAAGGCGGCCGGCTACGACTTCCACCGGTCGCTGGCGGCGAACAAGGTCCTGGCCGGCGACTGCGACGCCGTACGCGACCAGATCACCGCCATCCGCTCGGCCCTCGGCACCGACCTCGACATGAGCCTCCAGTTCAGCCCCGGCGCCCTCGGCCGCGACCAGGCCGTCACCGCCATGCGTCTGTTCGCCGAGAACGTGATACCGGCGTTCCGGGAGTCCCGCGAACACGCCGCCGTCTGACCGCCCTCGCCCGGCCCACCGGCGCCGCGCTGCTATCCGCGTGAGAGGCGGCGCCCGATACGGGCTGGTGCACCTCGCCGGGGCGCCCGTTCGCCCGACGCCGCGCCGCCGACCGGCTTGCGCCCGTGCTCGCCGGGGCCCCTTCTGCGGAGGAGCGCACCCGGCCGGGCCCTCCGCGCCTGGTTGGTAAGGACCGTTCGGCGGCGCCGTCGGTCCCGGCCCGCCCAGCCGCCCGGAGGCCGTAAGCCGGCCGCGGCCCCCGGCACGGTTCGAACCGCCGCCCCCTCCGGCCCGTCAGCGCGCAGCGCCGGGGCCCCGGCCGGCGGGCATGCCGGTCAGTGCGGTGCGTATCTCCCGGGTCACCGTCTCCGGCACGCGGTTGGCCGGCGGAGCGAAGTAGAAGTGTCCGCCCTCGAAGAGGTGGCAGCCGCCGAAGTCCCCGTAGGACGCCCAGCCCGCGAGTTCGGCGGGGGCCACCAGCGGGTCGCGGGTGCCCCCGAAGGCGCTGAGCGGCACGGGGACCCGCAGGGCGCGGCCGGCGGCCGGGCGCCAGGTCTCCACCAGCTCGAAGTCCGCCCGCAGCACCGGCTCCAGCAGGTCCCACAGCTCCGCGTCGCGCACCACCTGCTCCGGCGTGCCGCCCATCCGCCCCACCTCGCTGCGCAGCCGGTCCGAGGGCAGGCGGTGCAGCGAGGTCGGGCGGGCCAGCACGGAGCGCGGACAGCCCCGGGCCGACACGCCCAGCCACACCGGCAGCGGCAACCGCGCGTCCCGCAGCGCGAGCGTCAGCTCGTGCGCCACGAGCGCGCCCATGCTGTGCCCGAAGAAGGCGAACGGCCGGTCCAGCCACAGCAGCAGCTCCTCCAGGAACCCACGCACCAGCGACCGCACGTCCCGCACCGGCGGCGTCTCCGACAGCAGCCCCCGCCCCGGCGCGTCCGTCAGGCAGACCTCCCAGTCGGAGGGGAGGCGACCCACCCAGTCCCGGAACATCTGGTGCGATCCTCCGGCGTGGTGGAACAGGAACAGCCGCACGCGCGGCCGCGGCACGGGGCGGGCCGCGAACACGGTCCCCCGCGGGACGTCCGTCCCGGTCGTCACGTCGTACGCCTCCTCACCGCGGCACCGGTCGGGCCGCGCGCACAGTCTGCCCACCGGCCCCTGACGGCCCGCTGGCACGCCCCTGACGCGGCTCACGTCATACGGCCGTCAGCGGCCCGTCAGAACGGTCCGCGACGATGACCCGCGGGCGGACCGGCGGCCCCAGCGGCCGTCGGCTTGGCGCCCGGTCCTGTCGCCGGCCACCCGGGAGGATGTCCCGATGCTCGACGAGGCAGCGCCCTGCACCGACTGGGCTCCGCTCGGCGCCGCGCAGCGCGGAATCTGGTACGCGCAGCGCCTGGACCCGGGCAATCCCCTCCACAACGGCGCGGCCTGCCTCGACCTGCGCGGCCCGCTCGACACCGGCGCGTTCCGCGAGGCGGTGCGCCGCGCCGTCGCCGGCACCGAGGCCCTCCACCTGGAGTTCGCCGAGCACGGCGCCGGCGGCCGCCACGGCGACGAGCCCGTCCAGCGCCTCGCCCCGGCCGCGCACGTCCCCCTGCCGCCGCAGGAACGGACCACCCACGACGAGGCGCTGCGGTGGATGCGCGACGACCTCGCGACGGCCGCGCCCCCGTCCGACGGCCCGCTGTCCGCGCACGCGCTCTTCCACGTCGGCGCCGACCGCCACCTGTGGTACCACCGGGCCAGCCACCTGCTCCTCGACGGCATGGGCATGTGGCTCTTCCAGCGCCGCGTCGAGGCCGTCCACAGCGCCCTGACCCAGGGCCGGGCCGTCCCCGCCGACCCGGCCGCGCCACTGTCCCGCCTGTGGCAGGAGGAGGCGGCGTACCGCGCGTCGCGACAGTACGAGGACGACCGCGCCCACTGGCAGCGGGAGCTGCGCGAGCGGCCCCCGGCCCTGTCCCTCGCGGGCCCGCCCGCCGCCGCCTCCCACACCTTCGTACGCTCCGGCGGCGTCCTCGCGGCCGGCCCGGCACACGCCCTGGACGAACTGGCCGCCCGCTTCGACAGCGCACGGCCCGCCGCGGTGGTCGCCGCCGTCGCCGCGCTCCTCCACCGCCTGACCGGCGCCACGGACCTGCTGCTCGGCCTCGCCGTCAACGCCCGGCTCACTCCGGCCGCCCGCCGCACCCCCGCCATGACGGCGAACGTCGTCCCCCTGCGCCTGACCGTCCGCCCCGGCACCCGCGTGGGCGACCTCGTCGGCCAGGCCGCCCGTGCCCTGTGCGAGGCGCTCCGGCACCAGCGCTACCCCCAGGAGGAGTTGCGGCGGGACCTGCGGATCCTCGGCTCCCGGCAGCCGCTGTACGGCCCCACGATCAACATCATGCGCTCCGCCACCGGCACGTTCGCCTCGCTGCCGGCCCGACTGCGCTTCGTGTCCAACGGGCCCGTCGACGACCTCAAGATCACCTGCTACGACTCCGGATCCGGGCCGATGCCCGTCGATCTGGACGCCAACCCGCAGCAGTACCCGACCGCCGACCTCGACCGCCACCGCGAGCGGTTCCTCCGCCTGCTGGAGGAGTTCGCCACCGACGCCGACCGGCCGCTGGCCCGCCTCGACGTCCGTACCCCGGCCGAACGCCGCGCCACCCGGCCGACCGCACCCCCGCCCGGACCGGCCTCCGACCCCGCGGACACGCTGCCCGCCCTCTTCGAACGGCAGGCCGCCCGCCGGCCGGACCACACCGCCGTCACCGCCGAGGACGAGAACCTCACCTACCGCGAACTGGACGCCCGCGCCAACCGGCTGGCCCGGCTGCTGCTGGTGCACGGCGCCGGCCCCGGACGGCTGGTCGCCCTCGCCCTGCCCCGCTCCGCCGTCCTGCCGGTGGCCCTGCTCGCCGTCCTCAAGACCGGCGCCGGCTACCTGCCGCTCGATCCCGGCTACCCCGCCGACCGGCTCGCCCTGATGGTCGAGGACGCCCGGCCGACCCTGCTGCTCACCGTCACCGGCGAGACCGCGCACGTCCCCGACGGCCCGCACCGCGTCACCCTCGACACCCCGGCCTGCCGCGTCACCCTCGCGGCACTGCCCGACACCCCCCTCACCGACGCCGACCGGGGCGGCCCCGACCGGGCCCCGCACCCCGACCACACCGCCTACGTCATCTACACTTCCGGCTCCACCGGACGCCCCAAGGGCGTGATCGTCCCGCACCGCAACGTCGTACGGCTGTTCACCACCGCCCGCCCGGCCGTGGGGTTCGGCGCGGACGACGTATGGACGCTGCTGCACTCGTACGCCTTCGACTTCTCCGTCTGGGAGATCTGGGGGCCCCTGCTGCACGGCGGCCGGCTCGTCGTCGTCCCGCACGACACCGTGCGCACCCCCGCCCGGCTGCTGCGCCTGCTCGCCGCCGAACGCGTCACCGTGCTCAGCCAGACGCCCACCGCGTTCCAGCACCTCGGCCTCACCGACGGGGAGCGTCCGGAGCTCGGGAGCGACCTGGTCCTGCGCCGGGTCGTGCTCGGCGGGGAGGCAGTCGACGCGGGCGCGCTGCGCGACTGGTACACGCGTCACCCCGAGGACAGCCCGCGCATCGTCAACATGTACGGCATCACCGAGACGACCGTGCACGTCACACACCTGACGATGGACCGCCGGGCCGCCGCTGCCACCACCGTCGGCAGCCCGATCGGCGGCCCCCTCGCCGACCTCGGCCTGTACCTCCTGGACGGCGCGCTGCGGCCCGCCGTGCCGGGCACCACCGGCGAACTGTACGTCTCCGGCGCGGGACTGGCCCGCGGCTACCTCGACCGGCCCGCGCTCACGGCGGAGCGCTTCACCGCCGATCCGTACGGCCCGCCCGGAGCCCGGATGTACCGCACCGGCGACCTCGCCCGGTACACCGCGGAGAACGGCCTGGAACACCTGGGCCGCGCCGACGGGCAGGTCCAGCTGCGCGGCTTCCGCATCGAGACCGCCGAGATCGACGCCGAGCTCGGCCGGCTGCCGTCCGTGGCCGCCTCCGCCACCGTGCTCAAGGACGGCGCCGCCACCGGCCCCCGCCTGGTGAGCTACGTCGTGCCCGCCGCGGGAGCCCGCCCGGACCCGGCGGGCCTCCGCGACCACCTGGCCCGGCGCCTGCCCCAACACGCGGTGCCCGCCGCGGTCGTCCCCCTCCCGGCGCTGCCCCTGACACCCAACGGCAAGCTCGACCGGGACGCCCTGCCCGACCCGGTCGCCCGCCCCACGGGACGCGCGCCCGCCGACCCCGCCGAGAAGGAGCTGTGCGCCCTCTTCCAAGAGGTGCTGGGCTGCGGTCCGGTCGGCGCCGACGACGACTTCTTCGACCTCGGCGGACACTCCCTGCTCGCCACCCGCCTCGTCGCCCGCGTCCGCGCCGCGTTCGGAACCGACCTCGGCGTGGCCACGATCTTCGACACCCCGACCCCAGCCACCCTCGCCTCCCGCGTACGCCCGGCTTCCTCCCGGCTCGATTCCCGCGCGAGCACCGACTCGTCTGTGTCCGGTACGCGTGGGGGTGGGGGTGCGGGTTCGTCCATGTCGGTGCCCAATTCCCCAGCACCTACCGCTCCCACAAGCGCCGACACCCACCCGGCCGGCCCCGGTCTGCTCCCGCTGACCGCGGCCCAGCGCCGCATGTGGGCGTTGCACCGGATGCAGGGACCGGGCGCCACGTACAACCTGCCCTGCGCTTTCCGGCTCACCGGTGCGCCCGACCGCCACGCTCTGGCGGAGGCGCTGCGGGACGTGGTGCGCCGCCACGGCATTCTCCGTACCCGCTACCCGGAGACCGACGGCGAACCCGTCCAGGAGGTCCTGCCGCCCCACGCGGCCGGCCGCCTCGCCCTGGTCACCCGCGCCACGGCCGAGGACACCCTGCCCGCCGACCTGACCCGCGCTGTCCGTATCCCGTTCGACCTCGCTGCCGACCTGCCGCTGCGCGCCACCCTGTTCGAGCTGCCGCCCGCACTCGACGGCCGCCCGGTCCACGTACTGCTGCTGGTGCTGCACCACATCGCCTGCGACGGCTGGTCCCTGCGGCCGCTGCTGCGCGACCTCGGCGACGCCTACACGGCCCGCCGCCTCGGCCGCACCCCGCAGTGGCCGCAGCCCGCCCCGCACCCCGCCACCCTCGACCGGCACGCGCAGCGCACCGCCCCGTGGGCGGACGGGCTGGAGTACTGGCGCCGCACCCTCGACGGAGCCCCCGAGCAGCTGCCCCTGCCCACCGACCGGCCGCGCCCCGCCGTCGCCGGGCACCACGGCGGCAGCGTCCCGCTCGACGTGGACCCCGAGCTGCACACCCGTCTGCTCACCCTGGCGCGCGAGCACCACGCCACCCTCTTCATGGTGCTGCACGCGGCCCTCGCCGCCCTGCTCACCGCCTCCGGCGCGGGCACCGACGTCGTCATCGGCAGCCCCACCTCCGGGCGGCGCGACACGACCGCCGACGACGCCGTGGGCTTCTTCGTCAACCCGGTGGCGCTGCGCGTGGACACCTCCGGCTCCCCCTCGTTCGCCGAACTCCTCGCCCGGGTCCGCCGCACCGACCTGGCCGCCTACGACCACCAGGACGTCCCCTTCGACCGGGTCGTCGACGCGCTCGCCCCGCAGCGGACCCTCAGCCGACACCCCCTCTTCCAGGTGGTGCTGTCCTTCCAGGACGCCGCACCCCGCCTGGACCTGGCCGACGTGCGCACCGCGGCGCTGCCCGTCGACCTCGGCGCCGCCAAGTTCGACCTCACCGTCAACCTGGCGGAGCGCCGCGCCCCCGACGGCACAGCCGCCGGCCTCACCGGCGACGTCGAGTACGCCGCCGACCTCTTCGACGCCGCCACGGCCCGCGCCACCGCACGACGGCTGCTGACCCTGCTGCGCGCCGTCGCCGCCGACCCGGCACGCCCCGTCATCGACGTCGACCTCACCTCACCGCGCGAGAAACGGCTCGCGCGAGGCCCCTGGAACCCGCCCGGCACACCGCCGGCCCACCCCCACGTGCCCGCCCTGTTCGCCGCGCAGGCCACCGCACGCGCCCACGCCCCGGCCCTGGAGGCGGACGGCTCCGTCCTCACCTACGCCGAGCTCGACGCGGCCACGAACCGCCTGGCCCGGCTGCTGCTGACCCGCGGCGTCGGCGCCGGCACCGTCGTCCCGATCGCGCTGCCCCGCTCCGGGCAGACGGCCCTCGCCTGGCTCGCGGTCCTCAAGACGGGCGCCGCCTGCCTGCCGGTCGACCCCGCCTACCCCACCGATCGCGTCCGCCATCTGCTGGCCGCCGCCCCCGACGGGCCCGTCCTGACCACCGCCGCCCACGCGACCGGCCTGCCGGAGCACACGGACCGGATCACCGTCCTCGACGCCCCCGCCGTCCGGCGCGCCCTGGACGCCCTGCCCGGCACCCCGCTCACCGACGCCGAACGCACCCGCCCGGTCCACCCGCAAGACCCCGCCTACGTCATCCACACCTCCGGCTCCACCGGCACCCCCAAAGGCGTCGTCGTCCCGCACGCCGGGCTGCCCGCCCTGGCCGCCGCCCAGGCCGAACGGTTCGCCCTCGACGCGGACAGCCGCGTCCTGCAACTGGCCTCACCCGGCTTCGACGCGTCGGTGATGGAGACCCTCATGGCGTACGCCGCGGGCGCCGTGCTGGTCGTCCCGCCGGCCGGCCCGCTCGCCGGGCCCGACCTCGCCGAGGTCCTCGCCGCCCGGAACATCACCCACGCCCTCATCCCGCCCACCGCCCTGACCGGCGTACCGCCCGAGTCACTGCCCGGCCTGCGCACCCTCGTCGTCGGAGGCGAGGCATGCCCGCCCGCACTGGCGGCCCGCTGGTCGGCCGGCCGCCGCATGGTCAACGCCTACGGCCCCACCGAGACCACCGCCTGCGCCACCATCAGCGCCCCCCTGGACGGCGAGCAGGTCGTCCCCATCGGCACACCCGTCGCCGGACTGCGCGTCCACGTCCTCGACGAGCGGCTGCGCCTGGCACCCACCGGCGTCCCCGGCGAGCTGTACATCGCCGGACCGGGCGTCGCACACGGCTACCGAGGGCGCCCCGGCGCCACCGCGGAACGCTTCGTCGCCGACCCGTACGGCCCGCCCGGCAGCCGGGCCTTCCGCACCGGCGACCTCGGGCGCCGGTGCGCCGACGGCACCCTGGAGTACCTCGGCCGCGCCGACGACCAGGTCAAGATCCGCGGCTTCCGCATCGAACCCGGCGAGATCACCGCCGTCCTGGGCCGCCACCCCGCAGTGCGGCGGTGCGCGGTCGTCGCCCGCGAGGACCGCCCCGGCGACCGCCGGCTCGTCGCCTACGTCGTCCCCGGGTCCGGCCACCGCGCCGACCCCGCCGTCCTGCGCCGCCACGTCGCGGGCAGCCTGCCCGCCCACATGGTCCCGGCCGCCTTCATCACCCTGGACACCCTGCCCGTCACCGCGCAGGGCAAGCTGGACCGTGCGGCGCTGCCCGCCCCGGGCACCGAGCCGGAGCACCCGGCGCAGGAGTCCCGCCCGCCGCGACCCGGCACGGAGGAGGAGGTGTGCGCGGCCGTCGCCGAGGTGCTGGGGACGCCGGCCGTGGACCCTGATGACGACTTCTTCGAACACGGCGGGGACAGCATCTTGGCCATCCGCCTCGTCGGCCTCCTGCGCGCCCGCGGACTGGCCCTCGCCACGAGGGACGTCTTCGAGCAGCGCACGGCCGCCGGGCTCGCCGCCCGCGCCGACGCCGCAGGAAACCCGGGCCCGACACCCGAACCGCGACGCCCCGCACCCGCCGCCGGGCCCTTCCCCGCGCCACCCATGGCGCACTGGCTCTACGACGCCGGCGGACCGGCGGACGCCTTCAGCCAGACCATGATCGTGCGCACCCCGCCCCTGCCCGGCACCGAGCCGCTGCTGCGCGCCCTGCAACACGTCATCGACAGCCACGACGCACTGCGTACCACACTGCTGCGCGGCCCCCACTCCGCCCACGCCGCCGCACGCCTGCGCCTGGAGCCAGCGCCCCAGGGCACCCCCGACGCCGCCGACTGCCTGCGCCACGTCCCCGTCGACGGCGCACCCCCCGAAGCCGTCCTGGCCGCCGTACTGGGCAGGGCCCGCGCCGAACTCGCCCCGGAGCAGGGGAGGATACTGCGCGCGGTGTGGCTCGACGCCGGCGAGCGGGAAGGACGCCTCGCACTCGTCGTGCACCACCTCGCTGTCGACGCCGTCTCCTGGGGCGTCCTCCTGCCCGCCCTGCGCACCGCCTGCGAGGCCGCGGCCGCGGGCACACCCCTGCCGCCGCCCCCCGCCCGCACGCCGTACGCCGACTGGGCCACCCGACTTGCCGAGGAGGCCGCCTCTCCCGAGCGGGTGCGGGAACTGCCCCTATGGACCGCCACCCTGGGCGGGCCCCGTCTCCAGGTCGGCACCCGGCCGAGGGACCCGCGCCGCGACACCTTCGGCGCACTGCGCCACCACACCGGCGACCTGCCGGCGGCCACGACCCGGGCCCTGCTCACCACCGTCCCCGCCGCCTTCCACTGCCGCGTCCTCGAACCCCTGGTCGCAGCCCTCGGCGTCGCCCTCGTCCACCGGGCCGTCCGCGTCGGAGAGACGGCCACCGACGTCCTGCTCGACCTGGAAGGCCACGGCCGGGACACCATCGGCACCGGACCGTCGCCGGAGCAGGCGGTCGGCTGGTTCACCTGCCTGTACCCGCTGCGCCTGCCCGTCGCGGACCTCGACCCCGACGACGCCCTCGCCGGAGGGCCGGCACTCGGACACGCCGTCAAGCGGGTCAAGGAGGCCATCCGCGCCGTCCCCGCCGACGGCTCCGGCTTCGGGCTGCTGCGCCGGCTCAACGACCGTACGGCCCCCGTCCTCGCCCGCATGGACCCGCCGCCGCTGGGCTTCAACTACTTGGGCCGGTTCCGCCACGACGACACGCTGTGGAGCGCCGCTCCCGACGACCACGCCCTGGCGGGAGGCGGGGCGGACCCCGCGCTGCCGGTCGCCCACGACCTGGAGGTCAACGCCGTGACGCTGGACGGCCCCGACGGGCCCCGGCTGCACGCCGTGTGGAGCTGGCCGGAAGGGCTGCTCGCGCCGGAGACCGTGACGGAGCTGTCGCAGACATGGTTACGGGCGCTGACCGCCCTGACGGAACACGCGCGGCGGGGCGAGACGGGCGGCTGGACCCCGTCCGACCTGCCCCTGGTCGACCTTGAGCAGGAGGAGATCGACGCCCTGGAAGCGGCCTGGCGCGACCGCTGACCCGGCCCCGTCCGGGGCCGGACCGGGCCGTCAGATCACTGTCAGCCGGGCGTCATGGCCCCCTCGTACAGTCCACGACAACAGCCCGCGTGAACACCCCACGTCAACCATCGTCGACGACACCCCGGAGCAGCTCAGCGAAACGAACGCCCGACGAGGCCGCGCCGCACTCCGCAGCAGGCCGCACGCCAAGAAGAAGGAGACACGCGCATGGCAACGCACGAAGTCGCCGAGAAGCACCTGCGGGAGGGCATCGAGGCCAGCGGCCCGGCCCCCGACCTGGCCGCCGCCGCGGCCCTGCTGGAGATGGGCGACCGGCTGGGAGTCGTGGCCCACCTCGCCAGCGACCGTGTGCTCGACACCGGCGCCACGGCCGCCGCCACCGACCTGCCCGAGCCCGCCCTCACCCGCTACCTGGACGCCCTGGAGTCGGCCGGCATCGTCGTCCGGGAGAGCGCCGGCCACTACCGCGCCTGCCCCGACTTCGACACCGTGCGGCACCAGGCCGGATACATCTCCTGGACGATGAACGCCAACCGGCCCTTCATCGAACACGCCCGGGAGTTCTTCACCGACTGGGAGCGGGCCGCCCGCACGTACCTCCGCGACTACCGCGAAGTCGCCGTGAGCTCCCAGTGGATGGGGTCGCACGCCTTCTACCCGGCCGCGCTCGACACCATCGTGGACGCCAAACCCCGCAAGGTCGTCGATCTCGGCGCGGGCACCTGCCGCCTGCTGATCGAGGTCCTCACCGCCGTGCCGGGCTCCACGGGCATCGGTCTGGACTTCGCCGCCGACGCCTGCCGGGCAGCCGAGCGGGCCGTCGACCAGACCGGCCTGACCGACCGGCTCACCGTGCTGGAGCGCACCATCCAGTCCGTGGCCGACGATCCCGGCTTCCTGGCCGGGGCCGACGTCATCCACGCGGGGTTCGTCTTCCACGACATGCTGCCCGACGAGGAGGACGTCTGTGACGCGGTGCTCGCCAACTGCCGCGAACAGCTCGCCGACGGCGGCTTCCTCGCCATCACCGACGCCGTTCCGTACCTGCGCGCCCCCCGGGAACGGCGGTTCAGCGCCGCCGTGTCGTACTACCACGGGGAGTTCATGCGGCGCCGGCTGCTCAGCGAGGACGAGTGGCTGGGGAAGCTGCGCGGCGCCGGCTTCTCCGACGTCCGCGCGGTCACCCTGGCCTTCCCCACCGGTCGCCTCTTTCTCGCCCACCGGTGACCGGGACCGTGCGGATGGGCACGCACACCCCGGCCGGCACCGGCGCACCGGCCGTCGCCCTGCGGCCGAGCCCGGCGCCGGTGCCCGCCGGGCGGTGCCGGGCGCTGGCCGCCGAGGCCGATTTCGGGGAGGTGCTCACCGAGCACATGGTCACCGCGCGGTGGACCGCCGCCGACGGCTGGCATGACGCCCTCCTGGAGCCGCTGACCCCACTGCGGCTGAGCCCGGCGACGGTCGGACTGCACTACGGGCAGAGCGTGTTCGAGGGGTTCAAGGTCCACCGCCGCACGGCCGACCGGGCCGCGGTCTTCCGCCCGTGGGCGCACGCCCGCAGACTCGCCGCCTCGGCCCGGCGCATGGCGCTGCCCGAGCTGCCGGAGGAACTGTTCGTCGCCGCCACCGAGGCCCTGGTCCGCCAGGACATGGACTGGATACCCGAGGGCGACGACCGGAGCATGTACCTCAGACCGGTGCTGTTCGCCTCCGAGGCCCACCTCGCGCTCAGGCCCGCCCGCGCCTGCCTGTTCCTCCTGCTCGCCTTCCCCACCGGCAACTTCTTCGGCGCGAGCGAGCGCGCGGTGACGGTGGCGGTGTCGCAGGAGTACGTGCGTGCCGCACCCGGCGGCACCGGAGCGGCCAAGTGCGGCGGGAACTACGCCGGCACCTACCTCGCCCAGGAGGAGGCAGCCCGCCGGGGCGCGGACCAGGTGGTCTGGCTGGACGCGGTGGAACGCCGCTGGGTCGAGGAACTGGGCGGCATGAACCTGTTCTTCGTGTACGGCGAGGGGGACCGGGCCGAGCTGGTCACCCCGCCGCTGACCGGCACCATCCTGCCCGGCGTGACCCGGGACAGCCTCATCACCCTGGCCCGCGACCGGGGGCTGCGGGTCACCGAGGACCGGGTGGCGGTGGACCGGTGGCGGGAGGACTGCGCCGCCGGCCGGATCACCGAGGTCCTCGCGTGCGGCACCGCGGCCAGCGTCACCCCGGTCGGCCGTGTGCTCGACGGGGACGGGGCGTGGACGGTCGGCGACGGCACACCGGGCCCGGTCACCTCCCGGCTCTCCGCCGCTCTCGCCGCCGTACACCGGGGCGAGGCGGCCGATCCGCACGGCTGGTGCCATCTGGTGGTTCGCTCGGGCCGGAAACCTGTTTGACCAACGGCGAAGCGCTGTGGGAGGCTCGGCGCATGATCTACTGAGTGTGCGGGCATCGCCCGTCGTCTTCACGTGACTCTTCTCCGTACGACGTCCTTCCGTACGAGTTCCCTCGTACATGACGTTTCCGTACGACGTATCTCCGTGTGACGTGTTCTCGCCCATGTAGCGACCCTCCGCCGTACGACTTTTTCGTCGGCGTTCCCTGGTCGTTGGTGTCCGCGGGCGGAGACGAACGGGCGTTCTCGGTTCTTGCGTATCCGCAATGTTCCGTCCCCCGCTCAGGAGTTTCCTCATGTCTCAGACGCAGATGCCCCATACCCAGCGCGATCCCCGTCGCTGGTGGATCCTCGGGGTGCTGTGCACGTCCCTGTTCGTCATCGTTCTCGACAACACGATCCTGAACGTGGCGATCCCGTCCATCACCGAGCAACTGGGCGCGAGCAACGCGCAGGTCCAGTGGACGCTCAACGCCTATACCCTCGTCCTGTCCGGTCTGCTCATCACCGCGGGCGGCCTCTCCGACCGGCTCGGCCGCAAGCGCGCGCTGCTGGCGGGCCTCGCGGTGTTCGGCGCCGGATCCCTGCTGGGTGCGTTCGCGCCCTCCCCGCACATCCTCATCACCGCCCGTGTGCTGATGGGCGTCGGCGCGGCCTTCCTCATGCCGGGCACGCTCGCCGTCCTGGTCCGCACCTTCGACGACGAGGAACGCCCCCGGGCCATCGGCATCTGGGCGGCGGTCTCCTCCGCGGGCATGGCCCTCGGACCCGTCCTGGGCGGGTTCCTCCTCGACCACTTCTGGTGGGGTTCCACCTTCCTGATCAACGTGCCGGTCGCGGTCGTCGGCCTGCTCGCCATGGGGGTGCTGCTGCCGGAGTCGAAGGACCCCGGGCACGCCCGTCCCGACCTGATCGGCGCCGTGCTGGCCACGCTGTCGGTGGTGGCGCTGGTGTGGGCGGTCATCTCCGTGCCGAGGGACGGCTGGCTGGCGCCACAGACCCTCGGTGTCGGACTGCTCGGCCTGGTGGGCGTCATCGTCTTCGTGTGGTGGGAACGCCGCGTCGCGGATCCCATGCTCGACATGGCGATGTTCGCCAACCCCAAGTTCCGCGGCGCCGTGTTCGGCGGGATCCTGTCGGCGTTCGGCATGGCCGGATCGCTCTTCCTCCTCACTCAGGACCTGCAGTTCCTGCGCGGCTACGACCCGCTGGCGGCCGGCGCCCAGCTCACGCCGATGGCGATCGGCGTGCTGGCCAGCAGCATCCTGGTCAGCCCGCGGGTGCTGAAGGTGGCCGGGGTCGGCAAGGGCATCGCGATCGGTGTCACCTGTTCGGCGGCCGGTCTGCTCACCGTGGCGCTGGCACCGGACGACAACGGCTACGTGGTGCTGGTGGTCGGTCTGCTGCTGCTCGGTGGCGGCGCGGGCATCTCCGGCCCGCTGGTCGCCAACGCGCTGAT
Organism: Streptomyces sp. TRM70350; assembly: GCF_019219825.1. GTDB lineage: Bacteria > Actinomycetota > Actinomycetes > Streptomycetales > Streptomycetaceae > Streptomyces. The sequence continues at coordinate 6,553 of NZ_JAHUXH010000051.1, read as the reverse complement.
GAGTTCCATCCCCCGGGAGCGCGCCAACACCGGATCCGGCGTGAACAACACCCTCCAGGAACTCGGCAGCGGACTGGGCGTGGGCGTCCTCGGCGCGGTGCTGATCGGGATCTTCTCCCAGGCCGTGCCCGACACGCTGCGTACGGCCGCCAGTGAGTCCTACCCCGAGGCCGTGGCCGCGGTCAGCGGCTCCCCGGAGGCGCTGCACGAGGTACAGGACAGCTTTGCGCACGCACTGACACTCAGTCAGGTCATCGGTGCGCTGGCTGTGTTGGTCGGTGGCTGGATCGCCGGTGCGTTGCTGCTGCGAGCAGAGAAGGCCGAGAAGGCGCGTGCCGCCGCCGAGGAGGCGAAGGAGCCCACGAAGGCCGCGGCCGACTGACCGGGGCCCGTCCAGGCCGCCGCGGCCGACCGGTCCGCGCCCCCGAGGGCCTTCGCCCGCGGCCGGGTGCGCCGGGAGTCCATCGATGGTCTCCCGGCGCACGCACCCGATGCGTCCCCTACAGCTCCTGGTGGAGCAGCCGGGGCTTCCCCGCGGGCGGCCGGTGTTCGTCGACCGCTTCCATCGTCTCCTCCAACTGGCTCGAAAGATGCCGGACCGTGGAGATGAGCGTCTGCTGCTGTGACATGAGCTCTCTGACCTGCAGACGCAGGCGGCGCAGTTCGGCGTCCAGAGGGGATTCGGTACGGGAGTGCGCCAGCAGTGGGCTCGGACGGGCCGGCGCGGGGCCGGGGTTCCCCGGCGCCGTTCGTCGCCGGACGCCGGCAGCGGGCCGGGTGGCCGTGCTGGGCGCGGGTGAGACGGCCGGGGAGGAGGGACTGGAGCGCAGAGTGATCCGTTGCGGATCTCGGACTTCGGCGGCACTCGATGCCTGCGGATCCATCAACTCGGGGGAGTGGGACAGGATCTGCTGCATCCGTTTGCTGAGTGCGGGCACCGGGGTGACGCCGAGTTCGTCGGCCAGACGGCGACGGACGCGTTCGTAGACGCTCAGCGCCTGCGCCTGGTGGCCGGATCGGTAGAGGGCGACCATGAGCTGGTCGTAGAAACGTTCCCGCAGTGGATAACTGTTGGTCAGCTCTTCGAGCTCGGCTATGACATGCGCGTGCAGGTTCGCGCGTAACGACACGTCGTAGAGAAGCTCCAGGGCGCTGAGCCGAGCCTCTTCCAGCACCGCCGCTCCAGCGGTGCAGATCGGGCCACGGCTCCCCTGGAGGGCGGGGCCGCGCCAGAGCTTCAGCGCGCCGCGGATCATCTTCTCGGCCAGGACCGGGTCCTGGTCGGCCGTGTGGCGTGCCCGGTCGATTCCGCGCAGGAAGAGCTCGCTGTCTATCTGCTCTGGATCGGTCTTGAGGACGTAACCGGATTCCTCGGTGATCAGGCACTGCTGGGTGGCCATGTCACCGGCCTTGAGCTGGTCCATCATCCGACGTAATCGGTAGACCTGAGCCTGGAGAGCGTTGGCGGACTTGTGTGGCTTCGACTCGCCCCAGACCTCCTCGCTGAGTTGTTCGGCGGACACCGCGGAACCGCACTTGACGATCAGTGCTCCCATCAGGGTCCGCTGCTTTTGGCTGCTGAGGGGAACTCTGCGTTGGTTGACGTTGTCGTACAGCTCCGTGAGACCGAGAACTCTGAACTTCACGGCTTCTCCCGCTGTGGTCGTGAATCCGATTCCCAGGGCAGTGTGGGGGGTGAGTGACTGAACCGGGCTCCGCTGGCGCCGCTTTCCTCGCAGAACGGACCGGGACCGTGCCCATGCGTTCCACACGCTGCTCCGGCTGAGCCGGAACCCCGTGTTCGGATGATCCTAAAGGGAGAGGCGGAAGACAGACACCCCACAGATCCCGGCCATTTCGTGCATGGACCATCAGTTGCTGCGACGCAGGTCGCCCAAGTGCTGTCACGTGTCAGTCCGCTGGCAGTTCGTCAGGGATGTGTCAGTGAGCCGGGCGATCATCGATGGAGCCCGGACGGAGGACGGACATGAGTACATGGGACGCGGAAGTGGCGGTGGTCGGGCTGGGCGGCTGGGGTGCCTGCGCCCTGTGGCAGATCGCCTCCCGGGGCGTGGACGCCCTGGGCATAGAACAGTTCCACCCCGGTCACGGCTGGGGTGCCTCCCACGGTGGTTCGCGCATGTTCCGCATCACCTGCCTCGAACACCCCGAACTCGTACCGCTGGCACGGCGGTCGCTGGAGCTGTGGCACGAACTCGCCGACCTGAGCGGCACGTCGCTGTTCGAGAACCGCGGGGGACTGCTGATCGGGCCCGAGGACGGCCGGATCGTCGGCGGTACGCTGCGCGCCGCGCTGCACCACGGCATCCCCGTGGAGCACATGACCCCCGCGACGCTGCGGGAGCGTTTCGGTCAGCATGCGGAACTCGGCCCCGACGACATAGCGGTGTGGGAACCGTCGGCGGGCATCCTCCGCCCGGAGGACGCCGTGCGGGCCGCGACCCAGCTCGCCCGGTCGGCCGGGGCACGGGTCGTCACCGGTACCCGGGTGCACTCGGTGGAGCTCGTCTCCGGCGGCGTCGAGCTGGAGACCGGCGGCGGCCTCCTGCGGGTGCGGCAGGCCGTGATGACCATCGGCAGCTGGCTCGCCTCGCTGCTTCCCGGCCTGGCGCTGACGCCCCTGCGGATGCCGATCACCTGGTTCCGTCCCGCCACCGGTGACAGCCGGTTCGAACTGGACCGGTTTCCCGTCTTCATGCGAGAGCTGCCGGGCGCGGAGGTCCTGTGGGGCAACGGCAGTGAGAAGGAGCACGGGGTCAAGCTGGGGCTGGAGGTCCACGGCAGGGCGCCGCGCCCCATCGACCCGGACACGGACGACCGGTGTGTCGTCAGCGAGGACTGGGCCGAGCTCACCGGCGTACTCGGCCGCTACCTGCCGGGGCTGGAACCAGTCCCCTCCCAGGTCTCGGTGTGCATGCTGACCACCACGCCCGACGGTCAGTTCGTCATCGGAAGGCCCGGGGGCGACCCGCGGCTGATTCTCGCCGGAGGATGCAATGGACACGGTTTCAAACACGCCAGCGGCATCGGCGAACTGCTGGCCGACCTGGTGACGCACACGCCGCCGCCGATGCCGCTGGACTTCGTCAGCCCGGATCGTGTCGCTCTGAGGTGTTCGATGCGGGATGCCGGCGGGGAGGGCCTCCCTGCGTGTGCGACGGCTCCGGACGCGCGGGTGCGGGCTTCCCCGCCAGCGAGGTGAGCATCTCCAGCAGCGGCCGCCACGACTCGAGCACCTCCCGGGCCAGGACCGGGGACAACTCCCACACGGTGCGCCCGGCAGACGGCAGCGGCTGGGGCGCCGTCTCGTAGGCGTCCTTCCAGGCGGAGATTTCCTGCACGGACGGGTGCCTGCCCAAGGCCCTGGGCCAGCGCACTGTGCAGCCCGGCACGGTGCTGGTCGGGGCAGGCGTCCTCGAGCAGTGCGAGGAAGTCCGTGACATCCGCGCGCGGGGACCCGGCAGCCGCAAGCCGGCCCGCCGGCGCGAGGGCGTGCTCCCAACAGATGCCCAACGACGCCGGGTCGGCCCGGTCGGCGTCGTAGCTCTCCAGAAGGACGACCGCGCGCAGCCGGTCGGCCGCCGGGCCGGCCGGCAGCTTGTTTTCCAGCACCCGCAGCCGCTCGGACAGCGGGACGCTCAGCCGGGCGTCCTGCCGGGCCAGGTCGAGCACACGCGCATCAGTGCGTCCAGCACGCTGCGCGGCGGATCGGCCAGGGAAATCTCCCGCAGGTCGTTGACCAGGCTGATCTCCCACTCGTCGGACTCCGCCAGATGCGCGGCGAGCACAGAGGCCACAGCAGACCGGTTGATCATCCCCAATCGTTCCCGGCCGGGCGCAGTTGGCCACCTGGGTGGGCCGTCTGGGCCAGACTGCACGCCAGTTGCGCCGCCTCCCAGGACTCATGGGCGCCGAAGGACGGCTGACGCAGCACGTCCTCGACGACGCGGACCCACTGCCCGGTGCGGTCGGGCACCGGAACATCCCGGGTCCAGTAACTGATGCGCAGCAGCACATGGCGGTCCTGCTGCGCCCTGGCGACCTGCTGCAACACCGCACACGCCGTCATGCCCGCCCCAGCCACCAGACTCACCGCCATGCCGACCTGCGCCCGGGCCGCGCGCCTCGATCGCGGCACGCTGCTGCTCCACCCACGCGCACACCTGCGGCGCGTCGGCGGCCAGTTGCCCCCGCAGGTAGGGCAGGGCCGGCCGGCGGGACGCCTCCGGCAGCAGCCGGTCCAGCGGCAGCAGGCCAAGCCAATGCCGGCTCACCGCCGCGCGGAAGAAGTAGCTGCGGCACGCGGATCCGACATCGAGGCAATCTCGGCGGCATCCTGCGGCGACGGCTGCTCGCTCAACGCCAGCTGCCGCAGCCGGTCGGCATGTTCCGGAAGCCCCAAAAACAGCTGCTCGAAGGCCGCCACCACACCCTCGAACCGCTCGCGGGACTCCTCGGGCGTGGCGCCCGACCCAGGTAGAACGCCGGAGGTGTCCCGATAGGCCCGGCTCCAGAAGTTGCGCACGGCCTCGGCCTCGGCCAGCCTCATCTCCTGCCACGTCAGCTCCTTCACCACGTGCCCGATCTGGCGGACGCGCCGCCCGCCCGGATTGTTCTCCTTCCGCCCGCAGCGCATCGACCGCAGCGGCGAGGGCCTCCAGCACCCCATGGGGGACCTGGCCGTCTGTGCGCCAGGCATCGACGGCCACCTTGGCGGCATCCGTGACAGCGTTCTTCGCCGCCTCGATCCCTTCGATGTCCTTCGGCGCCAGATTGAGAATGCTGTCGATCGCCCCTCGGCAGCAGGACTGGGCGACCTTGTACGGAGCGTTCCACCGAGCCGGAGCGGACAAGACCGCCGCCGCATCCCGCAGAAGGTTCAACGCCCGCTCACCAGGTGGCCCTTGAGCGGTCAGAGCCATGGACAGTTCGGCAGAGACGGTGAAACCGGCGCGGCCGGCAGCGCCGCCCGCCGAGTCGTTCGCGACAGTCACCCGGCCACCGTAGCGGCCCCGGTCGCGGCACAGCCCGCGCAGCGGGCGGACGCAGCAGCCCCCGGACTCCTCTGCCTCACCGGCAGACGCGACCCGCCGCCCCTCTTGAACAAGATTTATGATTAGCGAATCATGAATCATGTCTCAAGAAGCCTTGGAGCGGCTGCGTGAGGCGGCCGTGCCGGTTTTCGGCAACCGCTACCGGGCGGAGTTGATGCTGGCGCTCGCCTCGGCGGACGGACGCGGGGTGTGCCTGGGCGATCTCGCGGTGGCCCGGGAGGTGTGGATTCTTGCTTTTCATGCGTGCGCCCTCAGGTCACTGAGCTGGGGGCCCGAGGGCCATGTGGACGACTTCAGGTCGGCGTGGCAGCCTTGCGAACTGACAATTTGTCAGGTCCCTGACCCTTTCTGTCGACGGGGGATGCTCTGATCTGCGACTCTCGCTGTGATCCCGAGGTTCGTAGTTGGTGTGGTGTGGGTGGCCTGAGCCGTGGTGTCGAGAGTTCCCTGAGAAGGGAGCAGGCGCTTGCGGGATGCTCCGGCGGTGGTGACGAGGCTTCTGATCTGCGGTTATTGGGTGTTTGTTGATAACGGTGGTGTGGTGTTGGTGATGGTGCCCGGCATCCGAAGGGCCGGTGCGGGTTTGTGCTGGTCAGAGGCTTGCTGTGCGTTGGGGTTGGTGGTTGCTGGCGGGTGGGGGGTGGCGCCGGTCCAGTACAGGGCGGTGTCGATGCCGCGTGCGGTCCAGCCGTCGGTGTGTGCTCGGGGATGTTGGAGGAGGTCGTCGAGGAGCTGTAGGTAGCGGCCGTAGCGTCCGGGTGTGGGGGTGAGGGTGAGGGGGAGGCCGAGGTTGTCGAGGGCGTGTGGGACGCGGCGGTCGTAGACGGCCATCCGTGTGGGTGCCGCCGCGGTCAGGATGGCTGAGGCGAGGGCGTCGCCGGTGCGGAAGCCGGGCAGTTCGGCGATGATGCCGCGTCCCTCGCGGGCGGCTTCGCGGCCGGCCGGGGACGGGAATGTGCTGGTCCTTGCCACGGCCGTAGGTGTGGCACAGGATCCGCTGTGGCGAGGTGTGTGCGTCGGGGCGCAACCAGCAGGTGATGTCGGCGGCCGGCACCAGCCGGCCGTCCGCCGCCCGAGGCAGGGGCACTGCGGCCAGTGCCCGCCGCAGCCGGGCGATATCCATTCGGCCCGCGGCCAGGGCGTCATACAGCCCGCCGTGTCCGCGGCGGTGTTCGCCCTCCAGCGACAGCTCCACCAGCGACCGCACCGGGCCATCCGCACACAGAACCGCGTCGGTCAGCTCGAACAACGCATCCGCACGCCGAGTCAGGCAGGAGTAGAACTCACCCCGGAAGCGTGAGTGTTCCGCAGCAGGCTCCTGCCGGACAGCATGCTGCAACAAACTCATCCCCACGGCCTTCGTGCTGGGCATGTGCGTTCCTTGGTCGGAGCACATGATCAGCCGAAGGCCGCCTGCACGTATGGCAGTCACCACTCTGAGTGATCAAGTACGAGACACCGTTCGACGCCTGAGCTTA
>NZ_JAHUXH010000050.1 GCF_019219825.1 Streptomyces sp. TRM70350 | reverse complement strand
ACGGGCAGGCTCACAAACCTGCCCGATCCGCTGGCCAGCGTAATGGGCCATGATCACTCGCGCCAAAGCAGCTCCCGGCCAAAGTCGTTCCGCCGACCTCTCAAGCGATGGCTACCCATTCAATCGCTCAGCGAGCTGCTCCACCCTGAGTAGGCAGCGGGCCAGGCTAGGCGAAGCCTCGGCGGCCACGCGAGGCCTCCAATACCGCTGTCCGAAATCACGAATATCGGACGCGTATGTAGGACCGACAGACGCTCCACTTCGCGGCCTCGGTACCAATCCCTCCCGAACGTCACGCTTCCGCGACTTCCGGGCGAGATTGATAATTTCCTGCTTGGGGTCACCTAGTGAGTCCGGATTCCGTGGAATCTTACTCTCTGCAACTCCAAGGAAGTCCGCAATCGCCTCCCTGTCTGCGAGTAGCCATCCTTCAAGTTCCGCAACAGCTACTCGAAATATCATGTTCGCCGATGGCCGTGGAAGCCACGTTGAGAGTTTCTCAACGACACATCCGTCAGCCGAGTCTAAGTCGACAAGAACGAACCAAGGGAAGTGCACCGCCGCACTATTGTAGGCAGGCAACTTTTTCAGCAGCGAGTCCTTGCCGTTCTTGCCCTGGATCATCTTTACCGCCAGCCCGAATTCTCGAAGAATGGCCCGGACGGCACCTTCATCGGAGATTCCTTCGACCCCCACCATAACGTGATTCATCGCTACCCCACAAAGAAGCTGAGCTGTCCAGCTTCTTCCGGTGCTGTAAGCTCTTTCAGGATATCACCCAAGGGCACGCCAGCCTCGCGCATGGTCTGTAGATCCGTCCGATCGGACAAAGCAGTTACTGTGGTGCCCTCTGCCTCTGGAATCAGGGCCAATACTTCATCGGAGCCAATCCCGGAATCATTCAAGATCTCAGGCGAATGTGAACTGACGAGGATCTGGCGGGCGGACCTTCGCTGCACCCGTGCGAACATCTGCGGAATATATCGAACCACCTCAGGGTGCAGGGAGAGCTCCGGCTCCTCGAGGAGCAGTGGCCCCTTGGAATCCGCTACAGCCCACAGCAGTCCCAGCAGACGCAGCGTACCGTCGGAAAAATGGTCCTCGGTCTGCCATGCACCATTAGGTCGCCAGTGCTGGTACTTTCCCCTCAGATGGGGAACGCCTCGGATATCTGGCTGCAACTCCAGAGTTTGTAGCTGAGGGACTGCAACTTTCAGCGCGTCCACGATCTTACGCAGCCGCGAATCACGCGTCACCTTCGGTGTCCTCGCGATCTGTTCGAGGAAGTCACCGCCAAATGGGTCGTTTTTCTTGCCGACCGACCGATCCGGCTCGCGGACGAGTTGCGGGACGATATGCATGTAGCTCAAGCTGGCAAAAAACTCGGCAACCGTTCTGAACTTCCGGTTCACATTCACCTGTTCAAGGTGAGTCTGCCTCAAGCGCTCGGCATCGTCGCGGTCACCCGCATCGGGCCTACGGAGCACGTCTTTGCCACGGTACTTCACGACCTCCGACTCGATAATCGGACGCCTGTTATTATCTTGCTTGAACTTGAGTTCATACATCCATTCGTTAGGAATTACATCGTTCCCCAGGGTCACCTTTAGGGAAATCGATGGGTACCTTCGAGCGGCAAACGAGCGGATCATGCTGACGCCGCCGCGCCTGGCGACTGCAGCCTCAAAACCACCTCCCACAGACACAATCTCGGCGAGGAAGCGAAAGCAATCCAGGAAATTTGATTTTCCCGCCGCGTTGGGGCCCACCAGGAACATCCGCTGCTGTAGGTCAACGGAGAAGCTCGTAAAGTTTCTCCAGTTGCCCACTTGGAGGCTCGTGAAGCGCATACCCCTGCGCTCAAGAGGCTCTGGAACACTCTCACCTTTTGTATCACTCATGCGTCCGCCCCCTGGGTTTCGGGAAATCGTCAACTCATCAGAGATCGTAACGCCCAGGAAGTGCATGCGTCAGCGTTTCAGCTGGCTCAGATCCTCCGATGTGACAGCGTGAGCTGTAGTGCTCGCACGACAGAAGCCCACGGCATCCGACCATGTCAGAGCCGTGGGCTTCCTCAGCCTCGCTGGTGGGCGAGATCCTTGGTCAGTAGACCGGCAGAGCGCCCCTCCCGGGCCGTCCTCGGGCCGTGGAAGGGCGCTCAACGATGACCAACGCCGACAACTGCCGACAGCTCAGCACCAGGTCAGGGCGTTGATCGATAAGACGGCCGCAGGTCACGGCCGCCGATGATCAGTTGTGGCTGTGCAGGGCGTCCGGGACGGCGACGTAGGCGGGCAGGAAAGGCCGGCAGTCGCGCCTACCGGGCGGTCATGGCCCCGCCCTCGCGATATCACTCGAACCCAGGGCTGGGCGCTGCAAAGCGCACGATACTGGGCGCAGTTGAGGGAGAGGGCTATTGGCCATGTTGAGACGGTGGGCACAGCGGCGTTACGACAGAGCTCAGGCGGAGTACTGGCAGAGCATTGAGCCCGTACTTGAGCCCGGAGAACGGAAGATTGCCAGTACGCCCGCACGGAACCTGTGGGACGGCCCTCAGGATGGCGTCCTCTTCCTCACCAACCGAACCATCTACTGGGGTGCATGGCTGGGACAGGGGCGACGGACCAGGCCCATGTTCGCGCAGGGCCTTCGGGAGTGTCCGAGCGCACGCATCGGCGAGCAAGGCACGTTGGACGTCGCAGTGAGCGGCGAGCACATTGGGGCGTTCGCCTCGTTCGCGCCAGCGCCCGGCGCCCAATCGAGCTTCATCGAGTTCTGCAAGAGCTTCGGCCAAGCCATGGAGAACAGCAGAGACCTACCACCAGCCGCGGAGACACCCTCCAGCGACGCGGCAGGCTAGGAAGCCACAGCTGACAAGGCCCGACAGGAACGCCAGTGCGTGCCCATGCCGTGCCGACGTACAGCGGCGGACAACCACGGCGGCGCGGAGTCCGGGCCGTCACTGGGCCGTCCAAGGTCAGCCGACGCCAACCAACAACGACAGAAGCCCACGGCGTCTGAGCTGGTCAGAGCCGTGGGCTTCTTCTGTCTCGCTGGTCAGCGAGACCGCTGTTTAGTAGACCGGCTTGTGTGGCTCGATCTGGTTGACCCAGCCGATGACGCCGCCGCCGACGTGGACGGCGTCCGAGAAGCCCGCGGACTTCAGGACCGCGAGGACTTCCGCACTGCGGACACCCGTCTTGCAATGCAAGACGATCTTCTTGTCCTGCGGGAGGGTCTCCAGGGCGGTGCCCATGAGGAACTCGTTCTTCGGGATCAGCCTGGCGCCCGGGATCGAGACGATCTCGTACTCGTTGATCTCACGGACGTCGATGATCTCGATGTTCTCGCCGTCGTCGATCCACTCCTTGAGCTGCTTGGGAGTGATCGTCGAGTCGGCGGCGGCCGCCTGGGCCTCCTCGGAGACGACGCCGCAGAAGGCCTCGTAGTCGATGAGTTCGGTCACGGTGGGGTTCTCACCGCAGACCGCGCAGTCGGGGTCCTTGCGGACCTTGACCTGGCGGTACTGCATCTCCAGGGCGTCGTAGATCATCAGGCGGCCGACCAGCGGCTCGCCCGTGCCGGTGAGGACCTTGATGGCCTCGGTGACCTGGATGGAGCCGATGGACGCGCACAGTACGCCGAGCACGCCGCCCTCGGCGCAGGAGGGGACCATGCCGGGGGGCGGGGGCTCCGGGTAGAGGCAGCGGTAGCAGGGGCCGTGCTCGGACCAGAACACGGAGGCCTGGCCGTCGAAGCGGTAGATCGAGCCCCAGACGTACGGCTTGTTCAGCAGCACGCAGGCGTCGTTGACCAGGTAGCGGGTCGCGAAGTTGTCCGTGCCGTCGACGATCAGGTCGTACTGGCTGAAGATGTCCATCACGTTGTCGGCCTCAAGCCGCTCCTCGTGCAGGACCACGTTCACGTACGGGTTGATGCCGAGCACGCTGTCGCGGGCCGACTCGGCCTTGGAGCGGCCGATGTCCGCCTGGCTGTGGATGATCTGGCGCTGCAGGTTGGACTCGTCGACCTCGTCGAACTCCACGATGCCAAGGGTGCCGACGCCAGCCGCGGCCAGGTACATCAGGGCCGGCGAGCCCAGGCCACCGGCGCCGACACAGAGCACCTTGGCGTTCTTCAGCCGCTTCTGCCCGTCCATCCCGACGTCGGGGATGATCAGGTGGCGGGAGTACCTGCGGACCTCGTCTACGGTGAGCTCGGGGGCCGGCTCGACCAGGGGTGGCAGCGACACGGGGACTCCGTTGGTCGGTCAATCACTACGGTTGTTCTCTCCGTAACACTGCCACGGCCTTTTTCATTCCGAGACACCCGTTCCGACACGCGAGACGATTTCGTCCCAGTAGCCGGGCATGGTCGCCCAGGGGGCCATACGGCCGCCGCGGTCCGTGCGGTCGGTGAAGTAGATGGTCCCGGCGCCCTGCCAGCGGGCGACGCGCAGCGCCTCGTCGAGATGGCCGCGGGCCACTCCGTGCACGAAGTGGCAGAAGCGCTCGGGCCCGTGGTCGGCGGTCCACTCGGCCGCCTGCGACCAGCGGTAGTCGCTCCAGGGGCCGCGGAAGGTGACCAACTGGTCGGCGCACTCGGCATAGCCGGGATACGGGTGGGTGCCGTGACCGAGAACGATGTGGGCATCGTCACGCAGGGCGCGCAGGGTGGTCACGGTGCGGCGGATCTCGGGGAGGGTGACGCGGTCGGCAGGGCAACGCTCCAGGAGGAAGCCGTCGACCTGGTACCAGTCGAGATACCGGCGGGCGTCCATGATCGTCTCGCCGAAACCGCGGGCTCCGTACCGGATGTCGAGGTGGCCGAGGACGCGGACGCCGGCGTTGCGGAGTCGGCCGGCCGCCTCCAGGCAGTGCGGGTCGGGGAGGACGCCGGGGCCGTCGGCGACGTTCAGGACGACCCAGTGCAGGGCGCCGCCACGGCGGGTGAGTTCGGCCCATTCGGTGGGGGCGAGGAGGGGGTGGGCATGGCCGGGGACACCTAAGCCGGTGCGGACGTCGGTGTCGGCCGTTCTCGCGTTCGTCCTGGTCAGATACGGCATGCCGCCTCCATCCAGATGTCGGCGAGGGACTCTTCGAGGTTGATGCGGGGGCGCCAGCCGAGGCGGTCGCGGGCGGTGCGGACATCGGCCTGCTGCCAGCTGCCGCAGCCGTCCGGGTAGGGGTAGGCGGCGGGACTGGTGTGCGTGGAGTGTGCGGCGTGCGGGGGGTGGTGCGAAGACTGCGGTGAGTGCGCGGCGTGGGAGCCGTGGGTGCCTGCGGTCCCGTGAGGTGCGTGGTCCGGGTCGGTGCGGTGGCCCAGGGGGTCCGTTGAGCGGGGGTGAGCCAGGGGTTCCGGGCGGGGGTGGCCGATGGAGGAGCGCAGGACGCCCGGGGGGCCGTCGAGTTCGTGGAGGGCGCCGCCGTAGCCGGCCACGCGGGCGAGGATCGCGGCGGCGTCGCGGAGGCGGACGGCGCGGCCGGAGCCGATGTTGATGACGCCCTGGGCGGCGGAGAGCGAGGCGGCGTGCACGGCGCGGGCCACGTCGCGTACGTCGACGAAGTCGCGTTGGGCGCCGAGGCCGCCGAGTTTGAGTTCGCCGTCGCCGGTCTGCATGGCGCGGCGCATGGCCTCGGCGAGGCGGCCGAGGGGGGAGCCGGCGGGGGTGCCGGGGCCTGCCGGGGAGAAGACGCGCAGGACCACCGCGTCCAGGCCGGAGCCCAGGACGAGTTCGGTGGCGGCGAGCTTGCTGACGCCGTAGGGGCCGCCGGGGCGGGGGACGGCGTCCTCGGCGGTGGAGGAGCCGGGCTGGCTGGGGCCGTACTCGGCGGCGCAGCCGATCTGGACCAGGCGGGCGCCGCAGCCGCTGCGGCGGAGGGCCTCGCAGACGGTGGCCACGGCGACGGTGTTGTGGCGGGTGAGTTCGCGGGCGCCGCCTCTTGTGGTGCCGGCGCAGTTGATGACGACGCCGGGATGGACGGCGTCGAGGAAGCGGGTGAGGGCGCCGGGACTGCCGGAGGCGAGGTCGAAGCGGACGTCGGCGTCGTCGCCGCGACCGAGGGCGGTGAGTTGGACTGCGGGGTCGGCGAGGAGGCGGTCGGCGACGAAGCGGCCCAGATAGCCGTTGGCTCCGATCAGTAGGACTCTCATCGGGCGGCTCCCGGGGCCGGGGTGGCGGGTCGGGAGGTTGTCATTTGGGGGGTCTCCTTTGGAAGGGGTTGTGTGGAAGGGACTCTGTGGAGGGGGTTGTGCGGTGGCCTGTGGTGGCTTTCGCAGGCGCTGGCCTGTGTGGTGCGGGTCTGCGGCGCCTGAGCGCTAGGCCACGTGCCCTGCAGGCGCCTGTGGTGCCGGTGCGTCGTGCCGGTGCGTTGTGCCGGTTCGCGCCGGTGGCGGGCTGTGCCTGCGGCGGCCCGTGCGGGTCGTGGGGGTGCGCGTGGCGCCTACGGGTGCGGGGCGGGTCGGGGCCGCGCCAGGGGGTGTCCGTCCTCGGAACGGCGCGGAATCGGTCTCTTACCAACTCGTCCGTGTTGACGCGCCAACCGCTGCGGGCGGACACCCGACACGTCCCCTTCCCTGCGTACGCGGCCATCCGTACGGGGGTTGCTCGGCTCACCATCGCGTTGCCGTCCTGGCGTGCGCCGAGGCTCGGGGCAGTTTGCGGGTGGCGTGGATCAAGAGGGCCAGGGCCGCCGTTCCGCAGGTCAGGGTCGGGATGGTGCCGGGGCCCCAGGTGTCGATCAGGGTTTCTACGGGGGCGGCCAGGAAGGCGCAGTACGGGAGGCGGGCTGCGAAGAGGGTGGCCAGGGCTGTGGCCTGGGCTGTGGCTGTTGCCATGAGGGTCACGGCGGGGGCGTGCGTGAAGCCGTGGATGGCGAGGAGGCGGACCAGGAAGAGGAGGGCGGCGAGCGTGAGGGTTTGGGGGTACGGGGCGGGTTCTCCCAGGGGGAGGGTGAGGGTGGCCGCCACCGCCGCCACCGCCGCCACCGCCGCCAGGTAGAGGGTGAACGTGCCCAGGAGGAGGGGGCGTACTGATGCGGCGAATTCCTCCAGGGCTCGGCTTGTCGCCAGTTTGTTGCGGGCCCTTGTGGCGAAGTGGTGGGCCAGCCAGGCCGCGGGGACGCAGGAGAGGGTGAGGGTGAGGAGGGGGGCCGTCGTGATGGGCCACGGGGCGTCCGGGGCGGTGGTCGGGAGGGCTTCGGGGCCTCCCGACGCGGCTGACTTGAGGAGGCCGTCGCCCAGGGCCGCGTAGGCGAGGAGCCAGCAGGTCCAGATGAGGGTGCCAGGGGTTCCGGACCCCTTTGCGCTCAGTGGGCCCCGCGTCAGGGCCGCGCGCAGGGAGAGGGCGACGGCCAGGGTGCCTGCGGTGGCCGCGAGGAGGCGGGACTGGCCGTGGGTGAGGTGGAGGGCGGCCACGGTTGCGGTGCAGGAAGTGCCGGGGAGGAGCGTGCGGAGGATCCAGGTGGCGGGGAGGCGCGAGGTCGTGGGGGGTGTGGGGGTGCGGGGGGTGTCGTTGTCGCGGGGGACCCGGGCGTACATCTCCTCCGCCAGGGAGAAGACGTCCCTGTGGCGGAAGCGGGCGGCTGTGCGGTCGGTGATGCCGTGGGCCTCCAGGCCTGCGGCGATCTCCAGGGGGTCCACCGCCCGTTCGCACAGCTCGCGGTGCCGGTGCATCAGGGCCTTCACCGGGTCCGCGGGGCCGCGGCGCGGGGTGCGGTGCGGAGCGGAGTCGGCCGGCGGCTCCGTTGTCAGGCACTGCTCCGAGCGGGCGTCCCAGGTGTCGGGGCTGCTCGGTGTGCCGGGGAGGTCGCGTTCGTGTACGTCGGTCATCGGACTGCCTCCGCCGCGGGGACGCGCGTGGCGCGTACGGGTGGGCCTGCTGCCCAGCCGGGGCCGCCGCGGGCCACCATGCGGCTCGCGGCGGCGGTCCAGCGGCCGGGGACATGGGCCTCGGCGGGGACGGCGAAGGGGAGGGGGTCGCCGGTGTCGTCGAGCGCGGCGCGGCGGTCGGGGCAGTGCGAGACGATGTCCAGGTAAATGCTGTGAAATGCCGTGATGTTCTGCTCGACGGTGAACAGTTCGAGGGCGCGGGCGCGCGCGGCGGCGCCCAGGCGCTCACGACGCTCGGGGTCGCGCAGCAGCGCCACGCACGCCTCGGCGAGCGCCCGGGGGTTGCGCGGGGGCACCACGAGCCCCGTACCGCCGATGACCTCCACCACCGCGCCGACATCGGTCGACACCGTCGCCCGGCCGCAGAACATGGCCTCGACCAGGCTGATCGGGAAGCCCTCGACGACGCTCGACAGGACGATCACGGCGCCGGAGGCGTAGGCGTCGGCGAGGGTCGGGGTCTCCGGGCCGCCGATCTCCTCGAAGGAGACGGGGTTGTCGCCGACCGCGTGCGGGCCGTCGGCCTCGTCGGGAAAGAGCTGGGCGGCGAGCGCCTTGCAGTGGGTGAGGTAGGCGGAGCCCTCGGGGCCGCCGGGGGCGCCGACGATGCGCAGCCGGGTGCCTGGTTCTTCCTTGCGGATCTCCGCGAAGGCGTGGAGGAGCGAGACCAGGTCCTTGACCGGTTCGATCCGGCCGACCCAGACGAGGGTGTCGGGGGCCGCGCGCTCCGGGGACTCCCCGACCTCGGCGAACGGGCTCGCGTCCATGCCGGGGTAGACCGTGCGCAGCTTCGTACGGTCGGCGCCGCAGCGTTCCTGCCAGCGGCGGGCGTGTGCGTTGCCGGGCGTGATGTACGCGGCCTGTCGGTAGATCTCCGCGGCGAGCCTGCCGTGGAAGGCGGCGAGCAGGGACCGCACGGCGGGCGAGGAGTCGGTGGCGGCGAGGTAGTGCGTGCGCAGCCGCACCCCGTACTCGGTGACCAGGAGGGGTACGCCGGTGAAGTGGCGGGCCAGCAGGCCGGGCAGGGCCGCGGCCCCGCCCGACGCCGCGTGGCACAGGTCGACCGAGCCGAGCCCGTCGTCCTCGTACCAGTCGAGCGAGAGGGGGCGCAGGGCGTGTTCCAGGTGCGCGGCGATGGCGAGGAGATCCGGTACGCGCGCCTCGTGCGCCGTACGGAGGGCGCCCGGCGCATGACAGGCGCGCTCCAGGGCGCGTACGGCGGTCTCGGAGCGCAGCGCGCCGACCAGTCCGCCCTCCTCGCGGGCGAGTTCGGCAAGCCCGTAGAGGGCACTGGCGAAACGGTCCGCCAAAGCGGCCGAAGACCCGTCCGAGCGCTCGGAGGCCCTGTCCCCTTCAGCGGCCGCCCCGGCGCACAGTACAGCCGCGAGCTCCCCGTAGCACTCGGCGAACTGCCGGCGCGCGCGGCGGCCGTACGCGACCCCGTCGCCCTCCGCCGCCCACAGCGGTGCCGTACGGACACGGCGGACCTGGGACGGCAGCAGGAGCCAGCCCTCGTCCTCCTGGCGCTCGCTGCGGCCGAGCGCGTAGACGTCGAACTCGTGCTGCGCGAGCCCGCGCACAAGCCGGTCGCACCAGGGACTGGCGTCACCGCTCACGTACGGATAGCCACCCTCCGTGAGGAGTCCTATGCGCACGATTGCACCCCCGATCTTCTTAAGGGGAGCCGTCGTTGGGTCGACGGCTCGCAGCGGGAAAGAACGTATGCGGACAAGCCGGTGGTGCGACGGACGGTTGTCCGTCGCACCATCAAAAGGGGTGAACGGTCGTAACTTTCCCGTACGGAAGGCGTTTTGTCGCGCTAGGAGATCAGTCGTGTACGGATCGTCATAACGTAGAAGGTGGGATCAGCTCTTCGGGTAGGGCCAGGGATTGGCCTTGCAACGGATGCCGTCGTGCTCCAGGAACTTCGTCTGCTGCTGCATGACCGGCGCCAGTTCACCGGCCTTGTCGCAGGTGACGTGGGAGTAGCCGAGGCGGTGCCCGACCTCGTGGTTGATCAGCATCTGTCGGTAGGCGTGGATCTTGTCGCCATACGTCTCCGAACCCTGCGCCCAGCGATAGGCGTTGATCATCACCCGCTCGGTGGCGGCGGAGTCGCAGGACACATTGTCGACCGTCGTGTCCAGGCCCGACTTGGCGCACCAGTCGGCGGTGGTGCCGGGGCTGGCGAGCGTGATCACGAAGTCGGGTTTCCCGGAGTGGATCCGTTCGAAAGTGCGACCGCCGTTGTGCGCCCAACTCCGGTCGTCGTTCAGCGTCTTCTGCACGGCCTGCGCGAAGAGCTCACCGTCGAGGCCGAGTCCCTGCTCCACGTCCACGCGGTAGGTGTACTTCCGCCCCGTCCCCGGCGCCTTGTCGACTCCGGGGATCGCCTCGAACTTCCCCGAGCCGTCGAGCGTCGCGCTCAGCGGGTACGTACGGTCCATCTTCTGCTCGTACGTCAGCGGAGTGGCGCTCGGCGTACCGGACGGCGTGGACCGTCCCTCCCCCCGCGACGCGGAGTCGCGGACGTCCCTGACCTGGTCGGTGGCGGACTGCGACTCCACCCCGCTGTCCTCGCCCGGGCTGGTGACCTGCCCGGCGACGATCACGGCCAGCACGGTGGTCACGGCGGCGGCCGCGATACCTGTGAAGGCGCGACCCTTGCCGCCCCTGGCGGGCGCGGGTTCACCCGTCGGGGGTGCCTCGTCGTCCGTGTCGGCTTCCGCGTCCCAGCTGGTGACGGAGGGGGTCGCGTTCGAGGGGTGTGCGGTGGAGGCAGCCGCGGGAGTGCGGCGTACGAAGACGTCGTCCTGCTCGTCGAAGGCGTCGAGGTAGTCCTGGCGTGGGACGGGGGGCGCCTGTCGCTGGCGGGGGAACACCGGAGCGCCGGTTCCCGCAGCCGTGCGCCCCCTCAACTCACCCCAGCCGCCCCCGCGTTCCCGCTCCTCGGGATGACCACCACGGACCTGGGGGAAGCCGTGGGCGGGGGTGCCGTCCGGCAGACGCGGGACGCCATGGGCGGGCGTACCGTCAGGCAGACGCGGTATCCCGCGCGCGGGAGTGCCGTCGGGAAAGCGAGGCATCCCGTGCGCCGGAGTGCCGTCCGGAAGCGGAAATCCGTGCGCCGGAGTACCGTCCGGCAGCCGGGGAACTCCATGCGCGGGAGTACCCTCCGGAAAGCGAGGCACCCCCTGGCCCGGAGTCCCGTCTGCAAAACGGGGCGCCCTCCGCGCCGGAGTACCGTCCGGCAGCCGCGGACCTCTCTGCGCCGGTGCCCCGTCGGCAAAACGGGGCACCCCCTGTCCCCGAGTCCCCTCCGCAAAGTGGGGCACCCCCCGCCCCTGAGTCCCGTCGGGCAACCGCGGCACCCCCCGCGCAGGCGTCTCCTCCGCCGCAACCCCCTGCGTCCCCGAACCCCGCTGACCCCCCGGAGGCCCGGACGCGCGGCGGCGTGGCCCCTTCTCCGTGGTCTCACCCTTGGGTGCCGGACCACGGCGGCTGTGGCGTCCCACGTCCCCCCTCAGCTCCCCGCGCTCGCGGACTCGGCCCCACCCGCGGAGACCCCACCCGCGGAGACCCCACCACCCGACACCCGCCCGGCCGAGGCGGCACCGCCGGAAGCCCCACCGCCCGACACCCGCCCGGCCGAGGCAGCACCGCCGGAAGCCCCACCGCCCGACACCCGCCCGGCCGAGGCAGCACCGCCGGAGGCCCCACCGCCCGACGCAACGCCACCGGAGGCAACATCCTCAGCCGCTCTCGCCTTGGCCTCCGCCTCTACCCCCGCCTCCGCTTCCGCTTCCGCCAGCAGTTCGCGAAACGCCATCGCCACCGTCTCCGGATACTCCATCATCGCCACATGCCCGGCGTTCGGAAGCGTCAGGAGTCGCGCGTCACGGAAAGTACGGGCGGCCTTCTGGGCCATGCGGAAGCCCACGAGCTGGTCGCGGCCACCGTAGATGAGGAGCGTGGAGGCGAGCACCCGCTCGGCCTGGCGCCACAGCCCGTGCTGGCCACCCAGCGTGTACGCGTTGACGATCCCGCGCGCGGAGCGCGCCATCGCGTCCCAGAAGTACGGCAGCTGCAGCCGCCGCTCCATCTCCTCCACGGCGTTGCGGAAACCTTCGGGCGACACGCGTTCGGGATCGCCGTAGCAGAGCGTCAGGACGCCCCGGACCCGCTGCTCGGCCGTCCAGCCGGTGGTGAACCGGGTGAAGAGCTGGACCACTCCGGGCAGCGCCAGCAGGGCCGTGGGAACGGCGGTGCGCTGGATGCGGATCTCCGGGAGCGCCGGCGACACCAGCGTCAGCGTCCGGACGAGGTCGGGGCGAACGGCGGCGACGCGGGTGGTGACCGCGCCGCCGAGGGAGTTGCCGAACAGATGCACCGGGCCGCGCCCGGAGGCGTCCAGGTAGCGAATGACCGCGCGCGCGTGCCCGGTGACCGAGTAGTCGCCGTCGTCCGGGGGCGGGGAGTCTCCGAAGCCCGGCAGATCGACGGCCTCGCAGTCGACGTCCGCGTCGAGCAGTTCCATCAGCGCCGACCAGTTCTGCGAGGAGCCGCCGAGGCCGTGGACGTACAGCGCGGGCGGCAGTCCCTCGCGCGCGGGTGGCCTCGAACGCACCGTGAGCGTGATGCCGGGCAGCCGGACCGACTTGAGCCGCTCGCCCTCCGCGACCCTGACGGGCGCCACCTTCGGGAGCACGTTGGTGGTCGGAACGTACGGCAACTCGGTCGAAGACATGCGGCAATGTTACGAGGTGATCACGCGGTGGTTCATGTGTTCGCCAACACAGACACGGAGATCACCGTCACAGCCATGAGAACCCCACACCGCTGCCGGATGCGCAGCGCGTGACGTTCCGGACGCGGATCGATAGCGTCCGGAACCTGTGTCTCCTACGCTCGTAAAGAGGGCACCCGCGTGTGGCCCCTGCTTCTCCCAGGGACGTTCGTAGGAAGGGAGCCCACCATGGCCGTTGACCCCACCGATCCCGACACCTTCGAGGAAGAGGAGACCGAGGAAGCCCAGGAGTTCGACGTCGAGGCCCCCGAGGTCGACGCGGCCGAGCAGCACGCGGACATCGTGCCCGACCGCGACGACCCGCTGACCGGCGTGGAGCCCGACCGGGCCAGCGAGGGGGACCTCGCGGAACAGGCCCGGGTCGTGAGCCTCGACGAGGATGACTATCGGTGACGAATGACGACACCAGGTGGCGTTGAGCGGAGACGAGGCCCTGCTTTGCCCGCTCTGCACTCGTTCGAAACGCTCTGGGCGACTTTCGTAGCCGTCCGGTCCGTGAAATTCTGCGCTCGCACCGCGCACAGCACGGTTACCGAAAAGTACGATGGCCGCGCGGCGCACACCGCATGTGGACGATTTTGGGAGGCGGCGTGACAGCCATCGAGCAAACTGAGGCGGCGCGCCCGCGAGGTACGCGCTTGCCGCGCCGTGCCCGCCGGAACCAGCTGCTGGGCGCCGCCCAGGAAGTCTTCGTGGCCCAGGGCTACCACGCGGCCGCGATGGACGACATCGCCGAGCGCGCCGGCGTCAGCAAACCGGTGCTCTACCAGCACTTCCCGGGCAAGCTCGACCTCTACCTGGCCCTGCTGGACCAGCACTGCGAGTCCCTGATCCAGGCCGTACGGAACGCGCTCGCGTCGACCACCGACAACAAGCAGCGCGTACGGGCCACGATGGACGCGTACTTCGCGTACGTCGAGGACGACGGCGGCGCCTTCCGGCTGGTCTTCGAGTCGGACCTGACGAACGAGCCCGCCGTGCGCGAGCGCGTCGACAAGGTCACGAACGAGTGCGCGGAGGCGATCTGTGACGTGATCGCCGAGGACACCGGCCTCTCGCGCGCGGAGTCGATGCTGCTGGCCTCCGGGCTCGGCGGCCTCGCCCAGGTGGTGGCCCGCTCGTGGTTGCACAGCGACCGCAGCGTGCCGCGCGACCAGGCGGTGCAGCTGCTGACCTCGCTGGCCTGGCGGGGCATCGCGGGCTTCCCGTTGCACGGCAGCGAGCAGTCGCATCACTGACGCCTGCGCGTTTGTTCCCGTCGGCTGTTCGCTCCTGGCGTTCTCGCGTGGAGCGTGCGCATCCCCTCACCGGGCTAATGTGTGCGGGGTACGGCGCGGACGCCCGCGCACTTCACTGACCGTTCGGAGGGACATAGCCGTGGAGGTCAAGATCGGCGTTCAGCACGCGCCGCGCGAGATCGTTCTGGAGAGCGGTCAGAGTGCCGAGGAGGTCGAGCGCGTGGTCGCCGAGGCGCTGGCCGGCAAGTCGCAGCTGCTCAGTCTCGTGGACGAGCACGGCCGCAAGGTCCTGGTCCCGGCCGACCGCCTCGCGTACGTCGAGCTCGGCGAGCCGGCACCGCGCAAGGTGGGCTTCGGCGCGCTGTAGGCGGCCGCGGACGAAGGCGGACGGGAAGGGCCCGGCGGCTTGTACGAGCCGCCGGGCCCTTCCCGTTTTCCACCGTTGTCCCGTTTCCACCGTTGTCCCGTTTTCACCGTTTCCCTGTTTCCACCGTCTTCGACGCCCCACGCACGGCTTCACAAACGGAGCACACCTCCCGCACAGAAAAGGGTTGCATTCCGCAGGTCAGGGGTAAGACGGGCTACGACTGTTTCGGGCAGGCCGGCCATGTGGGAGGACCCTGACATGCTCTTGGAAGCACTCGGCTCCGCGATCCTCGGCCTGGCCCTGTCATGGGTCTACGCCGCCCGCCTGCCGCACCGCCTCCCGGCCCGCCCCCTGGTCCTGTCGACCGGTGTCGCCGGAGCCCTCTTCGGCGCCTTCCTCACGCACAGCGCGCTGGAGGCCGGCGGCGTCCTGCTGGTGCTCCTCGGCGCGGCGATCGTCTCGGCCGCGTCCCTCTCCCTGCTGCTGCGCCCGGCGGGAAGACTCCGCCGACGATCGGCGACGGCCTGAGCCGCCGCCGCACCCGCCGCCGCCCTTGGGCAGCGCGTCGTCGCCCATAGACCGCGAGCAGCCGCTCTTGACCGCGAACCGCCGCTCTTGACTGCGAACCGCCGCCGTCAGGCAGCGAGCCCGAGGGCCGCCATCCGCTTCGTGTGCGCCTCGGTGATCCGCGAGAACATCTTGCCGACCTCGGCGAGGTCGAAGCCGTCGGCGACGCCACCCACCAGCATCGTGGACAGGGCGTCACGCTCGGCGACCACCCGCTGGGACTGGGACAGGGCCTCACCCATCAGCCGTCGCGCCCACAGCGCGAGCCGCCCGCCCACGCGCGGGTCGGCGTCGATCGCCGCACGCACCCGCTCGACGGCGAATCCCGCGTGGCCGGTGTCGTCGAGCACGGCCAGCACCAGGGAACGGGTGTCGGCGTCCAGTCGTGCGGCCACCTCACGGTAGAAGTCGCTGGCGATGGAGTCGCCGACGTAGGCCTTGACCAGCCCCTCCAACCAGTCCGACGGCGCCGTCTGCTTGTGGAAGCCGTCGAGCGCGGCGACAAACGGCTCCATCGCGGCGGTCGGCTCCTCACCGATCTCCGTGAGCCGGTCGCGCAGCCGCTCGAAGTGGTGGAACTCGGCCGACGCCATCTTCGCCAGCTCCGCCTTGTCCTCCAGCGTGGGCGCCAGCTTGGCGTCCTCCGCGAGCCGCTCGAACGCCGCGAGCTCCCCGTACGCGAGCGCGCCCAGCAGGTCCACGACCGCGGCCCGGTACTGCGGATCGGCGGCGGCGGTCGCCCAGTCCTGGGCGGCGACCCCGGTGTGTGCGGCGGCGTCGGTGGTCTCGGCGGCGTGCTCAGGCTTGTCAGAGGTCGTCATGAAGCGCACAATAGCCCGCTCGCCGCGGGGTGGAAGTCCCTGGTCAATCAGTGTGGCCACGAGGACGCCAAGGAACGCGCGCACAAGTGTGACGATGACTACGTCACCGAATCGGCCATCGCATGTGCGCGATTCCGGGGTATGGTGGTAATGCGCCTGCTGGTACGACGACGTCTTCGCCGTACCTCGACAGGCCGCACGTATGAGGATGCCCGGTCGGTGGCCCGATCGGCTCCGACCTGACAGCCCTCCCTGACCGTACGGCACTGTGCGTACGACGATCGGAGGGACCCCTCAGCGGTACGAACGCTGGAGCGTTGGCAGAGGTCCCGTGTCCTACGGCGCGCCCCTACGGCGGCCGACGTCCCCGGCACGGTCAGACACGACCCCCGCGCTCGCCTCGTACCGCCCACACAGAAGAGGCAGCACCCTGACTACGACGTTCCGAGAGCTCGGGATCCTCCCCGAGACCGCCGAGGCCCTGGAAGCCGTCGGCATCGTCACCCCGTTCCCCATCCAGGAGATGACCCTCCCCGTCGCCCTCTCCGGCACGGACGTCATCGGCCAGGCCAAGACCGGCACCGGCAAGACGCTGGGCTTCGGCCTTCCGCTCCTCGAGCGCGTCACCGTCCCCGCCGACGTCGAGGCCGGGCGCGCGAAGCCCGAGGCCCTCACCGACGCCCCGCAGGCGCTCGTCGTCGTCCCCACGCGCGAGCTGTGCACGCAGGTCACCAACGACCTGCTGACCGCGGGCAAGGTGCGCAACGTACGCGTCATCGCGATCTACGGCGGCCGGGCCTACGAACCTCAGGTCGAGGCCCTGAAGAAGGGCGTCGACGTGGTCGTCGGCACCCCGGGCCGCCTGCTGGACCTGGCCGGCCAGAAGAAGCTCAACCTCAATCACGTCAAGTGCCTGGTCCTCGACGAGGCCGACGAGATGCTCGACCTGGGCTTCCTGCCCGACGTCGAGAAGATCATCAACATGCTTCCGGTGCGCCGCCAGACGATGCTGTTCTCGGCGACCATGCCGGGCGCGGTCATCGGCCTGGCCCGCCGCTACATGTCGCAGCCCACGCACATCCGCGCCACCGCGCCGGACGACGAGGGCGTGACGGTCGCGAACATCTCGCAGCACGTCTACCGCGCGCACAACATGGACAAGGCCGAGATGGTCGCCCGCATACTGCAGGCCGACGGACGAGGACTGGCCATGGTCTTCTGCCGTACGAAGCGCACCGCGGCCGATCTCGCCGACCAGCTCAAGCAGCGCGGCTTCGCCTCCGGCGCGGTCCACGGCGACCTCGGCCAGGGCGCCCGCGAGCAGGCGCTGCGCGCCTTCCGCAACGGCAAGGTGGACGTCCTCGTCTGCACCGACGTGGCCGCGCGCGGCATCGACGTCGAGGGTGTGACGCACGTCATCAACTACCAGTCGCCGGAGGACGAGAAGACGTACCTGCACCGCATCGGCCGTACGGGCCGCGCGGGCAACAAGGGCATCGCGATCACCCTCGTCGACTGGGACGACATCCCGCGCTGGCAGCTGATCAACAAGGCGCTGGAGCTGGACTTCAACGACCCGCCGGAGACGTACTCGACGTCCCCGCACCTGTTCGCCGACCTGAACATCCCCGAAGGCACCAAGGGCGTCCTGCCGCGCTCGGAGCGCACGCGCGCCGGGCTCGACGCGGAGGAGCTGGAGGACCTGGGCGAGCCCGGCGGCCGCGGTGGGCGCGGCCGCGGTGGCCGGGGCGGCCGGGACGAGTCCCGCTCCGCCGACCGTGAGCGTACGTCCCGTACACCGAGGCACCGCCGCCGTACGCGCGGTGGTACGCCGCTGGACGCGACGGAGACGCCGGCGTCCACGACCGCCGAGGCGACTACGGAGGAGGCCGCCGCGCCGCGCACCCTGCGGCGCCGGCGCCGTACCCGTGCGGGCGCCCCGGCGGAAATGACGGCCACGACGGCTGTCGAGTCACCCGTGACCGAGGCCGCGGAAACCGCGGTGACGACGGCCGAGGGCGCCGCCACGGTGGACGCCCCGGAGACGTCGGCGAAGCCGCGCCGCCGCCGCACGCGCAAGTCGGCGCAGGCGCAGCCCGTTGAGACCGTCGAGGCCCCGGCCGAGGCAGCGGTCGACACCGCCGAGGGCACGGAGACCAAGCCCAAGCGCACCCGCACCCGCACCCGCAAGACCGCCGCGCCGACCCAAGCCACGGAAGCCACCGAAGCCACGGTCCCCGCGCAGGCCATCGAGGCCGTCGTGGCGGAGCCGGATCCCGAGCCGAAGGCACGCCGCACCCGCAAGGCCACGGCCACCGCCGAGGCAGCGGTCGACACCGCCGAAGGCACGGACACCAAGCCCAAGCGCACCCGCAAGGCGACCACCACCACGGAGGACGCCGACACCACGCCCAAGCGCACCCGCAAGACGGCAGCCGCCACGGAGGACGCCGAGGCCAAGCCGCAGCGCACCCGCAAGGCCACAGCCACCGCCGAGGCAGCGGTCGACACCGCCGAAGGCACGGACACCAAGCCCAAGCGCACCCGCAAGGCGACCACCACCACGGAGGACGCCGAGGCCAAGCCGCAGCGCACCCGCAAGACGGCCGCCACCGCACCCGACGCGGCCACCGCCGAGGCAGCGGTCGACACCGCCGAAGGCACGGACACCAAGCCCAAGCGCACCCGCAAGGCGACCACCACCACGGAGGACGCCGAGGCCAAGCCGCAGCGCACCCGCAAGACGGCAGCCACCGCACCCGACGCGGCCGCCGACACCGCGGAGACCAAGCCGAAGGCTCGCCGCACCCGCAAGGCGACCGCCCCCGCCCCGGAGGCGGCCGCCGGGATCCCGGCGCAGGCCACGCAGGAGCCGGAGTCCAAGCCGAAGGCACGCCGTACCCGCAAGGCCACGGCCACCGCGGAGGCGGCGGACAGCTGATCACCGCCGCCCGACGGCCCGGCCCACCTCACCGTAGGACCGGGCCGTCGGCGTTCCGGCACGGGGCGGCAGCCGGTGGACGCCTTCAAGCCAACGCGCCGCGACCTGTGCCCGTCCCCGCCGTCCCCCGGACGCCCCCACCCGCTACCCTCACCCCGTGACCACGCCCGCCACCCACACCCCGCCCCCGGGCGCCCGCGCCTACCCCCTCCGCACTCCACGCGGTGACTTCGCGGTCGTGGACGTGCCGGTCGCGCCGGGCGTCCAGCCGCGCGGCACGGCCCTGCTGGTTCCCGGTTTCACGGGCAGCAAGGAGGACTTCCGGCTGATGCAGGGACCGCTCGCCGCGCGTGGGTACCGGACCGTGGCCGTGGACGGGCGGGGCCAGTTCGAGTCGGACGGGCCTGCGGACGACGAGACGGCGTACGCCCAGCCGGAGTTGGCACGCGACGTCCTCGCACAGGCCGAGGCCCTGGGCACGCCCCTGCATCTCCTCGGTCACTCCCTGGGCGGCCAGATCTCCCGTGCCGCAGTGCTGCTGGACCACTCCCCTTTCGCCTCGCTCACCCTCATGTCGTCCGGCCCGGCGCAGATCTCGGTCTCCCAGCAACAGCGTGTGAAGCTGCTGCGGGACGCACTCGCGGTGATGACGACGGCCGAGGTCTGGGAGGTGATCGAGGCGATGGGCGCCCCGGAGGAGGTCGGCGGACCCACTCGCGGCATCGGCGGCCCCGAACTCCTGCGCCGCCGCTGGCTCGGCAACAAGCCCGCCCAACTCATCGCCACCGGCCGCCAGTTGTGCACGGAGCCGGACCGTGTCGCCGAACTCGCCGCTGTGCCGCTGCCGTTCCACGTCCTGTCGGGCGTGCGGGACGACACCTGGCCGCTGCCGCTGCTGGACGACATGGCGGTACGACTGCACGCGCACCGCACGGTCGTCGAGGGCGCCGAACACTCACCGAACGCGGACCAGCCCCTGCCGACGGCCCACGCGATCGCCGACTTCTGGGACACGGTCCACACGACGGGTTAGTACTTGCCCACACGGGGGGTCGGTACTGCCCACACGACGGGTCAGTACTGCGTCTGCAAGTGCTCCCAGAACCCGTCCCGCAGCGCTCGGCGCAGATCCGCCTGCCCCCGCAGCGAGTACTGCAGCAGCCCCTCGGCCTCCACCAGCAGATCCTGGTCCACCGAACCGGGCAGATACGGATGCCCGGGCAGCAGCTCCAGCAGCGGCTCCCGCCCCCGCGCCGCCAGCCACTTCGCCGCGATCTGGGCGCCGACGAAGCGGACCTCCTCGCGGGCGGGCCGGGCGATCGCGGCGGGCTCGTAGGCGGCGGTGCGCCGGGAGACGTACGGCTTGAAGAAGTCGAGGTCGAGGTTGCGCTGGCTGTCGACCTCCCACAGCAGCGGCTCGGCCTGGTTGCGGCCCTCCGGCGCCTCGATGCCCCACAGGTGCACCCGCGCCCCGTACCCCTGCGCCGCCTCGACCGCCGACACCAGGTCCTCGTCGCCGCCGAGCAGGGCCGCGTCGCTGATGGCACGGTGCCGGGCGAGGGACTCCAGGTCGGTGCGGATCAGTGAGTCGACGCCCTTCTGCTGGTTGTTGGCGTTGAGGTTGCCCAGGCGGACCTTGACGTCGGGCAGTTCGGCGATGGACTGCTGCTCGGTGGTGTGGATGCGGCGCCGGGCGCCGTCGTACCAGTAGACCCGCAGCAGCCGGCTGTCCGCGAAGATCTGGCGGGCCTTGTCGATGAGCGCCTCGATCAGTCCCTCGGCGTCGAGGTCGAAGGCGCGCCGGTCCTCGGTCCCGGCGACCAACCGGCCCGCGGCCGCGTAGAGATACCCCGCGTCGACGAAGATGGCATGGGTCGAGGGTGTCTTCGCCACCTCGGCGAGCATGCGCTGCAGCAGCTCGTTCGTGCGGTCGATGCGGGCGGTCAGGGCCGCGAGGTCGTCGTTCATCACCTCCATTGTCCCGTTGGTCACGCTGCGAACACAACCGGTCCCGGTTAGTCTCAAGAGAGCTGCTTACCGTTCAGTAATTAGTCGTTCGAAAAATTTCTTTAGCGTAGGGAATGTTTGTAACCAGCAGGCCGTTGCATACGTATGGAACCGGAGGCACCCCCGCCTCCCGGGCCATCCCAGTAGTTCTCCTCAGGAGGATGACCAGACGAAGGGAGAAGCCATGCGCTTCGAGATCATGCGACTCGACGACGTGGACGGCACGCCCGTGGACACGACCGTCGTGGACGCCGCCTCCGTCAACCGGATCGTGCAGCAGGCCGCAGCCATCGGACAGCGACTCTGGATCCGCCCGGCCGACACCACGGCCTCGTAGCACGGATCACTCACCAAAGCTTCAGGGCCCCGTACGGACACGCCGTACGGGGCCCTGCTGTCTCCACGCGGGGCTCAGCTCCCCTGGATCACCTGCGTGACCCCGTTGATGATCTGCTGCACGGCGATCGCGGACAGCATCATGCCCGCGAGCCGGGTCACCAGCACCACGCCGCCGTCCTTGATGACCCGGATGATCAGCAGCGAGTACCGCATGACCAGCCACAGCACGACATGAATGGCCAGGATCGCGGCCCACACCGACACCTGCAGGCCGACGCTGTCCGCCTTCTGCACGGCCAGGATGACCGACACGATCGCACCGGGCCCGGCCAGCAGCGGCATGCCGAGCGGTACGAGGGCGACGTTGACGTCCTTGGTCTGCTTGGGCTCGTCGGTCTTGCCGGTGAGCAGGTCGAGGGCGATCAGCAGGAGCAGCAGCCCACCGGCGATCATCAGCGCCGGCACGGAGACATGCAGATAGGTGAGGATCTGATGCCCCAGCACCCCGAACACGGTGATCACACCACCGGCGACACAGACGGCCTGGAAGGCCATGCGCCGCTGCACCTTGGCGGGCCGTCCCGCGGTCAGGGCGAGGAAGATCGGGGTGATCCCGGGGGGATCCATGATGACGAAAAGGGTGAGGAAGAGAGAGCCGAAGACGGCGAGGTCGAACATGACGGGGCTACGGGCCTTGCGATGAGATGACGGACGTGCGTGAGCGTGAGGGGTCGTGCGCCTCAGGCTCCGCCGGTCCCCGGAACCGGGAACGCGCCCGTCGCCCGCCGGATGATCTCCCCGTACACCTCGGGGTCGGTCGTGTACTCGCCGAGCGCGACCGTCTTGCGGCTGCCGTGGTAGTCGCTGGACCCGGTGACCAGCAGCCCCAGCTCCTTGGCCAGCCCGCGCAGCCGCGCCCGGGTGTCCGGGTCGTGGTCCATGTGGTCGACCTCGATGCCGTCGAGCCCGGCGGCGGCCATCTCGGCGATCGCCGACTCCGGCACCGTACGCCCTCGCTTGGCGGCCCCCGGATGCGCGAACACGGCGACTCCGCCCGCACCCTTGATCAGCCGGATCGCCTCGAACGGATCGGTCTCGTGCTTCTCCACGAAGGCCCGCCCGCCGTCGGCCAGCCAGTCCGGCGTGAAGGCATCGCCGACACTCGGTACGACACCCAGCTCGACCAGCGCTGACGCCACATGCGGCCGCCCCACGGACCCGTCGCCGGCGATCCTCAGGACCTGCTCCCAGGTGACCGGCACGCCCAGCTCGTTCAGCTTGGCGATCATCCCCTGGGCCCGGGGCACCCGGTCGTCCCGCACCAGCTCCCGCTCGGCGAGCAGCGCGGGCTCCTCGGCGTCGAAGAGGTAGGCCAGCATGTGCATGCTGATCCCGTCGATACGACAGGACAGCTCGGCCCCGGTGACCAGCGTGAGCCCCTCGGGCAGCGCCGCGATCGCCTCGGCGTGACCCCGGGTCGTGTCGTGATCGGTGAGCCCGACGACGTCCAGCCCGGCAGCGGCGGCGTTCCGCACCAGCTCAGCCGGCGTGTCCGTCCCGTCGGAGGCGGTGGAGTGGGTGTGCAGATCTATTCGCACGACGCGGACTCCAGCGGTGACGGGACGGAGGGGACGCCCCAAGGATAAACGAGCGTCCACTGCACGCCGGTAAGGGGCGCGGGGAGCTGGGCGAGCAACCCCCGGCGACCCGCAGACGCTGCCGGTGTGAACAGCTACGGCTCCAGCAAGCGCGGCGAAAGCGCCCCGCACGGCACCAGCTCCACCTCCGCCCCCGCATCCCGCACATCCGTCAGCACCAGCTCGTCGTACATCAACAGCCCCGACTGCTCCGGCCACACCACGGCCCACAGCCACAACCCCATGGCCTCCCCGGCGAACACCGCCCGATCGTCCGGCGACCCGGAGACAAGCCACAGCGGGGTGGGCCGACCCGCGGCCAGGACCTTCACCTGGGGTGGCTTCTCGACGTTCATGTACGGCCCCGGGTCCGGCCCGTCGATCCCCGCGTACCGCGCGCCGAGGCCGACGCCGAGTTCCTCGGCGACCAGGATCAGTTCCCCTATGCCGCCGAGTGGTCCGGGCCCCGAGCAGGCCACCGCGGTGGCCCGGCCACCGCTGCGATCGTCACCGGCACAGGCCACACCCGTGAACAGCCAGCCGACCGGCAGGGGCCACGGCATCCACACCGGTACGTGCGTGCGAGCCACCACGACGCTGAGGGCCTCGACGCTGGGCGGGATCACGGGCTGCAGCGGATGCACAGTGCCGTGCAGATCGCACTGCCAGGAATCGGCGAAGAGTCCGGGAGCCCTGACCCGGCCACCACACTTCGGGCAACTGGGTTCGCCCCTCATAGGGCCCCACGGTCCTACCCCGACTGCGTCACGTCAAGGACGATCACCCGTCCGGGGGGAACCGGCCCCGCAAACCATTAGATACATGGCACGCTGATCAGGCAGTCCCATTTAGTTTCCGGTGCCTTCATCGGCGTGAACAACACCCTCCACACCGAGCTGGCGCTTGGTGTGTCGGACGCGCCGCGGCCGGTGGCGAGCGCGGGCTACACCCTCCTGCGGTGGCTCGCGGCGACGGCCGCGTCCCAACTGACCGTTTCCGGACGGACTTTGGTGAGCTTCCTCACGCCCGCGTCAGTCCAACGGCACCGACCTGCGGGACGGGTCCCGCAGGTCGGTGCCGTTGGTCAGCCAGCGCTCCTGGAGGGCCTGGGCGCCGTGGACGCGCTTCCAGGCGGCCTCGTTGGGGGTCATGGGGAGCAGCGGCAGGAAGCGGACGGGGTCGAGGGGCGGGTCCAGTTCCAGGTCCTCGACCAGGCCGCCCGGCTCGGCGACCAGGACCGAGGTGAAGGGGGCGCCGGGCCACAGCGGTTCACCGACGTCCAGGGAGGCACCGGGGGCCACGACCACGCCCTCGACCTGCGGGGACGCGGCGAGGACGGCGAGCGGGCGGAGCACCTTGCCGGTGTCGGCCGGACCGGACCGTACGGAGAGCACCAGCTCGGCACGCGGGCCCTTGACCGGGTCGGCGAGGACCGACGTGGGGTCCGTCATGGGCTGGGCGGACATGCCGAGGGTGGCGTAGCGGACGATGTCCCCCTCCTGGAAACGCAGCACCTCGATGCGGTCGGCGCCGAGGAAGGTGACCGCGGCGCGCGCGTCCGGTTCGCCGAGCGCGGAGCGCAACCTGGCCTCGACCAGTGGGAGAACATCAGCCATGCGGCGAGCATAGAACTCGTCAGTACCGGGCAAAGCAGCGCCTTGACACTTCGGTCTGCTGATACTCTTGGCCGGTGGTTCGGGGCAGCACGCAGCAGCGTCGCGATCAAGTCCCGACGCCGACGACACTCCCTTACGAGGGACCGGCCGGAGGAGGTGGGGCTGCAATGGACCGAAGTCGACCGTGCAGTACCACCCGCTCTTCCGGCCGCTGACGTTGCTCCGGCTCTAGCCTGCCGCCACCTCTCGCATGCGCTTCTCCTGCGTGTTTCCACGGAAGAGCACTTAGTTCCGTTGT
Source organism: Streptomyces sp. TRM70350 (assembly GCF_019219825.1). Taxonomy (GTDB): domain Bacteria; phylum Actinomycetota; class Actinomycetes; order Streptomycetales; family Streptomycetaceae; genus Streptomyces. The sequence continues at coordinate 4,671 of NZ_JAHUXH010000050.1, read as the reverse complement.
GCCTCTGCTTGATCTGTATGACCTGCATCAGCAGCTGAATCAGTAGCGAAGTCCGCCACCGCGACGGTGCGGTGCTCCCCGCTTTGTGGACGTGCCAAACATCCGCAAGTCAGGACGCCTGCATTCCGGGCAGTTCCACCCGTCGCCCGCGGCCTTCCGCTGCTCGCCCGCGAAGGAGCCTGCCATGTCGATGATCCGTGACCTGCGTGCCGCGGTCCGCCCGTCACGTCCCGCCCTGCGCAAGGACACCGGGGCGTACGACACCACCCGCGACCCCCGGACCTCCAGCGCCGTCGTCGACTGTGCCGTCTACCGCGACGGCGCCCGCGTGGAGACCGCGGGGCCGCTCACCCCGCACGAGGCGATGCGCCGGGTGCGGCGCGACGGGGGGTTCGTGTGGATCGGGCTGCACGAGCCCACCGAGGCCGAATTCGCCGGTATCGCAAGCGAGTTCGGGCTGCACCCGCTGGCGGTCGAGGACGCCGTCCAGGCACACCAGCGGCCCAAGCTGGAGCGCTACGACGACTCCCTGTTCACGGTCTTCAAGACCATCCACTACGTCGAGCACGACGAGCTCACCGCCAACAGCCAGGTCGTCGAGACCGGCGAGGTGATGTGCTTCACCGGGCGGGACTTCTTCATCACCGTCCGGCACGGCGGGCAGGGCTCGCTGCGGGCGCTCAGGCACCGGCTGCAGGACGACCCCGAGCTGCTCGCCAAGGGCCCCTCGGCGGTGCTGCACGCCATCGCCGACCACGTCGTCGACGGGTACATCGCGGTCGCCGACGCGGTGCAGGACGACATCGACGAGGTGGAGACCGAGGTCTTCTCGCCGGGCCGGAAAGGCGCGCCGCGGGGTACCGACGCCGGGCGGATCTACCAGCTCAAGCGTGAGGTCATGGAGTTCCGGCGGGCGGTGCAGCCGCTGATGCGGCCGCTGCAGCTGCTGAGCGAGCGGCCGATGCGGCTGATCGACCCCGACATCCAGAAGTACTTCCGGGACGTCGCCGACCACCTCGCCCGGGTGCAGGAGCAGGTCACCGGCTTCGACGAGCTGCTCAACTCCATCCTCCAGGCCAACCTCGCGCAGGCGTCCGTCGCGCAGAACGAGGACATGCGCAAGATCACGTCGTGGGCCGCCATCATCGCCGTACCGACGATGGTGTGCGGCGTGTACGGGATGAACTTCGACTACATGCCCGAGCTGCGCTGGAAGTTCGGTTACCCGATGGTGCTCGGCATCACGGCGATGATCTGCTTCGGCATCCACCGGACGCTGAAGCGCAACGGCTGGCTGTGAGCGCCTCTGGCTACGCTGATCCCATGACTAGCGAGCTGCTCGACCAGGCCCTCGTCGAGGAGGCCACGAAGAAGTCCGGGCTCATCTGGGTGCGGGGTGCCGGGGCGCCGGCCGCGCGGGCGCTGTGGCATGTGTGGCACGAGGGCGCGGCCTGCGTGGTCGGCGACGGGCCGGGCGAGCAGCCGCTGCCGGGGCTGGTGGACGGGGGCGCGGCCGAGGTGACCGTCCGCAGCAAGGACAAGGGCGGTCGGCTGGTCGCCTGGACGGCGCGGGTGGTGGAGCTGCCGTCCGGTTCCGAGCGGTGGGAGGCCGCGGTCGCCGAGCTGAAGGGCAAGCGGCTCAACGCCCCCGACGGCGAGGCGATGCCGGAGCGGTGGGCCCACGAGTGCCGGGTGCTGCGTCTGGAGCCGACCGGCACGACCTCACCGCTGCCGGACGGCTCGCTGGCCCAGGCGCCGCTGCCGACACCGGCGACGACGCGGGAGCCGATCCCCGCGGGGCTGCCGCGGCTGCTCTTCAAGAACAAGAAGAAGCGCAGGCGCACATAGGGCGGTCTACGACGTCGGCAGCTGCTGGCCGTAGTCCACCGTCTTGTCCTTCGCGGGCTGCTCCAGGGGGAAGTCCTTGCCCCAGTCCGAGAACGTGAGCGTGCCCGCGCCGCCCGCGCGGACCAGGCGCAGCGGGTACGGCCTGCCCTCCAGGGAGACGTCCAGGGTGCCGCCGGAGCCCTGGTCGCCGGTGATGCGGATGGTGCGCACGCCGGACTCCTCGTGGCGGCCGTCCGTCGCCAGGGTGCCGTGCAGCGTCAGCAGGCTGTCGAAGAGGACGTCCTTGTCGGTGAAGCCGCTGAACCGCTGGTACGAGGGATCACCCTTCGGCACCTTGACGTACTTGCCGTCGAGCTTGTCGGCCGCGGCCGCGTCCCCTTCGTCGTGCCCGTCGTGCCAGAACTCCGCGTCCGCCATGAGGAACAGCTCCTCACCGACCCGCAACAGCTGGAAGGTCGCCCCCTGCGCGCTGACCGACCCGGTGCCCCCGTCCGACTTCAGGCGCATGTCCAGCTTGTACGTGCTTCCGCCCGCGACGACGGTCCCCGACAGCCGTACCGCCTGCGCCGACTCGGCCGCCGTACGCGTCCTGGCCTGGATCTGGTCGGCGGGCAGTTTGCCGACCCCGTTCGTGCCCGCGTCCGGGTCCTCGCTGCCACACCCGGTCAGTCCCGTCCCCGCCACAACCAGGGCGCACATCGCGCTCACCAGTGCGGTCCGGCGCGTACGGCCCTGGCGCATCGCAGTCACAGATGGTGCTGCCTTTCTGACGTCGGTCCTTCAGCGGCGTACCGCAGCGTACCGGGGCGGCGAGCGGCCGGCGGAGCCAGTCCGTCCGGACCGCTCACCAGGGCGGATCCGATCGGGACGGGCTAGCCTGAAGCCCATCCGAGTGAGCAGTTCAGCACAAGCGGAGCAAAAGCAACGTACGGCAGGAAAAGGAGGCGCAGCCATGGCCGCGGGCGCCCCCCGGATCTTCGTCTCGCATCTTTCCGGCATCGCCGTCTTCGACCCGAACGGCGACCAGGTGGGCCGCGTACGCGATCTGGTCGTCATGCTGCGGGTCGGCGGCAAGCCGCCGCGGCTGCTCGGGCTGGTCGTCGAACTCGCCAGCCGCCGCCGTATCTTCCTGCCCATGACCCGGGTCACCGGCATCGAGTCCGGACAGGTCATCACCACCGGCGTGCTCAACGTCCGCCGCTTCGAACAGCGCCCCACCGAGCGGCTGGTCTTCGGCGAGCTGCTCGACAAACGCGTCACGCTCGTCGAGACCGGCGAGGAGGTCACCGTCCTCGATCTGGCGGTGCAGCAGTTGCCGGCCCGCCGCGACTGGGAGATCGACCGCGTCTTCGTCCGCAAGGGCAGGAAGGGCGGCGCCTTCCGGCGGGCCAAGGGCGAGACGCTGACCGTCGAGTGGTCCGGCGTCACCGGCTTCTCGCTGGAGGAGCAGGGGCAGGGCGCCGAGAGCCTGCTCGCCACCTTCGAGCAGCTGCGCCCCGCCGACCTGGCGAACGTCCTGCACCATCTCTCCCCCAAGCGCCGCGCGGAGGTCGCCGCGGCCCTCGACGACGACCGGCTCGCCGACGTCCTGGAGGAGCTGCCGGAGGACGACCAGATCGAGATCCTCGGCAAGCTGAAGGGCGAGCGCGCCGCCGACGTCCTGGAGGCGATGGACCCGGACGACGCGGCCGACCTGCTCGCCGAGCTGCCGACGGAGGAGCAGGAACGGCTGCTGAGCCTGATGCAGCCCGCCGACGCGGCCGACATGCGCCGCCTGATGGCGTACGAGGAGGACACCGCCGGCGGTCTGATGACCACCGAGCCGATCGTGCTGCGCCCCGACGCCACCGTCGCCGAGGCCCTCGCCCGGGTCCGCAACCCCGACCTCTCCCCCGCCCTCGCCGCCCAGATCTACGTCTGCCGCCCGCCCGACGAGACGCCGACCGGCAAGTACCTCGGCACCGTCCACTTCCAGCGGCTGCTGCGCGACCCGCCGTACACCCTGGTCAGCTCGATCCTCGACGACGACCTGCAACCCCTCGGCCCGGGCGCGGCGCTGCCGCTCGTCGCCGGGTTCTTCGCGACGTACGACATGGTCGCGGCGCCCGTCGTCGACGAGTCCGGGTCGCTGCTGGGCGCGGTGACCGTGGACGACGTACTGGACCACATGCTGCCCGAGGACTGGCGGGAGACCGAGTTCGAGCTTGCGGAGGGCGAAGGGGTGGCCCCCCATGGCTCCTGAGCGTGAGGTGGTGGGGCGCGAGATCGTCCGGGAGCGCATGCCCGCCGGGGCCACGGCGACCACGCGCCCGCGCGTCCGGCTCGACCAGCCACGGCCCAGACGGCCGCGCATGCTGCCCGAGTGGGACCCGGAGGCGTTCGGGAAGCTGTCGGAGCGCATCGCCCGCTTCATCGGCACCGGGCGCTTCCTGGTGGGGATGACGGTCGTCATCGTGGCGTGGGTGCTGTGGAACGTGTCCGTGCCGTCGGGCCTGCGCTTCGACGAGTACCCGTTCATCTTCCTGACCCTGGCGCTCTCCCTCCAGGCCTCCTACGCCGCCCCGCTGATCCTGCTCGCGCAGAACCGGCAGGACGACCGCGCCCGGGTCGAGCTCGAACAGGACCGCAAGCAGAACGAGCGGTCGATCGCGGACACCGAGTACCTGACCCGGGAGATCGCCGCCCTGCGCATCGGGCTCGGCGAGGTGGCGACCCGGGACTGGCTCCGCTCCGAGTTGCAGGACATGGTCAGGGAACTCCAGGACGGGCATCCCGACGGTCACCGCGTATTCCCGGCAGACCGGTCAGGGGCGCGTGACGTAG
>NZ_JAHUXH010000005.1 GCF_019219825.1 Streptomyces sp. TRM70350 | reverse complement strand
GCGAGCCCGGCGGCGAGGACCTGGACGGTTACGCGTCTGGCCCATCTGTGTAGAGCGGTGCGGGACATACGGCTCTCCAAGGGGAGGAACGGGGAACGAACGCTGACCGCGCCAGGGCGATGGGCTTGGGGTGCCGTGGTCAGCCATAGGGCGTCAGTCGACGCTGGAGAAGGCGGCGGTCGGTGGCGGTGGAGATCGGGCCGATGCGCGGGGCGTAGTTCGAGTGCCTGAGGTAACGGGTCGGGAAGTTGAGTGATCGAAGGACGGCCAGGTGTAGTTGACCGACTCAGGCGGGCGGTAACGGCGGTCGGCCAGCTCCGGAGGCCATGCCGAGGAACCGTCGGCGCGACGGCTGGCAGTGCGGCCGGGGACTTGTGCTCACGAACTCTCCAAAGGAGACGTGCGGAAGGGGAGAACGGGCGCTCAGGAGAGAGGGGCCTGAGGGACACACATAGGGGGCCACCGGCGTGCTCGTCCGACCGGCCGAACTGAGTGCGGTGAATCGGTCAGAAAGTAGAGGTGAGACAGGAGCAGGTCAATGGTTTTGTCGTTTCTCGTTGATTTTTGTGTGACTGGGCGAGTCTCCGGATCTGCCTGTCAGCCGTGCCTTCGCAATCCGCCGTTCGGCCGATGTCCCGGCTGCCGGGCCGGTTGCATGGAGGCGTGCACGCGGCGGACCTGGTCCGGGTCGCCGGGGCCGCGCCCACCGGGTGACTCGCGGTCTGCGTGTACGTCCCCGTCTCCACCGAGACCATCCGGTTGCCCTTCTTCACGGCCGCGTACCCACCTGTCCGGGAGCCGGCGGACCGCGCGAGGCCAGTCACTCCGGAGAGCCCGCCGGCGTCGCCTTCACGGCGCCCGTCTTCGCGGAGTCGGCCGCCGGTGGACTGTCACGCCGCTGCCAGAGCCGCGGAACCGAGGGCGGACACCGGCCGTCGTGAAGTTGAGCGAGCACGACAGTCACGGCATCCCTTCCCTGCAGGTCGGCTGTATGGAGACCTCGTACGGCGTTCGGGCCCGACCATGGCGCCTCGGGATTCTGTTCCCCTGTTCCACAAACCTGTGTACGGGCTGTATCCGGAGGGGTAGGTTCTGTCCGCCACCCCCACATGATCGGGCAACGCCCGGTGAACCGGCCGCCCACAAGGCGTGCCAGGGGCAGCCGACGTGCCTGCTGGCGAGTAGGAGTTCATGTGGTTGGTTCATGCCGTCGATCGGATGGTGCATCCCGACGTTCTGGCAGACGCAGGCTGATCGCCTGCGCCGTGGTAATGGCCGCTGTCGTGGCCGGTGGTGGGTCGATGCCCGGTGCCTCGGCGCCGGCCGCCTCGGCGGCGGAGGGCTTCCGCCCGCAACTGGTGACGGTGAGCACCCCGACCCGCGCCGACAAGGACCGCCTCGTCGCACTCGGCCTCGACCTGACCGAGCACGCCGGACACGACTATGTCGAGGTCGTCCTGCACCGTGCGGCCGACGAACTGGCGCTGGCCGGCGCGGGCCTCGACTGGCGGGTCCGCATACCGGACCTGGTGCAACGCGAGTCCGACGTCAACGTCGCGAACCGCGCCTACGCCGCCGCCACCGCGGTCTCGCCCCTGCCCTCGGGACGGGACGCCTACCGCGGACTCGCCGACTACAACGCCGACATGGACCGCCTGGCCGCAGAACATCCGGGGCTGGTACGGAAGTTGACCCTTCCGCGCAAGAGTCTTGAGGGCAAGCCCGTGTATGCGGTGGAGATCGCGCATGACGTGGACGCCCCCGAGGACGGCAGGCCTGTCTTCCTGATGATGGGGCTGCACCACGCCCGTGAATGGCCCTCCGGCGAGCACGCCATCGAGTTCGCCTTCGACCTGGTCCGCCATGACGGCAGGGATGACCGCATCACCTCCCTGCTGAAGAAGGCACGGGTGCTCGTCGTGCCCGTGGTCAACGTCGACGGCTTCGAGAAGTCCTTCAACGACGGGCAGTTGGTCGACCTGCGCGGCATCGACGAGGGCGGTACCGCGTCCATCCTGGCCACGCCCGGAAATGCGTACAAACGCAAGAACTGCCGCATGGCCGACGGCCTGGCCCCGCTCGCCGACGAGTGCGCCCTCGCGAGCAGTCCCGGCGGCTTCGGCGCAGGCGTCGACCTCAACCGCAACTACGGCGGTTTCTGGGGCGGTCCGGGCGCGGCGGCGGAGCCGGTGCAGGCCACCTACCGCGGTGCCGGGCCGTTCTCCGAACCGGAGACGCGGAACATCCGCGACCTGATCAGCAGCCGGCAGGTCACCGGTCTGATCACCAACCACACCTTCTCGAATCTGGTGCTGCGTCCGAACGGCGTCGCGCCCGACACCACCGGACCGGACGGACTGCCCGTCGGCGACGCGCCGGACGAGGCCGCGATGAAGGAACTCGGTGACCGGATGGCGGAGCAGAACGGCTACACCAGCCAGCACAGCTGGCAGCTGTACGACACCACCGGAACCACCGAGGACTGGTCGTACAACGCAACCGGCGGCTACGGCTACACCTTCGAGATCGGGCCCGACGAGTTCCACCCGCCCTTCCCGGAGGTCGTCGACGAATACGTCGGCGCGGGCGAGTACGCGGGCAGGGGGAACCGCGAGGCGTTCCTGCTCGCGCTGGAGAACGCCGTGGACCCGCGGGCGCACGCGGTCATCACGGGCAAGGCGCCCGCCGGAGCCACGCTGCGTCTGAAGAAGACCTTCGCCACGCCCACCTGGTCCGGCACCATCGCGGACACCCTCGACACCACGATGACCGTCGGCGCGGGCGGCGGCTACACCTGGCACGTCAACCCCTCCACCCGGCCCGTCGTCAAGGCCCGCCAGATCCGGGTGGTCGGCTCCGAGCCGCTGAAGCGGCAGACGTACACGGGTACCACGCTGCCCGCGCAGCCCACGGAACGGGAGTTCACCGTCGACCGGGCCGCCGACCTCCTCGAGGTGAAGCTCGACTGGCCCACCCCCGACGATCTCGACCTGTACGTGCTGCGCAGGAACGCCGACGGCACCCTCACCGAGGTCGGACGGTCCACCGGTTCCGTCGGTGAGAAGGAACGCGTGCTCCTCGACTCCCCCGCGCAGGGCGACTACGTGCTGCGGGTGGAGAACTGGGCGTCCGCGGCGCCGAGTTGGTCGCTCACTGCCTCCCTCTACGACGCCACCACCGCAGAGGTCGGCGGACTGGTCGAGAACTGGACGCTCTCCTGTGAGAAGGACGGGAAGATCCTGCAGCAGGTGCCCGTCGTGGTCGACCGCGGCCAGCGCGTCAAGGCCGATCTGAAGACCTGCGCGCAGAAGTGGGGCCGGAGCTGATGAGACGCGCGCGCATGCGCTTCCGGCGCCTCGCCGCCGTCACCTCGCTGGCCCTGTCCCTGTCGCTGCTCCCCGTCACGGGCGCCACCGCGGCGGACGGCCCCGGCGTCATGGTCACGTCCGTCGGCGGTCAGCACGTCACCGCGGACGGCACGGTCAAGCAGCCGGTGAGCGGCACCGTGGACGTGGCCGGCACGGCCCGCACCGGTGCCCCACCACCCGTGGAGACCGTGCCCCTGCACGCGGACGCGGGCGACAGCCCCTTCGCCACCGCGGGTGACAAGGCGCCGCTGCTCGGTAGCGCCTACGGCGGTACCGCTCCCTACACCTGGGCCTGGACCGCCGAGCACGGCAGGCTGACCGGCGCGGACTCGGCGAGCCCTGCCTTCGACACGACAGGGCTGGCTCCAGGGACGTACGAGATCCGGCTCACCGTCACCGATGCCGCGGGCGTCAGCACGAGCGACACCGTCAAGGCCGTCGTGGGCGAGGAGACGAGCAGCGAGCTGCTCGACGAGACAAGGACCGACCCGACACCCGGTGTCTTCCCCGCCGAGCAGAGCGTCGAGTTCCCCTTCGACGTGCCCTCCGGTGTGCGGTCCCTGGACGTCGCCTTGTCCTGGACGACGCCGGAGCAGGACTACGACCTGCGGGTCACCGACCCGTCCGGGAAGGTCGTGGCGCGGTCGGAGTCGGCCGGGCACCCGGAGAAGACGTCCGTGGCCTCCCCGGCCGAGGGCACCTGGAAGGTCGTGGCCGTCAAATGGGCCACTGTCACGGCCGACGTGACCGCGCGGGTCGTGGCCCGCGAGGTCTCCGCCGACCCGCGGCCCGAGGTGAAGGCCGGAGGGCCGTACACGTTCGAGACGGGCACCGAGCAACGGCTCGGCGGCACGGTCACCGGCGGCACGGACCCCGTGGGCGCGGCCTGGGACCTGGACGGCGACGGCCGCTTCGACGACGGCACGGGCACCACCGTCACCCCGGAACTGCCCGACGGCCGCCACCTCGTCACCCTCAAGGCGACCGACGCCCGAGGTCTGGAAAGGCGCGAGACCACCTCTGTGCTCGTCGGCGACGCCGACCGGCTGGACGCGGCGCCGCCGGTCACCGTCATCGGCATCGCCGACACCGGCATCAACCCCTATCACCTCGAGTTCTCCGCCCGCACCTACCCCGACCCGGACGTACTGGCGCTGACGAGGAACTTCACCCGGCACCCCTCGGAGTACATCCCCGGCTACCCGGCCTCCGCCCCCGCGATCCCCGTCACCCTCGGCAACGGCTACCTGCCCGAGGAGGACAAGGACCTGTGGACCGGAGAGCGGGTGAAGGGCGGCCAGCTCCACTGGATCCCCGGCACGAAGATCATCGGGGCGTACTCGTCGAGCATCGACGGCGACCGTCCGGTCCTCGACGACCACGGGCACGGCACCGGCTCCGCCTCCGTCGCGGCCGGCAACCGCTACGGCTACTGCCCGACCTGCCTGCTCGTCATGGTCGAGGGACTCGACGAGACGGTCGCCACCAAGTACCCCTGGGTCGACATCACCTCGCACTCCTTCGGGTACGTCGGTGGCGCCCCCGTCGGCCCCATCCTCAGCGGCGAGGAAGTCACCAAGAAGGCCGCCGAGCGCGGCCAGACCGTCCTGTTCGCCGCGGGCAACGGCGTCGGCAACGCCTTCGACGTCCCCGTCAGCACCTGGCACTCGGACCAGACCGGACCCGACTGGAACATCACCGTCGGCGCGCTGCGCCGCGACGACCAGCGGGCCGTCGTCGGCGACGGGATCCCCGTGCACCTGTCGTCCTGGGGCATCGGAAGCCTTCCCTCCGCCTGCCACACCGGTGTCCTGTGCCAGGATCAGTTCAGCGGCACCTCGGCCGCGACCCCGTACACAGCCGGCGTCTTCGCAACGACGCTTCAGCGGGTACGCGAGGCGATCGGCGACGGTCGGGCCGGGCAGAAGAGCGGCCAGGTCGTCGCCGAGGGCACCGCGCTCGACGGCAGCGTGTACCTGAAGGACGGCAGGCTGACCCGGGGTGAGCTGCGCGAAGCCGTCCTGAAGAACGCCTTCCCGCTCGGTGAGGACAACCTGCCCTCCACGAGCTGGCCGCTCGCCGCACCGCACACGGCGGGCAACGTCCTCTTCGAGGGGTACGGCGCCGCCACGCCCGAGACCGCGCGCCGTGCCACGGACGTCCTGCTCGGCCGAGCCCTGCTGCCCGAACGCCCCGTCGAGGACGACTTCTTCGCCGCCGACCGGGCCGTCCGCGACAGCATCTGGGGCGGCTATGACCGGGACGGGGACGGAACCGAGGACCCCGCACCGCTGCCGAGCGGCGTATCGGCCGGTCTCGACGACGTTGCGACGCTCGACGGCACCCTGGGCGTCCTGCACAGGACCCTCGCCGCCCAGCAGTCCGGCGCGGAACAGGCCGGCAGGGACCAAGAGCCCTACCCGGAGGGATCGTTCAGCTACTACCTGCACCAGGGGCCGGACTGCTCCGGCGAGCGGACCATGGACCGGACCGACCGGGCGGGCGACGCGGACGGCTGCGCGGTCGGCGACACCCTGGCCTCCGTGGCGCCGTATCTGCCGACCGCCGCTCACCCGTCCACCGACGCCCTGGACGAACCGCTCGCCGCGGGATCGCGGGTGCGGGCCGAGCTGTATGTGCGGACCCGGGCCCCGGCGGCCCTTGTGGGCCCGTCCGTCGTCCTGCTCGCCACCGACCGGGAGATCGGCCGCGGCAAGGCCACGACCCAGCCGGTCACCGGCTCCTGGACGAAACTCACCATCGAGTTCGAGACCGCCCGGCGCGCCTTCAACGGAGAGCAGCTGACCGTCCAGCTCCTCTCCGACACCACCGCCTTGCTCGCGGTGGGATACGAGGGCGACCACGCCACGAGGGTCACGGTCGACCCGGCCGCGCTACCGCCCTCCGGCCTCGACTTCGGCGCCACCATCGAGGCACCCGCGGACGGCGGCGAGGTCCGCGAGGGCGAAATCGTCGTGCTCGGCGGCCGGTTCACGTTCCCCGACATCGGCACCGACCCGGAAGGTGTGGGGGGCCGTCCGGAAACCCGCCGCGTGCAGGTGTCCGTCGACGACGACAGCTTCACCTCCCCGATCTCCGCGAAGCTCGACGAGGCCACCGGCACCTGGCGTGCCGATGCCGGGCGCCTCGGCGTGGGCCAACACGTGCTGTACGCCCGTGCGGTGCGGGACGGTACGCCGTCGCAGGTCGCACGGACGAGCTTCCGGGTCGTCCCGGACGCCCGGGTCGAGTGGCAGGTCGTCGGCCGCAACGCTCCCGTGGACCCGGCCGCCTGGCGTCCCGCCGAGGGCCTCGCCGACTGGTCGTTCCGGCTGACCACATCCTCCTACGGCGTCGGCCACCGCACGATCGTCGTACGTCTGGTGGAACGCGGCACCGAGACGGCACGCGACAGCGTGCGAGTCCGTTTCCGCTGACGCGGCACCCTCCTCGGAAGATCCGGGCGGGCCGGGCCCCTTGGGGGGAATCCGGCCCGCCCCCGTGTTGCCGCCGGACCCACGGCCGGACCTGGTGCCGTGGTCGGCTCTCGGGCGGCTACCCGGAACGGGACCTGGATCCTGGCGCTGAAGTTCATCAGCGCGACCATCGCCTTCCTGCTCAGCGGATAGACCAGGAAGCCCAGAGACGCCGAAGCCCATCATGGACTGCTGGAAGAAGTAGCGCCTGGTCACTGGTGTCCAGCCGTAGTCGCGGAGGTTCTCCAGCGCACTCGGTGCCGCCGCCGAGTCGGCCGGATCTGCGTGCGTCCCGGACCTCGCGCAGCACCCGGGCGCGGAACATGGTGCCCGTGCCCGTGAGGACCTGGGCCTTGCCGCCGGTGCGCTCGATCTCCCAGGCGTAGCGATGGAACTCCATGCGCTGCAGCAGCCCGAGCAGGCCCCCGCCCTTCTCCCCGTAGAAGACGCCTCCGACGGCACCGACCTGGCGGTTGAACGTGCCGATCGCTGTCTCGACGAACCGCGGGTTCAGGATCGTGTCGGCATCCTGAACGAGGATCAGGTCGCGGTCGGCAAGGTGCGGAAGCGCCCACTCGATGGCCTGGTTGAGCGCCCCGGCCTTCTTGTGCACGTTGTTGTGGGTGTGGAAGACCTCGGCTCCGTGCTGCCGGGCGATGTCGGCGGTGGCGTCTGTGCAGTTGTCGGCGACGACCACTACATGGTCGGGCTCTCTGGTCTGCCCCCATATGCCCCGGATCGCGTCAGCAATGCGGTCCTGCTCGTTGTGCGCCGGTATGAGGACCAGCAGTCTCGACGCACCTTCGCCGAGGCCTGCAGGCGCCTCATGAGTACGCCGCGGGCTGTTTTTACGCCTGTCTCAGGGCACTTGTGATATCCCGGTTGAATCCCCGCCGTGCGACTGCGCATGCGGCGGCATCACCCTCGAGACCGCCCTCGGCCTGACAGTCGCCTCTCGGCAGTCGCCGTCAGCCCTGGGTCGCGTCCCGCGAAGTGGTGTAGGCGAGCGTAGTTCGCGACTCCGCAGGTCACAGCCGGGGAAGCCCGACACCTCGGCGATGGGCAGCACACCACCGCCGGGAGCAGGCGCGGGACAACTCCCGCGAAGTTCCGGGGCCGTCGACCTCGTGCCAGCCGCGAGCCCCTCGCCCTGCCCCGCGAGGCCGAGGGACTGCTCGCCGGCAGCAGACATGCTGTCGCGGCCGGTCCTGATCGTGCTACTCGAGGCCGGAGACATCGACTACCGCACCGTCGGTACACACCGGCGGATCACTGCGTCATCACTCTCGGAGTACACGGGCAAGGACGACCAGCGTCGCCGCGAAGCCGCCGACGAGTTCGCGCAGCTCGGCCAGGGGATGAGAATGATCCAGTAGATGGCCTTCGCCGCCACCTGCGACGGCGTCCTCTACCCCAAGCACCCTGTGCGACGTCCTCATCCGAGTCGCGCACAGCGGCGGTGACCCGGCCAAGCGGACCGATAAGATCCTCGACGAGATCATTCCGTAACATCCTCAAGGACCGCCCGGACCTCCCACCCGGATGGTGCCGCTGCCGTACTCGCCAAGCTGCGCGTATGGGTCCCGCGGGGTGGTGATGCTCCATGATGGCCGGGGCCTTCGTCTGCGTCGGCACCTGGTGTCCTGGCGGCTTGACGCTCACACAGCACGTGGCAGGTGGGCGTGAGGAGCCCGCAGGCGATCGCCGCCGTCGCCTGGCAACGGTGCGGGACATAGAGACGGGGCGCGACCCGGGCTGCGGACTGTGCCGAAGACATCCTGAGGCTGCCGCGCATGGTTCCGCGATGTGCCCAAGGCCGTGACAGGCCGGAGACGACCGACGCCCCGGCCGCCGACTCCGCCGATGCCGGCTTCGGTGGCACCACGGCGGTGGTGGATGCGGCCGTCGCGATCCAGGCTGCGTGCGGCACCGCATCGGGAGGGTGCGTCGAAGATGTCAGGCTGCCGAGCTCGACGCGATCCGGGAGACCGGCTTGATGTGGGCGAAGGCGCTCCGGGCGTTCCAGGTGGGGAAGGCTCGTACGAGCCACGACGGGCCGTGGAGTTGGATGCGGCGGTCGCGGACGGCTTCCGCCCAGGTTTGGTGGCCGGCGTGCCATTTGACGAAGGCTTCGGCTTCCGCCGTGATGTAGAGGTCCACGTCGAGGCCGGGGTACGTCTTGCAGATCTCGGTGTCTCCGTGTTCGATCAGCAGCCAGTACCGCTCGGGGCGCGGGCGGCCGGTGAAGTCGAAGCGGATGACGACGCGCCGATCCGGGAGCCGGTCTCGGCGGATCATGTTGCACATCGACCACAGCGCAGCAAAGGGATCGAGGTGCTTGGGGGCGATCTCGAGCCAGGCCGCACCCCACTCGCCGAGCGACACGCAGACCTTGAACAGGTCGTGACCCGCGAGTGTGAGCTCGTAGTGGCTTCCGCGCCCGTCGGGCTTGGGTGCCGACCTTACGATGCCGAGCCGTTCGAGCTGCTTCAGCCGCTGCGAGAGCAGGGTGCGGGAGAGCCCGGGGGCGCCCTCCAGGATCTCACTGAAGCTTCCGCAGCCCAGGTACAGGTTACGGATGATCAGCGGCGTCCAGCGCTCCGCGAAGATCTCCGCGCCACGGGCGATCGGGCAGTACTGGCCGTAGCTCCGCACAGTGCCAGTGTGACGCGCCCGCTTTCGGGTGTGAAGTCCAGTTTTTTGACTTTACGGCCGGGGTCCACGGTGGTCCGATGGGCCGTGTGGAGGGGAGGACGGCAAGGAGGTGATCGTCATGGAGATCGACGGGTTCCGGGGCCGGCTGGTCACCGCTGACCACGCCGACTACGACACCGCCCGAGCGGTGTGGAACGGCGCCGTCGACCGGCGCCCCCGACTGATCGCCCGATGCAGCGGGACCGCCGACGTCGCCGCGGCCGTGCGTTTCGCCCGCGACCATGACCTGGAGATCGCCGTTCGGGGCGGGGGCCACAACGTGGCCGGCACCGCGGTGTGCGACGACGGGATCGTCATCGACCTCTCGGCCATGCGGGCCGTGTGGGTCGACCCCGCCGACCGCACGGCCCGGGTGCAGGGTGGTGCACTGTGGGGCGACGTAGACCACGAGACGCAGGCCCACGGTCTGGCCACCACCGGCGGCATCGTGGGCCACACCGGCGTCGCCGGGCTCACCCTCGGCGGCGGCATCGGCTTTCTCATGCGCACACACGGGCTCACTGTCGACAACCTGCTGGCCGCCGAGGTGGTCACCGCCGACGGCAGCATCCTCCGGGCGTCCGCCGACGACCACCCCGATCTGTTCTGGGCGCTGCGAGGCGGCGGCGGCAACTTCGGCGTCGTCACCATGTTCCGGTTCGCGCTGCATCCCGTCGGCCCGACCGTCATGGCCGGACCCGTCTTCTGGGCGGCCGACGACACCACCGACGTACTGCGCTTCTACCGGGACTTCGCCGCCGAAGCACCCGACGAGCTCGGCACCGTCGTCAGGCTCGGCACCGTCCCCCCACTGCCGGTCATCCCCGAGGACCTGCACTGGCGGCCGGCCATCGCCGTCGCCTGCTGCTACGTCGGCGCCGTCGAGAACGACGAGCGTGCCGTGCGGGCCCTCCGACGGTTCAAGACGCCGCTCGTGGACCTGCTCGCACCGAAGCCCTACGTCGCCCACCAGTGCAGCACCGACGACACCGTCCCCCACGGGTGGCACTACTACTGGAAGGCCACGGACCTCCCCGGCCTGTCCGACGACGCCATCGCCGTCATCGCCGATCACGCATACACGGCTGGCTCGCCCCGGTCGTACTCGGTGATGTTCCACATGGGTGGCGCCGTCGCCCGGGTCCCCCACGACACCACCGCCTACGCCGGTCGCGACGTGGCCCACAACATCAACATCGACGCCGTGTGGCTCCCTGACGAGTCCGGCGAGCATGCCGCTGCCGAGACCGCTTGGGCACAGGGGTTCCTCCAAGCTCTCCAACCCCACTGCGCTGCCAGCGTCTACGTCAACTTCCTTGACTCCGACGACGACACCAGCCGCGTCCGAGAGGCCTACGGCGATCGCGTCTACCGGCGACTTGCCGAGGTCAAGGCCAAGTACGACCCCGACAACGCCTTCCATCACAACAAGAACGTCCGCCCCGGTTGAGCGGCCAGAAGGCGAACTCGGGGAGGACGGCGCACCGCCACAGAGGGGAAGTCCGCGAGCCGGGTCGATTGTTGGCCGAGCCAAGCCGGGCCGGCGCGCACCCTTCGCGGGCCGTGCACGCGGCCCGGCGCCTTACCGATCCCTGCTGCACCGCCGAATGATGGCGAGGCCATCCGCATGCGAGCAGCCCTTCTATCGCCGGCAACGCTTACGGGGCTCGGCGCCGCAATGGCGGCGATGCTGCTGCGCTCAGTCACTGCCGGAATCCGGGCGCGCTTTGCGACAGCATGCCGCGATCGGCCGGCCGCACAGCCGTTCACCGTTCAGTCGGCCTCGTCGAGGGCGGCAGGACGATCGGTGTGCCCTCCGCCGACGTGCCGACGGTCCTCCCCATCACAGCGCACCCGGTCAGGCTGCGGCGCAACCACGGCTGTCGCGCTGCGATGCGGCCAGGTAGGCGACGAAGCCCAGGATGGCGAGTGTCCACGCCCGGGTGACCGGCTCCAGCCCCAGAGCGAGGCCGCCGCGGGAGCGGTTCACAGCCATCCAGTCGGCGAGCGAGGCGCCGAGGGGGCGGGTGATGACGTATGCGGACCATAAGGCGGCCACCGCGTTCGAACCGCTGAAGCGGAGGGCCAGAGCGGGCACGCAGATCGCGGCCGTGAAGAGGACGACCGAACCCTGGTAGCCGAGGCCGGCGGTGGCGGTGAGATCGCCCGCGGCGGTGCCGAGAGCGAACGTGGCGAGGACCGCCGCCCAGTAGAAGTCTCGCGCCGGCGGATGTGGATGCTGTGGATGGACAGCGTGCGCTCGCTCGCGTACCACAGGACGAAGACGGTGGCCAGGACGGCGAGGAACGCGGGGGCCGAGACCGTGTAGGGGACGCCGAGACCGACGTGGAGGACGTCGGCCGCCGTCCTGCCGAAGACGCTGACCATGACGAGGGCGGTCCAGTATGCCCAGGCGATGTAGCGACGGACAGTCACTGGACAGCCAGTGAAGACACCAGGGCGAGACCGCCGAGAGCGACCGCCGGTATCGGGCCGAGACACGGGCCAGGAGGTCGGACGCCGTCTCTCCCATGCCGGTGGTCAGCACCTTGGTGATCCAGAGGCAGGCCGTCGCTTCGGGCACCTTGTTCGCCATCGGGCGCAGGGGAAGGCGGGCCGGTCGTCCAGGTCGTCAAGGAGGCGCTGTGTCGTCATGGCCCGCACGACGGCATGGTCAACCGCCCCTGCCCCGGATCGCTTCGCCATGGTTTTGGGTCTCTGATGGAGTTTCCCTTCGGTACCTGAAGTTCTGAATGTGATGGCCTGGTCAGCGTGGCGCCTCGCCCTGTGCCACCTCCACCTCGTGGTGGAAGGTGATCACTCCGGTCACCGCGGCACAGGCCGAGAACGCCGTGCAGGCGGCGAGGAGCAGGGCGATCCAGGAGGTGGTGCGGGGGCGGTGTGCGGGAGGCGCGAGGAGGGCCGCGACGCGCTGAGGGACGGGGCCGCTGGTCGCTGCTGCGGCGAAGTCCGGGCGGGCGGAGGGCGAGGAGTGGGTCGCGAGGGCGGCGCGGGCGATGGCCCGCGCGGTCAGGTGCCGGTCGCCGACGGCGGCGGCAGCGGCCTCGTCCGCGGCGCGTTCCGCGGCGAGCCGGATGGCGTCGCGGACGCGGCGCAGGCCGGGGTGGCAGTGGGACGCGAGTTCCGCGGCGAGCAGGAAGAGGTGGTGGCCGCCCGCGTTGTGGGCCCGCTCGTGGGCGAAGAGGGCCTCGCGCTCGGCGGGGGCGAGGGCGCGCAGCATCGCGGTCGTGACGACGATGCGGTGCGGCCGGCCCGGCAGGGCGTACGCGTCCGGGTGGGGCGAGTCGACCACGCACAGGTCGCCCGCGGTGGGGCTGCGGTCGGTCCGTGCGCGGGCGGTGCGGAAGGCACGGATCTGGCGCAGGCCCGAGCGAAGCAGGGTCCAGGCGCTGACGGTGAGGACACCGGTGGCCGCCGCGGCCGCGGGCAGGGTCAGGATGTCCGGCGGCGTGGGCAGGGGGTGGACGAGCTCGCCGAGCGCGGCGAACAGGGGCAGCTTGAGCAGGCCGGTCAGCACGAGTGCGCCGAGCGCGGACACGGATGCGCCGGCCAGCACGAGCGCGGCGAGGGTGAGCGCCCACAGCGCGGCGAGGGGGTCCAGGCGGTCGAGTGCGCGCCCGGCCAGCGGACGGGCCGCGAACGGCAGCAGGAGCGGGACCAGCAGCACGGCGGTCATCGCTCACCCGATTCCAGCAGTTCCCGCAGGATCCGCTCGTCGTCCGAGCTGAGCCGGGCGACGAAGCGGGCCAGGACCGTCTCACGGTCGGTGTCCCGGTCGAGTTCGCTGTACATGCGGCGGGCGGTGAGGCCGGGGGCGTCCTCGACGGGAAAGTACGCGTAGCCACGCCCCTGCCACTCGCGCCCCACGACACCCTTGTCGTGCAGGCGGGTCAGGATCGTCGTCACCGTGGTGCGGGCCAGGTCCACGGCGAGGTCGGCCTGCACCTGCCCCGGTGTGCGCGGCCCGTCGGCGGTCCACAGGGCGGCCATGACACTGGCCTCGAGCTCGCCCGCCGGTCGGCGTTCGTCCTTCTTTTCGGTCATGGGAACGATCCTCACCTATTCACCGTCTACAGTGCAGTAGACCGTCTACATAATTGTAGTCACTCGGGAGTCGTGTCCGCGTGCTTCCGTCCGTCCAGTATGAGAGGACTCGCCCATGACAGGGCTGACAGGGCTCGCGACCATGGCCGTGCCCGCGGCATCGCAGCCGGCGGTGAATGTCCTCAGCGCCCAGTCGCTGCCGGCCGCCTTCGGCGTGCCGGGCGTCGGTGTGGTGCTGTTCGCCGAGACGGGGCTGTTGGTCGGCTTCTTCCCGCCTGGTGACTCCCTGCTGTGCACAGCCGGTTTGCTGTGCACCGGTACGGCCGGCGGCGTGCGCCTGTCCCTGGTGCCGCTGCTGCTGGTCGCCGCGGCGAGTGCGCTGGCCGGATCGCAGTGCGGCTACCTGATCGGGCGGAGAGCGGGTGGGGCGCTGCTCGCCAGCAGCTGCCCGGCCCGCCTGCACGAGGGAGCCCGGCGTGCGGAGGAGCTACTTGAGCGGTACGGGCACGCCAAGGCGATCGTGCCGGCCCGCTTCGTGCCGGTGGTGCGTACGGTGCTCAATCCCCTGGCGGGCGCGCTGCGGGTGCCGATACGGACGTTCACCGTGTGGCAGGCGGTCGGCGGTCTCGTCTGGAGCCTGGGCCTCGTCCTCGCCGGATACGCCCTCGGCTCGTCCGTCCCGAACATCGACCGCTACCTGCTCCCGATGGTCGCGGTGGTCGTCGCCCTGTCGCTGGCCCCCCTCGGCGCCGAGCTGTACTGCTCCCGCCGGGCGGCCACCGGGCAGAAGGGAGCTCAGGCATGAGGCCGGGGATGACGCTTGCTCACGGGCTCGACGGTGCCGCGCTCGACGGCTCCGCCTACCTCCACGTCGTCGGCCTGGCCCACCGTTCCCCCGCGTGGCTGGACGGCCTGGTGTCCGCCTGGTCGACGTACGGACTGGCGGTGTTCGCCGTGCTCATGGCCGTCGGCTGGTGGCGGGCGCGGCAGGTCGGCGCCGCCCGTACGGCAGTGGTCGCGCTGGCCGTGCCGGTGACCGTCGTCGTGGCGTACGCGGTGAACGACGCGCTGAAGCTGGTGGTCCGCGAGGACCGTCCCTGTCAGAGCCTGCGCGTGACGACACTGGAGGCGTGTCCGGCGCCGGGTGACTGGTCGTTCCCCAGCAACCACGCGGCCATCGCCGGCGCGGCCGCCGTCGCGCTCCTGTTCGTCTCCCAGCGTCTCTGTGCGGTCGCGGCGGTGGCCGCCTTCGCGATGGCCGCATCCCGGGTCTGGGTCGGCGCGCACTACCCCCACGACGTCGTGGCCGGCGTCGCGGTCGGAGCTCTCGTCGCGCTGCTGATGATGTCGGCGGTGCGCCGCCGGCCCGACGCACTGGCGCGGCGGCTTACGGCGACGCGGCTGCGACCGCTGGTGGTGGCGCCGTGAACCGCGGGAAGGTCGCCGACCTGGCCGGCTGCACCGGGCTGGGCGCCCTGACCGCGTTCGGCGTCCTGGCCCTGGTCGTGGTCGGCGGCGACGGCGCCGTACCGTTCACCGACGAGGACCTCCATTCCTGGCCCTTGACGCACCGCCCGGCCGTCGCGGTGGCGCTGGCCCGTGGCCTCACCGCCACCGGTACCGGTGTGATCCCCTACGTGCTGGCCGTCCTGACGGGCGTCGTCGCCGCACGCACCTTACGGAGCCGCCTGATCGCCGTCGCCCTCTGCGTCACCTGCCTCGGGGCCGGACAGGCCGCCCGATACGGCGTGATGCAGCTGATCGCCCGGGCCCGCCCGCCGCACGCGGACTGGGCGACGCACGCCTCGGGGTGGTCGTTCCCCTCCGGCCACGCCACCACCGCCACGGTCACGGCCGGGCTGCTCGTCATCGCGGTGTCCGTGCGCGCCCCGCGCGGCCGAACCCCGCTCGCCGTCGTCATCGGCTGCTGGGGGGCGCTGGTCGGACTGACCCGCCTCTACCTCGGGGTGCACTGGTTCACCGACGTCCTCGCCGGCTGGTTGTTCGGCGTCGGCTGGCTGGGGCTGTGCCTCGGCGCCGTGGCCAGGTGGGCGCCCCAGCAGGTCATCGCCGGTCCGCGCGACACGGCAGGAATCGGTACCAGACCCACGACAGCAACCGGTACGAGGAACACGACGGAGGAGGTGGCGGGCCATGCGCTCCAAGATCCTGATCGTCGAGGACGATCACGCCCTGCGTGACGTACTGCTGCGCGGACTGCGCGACGAGGAGTTCGACCCCGTGCCCGCGCCGGACGGTGTCCACCGGCCTGCGCCTGGCCACCGCCGAGCTCGCCGCGGCCGTACTCGACGTCGGCCTGCCCGACGCGGACGGGCGGACGTGTGCACGCGCGGTGCCCCGCGCTGATCACGCCCCCTGTTCGGCCGCGAAGCGGCGGACCCGGGAACGTCCCGAGCCGGCCGGCGTGCGTCCGGCGTCCTATGCGCGCCCCGTGTGGTGCAGGATCTCGTCGGCCAGGCGGCCGTCCAGTGCCGTGGGCAGGGTGTGGCCCATGCCCTCGATCATGACCAGGCGGGCGCCGGGGACGGCGGCGCGGTGGCTTCGGCGTGCGCGGGCGGAAACATCGGGTCCTCGGTGCCGTGCAGGACCAGAGTCGGCGCGGTGACGGAGGCCAGGTCCGCTGTGCAGCCCGGGCCGGTGGCTCCGGCGAACGTGTGGTTGAGGGCGGCCCGCAGATCGCGCGCCCGCTTGTACACCCGCTGCTCCATGGCGCGGTACTCGTCCTCGTGGAACGGCAGCAGCGGGCCGTGCAGGACCCGCCACAGCGGCAGCCGGGCGGTGAGGTACGCCTCCAGGCCCGCCTCCGGCTCGGGGAAAGCCGAGGCGAGGGCGGCCAGCAGTTCGGGTTTGGGTGGAGGCAGTTCGCCGGGGAGCGGAGGCGCCCCTTCCAGGACACGCTGCACGGCCGCCGCCGTTTCCGTGCCGAGGGGCTGGGACGACAGGCTCGTCAGGGTCAGTACCCGTGTGGGTGTGTGACAGCCAGCCGCTGGGCGATGACGCCGCCGAGGGACGCGCCCACCAGGTGAGCCTGTCCGGCCCCGAACGCGTCCAGGACGGCGAGCGCGTCGGAGGCCATGTCGGCGACGGTGCGGGGGTGGGCGGCGAAGTCGACGGTGGAGGAGCGTCCGGTGTCGCGGTGGTCGTAGCGGATGACCCGGCGGCCCCGGTCGACCGGGCGGCGGACGATGCCGTTGTTCCACAAGGTCAGCTGTTGCAGATGCCCTGTCAGGCCGACACCCCCTCCACAGGGGGCGGGTCCCTCGACCCTCGTGCTCGGGTCGCTCCCTACGGCGCACCACGGATCTGACGTGTTACACCTGAACCGCGCAGGCGGGACATACAGCCATGTGGAGGCGGTTACTGCCTCTCGGGCTGGTCGGCGTCTCGGCCTTGCCTGCTTGTCTCCTGCGGTCTGCGCCAACTGCGCGGCGCAGTACGCGGCGACGCCCTGCTCTCCGCCCGCGACCTCGACGAGCCGCTGCCGGGCCGTCGCGTTCAGCACCCTGCCCCGGCCCGGTGCACAAGCACTCGAAGCCCCTGGCGTCGGCGTGATTTTGGTCAACACTCCGTTGACGCCAGGAGCTTCACCTTCCGTAGCGCCTGTATCCGCCAACTCCCCAACCGCATCATCAGGTTGGCAGGGAGTCACCGACTAGCGGTCGGACTGCAGGTCAGAGGGAGGCGCTGATGCTGACGTGGTTGTACTGGCCGGCGGCGCCCAGGACCTCGTTCTGGGCGGCGTCGAGCTGGGCCAGGACATCCGTGCTGCTGACCGCCGTGGGGCCGACGACGAGGCTGGTGTGCGGGTTCAGGCCGCCGGAGACGTTGTCGAGCTCAGCGTCGGAGATCACAACGGTCTCAACCTGGGGAGCGGAGTTCATGATGAAACTTCCCTTCGTATGGTTGATCCACAAGGGGGGGTCCCGCCGGGGACAGATAGCGGGCCTCGGCCGCAGGCACGCGACACCCGGTTTGGTGACTTTCGCGCGGCCTCCTGCGGTGTAGAGGATCAAAGCACGGAGCACACCGGGCGACCAATCAACCGGGACACACATCCAGGAAGTTGAACCAACAGGCTGCGCATCCGTGCAGGCATGTGCACGACTTGGGGGCGGCTTCTCTACATCCCGCGCGACAGGATGCGACCGATATTGCTACGAGGATTCCGAACCGGACACTCCGCACCAACACGGCGGCATCCGGCATGCCCTTGCACAGATGCCCCGCACTCCGTGAGGCGGTTGCGCATCCGACGTGCAGATTCCCTGAAGCCGGATTGCCACTCTGCCTCGGACGCTGACCGTTTCTATCGGGTGACAGACAGTGGGACCGACTACAGGGCGGGGTAGCGTCCCGCCGCGTGGTGTAGCGATCCGGACTGCTGGAGTCCGGGTGGCTGGCACGAGGTCGACGGCCCCGGAACCTCGCGGGAGTTGTCCCGCGCCTGCTCCCGGCGGTGGTGTGCTGCCCGACGCGCCGGAAGCTTGCGGGGCCATGATCACTCGCGCCAAGCAGCTCCAGCCCAAAGCCGCTCCACCGACCTTCCACTTTCACGCCTCGGAAAGTGGGTCGCTCGAACGGTCCGACGTCGGCCAAACATACGGCAGATCGTTCGGCGCATCGGGGAAGAGTGGGGCGTAGCTGTTCGGGTCCTTGCGCACCAGCGCCGACCGGTGGCTGCGGTGAAAGGCATCGTCGCCGAGCCAAGGAGGCAGTTCCCCGGCGGCCGCGAGTAGCACCTGATGGCGAACTGATGCACCGGGACGAAATGCGAGGAGATCAGCGACCAGTGTGGCCGCACAGCCGTCCTGATGGCCCCGTTCACGCCACACCTTGCAGACTTCCAGGCCATATCGGACCAGCGCTTCCTCGTATCCCGCCCACATCCGCACTGCTGGATGGTGGCGCCACCCGTAACCCGGCACGACGAGGCCACGAAGGACCTGCAATGCCTCGACCCGCTGTTTTCCAAGTCGGCGACGGTCCAGGACCAGGGCCGAGGATCTGAAGTCGGGGTAGGGCAGGAAAGTCTGCATGCCGTCGCCCCTGTCAGGCAGGGACCTCCCTGTAGGGCGAAAAATCCGCTGCCCGGCTCGGCCTTTATCGATCTTCGGTGCCAGGGGTACGTCGGCCGAGGAGGAGCGCAAGACCGACCATGGCGATGCCCAGCACGAAATGGAGCCAGTCATCGGCAGTGTTGAGGGGCACGAAGTTGGCGTCACTGTCCTGGCTGACGGCCAAGCCGTAGATCCACAACGCTAGGTAGATGGCCCCGCCGACCAGCAGATATTTATACGCAGCGGAAGCGGTACGGGCCAGTGCCAGACCGGCAACGCCGAAAGCCAGGTGGATCAGGTTGTGCAGGATGGAAATCTGGAAGATCCCGAACAGCTTGGCACCCGACTCGTGCGTGGCGAATTCCATCGCGCTGTAGCTCGTGGTGATCCCGGGGATGAAGCCCAGTATGCCCACCAACAGGAATACGGCACCCATCAGCCTGGCGGCCTGCTGCACGGGGGTGTGGGCGGTCACGCGGCGTGTATGTGTGGTCATGGTTTGTCGATCCTCACTGTCTTTCGGATGACCAGCAGGAAAAGTCGAGTACCACGCCTGGTGCAGGAACCACCTGGTTGAGACAGGCATCGGCGCGCGCAGCCGGTCCGGTCGAGGCCGGGCGGCATCCGTCCCTTTCCGACCAGCCAAAAGCCCGATCGAGCTGCTCGGCATGTTGAAGCCGCAAACAAAGACGTGGCTGCCGATTCGTCGGAGTGCGGTGTTGCTCAAGAAAATGGGCACTCTGGTGTAGGCAGCGTCTGCTGAGGTTCTGGCCACTGCTGAGATCACGAGCACAATCTCATCGTCATCGCCTCTGCCACTGCCTGGCTCGTGCAGGCGAGAGGACGACGATGGCGACGTGTCTGGGCATTGTCGACGGGCTCAGGCACGCCCCGGCGTAAGACACCCCATAGCCAGACCGCAGGAAACAAACCCCACTACCGGCCTATGAGCGGGAGAACACCATGATCGTCAAAAAAATGCACGAGACGGGCATCCGTAGCGAGCACGCCTACATGGCCGCCTTCACCTCCATCGGCCTGACCGTTGCCGCCTGGATGACCAGCCTCAAAGCCGAACCCGGCACCGGGCTCGCCCGCGCCGACCGGTGGGGCATCTTCGTAGGCGAGTGGGCCCCCACGTTCTTCGGCCTCGGCCTCGCCCTGTCCCACTACGAACAGCACGACGGCACCCTCACGGCCAGCGTCCATGAATTCCGGGAGCGCAAGGCAGCTGGCTGAAAAAGGGCCTCCCCGGTGGTGCCTGCCCGGGCGGGCACCACCGCCCTACCATCAGCCACTCTGGAAGATCATGAACGCTGGCAGCAGAAGAGCGCGCTGCGCTGAGAAGTGGTGTGGCCATCGTCGACGAGGCCAGGCCGCCGGCAAGCCGGACGGCATCGCCCTGGCCTGAACCTCGGGGCGGAGCAGGTCGGCGAGGGCCTCGGCGGCAGCAGCCCCTTCTCCAGACCGAGTCCGGCGACTCCCCGGCCGGTGGCGAGTGCCTCCTTGGCGACCGGTGGCGGCCGTGTAGCGAAGGCCCCACCCCGGCTCCGCCGCTGCCGTCCAGGGCCGTGACAGCGGCGGGGGCCTGGCGTCATACCGTCGTCACGCGTCCGGCAGCCGGGGTGCGAGTGCGGTGCCGACCGGGTCCGGGGCGATCAACGGCGGCACGCGCTGCGCCTCCGCCTTGGTCCGCTGCTACAGCTGTCGCGTGGTTGCGCGGCCCTGCGGAGTGTCTGGCCGGAGTTCAGGACCCGGTGGAGTCGGACGGCGGGCGCGGGCCGCCGAAGCCGTGTTCCGAGAGGTCGAACCAGTTGCCCTCCGGATCCATGGCCCGGTACTCGGCGAAGGGGCGGTTGGTGAAGCGTTCAGCCGGCTTCGGAGTGCCGGCCGCCACCAGGGCCTCGGTGGTGGCCGCCGTGTCCTCGATGTGGAATCCGAAGTGGTTGAAGCCGACCGGGGTCTCACCATCGAGCTGATGCTTGATCAGGGCGAGGGAGAGATAGCCGTCGGAGAGGAAGCAACTGCCGTCCGGATCACGGTGGAAGAGTTCCATGGCGAAGACCGAGGAGTAGAACTCGGCCA
The DNA here is from genome assembly GCF_019219825.1 of Streptomyces sp. TRM70350. Lineage (GTDB taxonomy): Bacteria > Actinomycetota > Actinomycetes > Streptomycetales > Streptomycetaceae > Streptomyces. The sequence continues at coordinate 359,037 of NZ_JAHUXH010000005.1, read as the reverse complement.
GCTTCTCCGGCTCGCGGGCCACGATGGCCAGGTGGCGGAGTCTGGGCCGCGCGGCGGTGGGTTCGTCCACGGTGGAATCCTTCGAGTCCGGGTCCTGCTGCGCCGGGCGGGGCGCGGGGATCATGTTGTGGAAGGCGCTGATCAACCAGTGGCCCTCCGCTGTCCGTTCCACGACGGCCAACGCGTGCGTGGTGGTGAGCGGTTGCCCATCCGGGGCGGTGATGGTCGACTCGGCCTCCACCGTGGCGAGGTCGGGGCGGAGGAATCGGACGGCCAGGACGCGTGTGTCGAGGACGGTTCCGGCGTACGGCCCGTGGAAGAGGGCGTCGTGACCGGCCGCTATGCCGGTCCGGCCGGGTGGCTTGTCGCCTCGTACGGTCGTGAAGTCGCAGTCCTCCGCGAAGCTCGCGGCGAAGAGCGCGGCGTCACCTGCCGCCCAGCCGCGGGCCATCTCGGCCCACAGGGCGCGGATCGTCCGTGCGTCGTCCTGGGTGCCGTTCTCGGTGCCGTCGTGGGCGGGGTCGTTCGTTCCTTCGGGCTGCTTCATCGCTCTCACACCTTCATCAGTGGACTCGTACGGATACGCAGGTCGACCTCGGGGCACTCGGCGCCCTCGGAACCTTCGGCGGGCTGCTGGGGAGGCGGGGCCCACGCGCCCAGGGCGTGGTAGAACTCGCCTTGCCGGCGCTCCAGGTAACAGATGATGTTGAGGGGCCACCCGGTCCGGCCGAAGAGATGACGGTCCATGGGAGTCGGGCGCTCGCTGAGCGTCTGGCCCCGTTCCGACGGCGGGCCCAGGCGGTGCCAGTCCGGGTGCATGTGGATGGAACCGAGCAGGTCCATCCCCAGGGCCTCGGCCTCTCGGGACGCCCGGAGGAGGTCGTGGGAGTCCATCCACCAGCCGCGGTGCTCGTTTTCGTAGGCCGGCCCGAACTTCGGCACGATCGTCTCGCGGAACTCCCGTAGAGCCGCCGGATCACTGGTGCGGGCATTACGGCCGAAGGCGACACGCCGCACGTGGTACGTCGTCGCCTCCGCGCTGCCGAGCAAGAGCGCGAAACAGGGCAACGGGGCCTCGGGGGTGATGAGTTGGTACTCAGCGGCAGCCACGGCGAGGAAGTCCGCGAGTGCCTCGTCGTCCATCAGGACGGTGGGAGGAGAGGGGATGGTACGACCGGTTGTTGAACAGCCGGCCGAGCTGCATCGGGCGTCCGGCGAACCGGACCCGGATGCGTTCGTCACAGCGGACATGGGGTGATCTCCGTCGAAATGGGGGGTGGGGAGGCCGTTGGAGCGGAGTCCGGAGACGTTACTTGAGAGTTCACGCTCACAGGTCGACTGCCGTGAACTGTGGGGATTTCCCTACGGCTTGATAGGAACTTGCGGCCGGACGGTTCGCGACGTCGAGGGGGATGAGCGTCAAACGCGCGACGAGGTGCCGTGTGCAGCTGGCGATTCACATCGACCTTGCTCGCGTCGCCTTGGCACTGCCGGTCAGCCTGGCGTCGAGATCCTGTCCGGCATGGGTCGGGAAGGCGCTGTTGTGTCTGATCGGCGATTCCGGCACCGGCAGGGCTGTGCACTCACAAGCACGCCCGACGTTGACATCCGAACCAGCCGTGCCGTCGCTTCCAAAGCAGACAGCGCGAGTTCGATTCTCGTCACCCCCTCAGCAGGAATCCCAGGTCATGGACTCAAGGGTTCTTTGTCGTCCAGAGACCACGAGCCTCCAGCGGACACCACCGGGGCACCGGCCTGATCATCCCGCACCGCCGCGAACGCGGAGAGGCTGAATCCGCGGCCGGGCCAACTCCCGTCCGTCGTGACGAAGTGCGAGGAGCACCGAGCCCCTGCCCGGCTGGGCCTTGTACCCCTTGCGCGATTCAGGCGTTTTCGTCCCACTCCCCCTGAGTGCGGCAGTGTCCCGCGACGGCCACTCAGCATCCAGGCTTTTTCCAGCCGGTGAGGGCGCCCGGGGAACCTCAATTGGCATGACGTGCACAGGGATTGACGTAGAAATCGCTTACCACCTACGGTCCTTCCGGAATCGCGGACACCTTTCGGAATCTCGAACGTCTGGCGTCGGTACGCCCTACGAGAACAAGGAGTCGAAGCGGAATGGGCCCACAGCGAAGACTCGGCTGGATGTCGCTGGCCGCGGCAACCACCATGGCACTCGCGGCCGGAGTGATCACCGCCCCCGCCGCCCACACCGCGGACGATCCCGTGGAGGTCGTGGTCAACGGGGATGACGTTCGCGCCGACAACGTGAACGGTTTGACCTACAAGGGCCTCGGCGTGCTCAGTTGCAACAGCACGAGCAACCTGCTGATGGACTACAAGGCGGAGCACCCCGGCCGGTACTGGCAGCTCATCCGCGTGCTGTTCGGTGGAAAGAACCCCCTGATCAACCATGTCAAGGTCGAGATGGGTTCGGACACGAACACGTCGACCGGTTCCGATCCGGCGACCATGCGCACAGCGGACGAACTCGCCGACGCGTCGCGCTCCCCGGGCTTCCAACTGGCAGCGGACGCCAAGACGGTCAACCCGAAGCTCAAGGTCTCGATTCTCCGCTGGGTCATGCCCCGATGGGTTCAGAACGAATGGAACAAGGGCACCGGCTCCGACGAGATGTACAAGTGGTACAAGGAGACGATCCTCGACGCCTACGAGAAATACGGGTACATGGTCGACTACGTCGACCCGGACACGAACGAGACGCGGGATCCGGACGAGGCCTTCATCAAGTGGTACAAGAAGGCGATTCTGTCCGACACGGACTTCGCCGACCCCCGCTACGGCATCCCGGCGAAAAAGCGGGAGCAGGCCGAGAAGGCCTACCGCAGCATAAAGATCATCGCCGCTGACGAGAACACCACCCTCAATATCGGGCCGTCCATGCTCAGCGACGCGGAACTCTTCGGCATGGTCGACGCGGTCGGCTACCACTACACCACCGAGGACCGGCACGACGGGCCCGCCGGCAGCGACACCAATCTGCCGTACACCAGGCTGGCGACCGGTGAGAACAAGTACGGCGAGGACAAGGAAGTCTGGTACAGCGAGGGAGTCGGCTCCTTCGGCTACACGGACTACCGCGTCAACAACACCGAGGGTCCGAACGGAACGAGCACCGGTATCGGTGGCGTCCAAAGCGCCCTCGATCTCGCGAACCGCTCCGTCAAGAGCTACGCCAACTCGAAGCGGACGCACTACATCTTCCAGCCGGCGATCGGCTCCTTCTACGAAGGCGCGCAGTACAGCCACAAGGAACTCGTCAGCGCGCGTGACCCGTGGTCGGGCCACCTCCACTACGACGCGGCCTTCTATGTGATGCAGCACTTCACCCAGTTCGCGAAGACCGGCTGGGAGAACGACACGAACACGGCGGGCATCTGGCGCACCGTGCCGGAGGCCAGTTACAGCGGGGTGAGCGGCACCGTCGACCTCGACGGCTCCAACGGGGCCCCCAGTTACATGACGCTCGCGGATCCCCGTAAGAAGGACTTCTCGACGATCGTCGTCAACGACAGCGACCAGCCCAGGACCTACCGGATCAAAGCCGAGAACATGCGACTCGGTTCCGACCCGACCATGGAGATCTGGGAAACCCGCGGACCGGACGCGGGCCGGCCCTACGACGCGAACTTCAAGCGCCTCGTCGACGAGATCCGGCCCGGCGGCGCCGGGTACTACACCTACACGGTCAAGCCGAGGTCGATCGTGACCTTGACGACGCTCGACAAGAGCCACGACAAGGCGACGAAGCAACGCCTGCCCGAGTCCTGGGACCGCACGGTGCTGGACACCGACGCGACCGGCACCAAGCACAACACCCGCGACAAGGTCCTGTACGCCGACGACTTCGGGTACGAGGAGGAGGGCAGGGTCCAGGTCGGCACCGGCAACGGTGCGCACAAGACGTCCCAGCCCTACCTGAGGTCGCGCGGCAACCAGCCTCGCTACATGGTCGACCAGACCGGCGCCTGGGAGGTCGGTGAGGACGCGAGCGGCAACAACGTCCTGTACCAGTACATGGACCAGTCCATGAAGGACACCGGCGCCTGGAACCGCCACACCCCGAACACGACGGTCGGCGACTTCCGCTGGGAGAACTACCGAGCCACGGTCGACGTCTCGTTCCCTGACCCGGACGGCGGACTCGCCGCCCTGGGCGTCCGTCAGCAGAAGGGCATGGCGATCAGCGACGCCGCCTACAACGTGCGCATCGGGCCGACCGGCGCCTGGACGTTCTACGAATACGGCAGGGCCGTCACGTCGGGAACGGTCGCGGCGTCCGACGGCTACCGCCTCGCCATCGAGGCGAAGGGCGCGACGGTCACGACCTACATCGACGGCAAGGCCGTCTCCACGTACCAGGACCCGACTCCGCAGACCGAAGGACGCGTCAAGCTCGGATCCGACTTCCACAAGACGGCGTTCGACAACCTGAAGGTCGAGAAGATCGACGGGTACACGCCCTACGCCCGCGCGCAGCTCGACAACATGGACAGCTCGGTCACCTACGACGGCACGTGGAGCCGGAAGGCCTCCTTCGGCGACCCGATGGACTGGTACCGGTCGACGTCGACCGGCACGACCGCCGGCTCGTCGTTCACCGTCCCGTTCACCGGCACGGGCATCGACGTCATCGGCGGCAACGACGGCACCGCCGTCCTCGACGTCTACGTCGACGGAAGGCTGATCGCACGGGACGCGAAGACGGCCGCGACCGACAAGCGCCTCGCGACGTACGCGCTCCGCGGTCTGCCCGACGGCGCGCACACGGCGAGGTTCGTCCTCAAGTCCGGAAAGATCGTTCTCGACGCGTTCAACGCCATCTCCGGGGACGTGGACGGCGCTGTGGACACGACACCGATCCGGGGCGCCCTGGAGAAGATCGGACGTCCGGCGCAGGCGGACTACACGGCCGACTCCTGGGCCCTGTTCGCCTCCGCGTCGTCGGCGGCGAAGGCTGCCGTGGCGGGACGGCAGAAGGGCCTTGACGCCATCGGCGTCGAGCAGATCACGGACCGGCTCGAAGAGGCTCACGACCGGCTGGTGCGCAAGGACGGCACCGCCGCCCAGTAGGTGCCCTGGGCCTGCGGGCCCCGTGCGTTCGTCGTAAATGATCAAGGGGCCGTATCGGATTCCTCCGATACGGCCCCTTGTATACGGCCCCTTGTATGGGGCGAGTCGCCGTCCGCAGGGCTCGGCGAACCGTGCCCGCGCATACGACACTGCTCGCCCACCGGGCCGCCGGACAGTTTTTGTTATGCACCGGTGCGGCGCGCGTCTCCTTGGTACAGGACCGGAGAAGAACCAGGAGACAGTTCGATGGAGCAGGCCACCACAGACCGTTCGCTCAGCCGTCGCGGGATGCTGAAGCTCGCCGGCGCGGCCAGTGCCGGCGCCGGTGCGATCGGGGCGGCCACGGGGACCGCCTCAGCCGTGCCGACGGCCCCGAAGGGCGGGTTCGCCCACCCGGCGCTGCTGCACACGCAGGCCGACTTCGACCGGATGGCCGAGAAGGTCAAGGCGGGTGCGCAGCCCTGGACGGACGGCTGGAAGCGGCTGCTGAGCAGCCGGGACTCGGCGACCGACTACCGGCCACGGCCCGTCGCGACCGTCATCCGCGGTGGCGAGGGCGCGAACGTCCACCTGCTCTTCCGGGACACCGCCGCGGCCTACCAGAACGCCCTGCGCTGGAAGATCACCGGGGACGCCGGGCACGGGGACAAGGCGCGGGACATCCTCAACGCCTGGTCGGCCACCCTCAAGGAGCTCGGCGGGAACGCCGACCGGTACCTGATGGCGGGCATCCAGGGGTATCAGCTGGCCAACGCCGGCGAGATCATGCGCGACTACGACGGATTCGACCTCGGCCGGTTCCAGTCCATGCTGGTCGACATCTTCTACCCGATGAACGACTACTTCCTGGTCAACCACAACGACGCCGTCCCCAGCAACTACCGGGCCAACTGGGAACTGTGCACCCTGGCGTCCATCATCGCCATCGGCGGGCTCACCGAGGACCAGGCCAAGATCGACCGGGCGGTGGAGTACTTCAAGAACGGCGACGGCAACGGCTGTGTCAAACGGGCCATCCCCGTCCTGCACGAGGAGGCGGACGGCGTCGTCCTCGGGCAGTGGGAGGAGAGCGGCCGGGACCAGGAGCACACCATGGCCGGTGTCGGCTGGATGGGCGCGCTCTGCGAGATGGCCTGGAACCTGGGCGAGGACCTGTACGGGTACGACGACAACCGGTTCATGAAGGGCGCTGAGTACGTCGCCCGCTACAACCTCGGCAAGGACGTTCCCTACACCTCGTACTCACGCCGCATGGGCCGGCGCGTGGCGGGCCAGCTCGGAGCCCTGCACACCGAACCGGAGATCAGCGAGCAGGGCCGGGGCAGCACCCGCCCCATCTGGGCCCTGATCCACAACCACTACGCGGTGCGCCGCGGGCTGGACGTACCGAACATCACGGCCTACAAGGACAAGCTCACGCCCGAGGACGGCGGCGGTCTCCGCGGCGGGGCCGGCTGGAGCTACGACCACCTCGGCTACGGCACGCTGACCTACACCCGGGACCCGGAGGACGTCGGCGCGTCCGCGCCGGGCGCCGCACGCGAAACCAAGACGGCGGACGACGCCTCGGGCAGCGCGGCAGGCGGCGGGACGCGCCCGCAGGGCGGCGCCCCCCACGATCTGGCCGCCACCGGGGCGGACGGCGTCCTTGCCTGGTCCGCCGCCGGGGCCTCGGCCCTCCTCGGGGGTCTCCTCCTGCTCCGCCGTCGCGGGCGCGGAGCGAGCACGCCCGGATCCGACGCGTGATCCGCGGCGCCTGAGCCAGGCGGTGCGAACGGGGGCGGCTGCCGGATCCGCACAGCGGAAGCCGTTCTGCTCGCACAAGGCGATGACGAGCGCCCTGTCGTCGGCAGTGGGCAGAGGGATACCTGTCCCGAGGAAGGTCTGGACGGACGCCTAGCCGTGCATGGCGTCGCGGACGAGGGCGGTGTCGACGAACTGCTCGAAGCGGACGATCAGGCCGCCGCGGACGACGAAGTGGTGGGCGACGCGTACGTCGATCGGCTTGCCGGTGGCCTTGTTGGTCGCCGGTCAGCGGGGTGAGGTCGACCAGGCGGGTGGGCAGGTTCGGGCCGAGGGCCGTCCACGCCTTGAGCTTGCCCTCGTAGGAGTGCTGGATGTGCTCGATGACGAGCGGGGTGGCGACGAAGGTGGCGTCGGGGAAGGCGTCGGCGAGGACCTCGGCGCCGAAGTAGAAGTCGGGGTCGCCGTGGCTGACGAAGACGGTGGTCAGCTTCTTGCCGGAGTCGAGGATCTCGGCGGCGAGGCGGTGGCCGTCGGCGCGGGTGAAGGCGGCGTCGACCAGCAGGGCCTCCTGCTCACCGGTGACGAGCGTGGCGGTCTTGTTCTTGCTGCCGGCCGGGAAGTCGAGGTCGAGGACCTTGAAGGAGAGGGTGCTCATGCGGGGCCTCCTGGAGGGGATGGGAATTCAGTGGGTGGGGGCGGTGGTCAGGGCGGCCAGCCGCCGGTCGATCTCGTCGGCGGTGGCGTGGCCATGGGCCAGGACGGCGACCCGGTCACCGTCGCCGGCGCAGGACGTCCACCGGCCCTGGGAACGCCGCACCGACCCCGCCGCCTCACCCGGCCCCCGCCCGCCGCGGGTTTCGCAACCTCCGCGACGCAACCTCCGCGACGCAACCTCCGCGACGCAACCTCCGCGACGCGACCGCCGCGCGACCGGCGGCCGCACCGAAACCCACACGACCAGGCCCTGGACGGCCTCCCGGCTCGAAGAACAAGCACCGGGCCAAGCGTCACGACGTCGGCAAGACGGTCAATCGCACCGAGTCACTCAAGGAACACCAAGCTCACCGAGGCAAACGTCAAGCTCAGGCGGCCGTGTGGGTGGCCATGGCTTCCACCCCTCTGGTGGGGAGCAGAGGGAAGCGGAAAAGGGCCCGTCAGCCCTGGGTGCCGTCCTGGTTGACGGGGTACAGGCCGAGCACGCCCTGCGGGTCGGAGGGGTTCACGCCCTTGACGTCGCCGACATAGAGGTTGATGCGGGCCTTGTAGCGGTCGAGGGCGGTGCGGTTGCTCATGAACTCGCCGAGACCGAGCGGGTTCATGTTCTCGTAGCCGAAGATGCCCTTGCGGCCCGCCGGCGCGGCGACGTCGGTGCGGGCGCTCCAGGTGTCGATGGAGTTCTGTTGGGCATCCTTGGACAGCAGCCAGCTCAGGTAGAGCTTGGCGGCGGCCTTGTGCGGGGCATCCTTGAGGATGGCACCGGTCTGCGGCCAGGCGACCCACGGCGACTTCTTCGGCAGGGTGGTCTCAGCGGCGCCCGGGACGCCTCCGCTCGTGCCGAAGCTCGCCACGTAGTCACCGGAGCCGACCAGGTCGGCGGAGTCCTGGGTGCCGCGGACGAACGTCGGGTTCTGGGCGAGCAGCTTCTTCAGGTAGTCGAAGCCGTACTTGTCGGTGAGCTGTTTGAAGTAGTAGAGGACGGCGTCGTCGTCGTTCGGGTAGGTGAAGACGAGCTTGTTCTTGAACTCGGGCTTGAGGAAGTCCTTGGCCTCGACGGGCGCGTCGTCGCCGAGCCTGGTGGCCGTGACGTTGGAGAAGGCGAAGAAGAACAGGCCGGTGTAGTAGCCGTCCTTGTCCTTGATCTGGTCGAAGATCTTGTTCCAGCCGACCGGCTTGTACTTCTGCAGCACCCCTTCCTTCTTCCAGCGCGGGAAGTCGTCGACGGTCTGGAGGTGGACGACGTCGGCAACGTTGGAAATCAGGGCCTGCCACCACTGCTCGGCCTCGGCTGCCAACTGCTGCCGTACCTCGTTGAGTCGCGCGGTCTCCGCCGCCAGATATGCGGGAGCGTCCTGCTCCGCCCGCCCTTTGGCCGCCGCCCGCTCGCCCCCGGACCAGCCGTCGCACACCCTGGAAGTGGAACGCCTGGGCCTCGGCGAGCACCCCGGGCAGTCCCAATCTGGGGAGCGTCCGCGATCACGGGCGGACGTGCCGCGGGGAATGACTGCAGATGGACACTGGTCGTCTGCCGCCTCAGTTCTCGGTCGATCGCGGCATCGCGCTCCGCCTCCCTCCCGCAGACCCGGACATCCGCGCCATGGTCGTCGCCGAGTTGTATCGGCACACCATCGATGGTCGACCCGCATGGAAGCTGCGCGCCCTCGGCCAGGGCTGGGCGGACGGTCTCGACGGCCTGGCTCGCGCCCACGGAGTCGACGTCGAATGACAACTGGAGGCAGGCGCCCGTACGCGTCCGCAATCACGCGTCTATGGCTGGGCCCGAAGCGCAGGGATGCGGACACCTCCGAAGGTCCGTCGGCCACTCCCGGACCGCGTACTCCGACGTCGTGCCCACAGCGTGCCCGTACGGGCGGACCATCACGGCGACCGGGAGGACCCTGGACTGTGCGGATCAGTCGTCGGCCAGCTCCTCCCGGGATTCGGCCCGTTCGGGGATGACCCGGGTGCGGACGCGCCGACGACAGCCCCGGTGCCGCCTCGCGCAGTCCCCTGGTGGTCGCACCACGGGCGGCTGTGGGCGGGCTACGGTGGATGGGATGTGACGAATGCGCCATCAGGGCACGATCGCACCGGGACGTCCGGTCGGCGCCGGAGGGCTCGTTCCTATGCCCGTTGCCCGCGGCCCGGAGGTCCTCCCGATGCCTGCTGCCCCGCGCGAGCCTTCGGTCTTCCTCGGACTGCTGCCCTGGCCGGAACGGGTACAGGTGGCCCGGGCCTTGCGCACGGAGACGGTCGGCGGCCTGGTGCTGCTGATCGCCGCCCTGGTGGCGCTGGTGTGGGCGAACACCCCGTGGCGCGGGAGCTACGAGGCGCTGCGCGACGTCCACTTCGGGGTAGCCGCACTCGGGCTGGATCTGTCGGTGCGGCACTGGACCGCCGACGGGCTGCTCACCGTCTTCTTCCTGGTCGCCGGGATCGAGCTCAAACGCGAACTCGTGGCCGGTCAGCTGCGCACCCGGGCCACCGCGGTCCTGCCGGTGGTGGCCGCGGTGTGCGGCATGGTGGTGCCTGCGGCGATCTACCTGGCCACAACCGCTGCCGGTGGCGGCCGTGCCGACGGCTGGGCGGTGCCGATGGCCACCGACATCGCCTTCGCACTCGCGGTCCTCGCTGTGCTCAGCACCCACATGCCGACCGCATTGCGGGCCTTCCTGCTCACCCTGGCGGTCGTCGACGACCTGGGCGCGATCCTGGTCATCGCGCTGTTCTTCACCAGTCGCCTGAACCCGGCAGCCCTCGGAGGGGCTGTCGGCGGGTTGGTCGTCTTCTACCTGCTGCAACGGTTCAGGGTGCGCGGATGGTGGTGGTACGTGCCCTTGGCCATGGTCATCTGGGCGCTGATGTACAACGGCGGGGTGCACGCCACCGTGGCCGGGGTGGCGATGGGACTGATCCTTCGCTGCGCCCGCGACCAGGGTACGGGGGAGGACGCCTCGCCCGGGGAGCGCACCGAGCACCTGCTGCGTCCGGTATCAGCCGGTGTCGCCGTCCCCCTGTTCGCCCTGTTCGCCGCCGGGGTGAGCATCTCCGTTCCCGTGCTGGGCCAGGTGTTCACCCGTCCCGAGCCGCTGGGCGTGGTGCTTGGCCTGGTCGTCGGCAAGGCCGTGGGGATCTTCGGGGGAACCTACCTCGCCGCCCGGTACACCCGGGCCCGGCTCAACCCCGACCTGGCCTGGGCCGACGTCTTCGCCCTCGCGGTTCTCGCCGGAATCGGGTTCACGGTCGCCCTGCTCATCGGCGAGGTGGCCTTCGCCGACCCGGCTGACACCGAGCGGATCAAAGCCGCCGTACTGGTCGCCTCACTGCTCGCCGCCGGCGTGGCCGCGCTGCTGGTCAAACGGCGTAACAGCATCTACCGCAGGCTGTGGGAGGCGGAGCACCTCGACGAGGACGCCGACGGCATCCCCGACATCTACCAGCGCGGTACGGGCAGTCCGTACCGCGCCCGGCGCCGCCGGTGACGGCTCGGACAGTCCGCCGCAGGAGACGGCCACACCCGGTGACCGCAGGCGCACACCGCCACCGGCGTGCGGCCTCCGCCGCGCGGCTGGTGTCGGCCGGGACGGCGATGCTCACCACCGCCGAGGTCCTGGAGAACAGGGAGCTGGACCACAACATCCTGCACGGCCAGTGGGACTGTACGCGCGACCCTGCCGTCCACTCCACCACCTGGGAGTGGGACTTCCGCACCCCGGCCGCCGCCTGGAAGCACACCCACAACGACCTGCACCACACCTGGACCGATGTGGGTGGGCCGCGACCGCGACCTCGGTAACGTGATCATGCGCTTGAGCGAGGACCAGCCCTGGCAAAAGGACTACGTCCTCTTCCCCCTGCCGGCCGGCCCGTCCGCCCTGCCCTGCCTGCTCGGCAACCTCACCGCCGCCCGCGACATCTTGGCGCGCCCCGTCATCTTCTGCGGCCACTTCCCCGCCGGTGCGGAATGATCGGGCAAGTGGACGGCTTCGACGGCCGGAACATGCGGCAGGCCCGTGTGTGCCGAGCGCGAGCGGAAAGCGACCGTTCCCCGCCGCCCGGACACACGCCGGAGCGGTCGTACGCCGAAGGCCGCCGTACGCCGCCGACCGGCTCGACGACGACCACTACCCGTCGTACACCATGGGCAGTAGGCAAGGTCGCCGAGCCGATCGGTGCCAAGCCGGGGGACCATCGGTCCACTGGTGTGTCGGTCCGCCGATGCGCCCGCGGTCTTCGGCGAGGGTTTCCATGACTGGAGGGGCGGCATGGTGGAGGGTGTGGGAGATGAGGGGCGACGGTGGTCGGCGGCCGAGCCGGGTTTCTGGCAGCAGGTCGTCGGGCAGCTGGGCACGGCCCTGATCGTGGTGGACCCCGCCGGCCGGATCCTCGCGGTCAACCCGGCCGCCGAGCGGCTGCTGGGCCGCGCCGCCGCGGCGATGCGCGGGGAGGACGCACACGACCTGCTGCACCGGGATGCGGACGGCGGCAGGATCCCCCGGGAGCAGTGCCCGCTGCTGCGGGCCGCGGCCGAGAGGGCCGAGGCGCGGGGGGCGGGCGACATCTGTCTGCGCGGTGACGGTCGCCTGGTCGCGATGTCCTGGTCCGCTTCTCCCCTGACGGACGACGGCGCCTTCACGGGCATGGCCGTGCTGTTCACCGACGCCGCCGGCGACCGCAGCGCGCGTCGGGCGCGTGCGGCCTATACACGTGCTCTGGAGGACCTCACCGAGCGGCTGACGCTGGTGGCGGAGATCACCGACGTGCTCGGTCAGACGCTGGAGACCGATGAGGCCCTCGCCCGGCTGGGCCGCCTGCTGGTTCCCCGCCTCGCCGACTGGGCGGCGGTGGACCTGCGCGTCGGTTCCGGACAGGTCCACCGTGTGGCGGTGACGGGTCCCAAGGGCCGGGACGCCGTACAGGAGGACTGGCGCGAGCGCCTTCCCGAGGCCGGGGAGGAGGCCCACTCCCCTCTGGTCCAGGTGCTGAACGGCGGTGATCCCGTGCTGCAGCGCGAGGCGGACGTGGCCGCACCGACCGCCTCTGCCCTGGCCGCCGTCCACGGCGGCTTCCTGCGGGCCGTCGGCGCGACGTCCGCCGTCACGGTGCCGCTGGGCTCCCGGCGGCAGATCACCGGCGCCCTGACGCTGGTGCGCACGGACCCGGCGCACCCCTTCGACGCCGACGACCTGAAAGTGGTGAGCGACATCGGCCGCCGGGTCGGCCTGGTCATCGACAACGCCCGCCGCTTCGGCCGCCAGCGCGCCGTCGCCGAGGCCATGCAGCGCAACCTGCTCGCCCCGCTGCCCCAGCCCGGCCGCCTGCGGCTGGCCGCCCGCTACCAGCCCGCCCCGGCCGGCTCCCAGGTCGGCGGCGACTGGTACGACGCGTTCGAGCGGAAGGACGGCACGCTCGCGCTGGTCATCGGCGACGTCGTGGGCCACGACCTGACCGCGGCGGCCGGCATGGCGCAACTGCACGGCATCCTGCGCTCACTGGCCTGGGACCACACCGGACCGCCCGGCGCCGTCGTCGACCGCCTCGACGACGCCATGCCCGCCATCACCACCGTCCCCATGGCCACCCTCGTCCTCGCCCTGCTCGAAGGCAGCCCGCACACCGGCCCGTGGACGCTGCGGTGGACGAACGCCGGGCATCCGCCGCCCCTCCTGCTGACCCAGGACGGACAGGCGCAGTACCTCGAAGCGGGACAGGGACTCCTCCTCGGCGCCCCTCCGGGCACCGGCGGCAGCCGGCCGAACGCCGAGCAGCCCCTGCCGCCGGGTTCCACCCTGCTGCTCTACACCGACGGCCTGATCGAGATTCCCGGCAGCGACCTGGACACCGGCCTCGCCCGTCTGCGCCACCACGCTCTCGCTCTCGCCCACGAACCGCTGGACACGCTGTGCGACCAACTGCCCGCCCGCATGCCGCCCGGCAGCACCGACGACGTGGCCCTCCTCGCCCTGCGCCTGCCGACGCCGTGAGAGCCGTGACGGCCGTGACGCGGGACGTGGTGCTCACGTCTCGAGGACCAGGACGCGGAACGGGCCGCGCGGGGCCGTCCGAGGGGTGTCGCCTTCGATGTACCGCCACCCCCAGGACCGCAGCGCCTCGACGGTCCCGTGGTCGGAGCGGTTCACCAGCGTGACGGCGACGGCGGCACCGTGATCGGTGAGCAGCCGTTTCTGCAGGCGCCGGGCGAGGTTCCAGGCACGGTCCTGGTTCTGCCTGCGTACGGAGGACGGAACGTGGATCCCGGAGATCACGAAGAGGCGTCCGGAGGCGGCGAGGCGGAGCAGCCGCCCCGGAAGGTATCCGTCGAAGCCCTCCCACCGGGGACCGTCGCCGCGTACGGGGAAACCGTAGGCGCATCCGGTCAGCGCGGTGGTCTCCGCGATCAGCAACTCGAATCCCGGTCGCCGTACGTCGGCCGCCAGCCGCCGCAGGAAGGCGCCGCGGGCCTGGTTCCACGCCCACGGGCCGCCGCCGGACGTCTCCGCACACAGATCGCCCAGTTCCTGCAGATGGTCCTCGATCTGACGCCGGGTGAGCGGACGGACGCGTTGCCCCTCTCGGGGCGAGGAGCCTCGCTCCGGCCTTGACGGGCGTGGCTTTCGCGGACTGCGCCGGTCCGGGCCGACGGGCCGCCCAAGGAGTTCTGTGGTCGCCGGCGGAACCGGCACGTTCACGGTCATGAGGTGAGCCCTGCCCCGGGCGCGGGCGAATCCGGCCCGGCGTCGTCGGTCGCCGAGAACGGCACCGATGTCGGAGCCGGTGCGCGACATGCCCTCGATATCTCCACCGTACTCCCAGGGCCCGCGCCCCCCCTTCTGGACCGACGGTGGCCGAGAACTTGTGGACCCACGGTGGCCGAGAACTTGTGGACCCACGGTGGCCGAGAACGCCGAGGCGGGTAGCGCGGTGCCGTCCGCCCCCACCCGACGGAGGCGCGCGGGAGTACGGTGGACGTACCGAGGGCACGTCGCACACCGGCTCCCGCGCCGGTCTCGTCCTCGGCGAGACACTTCGCCGGAACTCCTGCGCAGCGCAGGGGGTTCCGGAGACAGGTCAGCCCGATGGCCTCGGCCTTCGATACGTTCCCCGCCGCCGACGTGTGGCCAGAGCCCGACCCGCGCAGGGCCGTATTGCTGCTCTTCACCACCGGCACCAGTGGCACCACAGCAACAGCACCACCGCACCCCCACAGCACCACGCGCGCCCGTGGGACGGCGGGCCCGCTTCTCTCGAGCGCTTCTCGCGTTCGACCGACCGTCAGGTCGTGACCGCCATGGACATCGCCCTCACCATCGCCGCGTTCCTCGTGCTCATCGCCGGCGGAGCGTACGTGATCCACCGGCTCAACTCCGCACACGACGAAAGGATCGCCTTGCATTCCTACAGCCGCTTCCTTCCCGGCCGCCGGGCCGCCGCCGACCCCGCTGCCGGCACCACCGCGCCGACCCCACCGCACTCCGGCCCGTCAGCCGCGCACGAACGTCGCGACCATCGCGACGGCGGCCGGGGACGCTTCCGACCGCGCCGCCACCGGGACCGGACCACGCACAAGAAGCCGAACGCCGCCGGGCGTTGAGGCCGAGATGCCCAACAGGACAGAGGTGACGTCCATGCACGCGTCGCCCCGCCGCTTCCACGGCACCGGCAGCACACACGGCACAGGCGAAGATCCGCCGGCGTACGAGACCGCGGACGGTGATCCCCACGTGGGGGAACTCGCGGAGGTCCGCATCATCGCCGCCAGCCCCGAATTCGCCCAACGGGTGGCGCAACTGCTGCGCCGGAACTTCCGCTGCGACGAGCCACGCAGCTACCCCGCGGGCGCCGACGGGCAGGGCACCCTGCTCCATCTCACGGTCGACACCGGGCACGTCACCGCAGAGCCCTCCGCCGAGTCGCCCTGGCTGACCACCAGCCACACCCAGGCAGGACGCACCCACACCGACGAGCCGGGCTGACCCCGGCCCACCGCAGCACCGGCCACCGCACGACGGCCGCCCGAGGACAGGAACCGCGACATGAACCCACCCACCGGCACAGGCCCGCCGCCCAGGGCCGCTGACCGCCCCCCGGCACGCCCGGAACGCACCTCCCCACGCCCTGTCCGGCTTTCCCTGCGCCCGCCGACCTTCCCGCCCGGTCCCGTGTGCGGCGCCTGGTGGCCCCGCACCGACGACCTGATGACCGAACTGCCCGCGCTCACCGAGGCGTTCGACGCGTGTCGCGCATGGCGTCCCACCGCGACGCCTGGCCGGCGGCGCCCTGCGACCTGCCCGTGACCGGCCACACGGTGAAGGCCGCGTGGTTCGCGTCCGGTTTCGACCCGCACATGATCCGGCTCTTCTCGTACGGCGTCGGACGCTGGGACCTGCTCGTCGTCCCGCCCCGGACCGAGGCCGCCACGGCGGCGCGGCTCATGGCCGCGGCGGCCGACCCCGCACTCCACCTCGGCGCGAGCGAGCTCCTGGCAGCCGAGCGACGCCTCCACGCCGAGGACGAGGCCGTACGCGAGCAGGGGCGGATGGAGCAGTGGGAAGAAGAGGGCGGCGCGCCGAGGCGCCTCTCGGCCCCGCTCTCTTCCTCCCGCAACTGTTACGGTCCGTAACCCCCTTTTCGCTTCCCGCCAGGTGGGCTGAAGGGACCGAGGGCACGCCGCACACCGGTGACGGACCGGCTTTCGACTCCCGGCGCCCCACGACACCGGGCGGTTCATCGCCCGGACAGGTTCCGCATCATGGCAGCCTTTGCCGCCACGCCGACCCCACCAGCGCCCGGCACGGCGTCGACCGGGGCCAGATCGGCCCGTCGGCCGCCGTCATCCGCATCCTCGAACGCCTCGACTGGGTGTCCGACGTGCGCTGGCCGGCGCCGGACCGCCTCGCCGCCCGCCGCGCCTGACCCGAACCAACCGCTCCACGACCCGGCCAAGGAAACACCATGATCACCACAGCGCCACCCTCACCGCCCTCACCGCCCACCCGCCCTCTCCTCCGCCTGCGCCTCGCGCCCCACAGCGCGCTGCCACGTCGCCTCGACGGCGTGTGGTGGCCACGCTCCTACGACCTCCTGGCAGAGCTTCCGCAACTGCTCGCCGCACTGCCGCGCGCCTGGGGACACATCGCCGGTGTCACGGTGAACGGAGCGGCCTGGTCCGCGGCACCTGGCCGGATGCTCGTCGCCAACCAGGTCGTACGACTGCGGAAGACGGTCGCAGTGCACGCCCCGGACACCGTGGTCCTGCTCGCCCCCGGCCACGGCCGCTGGGACCTGCTGGTCGTGCCGCCCGGCACCACCGAGGAGGCGGCCGAGCCGATCATTGCCGTCGCGCTCAGCGACCGGGCCTGACAGGGCAGGAGTAGCGTGGACGCGAGGGGGCCCCGAACAGGCAGGTGAGCACGATGCCCGATCCCGATCCCCCGCCTCCGGCAGGATTTCTGGCGGACGGTGTACACGAATCCATGCGTCCCGGAACGGCGCTCCTGCGGCTCACCACCACTCACGAACGCCGGAGCATCCTCGACGGTGCGTGGTGGCCCCGTTCCAGGAATCTCACCGCCGAACTGCCCGGCCTGATCAGCGCACTGACCGAGCGCCTCGGGCCGATCACACGGATCGGCCTGGACTCCGCGGCCTGGGACGAAATGCCGACGCGGATGACCATCGAGGACCGTGTGGTGCACATCGACGTCTTCTCCGTGGGCGACGACACCGCGCTCGTGACCCGAGGGGACCAGGACCACTTCTCCCTGCTCGTGGTCCCACCGGACACGCCCCCCGAGGCGGCGCGAGCCGCGATGACCGAAGCGGTCCGTGCCGGCAGCCTCAAGCAGGCCCAGCAGATCCTGATCGACACCGGCGCGGATCAGACCCGTCCGACCGGCCCGACCACTGCGGACGGCCGCCGGTGGGAGGACCGGTGACGGGGAGAGACTCTCCACAGTGCGCGAGGAGTACTTCCGTTCCGCAGCAGGCGCCTTCGACACCAGCTGAGGTGCAGCAGCATCAGCCGGTGATCCGGTCGGCTGGGTCGGGCAGCGGCTCCGGGATCCATTCGCCGGCGTAAGACTCCCGCCGGGCGCGCGCCGCGCCGAGCAGGTTCTGAGGCCCCTGAGCCCTCAGCCGGGAGCCGCACCCTCCATCCCTGGACGATTGGTGTGGCTCCCCCTGTGCCGGCAGCCGCAACGGCGATCTCTGGCCTCTGCCTTTACTCAGCTGCAACCGGCGCCACCATCGGCAGAGCCGGGGCGGCACACCTCATTACCTGCTTCCGTGCCCACCGCGTGCCACGGTCAACAGCGGTGCGATCAGGCCCGCTCGGCGTCACCGGAACGATCTCAGATCTGGAGGCGACGGAAAGGCGCTGCTCAACGCCCCTTGGGAACTGGGCGCCGAAGTCCTCGACTGGTTCGCCTGGAACCCAATCCTGAGAGTGGCTCGTCCATCGCCTCCGGCATGCTGAAGCGCCGCCACAGGACAACATGCGAATCAGCGCCGTCTCACCTCGCGTGTCACCACATTGATCCGAGGCTTCGAGGCCGCGTGCTGGAAGAACGGCCCCGTCCAGAACCTGTCTGGTGACAAAGCGCCTCAGGCGACGTCGTGGATGTTGTGCTCGGTCAGGTCGGACGCGTGCCGGGCGATGGCACGGTAGTCGGCATCGTCGTGGAGGACGGCCAGGCCATGGTGAGCCGCGGTGGCGGCGATGACGAGGTCCACCGCGGAGGCGCTGCGATGCTCGCCGGCCTGCGCCATACGGTGTTGCACCGAGCCGATCCAGCGCCCCGCGTTCTTCGGCACTGACACATCGGGGTAGAGATCACTGAACATCTCCGCGATCTCGTCGTACTCGCGCCCGTTCCGCGCGCTGTGGAGGAACTCGGCGCGCTGCACGTAGCAGGACGCGACGGCCCCGGCATCGATCGCGTCGTACCAGGCCGATTGCAGCTTGGAATCGCGGAGAAGCCGGACCAGGCCGGAGGTGTCGAGCAGGTAGATCACCGGCTGTGCTTCTCCGCCCGGTGCAGGCGCTCGGCGTCCTCGACGGCACCCCACTCACGCGCACGCTCGAAGTGACGGCTGATGCGCGCCGCGCGCTCCTGCTGCTCGGCGTAGAAGTGCAGAGCGAGATTGACGGCCTCCTTCTTGGTCCTGACCTTGGACAGAGCCATGGCGCGTTCCAGGGCGTCATCGTCGATGTCGATCTGGGTCACAGACATGCCGCACCTCCTACACTATGTTGGTGATGTACATAGAAGAATACGTCACCAACATTCGCGGGTCCACGTCTGAGCGTCGGATCCCGGCATGTGCGGTCGAGACGTGCTGGTGGCGCCCGCGCCCTCAGCGTGCCCGTAAGGGCGGACACAGGTCAGGGCTTGACCTGACGTGTGGCGCTTGTCTAGACCAACGCGCCGACGCACCAGTTCGTAATCCGGGCGGCCACCGGCGTATCACCGGTGGCCGCCCGCGTTTGCCGAACCGACAACGCGCCTTCGATCCGGGGTTCAGGCGGCGAGTCGGCCAGGGGCCGGGAGCATGCCGAGACGGACCAGCGCCGCCCTGCTCACCCGGGGCAGGCGTCCGAGAGCCAGGCGCAGCGCCCTGCGAGAGGCCGGCCTGGTGAGACCGAGGGACGTGCCGTAGGCGTCGCGCACCAGCAGGACGTTGCGAGACACCGCTGCGGGAGAAGTAGGTCAGCAGCCGTACCCGCTCGATCCGGGACAGATCCACGGTGCGCTCACCGGTCAGTGTCCGCGAGGTCAGAAGGATTCCGGAGCGGCGCTGGGGCGGCCGCTCCCTGTTCACTTCGGTGAGCAGCAGAAGTCCGGCCGGTCCGGCGGTCATCGCCGGCGCGATCGCCGCCCCTGCGGGAAACAGGCCGACGGCCGTCACGGCGAGCGCGACGAAGGGCGACGAGCGCTCCGGCGAGGGCGGTCCAGCGGCGCGCCCGTCGCCGGGCCGCCGCGGGCGACGTCCACCGGTGCGCGTACTTCGCTTTCACCTGGATCTTCAGCACCGTGGGTCTCCACCGTGGGGTCCTCGCCTTCCGGACGCGGGTCAGTCGAGTTGCCGAGGCTGCGCCCCGGACGGGCTCGTCCATGACTCGGTCCGCCGTCCGAACCAGTCGGAGAGGGCCGCGCCGCCCTGCAGTCCCAGGCTCAGGAACAGCAGGTGGGGTGTGGTCGCGGACTGCAGGATGTCGGCGGCTTCGCGGGACATGCCCGCCAAGCCGGCCACCGCCGGTACCAGGCCACCCACGTACAGCACGAGCGCGGAGACTCCCTGCACCCGGATCCGCGCCGGGGACCACCGTGCGCGGGCCCTCTTCGGTGCCCAGCCGCGGAGCATGGCGAGGCCGAGAGGCAGCAGTACCGCAGTGAACAGGCCGATCCAGCACCATAGGAAAACCGCCATGCCCCACTCCCTTTCCGCGCTTCCTCGGCGCGAAGTCTGCCCCGCGCGCGGTCCGCCGTCACTGCCGGGACCCGGAAGTCTCCAGGCGCCCGGACTGCGCGGGCACCGCAGCCCGCCACCGCGCCGACTCGCCTGGTCATTCGAGGCCCGGGCCCGGCTCGGGGAGGTCTCCTTCAGGACTCCGGCGAAGAGCAGGGAACCCGGCGTCGTCGGCATCCTCGACACCCCGTATCGACGAGGCCCCGGCCTCCGCCGGTCGGAAGGCCGCTCGGAAGGCCGCTCGGAAGGCTGCTCGGAAGGCCGGTCGGAGTCGCCGGTGTTCGAAGTTCACTGCACGACCGGGCAGTCTTTTCGGCTCGGACCTGGTCTTCAGGCGGCGGTCCGGCGGAGGGAGTTGCGTCGGCTCGACTCGGGCGCCCGCAGCGTCGCACCCCGCATCACCTGCCTGCGAGCAGGTTGTGCAGCCGCGTGGCCTCTGTGGCGGTCGTTGTGGCCCATGCCGTACGGCGCGGAAGGGCCGCCGGTGGGAGGGCCGTCGGAGAACACTCTGTGCCTGTCTGAAGGCACGGCGCATCAGCTGGGGCCGAAGAGAGGGCGCCCCGGCCCCGGCAGACCTGTGCACCGCCCTTTCCACCGCCACGGCATCGAGGTGCCGCCGCCATCCCGCGGACGTATCGTCCGTTTATGGATGCCAGGCGTGGCTGGGGTGCTGCCTCGCGGTGGGGACGGGTGACTCTCGCTCCACCGATGCGGAACGCCGTGGACGTCGTCGCCGTCAGGGGGTGAGGGTGTGCGGGACCCCACCCGCTCCGTGGCCGGCCCGGACTCCGGTCCGGAGCTGCTGGAAGCTGCCCTGGTGCAGGGCATGCGGGACACCGGTGCCAGCGTGGGCGCCGTGTATCTGCCGGCCCCGGGCGGGCAGGCACTGAGGCTCGCGGTGTTGAGCGGAGTGCCGTGGGAGATCGCCGTGCCGTGGGCCCGGGTCGCGCTGAGCGCTCCGACTCCGGTTGCCGACGCCTTGCGGGAGCATCGGCTGGTGTGGCTCGGTGGCCAGGAGGAGTTGGCGCGCCGTTATCCGCAACTGGCCCTCGTACTGCCGTACGCCTTCACGCTGGCCGCCGCCCCGATCACGACCGACGGCACGGAGTGGGGCGGACTCGTGCTCCAGTGGCCCGCCTCGCACCCCGCGGAGCTGAGCCCGAAGGAACGCGAGGCGATGGGCGACGTCTGCCACCGTCTGGGCCTGCTCCTGCGGACGGCCGCCGACAGCGGCCACCCCGTGCTGCCCGGCGCCGAACCGCGCCTGGTGCCCCCACCCCAAACCCGCGCGTTTGAACCGTCCGGGGCACAGGCGGCGATGAACTTCGCCGAGCGCCTTCCCGGCGGGTGCTGCGCACTCGACCCCGACGGCCGGATGACCTTCGTCACCACCACCGCCGCCGACCTCCTCGGCGCCGACGTGTCCGACCTGCTGGGGGCCCGGCCCTGGGAGGCGCTGCCGTGGCTCAACGTCCCCGTCGCCCAGGACCCCTACCGAGCCGCGGTGCTCAGCCGCCGCCCCACGTCGTTCACTGCCCTGCGCCCGCCCGACCGATGGCTGTCCTTCCGCCTCTACCCGGACGCCTCGGGCATCAGCGTGCGCATCGCCCCTGTCCCGGCGGCGGGGGCCCCGGACAGTCCGCTGTCGCCGCCCCCCGCCACAGGCCGGGCCGCCGCGGTGTACCACCTGATGCATCTGGCGGCGACCCTCACGGAAGCGGTCGGAGTGCGGGACGTGGTCGACCGGGTCGCCGACCAGGTGCTGTCCGCAACCGAAGCCCAGGCCCTGGCCCTGATGACCGCGGAAGAGGGCCGACTGCGGATCATCGGCTACCGCGGCTACACCGCCGAACTCATGGACCGCTTCGACGCCGCGCCCCTGACCTCGGACACTCCCGCCGTGCACTGCCTGACCACCGGAGTTCCCAGCTTCTTCGCCACGTTCGCCGAACTGAAGCGCGCCTATCACCCCGCGGTTCTCCAGGACGACATGGCCGCCTGGGCCTTCCTGCCACTGATCACCTCCGGACGCCCAGTCGGCTCGCTCGTCCTCGCCTACGACCGTCCCCACACGTTCGCCCCCGAGGAGCGCGCAGTCCTCACCTCCCTCGCCGGCCTGATCGCCCAGGCCCTGGACCGCGCCCGCCTCTACGACGCCAAACACCAACTCGCCCACAGCCTGCAAGCCGGCCTGCTCCCCCACGCCCTGCCCCGCATGTCCGGGCTCGATGTGGCCGCCCGATACCTCCCCGCCGGCCACGGCACCGGAATCGGCGGCGACTTCTACGACCTCATCCGCCTCGACGACACGACCGCCGCCGCCACCATCGGCGACGTCCAGGGCCACAACGTGCAGGCGGCCACTCTGATGGGCCAGGTCCGCACCGCGGTCCACGCCACGGCCGGCGCACCCCCCGAGGAGGTGCTCGCCCGTACCAACCGCCTGCTCACCGACCTCGACCCCGGCCTGTTCACCAGCTGCCTCTACGCCCATCTCGACCTCGCGCACCACCGCGTGCGCCTGGCCTCCGCGGGCCACCCGCCCCCCATCCTGCGTCACCCCGAGGGGCGCACCGAAGTCCTCCGCCTGCCACCCGGACTCCTGCTCGGCATCGACCCCACCGCCGCCTACCCGGCCACCGAGATCGCCCTGTTGCCGGGCGCCGTGCTCGTCCTGTACACCGACGGCCTCGTCGAAGTCCCCGGCGTCGACTTCGACGAGGTCACCGATGCCCTCGCCGACCGACTCGCACGGGCCGACGACCTGAATGCGGAAGCCCTCGCCGACACCCTCGTACACGACACCCAGCAGCGCGCACACCGTAGCGACGACGTCGCCCTGCTCCTCATCCACGCGCGGTGAGCGGCGCTGTCCACCCTCGGTGAGGGACAGCAGCACCCCGATCTCGCGAGCTGCACAAGTGCCGCATGTCAACCGCTTCACACCGCCCGACCTATCCTGACAGTGAGTGGCCGGCGTGGACGGTCAGGGGTTTCTCGGACGATCCAGGGAGCACCCCATGAGTGTGTGTCGGGGCCGTACGGCCATTGCTGCAGCCGCATTGTCGCTGGCCATGGCCGTGTCCCTGGCCGCCTGCGGCGAGGCCGGGGAATCCACCGGCTCGGGTGGGACCGCCCCCGGCAAGGGCGGCTTCACGATCGGCCTGCTGCTCAGCCAGAACGTCCAGACTCGCTGGGATGCGTTCGACAAGCCCCTGATCGAAAAGAAGATCAAGGAGCTGTGCGAAGACTGCACGATGGAGTACGCCAACGCCGGGGGGGACGTGGCCACCCAGAAACAACTGGCGGAGAACTTGATCAACAAGGGTGTCGACGTCCTGATCCTCAGTGCCGTGAACTTCAGATCTCTCCACTCCTCGGTCGAGAGGGCACAGGACGCGGGCGTCCCGGTTGTCGCCTACGACGGGCTCGTCGAGGGCCCGATCTCCGCCTACGTCTCCTTCGACAACGAACAGGTCGGGAAGATTCAGGCCGAGGCGCTCCTCAAGGCCCTGGGAGACAAGGCGGACAGCGGCCAGATCGTCATGATGAACGGTCCTCAGACCTCCCCGACCAACGTCGCCTTCAAGAAGGGCGCACTGTCCGTGCTCAAGGGTGAGGTCAAGATCGGCAAGACGTACGACATCCAGGGCTGGAGCCGGGAGAAGGCCCACACCAACATGGACGGCGCCATCGCCGCCTTGGGTGCCGACAGCATCGACGGCGTCTACGCCGCCAACGACGGTCTCGCCTCCGGCGTCATCTCCGCCCTCAAGGTGGCCGGCGTCGAGCCGCTGCCTCCCGTCACCGGCCAGGACGCCGACCTCGCGGCTGTACAGCGCATCATCAGGGGCGAGCAGTACATGAGCGTCTACAAGCCCTTCAAGGCCGAGGCCGACGCGGCCGCGGAGATGGCAGTCGCCCTGGGCCGCGGCGAGAAACTCGACGCAATCGCCGAGGCCACGGTGGACACGGCCACCACCAAGAACATCCCCGCCGTCCTGCTCGACCCCATCCCGGTGACCGTGGACAACGTCAAGGACACCGTGGTCAAGGACGGCATGTACACGATCGACCAGATCTGCACGCCGAAAGTCGCATCCGCCTGTGAGAAGGCCGGCCTCACCGATTGACAGCTTGATGCACGGTGAGTCCGAGGAGACGTTTGCCAACGCCACTCGTGACGGCCGACCCGCCATCGACACCTGACCGGCGAAGGAAGCGTTGCCGACGCACGGAAGATCTGCCCCACACACCACGCCCGGGCTGAAGGTCGGGGTGATCAGCGAGACGGGGAAGATCAGGCAGGAGACGACACGCCCTGATGCGGTTCGCGGTCGGCAAGCAGGGCGGCACCCAGGGGGTTGAGCGGCCACGGACGGTACGAGGTGCCGACGGAGGACACGTTCGTAGCCGTTCGGTGACGCGGGCTTGTGAAGATCTGGGTATGGCGAGAACAGCGACACCCCAGCGGCGGCGGCATCGTGTGGCCGGTACGGCAATCGTGGTGGCTGTGCTGATGGTCTTCCTGGCCACGGCCTGGTCGTTCGGCTACGTGCGGGTGCCGGGGGTGCCGATGGCCTTGCTGTCGCGGAGTGCTGAGGTCGATACGGCGAGCCGCCAGGCGAAGGCGCGGGCCGAACACCGTCTGCAGGAGGTCGTCGGCGTTCTTCCGGGCGCACCGCGGCCGCTCGGTGCCGCTGCCGCGGACCGCTGCCTGCGCAACCTTCCCTTCGAGGGGGAGCCCTCCGGTCCGCTGAGCTGCCAGTGGCGGCTGGAGCGGTACGTCGTCCTCGACGGCGACCTGCGGACGGTCGGCGACGCATGGGGAGAGGTGCTCGGCGACGGCCGGTGGATCGGTATGCGGGCGCGGCTCCCCTCCGATGAGGGTTCCGCCTCCGAACGGTACGAGTACCGTGACGCGGGGACGCACGACCGTCTCGTCGTCACGCTGGTCCGGGACAGTGAGGCGTTGCGCCTTCTGGATGTCGCGCCCCGTTTCGAGGGCGTCGAGGTGTACGAGCGAGAACGGCGGAGTTTCGCGTCGTGGAAGGCCGCGGGGCGGGCAGTGGCAGAAGGCCGTACTGTTGCCCGCATCTCGTTGGTGCGCGCCTACTACAGCGAGAACGGCAGCGCTCCCTTCGAGCCTCAGTACTGGTGACGGGCCATGGGCCACTTCGGCCCAGGACAGGTGCCAGAGGGCCACCTTGTGCTTACGCCGTCCGTCGATCCTGACGTCGACCAGCGGGCTGCCTTCCAGCGCGACGTCGTTCGACAGGGTGATGACGGCCTCGTAGCCCCGGCGGGCGGCGATGTCCATGTACGCCTGCACCTGTTCGGCTTTGAGGGCGTTCCCGTTGGTCTTGGTCTCGACCAGTGCCGTCCACAGCTTGCTGGCCCGTTCGACCCGCGATCGGTGGCGGTAGGGGGCCCGTTGCATCCGCCTGTTCGTCGCCTGCTGCGCCGTCCAGCGCTTCCTGGGCAGCCGCATCGTCCTCGATGTCGACGCCGAAGTCCGTTGCCGGACCCGCCCAGAAGCTGCTCCACCGCGACCGGGACTTGGAGTGCATCGCCGCCGTCGCCGGCCAGGCGCTTCAGTGGTACGGCCCCGAAGCCGGCAAATGAACCAAGGGCGGGCGCCGGCCGTTCCGAGGAAGCCGCGACCACCGGCCTTGCAGCGTGAAACGGGCTTCACTCAAGCTCTGTGTGGGCGCGGGCGCGAAGACCGGTGGGCAGATCGGTGCGGCTGCCGGGAACCGGCTGCCGCACCGCCGGCAGTGGAGAGACGGGAGGTCAGCCGTCGATCGCTCGCAGTGAGTCGTCGTTCAGGCTGGCCGCGAGCCACTGCTCGACGGCGGCGATGTGGACCGTCGCGGCGGAGGCGGCCAGTTGTGCGTCCCGTGCTTGGAGCGCGCGGAGGATCTCCTCGTGGTCCTGGTGTGCGTTGTCCAGGGCATGACTTGTCCGGCTGCCGCGGACGATGCGTACGCGCTGGGTGCGGGTGGAGAGCACGCGCAGCAGCATGGACAGCACCAGGTTGCCGATGGCTTCGACGATCCGCAGGTGGAAGGCGATGTCATGAGCGACGAACTCGTCGACCGTGGTGGCCGACCTGCACCGGTCGAGGGTCTCACGCAGGTCCTGGAGATCCTCCGGCTGCAGCAGGGCGGCGGCCAGTCCGGTCGCCTGCGGTTCGAGCAGTCGGCGTACCTGGAGCAGTTGCAGGGCGGTTTGTCCCTGGGAGACGTCGGCGGCGAAGGAGAGGCTCTCAAGCAGCCGTTGGTGGGGCGGATGGCCACCAGGACATGGGGGTCGGTGGCCAGGGCGCGGGCGACGACGACCTTCTGCTGGTTGCCGCCGGACAGGGCGGAGACCGGGGTGGCGGCTCCCGGGGTCTTGATGTCGAGATCGCGGATCATGCGCCGGGCGAAGGCCCTGGTGCGGGCCGGCAGCACCGTGCCGAACGGGCCGAGCTGGTCGGTGACGGTCAGCGTCGCGTTCTCCGCCACACTGCGGTTGTTGACCAGCCCCTGGAGATGACGGTCCTCGGGGACCAGGCCGACTCCGGCGGCGAGGGCCGACGGCACACTGCCGGTGCGCACGCTCCTGCCGCCCACCGAGATACCGCCCTCCTCGGCGCGGTGCAGACCGGCGACGGCCTCGCCCACCTGCACGTTGCCACTGGCCGCGGCACCGGCGAGCCCCACCACTTCGCCCGAGCGCACCGAGAGGGAGAGGTCCGCACAGGCGCCGGGCAGCGTCAGGCCCTCGATCGCCAGCAGTTGCGCGGAGTCGGCCCCCACGGCTCGGGCCGTGCTCGCGGCGGCGGTGCCCGTGGCGGCGGACTCGCCGGTCATGGCCTCCACCAGCGCCTGGTGACCGAGCTCGGCCACGGGCGCGGTGAGGATGTGGGCCGCGTCGCGGTAGACCGTGACCGTGCGGCAGAGGTCGTACACCTCTTGCAGGTGATGGGAGATGAAGAGGAAGGCGACGCCCTGCTCCTGGAGGTCGCGGAGCTTGTCGAAGAGGCGGCCGATGCCGCGGGCGTCGAGCTTGGCGGTCGGCTCGGCGAGTACGCCTGCCGGGCAGAGGTCGGTTCCGGCACGGGGCAGGTGCGGACCGCGCCCGATGTGGACGGAAATGAGGGTCAGCCGGTGGCCGAGGTGTCGGAGGTTCGACGGTCGCGCTGCGGGTCGCGCTGAAAAGCGCCGATCATTCCTCCGATGTATCTCGGACGCCAGGACGTTACGACGGCATCGCCGAAGTCGACAAGGGTTCCCCCTGCCTGATGTGCGTGACACCGGTGACCCAGATCTCCGCGGACCGGGCCCGACACGTTGAGACAGCCGTCGCCACCCAGGTCTACCTGTACTTTCTCCACCGTCTCGGGCGAGGCGCGACGAGCCGAAGGAACTCACGATTCGGCAACGGCGCTGCCCCGGTCAGGGCGACCGCAGGGGCGACGGAGTGCCTGCTGACGGGTTGCGGCCTCACTCTGCCCCCGTGGGGAACGCCGCTCATGCCTGCTCCCGGCGGAGAGGCAGACGTATGAGCATGCCTCGGAATTCATCGGAGGGTCAGTTGTGTGACGCCCCTCTGCGCAGGTGAGGGTGCAGGTGGCGGCGGGACCGCAACGTGGAAGTGTCACCGTGCGGGATATACATCCGAGCTATCTCGTTGTCAGTGAGGCGTACCTCCGTCTACAGTCGCGATGCCGCGATACATCCGATGACTGGTCGACGGGCGACAGAAGCCCTCTGCGCGTCCGGCCCGGGCGCACAGGCTGCCGGCTGTGTTTCGGCCGACCACCACCCCGACGAATCACCCGGAGCTGCCCCGTGAAACTGCTGAGAGTCGGCGCCCCCGGCGAGGAGCGGCCCGCCGTCCGCACCGACGACGGCCGGCTGCTGGACCTGTCTCCCGTGGCCCTCGACATCGACGGCGCCTTCCTCGCCACGGGCGGTGTCGAAAGGGCCCGTGCCGCCGCCACGACCGGGGAACTTCCCGAACTGGACGCGGACGGCCTGCGGATCGGCGCACCTGTGGCCCGCCCCGGCAAGGTCGTCTGCATCGGTCTGAACTACCGCGACCACGCCGCCGAGACCGGCGCGGCGATTCCCGAGCGGCCCGTGGTGTTCATGAAGGACCCGGGCACGGTCGTCGGACCGTACGACGAGGTGCTGATTCCCCGTGGCTCGGTGAAGACCGACTGGGAGGTCGAACTGGCGGTCGTCATCGGCCGCCGGGCGCGCTACCTCGACGGACCCGAGGCCGCGCGGGACGTGATCGCCGGGTACGCGGTCAGCCACGACGTCTCGGAGCGGGAGTTCCAGCTGGAGTACTCGCCGCAGTGGGACCTCGGCAAGTCCTGCGAGACCTTCAACCCGCTCGGTCCGTGGCTGGTCACCGCCGACGAGGTCGGCGACCCCCAGAATCTCGGGCTGCACCTGAGCGTCAACGGCGTGAAGCGGCAGGACGGTCACACCAGCGACATGATCTTCCCGGTCGCCCACATCGTGTCGTACCTGAGCCAGTACATGGTTCTGGAGCCGGGCGACGTGATCAACACCGGTACGCCCGCGGGCGTGGCCCTCGGCCTGCCCGGCACCCCCTTCCTCCGTCCCGGCGACACCGTCGAACTCTCCGTCGACGGGCTCGGCGGCCAGCGCCAGACCTTCGCCCCAGCGTGAAAGGCACCCCCTTGACTGCAATCGCCACCCGGATCACAGCCGTCGACACCTACGACATCCGCTTCCCCACCTCGCGGGAGCTGGACGGTTCCGACGCGATGAACCCGGACCCCGACTACTCCGCCGCCTACGTGGTGCTGCGCACGGACGCCGGTGACGGACTGGAAGGCCACGGTTTCACGTTCACCATCGGACGCGGCAACGACGTCCAGGTCGCCGCGATCGACGCACTGCGGCCCCACGTGGTGGGGCGTGACGTGGCGGAGCTGTGCGCCGACCCGGGCTCGCTCAGCCGCGACCTGGTCGGGGACAGCCAGTTGCGCTGGCTCGGCCCCGAGAAGGGCGTGATGCACATGGCGATCGGCGCCGTGGTGAACGCCGTGTGGGACCTGGCCGCCAAACGGGAGGGCAGGCCGCTGTGGCAGCTGCTCGCCCACGCCGAGCCCGAGTGGCTGGTCTCCCAGGTCGACTTCCGCTACATCACCGACGCCCTCACCCCCGAGGACGCCCTGGAGCTGCTGCGCGAGGGCCGCAAGGGGCTCACGGAACGCGAGGCGATCCTGCTGGAGCGCGGCTATCCCGGGTACACCACCTCACCCGGCTGGCTCGGCTACTCCGAGGACAAGCTCACCCGGCTGGCCAAGCAGGCCGTCGCCGACGGCTTCACCCAGATCAAGCTCAAGGTCGGCGCCGACCTGGACGACGACGTCCGGCGGCTGCGCGCTGCCCGGGCCGCCGCCGGCGACGGCATCCGCATCGCCATCGACGCCAACCAGCGGTGGAACGTGGCGGAGGCGATCGAGTGGACCAGGGCGCTCGCCGAGTTCGAGCCGTACTGGATCGAGGAGCCGACCAGCCCCGACGACGTCCTCGGACACGCGGCCGTACGGAAGGCGGTCACCCCCGTGAAGGTGGCCACCGGCGAGCACGTGCAGAACCGCGTCGTCTTCAAGCAGCTCCTCCAGGCCGGCGCCATCGACGTCCTCCAGATCGACGCGACCCGGGTCGGCGGGGTCAACGAGAACCTGGCGATCCTGCTGCTCGCCGCGAAGTTCGGGGTGCCGGTGTGCCCCCACGCCGGCGGAGTGGGGCTGTGCGAGCTGGTGCAGCACCTGTCGATGTTCGACTACCTGGCGCTGTCCGGCACCACCGAGAACCGGGTCATCGAGTACGTCGACCACCTCCATCAGCACTTCACCGCGCCCGTGGTGATGCGTGAAGGCCACTACACGGCGCCGCTCGCCCCCGGCTTCTCCGCCACCATGCGGGAGGACTCCATCGCCGCCTACACCTACCCGGACGGGACGTTCTGGGTCGCCGATCGTGCCGACACCGCCGACGCCGCCGGACAGGCCGACACCGCCGAACGCCCCGACACCGCCGACGCCGCCGGACAGGCCGACGCCGCCGGACAGGAGGACGCGGCATGAGCACCGACCTCTCAGGGCTCCGGGCCGTCGTCACCGGCGGCGCCTCCGGCATCGGCCTCGCCACGGCCCGCGCGCTGGCCGCACAGGGCGCGGCGGTGGCCGTGCTCGACCTCGAACCCGCCGGTGTGCCCGAACCGCTGCTCGGCTTCGTGGCCGACGTCAGCGACGACCCCTCGGTACGCGCTGCCGTGGAGGCCGCTGCCACGCGGCTCGGCGGCATCGACATCCTCGTCAACAACGCGGGCATCGGCGCCGCGGGCACCGTGGAGGACAACCCCGACGAACAGTGGCACCGCGTCCTGGACGTCAACGTCCTCGGCATCGTCCGCACCACCCGGGCCGCCCTGCCCCATCTGCGCCGCGCTGCCACTGCCCGTCCGGGCACCGCGGCCGTCGTCAACACCTGCTCCATCGCCGCCACCGCGGGACTGCCGCAGCGCGCCCTGTACTCCGCCAGCAAGGGCGCCGTGCTGTCCCTCACCCTGGCCATGGCCGCCGACCACGTCCGCGAGGGCATCCGCGTCAACTGCGTCAACCCCGGCACCGCCGACACCCCCTGGGTGACCCGGCTGCTGGACGCCGCCGACGACCCCGAGGCCGAACGCGCCGCCCTCAACGCACGTCAGCCCATGGGCCGGCTGGTCACCGCCGACGAGGTGGCCGCCGCCATCGTCTACCTCGCCGGTCCCGCGGCGGCCAGTGTGACCGGGACCGCACTCGCGGTGGACGGCGGTATGCAGGGGCTGCGGTTGCGTCCGGCGGCCCGGCCGTGAGGACGACGAGGCTGGGCGGCAGCACGGTGCGTGTCTCGGAACTGGCGCTGGGCTGTGCCGGAATCGGAAACCTCTACCACCCGGTCACCGACGCCGCCGCCCTCGCCACCGTGGAAGCGGCCTGGGACGCCGGCATCCGCACCTTCGACACCGCGCCCCACTACGGGCTCGGCCTGTCGGAGCGGCGGCTGGGCGCCGCGCTGCGCGGGCGCCCCCGGGGCACGTACACCGTCTCCACCAAGGTCGGCCGGCTCCTCGTGCCGAACAAGGACGACGGCCACGGCGACGACCTCGCGAACGGCTTCGCCGTCCCCGCCTCCCACCGCCGCGTCTGGGACTTCAGCGCCGACGGAGTGCTGCGCTCCCTCGAAGCAAGCCTGGACCGCCTCGGCCTCGACCGGATCGACGTGGCCCTGCTGCACGACCCGGACGACCACGCCGAGCAGGCCCTGCGCGAGGCGTACCCGGCACTGGAGCGGTTGCGCACCGAAGGAGTGGTGGGCGCGATCGGCGTCGGAATGAACCAGTCCGCGCTGCCCGCCCGCTTCCTGCGCGAGACCGACATCGACGTGGTGCTGCTGGCCGGCCGCTACACCCTGCTGGAACAGGAAGGGCTCGCCCAGCTGCTGCCGGAGGCCGCCGCCCGCGGCCGGAGCGTCGTCATCGGCGGAGTCTTCAATTCCGGCCTGCTCACCGCCCCGAGGCCCGGCGCCACCTACGACTACGCGCCCGCGCCGCAGCCGGTGCTCGACCGGGCGCTGCGCCTGCTGGCGGTCACCGAGCGCCATGGTCTGCCCCTGCGCGCCGCCGCCCTGCGCTTCCCCTTCGGCCATCCCGCCGTCGCGAGCGTGCTGACCGGTGCCCGTTCAGCCGAGGAGGTGCGCGACACCGTGGAACAGCTGCGGCGCCCGATCCCGGACGCCGTATGGGACGACCTGCGCGCCGAGGGCCTGCTGGCCCCGGACACCCCCGTCCCCGCATCCGCCCCGATCGCAGAAGCCACGTCGCCGGAGGAGCCGTCATGAGGGTCGCCCTGCACACCAAGGTCCGCGCCGACCGCGTCGAGGAGTACGAGGCGGCGCACCGGGAGGTCCCCGAGGCGCTGACCGCCGCCATCCGTGCCGCGGGGGTGAGCGAGTGGACGATCTGGCGCAGTGGAACCGACCTGTTCCATGTGCTGGAGGCCGACGACTACCCGGCGGTGATCGCCGAACTCGAGAAGCTGCCGGTCAACATCGCCTGGCAGGCGCGGATGGCGGACCTGCTGGACGTGGTGCACGACTACTCCGCCGAGGGCGCGGACGCCTCACTGCCGGTGGTGTGGCAGCTGTGAGCGCGCCCCTCCCGGAACCGGGCGTCGTCGACGCCCACCACCACGTCTGGGACCTGTCCGTCCGTGACCAGGACTGGATCACCGGCCCTGAACTCGCCCCGCTGCGCCGCGACTTCGGCCTCCACGAACTGGAGCCGGAGGCCCGCGCCGCCGGCGTCACCGCCACCGTACTGGTGCAGACGATCACCGTGCCGGAGGAGACGCCGGAGTTCCTGGACCTCGCCGCCCGAAGCCACCTGGTCGCCGGGGTCGTCGGCTGGACCGACCTGACCGCACCCGATGTCACCGACGCTCTTGCCGGACTGCGTGAGCGCCCCGGTGGGGAGTACCTGGTGGGCATCCGCCACCAGGTGCAGGGTGAACCCGATCCGCGCTGGCTGCTGCGCCCGGACGTCCTGCGTGGTCTGTCCGCGCTCGCCGAGTCAGGGCTCGTCTACGACCTGGTGGTCAAGCCCCATCAACTGGCGGCCGCCGTCCATGCCGCCGAGCGTCTGCCCGGCCTCACGTTCGTCCTCGACCACCTGGGCAAGCCGCCCATCGCCTCCGGTGATCTCGAGCCCTGGGCCGGGCAGGTCCGGCGGCTCGCCCTGCTGCCCAACACCGTCTGCAAACTCTCCGGCATGGTCACCGAAGCCGACTGGGACTTCTGGACCGTCGAGGATTTCACGCCGTACGCCGACACGGTCCTGGACGCCTTCGGCCCGGGGCGAGTGATGTACGGCTCCGACTGGCCCGTCTGCCGGCTCGCCGCCTCCTATGCCGAAGTCATGTCCCTGACGCGTGAGTTGACGGCCCGGCTCACCCGCGCGGAACGCCACGAGGTCTTCACCGGCACCGCCGTGCGGACCTACGGGCTCACCCTCTCCGGATCCCCGGGCCCGCCCCAGGAAGCACCATGCGCATAGCCCTCTTCATCACCTGCTTCAACGACACGATGTTCCCCCGAACCGGCCAGGCGGTGACCGCGCTCCTGGAACGCCTCGGCCACACCGTGGAGTTCCCGCGGGACCAGGCCTGCTGCGGCCAGATGCACTTGGTGTAGGTGATGTAGTAGAGGCCGTCCGTGTGCTTGAGGATGCTGGCGTCACGGATGCGGTTGCTGGGCGGGGTGTACGCGGAGGCCTTGGCGAGCCGGAAGTCGGTGGCGTCGTCGGACTGATACACGTTCACGGTGCCGTCGTTGTCCTTGAGGAACGGCACGATCGTGTAGCGGGTGGCGGACCCGCTCGGCGGCGCGGCGGCCGAGGCGGTGCCCAGCAGGCCCGGCAGCTCGCCGAGCACGAGCGCCGAGGCGGGCAGGGCTCCCAGGGCACGCAGCAGGGTGCGGCGCGACGGCGTGAAGGGGCGGTCGGGTCTGTCCCGGTCGGAAGTCCAGGAATGGCAGATCATCGCCCTGCAGACGGCCATGGGCCGGGGGACCGGTGACGAACCGGACGCTCCAACAGCCGGGCGGCACACATATCCATGTCACCCGCTCATCCCCTCCACCTCACGGCCCCGGATCAGAACAGCGTTGGCGCCGCGGCACACCCGTCCCACCCGTGAGTGATCACCCCTCTCCCTCGAAAACGCAATGGAGGGTGTGCCATGGGCCTCTCCGAGGCCACCGTCTCAGTGGCCCAGTCCAGCGCCTCCGTCGACCGGGATCACGGCGCCCCTCACATAACCGGCACCCGCCAGGAACACCACCGCGTCGGCGACCTCGTCGGGGTGGGCCGGGCGGCCGGCCGGGGTGCGGCCGAGCAGGTGTCGGCGCTGCTCCTCGGTGAGCGCGCGGGTCATGTCCGTTTCGGTCAGGCCGGGCGCCACCACGTTGCAGGTGATGTCACGGGGGCCGAGTTCGTGGGTCAGCGAGCGGGCGAAACCGACCAGCCCCGCCTTCGACGCGGCGTAGCTGGACTGCCCGGCGGCGCCTTGCAGGGCCGCCGTGGAGGAGACCAGCACGATACGGCCGTGACCCTGCGCGAGCATCCCGCGCACCGCGCGGCGGGCGACCCGGAAGGCGCCCGTGAGGTTGGTGTCGATGACGGAGGTGAAGTCCTCCTCACTCATCTGCAGGAGCAGCCGGTCGTGGGTGACGCCCGCGTTCGCGACCAGTACGGTGACCGGGCCGTGGGCTGCCTCGGCCTCCTTGAAGGCCTGGTCCACCTGCCCGTCGTCCGTCACGTCGCACCGCACCGCGAGGAGGTTCTCGTCGGCAGGTGGCCGATCACCGCGCCAGGTCACCGAGACCCGGTCTCCCGCCGCCGCGAAGCGGCGGGCTATGGCCAGCCCGATTCCCCTGTTCCCGCCGGTCACGAAGACCGAGCGGGCGTCGGCCCGTTCTCCCGTTTCCGCCATTTCAGTCCCTTCCTCTCGTGCTCGTGCCGTTCTGTGCGCGCAACCCCACGACGGCCACGACGAACCCGGCGAAGGCCAGTACGGCGGTCCAGAACGTGGCCGCGTACATGGCGTCCAGGAAGGCGCGGTCGGCCGTGGCGGCCAGCTCCGGCAGCCGTAGCGAGCCGGCCAGCGAGCGGGCCGACTCGGCCGAGGTCCGGGCCTGTGCCGCCGTATCCGCCGACAGCCCCTGCGGACCGACGGGCAGGGCGGCGTCCGCCATGCGGTCCCGGTAGACGGCGGAGAGGATCGAGCCCGCCATCGCCACCCCGAGCGTGCCGCCGACCTGCCGTGTGACGCTGTTGACGGCCGATCCGGCGCCCGAGAGCTGCGGCGGCACCCCGCGCATCATCACGGCCGTGACCGGTGTGCCGACCAGGCCCATGCCGAAGCCCTGCACCCACAGCAGGGCGGCGACGACCGCGAGGGGCGTCCGTTCGTCGAACCACAGATAGGCGGCGTACGTGGCAGCCGTGGCCAGGACGCCGGCCGCGATCGTCCAACGGGCCGACAGCAGCCTGCTCATCGCCGGGGACGCCTGGCTGCCCAGGACGATGCCGACCGCGGCGGCGATCATCACCGTTCCGGCCTCGGCGGGGGAGAGTCCGCGGGGGCCCTGGAGGTAGAAGGCCGCGTAGAACAGATGCCCTGCCAGGGCCATGAACGCGATCAGCAGCACCACGCTCCCGGCCGTGAACCCGGGCTGCCGGAAGAGCCGCAGGTCCAGGCTGGGCGCCGGGGATCTGCGCTGACCGGCCACGAAGACGGCGAGCAGGGCGCCGCCCAGGACGAGCGGCAGGAGGACGTGTGCGTCGTACCAGGTCCGTCCGCTGCCGAGCTCGATGATGCCGTAGACCACTCCGCCCAGGCCGAGCACGGACAGGGCGAGGCCGGGCAGGTCGAGCACCCTGCGCCCGGGGCCCTTCAGCGCGGGCACCACGGCCACCACCCCGGCCAGACACAGGGCCACGATCGGCACGTTGGCCAGGAACACCGACCCCCACCAGAAGTGTTCGAGCAGAACCCCGCCCACGACCGGGCCGACCGCCACACCCAGACCGCTGGACGAACTCCAGATCGCGATGGCCCGGGTGCGTTTCTCCTCCGGGGTGCTCTGCACGATGACCGACAGGGTCGCGGGCATCAGCAGCGCGCTGCCCGCGCCCATGAAGGCCCGCGCCACGATCAGCCGGCCCGGGTCCGGTGCGAACGCGCCGGCCGCGGAGGCGGCGCCGAACAGCGCCAGACCGGCGAGGAGGGTGGCCCGGGGGCCGAAGCGGTCCGCGAGCGCGCCGCCCGCGAAGAGGGCACCGGCGAAGACCAGCGTGTAGGCGCTCGCCACCCACTCCAGTTCGGCGGGGGTCGCGCCCAGGCCCTCGGCCGGGTCGGCCAGCGTGGTGACCGCGACGTTGAGGATCGAGGTGTCCAGCCAGATCAGCATCTGGGCGCAGACGACGACCAGGAGGACGGGCCATGAGCGGGTGGGCGACGCCCGCTTCTCGGTCCTGCTGACGGTCGTCATCGCGTGCCTTCCTGGTGGGGGGTGAGGCCGAGGTCCCCGGAGTCAGGGGTGACGTCGACGGCCCCGTATCCGCGCAGCGCCCGGTCGACGAGCGCGTCGGCCGCGCCCGTGTAGCCGGCCGGGTCGAGGAGTTCCGCCAACCGGGCGGGGGTGAACCGGGCCGACAGTTCGGGGTGTTCGGACAGCACCTCGGCGAGCGGGCGCCCGGTGTCGGCCGCCTCGGCCGTGGCGGCGGTCATCAGTGTCTTCGCCCGTGCCTTGCCGAGCGCCGGGGCGAGCGCCACCGTCAGGCGCTCGGCGACGACGGCGCCGCCGGTCAGTTCGAGATTGGCCAGCATCCGCTCCGGATGGACGACCAGCCCTTCCGTGAGCTCCACGGCGGTGTGCGCGGCGCCGCCCGCCAGCCGCAGCGCCTCCCGGAGCGGCTGCCACTCGGCGTGCCACGCCCCGGCCGGCCGCTCGTCCTCGGCGAGCATGCACTGGGCCAGGACGAGGGCCTGCGCGGGGACCTGACGGGCGGCGGACACGATCAGGGTGGCGAGCACGGGGTTGCGCTTCTGCGGCATCGCCGAAGACGCTCCGCGTCCGGCCGCCGCGGGCTCGGAGACCTCGCCGATCTCGGTGCGGGACAGCGTCTGCACATCGAGCGCGAACTTCCCGAGCGCCCCGGTGACCAGCTGGAGCACCGCCCCCAGGTCGGCGACGGGCGTGCGCGCCGTGTGCCAGGGGATCACCGGCTCGGCCAGCCCGAGCGCCCGCGCGAACGGCCGGAGCAACTCCGTACCGCCCTCGTCCTTCCTGCCGTCCAGTACCGCGTACTCTCCGTACGCGGCGAGCGTGCCCGCCGCGCCGCCGAGCTGGGCCGGGAGCGTGGACGCGACGGCCCGTACCCGGGCCAGGGCGTCGGCGACCAACTGGAGCCAGCCCGCCGCCTTGAGGCCGAGAGTGGTGGGTACCGCGTGCTGGGCCAGGGTGCGCCCGGCCAGCACGGTGTGGCGATGGGTGTCGGCCAGCGCGGCGAGGGCGGCGCGGACGCGTTCCAGGTCGGTGGCGATCAGGCCGAGCACCCGGCGGGCGACGAGCATGGCCGCCGAGTCGAGGATGTCCTGGCTGGTCGATCCGCGGTGTACGTACTCGGCCGCGGCCGGGTCCTTGGCGGCGACCAGCTCGGTGAACGCGGTGACCAGCGCGACCACCGGGTTGGCCGTGGCCCGGGCCGCGCGGGCGAGGGCGACCGGGTCCAACTGGTCCGCGCGGGCCGCCGAGGCGATCGCCGCCACCGCGGCGGCGGGCGTGCGGCCGACGGCGTACTGGGCCCGGGCCAGCGCCACCTCCGCGTCCAGCATGGCCTGCA
The DNA here is from genome assembly GCF_019219825.1 of Streptomyces sp. TRM70350. GTDB lineage: Bacteria > Actinomycetota > Actinomycetes > Streptomycetales > Streptomycetaceae > Streptomyces. The sequence continues at coordinate 321,531 of NZ_JAHUXH010000005.1, read as the reverse complement.
GCCAGGCTTCGTCGGTCACCTCGGCAGCCGCCGGCGTGTCCGCCCAGGTGGGGGCGAGCAGGCCCGCGTCGGTGCCTACGGACGGCGCGTTCACGCTCGTCGTCTCCCTCTCTCGCGTACCTGATGTGTCGTCGAAGAAGTCGAAGAAGTCGAAGAAGTCGAAGAAGGCGAAGAAGGCGGAGAAGTCGGAGAAGTCGGAGAAGTGGCGGGCAAGGGACCTTCGACCTCCGGAAGCAGCAGCGCCGCCCGCGCGATCGCGTCCGAGTCCTCCAACGTCACCGAGCCGACGCCGGGCCGTACGCCGACCGCCGTCACCCAGCGCACCCCCTCCGTCGGCACCCCGAACGCGAACCGGCGCGGGTGCGCCCGGCCCGCCGCGTCCATCCCGGCCAGCCGTCCGCCGTCCGCCAGCGCCACCGTCTGCCGCCCGTCGGGGGTGTCGTCCAGCGCGACCGCGGTCGACCGGTGCGTGTGGACCGTCACCTCCTCGGGCGCGGTGCTCACCAGATGCCGGAGCACCCACTCCAGGTAGTGGCCGTGGAACGCCCGGGTCGGACAGGAGTCCGGACCGAGCCGCCGTGCCTCGTCCAGGACCTGGCGCGGGTGGCCCCCGGTGTCCTGCCCGATCGTGCGCGCCCACGCGTAGAGGCTGGGCCCCGGCGCCGACGGCCCCGCGCAGTCCACGCTGTCGTCGGTGAACAGGGTCACCTGGGAGGCGACCGTGTTCATCAGCAGCTCGCCCGGCTGGCCGGTGCGCCACACCGCCCCCGGACCGGGCGGGTCCGGGTCGACCAGGTGGACCGCGACCGGCCGGGCGGTGCCTTCGGCGTTGGCGCAGATCCGCTCCAGGACGGACAGCCCGCGCGGACCGGCGCCGATCACACAGACGGAGAGGGCGTCGCCGGGTCCGGTCATTCCTCGCCCAGCCCGTCGCGCCAGCTCGGCCGCAGGGGCTTCCAGCCCAGTGCCGTACGGGCCCGGTCGTTCGCCGCGCCTCGTGCCGTGGTCAGCTGGTGGGCCACGAACCAGCCCAGCAGCCGGGGCGCGAGTGCCGCCGGGACGGTGCGCGGGGGCGGGGCGCCGAGCGCACGCGCGTAGTGCGGGAGCCACTGTGCGGCCGGGGCCGGCTCGTCGTCCGTCACATGGAAGCGGCCGGTCGCCTCGGATCCGACGGCCGCGACGGCTGCCTCCACCGCGTCGTCCACGTGCAGGAACGACGTGACTCCGGCGCCGCCCTCCGGCAGCGGGAACTTCCCGCCCAGCACCCGCTGCCCGGTCCCGCCGTCCCGGGCGTACGCGGTCCCGGGGCCGTACAGCGTGCCGTACCGCAGTACCGCCCCCGCGAGGCCGCTCCCCGAGACCAGCCGCTCCAGCTCGGCGACGGCACGCACGGTGGCGGCCCAGCCGGCGTCCGGGGCGTCCACGTACAGCGGCGCGTCCTCGTCGAGGACCGGCGGCCCTGCCGGCGCGGCGGCGAAGGCGATGGACTGCGCGACCAGCCGCCGCGCCCCGGCCGCGCGGGCCGCCTCGACCAGGTTGGCGGTGCCCTCCGTGCGCAGCCGCGCGGTCTGCGCGAAGGCGCCCGGAGGGTCCTCGCGCAGCAGCCGCAGCGCCGACAGCTGGTGCACGACCACCTCGGGCCGGGCGGCCGACACCGCCGCCAGCACGGCCGTGCGGTCGAGGGCGTCGGCGACCACGACCCGGTCCGCCTCCGGGGCCCGCGACTCGTCCCGCACCAGTGCGCTCACCTCGTGGCCCCGCGCCCGCAGCGCGCCCACCAGCGGACGTCCGACCACGCCGGTGGCCCCGGCGACCAGCACGCGCATACGTCAGCCCTCCCCACCGGCGGAGACCGGCGTGGCGACCCGCATCAGCAGACGGCACGCCGTGTCGCCGTCCCGCAGACAGCTCTCGGCCCTGTTCTCCGTGAGGGTCACGCCGAGGCCCTCCGACCAGCCCGCGTGGATGTCCGTGCACGGGCAGCGGTAGCCCTCCAGCGAACCGGCCATCCGCACCATGGTGATGGCGAAGTTCCGCTTCAGGGTGAGCACGATCAGGTCGTCGCCCTCCACCTCGGTGGAGGCGTTGCGCAGCTCCGGCGGGAACATCCGGTCACCGCAGTCGTCGTAGCGGCGGCGCAGTTCCTCCAGGTCCTTGCGGGTGTCACCGGTGCCGGGGAGCGGACCGGCCAGGCGGCCCACGCGCTGTGCGACGTGCAGGGCGATCTTGCGCAGCGCCTCGGCGTTGATCTCGTTCGCGGCCTCCTGCCCGAACCGCGCGGCCACCCCCTGGTACCAGTGGGCGTCGTGCTGCCACCACAGCCGGTAGGCCTCGCTCGCCCGGGCGCGGTGGTTGACGCCGTCGCCGCCGGTCGTGTTCGTGCTCATGCGTGCTGCTCCTCGGCGGCGAACCTGTCGCGCATCACTCGTTTGAGAACCTTGCCGGTGGCGCCCTTGGCCACGTCGTCGGGCTTCATCCGCAGGGCACGGTGCACCGGAGGGAGTCCGGCGGCGGTCAGCACCGAGTTGACGCGCCCGGTCCACGTCTCGTCGCCGCCTTCGCCCGTCTCGTCCGAGAGTTGGAGCAGCGCGTACGCCTCGGCCTCTCCGTCGCCGTCCCAGTCCGCCCGTACCCCGTCCGGGGCGATCCCGACCACCGTGCAGTCGGCCAGCTCGGGCAGCTCGGCGAGCAGGAGTTCCTCGGTGCGGGTGCTGAAGACGATGCCGCCCCGGGTGCGGATGGCATCCGGTGCCCGGTCGAGGTGGTAGAAGTTGCCGTCCTCGTCCTGGTGGGCGAGGTCCCCGGTGAGCCAGTAGCCGCCGAGCCGCATCCGGTTCCAGGTCAGCGAGTCGTTCCAGTAACCGGGCGTGAGTGTCGGCGACTTCAGGCCGAGACGGCCGATCCGCCCCGGCGGCAGCGGGGTGCCGTCCTCGGCGAGCACGGCGGCCTCGGCGAAGCTGATCGGCCTGCCGACGCAGCGCGAGTAGGCCGAGGTGTCCTTGGTGTGCCGGTTGTGGAAGACGGAGTAGCCGGCCTCCGACGAGCCGAGCCCGTCCACGAAGACCGAGCCGTCCACTCGTACGCGGCGCAGGTCCCGGCCGATCTTCTCGTGACTGCCGTGTTCCACCAGGGCACGGATGTGCGCCTCGTGCGCTGCGTCCCCCGTGTTGAACCACACCTGCACGCTGGACAGGTCACGCCTCGTCAGGTCCTCGGCGGCCATCTCGCCGAACGTCCCGGCGAAGGCCAGCACGGTGGTCGGCCGGAACTCCTCGACGGCGTCGAGCACGTCTGCGCCGCGCTGGCTGGACAGGAGCTTGATGTCGGTGCGCAGCAGCAGGCAGTACAGCAGCGTCGCCACCATGGCGTTGTGCGCGCCCGGCAGTCCCACCAGGGTCCGCTCCATGTCGGTCCCGGTGGAGTAGCGCAGCCGGTGCAGCTGCGCGTACATCAGGGTCCGGTGGGTGTGCGGTACGCCCTTGGGCATACCGGTGGTGCCGGAGGAGTGCGAGATGAGCACCGGGTCGGTCGCGTCGTGCCGGTACGGGTACGACGGCGGCAGCGACGCGCGGTGCTCCGGGCGGATGTCGGCGGCGGTGACGTGGAAGCCGAGCCCGAGCGCGGAGTCCGCGAGCACCTCCCGGTGGGCCTCGTCCGTGAACGCGCCGACCGCGCCCTGCCGGAGTACGTACGCGCGTGCCGTCTCCGGGGCGAGATTGCCGTTGACGAACGACGGGATCGCGCCGAGGGACGTCAGCGCCAGGAAGTTCACCGCGAACTCGGCGCTGGAGTGGGAGTGGATGGCGACCGGGTCGCGGGGACGTACACCGTGGGCCGCGTACCAGCCCGCGTACGTCTCGACCGCCTCGCACAGCCGGCCCAGCGTCAGCACCTCGGGGCGGCTGCCGTCGGGCGCCTGCCAGGTGGCGTCCGTCCGCAGTACGGGTTCGTCGAGCGGGCGGCCGTACGCCCTCAGGCGCTCCAGGACGTTGCCGGCGCCCAGTTCGGTGTCGGAGCAGATCCGCGCCCGCTCCTGCCTACTGATGAGCATGGGTCTCCGTATCGTCGGTGGTATCAGCGGTGTCGGCGGTATCGGCGGTGAGGACGAACGCGGCGGGGCCGGGCAGGAGCAGGTTCCCGCCGTCCCGCAGCAGCCGCCGGTGGGCGGCGGCCAGGTCGAACAGGCGCTGGATACCGCCGGGACGGTCGATGGGCCCGGCGTCGGGGCCGGGGGTCTCCGCCGACCGGACCGTCACCGACGCCCCGGCCCCGCAGCGGCCGAGCAGCACCGCGGCCGCCAGACCGGCGGAGGCGGGGAGGCCGGGGGCCGCACCGCTGTCATGGCCCGCGGCCGGTTCCCGGTACCCCGCGGCCAGTTCCCGGTGCATGGCGGCCAGCCGTTCGCTGCCGCCCAGCTCCACGCCCAGCACCAGGACGCGGTCCAGCTCCGGGTCCTCCAGCAGCAGATCCGCCATGGTCAGGAGCTCGGTCACCGGGTCGTCGAAGGTGGAGATGCTGAACATCTGCCCGGTGATCCCGAACTCCCGGCTGATGTGGCCCAGTACGGAGTTGGGCGTGGCCTGCATGAACAGCAGCGGGTTGTGGACCTTGCCGGACACCATGCGCCGGCTGGCCAGGTCGGCGGTGGTGGTGTCGCCCAGCAGACTGGCCAGCGCCACGGCGGTGCGGGAGCCTCCCCCACTCTCGGCTTCGCTCCGGGAGGTGCCCCCACCGGGCCGCTCGGTCAGGCACCGCCTGCTCACCTCGTACGCCAGCGGGCTGAACGCGGACTCCACGAAGCCGGGCAGCCTCGGCAGCGGGATGTCGTCGTCCCGGCCGGTGCCATGGGTGGCGGTGGCGGTGGCGAGGATGCCGAGGGGTGCTCGGAGCACGGTCTTCTCGATCGGAGTCGTCTTCGTCTTCGTCACGGCCGCTCCAGCACGAGTGCGGTGTTGGCGCCGCCGAACGCGGCGTTGACGGTGAGAGCCCGGCGCAGGTCGGCCCGGCGCGGCCGGTTCGGCACGTAGTCGAGGTCGCACTCCGGGTCCGGCGCGGAGAACCCGGCGGTCGGCGGCAGTACGCCGTCCGTCAGGGCCAGCAGGGTGATCACGAACTCCACGACGCCCGCCGCCTCCAGGAGGTGGCCGGTGGTGCTCTTGGTGGAGCTGACCGGAATCGACTCCGCCCGGTCCGGGAAGGCGGCGCGCAGCCCGCGGGTCTCGGCGCCGTCGTTGTACTTGGTGCCGGTGCCATGGGCATTGACGTAGTCGAGAGCCGCCGCGTCCGGATCGCCGGCGAGCCGCAGTGCCTGCCGCGCCGCCCGCGCCAACCCGGCGCCCTCCGGGTGCGGTTGGGCGATGTGGTGGGCGTCCGTGGCCGCGCCCCAGCCCACCACCGAGGCCAGCGGCCGGCCACCCCGGCGCCGGGTGTGCTCGGCGGACTCCAGTACGACGGCCGCGACCCCGTCGCCCAGCAGCAGCCCGCTGCGGTCGGCGCTGAACGGGCGCACCATGCCGTCCCTGGACAGAGCCCGCCCGGAGTCGAACTTCCCGAAGGTCTCCTCCTCCACCAGGTAACCGCCGGCGCACACCGCTACGTCGGTCCGCCCGGAGGAGATCAGCCGGCAGCCGTGGATGATCGCGGCGGCGGAGGCGACACAGGCGTTGGTGAAGGTCAGCCGTGGCCCGGTCAACCCGAGTCGTACGGCGAGCAGTTCGGCGAGCTGGGCGGGCACGGCGTCGGCAGCCCGGACAACGGTGGGGCCCGCGTCCGCGCCCTCGTCGGTGTCCGTGTCCGTGACCGTGTCCGCGTCCGTGTCCGCGTCCGTGTCGGTGTCGGCGGCGGCACGCCAGTACCGCGTGACGCTCGTGTGGTCGCCCGCCACGCCGAGCAGGACCGCCGCCCGGGTGCCCGGGCGCAGCCCCGCCATGTCGAGGGCCTGCGTACCGCACTCGGCGAGCGCGTGGCGCAGTGCCCAGTGCTCGACCGCGTCCGGGCCGTCGGGAGCCGCGGCCGCCATCGGCGTACGGTACGGGCCGGTGTCGAACCTGGTGGTGGGGGCGAAGGCGGGGACTCCCGCGAAGACCCCGCGCCGCAGGGCGTCGGCGCCGGTGCCGAAAGCGGTGCGTACCCCGAATCCGGTCACCGTGACCTCACCGCTCATCGCGGGCCGCCTTCCTCGACGGCACGCAGGTACGCGGTGAGCCGCCGCAGTGAGGTGAGCCCGGAGATCTCCTCGTCACTGGGCTCCACGACCAGGCCGTAGCGTTCCTCGATCACGTGCAGGAGCCACACCAACCCGAGCGAGTCCAGGACCAGTTCGGCGTCCTCGCCCAGGTCGTCGGGCAGTCCCGGGAAGACGTTCCGGTCCGACAGCAGTTCCCGGACGGAGTCGATGGTGAAGGTTGCCGTGCTCATGCCTTCGCACCGCGACGGATCACCTCGGCGACGAGTCCGCCGAGGGTCAGGGTGGCCAGCGGCTCGATCTCGGTGTCCGGTATCTCCACGCCGAACCGCGACTCCAGCCGCATCGACAGCTCGATCAGGCTCAGTGAGTCCACTTCCAGCCCGCCGACGGTCATCGGGCTGTCGTCCGTGATGCCGTCGCGGCTCAGCAGGACGTTCATCTCGTCGATGACCGCGGTCAGGACGAACTCGCGGATCTCGTCTTCCAGGGTCGACGTACTCATGATCGTTTTCTCCACGTGAGGGGTTCGGAACCTGTGAGGGTCGGATTCGGAACGTGAGGGTCGGAAAGGGAGCAGAGGGCAGGAAACCCGCGGCTGCCCGCCGCTACCCGCCGCTGCCCGGCAAGGCCGCCTGCAGTACCGTCGCCTGGCGCAGCAGCTTCCCGTTGGACGTGCGGGGCAGGGACTCCAGCACGCGGATCACCCGCGGCAGCTTGTAGTCGGCCAGTCGCTCGCGGCACCAGCGCAGCAGTTCCGCCTCGGACGGCCGCTCGGCCCCGTCGGCCACCGCGACGTACGCCTCGGTCACGCCCTCGTGGACCAGGACCGCCTGCTGCACCGCCGGATGCTCGCGGAGCACGTTCTCGACCTCCAGGAGGTCCACCTTGAGGCCGCCGATCACGACGAGGGAGTCCGCGCGGCCGTGCACCAGCACCGTCCCGGAGGCGTCCACCGTGGCGCGGTCCCTGGTGTGCAGCCAGCCGTCCGCGTACTGGGTGCCGCCGGAGCCGAAGAGGTACGGCGACTCGTCGAGGGCGACATCCAGTTCGCCCAGGTGTTCCCGTACCACGACGCCCGGTGCGGCCCGGCCGACCGCCGGCCGCAGCGTGCCGTGGGAGTCCATGGCGACCACGCCGGTCTCCGTGGTGCCGTAGGACTCGCCGACCGTGAGCCCGTAGCGTTCCGCGAACCGCGCCGCGACCTGCGGGGGCATCAGCTCACCGCCCGACACCGCGACCCTCAGGTCGGGCAGCGCGGGGGGATCGGAGGCGGCGGCGAGCAGTTCGTAGTGCATGGGCACCCCGAACAAGGCGGTGATCCGGTGCTCCACCGCGGTCCCGAGGATGTCGCGGGCGGAGATCCGGGGGGCGAAGACCACGCAGACCCCGGCCGCGAGCGAGTGCAGCAGCCCGGCGATCAGTCCGAAGCTGTGCGCCGTCGAGCTGAGCAGCAGCAGCCGGTCCCCCGCGCCGGGCATGCCCGCGATGTGGGTGAACCGGTCCACCTCGGCGGCGAGTGACCGTGCGGTTCTGCCGATCACCTTCGGCCGTCCGGTGGAGCCCGAGCTGAACTGGACCAGCCGGTGGCCGGTGCCGGCCGGGCGACCGCCGCCGAGGCGCTCGGTGACGACCTCGTACTCGGACCGGAAACCGAACGTCGCCCGGACGTTGGTGCCCGCGCTGACCATGAACTGCGGTCGGCAGCAGGCGCAGAGCGCGCTGACCTCGGCCGGTTTGAGCCGGAAGTCGAAGAGCAGCACCTGGGCGCCGAGCCCCCACAGCGCGAGCAGCACCTCGACCTGGGTGAAGCTGGGCGGTGTCCGCAGGCCTACGGTGCTGCCCGCCCCGATGCCGTGTCCGGCGAGGACCGCGGCCTGTTTGGCGACGCGGTCCCGCAACTGAGACCGGGTGAGCGTCTCCTGGCGGTGGGACAGGTAGGGGAGTTCCTCGTCGTGCGCGTCGAGGAGACTGCGGACGAGGGACCGCATGCCGTCGTCGTGGTGGTCCGGCGCGACGTTCGCGGCGAGTTCGCCCATGAAGCTCAGACCTCCTTGCAGAACTCGCCGATGGGGAGGCCGACATGGCGCTTGTCCGTGGCCAGGTAGCCGAGCAGTTCGTCGCCCGTCTGCAGTTCGGTGACGTTGAGGACCTTGCCGCCGGGGCCGAGCACCCGTACGTGCCAGTCGTCCTGCACGGTGAGGCTGACCAGCCGTCCGTCCTCGGCGTGGGTGCGGATCTCCAGCAGCGGCCGGGACTCCAGCTTGGCGCGGCCGACCACCACCCGCCGGGTGCGCCCGTCGGCGCCGACCGCCAGCAGGGCGGTGCCGGAGCCGACCTCGCTGAGGTAGTTGGTGCGGTTGTCGGGGCCGAGCGTGTACGAGTGCAGGGCGCCCGCGTTGACCCGGAACGGCCTGGTCGGCATGTACGGCAGCGGGTGGGTCTCGCTGCAGCACAGCACGAACCCGGAGGAGTAGGAGCCGACGAGGATGCCCTCGTCCTCCTCGAAGTGCGAGCAGGTGTCCACACAGACCCGGTCGCCGAGCCCGACGTGCCGGATGCTCTCCACGGTCAGCGTGGACAGCTCCAGTTGGGGTGTGGTGGCCTGAAGCAGCCGGGCCAGGGCGAACACCTCGTCGGCGCTGCGGGGTGTGAACAGGATGCCGTCCGAGCCCCGCTCCAGCACGTCGAAGACGATCGCCGCCTCCTCCAGGCCGTCGACGACGGTCACCAGCTTGCCCTCGGCCGACTCCGCCGCGGCGAGCACGATCTCCAGCGGGATCTTGGTCGGGTCGGCGAAGTGGATGACGGTGTACGGCAGCGCCATGGCGCCCGCGCACGACAGCTGCAGGGTGCGGTCGTCGCGTACGTCGACGAAGCCGGCGACGGGCGTTCCGGTGCCGGGAGTGCCCGGGCCGGCGGCGCGGTTGTCCGCGGCGAGGGCGTCCAGCTCGTCCTGGGTGGTGAACGTCCGCAGGAGGACGTCCCATCCGGTGGGCGGTGTGGCCTGCTTCGCGGTGTCCTTGGCTGCTTTGTCCCGCGCTTCCTTGTCGGCGGTGGCCTTCTTGACGGTCGGGCTCCCGGGCGCCAGCACCCGCGTGACCGTCGGTGGCAGGGATCCGAGCAGCTCCGCGTCGGCGGAAACCACGCCGGTCATCCTGGCGTGCACGGCCGCGTCCACGACGGCTTGGACCTGCTGTGTGGGTACTTCACGGAGATCGATCCAAGCGAACCTCATGCGACACCTGCCACGATCGTCGAGTAGTCGGTGGGGGAGTTCGTGCTCATGTCCGTGGCGCTGCCCGCGTCCTGGGACCGGCCGTGCACGACGGCGGCGAGCCGGGACACCAGCGCACAGGGGGAGGGCGCCGAGAAGATCCGGCGGCCGATGGCCAGCCCCTGGCAGCCGGCGCCCATCACCGCGGTGCCGTACGCGACGAGGTCGGAGCCGTCCGGCGGACCGCCGGCCGCGAGGATCGGGATGGGGCTGTCCGCCACCACCTCGGCCATCCGCTCCAGCGGCAGGGCGACGGAGGTCTTCACCATGTCCGCGCCCAGGTCCGCGGCCACGTTGGCCAGATGCGCGAGAAGGGCCGGGGCGTGCGGGTCCGCGATCCGCGGGCCGCGGGGGTAGACCATCGCGATCAGCGGCATGCCCCACGCGTCGCAGGAACGTGCCACCGCCCCGAGATCGGCCAGCTGCTGGGCCTCGGTGTCCGAGCCGATGTTGACGTGGACGCTCACCGCGTCCGCACCGAGCCGCAGCGCCTCCTCGACGTCGGCGACCAGCACCTTGGCGTGCACGTCGGCGGAGTGGGCGGTGCTGGCGCTCAGGTGCACCACCAGGGCGCAGCTCTTGAGGATGTCCGGGGCGAAGGCGCGGGCACGTCCCTTGTGGACGATGATCCCGTCGGCCCCGCCGTCCACCAGCGCGCGCAACAGGTCGTCCCACTTGTCGGCGGGGACGATCGGTCCGTCCGAAACGCTGTGGTCGAGCGGTACGAGGAGATGCCGGCCGTCTCCGGCCAGCGAAAGTCTTCTCAAGCGAAATAGCTTGCCGTTTTTCAGCATGGGTAATACTTCTTCCCCCTCCGTGGATCCTTCCAATGCCCGGTGTCCGAAATTCGATGGTCGTAGAAGTTTCAACTTCCTTCGGATCTCAGCATTCCGTGTGTGATCAGCCGTTGGCAAGGTGTAGCGAAGGATGAATATTCATGTCGAGTAGTGCATAAATAATGACAGCGAGTTGACAGGTGGCGAGGATTGACAGCCCTGGAGGGTATGCATTGGATTGATCTGTCCGAACTCATGGCCGCATCAGGTGTTTCGTCGCTGGTAACGCGTGTAAATAGAAGACTCCGCCGTCCGGCTTTTCGAACGGCACGGCTTCCCTGTCGAATTCCTTGTCGAAATTGAATTCCCGGGCTTAGGGTGCTTCGCGCTCCCCACCAGAACCCGGACCACACGGGCCGGGCGTATCGGAATGGATTCCCCATGCCCGAATTGCCGTCCCAGGCCACGCCCATGATCGTTACGTCCCCACAGCCGGCCCCCGCGACCGACGGGACCAAGGCGTCGCGGGTCGCCGCCGCGAGCCTGGTCGGCACGACGATCGAGTACTACGACTTCGCGGTGTACGGCACCGCCAGCGCACTCGTCCTCGGACCCGCCTTCTTCCCCTCCGGCAACGCGACCGTCTCCTCCCTGGCCGCGTTCCTCACGTTCGCAGCGGCCTTCCTCGCCCGCCCTCTGGGTGTCGCGCTGTTCGGCACGATCGGTGACCGCCTCGGCCGCCGCCGTGCCCTGGTCGCCTCCCTCTTGCTGATGGGCGTGGCAACGGTCGGCGTAGGACTGCTCCCCACCTACGAGACCGCCGGACTCCTCGCCCCCGTCCTGCTGGTGACGCTCCGTCTGCTGCAGGGCGTGAGCATGGGCGGCGAGTGGGGCGGGGCGGTGCTGCTCGCCGCGGAGCACGCGCCGCCCGGACGCCGCGCGCTGTACGCGTCCATCCCGAACGTCGGCCCCTCGCTCGGCTTCCTGCTGTCCAGCGCGGTCATCCTGCCCACGCTGAACATCGCGGGCCGGGACGGCTTCACCGACTGGGCCTGGCGGATCCCGTTCCTGCTCAGCACCGTGCTCGTCGTGGTCGGCCTCTGGGTGCGTACGGCGGTCTCCGAGTCACCGGTGTTCACGCCGCCGACCGAGGCGTCGGCGCAGGCCCAGCCGGAGGCGCGGACGCAGGCGAAGACACCCGCGCCGACGTCCCGCTTCCCGCTCGGCACGCTTGTCACCCGGCACCCCGGCCGACTGCTGCTCGGCATCGGCGCCGCGCTGGGCGGCTCGGCCGTCTACTACCTGACGATCGTCTACAGCCTCTCGTACGGGCCGAAGTCGCTCGGCATCCCCCAGAACACGATGCTGACCGCCGCGAGCGTCGGCGCGGCGGCCGGAATCGCCGTCACCCTCCCGGCCGCCGGGCTGGCCGACCGGATCGGCCGGCGCCCGGTGATGCTGACCGGAGCGGTGGGCTGCGTGCTGTGGGCGGTGCCCATGTACGCCTCGCTGAGTTCCCGCGACCCCTGGTTGATCACCGGCGCCTACACGGTCGGACTCGCGCTGCTCGCGCTGATGTTCTCCCCGGTGGCGGCCTTCCTCCCCGAACTCTTCCCGGCGCGGCTGCGCTACACCGGCGCCTCCGCGGCCTTCATCCTCGCCAACACCCTGGGTGGCGGCTTCGCCCCGCTGGCCGCCACCTGGCTGAACAGCCACTGGGACTCACCGCTCGTCCTCGGCTTCTACACCGGCGGACTCTGCCTGCTGAGCCTCCTGTGCCTGCTGGCACTGCCGGAGACCCGCGACCACGAGTTCGACGCCTGACGACACAGCGCGACGCCGAGCAGGCACGTCCTTGTCCTTGCTGCTGCGCGTGGAAGGCGCGGACACTGCGGGGATCGCCCCGGCCGGGGCGATGACCGTCCTGGTGGACGGTCTTGAGAAGGAGGGCCTGGTCCGTCGTGTCGGCCATCCGCACGACCGCCGGATCAAGCCGGTGGAGCTCACCCAGGCGGGCAGGCAGGTGGTGGAACAGGAGCTCTGACCCTCGCATGCGGCGGCAGCGGCATTGTTCGACGACTTCACGCCCGAGGAACGAGGCGAGTTGCTCAGGCTGCTGATGAAGGTGGCCGACTCCTTGCGCGCACGCGGGATCGACGTGCCCTCACCTGGCCAAGGTTGATCCTCGAACCCCGCCCGGACCGGCAGCCCTGCGCCGCGATCCAGGGTGCGGTCGGATCACCTCCCGCGGGATCACCGCTTCTTCAACACGCACTCAACGGCAGACGGTGTACGGGCTTGTCCGGGCTGCTGCGGCAGCCGGACGCCCCGGACGAGGCGGCCGTCGAGCCCTCCCCGGGGCTGGACAGGCTGCCCGACCTGCTGGTCCAGCGGCTGCATGCTGCGCTTGGCGCGGCACATGGCGATGACGCCCTCGACGGACGCCACGACGGTGACCCACACCGGACGCCGCCCGCGCGGCGGGCTGCGCCAGCGTGACCGCCGGCCTCGCAGCGTCAAGCGGGCACCCAAGCTCTGTGCACACGAAGGCGTTCCCCGACCGGACGTCCGACCGAGCCCGACCCGACCCCGTGCTCGTCCGAGCACGCACTCTGCCCACCGGTGTCGCACGCTCGGCACGGACCATGTCGTCGAGCCCGGCCGCTACGTCCCTCCGACTTCGAGGCCCCGCTGGACGGCGAGGGAGCCTCCGGCATGACGCCCTGACGCCCTGACGCGGTGACGGCTGTGGCGGAGCGGGAGAGCGTGTCGGTGCGGGCCTCGATGGCCTGGATGACCGACACCATGTCGAGGCGGCCGTTGCCGAGCCCCACGGTTTCGCCGTAGAGGCCGCTGCTGAGGTCGAGCAGGGGTGTGGCGCAGCCCGCCGCGCGGGCGGCGTCCGCGATGAGCCGGGTGTTGGCGTAGCCGTCGGAGGTGGCTGCCTGGACCGAGAAGTCCCGGGCGATGAGCTTGGGGATCTTCACGCGGGTGACGTCGCAGGCCATCGGGCCGGAGTCGATGGCGGCGCGGAAGGTGTCGAGGTCGAGGCCGTTGCGGTCGGCGAAGTGCACGGCTTCGGCCAGGCCGACGAGCATCGTGTCCAGGTACAGGTTGACCGCCAGCTTCATCAGCATCCCCGTGCCGGGCGGACCGCAGAACACCGTCTGACGGCACATCGGGGCGAGCAGCGGGCGGACTTCCGCGACGGTGTCCGGATCGCCGCCCAGCAGCGACACCAGTTCGCCCGCTTCGGCGGGCTTCTTCGAGCCGGACACCGGGGCTTCGACGAAGCGGCCGCCCGCGGCGAGGATGTCCGCCGCGAGCCCGCGCGCGTACTCGGGCGAGGTCGAGCCCATCGACACGACGACGTGGCCGGAGACCAGCTGCGCGAAACCGGGCGTGCCGCGCCCCAGGACCGTGTCCGTCGCCTCCTCGTCGACGAGCATGACGACCACGATGCGGGCGCGCGCGAACACCTCCTCGACGTCCGCCGCCACGGCGGCGCCGGCGGCACGCAGCGGCTCGGTGCGCTCGGCGGTCCTGTTCCAGACGACGAGCCTGGTGCCGGACCTGGCCAGGTTGAGCGCCATGGGCCGGCCCATGACGCCGAGCCCGACGAAGCCGATCTCCTCCTGCGGCCGAGGGGCGCGGTCCGCTGCCGAGTACGTCATGTGGAAACTCCTGATCTCGTGCGGGATGTGATCCGTTCGGCCGGGCCGTGCGTGTGGCCGACCATCGGGGCCGGTCGGGCAGCCTGGTTCAGATGACCGGTCAGGTCCTGACCGCGGTTGTCGAACAGGGAGCGGTGGAAGTGCGCCGCTCTCCCCGGCGGATCCCAGTCTGCTTCTCGGCGAGCCAGTCGTCCGTGTCCGCGATCGTCGCGAAGGTTTCCGGGACGGGACGCAACACGCCGTCAGGTCCCCAACCGCGCGCCTGGTAAGGCCGCCCCACACAGCCCGCCGCGCCCGTACGGCTTCTCGTCCTCGGAGAGGCGACAGCCGGATCCGTGAGCTGCCGCCGTGCACCCACGGACTCCTGGTCCCGACACGGTAGGTCCGCGGCACCGCGCCGGAGCGCCTTGGGCCGCAGCGTGCGCCGTGTCACACACATTGCAAACCGCCCAAGTTGCTCAGGTCACAGCGGAAATGTCCATTTGGCCTCCATGCTCGAAACGGATGCCGACGCCCTAAGTGGGGCGTATTGGTATCGATTTGGACGCGAAGTGCTGAAGTGACCCATGTCACAGCATTCGTGATGTTCCCCTCCCCTTTGTTCCCCGTAGAAAGGTGCCAATTGTGGCCGCTTACCTGTGCCCTCCTGCCGTGATACATGGCAAGCACACCGTGGAGACCAGCCAGATCGTGGCGGAAGTGCGCGGTCGGCACCCGCACGCGGTGTGGGCGCCGCGGATCGACGGCATCGCGGCCAGTACGGGCATAGAAGCCCGCGGGTGGATGCTGCCGCTGGAGACCGCCGTCGCCCCTGGCAACGGGAGCGGCCTGCGGGCTGTCGGCAGCGGGTCGGCCCGGGAGGCGCTGGCCCGCGACGGGTTCACCGAGCAGGACGTGGACCGGGTCATCGCCGCCCTTGAGGCGATACCCGCGCCGCAGACCGTCCAGGAGCGCACCGCGCCGGCCTGGGCGGCCGTGCAGGCCTACGGGGAGCATGCGGCGCGCGGGGCCCTGCAGATCGCCGGGCTGGACGCCGCGGACGTGGACTGCCTGATCACCAGTCACTCCACCACCCCGGCGCTGCCGGGGCTGGACGTCGCCCTGGCCAACAAGCTCCCGCTCCGGGGCGACGTGATGCTGCTGCCGGCCACGCAGTGGGCCTGCATCGCCGGGACCCGTTCCCTGGCGCTGGCGGCGGACCTCGTGGCCGCGGACCCCGACCGGGTGGTCCTGGTCGTGATCGCGGAAGCGCTGAGCACGACCTACCAGCCCGCGGACGACACTCTGGAGTCCTTGATCGTCCGCTTGCTGTTCGCGGACACCGCGGTCGCCGCGGTGGTCACGGGCCGCCCGCGGCCCGAGTCGATACTGCGGCTGGACGCCGCCTGGCACCACACGCTGCCCGGCACCCAGGACCTGCACCGCCTGGAGACACGGGCGGACGGCACCCACTTCGTGATGGACCGGCGCGGGCCGCGCGCCGTACAGGAGACGGTCACCGCGATGTGGGAGTGGTTGCGCGTCCGTTACCAGGACCACCCCGACTCCTGGCATCCCGACGTTCTGCTCGCGCACCCGGGCGGGACCCGGGTGCTGGAGTACATGGAGCAGACGATGCCCGACGGGTGGCCGACGGGGCTGCTGGACTACAGCCGGGACAGCTACACCAGCGGCAACCGCGGAGGCGCCGCCGTGTTCGACATCCTGCGCAGGGCGCACGACGCCAAGCGGCAGGAACCGGGCGATCGTGCCGTCCTGTACGCGGCGGCCCCCGGCCTCACGGCCACCGCCCTGGAAGGGGAGTGGCTGTAGGGCGAGCTTGCGCCACCCGTACCAGCGGACGGCCGCCCGTACCAGCGGTGGCGCCGCCCGTACCGCCCGCACCGCGCGTGGGGCGCGGGTGGCGCCGCCGGGCGAGCGCGCGCACCCGCCCCACCCGCAGCCGCGTTACCTCGCGACGGCCGCCCAGACCACTTTGCCGGTGTCCGTCCACCGCACCCCCCACCGGGTGGTGAGGCTGTGCACCACGTGCAGGCCACGACCCCCGTCGTCGAGGAGCCCGTTGCGGCCCAGCCGCGGCCTGCCGTTGCCGGTGTCGCCCACCTCGCACAGCAGCCCGTGACCGGCCCTGATCAGCCGTACCGTGATGGGTCCGCCGGCGAAGCGGACCGCGTTGGCGACCAGCTCGCTGACCACCTGCACCACGCTGTCCCGGGTGTCATCTCTGGTGCGCCACTGCCCCAGCAGCGCGGAGACCAACGTGCGGGCCCGGGCGGCCGCGTCGTCGCGGGCGGGCAGACGCCAGGTCGCGGTGTCCCCCTTGCGGTAGCCGATCATGCGCGCGAGCAGCAGGGTCACGTCGTCGCGCCGGCGCACAGGCGCCAGCGCGGCGACCACGCGCCGCGCGGCCTCCTCCAGGGCATCCCAGGGGTGCACCGTGGACACGGTGTCCGCCAGCCTGCCGATGCCCTCGTCGATCGACAGGGCGGGATCCTCCACCAGGCCGTCGGTGTAGAGGGCGAGCAGCGAGCCCGGCGGCGTGGCGAACGCGTGCACCTCGAACGGCTCCCGCAGCGCGAACTCGGCGCCCAGGCCGGGGTGAGGGCGGACTGCGAGCGGCCCGGCGGGCCCGTCCGGGGGCACCAGGACCGGGGGGAGATGGCCGGCGCTGGACAGCGCCACGTGCTGGCTGACCGGGTCGTACACGGCGATGCAGCAGGTCGACCCGAGGGCGCTGTAGCCGGCCGCCAGCCCGGACTCCGCGTCGTCCAGCAGCGTCACGGTCTCGTCCAGGTGCTCCAGCACCTCGTCGGGCGCCAGCCCCGCGGACAGCAGCGCGCGGGCCTCCATGCTCAGCTGCCCCATGGTGGCCGCGGCTCCCAGGCCGTGCCCGACGACGTCACCGACCACCAGCGCGGTACGGCCGTCCGACAGCGGAAAACTGTTCACCCAGTCGCCGCCGACGCCCGCGCTGTCGGGGGTGGCGGGCTGGCAGACGCTGGCAGTCTCGACGGTGTCGCCGCCGGCCCGTGGCAGCAGCCGGCGCTGCAACGCCAGCACCTGCGTGTGCTCGCGCTGGTGCTGACGGGCCAGGTCGACGTGATGAGAGGTCCTGGCCACCAGCTCCTGCAGGTCGAACAACTCGTTGTCGTCGAAGGGGCGGTCCGCCCGCCGCCAGACCTCCGCCACGCCGAGAACGACGGGCGGCGCGCCGTCGAGCACCAGCGGTATGCACGCCACACCCGCCGCCCGGTCACCGGGCACCAGGGCACGCACCAGCCGCGGACTGCCGAGTACCCGCTCGATCGCCTTCCGGTCGGGTATGACGATGGCCTGCGCGGCGTCGTCACGCCGTACCGCTTGCGCCAGCAGGCGACTCGCCTCGCTGGGAAGATCGTCGCCCGGAGTCACGTAGCCGTCGGGCCACGCCCGGTCCGGCACCAGGGCCGCCCGCCGCAGCCGGACGCGCCCCTGCGGCCGGTCGGTGACCGCCTCGCCCGTCCACACGGCGAAGTCGAGGTCGACGGCGGCCACGTCTCCCCAGGCCAGCAGAGACTCCGCCAGCGACTGCGCGGTCTCGCCGATGTCCAGCGAGGTGCCGATCGCGGTCTCGGCGGCGTACAGGTGCAGCCTCCTGGCCATGGCGATCAGGGAGACGGTCAGGCCCTCCTGAGGCGCCGCGGCGGCCAGGATGCTCATCGAGACCACCAGCTCCGACCCGTCGCTGCGCCGCAGGCGCTGCACCCGGGCGACGTGCGGCTCACCGGTCTCCAGGACCTGCCGCAGCCGCCGTGTGACCGTCGGTACGTCCCCGGGAGGCAGAAGATCGACGAAAGGGCTCCCGGTCACGGCGTCCACTCCCGCGAAAACGGGGGCGTCCAGATTGCAGCGGGTGATTCTCAGATCCCAGTCGAGGTTGACCGCGCCGAGGATCTGCTCCTGACGGCCGGGTGCCGGGTTGGCGGGCACGTATCGGGGGATGGTGCGCTCGCCCTGAGAGTCGGCACGACCGGCCGCCGCTGCCGCTCCGCCGCGCGGGATGTACTGCCCCAAGGCGCTGCTGACCATGTCGAACGGCGACGAAGACGAGGGGGAGGGTGTGGCGTCCATGCGGCTCTCTCAGCTCGCTCGCCAACCCCGGCTCAGCGCCGGGGCCGTACCAGAGCCCGTGCGACGGGGCCCCGAGACCCCTGACCGCACACCTCATTCAATAACACCCGGGGCCGCTTCGCCCACACCTGCGGGTCGCCCAGTGAACCGGACAGTGATGGAGTGCGACGGTTGGTGACCAATGGTCACGCCGCAGGTCAGCGTGCCACGGCGTCGTCGTGGACAACGGCCGGGCCGCGGTGGCAGCGATCACGAAATCGACCGCCGAGGCAGAAGCCCACCCCCGCCGCCCGGCCCGTGTCCGGTCGGGATGCCGTCGCCTCGGACGACCGTCAGCCGCCGAGCGCGACTCTGCGGCGACGGGCGACGACCACCGCGCCGACGCCGAGCACGAGCGCCGCGCCGCCCGCCAGGGCGGCCTTCGGCAGAACGTCGCTCGAACCGGTCTCGGCGAGCGAGCCGCTGCCGCTGCCGGTGCCGCTGCCGCCGGATCCGTTCGCCGGAGTGGGGGAAGTGCCACCCTGCTCGGTGGTGTTGTCGGTCTTGCCGGGCTTGCCCCTCGGCGTCCTCGACCTGGTCGGGTGGCGGAAGGTGCGAGGGGCATCGCGCTGGCGGAGTGCTCACGCCGTGCGACGCCCCGGCGATCGTATGACCTGCATGATCAAGGCCACAGTCGGTTTCGCGCACCCCCGCCGGAACAGTTTCCGCAGCGTACGAATAGAGGGCACGTACAGGGACAGTTGCCTGCGCAGGCCGCACTTTTTCCGTGAGCCATCTCATCGCGGGACATCGGGTGCAAGCTGGAAGGGAGGCCGCCCGGTCATCCCGGGCGCGCGCTCGGGACACGCGGCGGTCTCGCCACTCGGAGTCAGCTCCCCCGGGCTCGGCAGGAGGAGGGAATCGAGATGACAGACCAAGTCAGCACCGGTACACGCTGGCACCTGGTCGGTGACTGGTTCGACGTGTGCAAGTGCGCCATACCGTGCCCCTGTACGTTCGCCCAGCCCCCGACCTACGGCGACTGCGAAGGCGTGCTCGTCTGGCACATCCGGGAAGGCAGCTTCGGCGACGTGCGGCTCGACGATCTCAACGTCCTGATGCTCGGCTCCTTCGTCGGCAACCCCTGGGCCGGCACGCACACCGATGCGTACGCCGCGCTCTTCCTCGACGAACGAGCCGACGAGCAGCAGCGGGGCGCGCTCGGGGCCATCTTCGGCGGTGAGGCGGGCGGGTGGCCGGCGCAGTTCGGGGAGATGTTCCGCCCCGAGATGCGCGGCATGGACTTCGCCCCCGTCCACGTCGAGATCGACGAGGATCTCGCCACCTGGCGGGCCGAGATTCCCGGCCGGGTCACGGCCACCGCCGAGGCACTGACCGGCCCGACGACGCCGGACGGCGCACGCGTCCAGGTCCACAACGCCCCGGGCGCCGAGGTCGGACCGGGCCAGGTCGCCACCTGGGGACGGGCCACTGCCGACCGTGCCGACGCGTTCGGCTTCTCCTGGGAACGCTCGGGGAAGTCGAGCAAACACTTCCCGTTCGACTGGAGCGGTCCTGACTAGACCCCGTGGGCGCCCTGCTCTCACTCCGTGGTGAGTCACATACCGCCCATCGTCGGCATCGACGCCTGCAGCCCCGGCAGCAACCAGTCCTGGAACGGTGCCAGCACGGCGAGCACGAGAAACGCCACCCCCACGCCCCGGGCGAGCAGCGGACCACGGGACCACAGCTTCTCCACGAAGATCACCACGGCAAGCCCGGCCATCGCCGCCACGTTCATCACACCGAGCGGGATCAGGACGACCATCAGTCCCGCGCAGCAGCCGACGCAGTAGGCGCCGTGATGGACACCCACCCGAAGATCGCGGGCCGACCGCCGGAACCCGGCGTAGCGCACCAGGTGGCTCATGGGGTCGCGGCAGTGCCGCAGACAGACGTTCTTGAACGGGCCGAGCTGATGCAGGCCCGCGAGCAGGAAGGCCGCCGCGCCGATCCAGCGTCCGGCGGTCGGATGGTCGTGCACCAGGCCGCCGGTGAGGGCCAGGGCCGCGTAGACGAGCAGGCCGAAGGCGATCCACACCAGCAGATACCCGCCCACGAACTCGACCGTGCGCACGGTCCGCGTCCAGCCGGAGGACTGCCGACCGATCCCGCGCGCCCACGTGATGGCCACCGGCGCCATGGACGGCAGCATCATGGCCGCCATCATCGTCACCCACATCAACAGGAACAGCGGCAGCGCCATCCCCATCGTGCCGGGTTCGACGCCCATGTCCCGGGCCTGCCCGAGCGTCAGCACCCAGGCGGGCACCGTGATCAGGACGATCAGGAACCAGGCGGCGGCGAGGTCCCGAGTCGACAGCAAGCCCCCGCCCGCTCCGGTCGGCGCGGGAGACCGGGCGGGTACGAAGGTGGAAGTCCGGCTGTGACGCATCGGGGTGTACTCCTGTGGCTGGTTCCAGGACAGCACGCATCCCTCTGCGGCGCGACTGCCCCACATGCACCGTCAGCGCGGCACAGCCACGGTCACATCGGTCCAGCCAGGCCCGACGACACCGTCCTGGTCACCCGAGGCGGTCAGGACCTCTTCTCACTGCTCGTCGTACCGCCGGACACGCCGTCCGGCGCGGAGCGGGCGCGATCCGCGCGGCCGATGTCCGGGAGCGGCGCGGCCCACGGACGAACCGGCCATGGCCACGTGTGCGGCGGCGGACGCGCGGGCCATCTGTCGGCCATCGGTGTGGTGCTCGTCCTGGCCGATGTGACGTTCTTCGCGGTCGTGGGGGCCCGGCCGTTCGTCGGCGTCCGTGCGGTGACCGTTCGCAGCCCGCCTGTCCCGGCAGCGGGAAGTCTGTCACGGCGGGGCAACATATTCCGGCCTGCCGGAGTTAGGGTTGTCGTACGAGGCAGACGGTGCTGGATCTTTCGGAGCACAGGCGCCGCGTACGCCCGGGCCCCTCGCCGCGTCCCCGAAACGAAGGTGCTATGCCCGCTGAGAACACCCCTGTCGCCGGGAACCTCGACGACGACGACTACCCCGCCTACACCATGGGGCGGGCCGCCGACGTCCTCGGCACCACCCCCGCCTTCCTCCGCGCCATCGGCGAAGCCGACCTGATCACCCCCCTGCGTTCGGAGGGCGGCCACCGCCGGTACTCCCGCCGCCAGTTGCGCATGGCCGCCCGCGCCCGTGAACTCGTCGACCAGGGCACCCCCATCGAGGCCGCGTGCCGCATCATCTCCCTCGAGGACCAGCTCGACGACGCCCTCCGCCTGAACCGGGAAATGCGCCGGAAGCTGGACGAGGACGGTGTCGATACCGGCGCGGATACCTAGACCCGCGGATACAGAATTACCCGTCGCGGCGGGGTGAGAATTCCGGACGACCCTGAAGGCGACCCCGGAAACGCATGAGCCCTTCCGCCCGTCCCTGTGTTAACGTGATAGCAGTTGCAGTTTTGGTTGCCGGAGATTTGATTCTTTGCAGAGCTTTCCGGATCTTTCCGGAGGGGTGATCACAGCGGCGACTCGGAATCCGTAAAGTGCGGAGTCCGGCACTGCCCCAAAGGGAGATTCAATATGGCATCTGGCACCGTGAAGTGGTTCAACGCGGAAAAGGGCTTCGGCTTCATCGAGCAGGACGGCGGCGGCGCTGACGTGTTCGCCCACTACTCGAACATCGCCACCAGCGGCTTCCGCGAGCTTCAGGAAGGCCAGAAGGTTACCTTCGACGTCACGCAGGGCCAGAAGGGCCCGCAGGCCGAGAACATCGTTCCCGCCTGACGCTGACGCGCTGACGCGAACCGTTCGACAAAGGCCCGCACTCTAGGGGTGCGGGCCTTTTCGCATTTTCTTCTTTTCTTCGGCTCATTCTTGTGAATCCTCATGCGGCCTCCCGCCGCTGGACGGAATTCCTCGATACGCCGCATCGAGGAAGGTTCCTCCATGAACCGCACCCGTCGTACCGGCGGCAGCTCCGGCCGCTTCCGTGCACACAGCCCTCGCCCGGCCACCGGGCGCCGGAGCGGCCCCGGAGCACGCTCCACGGCGCGCCCACAGGAGTTCACCCTGCCGGTCACCCTCACGGAGCCGCTGCCGGCGGTCGGCACGTTCGCCGAACTGGACATGCCCGACCATCTGCTCGCCGCGCTCGACGCCGAGGGCGTCACCGTGCCCTTCCCGATCCAGGCGGCCACGCTGCCGAACGCGCTGGCCGGACGGGACGTGCTGGGCCGGGGGCGCACGGGCTCGGGCAAGACGCTCGCCTTCGGCCTGCCCGTGCTGGCCCGGCTGAACGGGCAACGGGCCCAGCCCCGACAGCCCCTCGCTCTCGTCCTCGTACCCACCCGGGAACTGGCCCAGCAGGTCACCGACGCGCTCGCCCCCTACGCCCGCGCCCTGCGGCTGCGGCTCACCACCGTGGTGGGTGGCATGTCCATCGGCCGCCAGGCGAGTGCGCTGCGCGGCGGAGCCGAGGTCGTCATCGCGACCCCCGGCCGCCTCAAGGACCTCATCGAACGGGGCGACTGCCGACTGGACCAGGTCGCCGTCACCGTCCTGGACGAAGCCGACCAGATGGCCGACATGGGCTTCATGCCCCAGGTGACCGCGCTGCTCGACCAAGTCGGGCCCGGCGGCCAGCGGCTGCTGTTCTCGGCCACCCTGGACCGCAACATCGACCTCCTGGTACGCCGCTACCTCCACGACCCCGTGGTCCACTCGGTCGACCCGTCCGCGGGTGCCGTCAGCACCATGGAGCACCATCTGCTGCACGTGCACGACGCCGACAAGCACGCCACCGCGACCGAGATCGCCGCCCGCGACGGGCGAGTGATCATGTTCCTGGACACCAAGCACGCGGTCGACCGGCTGGCCAAGCACCTGCTGTCCGTCGGTGTGCGTGCCTCGGCCCTGCACGGCGGCAAGTCCCAGCCGCAGCGCAACCGGACCCTCGCCCACTTCAAGGACGGCCACGTCACGGTCCTGGTGGCCACCAACGTCGCCGCCCGCGGGATCCACGTCGACGACCTCGACCTCGTCGTGAACGTCGACCCTCCCGGCGATCACAAGGACTACCTGCACCGCGGCGGCCGTACCGCCCGCGCCGGCGAGTCCGGCACCGTCGTCACCCTCGTCCTGCCGCACCAGCGTCGCGCGATGGACCGCCTGATGGCCGACGCCGGCATCACGCCGCGATCCGTCCGGATCCGCCCGGGCGAGTCCGAACTGCAACGCATCACCGGCGCCCAGACGCCCTCCGGCGTACCCGTCACCCTCACCTCGCCGGTCGCCGAGCAGAGCGAGCGCACGGGATCCGCCGGTGGTGGCCGGAGGGGGCGCGGCACCGGCCGTGGCGGGAGCGGACGGGGAGCCCCCCGTGGCGCAGGCGGACGTACCACCGCGCGAACCCGCCGCTCCACCCCGAGGAACAACCCGTAAGCCAGGCCCCGGGACGCGCTCCCAGCGGTCGGACGAGCCGTCGCTCGGCCTGCCCGCCCCGACGAAGAGGAGAAGCCCTTGACGCCGATTCCGCCGCGCACACGGCAGGCCCGGAGCGCCGACGGCACCGGTCTGACCGCCGGTGACGCCATGCACGCTCCCGGGCCCCAGGTGGACGACCACATGACCGTCGACGTGGCCCTGTCCGTGCTCATCGGTGCCCGCGTCCCGCACCTGCTCCTCCAGGACGCGGACGGGCGGTGCGCGGGACTGGTCACCCGGGCCCAGCTCTCCGCACACCGCGGCGGCGCGTGGTACAGCGACCGGACACGGCTGCGGGACATCCCGCTCGACCGCGGACCGTTCACCTCGTCCGTGGCCGTGCTCAGCGAGGCGGAAGCCGCCATGCGGGTCCGGACCCTGGACGCGTCCCCCGTGATCGACGAGCACGGCTACGCCCTGGGCGTCCTCGGTCTGGACGGACTGACCGCCCACACGTACTGACCGCCGTGCGCGGTCGGCCCCTCCGGTGTTTCTCCCCCAACCCTGTGGAGGCATCCATGCGCTGTGTCATCGCCCATTTCCCCTTCGACCTGATCAAGAGCGAGGTCGAGCAGTCGATGAGCGGCATCACGCCCGAACCCGTCACCGGCGTCGCCGTGACCATCGGCCGCCGCGTCTACCCCGTGATGCAGGTCGGGGAAGTGATCACCAGGCAGGACCGCCGCGACTTCACCTCGGGTGAGATGCGCCGTGCGCTGACCCGACTCGGCTTCGCCTGCCACGAGGCGCCTGCGGCCACACCGGCCAGGAACACGCGAGTCGACGAAGGTGCGCCGGGCTGGTGACGCGTTGGTCCCTGCCGCACACCGACACCCGTCGACGGGCTAGGCTCCTGAGGCATGAAGCACCCTGACGACCTCCTCGTCGCGATCGCCGCGATGGTGGAGTCGCAGCGCAGCAGCCGGATGTCGCTGACCGTGGTGGTCCCGGGAGCCGTCATCACAGGACGGCTGGCCCCGGAAGCCCTGTGGAAGGAACGGGTGGCCGAGGTCCTGCGGGACTCCGAGCACCTGGGGCAGTTCGCCGCCGCGTTCGCCACGCCCCAGGGCGGCGGCGATCACCAGCCGGAGCGCGGTGACGATCCCACACACCTGCACTTCCACGTCGCCCGGATCCTCCAGGGAAGCTTCGGCATCCCCGACACGGGCGGCATGTACCGCGTCGCGCTGAAGGACGTGAGCGCCTGGACCATCGGGGACATCGGCTACTCGGACCAGTGAGGCCCGGGGCGGGGATGCGCCTGCGCGGTCAGGCCGCTGTCGCGCCCGCCCGGGCCGGTTCCCGTACGACGCGGCGGCGCCGGGTCGGCATCCCGAGGGTCGGGTTGGCGACGCCCCAGGCCGCGCCCTTGCAGACCAGTTCCTTGTAGACGGCGGCGAGTCGGCCGGTCAGGGCCGCGCCGACTGCTCGGTCGTCGGCGGTGACGTACTGGATCAGGCCCTCCTTGCGGCCCAGCGAGATGCACTGGTTGAAGTAGCGGAGCGGCGCGTTCGGGAGCCTGCCGCCGGTCAGGCGCGCCGCGATGGCGTCGGCGCCCTGCCACGCGGTGGGGGTGCCCGAGGCGCACGACATCCGCAGCGGTTTGTCGCCGGGGCCCCTCACCATGGCCGCGTCGCCGATGGCGTACACGTCCGGGTGCGAGAGCGAGCGCATCGTCCCGTCGACCACGATCTGGCCCGTGTCGGTGACCTTCAGGGTGGTGGCCTTCGCGATCGAGTGGACGGCGAAGCCGGTGGTCCACACGGTGACCGCGGCGGGGACCGTCCTGCCGTCGGCGGTGCTGACGCGGTCGGCCTCGACCGCGGTGACGGCGGTGTGCTCGTGCACGGTGATGCCGAGCTTGCCGAAGACCCGCCGGAGATGGCGGCGGCCCTTCGGCGAGAGCCAGTCGCCGAGGCCGCCGCGGGCGGCGAGGGCGACATCGAGGTCCGGGCGGGCCTCGGCGATCTCCGTCGCGGCCTCCAGGCCGGTGAGCCCGCCGCCGACCACCACCACGGGCTGTCCCGCGTCCAGGCCGGCCAGGCGGTCGCGCAGCCGCAGCGCTCCGGGGCGACTGGCGATCTCGTGGGCGTGCTCGGTGGTGCCGGGGACGCCCTGGCTGTTCCAGCCGCTGCCGAGGGCGTACACCAGGGTGTCGTACTCCAGCTCCTCCGTGCCGTTCGCGTCGATGACGGCGACGGCTCCGCGGTCGACGTCGACGCCGGTGACCTGCCCGAGCCGCAGCTGGACGCCGCTGCCCGCGAACATCCCGTCCAGGGGCCTGGGCCTGAGGTCCTGGCCGGTCGCCAGCTGGTGCATCCGGACGCGCTCGACGAAGTCGGGCTCGGCGTTCACGAGGGTGATGGCGGCGTCTTCGCGGCGCAGCCGCTTGGCGAGGCGTCCGGCGGCGACGGCTCCGGTGTATCCGGCTCCGAGGACGACGATGCGGTGCTGCATGTCCGTACTCCTGTCTTGAGCGGGGTCGCCCCTTGAACAGGGCAGCCCGCCGATCCCTGACAGGAACGCGATGTGAAGCAGCTCACATCGCGGTCAGAAGGCGATGAGCAGCGGTTCGCCGTGGTCGGTGGCCGCCCACCGCCGGGTCGCGCGTTCGAGCTTGTCGGGGTTGACCTGGTTGCGGAACGCGGCGATGCCCTCGGCGGTGACCTCCAGGCACATGACGCCGACGACCCGGCCGTCGACGACCGCCACGACGGCGGGGTCACCATTGGCGGTCGTGGCGTAGACCTCGGCCGAGCCGCCCACCAGGTCGCGCTTGGCCTTGCCGGGTTTGAACAGGCCCCGCATGAACTTCGCGACCGCGAGGGCGCCCTCGAACGCCTTGGCGCGGGCCGGGACCTTCCCGCCGCCGTCGCCGATGGAGACGGCGTCCTGGGTGAGCAGCCGCACGAGCGGCTCGGTCCGGCCGGTGGTGGCGGCCGCGAGGAACTCCTCGACGACCCGCCGGGCGGCGGCCTCGTCGATCTCGACGCGGGGCTTTCCGGCCGCGATGTGCTTCTTGGCACGGTGGAGGATCTGCTGACTGGCGGCCTCGGTGATGTCGAGGACCTCGGCGATCTCCCGGTGCGGGTAGTCGAAGGCCTCCCGCAGCACGTACACCGCCCGCTCGGCCGGGGAGAGGCGCTCCAGCAGGGCGAGGACCGCGTACGAGACCGACTCGCGCTGTTCGGCGGTGTCGGCCGGGCCGAGCATCGGGTCCCCGGCGAGCAGCGGCTCGGGGAGCCATTGGCCGACATAGGTCTCGCGCCGGGCGCGGGCCGAGGTGAGCTGGTTGAGGCACAGGTTGGTGAGAACCTTCGTCAGCCAGGCCTCGGGGACCCCGATGCGGTCGACGTCGGCGGCCTGCCAGCGCAGGAACGTCTCCTGCACGGCGTCCTCGGCCTCGCTCGCGGAGCCGAGGAGGCGGTAGGCGATGGCCTCCAGGCGAGGCCTGGAGGCTTCGAACCGGTCCACGTCCTTCACCGTCAGGGCCATGGCCCGGATCCTAGCTGTCGCGGTGCGCGACGAGCGTTTCCGGTCGTGGGCGCCCGCGGTCACCGGCGACGACAGGTCACCCGGCGCCCGCCTGTCAAGCCGGCCTGATGTTCTGGTTGGCGTGGAAGACGTTGTCCGGGTCGTACGTCCGCTTGACCTGCGCGAGACGGTCGTAGTGGTCGCGGTACGTGGCCCGGACGCGCCCCGGGTCCTCGTCCTCGCCGAGGAAGTTCACATAGGAGCCGCCCATGGAGTACGGGTGCATCTCCTCCCAGTAGTCGACACACCACCGCCTGATGGTCCCGGCCTGGGCAGGGTCGGGATCGACACCGGCGAAGACGCCGGACCAGACGGCGTCCCGGTAACCCCAGGCGGTGTCGTCGGGGCCCACTCGGTGGGCGGCACCGTCCACCGGGTACAGGTGCATCAGCGACAGCGGAGTGGGAAGGTTCTCACCGTACTCGGCATGCACGTCGACGGCGGGATCCGGAATGCTGTCGAAGAAGTCGCCGCGCCAGTACCACTGGTACCCGGTGGGGATCAGTTCGTCGAAGGCGGTTTGCAGCACGGGATACGGCATCGGTGACGTGAAGTGGAAGGCAGGAGGCCCCGGCTGCTGCACCGCCGTGAGGTCCTCCTCGAAGCCGCCGAGGTCACCGGTGTGACACCACACGACGCCGCACACCTTCTGGTGGTGGATCTCCTCCGGGAAGGGCGGCGCGGGCGGAATGGTGAAGAGGGCGAAGAAGCCGTAGACGTCCTCCGGTGCCTGCGGAAGGAAGTCGCGGTACCAGGTCAGCACCTCGCGGGCACGGTCGACCGGCCATACGGTCACCCCGAACCCGATCGTGTCCACCGGGTGGAGGCGATAGGTGAACGAGGTCACGACCCCGAAGTTGCCGCCGCCTCCGCGCAGGGCCCAGAAGAGGTCCGGGTGCTCGGTCTCGTTCGCGGTGACGAAGCTGCCGTCGGCCAGCACGACGTCCGCCGCGAGCAGATTGTCCACCGCCAGGCCGTACTTGCGCGTGAGGTAGCCATGGCCGCCGCCCAGCGTCAGGCCCCCGACGCCGGTCATGGAGATGATGCCCGAGGGCGTCGCGAGTCCGAAGGCGTGGGTGGCGTGATCGAGGTCGCCGAGCTGGGCCCCACCGCCGACCTGTGCGGTCCTGGCGGCGGGGTCGACCCGCACCGACCGCATCGGGGACAGGTCGATGGTGACACCGCCGTCCACCAGACACAGACCGGGGCCGCTGTGCCCCCCTCCACGGACGGCCAGTTCCCGCCCCTGCTCGCGGACGAGGCGTATGGCGGCCATGACGTCCCCGGCGTCGACACAGCGGGCGATGGCGGCCGGACGCTTGTCGATCATCGCGTTGTAGATCTTGCGGGCCTGGTCGTAGTCGGGGTCCTGGGGCCCGGTGACCGGCCCGCGCAGGGCGGTCCTCATTGCTTCCAAGGTCGAGGTTTCCATGAGAACTCCGGAAGGAAGTGAAACCGCCCCTGCGGGCTGCCCTGACACAACCAGCGTCCCGCCGACTCGGAGATCCCGCAAAACGATCTACAGCGAAAACGATGAAAACAACGAAAACAGCGAAAACAACGAAAACACCGACGCCCCCCGTCCACCAGGGACAGGGGGCGTCGCAAGTCGCCGTAGGGGCGGGTTACTTCACCGGCTCCGGCTCCGTCTCGCTCTCCGCGTCCGCCGAACCCTCCGGCGTCACGGGCGTCTTGACGGAGTCCAGCAGCAGCTGTGCCACGTCGACGACCTGGATGGACTCCTTGGCCGTCCCCTCGTTCTTCCGCCCGTTGACCGAGTCGGTCAGCATGACGAGGCAGAACGGGCAGGCCGTCGAGACGATGTCGGGGTTCAGCGAAAGAGCCTCGTCGACGCGCTCGTTGTTGATGCGCTTGCCGATCCGCTCCTCCATCCACATCCGCGCGCCACCCGCGCCGCAGCAGAAGCCGCGCTCCTTGTGGCGGTGCATCTCCTCGTTGCGGATGCCCGGGACCTTGCCGATGATCTCGCGCGGCGGCGTGTAGATCTTGTTGTGGCGGCCCAGGTAGCAGGGGTCGTGGTACGTGATGATGCCCTCGACCGGCGTCACCGGGACAAGCTTGCCCTCGTCGACCAGGTGCTGGAGCAGCTGCGTGTGGTGGATGACCTCGTAGTCGCCGCCGAGCTGCGGGTACTCGTTGCCGAGGGTGTTGAGGCAGTGCGGGCAGGTCGCGACGATCTTCTTCGCCGACCTGGGCTTCTTCGACTCGGGCGTCACCTTGCCCTCGTCGTCCATCTCCTCGCCGAACGCCATGTTCAGCGCCATGACGTTCTCCATGCCGAGCTCCTGGAACAGCGGCTCGTTGCCGAGGCGCCGCGCCGAGTCACCCGTGCACTTCTCGTCGCCGCCCATGATCGCGAACTTCACGCCCGCCATGTGCAGCAGCTCCGCGAACGCCTTCGTGGTTTTCTTCGCGCGGTCTTCGAGCGCGCCCGCGCAGCCGACCCAGTACAGGTACTCGACCTCGGACAGGTCCTCGATGTCCTTGCCGACGACCGGGACCTCGAAGTCGACCTCCTTGAGCCACTCCAGGCGCTGCTTCTTGGCCAGGCCCCAGGGGTTGCCCTTCTTCTCCAGGTTCTTGAGCATCGTGCCCGCCTCGGAGGGGAAGGCGCTCTCGATCATCACCTGGTAGCGGCGCATGTCGACGATGTGGTCGACGTGCTCGATGTCCACCGGGCACTGCTCGACGCAGGCACCGCAGGTGGTGCAGGACCACAGGACGTCCGGGTCGATGACGCCGTTGTCCTCCAGCGTGCCCACCAGAGGGCGCTCGGCCTCCGCCAGCGCGGACGCGGGGACATCCTTGAGAGCCTCGGCAGACGCCTTCTCCTCGCCCTCCATCGTCCTGCCCCCACCGGCCAGCAGGTACGGCGCCTTGGCGTGCGCGTGGTCCCGCAGGGACATGATCAGCAGCTTGGGGGAGAGCGGCTTGCCGGTGTTCCAGGCGGGGCACTGCGACTGGCAGCGGCCGCACTCGGTGCAGGTGGAGAAGTCCAGCAGGCCCTTCCAGGAGAAGTGCTCGACCTGGGAGACGCCGAAGACGTCGTCCTCGCCGGGGTCGGTGAAGTCGATCGGCTTGCCGCCGCTCGTCATCGGCTGCAGGGCGCCCAGGGCGGTCTCACCGGTGGCGTTGCGCTTGAACCAGATGTTCGGGAAGGCCAGGAAGCGGTGCCAGGCCACGCCCATGTTCGTGTTGAGCGAGACCGTGATCATCCAGATCATGGTCGTGCCCAGCTTGATCATGGCGAAGAAGTAGACGAGGTTCTGCAGCACGCCCAGGCTCAGGCCCTTGAACGCCAGGACCAGCGGGTACGACGCGAAGTACGCGGCCTCGTAGTGCTCCACGTGGTGCAGCGCGCCCTCCAGACCGCGCAGCACGTAGATCGCCAGGCCGATGGTGAGGATGACGTACTCGACGAAGTACGCCTGGCCCATCTTGGAGCCGGTGAACCGGGACTTGCGGCCGGCCCGGGAGGGCAGACTCAGCAGGCGGATCACCATGAGGACGGCGATGCCCAGCACGGTCATGGCCGAGATGAACTCGATGTACATCTCGTACGGCAGGAAGCCGCCGAGGACCGGGAGCGTCCAGTCGGCCTGGAAGAGCTGGCCGTACGCCGTGACGATGGTCGGCGGCAGGGTCAGAAAGCCGATGGCCACGAACCAGTGGGCGACGCCGACGATGCCCCAGCGGTTCATCCGCGTGTGGCCGAGGAACTCCCTGACCAGCGTCACACTGCGCTGGTAGGGGTTGTCGGTCCGGCTGCCGGCGGGCACGGGCTGGCCGAGCCTGAAGTGCCTGACGAACTGGCCGACGGCGCGTGCGAGCAGCGCAACGCCGACCACGGTCAGGACCAGCGACACGATGATCGCGGCGAGTTGCATTTGGGGGCTCCTCGGGCCTGCGAGGGAGATTACTAAGCGGTAACTTACCCAGTCCGTCCGAGACTACCCGCATCCCTCGCCGCACTGTAGCCAGGCGTGGGGTGATCTGGGTCGCTGAGGGTTGCCTCAGGTGCTGAACGCGTTACCTCGTGAACTGAACGTGTTATTCGTACCAAATTGATAGATTGCCGCCTAATTTAAGACGCGTGCTCTACGGCATCGCCGCGGCCGTCGCGGCCCTCTTCCTCGCCTCGGTGCTCGCGGCCCTGCTCCGCGGCCTCGGCCTGCGCCTCGGTGTCCTCGACCGGCGCCGCCGCAGCCGTTCCGTCCCGCTGCTCGGCGGGGTGGCCGTGGTGCTCACCACCCTCGCCGTCGCGGGCACCGGCGAGTGGACCGGCGTCGCCCCGCTCGGCTCCGGCGTGGGCAGGCTGCTGATCACCGCCGCCGCCGTCGCCGTACTGGGGCTGGTGGCGGATGTGTGGCGGCTGCGGAACCGGGTGCTGCTCTGCGGTACGGCCGTGGCGGCGGCCTGTGTCGTGCCGTACGAGGAGGTCGGCGTGGCCGGTGGGGTGGTGGCCGCCGGGTGGATCGCCGCCGTCGCCGTGGCCTTCCGGGCGCTGGATCACGCGGACGCGCTGGTGGGGACGGTGGGGGTGGTGACCGCCTTCGGCGTGGGGGTGTGCGCGGCGGTCGCGGTGCTGGACGGACTCGCGGTGCTGCTGAGTGTGCTGGCGGCCGCGCTGACCGGGTTCCTGATGCACAACTGGCATCCGGCGCGGATCGCGCTCGGCGCGTGCGGATCGCTGTTCACCGGGTTCGTGCTCGCCGCCGCGGTGGTGCTGACCCGCGCGGGGTACGCGCCCGGGAGTTCCGCGGGCGTGCTGTTCGCGTTCACCGCCGTGGCGAGCGCCGACGTCCTGCTCGTGCTGCTGGCGCGGCGGTTCACCGGGCGGCCCGGGCCGGACCATCTCGCGCACCGGCTGCGGCGGCTGGGGCTCACTCCGCAGGGCGTGACCGTCGTCCTGGGGACCCTCGCCTTCGGCGGCGCGCTCGTCGGCGTCCTGGTGCACGCCGGGTGGGTCGGCGCGGGTGCCGTGCTCGGTGTGGCGGGCGCCGCGCTGATCCTCGTACTCGGACTGCTGAGGGTGAGAACGGGCGGTCGGGTGACGGCAACCTCCGCGCATACTTCTGCGTCTTTGCAGGTCACCGGGCACTTGCGTGTAAGGAACGGATAAGAGTTGAGTCAGTCCGACTCAGGTCTGTTGACCCCGCCCCGGCCGTCATGCACACTTGAGCCTGTTCCACTCAAGTCAGCTGGAGGAATCAACCATGGCACGTGCGGTCGGCATCGACCTGGGCACGACTAACTCCGTCGTCAGCGTTCTGGAGGGCGGCGAGCCCACCGTCATCACCAACGCCGAGGGCGCCAGGACCACGCCGTCCGTCGTCGCCTTCGCCAAGAACGGCGAGGTGCTGGTCGGTGAGGTGGCCAAGCGCCAGGCCGTGACCAACGTCGACAGGACCATCCGGTCGGTCAAGCGCCACATGGGCACCGACTGGAAGATCAACCTCGACGGCAAGGACTTCAACCCGCAGCAGATCAGCGCCTTCGTGCTGCAGAAGCTGAAGCGGGACGCAGAGGCATACCTGGGCGAGAAGGTCACCGACGCGGTCATCACCGTCCCGGCGTACTTCAACGACGCCGAGCGTCAGGCCACCAAGGAGGCCGGTGAGATCGCCGGTCTGAACGTGCTGCGCATCGTCAACGAGCCGACCGCCGCCGCCCTGGCGTACGGCCTCGACAAGGACGACCAGACCATCCTGGTCTTCGACCTCGGTGGCGGTACGTTCGACGTCTCCCTGCTGGAGATCGGCGACGGCGTGGTCGAGGTGAAGGCCACCAACGGTGACAACCACCTCGGTGGTGACGACTGGGACCAGCGCGTCGTCGACTACCTGGTCAAGCAGTTCCAGTCCGGCCACGGCGTGGACCTGAGCAAGGACAAGATGGCGCTGCAGCGCCTGCGCGAGGCCGCCGAGAAGGCGAAGATCGAGCTGTCGTCCTCGACGGAGACCTCGATCAACCTGCCCTACATCACCGCCTCCGCCGAGGGCCCGCTGCACCTGGACGAGAAGCTCACCCGGGCTCAGTTCCAGCAGCTGACGGCCGACCTGCTGGAGCGCTGCAAGACCCCGTTCTTCAACGTCATGAAGGACGCCGGCGTCTCCATCAACGAGATCGACCACGTCGTCCTCGTCGGTGGCTCCACCCGTATGCCCGCCGTCGCCGAGCTCGTCAAGGAGCTGACCGGCGGCAAGGAGGCCAACAAGGGCGTGAACCCGGACGAGGTCGTCGCCATCGGCGCCTCGCTCCAGGCCGGTGTCCTCAAGGGTGAGGTCAAGGACGTCCTGCTGCTCGACGTCACCCCGCTGTCCCTCGGCATCGAGACCAAGGGCGGCATCATGACCAAGCTGATCGAGCGCAACACCACGATCCCGACGAAGCGTTCGGAGATCTTCACCACGGCCGAGGACAACCAGCCGTCGGTGCAGATCCAGGTCTACCAGGGCGAGCGCGAGATCGCGGCCTACAACAAGAAGCTCGGCATGTTCGAGCTGACCGGTCTGCCCCCGGCGCCGCGCGGCGTCCCGCAGATCGAGGTCTCCTTCGACATCGACGCCAACGGCATCATGCACGTCACGGCGAAGGACCTCGGCACCGGCAAGGAGCAGAAGATGACCGTCACCGGCGGCTCCTCGCTCCCGAAGGAAGAGGTCGACCGCATGCGCGAGGAGGCCGAGCGCTACGCGGAGGAGGACCACAAGCGCCGCGAGGCCGCCGAGACCCGCAACCAGGGCGAGCAGCTGGTCTACCAGACCGAGAAGTTCCTCAAGGACAACGAGGACAAGGTCCCCGGCGAGATCAAGACCGAGGTCGAGGCCGCCGTCGCCGAGCTGAAGGAGAAGCTCAAGGGCGAGTCCGCCGAAGGTGACAACACAGCCGAGATCCGCTCCGCCACGGAGAAGGTCGCGGCCGTGTCCCAGAAGCTGGGTCAGGCCATGTACGCCGACGCCCAGGCGTCCCAGGCCGCGGGCGGCGCCTCCGGGCAGCCCAAGGCCGACGACGACGTGGTCGACGCCGAGATCGTTGACGACGAGCGCAAGGACGGTGCCGCGTGACGGAGGAGACCCCGGGCTTCGAGGAGAAGCCCGACGTCCCCTCCGGCGCCACCCCTGACGACGCCGAGCCGCAGGCCGCCCCGGACGAGGCGGCGGCCCCGGCAGGGGACGTGAATCAGAA
Organism: Streptomyces sp. TRM70350; assembly: GCF_019219825.1. Classification (GTDB taxonomy): domain Bacteria; phylum Actinomycetota; class Actinomycetes; order Streptomycetales; family Streptomycetaceae; genus Streptomyces. Next base: position 287,286 of record NZ_JAHUXH010000005.1, on the reverse strand, counting down.
CGCTGCCCTGGTGGCACAGCTGGACCAGGTGCGTACGGCGCTCGGTGAGCGCACGGCGGACCTCCAGCGGCTCCAGGCCGAGTACCAGAACTACCGCCGCCGCGTCGAGCGGGACCGGATCACGGTCAAGGAGATCGCCATCGCGAACCTCCTGACCGAGCTCCTCCCCGTGCTCGACGACATCGGGCGGGCCCGGGAGCACGGCGAGCTGGTCGGCGGCTTCAAGTCCGTCGCCGAGTCGCTGGAGACCGTGGCGGCCAAGATGGGCCTGCAGCAGTTCGGCAAGGAGGGCGAGCCCTTCGACCCGACGATCCACGAGGCCCTGATGCACTCGTACGCGCCGGACGTCACGGAGACCACCTGCGTCGCGATCCTCCAGCCGGGGTATCGCATCGGCGAGCGCACCATCCGCCCCGCGCGGGTGGCCGTCGCCGAGCCCCAGCCGGGCGCGCAGACCGTGAAGCCCGCCGAGGAGAGCGACACGAAGGCCGACGACAAGGAGAACGGTGGCCCGGACGAGGGCTGACGTTGAACGGATGAGGAAGGAGGGACGTCGAGGATGAGCACCAAGGACTTCATCGAGAAGGACTACTACAAGGTCCTCGGCGTCCCCAAGGACGCCACCGAGGCCGAGATCAAGAAGGCGTACCGCAAGCTCGCCCGCGAGTACCACCCGGACGCCAACAAGGGCAACGTCAAGGCCGAGGAACGCTTCAAGGAGATCTCCGAGGCGAACGACGTCCTCGGCGACCCCAAGAAGCGCAAGGAGTACGACGAGGCCCGGGCCCTGTTCGGCAACGGCGGCTTCCGCCCGGGCCCCGGCGCCGGCGGCGGCTCGTTCAACTTCGACCTGGGCGACCTCTTCGGGGGCGCCCCGCAGGGCGGGGGAGCGGGCGGCGGCTTCGGCGGCGGACTCGGTGACGTCTTCGGGGGCCTGTTCAACCGGGGCGGCGCGACCGGCACCCGGACCCAGCCGCGGCGCGGCCAGGACATCGAGTCCGAGGTCACCCTCAGCTTCACCGAGGCGATCGAGGGCGCGACCGTCCCGCTCAGGATGTCCTCGCAGGCGCCGTGCAAGGCCTGCTCCGGCACCGGCGACGCCAACGGCACACCGCGCGTGTGCCCGACGTGCGTCGGCACCGGCCAGGTGGCGCGCGGCTCCGGCGGCGGTTTCTCCCTCACCGACCCGTGCCCGGACTGCAAGGGCCGCGGCCTGATCGCGGAGAACCCCTGCGAGATCTGCAAGGGCAGCGGACGCGCCAAGTCGTCGCGGACGATGCAGGTGCGCATCCCGGCCGGGGTGTCGGACGGCCAGCGGATCCGCCTGCGGGGCAAGGGCGCGCCCGGCGAGCGGGGCGGCCCGGCGGGCGATCTGTACGTGGTCGTGCACGTCAAGGAGCACCCGGTCTTCGGCCGCAAGGGCGACAACCTCACCGTCACCGTCCCGGTGACGTTCGCCGAGGCGGCCCTCGGCGGCGAGGTGAGGGTCCCGACCCTGGGCGGTCCCTCGGTCACTCTGAAGCTGCCACCGGGCACGCCGAACGGCCGTACGATGCGAGCGCGGGGCAAGGGCGCGGTCCGCAAGGACGGCACCCGCGGCGATCTGCTGGTCACCGTCGAGGTGAGTGTCCCGAGGGACCTGACGGGGAAGGCTCGTGACGCGCTTCAGGCGTATCGCGAGGCGACCGCGGGGGAGGACCCGCGGGCGGAGCTGTTCCAGGCCGCGAAGGGAGCATGAGTCAAGCCATGGACACCAACGGCCGTCGACGCAACCCGTATGAACTGACCGAGGAGACCCCGGTCTACGTCATCTCGGTGGCGGCCCAGTTGTCCGGCCTGCACCCGCAGACGCTGCGCCAGTACGACCGCCTGGGGCTGGTGTCTCCGGACCGCACGGCCGGCCGCGGCCGCCGCTACTCCGCCCGCGACATCGAACTGCTCCGCCAGGTGCAGCAGTTGTCGCAGGACGAGGGCATCAACCTGGCCGGCATCAAACGCATCATCGAACTGGAGAACCAGGTCGCGGCGCTGCAGTCCCGCGTCGCGGAGCTTCAGGCCGCGCTGGACGGCGCGGCGGCGGCGATGCAGCAGCGCGAGGCCGCCGTGCACGCCTCCTACCGGCGCGACCTGGTGCCGTACCAGGAGGTGCAGCAGACGAGCGCGCTGGTGGTGTGGCGGCCGAAGCGGCAGCAGTCGCCGGACTGACAGCAGAGCAGCACGCGTGGCAGGGCCCGGAGGTTCACCCGAACCTCCGGGCCCTGCCCTGTCGGGTTGGTGGCACCCCGCGAGCGTCTGGCTGGGTTCATTCGGTCCTCTGTCGGATCGGAACGAGCGAGGCGGGCGCCGGGGATGGGTCGTACGCCTCCGCCTGTGTGCCTCAACTCCCCCTGATGAAAGGGCGGTAAAGGGTTTCGGGAGGGCGTTTCGCCGTGTGTTCACGGACTAAGCGGAACGTGATGTTGCTATCTCGTTAAGTAGTTTCCCTTGACGCTGAGGGGCGCCGACGCGTTGGCTTTTCAGTCATCCGGGCCGCACTGTCGCGGCCGCCTGACGTAAGCAGCAGAAGTGGGCTCCTCCATGCGTCGTCGTATCGCCATATCCGTGGTCGCTTCGTCGTTGATCCTGTCGCTGGCAGGCTGTGGCGTACTGGGGGCGACGGGTGACAGCAGCGAGGCGAGCCCCACCAAGGGCAACGACATCACCGTGGGCCTGCTGCTGCCGGAGAAGGCGAACACGCGGTACGACAAGTTCGACTACCCGATCATCAAGGAGCAGGTGGCCTCGCTCACCCAGAACCAGGGCCAGGTCAAGTACGTCAACGCCGACGCGGACGCGAACAAGCAGGCCAGTCAGTTGCAGCAGATGATCGACGAGCGGGTCGACGTCATCCTGCTGGACGCCGTCGACGCGCACGCCATCGCGGGCGGGGTGAAGAAGGCCAAGGAGGCGGGCATCCCGGTCATCGCCTACGACCGGCTCGCCGAGGGTCCCATCGACGGGTACATCTCCTTCGACAACGAACTCGTCGGCGAGGTGCAGGGCCGCTCCCTCATCGAGGCGCTGGGCAGCGGCATCGACACCTCCGACAAGATCGTCATGATGAACGGCTCGCCCACCGACCCGAACGCCAAGCAGTTCAAGCAGGGCGCGCTGTCCGAGCTGAACGGCAAGGTGACGATCGCTCAGTCCTTCGACACCAAGGACTGGAAGCCGGAGAACGCCGAGGCCAACATGGCCCAGGCGATCCAGCTGATCGGCAAGGACAACATCGCGGCCGTCTACTCCGCCAACGACGGCATGGCCGGCGGCGTCATCAAGGCCCTGCGGGCGGCCGGGGTGACCAAGCTGCCGCCGGTCACCGGGCAGGACGCCGAACTCGCGGCGGTGCAGCGGATCGTCGCCGGTGAGCAGTACATGAGCGTCTACAAGTCCTACCCGCAGGAGGCCGAGGCCGCCGCCAAGATGGCCGTGGCCAAGGTGCAGGGCAAGGACATCCAGTTCGACGCCCTCGCCCGCGACCGGGTCGACAGCCCGACCGACAAGGGCATCCCGGCCCAGCTGGTGCCGGTGGTGGCGCTGACCCGCGAGAACATCAAGGAGACGGTGGTCGCGGACGGCATCTACAAGGTCTCGGAGATCTGCACGGCCGAGTACAAGGACGCCTGCGCGGCGATCGGGCTCGCGTAGCGGCGGCCGGTTCCCGGCACGGGTGAAGGGGTGGTGCGCGCTCGGTGCGCGCCGCCCCTTCGGTCATTCTTCCGGTCATTCTTCCGGGCGCGCGTTCCAGGGGCCCGCACCACCGTCAGCTTGCTGCAATGTGACGGGCGGGGGCAGGGGGGAATCCGGCCATACCGGTGGTTTCCCGCGGTCACCCGGGAGCGAGCCGTGTTGCGGAGCAGGTCCCGTCCGCGCATAGTTGCGCTGCGGAAGAGGCTGGAACCGGGGGTGGAATGGGCCATGGCCGGGCACGGGACGGACGAGCATCCGCATGGTGCTGACCGACTGTGCGAGGCCGGGGATCGTGTGTATTCCCGGGCCGTACGGCGGGGCCGTGTGCCGCGCCGCGACGCGGAACCGGTGCCCTGTCTGCTGGAACTCGCCCTGCTGCACCCCGACCCCGACGACATGGACTGGCTGGTGCCGACCTCCCCGCAGGAGGTCATGACCCGGCTGCTGCGCGGGGTGTACGACGAGATCAGTGCCAGCCAGCGGCGGGTGGGCTCGGCGGTGGCGGCCTTCGAGTGGTACGCCGGTCTGGGCGGCCGGGCGGCCGCGTCCTCCGAGGGCATGGCCATCCGGGTGCTGGACGGCCCCTCGCGCATCCAGGCGGCGCTGGACGAGGCGACGGCGGCGTGCACGACCGAGGTGCTCACCGTGCAGCCCGGGGGCATCCGGCGCGAGCACGAACTGTCGGAGGGCCTGCACCGGGCGCTGGCGCTGCGCGGCCGGGGCGTGCGGATGCGCGACCTGTACAACCATGTGGCCCGGCACGGCCAGGGGTTGCTGAACTACCTGGAGCTGATGGGCGACGCGGTCGAGGCCCGGACCCTGGACGAGGTCATCGACCGCCTGATCCTCTTCGACCGCACGGTCGCCTTCATCCCCGCCAACGCCGACCGCACGATGGCCCTGGAGCTGCGTCACCCGGGGCTGGTGGAGTACCTGGTGACGGTCTTCGAACGCCTGTGGCGGCTGGCGATCCCGCTCACCGCGCCGCTTCCCGACACGGGCATCGAGGGCATCTCCCACCGGGAGCAGTCGATCGCGGCGCTGCTGGCGGAGGGGCACCAGGACGCGGTGATCGCGGAACGCCTCGGCATCAGCGTCCGCACCTGCCGGGCCCATATCGCCCGCCTCTCCGAGACGCTCGGGGCGGCGAGCCGCACGCAGTTGGGCGTACGGATAGCCCAGGTCGGGCTCGACGGCCCCGCCCGTCCCCTCTCCGCCGCCGAACTCACCCTTCCTGATCAAGGATCCCCGACTGCCCGATGAGGTAGCCGAGCTGAGCCCTGCTCTCACTGCCGAGGGTGGCGGCGAGTTTGGCGATGTGGACACGGGCGGTGCGGATGTTCATGCCGAGGCGGTCGGCTATGACGGCGTCGGTGTGGCCTTCGACGAGGAGCCGGGCGATGGCGCGTTGGCGGGGGGTGACGCCGTTCAGGGAGGGCTGCTGGACGGCCCGGGGGTGCATGGGGGTGGCCAGGGACCAGAGGCGTTCGAAGGTGGTGACGAAGTAGGAGACGAGCGCCGGGTGGCGGACCTCCAGGGCGAGGGTGCGGTCCTTGCTGGCGGGGATGAACGCCACCGAGCGGTCGACGACGATGAGGCGCTCGGTGACCTCGTCCAGGGTCCGGGCCTCGACGTCGCCGTTCAGCCGTTCGTAGCGGGTGTGGATGACGGGGGAGTGGCGGTACGGGTGCTGGTACAGGGTCCGGATGCGGCCGCCGCGGTCGAGCAGGGCCTGGTCGCGGTCCAGGGCGCGGCCGAGCGTCGCGGTACCGGGGCCGCTGGCGGGCTGGATGGCGAGCAGTTCGCCGGACGCCACGGCCATGGCCTCCTCGATCGCCCGGTTGATCCGTTCGAACCCACTGAGCATGCTGATGACCGGTGTGTCCGTCGACGCGGTGCGACGGCCGTCGATGCGCATCAGCGGCTCGAACATCTCGGCCAGCGAGGCCTCGTGGCGCCGTTCGGCGGCGATCCGTTCCGCCGAGGTGCGCAGCAGTCGGTGGAGGGCGACGACCGGCGGGACGGGCTCCAGGCGGCTCACGTCGGTCAGGGCGGGCTGCAGCAGACCGCAGTCGACCAGGCAGGGCGCCGCTTCGGCGTCCGCGGCGGTCACGCTTCCCTCGCGCAGGGCACGCCCGTAGACGGCCATGCCCTCCTCGCACGGTACGTCCGTGGGGTGACCGTGCCTTCCGGGGCTCACCTCGGGCCTTCCTCGGTCGCCATTCAGTCCCGCTCCAGAAGTCCCGACTGTGCTATGAGGTAGCCGAGCTGGGCGCGGCTGCCGCTGCCCAGGGCGGCCGCCAGCTTGGCGATGTGGGCGCGGCAGGTGCGGACGTTCATGCCCAGCCGGCGGGCTATCGCTTCGTCGACGTGGCCCTCGATGAGGAGTTTCGCTATGGAGCGCTGCACGCCCGTGATGCCGTCGGAGGAGACGTCGTTGGGCAGTTCCTCGGTCAGCGGGACCGCGCGCTGCCACAGCTGCTCGAAGACCTTGCGCATGTAGGTGACCAGCCCGGGGTGCCGCAGCTCCAGGGCGACGCTCCGGTCGTCGCTGGCGGGTATGAACGCCACGGTGGTGTCGAAGACGATGAGGCGCTCCACGAGCTCTTCGAGCGTGCGCACCTGGACGTTGCCGCGGGGCATCCGCTCGACGTACGCGAGGGTTCCCTGACTGTGCCGGGCGGTGTGCTGGTACAGGGTGCGGAAGATGACCCCCCGGTCGGTCAGGGGGCGGTCCCGCTTGAGTGCCTGGGCCAGGGCGTCCACGGGACGGCCGCCGCCGGGCTGGATCGTCAGCACCTCGCGCTCGCAGTCCGCCGTGGCGGAGTCGAGTGCCGCGTTGATGCGGTCGAACCCCTCCAGCACGGTGATCGCATGAATGCTGCCCGGATTCTGGGTGCTGATCGCGATGAACGGGTCGAAGGAATCGGTCAGTTCGATGGCCTGGCGCCGACGGTCCTGGATCTCCCGTTCCAGCGGCTGCAGCCGCTGCGCGAGGGCGACGGACGGCGGTACGGGGCGGAGCCAGTTCGCGTCGTCCGGATCCGGGTGCAGCAGAGCGAATTCCAGCAGACATGGTGCCGCGGGTTCGACGTCCATCCGATTTACGCGCCCGGAGCGCAAAGCGGTCGCGTAGAGCCGTGCCCCTTCGTCACACAGGGCGGTGAGCGTGTGGGGATGTGTCGGTTGTGTGTCTTTTGTGGGCAAAGCTCCACCCCCCAGGGTCCTGAACATGCAGGAACATGATGCACCGCTCCTGTGGCATTGACGTGCCTGAATGAGCCATCGTCTTGTGTCGCGGGGGAGATGAAACCATCGAGTGAGGACGAAGCCGACTATGCGAGCGAGATTGCTTGGCTCAGTGCTTGCCGCGGTCTTCTCCGCCGTAGCGACCTTCGGTGCCCTTGAGGCGGGACACGCTGAGGCCGCTCCGCTGGACACGGGCTGGACCAGCGTTCGTGCGGACACCGGCTGGACCAGTGCGCCTGCGGTCGCTGGCGACAGTGGGCTGACGGGTGCCGTGGAGGAGGGTGGGGCATGAGTACTCCACCCGACGACCGCTCCTTCCGCAGGGAAATGGCCACCGCCTACCGCTCCGGCTGGCACTTCATCGACCTGGCCACCGCCATCCCCCACAGCGGTGACTCGTTGATGGTGACCGTCTTCGGTGAGCCCGTCGTCGTCACCCGCGACGAGGACGACGACGTGCGGGCGTACCGGTGTCTGCGGCGGCCTCGGGGGGCGCCGCAGCCCGTGCGGTGTGCCATCCGGTACGGAATGATCTTTGTGAACCTGGACCAGCGCGACCACCGGCTGGTGGAGCCGGAGACCTCCGACCCCATGACCATCCCGGCCACCCCCCGCAGTGCCTGACGCGATTCCCCCGTCGTAACAGATCGCTCAGGTGCTTCCCCCCGCAGCGGCGTCACCGTGACCTGAACACGGTGACGCCGCTGCAGTTTTTTGCGCGTTCGAGTGTGGCCGAAAAGGGTCGCTCGCCGTCGTTGGCGCGTTCAGGGCTTCCTCCGGGTACTACACAGAGACCCCGGGTCGCCGCCACTTCCACCCTTGAGTGGAATAGACTCAACTTTATGGACGTTGGCTGAGTCAGTGGCTCATGCAAGGAGGAGAACGGACACGTGGACGCCGAGCTGACCAACCGGAGCCGGGACGCGATCAACGCGGCCGGCAACCGGGCCGTGACCGGGGGGCACCCCGACCTCACCCCCGCGCACCTGCTCCTCGCTCTGCTCCAGGGGCAGGACAACGAGAACATCACCGACCTGCTGGCCGCGGTCGACGCCGATCAGGCGGTCGTACGCGCCGGTGCGGAGAAGGTCCTCGCCCAGCTGCCCAGCGTGACCGGCTCCACCGTCGCGCCCCCGCAGCCGAACCGCGAGCTGCTCGCCGTGCTCGCCGACGCCCAGGCCAGGGCCCAGGACCTCGGGGACGAGTACGTCTCCACCGAGCACCTGCTGATCGGCATCGCCGCGAAGGGCGGCGCGGCCGGCGAGGTGCTGACCCGGCAGGGCGCCGACGCGAAGAAGCTGCTGGAGGCCTTCCGCAAGGTGCGCGGCGGACGCCGGGTCACGACCGCCGATCCCGAGGGGTCGTACAAGGCCCTGGAGAAGTTCGGGACCGACTTCACCGCCGCGGCCCGCGAGGGCAAGCTCGACCCCGTCATCGGGCGGGACCAGGAGATCCGGCGGGTGGTGCAGGTGCTCTCCCGGCGGACCAAGAACAACCCCGTACTGATCGGTGAGCCCGGTGTCGGCAAGACCGCCGTCGTCGAGGGGCTCGCCCAGCGGATCGTCAAGGGCGACGTGCCCGAGTCCCTGCGCAACAAGCGGCTCGTCGCGCTCGACATCAGCGCCATGGTCGCCGGGGCGAAGTACCGCGGTGAGTTCGAGGAGCGGCTGAAGACCGTGCTCGCCGAGATCAGGGACTCCGACGGGCAGATCATCACCTTCATCGACGAGCTGCACACCGTCGTGGGCGCCGGCGCCGGCGGCGATTCGGCCATGGACGCGGGCAACATGCTCAAGCCCATGCTCGCCCGCGGTGAGCTGCGCATGGTCGGTGCCACCACTCTCGACGAGTACCGCGAGCGGATCGAGAAGGACCCGGCGCTGGAGCGGCGGTTCCAGCAGGTGCTGGTCGCCGAGCCCAGCGTCGAGGACACCATCGCCATCCTGCGCGGACTCAAGGGGCGCTACGAGGCCCACCACAAGGTGCAGATCGCGGACAGCGCGCTGGTCGCGGCCGCGACCCTGTCCGACCGGTACATCACCTCCCGCTTCCTGCCCGACAAGGCCATCGACCTCGTCGACGAGGCCGCCTCCCGGCTCCGTATGGAGATCGACTCCTCGCCCGTCGAGATCGACGAGCTCCAGCGTGCCGTCGACCGGTTGAAGATGGAGGAGCTGGCCCTCAGCAAGGAGACCGACGCCGCCTCCCGCGAGCGGCTGGAGAAGCTGCGCCGCGACCTCGCCGACAAGGAGGAGGAGCTGCGCGGCCTGACCGCCCGCTGGGAGAAGGAGAAGCAGTCCCTCAACCGGGTCGGTGAGCTGAAGGAGAAGCTCGACGACCTGCGCGGCCAGGCCGAACGCGCCCAGCGCGACGGCGACTTCGACACCGCCTCCAAGCTGCTGTACGGCGAGATCCCGGCCGTGGAGCGGGACCTTCAGGCCGCCTCCGCCGCCGAGGAGGAGGTTGCCAGGGACACCATGGTCAAGGAGGAGGTCGGCTCCGACGACATCGCGGACGTCGTCGCCTCCTGGACCGGCATCCCGGCCGGCCGGCTGCTGGAGGGCGAGACGCAGAAGCTGCTGCGGATGGAGGAGGAGATCGGCAAGCGGCTCATCGGGCAGAGCGAGGCCGTGCGGGCGGTGTCGGACGCCGTACGACGCTCCCGCGCCGGCATCGCCGACCCGGACCGGCCCACCGGCTCCTTCCTCTTCCTCGGCCCCACCGGCGTCGGCAAGACGGAGCTCGCCAAGGCGCTCGCCGACTTCCTCTTCGACGACGAGCGGGCCATGGTCCGCATCGACATGAGCGAGTACAGCGAGAAGCACAGCGTCGCCCGGCTCGTCGGCGCCCCGCCCGGGTACGTCGGCTACGAGGAGGGCGGCCAGCTGACGGAGGCGGTGCGGCGCCGCCCGTACAGCGTCGTCCTGCTGGACGAGGTCGAGAAGGCGCACCCGGAGGTCTTCGACATCCTGCTCCAGGTGCTGGACGACGGACGGCTCACCGACGGTCAGGGGCGGACGGTCGACTTCCGCAACACCATCCTGGTGCTGACCTCCAACCTGGGCAGCCAGTTTCTGGTCGACCCGATCTCCAGCGAGGAGGAGAAGAAGGAGCAGGTGCTGGAGGTGGTCCGGGCGTCGTTCAAGCCGGAGTTCCTCAACCGGCTCGACGACCTGGTCGTCTTCTCCGCGCTGACCAAGGAAGAGCTGAGCCGGATCGCCCGGCTGCAGATCGACCGGCTGGCCCAGCGCCTCGCGGAACGCCGCCTGACCCTGGAGATCACCGACGAGGCCCTGGCCTGGCTCGCCGACGAGGGCATGGACCCGGCGTACGGCGCCCGCCCGCTGCGCCGCCTCGTCCAGACCGCGATCGGCGACCGCCTCGCCAAGGAGATCCTCTCCGGTGAGATCAAGGACGGCGACACGGTCCGGGTGGACACCTTCGGCGAGGGGCTGATCGTGGGCCCGGCGACGACCGGCAAGACGCTGTAGGGGCCGCCGCCCAGGAAGTCCGTCCCGTCGTTCATGAGCCCCACCTCCTGTACGGGTCTTCCCCGACCGGCCCGATCACGTCAGCCGATCGCCGACAAGGCCCCTCGGGACTTGCCACCCCCCTCCCCGCATGGGGGAGGATGGCGGAATCCGTACGAAGGGAAATTCACGGTGACCATCGACCCGTCCTCGATTCCGAACTTCGGGGGCAAGCCCCAGCCGCAGCCCCAAGGACCGGCGGGCCCCGTCGTCCCGGATCAGGACCTTGTGAAGCAGCTCCTCGACCAGATGGAGCTGAAGTACGTCGTCGACGAAGAGGGTGACCTCGCGGCGCCGTGGGAGCAGTTCCGTACGTACTTCATGTTCCGCGGCGAGGGTGACCAGCAGGTCTTCTCGGTGCGGACGTTCTACGACCGCCCCCACCCGATCGACGAGAAGCCGCAGCTGCTGGAGTCCATCGACGACTGGAACCGGCGGACCCTGTGGCCGAAGGTCTACAGCCACACCCACGACGACGGCACCGTCCGCCTCATCGGCGAGGCCCAGATGCTGGTCGGCACCGGCGTCAACCTGGAGTTCTTCGTCTCCTCGACGGTCAGCTGGGTGCGCGCGGCCATCGAGTTCGACCGCTGGCTGGTCGAGCAGCTCGGCCTGGAGAAGGAGATCAACGACGCGGACAAGCCCGAGGACGAGGAGTAGTCGGGCCGCACGAGAGCCCGGCCAGGGCACCGACCCCCGCGGTCGGGTGCTCCGGCCGGGCTCTCGCCGTACCCGGGCCCTTGCCCTCATCCCCTTCCGCCTCACCCGGCCTCACCCGGCGAGCGTCTTCAGCCGCTTCACCGCCTCCTGAAGCACCGCCCGCTGCTTGCAGAACGCGAACCGCACGAAGGGCGCGCCCGCCTCCCGGTGGTCGTAGAAGACGGCGTTCGGGATGGCGACGACGCCCGCGCGCTCCGGCAGGGCCCGGCAGAAGGCGATGCCGTCGCTCTCGCCGAGGGGCCGGATGTCGGTGGTGATGAAGTAGGTCCCCGCCGGTTTGAAGACCCTGAAACCCGCCTCCGCCAGGCCCGCCGCCAGCAGATCACGCTTGGCCAGCAGGTCGTCGCGGAACGCGGTGAAGTACGACTCCGGCAGCGCGAGGGCCTCCGCGACCGCGTACTGGAACGGCCCCGACGCCACATACGTCAGGTACTGCTTCGCCGACCGCACCGCCGTCACCAGCCCCGGCGCGGAGGTGACCCACCCGACCTTCCAGCCGGTGAACGAGAACGTCTTGCCGGCCGACCCGATCGTCACCGTCCGCTCCCGCATGCCCGGGAAGGTGGCCAGCGGCACATGCTCGGCGTCGTCGAAGACCAGATGCTCGTACACCTCGTCGGTCACCACCAGCAGATCCCGCTCGACGGCCAGCTCGGCGATCGCGGTCAGCTCCGCGCGCGTGAGCACCGTGCCGGTCGGGTTGTGCGGGGTGTTGATCAGCAGCAGACGGGTGCGGTCGGTGACGGCGGCACGCAGCTCGTCGAGGTCGAGGCGGAACGAACCCTCGTGCGGGCGCAGGGTGACCGGCACCCGGGTGCCGCCCGCCATCGCGATGCAGGCGGCGTACGAGTCGTAGTACGGCTCGAAGGCGACCACCTCGTCCCCGGGCTCGACCAGCGCCAGCAGCGCGGCGGCGATCGCCTCGGTGGCGCCCGCGGTGACCAGGACCTCGGTGCCGGGGTCGTAGGACAGCCCGTAGCGGCGCTGCTGGTGCGCGGCGACGGCGGTGCGCAGCTCGGGGATGCCCGGCCCGGGCGGGTACTGGTTGCCACGCCCCTCGCGCAGGGCCCGTACGGCTGCCTCCCGGACCTCCTCGGGGCCGTCGGTGTCGGGGAAACCCTGGCCCAGGTTGATCGAGCCCGTGCTCAGGGCCAGCGCGGACATCTCCGCGAAGATCGTCGTCCCGAACTCGGCGAGGCGACGGTTGAGGAAGGGGCGCTCGGTGGAGGTCATGGCGGTCATCCTGCGCTCAAGCTCTGGACTTCCTCAACTCTGCTTTGGCCCGCGCGGCAGCCGGGCATCCCCTCGGCACGCAAGCGAACGAGGCGCCCACGGGGGGCCGCTTCGGGGGAAACGGAAGGAGGGTGACGCCATGGTCTTCGGCATCATCCTGGCGCTCTTCATCGCCTTCGTCGTAGGGACCGTCGCGGCCGTGGTCCGCGCCGGCAGGAGCACGGTGCGGCCCGGGACGCGCAGGGCAAGCCGTTCGCACGGCGGTGATGGCGGCGGCAGCTGGTGGGCCGGTGGGGGAGACGGCGCCTCGGGCGACTCCGGGGGCGGGCACTCCTGCGGGGGCGGCTCGTCCTGCGGGGGCGGCGGTGGATGCGGGGGAGGCAGCTGACACGGGGCAGCTGAGCTCCTGAAGGGGGAACCGCATCCCGCCGAGCGGCGCCCGCCGGGGCTTTGGCTCCGGGCGGGCGCCGTCTGCGCGCCGGTCGCCCGCCGTTCGCGCTCGCTCCGGCGTACGCCAACGTCGCTCAGGCGTACGCCTTGTGTGAACAGTTGAGCTGATAAGCCCTCTGAAGGATGGAAACCCAACGAAGTTGGGTAAAAACGCTGTGGCGTTGCCACAGTTCATGATTCCCTCTACACCACCAACGCGGCCCTCGGACGTCGTGCGGCCCCAGCCACCGACCGGGCTCCTGACGGGGCCGCCGAGCCGAACTCCCGGTGTCGACCGGGGCGCGCCGACCCACACCGCCATTTCTTTGCGTGCTAGCGGAGCCGATCCATGCTCACGACCCTGAACACCTCCTACACCGACACGCGCGCGGCCGACCTCGCCTGGGCGCTGGGCCGTGAACCACTGCCCGCCCTCGCCACCCTGGACCTCGAACTGGCCGGTGCCAAGCTCCAGTTGCGCCTGCTCGGGGCGTCCCACCAGGTGCTCCTGGAGGAAGAGCGGAGCAGCTGCTCGGAGACGGTGGCGTGCATTCCGGGCAGCAGCACACCCCTGCCGCTCGGCGTCGCCAAGCGGGTGGGTGACTGGGAGTACGAGTTCGCCGCGCGCGTCGAGGCCCTGTCGCCCGGCTCTTTCGCGGGCCGCGCCCAGGAGTTGCTGGCCCTCGTCTCCGACCATCCCAACGGCCTCGCCGGTGTCTTCCCCGGCAGCCCGCACGCCTTCACGGCCCTGCTCGCCCAGCGCCACGAGGGCCAGGTGCACTGGCGCACGTGGCACGCGTACCCGCAGGACGGCCAGTTGGTCGCGACGCGGACGCGGGTCAGAGGGCCGGTGAGCCGGCAACGCCCGGCATCCTCCATAAGCCCGTCCGGCGATTGAGAGCCAGGCCCGTTCAGTGCCGAAGCGAGGGGCCGGGGGCGGCAGCCCTGAGCAGGTCCGACTCAAACGTCCCGAGCCTCCACAACACGCGGTTCCACACGTGTGGGTGACGAATACCTCCGTATCCGTGACGTAACGTCGCAGTCGTGATCGACCCGCACGCGCCAGCCCCGCCCGGCCCCCCGCCCCCCTGGCGCGGCCCCGCGCGGATCCCCGTGCGGCAGGCAACCGGACGGTTCCTGGTCCTCGCGGGCGTCTTCGTCTGCGCGGCCTGCGGACTGGTGTACGAACTCGAACTCGTGGCCCTCGCCTCGTACTTGATCGGCGACTCGGTCACCCAGACATCCGTCGTGCTGTCCGTCATGGTCTTCGCGATGGGCATCGGCTCGCTCGCCGCCAAGCGGCTGCGCCACCACGCCGCCGCCGGTTTCGGCGCCGTCGAGGCGACCCTCGCCCTGTTCGGCGGCTGCAGCGCGATGGCCCTGTACGCCGTGTTCGCCTGGACCGGCGACTGGGGCGGCCTGTGGGCCGACGGCCCGCGCTGGCTGCTGGTCGCCTTCTCCCTCGCCATCGGGCTGCTGATCGGCGCGGAGATCCCGCTGCTGATGGAGCTGATCCAGCGCATCCGCCGCCAGGACGCGGGCGGCGCGGTGGCCGACCTGTTCGCGGCGGACTACGTCGGCGCCCTGGTCGGCGGCCTCGCCTTCCCCTTCCTGCTGCTGCCGTTCTTCGGCCAGTTGACCGGCGCCCTGCTCACCGGCGCCGTCAACGTCGTCGCCGGTGGCTGCCTGGTGCTCGGCCTGTTCCGGCGCGACCTGACGTGCCGCGCCCGCTGGCTGCTGCTCATCGCCAACGCCGCCGTCCTGGCCGTCCTCGCCGCGGCCGCCGTCCACGTCGACGACTTCGAACGCGCCGCCCGCCACGCCGTCTACGGCAGGGACGTACGCGTGGCCCTGCAGACGGACGTCCAGGAGATCGTCCTGACCGGCGGCACCGACGGGCGCCCCCTCGACCTCTTCATCGACGGCCGGCTCCGCGTCAGCGGCCACGACGAACGCCGGTACCACGAAGCGCTGGTGCGCCCCGCGATGAACGGCACGCACGCGCGCGTGCTCATCCTCGGCGGCGGGGACGGCCTCGCCGCGCGCGAGGTGCTGCGGCACCCCGGCGTACGCCACGTCGACATCGTCGAACTCGACCCGGCGGTCGTGGAGTTGGCGGGCCGGGACCCCGCGCTGGCCGACCTCAACGACCACGCCTACGACGACCCGCGCGTCCACGTCACCACGGCGGACGCCTTCCGCTGGCTGCGGAGCGCGCCGGAAGCGGCGTACGACGTGGTGATCGCCGACCTGCCCGACCCGGGCATCACCGCCAGCACCAAGCTGTACTCCCAGGAGTTCTACGGCCTCGCGCGGCGCGTCCTGGCGGACAGCGGCCGTCTGTCCGTGCACGCCGGTCCGGTCCACTCGCGCCCGCACGTCTTCTGGACGGTCGAGACGACGATCCGCGCGGCCGGGCTGCACACGGCACCGCACCGGGTGTCCGGCCACGGCTCCACGTCCACCGCCGACCGCGCCCCCGGGCCGGTCCTTACCCCCCGCGACTGGGGCTTCGTCCTGGCCGCCCCGGACACGAGGCCACCCCTGGACGCGGCCCGTCACGCCCTGAGACCACGGATGACGGGGTTGCCGCCGTCGACGCTGGTGCACCCGAGGTATTGAGCGAGGGCGAGGAGACGGCGGCCCTTTGTCGCGCCGGAGGGCATATCCAGCCCGTCCGGCGTTTGGGGACAAGGCCGTCCAGGCCGAAGCGGGGGTCCGGGGGCGGCAGCCCCCAGAGGGCGGGCCGCAACGCCGGGCGAGTTTCTGTCGAGGGGAGCGTGCTTCCGGCCACCCACGGGTAGGCTCCGTCGGCATGGAGCATGAGGTGTTCGTTCCGGTTCCCCCCGACCGGCTGGGCGCGGCGCTGGCCGACCCCGCGCGGGTCGCCCGGGCGGTTCCCGGGCTCCAGCAGGAGGCGGGGGCCGAGCCCGTCGCCGGGCGGCTCAAGGTGCGGGTCGGCAGTCACTCCATCACCTACCGCGGCACCCTGCGCATCGCCGCGCAGGACGACGGTTCGTACGCCGTCGAGGGCGACGCCACCGAGACCCGCGGCACCGGCTCGGTCAAGCTGGCGCTCACCGTCCGCCTCCGTGACACCGACGGCGGCACCACGCTCACCGTCCAGGGCACCGCCTCGGCCGACGGCCGTATCACCGACCAGCCCGCCGAAGCGGTCCACTCGGCCTTGATCCGCCTGCTCACCCGCACGGCGCAGAACCTGGCCACCGGCGCCGAGGAGCCCACGACGCCTCCGCCGCCCCCGCCGCACCCCGAAGAACACCCCTCCGTCGTCGACACCGAGGTCCCACCCCCCGCCCTCGACGCCACCGCCGACGAATCCGGCCACGCCGACGCCGCCGAAGAAGAACCCCCCGCCGCCCGGGACTTCGCCGAGGCCGCCGAGCCCCCGGCCGAAGCCGCGCACGCGCGCCGCACGATGATCGGCCGCAGCGCGGAGGAGGTCGACCACGCCCCGCCCCGCGGCCGCTACGCCCCCGTCCCCGCCCCGCAGACCGTCGCGCAGAACCCCACCCTCCGCTGGGCTGCCCCCGCGGCCGCGCTGGTCGTGGCGACCGCCATCATCCTGGGCCGGGCCCTGCGCCGCCGCCGGTAGGGTTTGGCTGACAATTCCCGGCGCCCCGCGCGACCCGCTTGCCACGCACCCCCCACTCTCGGCTTCGCTCAAGCGGGAGGACCCCCGTGTCGCGTTGCCGAAACGCCCACGTGGCCCCTCCCCACGGGCCCGCCCTCCGGGCGGACGACGGGAATTCGTCAGACAGGCCGTCCACCGCGACCGGACAGGCCCTCTTGATCCCCCCAGTAGGGTCGTCCCGTGAGTAACGAACCCATCACGCTGACCGCGGGCGACGCGGAAGTGACCGTGCGGCCGGACCACGGCGGCCGCATCGCGGGGCTCCGCGTCGGCGGCACCGAACTCCTCCGCCAGGGCGACCGCTTCGGCTGTTTCCCGATGGTCCCCTGGTGCGGCCGGATGCGCGAGGGCCGGTTCCGCAACGGCGCCGTCCAGCACCAGCTGCCGCTCAACGCCCCGCCGCACGCCATCCACGGCACCGCCCGGGACGGCGCCTGGAACACCGCCCGCCTCAGGGCCGACGAGGCGGTCCTGACGTACGACCTGGCGGACCCCTGGCCCTACTCCGGCCGCGTCACCCAGGTGATCGGCCTCGCGCCGGACGCCCTGACGCTGACCATGGCCGTCGAGACGTACGACGACTCCTTCCCGGCGCAGATCGGCTGGCATCCGTGGTTCAACCGCAACCTCGGCCGGGCCGACGTACTGATCGACTTCAGCCCCGCCTGGCAGGAGGAGCGCGGCGACGACCACCTCCCCACCGGCAACCGCCTCGACCCCAAGCCCGGCCCCTGGGACGACTGCTTCGGCATGCCCGGTGGCGTCGACGTCACCCTCACCTGGCCGGGGCAGCTGGAGCTGAGGGTCACCAGCCCCGAGGAGTGGGTCGTGGTCTACGACGAGCAGGCGGCCGCCGTCTGCGTGGAGCCGCAGACCGGGCCGCCCGACGGGCTGAACACCCTCCCGCGCCTGGTCACGCCGCTGCAGCCGCTGGAGGCCACGACCACCTGGCACTGGAGGCGGCTCTAAGCTGGTCGGCATGACGGATGTACGTGGCGCGCTGCTGCAGCAGATCAAGGACAAGGCCGTGGTGCACGGCAAGGTGACCCTCTCCTCGGGTCTGGAGGCGGACTACTACGTCGACCTGCGCCGCGTCACCCTCGACGGCGAGGCCGCCCCGCTGGTCGGCCAGGTGCTGCTGGACCTGACCGCCGACCTGGACTTCGACGCCGTCGGCGGCCTCACCATGGGCGCCGACCCGGTCGCCGCCGCGATGCTGCACGCCGCCGCCGCGCGGGGCCGCAGGCTGGACGCGTTCGTCGTGCGCAAGGCCGCGAAGGCGCACGGCCTGCAGCGGCGGGTCGAGGGCCCGGCCATCGCGGGCCGCCGGGTGCTGGTCGTCGAGGACACCTCCACCACCGGCGGCTCCCCGCTCACCGCCGTCGAGGCGGTGCGCGAGGCGGGCGGCGAGGTGGTGGCCGTCGCGACCATCGTCGACCGGGCGACCGGCGCCGCCGAGAAGATCCAGGAGGGCGCCGGGGTGCCGTACCTGTACGCGTACGCGAAGGACGAGCTCGGTCTGGACTGAGCGCCTCTTAGAGCATCCCGGTCCGTCTGGGAAGATGGGCCCGACGATGACGTCGCACCCAAGGTCTAGGTCAGGGCCGTAAGCACGCAGAACGCCAACCCGCACATACAAGGAGCGGACAGATGCCCATCGCAACCCCCGAGGTCTACAACGAGATGCTCGACCGGGCGAAGGCAGGCAAGTTCGCCTACCCGGCCATCAACGTCACCTCGTCCCAGACCCTGCACGCGGCTCTGCGCGGCTTCGCCGAGGCCGAGAGCGACGGCATCATCCAGATCTCGACGGGCGGCGCCGAGTTCCTGGGCGGCCAGCACAACAAGGACATGGTCACCGGCGCGGTCGCCCTCGCCGAGTTCGCGCACATCGTTGCCAAGAAGTACGACGTGACGATCGCCCTGCACACCGACCACTGCCCGAAGGACAAGCTCGACGGCTACGTCCGTCCGCTGCTCGCGGTCTCCGAGGAGCGCGTCGCCCGCGGCGAGAACCCGCTCTTCCAGTCCCACATGTGGGACGGCTCCGCCGAGACCCTGGCCGACAACCTGGCCATCGGCCAGGAACTGCTCGCCCGCGCCGCCGCCGCGAAGATCATCCTCGAGGTGGAGATCACGCCGACCGGTGGCGAGGAGGACGGCGTCACGCACGAGATCAACGACAAGCTGTACACCACGGTCGACGACGCGGTCCGCACCGCCGAGGCGCTGGGCCTGGGCGAGAAGGGCCGCTACCTGCTGGCCGCCTCCTTCGGCAACGTGCACGGCGTGTACAAGCCGGGCAACGTCGTCCTGCGTCCCGAGCTGCTGAAGGAGCTCAACGAGGGCGTCGCCGCCAAGTACGGCCGCCCGGCCGACAGCAAGCCGTTCGACTTCGTCTTCCACGGCGGCTCCGGCTCCACGGCGGAGGAGATCCTCACCGCGCTGGAGAACGGCGTCGTCAAGATGAACATCGACACGGACACGCAGTACGCCTTCACGCGTCCGGTCGCCGACCACATGTTCAAGAACTACGACGGCGTCCTGAAGGTCGACGGCGAGGTCGGCTCCAAGAAGACCTACGACCCGCGGACCTGGGGCAAGCTGGCCGAGGCGTCGATGGCGAAGCGGGTCGTCGAGGCCTGCCAGCACCTGCGGTCGGCCGGTACGAAGCTGAAGTAGTACGCGGTAGTAGTACGCGGTGCTGAGATGGCACCCGTTTTCATCGGCTGGGCCCGGCGCGGCAGCGCCGGGCCCGCTGTATACCTGAGGACATGCCCGATGTCCGGCTGGCCTCGTCCCAGGGCAAGTGGATCCTGTTCACCACGGTGCTCGGCTCCAGCATGGCCATGCTGGACTCGACCGTCGTCAATGTCGCCCTGCCCCGCATCGGCCGCGACCTGGACGCCGAGCTGGCGGCCCTGCAGTGGACGGTCAACGCGTACCTGCTCACGCTGGCCGGGCTGATCCTGCTCGGCGGCTCGCTGGGCGACACCTACGGCCGCCGGAAGATCTTCGTCGTGGGCGTGGTGTGGTTCGCGGCGGCCTCCCTGCTGTGCGGGCTCGCGCCGAACGCCGGGGTGCTGGTCGCCGCGCGGGCGCTTCAGGGGATCGGCGGCGCGCTGCTCACGCCGGGGTCGCTGGCGTTGATCCAGGCCTCCTTCCATGCCGACGACCGGGGGAGGGCGGTCGGCCTGTGGTCGGGGTTCGGCGGCATCGGGGCGGCGGTGGGGCCGTTCGTCGGCGGCTGGCTGGTGGACGGCCCCGGCTGGCGCTGGGTCTTCCTGCTCAACGTCCCGCTCGCCCTGGTGTGCCTCCCGGTGGCCCTGCGGCACGTCCCCGAGTCCGCCGACGGACGTCAGCACGGCCGCTTCGACGTGCTCGGCGCCGTCCTGGGCGCCCTCGCGCTGGCCCTGGTGACGTACGCCCTGATCGAGGCCACCGGGGGATCTCTCGTGGTCGCCCTGACGGCGATCGCGGGCGTGGCGGCGGGCATCGCCTTCGTCTACGTCGAGAAGCGCCGCCCGGACCCGATGATGCCGCTGGACGTCTTCGCCTCCCGCCAGTTCACGGCGGTCAACGTGGTCACCCTGTGCGTGTACGCGGCCTTCGGCGGCTTCTTCTTCCTCGCCGTGATCCAGCTCCAGGTGGTCTCCGGCTACTCGGCCCTGGCCGCCGGTACGGCCCTGCTGCCGACCACGGTCCTGATGCTGCTGTTCTCCGCCCGCTCCGGCGAACTGGGCGAACGGATCGGCCCCCGCATCCCGCTCACCGTCGGCCCGCTGCTGTGCGGGGTGGGCATGCTGCTGATGCTGCGGGTGGGGCCGGACGCCTCGTACCTGGGGGACGTCCTTCCGGCCCTGCTGGTGCTGGGCCTGGGCATGGTCACCCTGGTGGCCCCGCTCACCGCCACCGTCCTGGCCTCCGTGGACACCGCCCGGGCCGGTCTGGCGAGCGGCATCAACAACGCGGCGGCGCGGGCGGCGGGCCTGGTGGCGGTCGCCGGGCTGCCCCTGCTGGCCGGGATGGGCCCGGAGGCGTACCGCAGGCCGGACGCCTTCGACGCGGCGTTCGGCCGGGCGATGGTGGTGTGCGCGGTCGTCCTGGCGGCCGGGGCGGCGCTGGCCTACGCGTTCGTACGCCGGCCGACTCCGGGCTGTGAGCGTCCCGAGTGCCGTACGCACGGGAACGTGACCGCACCGCCGCTGGAGCGACCGGCGGAGGGGGCGGCGGGGGCGTAGGCGGGGGGGGCGGGCGGGGGTTGCGGGGCCTGTGGGGCTGACGCGCGGGTGGCGGTGCTGTGGGTGGTCGTCACTGCTCTCGTTCCGCCGCGATGCACCAGACTGGGACCCATGACGATTCACGAGAACCTCCTGGGGGGACCGCCCCCGACCCACCTCCCCGACGACCCCGAGCCGCGTGAGCTGCTCGCGAACGGGTCCGCGCCCGCCGAGGTCGCGGCTCAGTACCCGACGTCCTCGCTGGCCTGGGCCCAGCTGGCCGACGAGGCGTTCGAACGGGGCAGCGTCGTGGAGTCGTACGCCTACGCCCGTACGGGCTACCACCGCGGCCTGGACGCCCTGCGCCGCAACGGCTGGAAGGGCCACGGTCCCGTGCCCTGGGAGCACGAGCCGAACCGCGGCTTCCTGCGCGCCCTGCACGCCCTCGCCCGCGCGGCGGGTGCGATCGGTGAGCAGGAGGAGTACGAGCGCTGCACCCAGTTCCTGAAGGACTCCTCGCCGACGGCGGCGCAGACGCTGGGTTAGTCCGGTTTCTTCGCAGGCCCGTCTGTGATCAGGCGGGTCTTGCGATGTTCCGGGGCATACCTGAGGATGCGGGGTGGGGACCGGGGCCCCCGTGTCGGTAACGGCAGGGGCGGACCGCTACCCGGAGTTACAGCAGGAGACAGCGATGTCCCAAGAGGCTCAACTGACGCACGAGCCCGAGACCCCGCATCTCGACTTCGACGGCACGACTCCGTACGAGGACTACGTCAAGGCGGACGTGCTCACCCACCTCCAGCACACCCTCTCCGACGATCCCGGAGAGATGGTCTTCCTGGTCACGACCCAGGTGATGGAGCTGTGGTTCACCGTGATCGTCCATGAGTGGGAGACCGCCGCGAAGGCGCTCCGCGAGGACGACGTGCCCGTGGCGGTGGCGGCGCTGAAGCGTTCCGTCCGCGAGCTGGAGGCGCTCAACGCCTCCTGGAAGCCGCTCGGGCAGCTGACGCCGGCCCAGTTCAACTCGTATCGCTCCGCCCTCGGTGAGGGCTCCGGATTCCAGTCGGCGATGTACCGGCGGATGGAGTTCCTGCTCGGCGAGAAGTCCGCGTCGATGCTGGTGCCGCACCGGGGCGCCCCGCGGGCGCACGCCGAGCTGGAGAAGGCGCTGCACGAGCCGAGCCTGTACGACGAGGTGCTGCGGCTGCTCGCGCGGCGCGGGCACGCCGTACCGGAGTCCGTGCTGCGGCGTGACGTGTCGCAGCGGTACGAGGCGTCGGACGAGGTGGAGGCGGTGTGGGCCGCCGTCTACGCCGGTGACCAGGACGCCGAACTCGTCCGCGTGGGCGAGGCGTTGACCGATGTGGCTGAGCTGGTGTGGCGCTGGCGCAACGACCACCTGGTCGCCACCCGCCGCGCGATGGGCGCCAAGCCCGGCACGGGCGGCTCGGCCGGGGTGGCCTGGCTGGAGAAGCGGGCCCGGAAGAACGTGTTCCCCGAGCTGTGGACGGCGCGGTCCCATGTCTGATCTCCGGGACGCGGCTGAGAAGTTGGACGCCGAGGATGTGCTCGCCGGGAAGCGGTCGGCGTTCGTCCTCGACGACGTGGTGTACCTGGACGGGAACTCGCTGGGCGCGCTGCCGGTCGGCGTGCCGGGCCGGGTCGAGGACGTCGTCCGCCGTCAGTGGGGTGAGCTGCGGATCCGTTCCTGGGAGGAGAGCGGCTGGTGGACCGCGCCCGAGCGGATCGGCGACCGGATCGCTCCGCTGGTGGGGGCGGCGCCCGGGCAGATCGTCGTCGGCGACTCGACCAGCGTGAACGTCTTCAAGGCGGTCGTGGCGGCGGTGCGGATGGCCGGTGAGGGGCGGGACGAGATCCTCGTCGACGCCACCACCTTCCCCACGGACGGGTACATCGCCGAGTCGGCGGCACGGATGACGGGGCGCACGCTGCGGGCGGTGCCGCCGGGTGAGGTACGCGCTGCCCTGTCCGGGCGTACGGCCGCGGTGCTGCTGAACCACGTCGACTACCGGACGGGCCGGTTGCACCACCTGCCCGGACTGACGGCTGCGGTGCACGCGGCGGGTGCGGTGGCGGTGTGGGACCTGTGCCACAGCGCGGGCGCGCTGCCGGTGGGGCTGGACGAGCACGGGGTGGATCTGGCGGTCGGCTGCACGTACAAGTACCTGAACGGGGGGCCGGGTTCACCGGCGTACCTGTATGTGCGGGCCGGTCTGCAGGAGCGCTTCGACTCGCCGCTGCCGGGGTGGAACTCGCACGTGGAGCCCTTCGGCATGCGGACCGACTTCGAACCGGCGGCGGGCGCGGTACGCGGGCGGGTCGGCACGCCGGACATCCTCTCGATGCTGGCCCTGGAGGCGGCGCTGGAGGTGTGGGACGGCGTCTCGATCGAGGCGGTGCGGGCCAAGTCCCTCGCGCTGACGGACTTCTTCCTGGAGTGCGTGGCGGAGTACGTGCCCCGGGGGCGCGTGGAGTCGGTGACTCCGGACGCCCATGCGGAGCGCGGCAGCCAGGTGGCGCTGCGGTGCGAGGACGCGGGGGAGGCCATGAAGCGGCTCATCGAGCGAGGGGTCGTAGGCGACTTCCGGCATCCCGATGTGCTGCGGTTCGGCTTCACGCCGCTGTATGTGGGGTTCGCGGAGGTGGAGCGGGCGGCGCGGGTGCTGGGGGAGGTGCTGGCCCCCTAGGAGGGTGCTGGGGGAGGTGCTGGCCCCCTAGGTTGTCATCCCCCGGTGACGTACACCCCCGCCGCGGCAGCCGCGTACGCGGCCCGCGCGGCGCGCTCCGCGGCGGGGGCGTCCGGGACCACCCCGGTCGTCAGCAACCCGTAGTACAGCGGCGCCGACACCGCGCGTACCACCGCCCCCGCATCCGTCCCCTCGGGCAACTCCCCCCGGGTCACCCCCTGTTCCACACACGGCGCCCACTCCGCGACCCGCACCTCGTAGAACCGCCGCAGCGCCTTCGCCGTCCGCTCGTCGCACGTGGCCGCCGCGATCACCGCCCGGAACAGCGCCCCCTGCTGGGGATCCGCCAACGTCCGCTGCACCAGCCGCGCGTTGGCCCGCAGATCCCCCAGTACGGACCCGGTCTCCTCCCGCGGCAGCGACTGCTCGGCCATGTCCACGAGCAGATCGGCGACCAGACCGGTCACCGAACCCCACCGCCGGTACACGGTCGTCTTCCCCACCTCCGCCCGCCGCGCGACATCCGCGAGATCGAGATGAGCGAACCCCTGTTCGGCCAGAACGTCCCCCGCCGCCCGCAGAACGGCCGCACGCACGCGTGCGGTACGCCCGCCGGGGCGTACGGTGCCGGGTTCGGCGGTCATGGGGACCTCCTCGATCCGTGTGCGTGATGCGCCCTGACTCATCAGCGTAAACGAAACAACAGAACCGTTAACTCACTCCTCACCGAGCGTGACATCCCCATGCAGCCCCACGTCACCGGCCTGATACCGTCCCCGCCAACGGCCGATTCCCCTGGTCCGCCAAACCCGTTACGTCGCTGAGAGGTTGGAGCATGCCGGACGACGCCGCAGCAGCCCGGGCCGCCGCCGAGGAGGAGTCCGCCTTCTCGCATCCGGCCGTCGCCCCCGACGTCACGGCCGCGTACGGCGACCACCCCGACCAGGTGATCGACTTCTACGCCCCGCGCGGCACGGAACCCGCCGGGCCCACCTCCCTCGCCCCGCTCGTCGTGGTGCTGCACGGGGGCGCGTGGCGGGCGCCGTACGACCGACGGCACGTCAGCCCGTTCGCGGACTTCCTGGCCCGACGGGGGTTCGCCGTGGCGAGCGTGGAGTACCGGCGGGGCGCCGAGAGAGCGGGCGGGGGCGCTGGATCGGGTGCCGGGTCGGGTGCCGTGGCGGGTGCCGTGGCGGGCGTCGTGCCGGTGGCCGGTCGCTGGCCGGAGACCTTCGACGACGTCGCCGCCGCGCTGGACGTGCTCCCCGCGCTCGTACGGGAAGCCGTGCCGCAGGCCGACCCCCGCCGCATGGTGATCACCGGGCACTCGGCGGGCGGGCAGCTGGCGCTGTGGGCGGCCGCCCGGCACGTACTCCCGGCGGACGCGCCCTGGCGCACGGACCGGCCCGCGCCGCTGCGGGGCGTGGTGGCGCTGGCCCCGATCGCGGACTTCGCGGTCGCCGACAAGCTCGATGTGTGCGGGGGTGCGGTACGGCAACTCCTGGGCGGCGAGGAGCACTTCGCGGAGCGGCAGCCGTATGCCGACCCGGCGCTCCTGCTGCCGACCGGCATCGCGACGACGCTCGTCCAGGGGCGCACGGACGTGGACGTTCCGCAGGCCGTCGCCGAGTCGTACGCGGAGGCGGCGGCCAAGGCGGGAGAGGTGGTGGGGCTGACCCTGCTGGAGGACGTCGGTCACTTTCCGCTGATCGATCCGGCCGCGGACGCGTGTGCGGTGGTGGCGGAGGAGATCGGGCAGTTGGCTTGGTGAGCACCTGACCACGTCGGCCGGTGGCCCCCCATACCCGTAATACCTGAGAGCTACCTGCCGGAAGAGTTCCCTGGCGTGACGCGGGCGACGAGCCCGGATCCGTAATTTCCCCACCAGACAGGCCCGATGGGCGGGCGGACTGGGAGGGGAGACGGCCATGGGCCTGGGGTTCGGCTTTCGGGTCGGGGCGAGAGCGGTCGGAGGGCGAGCCGGTGACCGTCCTGCTGCCTTCCGGCGCCTACGCCGCTCCCTCCTCGCCCTCCTCATCACCGCCGCCGTCGTACTCCCCCTCTCCGCCGCCTCCCAACCCCGCATCCCGGCCCCGGCCCCCGCCGTACTGGCCCCGCTCACCGCAGCCACCCTGGAGGAGGCGTACGCCGCCAACCGAGCCAACGCCGCGGAAGCGTCCCGTATGGCCGAGGCGCACGGCGATCGTCGCCGCGCCGCCGTGGACCGCGCCCTGGCCGCCCCGTCCCGCACACTCCTCGCCTTCGACGGCCGTGGCTCCGGCCGGGCGACCGAGGTGTTCGGAGACCTGGCCCACGCCGACCGCATAGCGGTCCTGGTCCTGGGCTCCGACACCACCCTCGACACGTACGCCCGCTTCCGCGCGACGGCCACAGCCCTGTACGGCCAGCTGGCCCGGGACGCCCCGAAGGGCACCCGCCCGGCGGTCGTCGCCTGGCTGGGCTACGAGACCCCGGCCACGATCAGCACCACGGTCCTCACCCCCACCCGCGCAGACCAAGCCGCGCCGAAGCTGCGCGAGTTCATACGACAGCTGCACGGCATCACCGCCCGCCAGGCCCACGTCACGCTGCTCTGCCACTCCTACGGCACTGTGGTGTGCGCCCGCGCCGCCGCCGGACCCCGCGTCGACGACATCGCGCTCATCGGCAGCCCCGGCACGGGCGTGGACTCGGCGGCGGCGCTGCACACGTCCGCCCGCGTCTGGGCGGCCCGCGGCGGCGGCGACTGGATCGCCGAGGTCCCGCACGTTCGAGCCGACCTCTTCGGCACCAGCGTCGGCTTCGGCACCGACCCGGTGTCACCGGCCTTCGGCGCCCGCGTCTTCGCGGCCGGCGACGGCGGCCACAGCGACTACTTCACCCCGGGCTCGGTCTCGCTGGCCAACCTCGCCCGGATCGTCCTCGGCGACACCTCGGAGGTGACCCGTGCGTGACGTACGCGACGTACGCGTCCCGGCTGGAGGGCCCGCCCCGCGCCCCGCTCAAGGAGCGCGTCGGTGATCTGACCGAGCGGGAGACGGAGGTGCTCGCCCTCATCGCCCGGGGCCTGTCGAACGCGGAGATCGCCCAGCACCTGGTGGTGGCCGAACAGACGGTGAAGACTCACGTCGGCCGCATCCTGGTCAAACTGGGCCTCCGCGACCGCACGCAGGCGGCGGTCTTCGCGTACGAGTCGGGCCTGGTCCGGCCCTCGCGCTACTGAGGGTGGGGGCGGACCCGTAGTACCTGAGAGGGACCCCGAAGGACCCCTCTCACTGGTGACGACCCGGACCCCCACCCGGCCGTACCGTTTTGAACGTGACCGAGACGACCCAGACGCACAGGACCCCGACACCGCCGGGCGGTGCCACGGCGCGCAGCCCCGAGTTCCGGCTGGCCCTGGACGCCCTGCGGGGCCTGCGCCAGGACCTGTTCCACGACGCTTTCGCCTACCGCCCGCTGCCCCGCATGAGCGTCGACGGCCCCATAACCCGCCGGCTGAAGGGCCGACTGCGGCAGTACGCGGCGTGGACCCCGCACGCGGTGGTGGTGTCGGCGGGCCTGCTGGCGATGCTCGTCGGGACCGAGTCGAGCCGCGGCGAGGCCCTCAACCTGTTCGTCGGTGTGCTCGCACTGGCCCCGGTCCTGCTGACCCTCGTCCGCCCGGTCGGCGCCTTCTGGGTCTCCCTGGTCGCGGCACCGCTCTCCGGCATGTTCTACAGCGGGTGGTACGAGCCGTGGCCGTGGCCCCCCGGCAGCTTCGTGACGCACCTGACGGTGCTGACGGTCGTCGCCGTGCGCACCCGGCCTCGTACGGCCGCATGGATGTGGGTGCTGACCCTGGCCTACGGACTCCTCGCGGACACCCTCCTCGGCTCGGGCTACTACGACACCAACACCGGCCCGATGCTGGTCCTGTCGGCGATCATCCTGCTGTTCGTCGCCGTGCTGCACATACGCCGGGAGGCCAGGCAGGAGGTGACCGCCCAGCAGACGGTCACCGAGCACGAGCGTTCCCGCCGCACGCTGCTGGAGGAGCGCACGACGATCGCCCGCGAGCTGCACGACGTCGTCGCCCACCACATGTCGGTGGTCGCCATCCAGGCGGAGGCCGCCCCCTACCGGGTGGAGAACCCGCCGCCGGAGCTGGAGCGCGCCTTCGCCACCATCCGGGAGAACGCGGTCGCGGCCCTCACCGAGCTCCGCCGCGTCCTGGGCGTCGTGCGCGCCGAGGACTACGAGGCACCCGAGGCCCCGCAGCCCACGCTCGCCGACCTGGACGCGCTGCTCGCCAACGTGCGCGACGCCGGCCTGACCGTCGACAAGACGGTGACCGGAGCGGTGCGCGAACTCCCGCAGGGCGTGGAGCTCTCGGCCTACCGCATAGTCCAGGAAGCGCTGAGCAACACCCTGCGGCACGCACCCGGCGCGACCGCCCGCGTCGAGATCGGCTATGTCCTCGGCGGCCTGGGCCTGCGCATAGTCAACGGCCCGCCGCCGCACCCGGCCCTGGTGAAGCCCTCGCCCGGCGCCGGGCACGGCATCACCGGCATGCGCGAGCGTGTCACCATGCTGAACGGCGAGATGACGGCGGGTCCCACGGACGAGGGTGGCTACGAGGTGGCGGTGTTCCTGCCGGTCGCCACGGTGAGCGAAGGTGAGGCATGACCATCCGCGTCCTGATCGCGGACGACCAGATGATGGTTCGCGAGGGCTTCTCGGTCCTGCTGAACGCGATGCCGGACATCGAGGTGGTCGGCGAGGCGGTCAACGGCCGGGAGGCGGTTGAGAAGGTCCGCGAGCTCGCCCCGGACGTCGTGCTGATGGACATCCGGATGCCCGAGCTCAACGGCATCGAGGCGACCCGGGAGATCATCGCTGCGGACGGCACGGCGAAGGTGCTGGTGCTGACCACGTTCGACCTCGACGAGTACGTGTACCAGGCGCTGCGGGCGGGAGCCTCCGGCTTCCTCCTCAAGGACGCCTCGGCACGGCAGCTCGCCGACGGCGTCCGGGTGGTGGCGTCCGGCGAGGCCCTGCTGGCCCCGTCCGTCACCAAGCGCCTGATCACGGAGTTCTCGAAGCTGTCGGAGGCCCCGGGCATACCCGCCACCGCCCAGGCGGCCTACGGCGACCTCACCGAACGGGAGACGGAGGTACTGGTCCTGATCGCCCAGGGCCTGTCGAACTCGGAGATAGCCGGGCGGCTGGTGGTGGCCGAGTCGACGATCAAGACCCACGTCAGCCGCATCCTGGTGAAATTGGGCCTCAGGGACCGCACCCAGGCGGCGGTGTTCGCGTACGAGGCGCGGTTGGTGACGCCGGGCTGAACGACGGCGCTGTCCTCACGCTGCGGCGAGTTCGCGATCCGCCTCTCACGGGCATGGCCCGCCCGCCCCCGCCTCACAAGGACGGGAGTGCAGACGACAGTCGGACGTCTGTACGGCGGCGATGTGCTCAGGCGCGGGTCTGGACGATCAGCGTGCCGATCGTGCGCGGCCCGGGCGGTGCGGGGAGCACCACCGCGCGCACGTCCGTGAAACCATGCTCGACGAGCAGCTGCTCCCATACCTCCGGCCCGTAGTCCCACCGCTTCACCACGAGCGGGTCCTCCTCGTCGCCGCGCGGGATGTACGAGGCCTGGCAGCCGTAGCAGCCCTCCACGGGCGGCCGCTGCGAGAACACGAGTCGACCGCCGGGACGCATCCGCTCACGCACGGCGGGCAGCAGCCGGGCGGGGTCGGTGAACCACACGGCGCCATACACCGAGTACACCGCGTCGTACACCCCGCCGGGCTCCTGCATGAATCCTATGGCCTCCGCTTGGTGCAGCTCCAGGCCGGAAAGGTGTCCCCACCGCTCGCGGGCGGCGCGCAGCTGCTCGGCCGAGACGTCGACGCCGACGGCCCGCATGCCCAGGACGGTCAGGTGAGCGGCGTTCGCGCCCTTACCGCAGCCGAGGCCGAGGACCCGGGCGCCGGCCGCAACCTCAAGCAGTTCGGCGCCGGGGCCGTGGTCGGGGTACTGCGTCCAGTTGAACCAGGTTGTCTCGCCGCGGGCGTTCGTCAGCCGGCGCTCGGGGCGCTGCCGCGCGTAGGCGTCCCAGGCGATCGCCGTGTCGGTCACGCCATGCTCCGCTCATAGGGCCGGCCGCCCGGCGGTGACACCGGACGGCTGGAGTGTCGTACAGGTGGTGCTGGATTGTCAGCCGCGCTTCGGGCTGTCGTGGCATCCGTTGTGGCACCGGGTGCAGTCAGCTGCGGTGTCCCACAGTTCGGTGTCCACGGTGTATCCGGCGGCGCGGATCGCAGCCAGGGTCCGCTCCCGAGTGGCTCGTGGGACGCCCGGCAGTTGCTCGTTCATGTCGGTCGGGACGTGGTGGACGAAATGGCCGACGACCCGGTCACAGAAGGCGGCGTAGTCGACGGTGTGCAGGATGAACGCGTGCCCGCCGTAGTCGACCAGCTCGCTCGGCACGAGAGACTGCCCGGGCTGCCGGCCGGAGGCGGCGATGAACGCGGCTGCCTGGCCGACGATGCTGCGCGCGGTCGCCTCGTCGATGCCCCGGTGGTCGGTGGTGATGCGGCGGGCGAGTCGGTCGGTCACCTCGGGGTCGACCAGGGTGATCGGGTCGGTGGTGCCCATGGGACGTTCTAACGCGATCGTCACGTGATTCCTCCTGTTGTGGACGTGTGCCTCTGGCGGGAGGCGATGGACCCCACGCCCTCTCGCCGAAAGGGCCGGGGTGCAGAAGGCGGGAGGGGTTCGTGCGGCGGCCGTCGGCGCCGCTGCCAGTACTCACTGCTGCCTCGGGCGCTGACGGTCGGCATGGTGGTTGCGGATCTCCACGTTGCAGTCCGAAACGTGGGACTGGTCGTTCCGAGCCGCTGCCGCGGCACGTTGGCGCGCCAGCGCCCGGCACACTCCGCAGTCCGCCTGGGGCTCAGGCCACTCCAGCGGGAGGCCGAGCCTGGGCGCCTCTTCCATGGTGGTCGATTTCATCCGAGTGCCCCCGAGGGGCGCAGGTGCCGGCCGGGCCCGAACGCCGCGGCAAGTACGGCGGGATCGGTGAGATGCCCCGTTCCATCCGGACGCCAGAGCCACCAACGCCCCGCCACCTGCCGCCCGCTCGGCGGGCAGTTCAGCGTCCAGCCCGCCGGCTGCATGGTCACCTGCCGTACGTCAGCCAGTGCCTCGACGGCATCGATCGGCACGAGCCACCACAACGTGTCGAGGTCCGGGTCAGCGAGCACGGGCCCTCGCTGTTCCTCGTGGATGCGCACGGCGGCGGCCATGCCGGTGACGAGACGGGATTCGGCGACGATCCAGTGCTCGCCGGAGGTTAGGGGCGCGAGCTCCTCCGCGTCCCAGGCGTGGCGTACGAGGTCCGGGTGCGCGGAGCAGTCGGCGAGCCATGCGTCCCCGGCCTCGTACAACGCCGCGAGTGTGGCCGCACGCGTCGCGGTCGGCTTCGTGTTCATGCCGCGCGGTCCTCTCGCTGGAGGGCGGTTGATGTCTGTGACTGCGTCCATGAACAGGACAGTAGGAAGGGCCTGTTGACAGGCGCTATGTGATGTTCTCGAATGTTCTCGCAGGCTGGCCGAATGTTCTCGCCTGGTCTCACGAAGGGGCGTGTGTCCTGTAGTACGGCACACCGCACGTGGTGATGCTGAAGGGGAGACCGGCACCGGCAGGGGAGGAACCATGGCACGACGCCTGCGTTTCAACGGCACAGACAGCAAGAACGGCGGCTGCCCAGCTATCCACGAAGACCTGGACAGCGGCGAAGTCGTCGTCCAGGGGCGACCGCTCACCGACCCGGACGACATCGCGCAGCTCCAGCACTTCGGCCCGGGCGACGCTGCGGTGGTCGTGCCGCGCGAGTTGCTCGTCAACCACGGCCCGAAGGAGATGGAACGCGTGTCCAAGCTCATCGGCCTGGAGGAGTTCGGCCGACTGTTCAAGACGTTCGAGCACTCGGCCTGGCACCTGGAGACCCGGCGCGGCTACGCCTCCGACCGCGAGGACCCGGCCTTCGCTGAGTTTCTGGAGACCGGCGAGGCGCCGATGGACCCGACAGCGACTGGTGCCGGACCATCAGTCGGCAGACGGCCGCGGGAAAGTACGTTGGCCGGGTCCGCATCGTCGACAACCCGCCGACCGAGGGGCAGTTGTTCCTGCTGTCCTACGCGCGGTGCAACGCGGCCACTGGGGAGGACGTGCGGAACCTGTGGCGGGAGGACGCCGAGCGGGCGCACCTGCCCGCAGAGGATTTCTGGCTCTTCGACAGCCGCTTGGTGGCCATCCTCCGCTTCAACGACCAGGACGCATTCCACGACGTGGAGATCGTCACCGAGCCCGCAGAGGTGCTCCGGTACTGCCAGGTCCGGGATGCGGCCGTGCACGCGTCCGTACCGTATGACGAGTTCGCGGCACAGCTCGGCGCGAAGGGGTAGTGAGCGGTACCGGTGAGCACGGACTACCAGCAGGCACGGGAGGCCCTCGGCGCACGTCTGAGAGAGCTGCGCTTCTCCGCCCCTGGTGGCAGGCTCACCGGTACGCAGCTCGCGCAGCGGCTCGGCTGGCCGCACTCGAAGGTGTACAAGCTGGAGGGCGGCCGGCAGACCGCTACGGCGGCAGACTTGCGGGCGTGGGCTGATGCTGTCGGCCAGTCCGACACCTTCGAGGAACTGAACGCGAGGCTACGCGGCTTCGAGTCCCACATCCGGTCCTGGCGCCGCCAGCTCGCCGCCGGTCACCGGCCCGTGCAGGACAGCTGGAACGTGGCCGTGGATCAGGCTCGCGTCATCCACGCCTGGGAGGAAGCCGTCATTCCGGGCATGCTCCAGACCGCGGACTACGCACGGCACATCTTCCTGCGGTACGCCGACCTGCAGGGCACCCTGCGGGACACGGACGCCGCGGTTCTCTCCAGGATGGAGCGGCAGAAGTGGCTTTACCAAGGCGGCCGCCGGTTCCATGCTCTGGTGTGGGAGGCGGCGCTGCGCACTCTCGTGTGCCCGCCGTCGGTGCTCGTCGGCCAGCTTGACCGGATCGCGGGACAGATCGGGATGGACACCGTAGAGCTGGGTGTCGTCCCTCTGGGTGCGTCGCTACGTGTCCCGGCCGCGAATGGATTCTGGGTCCTGGACGAGCGACTCGTCATCACTGAGGACTGGCACGCAGAGCTGTGGCTCGACGATGCCGAGACGGTGGCCTTGTACCTGCGGATCTGGCGCACCCTGCGCGAATCCGCGGTCTACGGCGCTGACGCGCAGAACGTGATCAACCGGGCCCGGCGGGCGCTGAACAAAGGGTGACCCCGGCATTCGGGGCAGTAGCCCATCCGGCTGCCCGCGCGGGTGCCGCATCTACCGCGAGCCGCAACAACACCCCTGTTCAGCGACCGTCCCCCCGCGTTAGCGTCCGCTCATGGCACCCTTCGACCCCTGGGACCCCGCGTTCCTCTCCGACCCGTACCCCGCCTACGCCGAGCTGCGTGCCCAGGGGCGCGTGATCCGTTACGAGCCCACCGACCAGTGGCTCGTCCCGCACCACGCGGACGTCTCGGCGCTGCTGCGCGACCGGCGGCTCGGCCGGACCTACCAGCACCGGTTCACGCACGAGGAGTTTGATCGGACCCCGCCCCCGCCGGAGCACGAGCCGTTCCACACGCTGAACGATCACGGGATGCTCGACCTGGAGCCGCCGGACCACACGCGGATCCGGCGCCTGGTGTCGAAGGCGTTCACCCCGCGCACGGTGGAGCGGCTGAAGCCGTACGTCGACGGGCTGGCCGGTGATCTCGTCTCGGCGCTGGTCGAGGCGGGCGGCGGGGACCTGCTGACCGACGTGGCGGAACCCCTCCCGGTCGCCGTGATCGCCGAGATGCTCGGCATCCCCGAGTCGGACCGGGCCCCGCTGCGGCCCTGGTCGGCGGACATCTGCGGGATGTACGAGCTGAACCCGTCGGAGGAGACGGCGGCGAGGGCGGTGCGGGCGTCGGTCGAGTTCTCGGAGTATCTGCGGGAGTTGATCGCGCGGCGGCGCAAGGAGCCCGGTGAGGATCTCATCTCCGGTCTGATCGCCGCGCACGACGAGGGCGACCGGCTGACCGAGCAGGAGATGATCTCGACGGCCGTGCTGCTGCTGAACGCGGGCCACGAGGCCACGGTGAACGCCACCGTCAACGGCTGGTGGGCGCTGTTCCGCAACCCGGACCAGCTGGCGGCCCTCCGCGCCGACCACTCCCTCGTCCCCTCGGCCGTCGAGGAGCTGATGCGCTACGACACCCCGCTCCAGCTCTTCGAACGCTGGGTGCTGGACGAGATCGAGATCGACGGCACGGTGATCCCCAGGGGCGCGGAGATCGCGATGCTCTTCGGCTCCGCCAACCATGACCCGGCGGTCTTCACCGACCCCGGCCGCCTCGACCTCACCCGCCAGGACAACCCCCACATCTCCTTCAGCGCCGGTATCCACTACTGCATCGGCGCCCCGCTGGCCCGTATGGAACTGGCCGCGTCGATGAGGGCGCTGCTGGAGAAGGCACCGACGCTCACCCTGTCATCGGAGCCGGAGCGGAAGCCGAACTTTGTGATCCGGGGATTGAAGGGGCTGAACGTAGAGGTGGGGTGATCACCCGTTCGGCTGAGCAACGGGGAGATCCGGCCCCGGATCATTGGCGGATCGACAAGCTGGTGCGGCCTGTGAAGGGAGATCGCGGTGATGGGCGGGTCGTGCCACATGCTGGTGGAGGAGTTCGAGGAGATCGCGGCATTCGCCGAGCGTGAGATCGAGACCGTCGGGTTGGAATTCGTCGAGGGCCGGATCGGGGCCAGAAAGGCGACGAACGGCAACCACGGGACGGTCGTGGCATGGCCGCTCCGCGAGTGGATGTCGGTTCGGCCAGGGCTGGGCCTCTACCCGGGCGCCGGTTTGAAGGTGGGGCCGCAGCGCACGGGACGGGTCGTGCCCGACGGCGCACTGGCGCCGATCGGGCACTTCTCCGGCCAGGGCGACTGGGCGGAGCCGGACGGTGTGCTGATGACCGTAGAAGTCACGTCGCACGACTCGGACACGTACCACCGCGATCGCGTCGAGAAGCCCTTGGCCTACGCCACGGCGAACATTCCCGCCTATCTGCTGATCGACCGCGTCAACACCACTGTCACCCTGCACAGCGACCCGCATCCGGAGATTGGTTACCGCACCATCCGGAGGGAACCCTTCGGCGCCAAACTCTCGCTGCCCGACCCCGTCGGCATCGAACTCGACACCGAGAGGCTCAAGCAGTACGTCGACTGACCCCCACCGTCAGCCGCTGATCACGTCCCGCCGCCGCAACCCCGCCACCCCCACCCCCACCAGCACCACCGCAACGCCGGTCAGCACCAGCACCGGCCCCCACTCCATCTCCCCACCCGGCAGCTTCGGCAGATGCCCGAACGGCGACACATCCAGCACCGCCTGCGGGACATCCAGCGCCGGGCCGACCCACCCGATCAGCAGGACCGCCCCGGCGACGCCCCACGCCGCCGTCGCCACCCGCGGCGACACCCCGTGCAGCAGTACCGCCACCCCGCCGATCACCCAGATCGCCGGGAGCTGCACCAGGCAGGCGGCCAGGATCGGGCCCGCCGACTTGCCGTAGCCGAGCGCGAGGCCCAGCCCCGCCAGCAGCATGAGCAGCACCGAGCCGCCGAAGGCGACGATCAGGTGGCCCGCCGCCCAGCGCAGCCGCCCCACCGCGTTCGCGAGGACCGGCTCCGCCCGTCCCGACGTCTCCTCGCCGTGCAGCCGCAGCACCGACGCCACGACGTAGAGGGCGGCGACGAGCCCGAGCATCCCCACCATCGCCGCGAGGAACGCGTCCGTCAGGCCGGACTGGCCGCCCATCCGCTGGAAGATCTCCCGGGCGTTGTCGTTGTCGCCGACCAGGTCGGCCGCGCCCTCGGTCATCCCGCCGTACACCACCCCGGCGAGGAGGAAGCCGATGCTCCAGCCGAGCACGCTGCCCCGCTGCAACCGCCAGGCCAGTGCACCGGCCGTACCCAGCCGCCCCTCGGCGGGGCCCGGTCGGCTGGGCAGGAAGCTCATGCCGACGTCCCGCCGCCCGGCGAGCTCGTACGCCACCGCGCCCTGCACCACCGCCGCCCCGGCGAACAGCAGCAGCACCCACCACCGTTCGTCCGCGAACGCCCGCAGGTTCTCCAGCCAGCCGATCGGCGACACCCACGTCAGCACCGACGAACCGTCGTCCGTCGCCGAGTCGCCCGCCGCGCGCAGCACGAAGGCCGCGCCGAGCAGTCCGGCCGTCAGCCCGCGCGCCAGCCGCGCGCTCTCCGTGAACTGGGCGACGATCGCCGCCATCGTCGCGAAGACCATGCCGACGCCCGCGATCCCCAGCCCGAAGGCCAGCGCCCCACCGGCACCCTGACCGGCCAGGCCCCCGGCGATCAGCAGCGCCAGCACCGCGTTGGCGACCGCCGCCGTCAGCAGCGCCGCCGTCAGCGGGGCCCGGCGGCCCACCATCCCGGCCGAGATCATCTCCTGCCGGCCGCTCTCCTCCTCGTCACGCGTGTGCCGTACGACGATGAGCAGGCTCATCACGGCGGCGAGCGCACCGGCGTAGACGCCCGCCCGCCAGGCCGTCAGCGCGCCGAGCGAGTCGTCGAAGACCGGGCCGATCATGGCGCGCAGGGAGGCGTTGGTCTCCATCTGGCGGACCAGGTCGGCCCGTTCGGCGGCGGTGCCGTACAGGCCCTTGAGGGTGTTCGGCATGGACAGCACCATCAGGGCGTTCACGCCCACCCAGATCGGGATCATGGCCCGGTCGCGGCGCAGCGCGAAGCGCACCAGCGTGCCGGTACCGGCCAGTTGACGGGACCCGGTGCCCCGGAGAGCGAAGGCCGTGGCGGTCATCGCGCGGCCACCTCGCTGAGCGCGCCGGTCTCGTCCTGGTAGTGCCGCATGAACAGCTCCTCCAGGGTGGGCGGCGTCGAGGTCAGGGACCGTACGCCGGAGTCGCTGAGGGACTTCAGTACGTCGTTCAGCTTGTCGGTGTCGACCTGGAGGCGGACCCTGTGCCCCTGTACGTCGAGGTCGTGCACGCCGGGCAGGTGGGACAGCCCGTTGGGCGGACCGGCCAGTTCGGCGGTCACGCTGGTGCGGGTCAGGTGGCGCAGGTCGGCGAGCGAGCCCGTCTCCACCGTCCGGCCCTTGCGGATGATGCTGACCCGGTCGCACAGCTCCTCGACCTCGCTCAGGATGTGGGAGGAGAGCAGGATCGTCCGGCCGCGTTCGCGCTCCTCGGCGACGCAGCGCTGGAAGACCTCCTCCATCAGCGGGTCCAGGCCCGAGGTGGGCTCGTCCAGGATCAGCAGGTCGACGTCCGAGGCGAAGGCGGCGACGAGGGCGACCTTCTGCCGGTTGCCTTTCGAATACGTCCGCCCCTTCTTGGCCGGGTCCAGCTCGAACCGCTCGACCAGTTCCGCGCGGCGCCGCTTGTCGAGGCCGCCGCGCAGCCGGCCGTACAGGTCGATGACCTCCCCGCCGGAGAGGTTGCGCCACAGGGTCACGTCGCCGGGGACGTACGCGATCCGGCGATGGAGTTCGACCGCGTCCGCCCAGGGGTCGCGGCCCAGCACCTGCGCGGCGCCGGAGTCGGCGCGCAGCAGGCCGAGCAGGACGCGGATGGTGGTGGACTTCCCCGCGCCGTTCGGGCCGAGGAAGCCGTGTACCTCACCGGACTCGACGTCCAGGTCGAGGCCGTCGAGCGCACGGGTCCGGCCGAACGACTTGTGCAGGCCGGAGACGGTGATTGCCTTGGTCATGGTTCAGAACGTACGCGGGCTTCAGAAAATTGTGAAGTTAAGGAAGTGTATAAATGGTCGGTAGACTCGGGGGCGGGCGCTGAGCAGGGGAGATGATGCGGGGATGACCGGACCGAGCGAGAGTGCGGGCGAGAGTGTGAGCGCGCAGGCGGGCGTGCGGGCGGGCGGGCGCGAGGCGGAGGGGCGGGATCCGGAGGCGATCTCCCGTTTCGTCGAGCACTTCGCGGCGCAGCTCGTCGAGGCCGGCATGCCGAGGATGCCCTCCCGCGTCTTCGCGGCCCTGCTCGTCTCCGACGCCGGTGCCCTGACCTCCGCCGAGCTGGGCGAACAGCTGCGGATCTCGCCCGCCGCGGTCTCCGGCGCGGTGCGCTACCTGGCCCAGGTCCACATGGTCTCGCGCGAGCGGGAGCCCGGTTCGCGCCGGGAGCGGTACCGGGTGCACGGCGACCAGTGGTACGAGGCGCTCACCAACCGCGAGGCCGTGCTGAAACGCTGGGAGGACGCCCTGCGCGAGGGCGTCGAGAGCCTGGGCCGCGACACCCCGGCCGGCCGCCGCCTCGCCGAGACCCTCGCCTTCTTCGAGTACCTGGAGGGGGAACTGGCGGCACTGATGGAACGCTGGCGCGCGCACCGGGAGCAGATCTTCGGCCGCGGCTGACACCGCGTGCCCCGGCGCCTCGCGGTATACGCCCACATTCTGCGTCGGGCACCCGGCGCCCTGTGGCTCGCGCTCGCACGCTGCGTCGGGCACCCGGCGCCCCGCGGCTCGCACCCGCACTCAGCAGCGGGCGCCGCGCCCCGTGTCTCCCACCCCGCACCCTGCTGAAGCGGCTCGCGAGACGTGCGCGGGACGCGGCGGGTGCGCCGCGGTCGCATCACGTCGGGCGCGCGCTCCGTCGTAGGGGTGTACCTGGCCGTACTCCATGGCCGTCACCGCTTCCACCCCGCCACGCTGCGTCCTGGTCACCGGGGGTATCGCTTTGGCGACATCCAGTGAGGAGAGGTCCACCATGAGGCGAATCCTTGCGCCCGGGCCCCGGTGATCCGGACAGGACCCCTGACCGGGCCTCGCTCCGCGACCGACACCGCCACCCCGCCCGCGGAGCGAGTCCCTTCACCTGCTCCGCAGCGTCGGCACGCACACTCCCCGTCCCGCACCCGCCACGCCCACGCCCGCCACGCGAGTCCCTTCACCCGCCCGGCAACGTCAACCCCCACGCCCCCTCCCACGCCCGCCACGTCCGTGTCCGCACCGGCCCGCTCACCCCCGCGTCCGACCGGTACCGGAAGTCCGCTCCCGAGACGGTCACCGTGCGTCCCTCCGCCCGTACCGGCGTGGCCTCCGCGCCCACCGACAGCGGGCGCACCTCGACCTCCGCCGCGCCCGAGCCGCCCGGGGCGAGGGACACGGCCTCGACCGGCTGGTCCAGATCCACCAGCGTCGACCCGTCGACCTCGACCCGCAGCCGCGCGGGCCCCGGCGCGGACACCGACGGGGCCCGCGCCGGGCGGGCCGCCACCAGGGTGCGTACGAGGGACTGGCAGGTCCGCAGCCAGGGCGCCCGCGCCGACGCCGCGCCCTCCCCGCTCGGCGGCACCGGCGGGATCCGCAGCGCCCCCAGCACCACGCCGTCGCTGTCGTCGACGAGCAGATCCAGCCGCCGTTCGACGCCCTCCAGTACGGCCCGCGCCGCCGACACCGCGCTCACCGGCACCCCCAGTGCTGCCGTGAGCCCCAGGGCGGACCCCACGGGGACGACCGACAGCACACTTCCGGCCAGCTCCCGCTGTCGGTGCAGCAGGGACACCGCCCGCACCAGGGCGCGGTCGTCGCCGATCAGCACCGGCCGCCGCGACCCCCTGCGCTGAAGCGCCCGGGCGAACTCCTCCGGTCCGTCCGGCAGGCACACCTTGGTGGCCGCACCCGCGCTGAGCACGTCTTTCGCGATGCGGACGGACTCCCCGTCCGTCCTCCGAGCGACCGGATCGATGATCACCAGCAGCTGATCGGACATCGCGGAAGTCGCCACCTCGGTCATGCCTCGCTTCCTCGGGTAGCATCTTTGTGCAAGAGCCCCTTGCGCTATTGCGCCAGGGGCTTCGTCTATTCCGGGGCACCCGGTCCGACGGTCGCGGCCAACGACGGCCGCGGGGCACGCGACGGCACGACCCGCCGCGTACGCCCCTGACCTTGGACATGCCCCGCCCGGAAGGGGTGTACGCGCGTGCCCGCACTTGTGCTGCTCGGTGCTCAGTGGGGTGACGAAGGCAAGGGAAAGGCGACGGACCTGCTAGGCGGGTCGGTCGACTACGTAGTGCGCTACCAGGGCGGCAACAACGCCGGCCACACCGTCGTCGTCGGCGACCAGAAGTACGCACTGCATCTGCTCCCTTCCGGAATCCTGTCCCCCGGCTGCACGCCGGTCATCGGCAACGGCGTCGTCGTCGACCCGTCTGTCCTGCTCTCCGAGCTGAGCGGGCTGAACGAGCGTGGCGTCGACACGTCCAAGCTCCTGATCAGCGGCAACGCGCACATCATCACGTCGTACAACGTGACGGTCGACAAGGTGACGGAGCGTTTCCTCGGAAAGCGCAAGATCGGCACGACGGGCCGCGGCATCGGTCCGACGTACGCCGACAAGATCAACCGCGTCGGGATCCGCGTCCAGGACCTGTACGACGAGTCGATCCTGACCCAGAAGGTCGAGGCGGCGCTCGACGTCAAGAACCAGATCCTCACCAAGCTCTACAACCGCCGCGCCATCGCGGTCGAGCAGGTCGTCGAGGAGCTGCTGGGTTACGCCGACCAGATCCGCCCGTACGTCGCCGACACGGTGCTGGTCCTGAACAAGGCGCTGGATGACGACAAGGTGGTGTTGTTCGAGGGCGGCCAGGGCACGCTGCTGGACATCGATCACGGCACGTACCCGTTCGTGACGTCGAGCAACCCCACCGCCGGTGGTGCCTGCACGGGCGCCGGTGTCGGCCCCACGAAGATCAGCCGCGTGATCGGCATCCTCAAGGCCTACACGACCCGCGTCGGCGCGGGCCCGTTCCCGACGGAGCTCTTCGACGAGGACGGCGAGGCGCTGCGCCGGATCGGCGGCGAGCGGGGGGTGACCACGGGCCGTGACCGGCGCTGCGGCTGGTTCGACGCGGTGATCGCCCGCTACGCGACCCGCGTGAACGGCCTGACGGACTTCTTCCTCACCAAGCTCGACGTCCTCACCGGCTGGGAGCAGATCCCGGTCTGCGTGGCGTACGAGATCGACGGCGAGCGCGTCGAGGAGCTGCCGTACTCCCAGACGGACTTCCACCACGCGAAGCCCGTCTACGAGATGCTGCCCGGCTGGTCGGAGGACATCAGCAAGGCGAAGACCTTCGCCGACCTGCCGAAGAACGCGCAGGCCTACGTCAAGGCCCTGGAGGAGATGTCCGGCGCCCCGGTCTCCGCGATCGGCGTGGGGCCGGGCCGGGACGAGACGATCGAGATCAACTCGTTCCTGTGACCCCGCCCCTCTGACCTCCGGTCGCTCACCACGCATCCCCAACTGCTCGTACGCACGAGCAGTTGGGGATGTTCGTTTGCACTCCCACGAGTGAATCAAGCGAACTTCCGCCTGGGAAAAGGCGGTTCCGGCTTGCGCTCGTCGCTCTGCGTGCCCTTAGAGTCACGCCAACGGATCAAAGAAACGCCCCCGCGGTGCTGCAACACCCGGGGGCTCGACACCAGGAGCTAACCCTCCAGATGCGCATTCATCGTACGGCGCCCGTGCGCGCCTTTTCAGCCCTCTCTCACACTCTTCTCTCCGACCGGAGCATCTCCTGGTGCGCGGTGGGCGTACTGGCGTACCTATTGAGCCTCCCGGACGCGACTCGCGTCACCGTCCGTGCGCTCGCCGAGCAGCGCAGGGAAGGCCTGGGGCGGATCGCTCGGGCCCTGCGTGAGCTGGAGGAATCGCGGTATCTGCGGAGGGTGCTGCGCGGGGACCGGGAGACGGGGCAACTCGTCGCCGTCTACGAGGTGTTCGACAGTCCGTACGAAGACGAGTCACGTGCGGGTGAACCTGAAAAAGTTCGGAACCTGACCTGCGGCGAGTCCGCCTCGTCGGTCCATCAGCGCACGGTGCTCGCCGCGAGGCTGCTCGGCTCGCTCGGCATCACGCATCCCTGCCTCATGCTCGGCGCATCCCAGGTGTGGCGGCTCGCGCCGCTGGTGGTGGAGTGGTGGGACGCGGGGGTGAGCAGTGCGCAGGTGCGGGCGGCGCTGACCGAGGGGCTGCCGAGGCGCGTGTACTCACCCGCCGCCCTCGTCGAGAACCGGCTCCGGCACAAGCGCCCGG
The DNA here is from genome assembly GCF_019219825.1 of Streptomyces sp. TRM70350. GTDB lineage: Bacteria > Actinomycetota > Actinomycetes > Streptomycetales > Streptomycetaceae > Streptomyces. The sequence goes on along the minus strand of NZ_JAHUXH010000005.1, from coordinate 245,632 downwards.
CACACCCGGCGGTGGGGTCGGCCGCGGCCGCGTAGGCCTGAAAAGACTCCCGACCGCGTGTCCGCGCGGTGAGGTACCTGGGAAGAAGGGAAACCGATGACCGCAGTACTTGAGCGGACCGAGGCGGTATACCGAAGGTATACTGCCGCCATGGCTGACACCACCGTCAAGGTCGATCCCGCTGTCCGTGACCGCCTCATGGTGCTCGCCCGTGAGCGCGGGATGACCATGCGCGACCTGATCGCCGAGCTGGCGGGGGCCACGCCCACGCAGGAGGAGTTGCGCAGGCGGTACGAGGAGACGAAGGCGTACTGCGAAACGCACTTCGGCGTGACGCTCACCGACGAGGATCACGACCGCGTGGAGAAGGTCTGGCAGGACCTGGAGGCCGGTCGGCCCGTGGACAGCCTGTGAGCGCGATGAGGGCCGGGTCGACCGGCGTCGTCTTCGACGAGTCGGCCTTGCTGGCGCTGACCTCGGGTAACTCGCTGGCCTCGCAGTTCGTGTCGAACACCGAGCATGGGCCCACCCGGCACGTGTACGTTCCCGCGTTGTGTCTGGCCGCGGCGGACGGGATGCGCAAGGGGCTTGCCGAGCACGTCGGAGCCCTGCCCGCCGTCGAGATCGTCGAGCTGGACCTCGCGGGCGCGGCCACCGTGGGCGCGCTGCTGCGTGACGGAGTGGAGTGGCGGCTGGGCCAGGCGGTCCACCTGTCCCGCCCGACGCCGGACTGGCCGGACGGACGGCACGTCCTGACCGTCGAGCCCGAGCGGTATGCGGACATGCCCCTCGTTCGCACCCTCAGGTTGCCGCGCCAGCGGTGACCCTCGGTCGGGGAGGGTGCCGGCTCCCGCGTCCTCCCCGCCAGGACCCCGCCAGGAAAACCCTCGTAAACCGGGCATATCCTGAGGTTGTACGTGCCCTCTGCCGGAAGAACCGGAAGAACCGGAAGAAGGTGACGAGCGATGCGCGTCATGCTCAAGGCCACGCTCGACACGGACAAGGCGAACGAGGCTCTCCGCAGTGGCAAGCTGCTCGAGTTTCTGAAGGAGGCCGTCGAGCCGCTGAAGCCGGAGGCCGCCTACTTCGGACCGGCGGGCGGCCGCCGTACCTGCTTCATCGTGTTCGACCTTCAGGACAGTTCCGAACTGCCGCGCACACTGGAGCCGTTCTTCACCCAGTTCAACGCCCGGACCGAGGTCTTCCCGGTGATGACCGGCGAGGACCTGCAGAAGGGGCTCGCGCAGCCCCGCTGAGCGGGCCTCAGCTGAACACGATCATCGAGCCCTGCGCGAGGCTGCGCGTCGCCGCCGCGTGCAGCCCCAGCCACACATGCCGTTCGCGGGCGAACGGGCTCGGGTCGTACGGGGCGGGTACGGCGGGTTCCTCCAACTCCGTGGGGGCCGACGGCGGTTGGGGCGGCGCCGGAGGGTTGGCCGGGTCGATGCCGATCGACGGCGCCACGAACTCCAACTCGCGCAACAGGGCCTGCGTGGAGCCCAGCGGGCCGCCGCCCGCGAGGAGTTCCTCGTCCGACAACGGGTGCGGAAAGTCGACAGGGACGTACGCTCCCGCGTGGTCGTAGTGCCAGACCAGGTGCGACTGCTGGGCCGTCGTCTCGAACATCTCCAGCAGCTGCTCGTAGTCGCCGCCCAGTTCGTCGACCGGCGTCACCGGCAGGCCGCAGACCTGGAGCAGATACACGCGGCGCAGGAAGTGCAGCGCGTCGTAGTCGAAACCGGCCACCGGGGCGACGTCGCCGGACAGTCCCGGCATGTACTGGTACACCGGCACCGGCGGCAGCCCGGCCTCGGCGAGCACCTTGTTGTATTGCGCGAGTTCCTCGGCGAACGGGTTGTCGGGCGTGTGGCACAACACGTCGACGAGCGGTACCAGCCACAGGTCACAGGCCAAAAGAGGGCTCCTCATAACGCGGGCGGCGCGGGTGATGACGCGGGCAGCGCATAGCACAGTGGTCAAAGAAGGGTAATCCGTGTGGTGCGGGGCGGAGCCCCGTGTGCAGGTCCCATACCCACGTCAGCCGGTGGCCAGCCGCTCGATCAGAGCCAGCGCGTGCGCGTTGTGCGCGGCGACGATGGAGCGCGCGGCGTCGGTGTCGCGCCGGGAGAGCGCGTCGATCAGTTCGGTGTGGCCGGCCCACAGGTGACCCCGCAGATCGGTGACCCGGCGCAGATGCTGCACCCCGCACACCCAGGACTGCACACGCAGCCGGTGCAGGAAGTCCACCAGGTAGGGGTTGCCGAACAGGCTGCTCAGCTCGCGCCAGAAGCGCAGGTCGTAGCCGATCAGCACGGTCAGGTCCCCGGCGCAGGCGGCGCGCTGCGCCTCCTCGCCGCGCCGCCGCACGCCCGCGAGCGCGGCGGCCGTGTACGGGTCGTCGGGATCCTGGAAGTGCGGCGGGCCGCCCCGGCCGCGGTCGAGGGCGTGGAACATGCCGTCGATGACCAGGCTGCGCGCCTCGACCAGCCCGCGGAAGTCGGCGAAGGAGTACTCACGGACCCGGAAGCCCCGGTGCTGGAGCGCCTCCAGCAGGCCCTGCGCGGACAGGTCGACCAGCGCCTCGCGCACCGGCGTCGCGGAGACGCCGTACTGCTCGGCGATCTCCTTGACCGTGAACTCCTGCCCCGGCTGCAGCCGCCCGGCCAGCACCTCGTCGCGTAGCGCGTCCGCGATCTGCTGCCGCAGGGTGCTGCGGGTCACAGCGCCGTTGCCGCCGGTGCCGGGCATGGTCGGGGGTCTCCTCATCGCGTGCGGGTGGCGTGCTCGTGGTGGGTTCCCCGTGGTGGGGGTCCACGAGCACGCCACCTTACGCGCTCGGATGCCGGACCGTGATTACTCGGTGTGCTCGTCGGCCACCGACAGGGCCGCGTCCAGCGCCGCCAGCCCCTCCTTCAGCTCGGCCTCGGTCACATTGCACGGCGGCACGATGTGCGTCCGGTTCATGTTCACGAACGGCCACACTCCGCCCGCCTTCGCCGCCGCCGCGAAGGCGGCCATCGGCGCGTTGGCCTCACCGGCCGCGTTGTACGGCACCAGCGGCTCGCGCGTCTCCTTGTTCCGCACCAGCTCTAGCGCCCAGAACATGCCGACGCCGCGCACCTCGCCCACGCAGGCGTGCCGCTCGGCCAGCTCCCGCAGCGCGGGCTCCACGACCTCGGCGCCCAGCCGGGCGGCGTTCTCGACCACGCCCTCCTCGGCCATCACGTTGATCGTCGCGACGGCGGCGGCACAGGCGAGGGGATGGCCGGAGTACGTCAGTCCGCCCGGGTACGGCCGCCTGCCGAAGGTCGACGCGATCTCCCCGGAGACGGCGACCCCGCCGAGCGGCACGTATCCGGAGTTCACGCCCTTCGCGAAGGTCATCAGGTCCGGTACGACGTCGAACAGGTCCGCCGCGAACCACTCACCGGTCCGCCCGAACCCCGCCATCACCTCGTCGAGGACGAAGACGATCCCGTACGTGTCGCAGAGCTCGCGGACCCCCGCCAGATACCCCGGCGGCGGCACCATGATCCCCGCGGTCCCGGGGATCGTCTCCAGGACGATCGCGGCGATGGTCGCCGGGCCCTCGAAGGCGATCGTCGTCTCCAGGTGCTCCAGCGCCCGGGCGCACTCCTGCTCCTCGGTCTCGGCGTAGAAGCGGGAGCGGTACAGGAAGGGCGCCCAGAAGTGCACGACCCCGGCCGTGCCGCTGTCGTTGGCCCAGCGGCGCGGGTCGCCGGTGATGTTCACGGCCTGCTGGGTGCCGCCGTGGTACGAGCGGTACGCCGACAGCACCTTCGGGCGGCCGGTGTGCAGCCGGGCCATGCGCACGGCGTGCTCGACGGCGTCGGCGCCACCGTTGGTGAAGAAGATCTTGTCCAGATCACCCGGCGTCCGCTCGGCGATCAGCCGCGCCGCCTCGGAGCGGGCCTCGACGGCGAAGGCGGGCGCGAAGGTGGACAGGGTCGCGGCCTGTTCCTGGATCGCGGCGACGACCTTCGGGTGCTGGTAGCCGATGTTCGTGTAGACGAGGCCGCTGGTGAAGTCGAGGTAGCGGTTGCCGTCGTAGTCCCAGAAGTACGACCCCTCCGCACCGGCGACGGCGAGCGGGTCGATGAGTTCCTGCGCGGACCAGGAGTGGAACACGTGCGCACGGTCCACGGCCTTCACGGCTGCACCGGCGGCGGGATGGGGCTGAGGGGTCATGCCGCCGAGGGTAAATGTCCGGGATGCGGACGCGACATCGGCGTCCTGTATGGGGTCTCGCGCATTCCGCGACAGAGTGTCGACGCGCACCTCCCCGGAAAGCATGGACAGGATGCATTGACAGGATGCTGTCGAATGTGACAGTATCCTGTCATAGGCATTCGCCGCATGACCCAGGAGACGTCATGAACAGCAGCCGCAAGCCCGTCCATCTGGCCGTCTACGACACCCTCGCCGACTGGGAGACGGGCCACGCGACGGCGTATCTTGCCCGGGCCGGCTACGAGATCCGCACCGTCGGCCCCTCCACCGCCCCGGTCACCAGCATCGGCGGCCTGGGCATCCAGCCCGACCTGGCCCTGGACGACGTACGGCCCGAGGACAGCTCGCTGCTGATCCTCCCGGGCGCCGACCTCTGGGACACGAGCGACGACCTCGCGCCCGTCGCCCGCAAGGCGCGCGAGTTCCTGGCCGCCGGGGTGCCCGTCGCCGCGATCTGCGGGGCCACCGCCGGGCTCGCCCGCGAGGGCCTGCTCGACGACCGGGACCACACCAGCGCGGTCTCCTTCTATCTCGCCGCGACCGGCTACCAGGGCGGCGAACGGTACGTCGACGCCGACGCGGTCACCGACGGCGGACTGATCACCGCCGGGCCGACCGAGCCGGTCGCCTTCGCGCGGGAGGTCTTCCGGCTGCTCGGGGTGTACGACAGCGAGGTGCTGGACGCCTGGTACCGGCTGTTCCACGACTCCGACGCCGAGGCGTACGCCGTCCTCGAACAGGCGGGTGCGAGGTGAGCCGACGGCGGCAGGACCTGCTCAGCCGTGGGGCGCTCGGCGTCTTCCGGCTGAACGGCCAGTTGCTCGCGGTGGCGGAGGAGCTGGCCCGCCCGGCCGGGCTCACCGCGGCCTGGTGGCAGGTCCTGGGCGCGGTGCTGCCCGAGCCGCTGCCCGTCGCCGGGATCGCCCGGGAGATGGGCATCACCCGGCAGAGCGTCCAGCGCGTCGCCGATCTGCTGGTCGAACGGGGCCTGGCCGAATACCGCCCCAACCCCGCCCACCGCCGCGCCAAGCTCCTGGCCCCCACTCAGGCGGGCCTTGCGGCGGTACGCCGTATCGACCCCGGCTACGCGGACTTCGCGGACCGGCTGGCTCGGGCGCTGGGGGAGGAGGGATTCGAGGAGACGGTACGGGTGCTGGAGCGGCTGTCGCGGGTGCTCGACGAGGTGGGGACGCCGACGGCCGCGGTGGAGCCGTAGGGACGGGCGCCTCGCTTCCGTTACGGAACCGTAGAAAGCGGCCCGGCCGTCTCCCCGTATCGCCGGATTATTCTTCGGTCATCGCACAGGGGCGGATGGGGGGAGGCGGGTTCGCTGTGGACAGACTGGGGCCTGGGGATCCACCGCGGATCGGTGCCTACCGGCTGCTGGCGCGGCTCGGCGCCGGCGGGATGGGGCATGTGTATCTGGCGCGGTCGGACCGGGGGCGGACCGTCGCGGTCAAGCTGGTGCGCAAGGAACTGGCCGCGCGGGAGGAGTTCCGCGCGCGGTTCCGGCAGGAGGTGCAGGCCGCCCGGCAGGTCGGCGGCCACTGGACCGCGCCCGTGCTCGACGCCGACACCGAGGCGGCCGTGCCGTGGGTGGCCACCGGGTATGTCGCCGGGCCGAGCCTGCAGCAGGTCGTCGGCCGGGACCACGGGGCACTGCCCGAGCGTTCGGTACGGATCCTGGCGGCCGGGCTCGCGCACGCGCTGAAGGACATCCACGCCGCCGGGATCGTGCACCGGGACCTCAAGCCGTCCAACGTACTCGTCACCATCGACGGGCCCCGCGTCATCGACTTCGGGATCGCGCGGGCGATGGAGACGGTGACCGACGGGGGCCTGACCCGGACCGGCGCGCTCGTCGGCTCGCCCGGCTTCATGGCGCCCGAGCAGGTGCGCGGCGACCGCGTCACGGCCGCCTGCGACGTCTTCTGCCTCGGCTCCGTCCTCGCCTACGCCGCCACCGGCAACCTGCCCTTCGGCGGCGCCGACAGCGGGGTGCACGCCCTGATGTTCCGCATCGCCCAGGAGGAACCCGACCTGGACGGCGTGCCCGAGGGCGTCGCCGATCTCGTACGCCACTGCCTGCGCAAGGACCCGGCCGCCCGGCCGACGCTGGACGACATCCTTCGGCGCACGGGCGCCGAGGACACCGTCACCGGCGGGCGGTCCCGGGAACCCTGGCTGCCGGGCGCACTGGTGGCCCAACTCGGGCGGCACGCCGTGCAGTTGCTGGATACGGAGGACCCGGAGGGGGCCGGGGCCGCCGACGCCGACCGGGACGCCTCACCCGAGCACGCGTCCGCCGCCGACGAGGCGGCACCGGCGGCCGCGGGTCAGCAGCCCGGAGCGCAGCCCCTGGACCGGATGCCCACGGCGGCCGCCGCCCAGGGCGCCGCACCACCGGCCCCACCGCACCCGGCGTACGGCTCGCCCCCGCAGGGGCAGGGCCACCCCCAGCAGCCCCAGGGGCAGGGCGCCGCGCAGGCCGCGGCGCCGCCACCGCCGTACGTCCCGGTGTACGGGCCGCACAACGGAGGCGCGCCGGTCGGTGGCGCGTACAACAACGGGCCGTACGCCGCCGCTTCGCACGCCTACGGCCCCTACGGCGGTCTCGGCCCCACCCCTCCCTACGGCCCGCCCGCCGTGGTGACCTCCGAGGAGCCACCCCGCAGAAGCGTCCGCGCCACCGTCGCGCTCGTCGCCATGGCGCTGGTCGTCGCGCTCGCCGCCGGTGGGACGGTGTACGCGCTGATGGACGGCAGCGAGAGCCCGCAGTCCGGCCCGACCGCCGCCGCGCCCGCCGGCTCCTCCGCCCCGGCCACCCCCGAGGCGTCCACCACCGCGCCGGAGCCCTCGCCGTCGGCCTCGTCCACGCCCGCCGGGGCGATACCCGACGGCTACCTCGGCACCTGGACGACCACGATCGACAACGCCGGCGGGCAGCACACCCGGCGGCTGACCCTTCAGCAGGGCGAGGTCGGCGACACGGTCCTGTCCCTCGTCGCGGACGGGCCCGCGGAGGGCGGCGGCAGCTATCACTGCGTGTTCCAGGCGGAGCTGGCGGCAGCGCCGGGTGCGGACGGCCCGGTGCGGGTCGGCCCGTCCACGGTGACGGTCGGCGAACCGCCCACCGCCTGCACACCGGGCGCGGCCACCGAGATCACCCTGCTGCCGGACGGCAGCCTGCAGCGCGTGAACGGGACCACCGGGGAGAAACTGATCTACCGGCGCCCGTGACGCGTGCCGGGCCACGGGCGAAGTCCCGTTCCCCGTGAGAAAGTTGAACGTACAGCGAACTTTGACGGCCGGGCCCTGACGGCCCGTTCGGACAGACGTACGGTGACCCCACCATCTGAGCTCTGGGAGTGGCGGGGGACCACCAGTGTTGGAGTGGCTGAACAACGAGAGCATCATCGCCGTCGGCACGTCCGTCCTCGGTGTCGTCGCGGCCCTCGCGACGTTCCTGTACGACCGCTGGGTGCCGCGTCGCAAGCTGATCGGCTACCGCGTACAGATGGACACCCCCATAGGCGACGGTGTGTCGTCCAACCCGCGCCTCGGGGACTTCGACGTACCGAACATGGCCCGCGCGTCCCTCGTCCTGCTGCGGATCGAGAACGACGGAGCACGGAGCATCGATCAGGGCGACTACACCGCGTCCGAACTCCACGGCCTGACCGCCGAGTTCACCGGACGCACCGTCCAGGCCGTCGCGGTCACCCAGCCGTCCGGCATCGACCATCTCAACAGCCACTTCAGGCGCGAGAACGGCTTCAACCACCACGACAACAAGGTGACCATCCCGCCTGTCCCGCTCGAACCCGGCGACCACTTCAAGCTGCTCGTGCTGCTCTCCGGCGGTCAGGTGGAGGGCGAGGTCAAGGTGATCGGTGGCATCCGGGAGGGCCGGGTCCACCAGAACAGCTCTCCCACGCCGGACGAGAAGCAGCGCCTGTTCAGCCTCCCCGCCCGGGTGGTCAGCGGCGCGCTCATCCTCGCCGTGCTGGGCCTCGCCGGCATCATCCTCACGCGCGACGGCAACCCGATCGAGTGCGAGCGGGGCGAGCTGACCGTGATCGGCTCGACCGCGTTCGAGCCCGTCGTCCGGACGCTCGCCAAGCAGTACGAGAACAAGTGCGAGGACGCCGACATCTCCGTCGAGGCGCGGGGCAGCGAGGCCGGGGTGACCGAACTCGCGCAGCTGGCCCGGCAGTCGAAGGACGACGCCCGGTCGGTGATCGCCTTCTCGGACGGGCCGCTGGGGGAGAGTCTGAACCTGGAGGGGGAGAAGGTCGCGGTGTCCGTCTTCACCGTCGTCGTGCACAGGGACATCGACCTCGGTCCGCACGGTCTGTCCCTGCAGGAGGTGCGGGACATCTACGCGGGCAGGTACCAGCGCTGGGGCCAGGTCGTGCCCGGCGTCGAGAAGATCGCCGACCTGCCGATCGTCCTGGTCAGCCGGGGTGACGAGTCGGGTACGCGGCAGGTCTTCCAGGAGCGGGTGCTGAAAGCGTGGGAGGGGGCGCCGAGCACGTCACTGGACTGCGAGGTCCCCGAGGAGGCCGGTGACATCGTCACGCGCTGCGAACTCCCCGGCACCAGGGCTGTGTTGGACAAGGTCGAGGAACAGCCCGGCGCCATCGGCTACAGCGAACTCTCCCTCGCCGAGGAGCGGGGTGACGCCCTGCGCAGGGTGCCCCTGGACGGTGACCGGCCCGACGACGAGCAGATCGAGCTGGGCGGCAGCCGCTATCCGTACAAGGACATCGAGTACGCCTACACCTACGGTGCCCCCCGCCCCGGTTCCCTCGCAGCCAGCTTCCTCGCCTACCTGGAGGAGCCCACCAGCCAGAAGGTGATCCGGGACGAGGGACATCTTCCGTGCCTGCGGACGCCGGAGCAGTGCCAGTGACGCGCCGTGGGGCGCAGCCGCCGGGGTGGGGCGGGTGGCGGTGGGGGCACAGTCGCCGGGGTGGGGCGGGTAGCCGTGGGGGGGCGCAGCCTCCAGGGCGGGACGGGCAGCTGTGGGGGGCGCAGCCCCTAGGGCGGGGCGGGGAGCCGTGGGGGGGGGCAGCCCCTAGGGCAGGAGGGTAGCTGTGGGGGCCGTAGCCCCTAGGGCGGGACGGTAGCCGTGGGGCCGTAGCCTCCAGGGCGGGACGGTAGCCGTGGGGGGCGCAGTCCCAGGACGTGACGGGTAAAGCCCGACCGCGCGGCCTGCACGTCGGTCAGCGCGGCTCCGGCGGACGCTGCCGCGGCATATTGGGCCGGGCCCCCGCCCCCGGCGGCAACGGAAACCTCCCCTGCCCGCCCGTGCCCTCCGGCCGCCCCCCGGACGCCACCGCCGACTGGATCCCGAGCGGTGCGGACCCGGTCCGGAACTCCACCATCCAGTCCGCCGTCTCCGTCCGCACCAGCTCCGTCACGTCCTCCGAGAATCTCCGCAGCACCCCGAGGCACCGCTCAGCCGCCTCCCCGGCCGTCCCCTCGGTGGGCCCCAGCACCTCCCGCACACTCTCCGACGCCCAGTCGAACTGCAACGCCTGCAACCTCCGCTGCACGGCCTGCGCGGTCGCCACGTCCCTTATCCACCCGGACGTCACCCCGAAATACCGGTCCACCGCCACACAGGACACCGCCAGCAACAGCGCCAGATACCCCCAGGGCGCCACCCCGCCCACCACACCGGTCAGGTCGAGGAACGGCAGCGCGGCCCCGGTCACCGCCCCCGCCGCCGCCCCGCACCGCAGCGCCCGGGCACCCCGCCGTTTCCACACCCGGTCGGCGAGATACCAGGCCGCCGTCTCCAGCGCCCCCCGCTCCACCCACCGGTACAGCTCCTCCAGCCGCACCGCGGGCTCCGTCCAGTCCCCGAGCGGAAACGCCCGCCCGGCCAGATCGCCCGGCCGCAGCCCGGCCGCGCCCTCGCCCCGCCCGTCCTGAGGCGGCCCCTCGGGCTGCATCTCCGGCTGACCCACCCGGCACTCCCTATCGACCACAGCTGATCACGGTGCGTGACACGTCGTGTCGTACAGCTCGTACAGCGCACGCGTCGTCACGACGTCCCGCCTGATGGTGACGCCGATGCGCCAGGACCCTTCCTACCGCCCAATGGGTGGCGAAGGCCCCGCTTTCCCCTGTTTTCCGCCCGGAAGGGGGCCTTGATCAGGTATAGGACACGGACTCCTCTCACTCGAAAGAGTGCTGGAGCGACGGCCGCGTGGACCACGTAGGCTCGTGCTGAGCGGAAAATCCCCGTGCCTCATGAGCCCCGGAAGAGGAGCTGATCGTGATCCCCGGTGGTGGCCAGCCCAACATGCAGCAGCTGCTGCAGCAGGCCCAGAAGATGCAGCAGGACCTGGCGAAGGCCCAGGAGGAACTGGCGCAGACCGAGGTCGACGGCCAGGCGGGCGGCGGCCTGGTGCAGGCCACGGTCACCGGCGCCGGTGAGCTGCGCGCCCTGCGGATCGACCCGAAGGCGGTGGACCCGGAGGACACCGAGACCCTCGCCGACCTGATCGTGGCGGCCGTGCACGCGGCCAACGAGAACGCGCAGACGCTCCAGCAGCAGAAGCTGGGCCCGCTGGCCCAGGGCCTGGGCGGCGGCGGTATCCCCGGACTGCCCTTCTAAGACGGGCCGCGGGAAACTACCGTACGTACTGAACGAGACCCAGGAAGGGCGGCAGTCCGTTGTACGAAGGCGTGGTCCAGGACCTCATCGACGAACTGGGGCGGCTGCCCGGCGTCGGTCCCAAGAGCGCCCAGCGGATCGCCTTCCATGTGCTGCAGGCGGAGCCGACGGACGTCCGTCGGCTCGCGCACGCCCTTCTGGAGGTCAAGGCGAAGGTCCGCTTCTGCGCCACCTGCGGCAATGTCGCCCAGGAGGAGCTGTGCGGGATCTGCCGCGACAGCCGCCGCGACCCGGCGGTGATCTGTGTGGTCGAGGAACCCAAGGACGTCGTCGCCATCGAGCGCACGCGTGAGTTCCGCGGCCGCTACCACGTGCTGGGCGGCGCGATCAGCCCGATCGAGGGCGTGGGCCCGGACGACCTGCGTATACGAGAGCTTCTCGCCAGGTTGGCCGACGGGACGGTCACGGAACTCATCCTGGCCACGGACCCGAATCTGGAGGGCGAGGCCACGGCGACGTACCTCGCCCGCATGATCAAGCCCATGGGCCTGAAGGTCACCCGCCTGGCCAGCGGCCTCCCGGTGGGTGGCGACCTGGAATACGCGGACGAGGTGACCCTCGGCCGCGCCTTCGAGGGGAGACGACTCCTAGATGTCTGACGCCACGCTGCACTCCACGACGCAGGACCCGGACGACTTCGCGGTCCAGATCGCGGACCAGGTAGAGAGCTTCCTGGTAGCCGTCACCGAGGTGGCCAGGGGCGCCGAGCCGGACTCGGCCGTCCCCTTCCTCCTCCTGGAGGTCTCCCAACTCCTCCTGGCCGGCGGCCGCCTGGGCGCCCACGAGGACATCGTCCCCGAGGAGCGCTACGAACCCGACTCGGGCCCCGAGCCCGACGTCGACGAACTCCGTGAGAACCTCGCCCGGTTGCTGGAGCCGATCGACGTCTACTCGGAGGTCTTCGACCCCTACGAGCCGAGCAGGGCTCGCGTCCCGGCCCGTATCTCCGACGACATCGCCGACGTCATCACCGACCTGCGCCACGGCATGGCCCACTACCGCGCGGGCCGCACCACGGAGGCGCTGTGGTGGTGGCAGTTCTCCTACTTCTCCAACTGGGGCTCCACGGCCTCCGCGACCCTGCGCGCGCTGCAGTCGGTCGTCGCCCACGTCCGCCTCAACCAGCCCCTGGAGGAACTGGACGGCCTGGACACGGACCAGGGGATGGGCGACGACACCCTGGAGATCGAAGCCGGAAGGGTCATGCAGCAGGAGATCGCGAGGCCGCTGGGGCTGCGGGTGAAGTAGCCGACGCGGCCTCCGGCGTGTCTCAAGCGACACCTCGGCGTTGCCGTTCCGAAGCAGGCGCCCCCCTACTGTGACGGGACCTTGATCCAGCCGAAGCGGACAAACGGGGGGCGACCGACACAGTGGCACGCGTACGGAGAAGACCTACGAGGGCGACGGCAACGGCACCGGCGGCCCTGACCCTGGCCGCACTGCTCACGGGTTGCGGTCCGACGGACGCGGACGCCGACGGGGGAACGCGCCCTGCGGGACCAGCGTCCACGACCACGGCGCCGGCATCACCGCCGGAACCGACGACAGCGACGCCCACCCCCACATCGACCGCGTCTCCGTCCCCGACGCGCACCACACCCGCGCCGAGGCCGACCCCGAAGCCGTCCACGGCGCCCCCGACGCGGTCGCCCCGACCGGCCGCTCCCACCGTCATCGGCATGTACGCCTCCACGGCGGGCGGCCGGATCGCCCTCGAACGGGGCGGTGCGGGACAGGAGTTCACGGTCTCCGTCCACAACGGCAACACGCGCGCGTACGCCCACGTCCGCGTCGCCTTCCAGATGGAAATGATGACGGACACGGAGGCCGCCGCGGACTCCAACGGCCTGGTCCTGGAACGCCGCGACCCCTCCACCGGCACCTGGCAGCGCGCCGACCTGCGCGTGGCCAACGACGTCTACCCGCACTACCTGTATCCGGACGGCACCCGGCTGCCCCGCGAGGCCTCCCGAGTCGACCGCTACCGCCTACGGGCCCTGCCCGAGGGCCCGACCGGCTCCACCCCCCTCCTCATCCGCCTCGTCGACACCAGTGCCCCCGAAACCGCCCCCGACAGCCAAGGCGTACCCTGCCGCACCTCACTGATGGTCACCGTGAGCTGACAGGAACCTCTCCGGTGAACAGCGTGAAGTCCACGCAGGCGTTACGGACCCCTGACGCTCCGTGATTTGGCGAGGTCCTTGATCCGCCCTGCACGCCCGCTGGACGGCCCCTAACCAGTGCAAGGCGAGTCTTGAGTCACTCCCGCAGCGCGAGTCGCTGAAGGAGCAACTCCTCTCACCTGCACTGGAGATGCGATGAACCGCAAGACCCGTATACGCGCCGCCGTCGTCACCGCCACCGCGCTCGTCGCCACCGCCACCGTCACCGCCGGCGTCGGTGTCGCCGAACCGTGGTGGGGTGGGAACAACAAGGCCACCAAGGCGGAGATCGCCGGTCTCTTCGACGACTGGAACGCCGCCCTGCAGACCGGCGACCCGCAGAAGGTCGCGGACCTGTACGCCAAGGACGCCGTGCTGCTGCCCACCGTGTCCAACAAGGTCCGTACCGACCGGGCCGGTATCGTCGACTACTTCGAGCACTTCCTGCAGAACAAGCCGGTCGGCACCAAGGTCCAGACGATCGTCAAGGTCCTGGACTCCAACTCCGCCCTCGACACCGGCGTGTACCAGTTCGCTCTCACCGACCACGAGACCGGTGAGAAGCGCACGGTCACCGCCCGCTACACCTACGAGTACGAGAAGCTCGGCGGCCAGTGGAAGATCGTCAACCACCACTCCTCTGCGATGCCCGAAGGCTGATCGAGACGCAGAGCCCGCCACCGGGAGCGTCCGTGAGAGTGACGGTGCCGCCGTCGTCGGTGACCAACTGCTTGACGACGGCGAGGCCGAGGCCGGAGCCGGACCTGCCGGTCAGGCCCTTGCCCCGCCAGAAACGGTCGAAGGCCCGGGACTTGTCGGCGTCCGACATGCCGGGTCCCTCGTCCAGCACGGAGACCGTCACCTCGTAGCCCCGGTGCTCCACCCGGACGGTGATCGTCCCGCCGTCCGGTGACACCTCCAGGGCGTTGGAGAGCACGTTGTCCAGCACCTGGTCCAGGTGACCGGGGCTGGCCAGCACAAGCGGCCGGCCGTCGGCACTCCCCCTGAGCGCGATGGTGACTCCGCGCTCGTCGGCGGCCGGTCTCCACACCCCGAGCCGCTCCCGCACGATGTCCGTCAGCGGCAGCGGCTCGGCGGCCGTCACCTTCGCCTCGGCCCGTGCCAGCACCAGCAGACCGTTGACCAGGCGGCTCATCCGGACCACCTCGGCCGTCGCCTGCTCCACGTCCTCCCGGACGAAGTCGTCGTCCACGCCGTCCGCGATGTTGTCCAGGGACAGCCGCAACGCCGTCAACGGGGTCCGCAGCTGGTGCGACGCGTCCGCCACGAAGATGCGCTGCGCCGCGATCAGGGTGTCGAGGCGTTCCGCGCCCTGGTTGAGGGTGCGGGCCAGGGTCTGGGTCTCGGGCGGGCCCGTCACGGGGGAGCGGGCGGTCAGATCGCCGTCGCTGAACCTGCTCGCCATGTCGTTGAGCTGGCGCAGCGGGCGGGTGATGCGGCGGGCGACCGCGACGCCGATCAGGGCGGCGACGCCCAGGACGGCCACCGCGAGGCCGGCCCGGAAGCCCCAGATGGTCCACAGGCGGTGGGTCATCTGGGCGGTCGAGAACTTGATGCGTACGGCGCCGACGACCTTGCCGTCGTCGCGCGCGTGGGCGGGAACCGTGACCACCAGCTCCGGCCCCCAGACGAACGAGGAGCCCCAGTCGGTGGTGACCCGCTCCTCATCGAGGGCCCTGTTCAGGGCCGCGTCCTGGTCCGGGCGGGGCAGGGGCGGCGCGCACTCCTGGGTGGCGGTCGTCTGGACCGCGCGCGTCTCGCCGTCGTCGTCGTACGCCCGGGCCATCCGCTCCAGGGCCAGGCACGAGGCCGGGTCGCCGTTGCCCAGCAGCACCGCCATGGTCGCGGCCTTGCGCTGCACGGAGTCACTGGTGTCGTCCCGCAACTGCTTGGTGAGCGAGAACGCCACCGGCACGGTGAACAGGGCGATGGCGATCGCGACGAGCAGGATGTAACTGCGGACGAGCTGGCGGATCATCGGCCGCTGCCGCCTTTTCCGCCGTTGCTGCCGCTGCCGCTGCCGCCTTTTCCGCCGTTGCTGCCGCTGCCGCTGCCGCCTTTTCCGCCGTTGCTTCCGCCGCCGTTCTCGGCGATGTCCAGCCGGAAGCCCACCCCCCGCACCGCCTCGATCGTGATCGCCCCCGCCAGCTTCCGCCGCAGCGCCGCCACATGGACGTCCAGGGTCTTGGTCGGCCCGAACCAGTTCGCGTCCCAGACGGCCTCCATGATCTGCTCGCGCGACATCAGCGCCCCCGGCTCCTCGGTGAGGAAGGCCAGCAGGTCGTACTCCTTGGGCGCGAGCGCGACCTCCTCGCCGTCGAGGCGGACGCGGGCCGCCTTGCGGTCGATCGTCAGGCGCGGGCCGTACTCGTCGGGGCCGGACTCGGCGGGCGTACGGGGCTTCAGGCGCCGCATCACCGCCCGTATCCGCGCGATGACCTCCCGTACCCCGAACGGCTTGGACACATAGTCGTCGGCGCCCAGCTCCAGGCCGACCACCCGGTCCGTCTCGTCGCTGCGGGCGCTGATCACGATGATCGGGACGTCGCCGCGCTCGCGCAGCGCCTTGCAGACGTCGAGGCCGTCGGTGTCGGGCAGGCCGAGATCGAGGAGTACGACGTCGTACGGCCCCTGGTGCGCGAGGGCGGCACGGCCCGTCGTCACCCACTCCACCTCGAAGCCGTACCGGATCAGCCCGCGTCGCAGTGACTCCGCGACCGGCTCGTCGTCCTCCACCAGAAGTACGCGCACAGGCCGCACCCTAATGCTTGAAATTTAATTGACAGCACCCGGGTGGGTGTTCTCTGTGATGCGGGGCACTTTCCGAGTGGTCCGGTGCCCCTGCGGGCATGTGCCTCTCCGGGACGGGCGGCGGGACATCTCACCATGCGATATCGCGAAGGTGATTTTCGGCCGCTCGTTAGACTGAGCCGACACACCAGGACTGAGCGAGGAGCGCACGTGGGCCTTGTCGTGCAGAAGTACGGAGGCTCCTCCGTAGCCGATGCCGAAGGCATCAAGCGCGTCGCCAAGCGAATCGTGGAAGCCAAGAAGAACGGTCACCAGGTGGTGGCGGTGGTTTCCGCGATGGGCGACACGACGGACGAGCTGATCGATCTCGCCGAGCAGGTTTCCCCGATTCCTGCCGGGCGCGAGCTCGACATGCTGCTGACCGCCGGAGAGCGGATCTCCATGGCCCTGCTGGCCATGGCGATCAAAAACCTGGGCCACTCGGCCCAGTCCTTCACCGGCAGCCAGGCAGGTGTCATCACCGACTCGGTCCACAACAAAGCCCGGATCATCGATGTCACGCCGGGCCGGATCCGGGACTCGCTGAACGAGGGCAACATCGCCATCGTGGCCGGTTTCCAGGGTGTCAGCCAGGACACCAAGGACATCACCACGCTGGGGCGCGGTGGCTCCGACACCACGGCGGTCGCGCTGGCCGCGGCGCTCGACGCCGAGGTCTGTGAGATCTACACGGACGTCGACGGGGTGTTCACCGCCGACCCGCGCGTGGTGAAGAAGGCCCGGAAGATCGACTGGATCTCGTTCGAGGACATGCTGGAGCTGGCCTCGTCCGGGTCGAAGGTGCTGCTCCACCGCTGTGTGGAGTACGCCCGCCGCTACAACATCCCGATCCACGTCCGGTCGTCCTTCAGCGGACTGCAGGGCACCTGGGTCAGCAGCGAGCCGATCGAGCAAGGGGAAAAGCAGGTGGAGCAGGCCATCATCTCCGGTGTCGCGCACGACACCTCCGAGGCCAAGATCACGGTCGTCGGCGTGCCGGACAAGCCGGGCGAGGCCGCCGCGATCTTCCGCACGATCGCCGACGCCGAGATCAACATCGACATGGTCGTGCAGAACGTGTCCGCCGCCTCCACGGGCCTGACGGACATCTCCTTCACGCTGCCGAAGACCGAGGGCCGCAAGGCCATGGACGCGCTGGAGAAGAACAAGGGCGGCATCGGCTTCGACTCGCTGCGCTACGACGACCAGATCGGCAAGATCTCGCTCGTGGGCGCCGGGATGAAGACCAACCCGGGCGTCACGGCGGCCTTCTTCGAGGCGCTGAGCGGCGCCAGCGTGAACATCGAGCTGATCTCGACCTCCGAGATCCGTATCTCGGTCGTCACCCGCGCCGACGACGTGTCCGAGGCCGTGCGCGCCGTGCACACCGCCTTCGGCCTCGACTCCGACAGCGACGAGGCCGTCGTCTATGGAGGCACCGGGCGATGACCGTACGACCGACGCTCGCGGTCGTGGGAGCGACCGGAGCCGTCGGCATGGTCATGCTCCAGATCCTGTCCCAGCACGCGGACATCTGGGGCGAGATCCGGCTCGTCGCCTCGCCGCGCTCCGCCGGCCGCAAGCTGGCCGTGCGCGGCGAGGAGGTCGAGGTGGTGGCCCTGTCCGAGGAGGTCTTCGACGGGGTCGACGTCGCCATGTTCGACGTGCCCGACGAGGTCGCCGCGCACTGGGCTCCGATCGCCGCGGCCAAGGGCGCGGTGGTCGTGGACAACTCGGGCGCCTTCCGGATGGATCCCGACGTGCCGCTGGTCGTGCCGGAGGTCAATCCGCACACGGCGCGGGTCCGGCCGCGCGGCATCATCGCCAACCCGAACTGCACCACGCTGTCGATGATCGTCGCCCTGGGCGCGCTGCACGCCGAGTTCGGGCTGCGCGAGCTGGTCGTCTCGTCGTACCAGGCGGTGAGCGGTGCCGGGCGGGCGGGCGTGCAGACACTGCGCCAGCAGCTGTCCCTGGTGGCCGGTACGGAGTTGGGGACCAGCCCCGGTGACGTACGGCGGGCCGTGGGGGACAACACCGGGCCGTTCCCGGAGCCGGTCGCGCTGAACGTCGTACCGTGGGCCGGGTCGCTGCGGGAGGACGGCTGGTCGTCGGAGGAGATGAAGGTGCGGGACGAGTCCCGCAAGATCCTCGGCCTGCCGAAACTGCCCGTCGCCGTGACCTGCGTCCGGGTGCCGGTGGTGACCGCGCACTCGCTGACCCTGCACGCCCGCTTCGAGGGCGAGGTGACGGTGGACCGGGCGCGGGAGATCCTCGCCACGGCGCCGGGTGTCGTCCTGTGCGACGATCCGGCGGCCGGGGAGTTCCCGACGCCCGCCGACGTGGTGGGCACCGATCCGACCTGGGTCGGGCGGGTGCGGCGGGCGCTGGACGACCCGACGGCGCTCGAACTCTTCGTGTGCGGGGACAATCTGCGCAAGGGTGCCGCGCTGAACACGGCTCAGATCGCGGAGCTGGTGGCGGCCGAGATGTCCTGAGCGAAAATTGCCCCTGGCGAGGCCCGGATCTGTTTGTAGGATCAACGTAAGGATTTCCTCCCCGTCATCCGCAACCACGCGGAGGGCGGGGAGCGTCTATGCGGTCGCCCTTCCGGGGTGTGGGACGCGTTGATCCAAGGCGTGGGGACGCCGATGAACGAGCGTGGGGACGCCCGTTCATATGCGATTTAGGGGAAGAGCGGGACGCATGAGGGCATATGAGGCACCGTCAGTCGTGCTGCCTGACGCGCGAACGAGAGCGACGTCCGGCACGTACAACCCTGACGGGGTCAGACGTGTCCAACTGGCGTGGCAGAGGTACTCGACTTCCCCGCGGTGGCCCGCGGCCCGGCCCTACGGCCCCCCCGGCGGCCCGTCCGCACCCGCATGCCCGGCGGCATGCCGGTGATCGCGCCGATGCCCGCAGCGCGGCCCGCCCGCATCCCCAGCCCGCGTGACGGCGCCGATGACGCCGTGGCCGCCGGCACCAGCGTCGACCACCTCACCGAGACCTACCGCACCCACTACCGCTCGCTGCTCGGTCTCGCCGCGCTCCTCCTCGACGACACCGCCTCCTGCGAGGACGTCGTCCAGGAGGCCTTCATCCGCGTCCACTCGGCCCGCAAACGCGTCCGCGACCCGGAGAAGACCCTCGCCTATCTGCGCCAGACGGTCGTCAACCTCTCCCGCTCCGCGCTGCGCCGCCGCATTCTCGGACTGAAGCTGCTGTCCAAGCCGATGCCGGACATGGCGAGCGCCGAGGAGGGGGCGTACGACCAGCTGGAGCGGGACTCCCTGATCAAGGCGATGAAGGGCTTGCAGCGCCGGCAGCGCGAGGTCCTGGTGCTGCGCTACTTCGCGGACATGACCGAGGCCCAGGTCGCCGAGACGCTCGGCATATCGCTGGGTTCGGTGAAGGCGTACGGCTCCCGCGGCATCGCCGCGCTCCGTCTCGCCATGGAGGCACCGGCATGACGAACGGCACGTCGCACGAGCCGTACGAATGGCGCGAGCCGACCGAGGGGCGCGAGCCCGATGTCCTGCGTGAGCCGACCGAGGCGCACGATCAGGAGCCGAAGCATCAGCACACTGGGAACGGAACCGTGAACGACCGCCTCGACGACCAGAGCTCCGAGGGGCTCGACTCGGACGAGCTGGCACTGCGCAACATGCTGCACCAGGCGGTGCAGGACATCGAACCGCGCGAGGGCACGCTGGAGCACCTGCGGCGGGCGGTGCCCGCACGCCGGGCGCGCAAGCGGCAGGCCGCCGTCGGCATGGCGGCCGCGGCGCTCTTCGTCTGCACCGCCGTACCCGCCCTCGTGCACGTCTCCAACTCCACCGGCCCCGACGCCAACCCCTCCATCGCGGGCCACGGCGCGCAGACGCAGGGCGGCGCGGGCGAGGGCAGGACCACCGACGGCACGGGCGGCACCTCGGGCGCCTCCACCGGCAAGTCGGAGGACAAGGGCAAGGGCGGCCCGACGCAGGCCGAGACGGGCCCCGGCTCCACCCCGAGCAGCGGTGTCGTCGACGACACCACCGACGAGGTCTACCCCTCGGCGACCCATGCGGTCGCCGCCCCCGTGTGTACGGCGGCCCAGCTGGGCTCGGCCACCGCGACCGCCGACGTCCCCGACGCCGCGGACACGGTGTACGGCACGTTCCGGATTACCAACGTCTCCACCGCCGGCTGTACCGTCGGCGGCGCCGGCACGGTGACCCCGCTCGCGCAGGGCGCGGCGGACGCCACCAGGATCAGCGTCGTCGCGCACACGGCGGGCGACGCGGCGACCGGCCTGCCCGATCCGGCCGAGGAAGTCCCGCAGCTGGTACTGCAGCCGGGCGCGGCGTACGAGGTGAGGTTCGCCTGGGTGCCCTCGGAGGCCTGCCCCACCGACAGCTCCGGCGACACCGGCGGCGGCCCCGGTGACCCCTCGCCCGGCCCGACACCCAGCACCGACGCGGGCACGGGCACCGACGGCAGCTCCACGGGCGGCGACACGGGCACGTCGACGCAGCTGATGACGGAGGAGGGCACGGCGGACGGAAGCGTCGTCGTCTCGTACACGGCGGAGCCGGGAGCGCCGACGGTGTCGGCGACGGTGTCGAACGCGTGTGCGGGAACGGTCTACCGGACGGGCGTGCTGTCGGCCTCGTAGGCGGTGCCCGCGTCCGCTGCGAGGAGGCCCATCTCGGCGTCCCGTACGAACTCCACCTCACGGCGGAACAACCGGAACCACATAAACACGACAAACCCGGCGAAGACGAACCATTCCCCGGTGTACCCCAGGTTCTGGAAGGCCTTCAGGTCGAGCCCGGTGTCCGGTGCCGCGCTCACCGGCACGGCCGTCATCCCGGAGTCGCCCTTGTTGAGCGTGACCCAGGCGTCGTAGACGTCGTACGGCACGAGGTTCACCAGCGAGGCCGCGCTGATCGCCGCCGTCTGGCCCTTCGGCAGTCCGCTGCGCGCGCTGACGCCGTTCTCACCGGGGTTCTCTGAGGCCTGCAGCGCGCCGGTGACGGTCACTTCACCGCGGGGCGGGGCAGGCACCTTCGCGGCGTCCGGCTCACCGGGCAGCCAGCCCCGTACGACGGGCAGGGCCTTGCCGTCGTCGGTGTGCAGCAGGGTCAGCACGTAGTAGCCCCGCTCGCCGTCCAGTTCCCGGTCCGGCACGAGCAACTGCTCGCCGTACCGCCCGCTGATCCTCGTCTGGTCGCCGACCGTCTCCTTGTCCACGGGCAGCAGCTCGGCCAGCGGCCGGGCGGCGCCCTTCTTGTCCGAGGCGGCCTGCTCCTGCGCGCTGCGATGGTCCTCGACCCGCGCCTCGAACCGGCTCAGCTGCCAGGACCCCATGAAGACGCAGAAGGGGATGGCGAGCAGCACGAAGACGTTGATCCCCCACCATCGGGGCGTCAGCAGAAACCGGTACACGCCATCAAAGGTACGGGGGGCCGGGGGAGGGGTGGGGTGCGGGGTCGGTGCGGGCGGGCAGTATGGGGTCATGACTGAGAGCAACGGGTCCCCCTCGCCCGAGCGGCGCGAGGACATGCCGGACTGGGAGAAGCGCTTCCGGGCGCCTCGGGTGTCACTGCCCGACTGGGCGGAGGACGCCCCCGACCGCTCCTTGTTCGTGTCGAACGCGACGGGGACGTACGAGCTGTACGCCTGGGATCGCGCGACGGGCGAGCAGCGCCAGGTGACGAACCGGCCGAACGGCACGACGGACGGTGTGCTCTCCCCGGACGGCGAGTGGATCTGGTGGTTCGACGACAAGGACGGCGACGAGTTCGGCGTGTGGCGGCGGCAGCCCTTCACGGGAGGCGAGGACGAGCTCGCCGTGCCGGGGCTGGATCCGTCGTATCCGGCGGGCCTCGCGCTCGGGCGGGACGGGCGTACGGCGGTGGTGGGGCGGTCCACCGACGAGGACGGTACGACGATCCATCTCGCGCGCGCGGGCGAGGCGCCGGTGGAGATCTACCGCCACCGTGAGTCGGCGGGCGTCGGCGATCTGTCCCACGACGGCTCGCTGATCGCCGTCGAGCACACCGAGCACGGCGACGCCATGCACTCGGCGCTGCGCGTGCTGCGCCCCGACGGCACGCCGGTCGCGGAGCTCGACGACACCAAGGGCGGCACGGTGGAGCTGGGCCTGGAGGTGCTCGGCTTCGCGCCGGTCCACGGGGACACGCGGCTGCTGATCGGGCACCAGCGGCGCGGCCGCTGGGAGCCGCTGGTGTGGGACGTCGCCACGGGGGAGGAGACGGACCTGGCGCTGGAGCTGCCGGGTGATGTGAGCGCCGAGTGGTATCCGGACGGCTCGGGGCTGCTGATCGGGCACAGCTACGAGGCGCGCGGGGAGCTGTTCCGCTACGACCTGCGCACGCGCGAGCTGGTGAAGGTCCCGACCCCGACCGGCACGGTGTCGGGGGCGACGGCCCGGCCGGACGGCAGCGTGGAGTACCTGTGGTCGTCGGCGGCCGAGCCGTCGTCCGTGCGCTCGACGGCGGGTGGCGTGGTGCTCGACCCTCCGGGCCTGAAGTCGCCGGGCTCGGTGCCGGTGGAGGACGTGTGGGTGGAGGGGCCCGGGGGGCGTATCCACGCGCTGGTGCAGAAGCCGGTGGGGGCCACCGGTCCGCTGCCGACCGTCTTCGACATCCACGGCGGCCCGACCTGGCACGACAGCGACTCGTTCGCGGCGGGCCCGGCGGCCTGGGTCGACCACGGGTACGCGGTGGTCCGGGTCAACTACCGAGGCTCCACGGGCTACGGCCGGGCCTGGACGGACGCGCTGAAGCACCGGGTCGGCCTGATCGAGCTGGAGGACATCGCGGCGGTCCGCGAGTGGGCGATCGGCTCGGGGCTGGCGGACCCGGACCGGCTGATCCTGACCGGCGGTTCCTGGGGCGGCTACCTCACGCTCCTCGGCCTCGGCACCCAGCCCGACGCGTGGACGCTGGGCATCGCCGCGGTCCCGGTGGCCGACTACGTCACCGCGTACCACGACGAGATGGAAGCCCTGAAGGCCATGGACCGCACGCTGCTCGGCGGCACCCCGGAGGAGGTCCCGGAGCGCTTCGAGGCGTCGTCCCCGCTGACATACGTCGACCAGGTCAAGGCGCCGGTGTACATCTCCGCGGGCGTCAACGACCCGCGCTGCCCGATCCGCCAGATCGAGAACTACGTCAAGCGCCTTCAGGCGCGCGGCGCGGTCCACGAGGTCTACCGCTACGACGCGGGGCACGGCTCCCTGGTCGTCGACGAGCGGATCAAGCAGGTGCGGCTGGAACTGGACTTCGCGGAGCGGCACCTCAAGGGCAGGGGCAGCAGGGGGAACTGACCGGCCTCACTGGTTGCTCTGTGTGGGGGCTGCGGGGCTGCGGGGCGTCGTGGGCCGTCGCGCAGTTCCCCGCGCCCCTTTGGCGGCGTGCAGCCCCCGGGTGTGTCACGTTCCCGCCCGCTCCCGTCGCCTCCGGCCCAGTAGTTCCGCGAGGCCGCGTCGGGTTGCCGCCAGCACCACCCGGTCCTCGGCGCGCAGTACGTAGGTGGGCGGGAGGTCCCACACCAGGTCCGAGGGCGGTGCGGTCGCGCCCCGGCCCGCGGGCGCCGGGCTCGCCGCCAGGTCCGGCCGGCGTTCCCCCGGGGCCGCCGTGTCCAGGGCCAGCACCCGCCAGGAACCGGCGCGGAACGCCTCGGCCACCGTCTTCCCCTCCAACTGCCGGATGCCCCGCACCTCCACGGCCGCGAACAACAGCACCCGCCGCTCGACGGGGATCGCCCCCAGCACCTGCCGCCCCATCATCGCCCCGGCGAACGAGGGCGCCGCGAGATGCGTGACGCTGCGGCTGCGGGTGAGCGCCCGGGGGTGCGCGGCGCGCAGGGTGCGGTAGACGGCGGCGGCGAAGTCGTCGTCGTAGAGGCGGAGTACGACCCGCAGGTCGGGCCGGACCGAGCGGGCGTAGAGGACGGCCTCCAGGTTGGTCGTGTCGACGCTGGTCAGCGCGAGCAGCGTGCTCGCGCGGTGGATCTTGGCGGCCTCCAGGACACCCTCCTGCGTGACGTCCCCGAGCACCACCGGCACCCGCAGCCGCCGGGCCGTCGCCATGCCCCGCGCCTCGGGGTCGGCCTCGACGCACACCACGGGGATGTCCAGTTCGCGCAGCCGGGTCAGCACACGCGTGCCGATCTTGCCGAGGCCGAGCAGCACGACATGCCCGCTGAGCCCGCGCGGCGGCCGGCGCAGCGCGGACACGCTCCGGAACGTGCCGAGGGCCTCCAGCACGGCGGCCAGCAGCACCGGCAGCAGCAGTAACCCGACGACGGCGGAGAGGAGTTGGAGGACCTGCCGGCCCACGGAGGCGCCGATCGCCGGGTCGTCGATGCCGAGGATGTCGAGCAGCGTGAGATAGGTGGCGTGCAGCGGATGGTCGCCGGTGACGACGGTCAGCGCGATCGCCAGCGCCACCACGGCACCCACCAGACCGGCGAGCGACCAGCGCAGCCGCCGGGAGAACAGGGACGCGATCGGCGGTACGACACCGACCGCGCGTCCGCCGGACCGGGGTGAACCGGCGTACGACACCTGTTCCAGGACGACCGTCCCCCGCCCGGTGGCCGCCGCGACCTCCTCCGCGTCCGGCAGCAGCCGGGGCCCGCCCTCCCCGCTGCCCTCCGACCCGTCGGCACCGGCCGGATCGCTGCTGGTCGCCGACAGCAGCGCCAGCGTGCACAGCCCCGGACCGGCGACCTGACCCGGCGCCGGGGGCGTCCGCTCCACGGCGCGCAGCAGCAGCCCGTCGGTCTGGACGACCTTGCTGGTGCCGACGACGGCGGTCGCGGCCAGCGCGGGCGCGGCGGTGTCGGCGTCGGACAGCACGGTCGTGGAGGCGTCGAAGCCGCTGCTCGTCCCGTACGGGTCGCCGGTCGCCAACGCGGCCGCCTGGTCGAGGAGTTCCTCGATGTGCTGGCCCAGCCGCCGGTTGTACAGGCGCAGCACGATCCGCAGCGTGGGGTTGAGGCGGCGGGCGGTGAGGGCGGCGCGGATGTTGGTCTCGTCGTCGTCGTACACGAGGGCCAGCGCGGTCGCACGGTCCACGCCCGCGTCGGCGAGCACGGCCTCGGTCGGCTCGGCGGCCTCCACGAGCCGCACGGTGCCGACGCTCTCGCCGTTCACCAGGAAGCCGTTGCCCGCCGCCCGGCCCGCCGCGTTCACCATCCGGTCCAGCAGCGCCGCCGACGCGGCCCGGGCCCGGCCGACCACCGGCCGGCGCACCCGGCGCTCGGAGGGCGGCACGACGAGGGTCACCTGCTCCTCGTACACGCCCCTGAGTTCGGCCGCGAGCCGGTGCGCGAGCCCGTCGTCGCCGCACACCACCATGTGTGCGGGCGCGTCGCCCGGCCGGCCCTGATTCGGAACGCTCGCCACGAGGGGAAAGACTGCCCCAATCAGAAGCACAGTTCCAGCAGTTGATTGAACGTCTGTTCCGGATCGGCCGTATCGAAGGGGAGGCACCCCGCGCAACGGAGGACTCCGCCCGTGGCCGTCACCGTCCCCACGTCACCGCCCCCGCCGCCACCTCCCTCCCGTGAGAAGGACGACGGCTGGCACCTCAGCTCCCCCCTGGTCCTCACCGTCACCCTGCTCCTGCTGCTGCTCGCCCAGGCCCCGATCCGCCGCGCGCTGTCCGCGCCGGTGATGCAGAGCTGGACGACGGTGTTCGTCGCGGTGGTCGTGCAGGCGCTGCCGTTCCTGGTGCTCGGGGTGCTGCTGTCGGCGGCCGTCGCCGTGTTGGTACCGGCGTCCGTCTTCGCCCGGGCGCTGCCGACCCGGCCCGCCGCGGCGGTACCGGTCGCGGGGCTGGCCGGAGCGGTGGTCCCCGGCTGCGAGTGCGCGTCGGTGCCGGTGGCGGGGGCGCTGATGCGCCGGGGAGTCACTCCGGCGGCCGCGCTGGCGTTCCTGCTCGCCGCGCCCGCGATCAACCCGATCGTGCTGACGGCGACGGCGGTCGCGTTCCCGGGCCAACCCGAGATGGTCCTGGCCCGTTTCGTCGCGAGCCTGGCCGTGGCGTGCGCGATGGGCTGGCTGTGGCAGCGGCTCGGCCGCGCCGACTGGCTGCGTCCGCCCGCTCGTCCGTCGTCCGTGGGGCAGGGCAGGGGAGCGGTGTTCTGGGGTTCGGTGCGGCACGACGTGATGCACGCGGGCGGGTTCCTGGTGATCGGCGCGATGGCGGCCGCGACGCTGAAGGCGGTGGTGCCCGAGCAGTGGCTGCGGGCGGCGGCGGACAACCCGGTGGTGGCGGTGCTCGCCCTCGCCGTACTGGCGGTGCTGCTGTCGATCTGCTCGGAGGCGGACGCCTTCGTGGCGGCGTCGCTGACGCAGTTCTCGCCGACGGCCCGGCTGGCGTTCCTGGTGGTGGGCCCGGTGGTCGACCTGAAGCTGTTCGCGATGCAGGCGGGCACGTTCGGCCGCGGCTTCGCCCTCCGCTTCGCACCGGTGACCTTCGCCGTCGCGGTCGGCGTGTCCGCCCTGACCGGGGCGGTGCTGCTGTGAACCGGCACGCGCAGGCGGCGGTGCTGTGCCTGCTCGGCGCCTCCCTGCTGCACGCGGGCGCCACCGACCTGTCCCTGCGCTACGTCAAGCCGGGGCTGCGGCCGTTGCTGCTGGTGGCGGGGGTGGTGCTGGTCGCGGCGGCGGTGGCGACGGTGTGGTACGAGCGCCGGTCCCCGGCGTCCGGTCACCACCACGAACCCCGCGTCTCCTGGCTGCTGTTGCTGCCCGTCCTGGCGCTCGTGCTCATCGCCCCACCGGCGCTCGGCTCCTACAGCGCGATGCGCGCCGGTACGGCCGTTCAGGAGCCCCCGGCCTACTCGCCGCTGCCCGCCGGTGACCCCGTCCGCCTCGGCCTGGCCGACTACGCGGCCCGGGCGGCGTACGACCATGGGCGCACGCTGCGCGACCGCGAGGTCAGGATCACGGGCTTCGTCGCGCTGGACCGGGCGGGAAACGCCTACCTGGTCCGCATCGCCCTCAGCTGCTGTGCCGCCGACGGCCGGCCGGTCAAGGTCGGCCTGACGGGCGGCGTGCCGCCGGTGCTCCAGCCGGACACCTGGCTGGAGGTCACCGGCACGTACACCCCGCGCCGGACGCGGGACCCGGTCAACGCCGGGCCCATCCCGTTCATCGAGGTGACCGCCGCCAGGCCGGTCGAGGCGCCGAGCGATCCGTACGACGAGAGCTGGAACAGCTGAGCGTCCCCTGCACGGCAGGCGGCTCAATGTTTGAGGCGCCTGCCCTGGTTATCTGACGTACTGTCAGATACCGTCGTCCGGCCCGCCGCTTCCCGAAGGGATGATGTCCCGTGCCGTCACGTCCCCAGAGCCCGCAGCCGCCCGGCACGCCACGCTGGGTCGCGATGTTCTACGAGCCGTCCTCCGCGTCCTGGCGGGTCGGCGCGGAGTCGTCGTACCGGGTGCCCGTGCTGTACGCCCTCGGTGAGATGACCCAGACCCTGCGGGCCCGCGGCGAGGATCCGGCCGTGACGCTGTGGGGGCCGAAGGACGGCGGTTGGCAGCGGATGGATGGCGCCGCCGCTGTTGGGGCCGCCCCCGCCACCGCACCCGAGCCACCCACCGGCGCCCCCGCCCAGCCCACCAAGCTCGCCGAACGCATGACCGACCGCCGCCACCAGGTGCTCGTCGCCGCGCTGAACCGTGCCGGGCTGTACGACCTCGCCCCGGACGACCAGGCGGCCGTCGAGGCGGTCGTCGACCAGCTCGACGAGACCACCGTCCGCAGGGTCGCCCACTGGCTCACACGCGCCGCCGGGGAAGCGCCACCGGTTGGGTGAAGCGCCCGACGGGCAGGGAAAGGGACGTAGGTCTCGGTTCCGATCGGCCCGTTGTCCCACGGGCTCAAGGCGACTGGAGTGGGGATGAAGCTCTCCGTTGACCCCGAGCGCTGCTACGGCTCCGGCGACTGCGCGTACCGGGTTCCGTCCGTCTTCACGGTGGTGGACGGATTCGGCGCGGTCAGGCCGGGACGGGAGGATGCCGCAGACGACCCCCAGGTCCGGGAAGCGGTCGAGGGGTGCCCGTCCCAGGCCATCACGGTCGCCGAATGACGCCGGGCGCGCGGACCGGTGAGGCATCCCCGCACAGCGGCCACGGAAGCCCTGGTCACCCTCGGCAGCCGGTACGTACGGCACGCCCCCGGCAGCCTCGGCAAGGCGGCCCTCGCCGCGCGCCTGCTCAACCCGTACCTGCGGGACCACCCCCGCAGGCGGGTCGTCGAGACCCGGTCGGGCGCCCGTTTCGCGGTCGACACCCAGGACCTGATCCAGCGCTACCTCTACCTCTTCGGCGTCTGGGAGCCCCATCTGACCGGCTGGCTCTCCAGCCGCCTCAGGCCCGGTGACGGCTTCGTCGACGTCGGCGCCAACATCGGCGTCTTCAGCGTCCTGGCCTCGCAACTCGTCGGGGACGCGGGCCGGGTCGTGGCCGTCGAGGCGTCCCCCGACCTGCACCGGCGGCTGGAGCGGCACGCCCGGCTCAACGGCTGCCGCACCGTCCGAGCCGTCCACGCCGCCGTGTCCGACAGCCGCGGAAGGCTCACCTTCACGCTCGCCAGTTCGCGCAACATGGGCGCGAACAGCATCGTCCCCTACGACGGCCCGGCCGAGGCCGTCTTCGAGGTCGAGGCGGCTCCGCTCCCCGACCTGCTGGAGCCGGGCGAGATGGAGAACGCCCGGGTGATCAAGATAGACGTGGAGGGGGCGGAGGGGAGCGCCGTGCGGGGGCTCGCGCCCGTGCTGGGCCGGTTGCGGCCCGATGCCGAGATCACCGTGGAGGTGACGCCCGAGCGCATGGCCACACTCGGCGACCGTGTGGAGGAGTTGCTGGCGACCATGTCCGGGGCGGGCTTTCACGTCTACCGGCTGGTCAACGACTACGCCCCCGCGAGCTATCCGCCCGCGCTCAGCGGTCCCCGCCGGGTGCCCCTGCGGTGGCGGGGGCCGGTCGTCGGGGAGAGCGACCTGGTCTTTTCGCGCACGGACGCCGAGGCGCTCCCCTGACCTCCGAGGACATCCGACGAGCACTCAGTAAGGTGCGAAAGCGGATGAAAGGGGTTCCCATCGTGGCCATCAACACCGTCTACGCCGTCATGCCCGTCGCCGACTTCGAGGCGGCACGCACCTGGTACGAACGCCTCTGGGGCCGCCCGGCCGACCGCGACCCCATGGAGGGCCTGGCGGAATGGGAGGTCATCCGAGGCGGCGCGATCCAGCTGCTGCGCGAACCCCACCGCGCGGGCGCCGCCATGGTGACGCTGGCCGTCGACGACGTCGCCGCCGAGGTCCGGCTCGCCGCGGACCGAGGGCTGGACCTGGGGGTCGTCCAGGACACCCCCGGCGGCTTCCGCGTCGCCGCCGTCACCGACCCGGCCGGGAACGTCATCACCTTCGCCCAGGACATCGGCGGGGCGCAGTGAAGGGCGCAGCCTCTCTCAGCCGACCTGATCCACACGACAGGGCCTACGAGTCCCCACCCGCCGGATACCGCCAGCCCAACTCCGCCAGCGCCCGCGCCCGCGCCTCCACCACCGCCGTCCGTGCCTCCCGCTCGCCGGGATCGACGTGTGAGGCCTGGCCCGTCACCTGGCCCTCCCACTTGCGGTAAAGGAGCCCCACCTCCGCCGAGAACCAGCCCCGGCTCACGGAGTTCAGCGCCAGCAGCAGCCCCGTGTCCTCGGACGCGGGCAGCGCCATCCAGCCGCCGAGCGCCACCAGCAGATCGCGTCGTACGCAGAGCGAGGCCGGGTGGACCTGGGCGCGGAAGCCGTTCGCCTTCCAATGGTCGAGCACCGCGCCCCGCTCGATCGGCCCGTCCTGCGGATCGCCCGGGAAACCGGCCGTCGAGCCGTCCGGCAGCAGATCCAGCACCCGGGACGTCACCCACCCCACGCCCGGCTCGGCCGTCAGCACCGCCAGATCGCGGGCCAGCACACCCGGTGTCAGCTGGTCGTCGGCGTCCAGGACCTTCAGGTACTCGCCCTCCGCGTGCGCCAGCGCGATCGTACGCGCCACCCCCGGCCCCCCGCGCCGACCCTGACGGAACGTCACCCGCACGTCGTCGGGCACATACGGGCGGACGTCCTCCGACTCCCCGTCCTCCTGGATCACCCACCGCCACTCCCAGCCCTGGGGAAGCCGCTGCTCGCGCAGCGACGTGTAGGCGTCGGGCAGAAAGCGGGCCGACGGCGGGTGCACGGCGGTGACGACGGTGACGTGCCGGGTCACGGCAGCGCTCACCACCTTTCCAGGCATGTGGTGAAGACCAGTTCGGTGCGGTCGCCCGGCAGTGTGACGTCGGTGACGTCCACCACGCGGCCGTCGACGTCGTACGACGTCTTGTGCAGCAGGATCACCGAGGTGCCCGGCGGAAGCTCCAGTTCCGCGGCCTCCTCCGGGGCCGGCGGGCGGGCGGTGAGGCGTTCCTCGATGCGGTCCACCTCGATGCCGACGGTGTGGAGCTGGTGCTGGGTGCCGCCGGGCCAGGGCTCGTTGGCCTCGTCCAGGAGGGCGGGGTTCGCGGCGATCATGTCGCGGACCAGGCAGGACGTCACGAGGCTGAAGGGGGCGGTCTCCGTCGCGCACCTGGTCCGGTACCCGCGCTCCAGCAGGACCGTGCCCTCGGGGACGCCGAACGCCTCCGCCAGCTCCCTGGGCGCCCTGATCTCGCGGTATCGCGCGTGGAAGACCAGGTCCTGGAGTTCGAGGCCGGTGTCGTGTTCCGTCGCCCCGGTCGCGGCCCGCTCGGACAACGGCCGGCGGGCGCGGTCCTTCTCCCACTGGTGCCGTCCGCTGTCGCGGACGGCGAGCACGCGGGGGCGGCGGACGAAGGTGCCGAGGCCGTGCCGTTTGTGGATCAGGCCCTCCTCGCTCAGCAGCCGCAGCGCGTTCTGGACCGTCGGCACACTGCGCCGGTACCGCCGGGCCAGCTCCGTCTCGGGCGGCAGCCGGTCGCCGGGCCCGCGTTCGCCCTCGCGGATGGATCGGCGAATGTCGTCCGCGATCACTTCGTACGCCTTCGGCATATGAGTCAGCCTACGACTCCTAAAGAGGTCTTGCCGACCGGGCTCGGCTGCGGGGAAATAGAGAGGGAGACTTTGTCAAATGGGAGCGCGATCGCACCGCAATACGTCCACCCGTGTCGCCCGTCGAAGAATGTCTCGCCCTTTCATCGGGGGTGCCGGTGAACGCAAAAGGCCCGATCGCTGGCGACGGGGGATGCACCAGCGATCGGGCTGTGGCCAAGCCTAACAAGGTGGATGGCGGCGCGGGACCCGACTGATGAGGTGCGTCAGGGTGCTGTGACGCGGATCACTCTCGACAGGGCGGCTCGTAGGACAACCGCGGCAGATACTCGTGCCATTTCTCCGGCGTCAGCACACCCCGGGTGGTCGAACAGATATGGCGCACCGCCTCGTCGACGTTCAGGTCCCACAGCCGTACCGTCCCGGCGCCGCTCGACACCCCGAGCAGGCGGCTGTTGGGGCTGAAGGAGAGGAAGTTGCCGGTCTTGGCGTTGGGGCTGAGCGACTGCCCGATGGGCTCGGCGGTGGACGGACGGCTGACGTCCCAGAGGCGGACCGTGTCGTCGTTGCCGCCGCTGGCCAGCGTGTGACCGTCCCGGCGGAACGTCAGGGACACGACCGCCTCGGTGTGGCCGGTGAGGTGGGGGCCGAGCCGGGACGCCTTGAGCGGGTCGGCGACCCCCCAGAGCCCGACCGTGTTGTCGTCGCTGCCGCTGGCGAGGGTGTGGCCCTCGGGGCTGTAGGCGAGCGCGTTGACGGGGCCGCGGTGGCCGCGGAGCGGGGCGCCGAGCCGGGTGGCGTGACGCGGGTCGGACACGTTCCACAGGCGGATCGTGGTGTCGGCGCTGCCGCTGGCCAGGGTGCGGCCGTCGGGACTGAAGACCAGGGCGAGGACATAGCCGGTGTGGCCGGTGAGTGGTGCGCCCAGTCGGCGGGGGCGCGACGGGTCGTCGACGTTCCACAGCTGGATCGTGCGGTCGTCGTAGGCGGTGGCCAGGGTGTGCCCGTCCGGGCTGTACGCCAGCGCGTCGGGGCCGGCGTAGCGGGTGCGCAGTTCCATGGGCGGGCCGTAGGCGACCGGCCGGGACAGATCGGTGACGTTCCACAGCTGCACCGCGCGGCTGCCGGTCAGCACCGCGAGGGTGCGCCCGTCGGGTGAGAACACCACCGCACGGACGTCACCTTCGGCGGGCAGGAACGGCCTGCTCAGCAGCAGCGGCCGCCTGGGCACCCGGACGTCCCACAACCGGATCCGCTGGTCGCGCGCGGCCGTGGCGAGCACCCGCCCGTCCGGGCGGAACGCCCCGATCCGGCCGACCATGTCCGACGTCGGTAACGACCACAGCCGGACCTTGTTGTCGCCGGTGCCGGTGGCCAGCGTACGGCCGTCGGGGCTGAAGCCGAGGGCGTACATCTCGCCACTGCTGCCCGCGAGCGGCTCGCCGACCTGGGACGGGAACGCCGGGTTGCTGACGTTCCACAGGCTCGCCGTGCTGTCCGCGCTGGCGACGGCGAGCAGCTTGCCGTTGGGGCTGAAGGCCACCGACCAGACGGGCCCGGTGTGCCCGGTGAGCGGCCGGCCGAGCGGGTCCGGCTCCCGTACGTCGGTCACGTCCCAGAGCTGGACGGTGTCGTCGGCGCTGCCGCTGGCGAGGGTGCGGCCGTCGGGGCTGAAGGCGACGGAGTGGATCAGGGCCCGGTGGCCGCTCAGCGGGCCGCCGAGGGGCTCGGGGTGACGCGGGTCGCCCATGTCCCACAGCCGGACCGTGGAGTCGTCGCCGCCCGACGCCAGGGTCCGCCCGTCGGGGCTGAAGGCGACCGAGCGTACGGCGGCGGTGTGGCCGGTGAGCGCGCCGAGCCGGGTCGGCCGGGCCGGGTCGGCCACGTTCCACAGCCGTACCACACGGTCCTCGGTGGCGGCGGCGAGCGTACGGCCGTCCGGGCTGAAGACCAGCAGGTAGATCGTGCCGTCACCGCCGGTCAGCGGCGCGCCGAGCGGGCGGGGGTGACGGGGGTCCCGGACGTCCCACAGCCGGACCGTGCCGTCGTCCGAGGCGCTGGCGAGGGTCGTGCCGTCCGGGCTGAAGACGGCGGTGCTCACCCAGCTGGTGTGTGCGGTGAGGGGCTTGCCGAGGGGCTTGGGGCGCCGCGGGTCCGCCACGTCCCACAGGCGGACCGTGCGGTCGTAGCTGGCGGTGGCCAGGAGATCCCCGTCCGGGCTGAACGTCGTGAGGTAGACGGCGCCGGTGTGGCCGAGCAGCGGGGTGGCCAGCGGGGCGTTGACGATCGACACCAGCCGGTTGTTCGTGCCCTCGTCGTCGGGACGCAGGCGGTGGGCGACCAGGTCGAGCTGGGCGGACAGCGACGGGTCCGAGTACTGGACGCGGTCCGCCTCGGCGAGCACCTGCTCGAACACCGCGTCGTCCCGCTGCTGCCAGGCGACCACCGCCGACCCGGCCGCCAGCACCGCCAGCACGACCAGTGCCGCCACCGCGCTCCGGCTGATCCACACCGTGCGCCGGCGCAGCCGGACCGAGGCGGCCAGGAAGTCGGCCGCGCTGCGGGTCAGGAAGGTGTCACCGGCGGACCGCGCCCAGGTGTGCGCCTGTTCCAGCCGGGAACCCCGGTACAGCAGGGACGTGTCGCGGCCCGTCGCCTCCCAGGCCCGGCTGTCCTCCTCCAGCCGCTGGCGCAGCAGGTTGCCGCCGCGGTCCTCGTCGATCCAGTCGCGCAGCCGGGGCCAGGCGTGCAGCAGCGCCTCGTGGGTGATCTCCACGGTCTCCGCGTCGAGCGTCACCAGCCGGGCGCGCACCAGCTCTTCGAGGGACTCCTCCGTCTTGCCCGGGTCCGCCGACTCCTGCGCCAGCTGCCGCCGCGTGCCCCGGCGCCGGGTCGCCTGGGTGTCCTCGCCCAGCCGGACCAGCCGGAGCAGCAGCAGCCGCGCGGCCGTCCGCGCCGCCGGGTCCAGCCTGGACCAGGCCCGTTCGGCGGTCGCCGCCACCGCCCCCTGGATGCCGCCCGCCGCGCGGTACCCGGCCAGCGTCAGCCTGCCCCCCTTGCGCCGCTGCCAGGTGGCGAGCAGGGCGTGCGACAGCAGCGGCAGCACGCCCGCGTCGTGCGCCCCGCGCGGTCCGTCGGAGCTCACCTCCCGGACGATCAGCTCCGCCAGCCCCGGTTCCAGCTCCAGCCCCACGGCCTTGGCGGGGCCGGTCACCGCCTCGCGCAGCTCCGCGGTGGTGAGCGGCCCGAGCACCATGTGCCGGTGCTGCAGGGCGTCGGCCAGCTCCGGATATCCCAGGCACTGCTCGTAGAAGTCGGCGCGGATCCCGAGGACGACGAGCAGGGGGGCCGGTGCGTCGGGACCGGCGGGGGAGGCCGCGGCGTGCAGCAGCTGGATGAACGTACGCCGGTCGGCCTCGTCGGCGCAGAGGGTGAAGGCCTCCTCGAACTGGTCGACGATGACGACCGGCCGCCTCCCGCCCCGCGCCCACGCCCTGACGGCCTCCCGTACGGCGTCCGCGAACTCGGGGGTGCCGGGCTCCACCTCCGTGACGACCGGCGCCAGTTCGGGGATACGGCGGGTCAGCTCCGCCAGTGGGTCGGCCCCCGGCACCAGTTGCACCACCTCCCGGCCCTGAGCGCCGCGCAGGGCGGGCACCAGACCGGCGTTCAGCAGCGAGGACTTCCCCGCCCCGGAGGCCCCGACGAGCATGACCAGCCCGCCCGTCCGCTCCGCCGCCCGCAGTTGGGCGACCAGGGCGTCCGTACTGCGCTCCCGCCCGAAGAACCACCGCGCGTCCTGCCGGCGATAGGAGGACAGCCCCCGATACGGGCACACCCCGCCCGGAACGGCCGGGCCGCCCTCGGCCGGAGGCCGTTCCTCCTCTTCCGGGTCCGCCGCCCGGTCGCCGATCGGATCGGCGACCGCACGCTCCCACAGACGCTGCCACTGGCCCATGTCGTACAGCCCGGCGGACACCGGCACGGGCCGGGCCCGCCGGGCCTGGGGGATGAGGACGTGCAGCACGGCCGCGAGCGCGGTGAAGTGAGCCGGTACGTTCTTGGCGCGGCGCCAGTCGCTGATCCGCTGCGCGGAGACCCGTACGGGACGCCCCCGTTCGTCCACCCGCCTCAGTCGTACGACGGCCTCGGACACGCTCTTGAGGGGAGGGTTGCCGGCCTCCTTGTACAGCAGTGCGAGGCGTTCCGCGAAGGCCGTGCGTGCCCCTGAGTCCGAACCCAAGGTCTCCACCCCTTACTTCCGCCGCACCTGGACATCCGGACCGGAAAACCCACTTTATACGTCTGACCTGCGGATTAGCGGTCGTTCGAACGCCGGAACCTCCTCGTCACGAGCACCGGATGGCAGGATCGCGACCCGGACGGGCGCATCGGTCTCGACCGGTGAGCCCGAGTCCCCCTGCGCGCGTCGTTCGGCACCGGTCTCCACGTGGGGAGGGACCGGTGCCGAACGACGTTGCTCAAGATCATGTCCGGCTCCTACCCAAGCCGCTCCGGGAGAACGCCTCCGGGGCGGCTTGCGTTGCTGGAATGACGCCTTTGGT
Source organism: Streptomyces sp. TRM70350 (assembly GCF_019219825.1). Lineage (GTDB taxonomy): Bacteria > Actinomycetota > Actinomycetes > Streptomycetales > Streptomycetaceae > Streptomyces. The sequence goes on along the minus strand of NZ_JAHUXH010000005.1, from coordinate 210,061 downwards.
TCACCTGGCGATAACCAATTTCGCCGGAATGTGGTCCAGAACCGGAATGCCTTCCTACGTATTCGGTTTCTCGCCCGGTAATTCCGTCCAGGGCACAACCAATCGGAACCGGCGGCCATCTAAGTCGGCGAACGAGAACGCGCTTTCGGCCGCACACCGGCGAAATGCCGTGCGTTCCCATTCCTCAAAGGACAGGGACAGGGTGTGAAACCGACGACCCCGAACGGCCCCGGGCCGAGGCTCGCGGCCGCCCTCGGCGCCCTCCGGCCCAGGCCGGCCGCCGCCCTGCTCGCCGCGGTCCTCACCATCACCGCGTTCTGCGCCGCCGACGCCGTCGCCCGCACCTACCCCTTCGGCCCCCGCACCCGGAACGTCAACGACCTCGGCAACCAGTACGTCCCGTTCCACGCCCACCTCTGGGACCTGCTGCACGGCAGGGCCGACGGCGGACTCCTCGTCAACTGGCAGTCCGGCTACGGCTCCAGCTTCCTGCCCGACCTCGGCACGTACGTCAGCAGCCCGTTCGCCCTGCTGGTCGCGGTGTTCCCACGGGACGAGATCGACCTCGCGGTGTACGTCATCACCGTGCTCAAGGTGGCGTCGGCCGCCGCCGCGATGGCCTGGCTGCTGCTCACCCTGCGCCCCGGCCGCTGGTGGGCGGCGGGCCTGCTCGGCGCGTCGTACGCCCTGTGCGGCTGGACGCTGGCGAGCGCCTCGTACAACACGATGTGGCTCGACGGCCTCCTCGCCCTGCCGCTGCTGTGCCTGGTCGGCGAGTGGACGCTGCGGGGCGGGGGCCAGGAGCGGGAGCGGGGCCGCCGGTTGCGTCAGGTGCTCGGTGTGCTGATCGTGGCGGTCGCCTGGATCGCCAACTTCTACACGGCGTACATGGCCACCCTCGCCGCCGGTCTGGTGCTGCTGCTGCGGCTGTCGCTCACCGACGGCACGCTGCGGCACAAGCTCCGCGCGGCGGGCCGCGCGGTGCTGACCGTCGGCCTCGGAGTGGGGCTGGCCGCGCCGCTGGTGACGGTCGTGTACTTCGGCACCACGCACGCCTATCCCGGCCGCGTCCGGGACTTCGTGCCGGTGCCGACGGAGGACGTGCTGGCGCGGCTGCTGCCGGCGACGTACGGCTTCGGCTCCCCGGCCGTGTACGTCGGCACCACCGCGCTGCTGCTGGCCCTCGCCCTGCCCTTCCACCGGGCGGTGCCCCGGCGGGTGCGCCACGGCTGGACGCTGCTGGTGGCCGCCGTCGCACTGTCGCTGCAGTGGGGCCCTACGCATCTGCTGTGGCACGCCTTCGCGACGCCGCAGGGCAGTGCGTACCGGCAGACGTTCGTGCTGTGCGCGCTGCTGGTCATCGCGGCGTGGCATGCGCTGGCGTACGGGGTGCCCGGATGGCGGGCGCTGAGTGCCGCGGGCGGGCTGCTGGCGCTCATCGCGATCGTGGCGAGCGGGAGTTATCTGATACGGCCGTTCGCCTGGCCGGTGTTCTTCACGGCCGTGGCGGGGGCGGTGGCCGGGCTGGCGCTGCTCGCCGTCCGGCGGGCCCGGGGGCCTCGCCTGAGCGCCCGGGGCCGTGTCGTGCTGCCCGCCCTGGCCGCGACGCTGCTCGTCGGTACGCAGCTCGGCGAGGCCACCGCGACGTCCGCCGTGGCCAGTCGGCTGCGCCTCGGGCACATGGACGACTACGCGCCCTGGGGAGCGCGGCAGGAACGGCAGGCGGAGGCGATCGCGCAGGCCGACGGCTGGCCCCGGTACCGCACCGACCCGGGCCGGGAGCAGACCGTCGGCAACGACCCGCTGATGGTCGGCGGGCAGGGCGCCCAGTACTACAGCAGCCTCACCTCCGACGTCCTCAGCCGCACCCTCACCGCCCTCGGCGACGGCTGGACCTCGCGCGGCCGCAACGTCCAGAGCCTCGACAACGCCGTCACGGACGTGCTCTTCTCCGTCGGCGCACGGGTGCACTCACCGCCGGACCCGCACCAGAGGTGGTTCCGGCACGAGGGCGGCACGCTGAGCGTGTCCCGGCAGGAGGTTCCGCCGCTGGTCACGGTACGGCCGCCGGACGCGCGCGGGACGGTCGCCGACTTCGGCCCGTCGCCGTACCGCAACCAGGAACTCATGCTGGGCACCCGCGTCTACACCGTCCCGCGCATCACCGTGCGCACGGCGGACGGCGCCCTGCCGCGGCGCAGCGCGGACGACCGGCCGGGCGTCCTCATATCCGCCCGCGGCGCTGCCGAAGGGAACCGGCCGACGATCACGGCCCACTGCCCCGCGGGTGACGAGGTCTACCTGTGGGCGCCGCACTTCTCGGGCACCGCGCGCCTCACCGGCGACACGGCCGACGGCCTGACGGGCCGCTTCCGAGCGGACCACCCCGTCACCAAGATCGCCGCCCTGCAGCGACTCGGCACGGTCCCGGCGTCCGGCCGCCTCCGCGTCGAACTGTCCCCCGACCGCGAGGGCGTCGTCCCCGACGGCGCGGTCGGCTGCCTGGACACCGCGCGCCTGCGCACGGCAGCCGAACAGCTCACGGCCACCGGCGCCACCAGGGTGACGGTCTCCGACGGCGGCGAGATCCGCGCCGAACTCCCGCCCGGCAGCAGGGGAACGGCCGTGGTCGCCGCCCCCCGGATCGCCGGGTGGCGCTGCGCGACGGGGGACGCTCCGGCCGTACCCGCGCAGCAGTACTACGGCCTGATCGCCGTACCCCTGAACGGCTCCGCCGCGACCCTCACCTGCACGTTCCATCCACCCGGTCTGCGGCTGGGCGCGGCGGTCGGCGGGGCGTCGCTGCTGACCCTGTTCGCGCTGGCCGCCCTGACCGCCGTACGGGACCGCCGCCTGCGGCGACGTACCCCGCCCCACGTTCCCGCACCACCCCGACCGACGACTCCATTACCCGAGCGCGCGGGCGCGTGACCGGCCACCCGCGCCCGCCGAAGACCTGGGGGAAACCATGCTGATATCGATCGTCGCGCCCTGTTTCAACGAGGAAGACGTCATCGAACGCTTCCACGAGACGGTCCAGAAGGTCGCGGAGGAACTCCTTCCACTGGGCCATGACATGGAGTTCGTGTACGTCGACGACGGCAGCCGCGACCGTACGCTGCTTCTGCTGAAGCACCTGGCCGAACTGGACGCGCGCGTGCGCTATGTCTCCTTCAGCCGCAACTTCGGCAAGGAGGCGGCCCTCCTCGCCGGCCTGCGCCACGCCTCCGGAGACGCCGTGATCATCATGGACGCGGACCTCCAGCACCCGCCGGAACTGATCCGCCGCATGGTGGGCCTGCACGAAGAGGGCCACGACCAGGTCATCGCGAAGCGCACGCGAACCGGCGACGGGATGCTCCGCACACTGACGGCACGCCTCTACTACCGCCTCGTCAACCGTCTCGTGGACGTGGAACTGATGGACGGCGTGGGCGACTTCCGCCTGCTGTCCCGCCGGGTGGTGGACGCGGTCCTGGACCTCACGGAGTACAACCGCTTCTCCAAGGGCCTGTTCGCGTGGGTGGGCTTTCCGAGCACGACCTTCGAGTACGAGAACGCCGTACGCGAGCACGGCCGCAGCTCCTGGACGCTGCGGGGCCTGCTCAACTACGGCCTGGACGGCCTGATCTCGTTCAACAACAGACCGCTGCGGGCGGCCCTCTACCTCGGCATGGGGCTGCTGCTCTGCACGGGCCTGTACACGGCGTGGATCGTGATCGCCGCACTGGTCAACGGCGTGGACACGCCCGGCTACGTCACGATCATCACCGCCGTCACGGCGGCGGCCGGCATGCAGATGATCATGCTGGGGATCATCGGTGAGTACACGGGCCGGATCTACTACGAGGTGAAGGGCCGCCCGCACTTCCTGGTGAAGGCGACGAATGTGAAAGGAACGCCGGAACGCAGGACGGGCGGCAGTACGGGCGGCAGGACGAAGGACCTCATTCCCTGATGAGCACGCCAGCGACTACGCGCCCTGCGGAGGCGGGTCCGATCACGGGGCAGGTCCTGACCTTCGCCGTGATCGGTGTCATCAACACCGGGACGTACTACGGCTTCTATCTCCTGTTCCTGCCCCACCTGCCGTACCTGGCCGCACATGTCGTCGCGACGGCCCTGAGCATGACGGGATCCTTCTTCCTCAACACGTACTTCACCTACCGAACCCGCCCGACGTGGCGGAAGTTTCTTCTCTTTCCCCTGACGAACGCCACGAGCTTCGTGGTCACCACGGCGGGCGTGTACGTGATCGTCGACATCCTGCACGCCGGGAACCGCCTCGCTCCGCTGATCGCCTCGCTGGCGGCGGTGCCGGTGACGTTTGTGGTGGCTCGGCTGATCATGCTGCCGAAGAAGGCGGTGGGGGAGGAGGGCTGAGGGGGGCTGGTCGGCTGGGGGCTGGTGGGCTGGAGGGGCTGGTCGGTTGGGGGCCTGTCGTGTCCTGATCCGGTGCCGGGGCGCAACGTGTGCCCGGAGACGGCGACGACCCTGCCCTGTTCCGGCGCGGTCTCCTTGCCGCCCGACCGAGCCACGTCCATGCCCTGCTTGGCGGCGCACGCAAGCCGGGCTGTTCGGTGCCCTCGCCCACGGAAACGGCACCGAAGCGGCGCTGGACGTCGCGCCCGAGGTGCGCGGGGTGCGGCTGGCGCCCGAGGTGGAGACGACCGTGCACCGCGTGGTGCAGGAGGCGCTGACGAACGTACGGCGCCACGCCCACGGTGCGGACGTCGCCGTCCGCCTGGAGTTCGATCCCCGAGGTCACCTGCGGGTGGAGACCCGCAACACCGCCCCGACCGTGCGCGCCACCGCGCCGACCGGCGGCCGGGGCGGCTTCGGCCTCGTCGGGCTGCGCGAACGCGTGGAGGCCGTGGAAGGGGGCGCTGACCAGCGGCCGGACAGCGGACGGCGGCTGGTGCGTGAGTGCCGCCTCCCCCGTCCTGGGGGCTGTGGAAGGATCACCGGTATGAGCGGCGGCAGTGACCGGAACGCCCACGGACGCGGGTACTGATCGCCGACGACCGGGAGATGGTCCGCACCGGCTTCCGGTTGATCCTGGGCACCAGCCCGACCTGGAGGCCGTTGGCGAGGCCGCCGACGGCGCCGCCTGCGTCGAGCTCGCCCGCCGACTGCGCCCGGACGTGTGCCTCGTCGACATCCGCATGCCGCAGCCGGACGGCCTGGAGGTCACCCGCGCCCTGGCCGGGCCGGTGGGCGGTCGACGGGAAGATCGTCGAGAGCCGGATCGCGTTCGACAACTTCACCCTCCAGGGGGCGGGCGCCATCGCGAAGGTCTCGTAATGCCCTTGGCGCGACGTCGTGCTCTTCGTCGCAGTTCGAGCGGGAGGTAGGCCCACCGAGCCGGTCAGGCCCCGGTGGAGGATCGCCTTCACGATCGCGCACCTCGCATGGGCGCGTGCTGGTGGCCGCTCACCGAGCGGTGCGGTCGTTCCGCGCGGTGATCACCGGCTCCATCGATGACCACTGCTCGTAGCGGCCCGGTGAGGACCACCGGTGCCGCGGGGGCCGGTGAAGCGGGGCGAGTTCTTACCGAACGCTGACGCAGCCCTCCAAGACCACCACCACAAGCACCACGGAGGTCACCATGGTTCCGGCCTGGTCGATCCGCGGATGCCCACGGATGACTCCGACAGGTCGGACAGCCGGACAGTCCGGACAGCTCTCCTCGACCACGGCTGCCGACAAATCTCGCCACCCACTGGAGCATTGCCATGTCCAAGCACAAGCTCACCACCCAACACAAGGGCCTCCTGGCCGTCGTGGCCGGCGTCGGTGCCGTTGCCTTAGGCGTCGGCGTGATGGCGACCGCTGGGGCCACCGAGTCGAGGGGCGCCAAGCCTCCGGTGCGCAAGGTCGTCGTCAAGACGGCGTTCTCCCCGGCGAGCACCGCGCCCAAGGCGGAAGCGGTGACCTACAACAGCGAGTTGGTACCGGTGTCCGGCCGGGTCCAGGTCAAGGAGGAGCTGCGCCGCAACGGTGGTACGCGGATCGAACTGCGGCTGAGGGACCTGGTCCCGAACCGCGTCTACGGCGCCCATGTGCACACCAAGCCGTGTGGCGCGCTGCCCGCGGACTCCGGGCCGCACTACCAGAACAGGGTGGACCCGGTGCAGCCTTCGGTGGACCCCGACTTCGCCAACCCGCGCAATGAGGTGTGGCTGGATCTGACCACCAACAAGGACGGCTCGGACCGCTCCATAGCCATCGTCGACTGGCGGTTCCGCGAGGGTGGCGCCCGCTCGGTAGTGCTGCACGAGATGGCCACCTCGACGCACGAGGGCCACGCCGGAACGGCCGGGGCCCGCCTGGCCTGCATAAACGTGCCGTTCGAGTAGCCCCCTTCGCCGGGCCCGGGGGCTGCCGACTCCGGGCCCGGCGACCGTTGCGATGCCCAGTCCTGACCTGTGCGGTCGTGCTGTCGGTGGGACCGAAGAGCCAGGTTCGTCGACAGCCCGTCAGGGGGCGGTGGCGGGGCGGGGTGTGCCGTGGAAGACCTGGCTGGTGTGCCAGGCGAGGTGGTCGGCCGCGACAGGGCGTGCGCCTGGCTGTGGGCCCACCAGGGGACGGCCCGCGAGTGCTATGACGTGCTCGCGGGAGGCGGGGCTGTGGCCGACGAAGCGTTGGGAGACCAGGATGCGGTGGCCGTCGTCGACGCCGAGGACGCCCTTGTCGAAGAGCTTGTGGTGCAGGGAGCACAGGCACAGTCCGTTGTCGACGTCGTCGGGGCCGTCGAACGCCCACCACCGCACGTGAGCGGCCTCCAGCCCGACCGGCACCGCGCCGATCCGGCCGTCATAGCCGCAGAAGGCGCACTGGTACTCGTACGCGGTCAGCACCAGCTCGCGCATCCGCCGGTCTCGCTGCCTCCGGGCGACGGAGAGCTGGTCGGTCTCCGCCGGCTTCAAGTCCAGGCCGACGGTTTCGCACAACTCGCTGTGGAGCGAGGGAGCGAAGTGCAGGTCGAGCAGCGACCGCGCTATTCGGTGCAGCAGTTGCGGTTCGCGCCGCAGAGCCGCTCTGAGTTCCGGCGCGAGTCGTCCGGTGGCACCCGACTCCCGGAGCTCCCGCAGGCCACTTCCTGGACTGCCGGGACCACTGTCGGTATGCACTTCCCATACGCCGTCGCTGACCAGGTGGTGGAACGGGTAGGCCGGCGTCGTCTTGTTGGGAGGGCCGTACTCGGTCAGCAGCTGCTGCAGGTCCTCCTCCACCGCGCTGTACCGCAGCTCGCTGTCAGCGTCCTCCTGGAACCGGGCAAGGGCGTATATGAGCAGGAGAGGTTTGTGCGGCGCGCGCGTCCCGCTTCTGGTCCACTGCCTCAACTTCGCGGTGCGTTCGAGCCAGTCCATGGCCAGTGATCGTAACGACGTTCTGCCGGTCGTGGACAGGGCCGCAAGCGGTGGTGTTGGGAGGGATCGGAGAGCGGGTCGGCTCCCAAACGGCTCCCAGCGGCTGGGCTTCCACGGAGTGCAGGGTGTCGCTCGCTATCGGAGGGGGCGGCGACCGGTTCGCTGGGACCAGCGGACGGCCATGAGGACCAGCGCAGCCACAAGGACCGCGATGCCGATGATCAACAAGTAGCCCAACCCTTCTGCGACCACTCCGATGATTCCCAGCACGACGGCGACCAGAACGAGAAACAGCAAAAGGGCCATGGCGGGTACGTCTCCCTTGGGGGGCTGAGCGCGGGCGATCAGCGGCGCGCGAGTTGCCGCTCGCCGCCTGCGCCTGCCTGGTAGGGCATGTCGTAGTGCTGGAAGATCGCTTCCTCTGACTCGGCGGGCAGGATGTCGTCCATGCCGACCGAGGGCGCCTTCTTCACCAGTGCCTTGGTGTAGGAGACCTTGACGTAGTCCGGCCCGAGGGTCGCCTCTTCGAGGGGTACGAAGGCCAGCTTGTGGCGGGTGGGGAGTCCGGTGCGGACCGTGGCCATGGCCGGTTCGTCGGTGGTGGTGTCGACGTAGACCGCTTCGAGTACGCCGATCTTGTGGCCCTTCGGGTCGACGACGCTGCGGTTGCGCCACTCGCGGATATCAGCTGAATGGATCATGGCCTGCCTCCTGAGCCGTTGATCCGGGCCGGTACGAGCTGCCCCCTGCGGGCAGTCACAGCCCGCTGAGCCCGGTAGCCCATCGTTCTTCCAGGCTATCCGGGAATCTCTGCGTCGCGCCCTCGCGCGGCAAGGGTTTCGACCGTGGTAAGTCGACAGGCATGCCGATGAAGCCTGCCGGTGCCGCGGACCGTTCATCTTGGTTCGGGCGACTGCGCCACGTGATCAGCCGTGCGCCAGTCGGGCGCGGGTGGTGGCGGAGCAGGGATATTGAGCTGTGGTCTCGTTCGCTGGGCTTCGCGGCGCTGGGGTTGCTCACGCTGGTGCCGCTGCTGATCATCGTCTCCTCTGCCGATCCCGAGCACGGGCGGGGGTTCGCGCAGTGGCTGGGGGAAGGGCCCGGCGTGTCGACGGCCTCCAGGCGGCAGGTCGAGCAGTTGTTCACCCGGCCCGGCCAGGCCCTGCGGACCACGACCGCGTTCGGTATTGCCGCCCTTGCCGTGTTCGGCCCGGCCTTCGGTGCAGTGGTGCAGACCGGCTACGAAAAGGTCCGGGACCTGCCGTCGGCCCGCTGGTGGGCCAGGTGGCGGCTTGTGGTGTGGCTCTGCGTCCTCACCGGATACCTCTACGTCTCCCCACCACCACGCTGCGGCGTGAACCCCTGGCAGGCGGGGCCGTCGCGTCGCTGAGCGCCGTGCTGTTCCTCTGGTGGTCGCAGCACCTGCTGCTCGGCGGGCGGATCCGCTGGCGTGAACGGAGCCTCGGCGGGGGCTTCGGCGGGCTCGGTCGGCGGCGCCGGCAAGATGTGGTCCTCCCACCAGGACAGGGCCATCACGGTGGCGAGCAGGACGAAGGGAGTTGAAGCGGGAAGGAACAGCGCGTACATGTGTACCGCCTGGTGTGGGATGCGTGCGACGTGCGGGCAGCAGATCGGTGCCTGCTCGGGACGCATCAGGGCGCGACCGGGATGCGTGACGATGGGCTCGTACGGGAACGGCCTCGCTCGTGACGCGGCGGGTTCGGCACCGATGCGCAGGATGCGCCCTCTGGGGAGCGCGCTGGCGGTGCGACGCTGCCGGGGGCAGGGGCGGCATGTCGCACGCCAGACCTCGCCGCAGCTCCCCGACAGGTGTCAAGTAGCCATCCATGCCGGGCAGGACGCGCTCACGTCGCACGGTATCCACAACCCTCGGACAGGGCTACGCTGTGCGGTGAGGCCCCAGTCCCCGGTATCGATGCTGTGTCCCGCTCCCGGGGAGGCCCACCGTGTTCGTCCTGCTCCTCATCCTCATCGCGGTCCTGTTCGGCTTCGGATTCCTCCATCCCATCTGGTGGGTGGCCGCGGCGGTGCTGGTCTACGCCGTCACCCAACACAGCCGCGATCGTGGCGGAGGCCGGATCCCTGGAGGCAGTTCCGATCTCGGGGACTACCGGGACTACCGGGACTACCAGGGGCGCCGGAATCGTCAGGACCGCTGGGACCGCCGCTACCGCCGTCAGAACCGGGCACGCTGGCGGCGCGAGGACCGCCGGGACCGCGAACACCGCAGGTGAAGCGTGACGTGGCCCGGTAGCCGGGGGTTCCGGGACGGCTACAGCCAGGCCGGACGCGTCGAGACCGTTGAGAGGTGTATGCCATGCAGCGCACAAGCGTGATCCAAGAGGAGTGGCGGGATCTGCGGGCCGAGGCCACGTGGGGGAACGCGTCGGCGGGACAGGATGTCGTCGCACTCCGCGCCGAGAACGATCAGCTGCGGCGGGCACCGGCCGGGCGTGCGGTCATCGACCAGGCCCGCGGCATGCTGATGGTCCTGACTCCCTGCCGCCGCGGGGCGGCCAGTGGCCTGCTGGTGGATGTCTCTCGGCAGTGCGACGTCAAACTCCCGGAGGCGGCCGCGGCCCTGGTCGCACGCGGAGAACCAGGGGTGCGACTCACGACCGCCAGGCGGGTCGTCCAGGTAGGGAGAAGTCATGATTCACGCAGCCGACGTCCGAGAATGGCGCAACCGCGATGTCGTCGACACCGAGTCGCACAAGATCGGTGTCCTGGAGGCGGTCTATGTGGACACCACTACCGACGATCCGCCCATGGCCACGGTACGGACCGGACTGCCCACCCGGCGCCGTCTGGTCTTCGTCCCTCGTGAGGACGCGATCGCCGGGCCGGGCCGTCTCAGGTCGGCCATGTCAGAACGCTGGTGAAGCAGGCCCCTTCGATCGGCACCGACGACGTCCTGCCCGCCGAGCAGGAGGAAGCGATCTTCGAGCACTACGGACTGCCCTACAAGCCCGGTGCGGCCGGCGAACGGCAACTGGCGCGCCGCTGACCACCTACGGACGGGATGACTGCCCTGTGAGGTACGGACCTTGCCCCCAGGTGACCCCGCCCCGTGAAGAACAGCGGCTGTTGACGGCTGTGCCTTCGGCGGGGGACGCGGCTCTGCTGGCTGAGATCGTCGAACTGCGCACCAGAAACGAGCAGTTGGGGCAGGCCCTGGCGAGCCGTGCGGTGATCGACCAGGCACGCGGCATGGTGATGGCCCTGGCCCCGTGTTCCAGCGAGAGGGCCTGGGACCTGCTGGTGGACGTGTCGCAGCACTGCAATATAAAGCTCCGGGACGTGGCCGCCGCCCTGGTCGCCACGACGAAGGACCAGACTCTCCCGGAACCGATACAGGGTGAGCTGCGCCGAGCACTGAGGCGACTCCATGCGGCGGACCGGAGGTGATGGCGTGCGCGCCCAACGGACGGCACCGGGAGCTGTGAGCTCGACTCTCCGGTGCCTTCGCCCAGCACGACCGTCGGACGCCTCTGCTGTCAGCCCGCTTCGTGGATCTCACACACCGGTCGTGCGGTTCCTCGTCCGTTCTGCCCGATCACTGCTTCGCTGTCGACAGGTCGCCCGAAGGCATGACAGGCTCACCGGCCCTCCACGCTCTCCGCTCCGCATCGCCTGCGGTTCTGCTGCGAGATGACGCAGGACCGCATCGTCCTGCAGCTCGGTCTCTCGCAGATGCACGTCTCCCGGCTGATCATCCACACCTGTGCGCGCCTGCGCGACCAGGTGATGGCCGAAGCCCACGATCGCGGCAGGACAGTGTGACGACGTCCCGTGTGCACGGGCGGCGCCGGACTGCCAGGGGCCGGTGTGGGCCGTTCCCTGTTGCCGGCGGTGCCCTGCGGACAGGGGCGATGCCGTTCGTCTTCATCCGGGCGATCGCCATCGCGCTGCGGATGCTGTTCATCGAGCAGGAGTTGGACCAAGAGCAACACCGAGCTGACGCGAGTGATCCACGTCATGACCGGAACTCCACCGCCGCCTGAACGAGGACGGTGCAGAGCAGTAGCGGGCCCCGGCAAGGGCGCGGGTCAGGACCCCAGACCGGCGAGGGGTTCGGAGCTGTCGATGAGGGCGCGGGCCACATCGGCCAGGCGCCGGTTGTGGGAGCGGGCGTAGCCGCGCAGCGCGGTGAACGCCTGCTCCATGTCGATGCCCTGGCGTTCGGCGAGCTTCCCTTTGGCCTGTTCGATCAGCACCCGGCTGTTCAGCGCTGTCTGCAGTTGTTCGTTCAGCACCGTGCTGCGCTGAGCGGTGCGTTGTTGCAGCAGGCTGATGGTGGCGACGTCGGCCAGGGCCTGGGCGAGGGGTGTGGCGGCCGGGTCGAAGGGGCCGGGGGTGGTGCGGAAGAGGTTCAGGGCGCCGACGATCTCGTCCCGCAAACGCATGGGCAGGGCCTGGACTGCCCCGAACCCGCTGCGCTGGGCCGCCACCGCGAAGTGCGGCCAGCGGGCGGTCACCGTACCGAGGTCGGGGACGATCACCGGTGCGCCGGTGCGGAAGCACTCCAGGCAGGGGCCTTCGTCGTTCTGGAGCTGGAAGAGCTCCAGCAGGCGTACCTGTTCGTCGGAGGCGGCCATGACACGTAGTCTGCCGTCCCGGTCGGCGAGCAACACCCCGGCGGCGCTCGCATCGAGCATGCCGACGCAGCGGTCGGTCAGCAGGCGCAGGAAGTCGATGATGTCGAAGTCGGCGACCAGGTTGTCGGCCAGCTCGACGAAGGTCTTGGCCAGAAGCTGTTGATCCATCGTGGGCACCCTCGATTGAGACTAGTCCCTGCCCGAAGGGGCGGGAAGTACGGCACGTTCCTCGGTCGGCACCGATGCGTCAGGTTTCCTCCTCGGCCTGATCCGGCTCCGCGTCCGGGGAGAAACGAAGCCGTCGGGCCACCACGTCGGCGGCCACGTCCGCGAGCCGGCGTCCCTGCACAAAGGCGTAGGCGCGGAGCCGGACGAAGGCTTCTTCGATGCCGACTCCGAGCTGAACCGTGAGCATCCCGCTGGCCTGGTCGATCTCCGCTCGGTATGCGCCCAGGTCCTCGAAGCCGCGGTCCGGCATCGGCCCGCCGGCCGGCGCGCCCGCCTCGTCGATCCTTGTGTCGAGCAGGAGCAGCGTCGCGAGATCGGCGAACGCCAGTGCGTCGGCAAGTTCCTCCGTGTCCAGTACGGTCGGAATGTTGGCGTACAGGTCCAGAACCCCCGGGCTGATCGCCCCCTTCTGCAGGGGGAGCGAGAACACCGCGCGGGCTCCGGCTTCCAGGGCAGCGTCGGCGAAGACCGCCCAGCGATCCTGGAGTTCAGTGGTGAGGAGATCGGGTGTCAGGACGGCCGAGCCGCGTGCAAAGGCGTCCACGCAGGGCCCCTCACCCAGCGTGAGCTGGAGCTCTTCCAGTTGCTCGCTGATGTCGTCGGTGCTGCACAACGGATGGCTCGCCGCGGTCTTGGACATCGCCGACAGCCCCGCCCCGCCGACCGGCAGCGCGGCCACGGCCGCGGTGCATACGTCCACCACACTCACCGGGGCACCTCGTCGGGCCGCCTGCTCGGCCACCAGCATCTGAATGCGGGTCGACCGCCTGTCAGGCCCCACTGGGGCCACCGCCTCCAGGCATCGTGACAAGGCCCTCCAGCCTCGCCGTGGTGCGTTCCCCGAGGGGGAGCACCAGCGCGCGGAGCGTGGTGGCACCCGCCGGCCTGCGAAGCTCTCCGATGTCCAGCCACCCCCAGGAGCGGAGCGCAGTGAGGGTTGGATGATCGGCCCGGTCCACCAGGGTGGCGCCGAGCGATGCCTGATGGTCGGTCAGCAGCCGCTCCTGCACACGACGGGCGAGTTCCCGGTCCTGCGGATGCGGCCGGATCAGGATGTCGGCGAACGCGAAGACGTTGCCGGACGCTGTGAGCTGCTCGATGCTGCGCGGCAGTACTCCGTCGAAGCCGAGCCACCAGGAGCCGTCGCCGCGTACCGGGAATCCGAAGGCGCATCCCCTCAGGCTGTCCGTCTCGGCGATCACCATGGCGAATCCCGGTCGGCGCATGTCCACGGTGAGACGGTTCAGGAAGTTCTGGCGGCCGGGACGGCGGTATGGATCACCCGGCGCCGTTGCACGGGACTCCACATACAGCCCCGCCAGAGCCTCACGCAGGCCCTCCACCAGCCAACGGTTCAGCCGACGCAACCGCACCGGAGCCACGGCGGACGGCTCGCCGTCCCCCGGCTTCCATGACTGTCCCCGCCCGGGTTCGGCCGTCATCGCACATCGCCCGGGAGAACAGGAGCAAGCGGGGCAGACCGGGGTGGCGGGGCCGGAAGGGGCGCGGCCGGGGTGTCGCCGAGAGGAGGTGGCAGGTGGCCGAACGGAAGGCCGAGGAGCAGGAACCCGCAGCCGGTGAGGTCGAGAATCCGAGCCAGCGTCGTCGGCGGATGGTGCAGTCGCAGCGTCCCACCGGCCACGGTGGTCTGCTGCGCAGCGTGGAGGAAGGCGTTGACTCCGCTGCAGTCGCAGAAGGTGACGGGGGTGAGGTCGACGTCGATGGTGCGGATACCGTCCCGCAGGCACCGCTCCAGGGACACGCGCACCAACGGCGCGGATTCGAGGTCGATCTCACCGGCCAGGGTGATCAGCGCCCGTGTCCTTCGGTCATGGCGGTAGACGGTGAGCTGTGGCAGGGGCATGACGCCTCGGTTCGGAAGACCATCCGGCAGCGGCACGGTGGGCCGGAGTTCCGGCCCCTGGGCGCGCTCCCGGTAGGGGCGTATTTTCGGCGGAGGCAGAGCAACGGCCGGTCCGACAGCCTGCGCAGCAGGACAGAGGACCCACCCAGTTCTCTCCAGGGATGCGCCGGGTGACGGACGAGGAGTCCGCACCCCGCAGCCATCTGTGTTGAGCAACAGCGTGCCGCCGGGGTCTGGGACGTCTGCTCAGTACAGTGTAGTCCTCGCGTCGTGTGACGGACGGTCCGAAGCAGCCCAGTCCCAGGATATGGACGGTGCAAAAAGCGCGGTGGCTCGCGCATGTCCGAGGCATCGCTACGGCAGTCGGACAGAAAGCACTCAGGACGGCCGCCCGACCACGGCACCCCCGTGCACCGCCCCACGAGGTGGCTCGCATGACGGAGTCGAACAGTGCGACTACGCGGAATCCGGTCACGTGATTCCCCAGGGCTGGAAGGGGCGCACCGGCGGACAGCCAGGGGCGAGTGCGCACCGAGGTTGCCAGGCAGCGGGTCCCTGTGGCGCCGGCCCTGTCTTCGGCCGTGCGGTTGTCGGCTCACTCCAGGAGCGTGAGGTGGTCGGCGGTGCCCCCTCGCCATTCGATCAGGAAAGGGGCGTGTCGTCGGTGGTGCCGCCGCCCCGTTGCTGCTTCCGGGCGTGGGGGAGCGAGCGCACCACCGCTCGTACTCCCTTCTCCGTGTGTTCGACGCGGTTGACCCAGTGGATGAGTTGTTCTTCGCCGGCTTCGTGCTCCTCGATCAGGCGGTGGGTGAAGCACAGCACTCGGTCGCCGCGTTGGAGCATCTGCCCGCTGATCCGGGGCTCTTCACCGCCGAAGCCGACGGGCAAGGTGGCCGGACTCCCAGTTGCCGGACGGCCTAGTGGTCACGGATCAGCGGCGGTGCGGGGTGGCGGCGCGGCGGGAAGCGGCATGGTCCCGCCGTTCGCCGGTGGTCGGCGACTCGGACCGGCCCGGTCCCACCGGGGGCTGCGGCGTGCCGCGGCCGCGGCGGCCGGGCAGGGGGGTGCTGTACCGGTGCACGGCGATTCTGTCGGCGTTCTGGATGTTGAGCCGGTGGATCACGTACGCCGCCGCTGCGATGAGAACCACGAAGGCGGCGGCGGTCAGGAAGGCGTTCATGGCGGCCACCTCACATACCGGTGGTCAGGCGGCTGGCCCGACCGGGCGGACCGGTCTGTTCCGGAACGGCCGCGGACATCGCGGAGGCGCCGCCTTCGTACTCCCATGCCTCGTCCGAGTCCAGTGGCTCGCCGGTCGCGGAGACGCCGTGCCGGGCCTCGTCCGCGGCGATGAGCGCGCTCGCGGTCAGTGGCGGGCCGTCGTAGTCGGACGCGGCAGCCATCAGCCGGGCCGCCGACGCCGCGCCGGTTTCGGGCGGGATGACCAGCAGGTCCCAGCGGCCGGTGCCGTAGGAGAGCAGCAGCAGCTTGTGCGGGTCGATTTCCGGGGTGAACCAGCCGACCCTGACGATGTGGCCCTCCACGGGAACCTTGCGGGGGATGACCGGCCAGTGCTCCGGGTTGACGGCGATGCGGGTGATGCGGCCCCACAAGGGGGCCAACACGCCGGTCAGTGCCGGCAGTTCGCTCAGCAGATCCCGGGAGCGGGGCCACCAGGCACCGTCCAGGAGTCCGCGGGAGCTGCCGTCGGTCTTCAGGGTGAGACGCGCGGCCGGGGCTGCGGCGGGCTCGTGGTGCGGCAGGGTTGGGTGCAAGGTCGCCGACATGATGCGGACCCGTCTCCGGGCCGCCTCTGCGGCGGCCCGGGTTTCATCGTTCGCCGAGAACGACCCGGCGTGGAAGCCGGTGTGCGAGATGCCCTCGGTGCTGTCCACACTACTCCGCGCTCCGCCGCAGCGCGGATTGGTGGCCGCCTAGATGTGGAGCAGTCGCTGGGTGATCTCCCGGTACTGCCTCAGCGCGAGCCGGAGTTCGTCGGACTGCGTCTCGGGATCCCGGTCCTGCCATCCGGCGCGCAGGACACGTCGCCGTTCCGCGAGGGCGTTCACGAGCTGGGCGGTGGCTTCGTCATAGGCGCTCTCGGCCTCTTCCAGCGCCTCGCGCGGGGTGTCGGCGAAGGTGTTGAGGGCGTGCCGGAGGCGCAGGACGATCTTGTCCTGTTCGTCCGACGGGAGCAGCGGTTCCGGGCGCGGGCTGCGGCGCTCGGCGGGGCGCCGGGTCTGGCCCGCGGGCTGCTGGGCGCGTGTCTGGTCGTACATCATCGGGGGCCGCTTCCGTTCCGCCTGAAGGCGTCCTTGGTCTTCTCGACGGCCTGTTTGAGGCTTCCGGAAACCCGGTCGGTCCTGCCCCGGCGCTGCAGTCGCCTGTTGCGGGTGACCCGGCCGAGCTCGTCCGCGATCCTGCCCTTCATCGTCTGCGCCTGGTTCCTGATGGTCCGTGAAACGGTCATGGCCGGCCTCGCTGTTGTCCGGTAGATGGATTCCCGCGGGGTCTGGGCGAGGCGGGAAGGCGGAATGCTTCGCCGTGTGTTCCGGAGTTGCATGGCCCTGCACCGTGCCGCCAGTCAACGCCCGGCAACGGTCCGTGTCAACGCGGTGGCCACGCGATCCGGCCCGCCCCGTCTCGGAGCGTGCGGGAGTACGGTGGAGGAACCGAGGGCTCTTCGTATGCCGGTGTCCGAACCGGCCCCGTCCTCGCGACCCCCATCACATGGGCAGCCCGTGACCCCGGCCGCGCCATCCGCACTCAGGCCGAGGAGCCACGTATGCCACTCAGTCCCACCACGTCCACGACGGTCACACCGCCGGATCCCGCCCCGCCGTCCCAGGGCTACGACGGGACGTCCCCCTTCCCGCCCGACGGCCCGGCGCCCGTGCGCAGCGGCAGTGGGCGGCTGTATGTCACAGTGACCGCGGTGATCGTGGTTCTGCCGTTCGTGGCGATCGGTCTCGCCGGCTGGCTGCTGTGGGGGAGGCTCATCCACCCCGCCGACATCGTGCTCGCCCTCGTCCTCTACACGATCACGGGTCTCGGTGTCACGGTCGGCTTCCACCGCGGTCTCACCCACGGCGGCTATCGGGCCGTCCGCCCCGTGCGGATCGCGCTCGCGGTGGCCGGTTCGATGAGTTTCCAGGGCGACGTCATCGGCTGGGTCGCCACCCATCGCCGCCACCATGCGTTCACCGACCGGCCGGGGGACCCGCACTCCCCGTACCGCTACGGCACGCATCTGCGCGGCCAGTTGCGTGGGCTGTTGCACGCGCACGTCGGCTGGCTGTTCCGCAACGACCGCACACCCGCCGACCGGTATGCCCCCGACCTGCTGGCCGACCGCGACATCCGTGCCGTCGCCCGTGCCTTCCCGGCGCTGTGCGTCCTCACGCTCGCCCTGCCGTTCGTAGTGGGCTGGGCCATCGGCGGCACGTGGCTGTACGGCGTGACCGCCCTGCTGTGGGCGGGACTTGTGCGCATCGCGCTGCTCCACCACGTCACCTGGAGCGTGAACTCCCTCTGTCACATGATCGGTGAGCGCCCGTTCCGCACCCGGCGCCACGACCGGGCCACCAACCTGTGGCCGCTGGCCCTGCTGTCGTTCGGCGAGAGCTGGCACAACCTCCACCACGCCGACCCCACCAGCGCCCGCCACGGCGTCGACCGCGGACAGCTCGACCCCTCCGCCGCCGTCATCCGCCTCCTCGAACGCCTCGGCTGGGTGCACGACGTGCGCTGGCCGACGGAGGAGCGGGTCGCGGCCCGTCGCGCCTGACGCCGGCCTTCCACACCCGCGAGCACGACAACCGGCGGCGGTGCCCCGTGGCGCCGTCCCACCCCGCTGCTCCGGCAGCGATTGCTCGAGCCGCCGCTCTGGTTGTTCCTCGTCCCCGTCGAACAAAGGCAGAACAAAGGCACATCGCCGACCGCGATGTTGACCTCGACAACTTCCAGACCGGTCATCCGCTCGATGGCAGCGATCACGTTCTCTCTGACGTCGCCCGCGACATCGATGATGGAGACGCCGTACTCAACGACGATCTCCAGGCCGGCCGCGGTCTGTAATCCCGCCGACCTCGACCTTCACCCCGCTGGTGACGGACTTCCCGCACCCCGCTGGTGACGGACTTCCCGCCGGCACGGGGCATACGTTCACGCATGGCCCCCATGCCACGGGCGAACCCATCGCCCATCGAATGGACGCCCGGCACATCCCGGGCCGCCATCCCGGCGATCTTCGCCACCACACCGTCGGCGATCGTTGTATGGCCGCGACCCCGGATCGCTTCCGTGCGGCACCCCCGCACTGTTCCCGCCGCGCTCGCCCGATGATCCCGCGCTAGGGGTCTCGGGCCGGTTCGGTAGTCCGGTATCCGTCGTCTTCGGTCACCACTCTCCGCACAGGCGGCCTGTCGCGCCTCCTTCCTTCACGCTAACGGCAAGGGCCCTACGTCGTTCAGGCAAGTGGCATGTGACCGGCCCGAGCCCTGAGGGCGGCGTGTGCCGTGTCAGTCACTGTCCTTCTCCTCGGTCTCCATGAGCTGGATCCCCTTGTGTGTCAGTGCGACCATCGCGGGTGTGTTTCCTCGCGCCCAGTCGACCTGGATCAGTCCCTCGGCCGCCAAGTACGTGCAGGCGGCGGCCAGGTCTTCCTCCGGCATGGCGAGGCCCTCGCGCAGTTGTGCCCCGGTGAGGCCGAGGAGGCGATTGCCTTCGACGGCCTCGTACAGGGTCTTCATGATCGCCTCGCGGTAGTGCTTCCGCTCGTGCAGTGTCGCCATGGTCGCCTGCCTCTCGTGCCGGCATCGACGGAAACCCGTACGTCTTGGGGCGGAATCCTCCTTCCCCTACTGAGGGGCATCTCCTCAGATTTCGTCCGGCTGTGTCTGATCGTCCCGGGAGGACTGGCTGGTCAACAGCCAGGAGCGGACCGGCTCCGCCATGCGCGTGGTGTCCACGGTGAGGTGGAGGCGTGTTCCTCCGTCGCCCCCTGCGGGTTAGCTGCGCGCTTCGGCGGCGGCAAAGCAACGGCGGAGAATCTCCGCGACATGGCGAGCCGCCTCCGGGTCCGCGGCAACGATACGAACCTCCGCGTGCCCGGCCGGCGGCAGTTCCGGTGACTTCATGGGTGACCCCTTTGCCCATTCAGGACGACGTGTTTGCTCATGCAGGACGACGTGCATCAGGGGCGACGTGCATCAGGGGCGACGTGTCGGTCGGTGTGTCGGCCGTCGCCCCACACCCACCTCTGGCTGGATGCAGGTCTGCGTCATCAGCGGCTCCCCTCTTGATGCTCACGGCATGTGGCGTCGGCAGGACCCTTCGGCACGGTGGCACGTGGGCTCTTATGTGTCCGCCGACCGATTCCCGGTAGGGCATCGCTGTAGTGGAACGCCCCGGTCCTTTCGTCATGCTGCGCGTTGAGCCGGTGGATCAGGAACATTCCCGCGATGTCACGGCGACAGTGACGGCTGTCTCCCCGTCCTCACCTCCTGAGGGCGCAACTCAAGATCCAGATCGCGGCTCCTGCCGCCGAAGAGGCTCCGCCATCGGTCTCCCATTCCTCTTCCCGGCTCCGAGCCTCCGCCGCGTCGTGGCTCATGGCCTCGTCGGCCATCAGACCGCTGGCGGTGCGGATACCTCCCGGAACGGTTGCTGCTGCCATCAGCCGGGCGGCGGCGGCCGGCTCCGTCTCCGGAGGGATCACCAGCAGGTCCAGGCGGCCCACCGTGTAGGAGAGGAGGATCACTTTGTTCGGGTCCTGCTCGTCGGCGAACCAGCCGACATGCACCGTGTGCCCCGTGACGGGGACCTTGCGCGGGATGACGGGCCAGTGGGCCGGGTTCACGGTGACGCGGGTGATCCGGCCCCAGCACGCGTCCAGCACGTCCGTCAGAGTGGGGATCTCCCGGAGGAGATCACGGGAGCGGGGCCACCAGGCACCGTCCAGGAGACCTGAAACCGAGCCGGTCGGGGCCAGAGACAGCCGGGCCGACGCCGAAGGCAGGGGCTCTTTGATGATCGTAGCTTCGACGGTCGCGGTCATGACGCGGACCTGTCCCCGGTCCTCCTCTTGGAGGCCGGTGTTGTTGATCGCAGGGAACGACACCGACATGGCGGCCGGTGTGCGAAGTACTCCCGGTGCTTTCACTCTACGCCGCTCCGGGGCCCCGGGACGTGCGCGTGAGCAGGCATTTCACAGAGAGGGCAACGAGTCCGGAACCGCCGGCGAGCGCAGCCGGTGCGGCGGCGCACGACCTACGGTGAGAGGACGAGGTCCCGCGTTCGGCGGCGACAGCGAATCCCGCAGACAGACGGACGCACCATGACCGAATCCGACATCCCTCGCGCCCCTGGGCTCCTGCCGGACGCGATCCACCGGACCGCGAAACCCGGGACAGTTCTCCTGCGGCTGGAGACGACGCAATCCCGGGAAGGACAACCCCGACGGCGCATGGTGGCCGCGTTCCCGCGACATCAGTGCGGAGTTGCCCGACCTCATCCACATGCTGACGAGGCACGTCGGCCTCATCACGCGCGTCGGCCTGGACGCAGGCATGGGATGAACTTCCCACGCGCCTGGTCATCGACGACCAGGTCGTCCATATCGACTCCTTCCCGGTCGGTAACGACACTGTCCTGATCACTCGGGGCGGCCAGGACCACTTCTCCCTTCTCGTGGTCCCGCCGCACGCGACACCCGACGCCGCCCGTGCCGCGATGGCCAGGGCCGTCCGGGCCGACAACGTCACCCTGCCGAACAGATCCTCATTGACACCGGCACCCATCAGGCACACCCGATCCCCGCGGAGGACCCCCGGACCGCCGAGGAACGCCACGAGCCCCAGGAATGACGTCGGGAGACCCGGGCGCCCGTAGGGCTGTCTTCGCTGGGCGCCGCCGACTTCAAGGCGATCGAGGCGGTGCCGCCCGTCGGTGGTGGTGTCCGCGGGGCCGTACAGCACATCAGGCCCGGCGCTGATCTCTCAGCACCGGGCCTGACCTGGTGTTTCTCTGTCGGGGTGGCGGGATTTGAACCCACGACCCCTTCGTCCCGAATGAGGTTCGGTCAAGATCCCTACCTGCTCGGGGTGCTGTTTGTGCAGGTCAGGGGGGTTGGCCTCGGTTGGTCTGGAATGGCCCGACAGGGGTTCTGGGAGAAGATCTTCTCCCAGTTTTCTCCCAGGCGGTGGACCAGCGGTGCGATAGCCGTGGTAGTGCGTCACGTTGCACGAGCAAGCTTGCGCGAGCGCGCCGTCACTTGGCATTCCGAGGCCACGCCGTTCCCTTTGCTGCGGCATCGAGGACGTCGCTGCCTATTGTTCGTGCGTCTCAGCCCGGAGACCAAGCTGGCCGAGACCCTCCTCAACGACCAAGTCAATGACATGCGGGGGTATCGGCTTCGAGGATCGAACGGAGACGTCCAGTTCTACGCGGACCTCGGCGCCCTGTGCGGCGAAAGGCAGCACCGCCACTTTTACGACATCGCGAACTTTGTCGGCCGGGACGTCTGTAATACGCAGTCGCAGACCGGTGGGCCCTGCTGAGGGCGGCCTTGGTACTGGTTCCTCTGAGGCCGTCGGCTCTCTGGTCCCGGGGCCGACAGACGTCCCTGTCCGCGTGCTACTGGTGCCAGAAGGATGCGAGGGAGGTGCCTCAGGGCCGCGTAGGGCCTGGGCGCGGGCGGCCCTTACCAGCCAGGTGCCCGGCTGGAAGTCGATCTCATCCGGTGAGATCTCCTCCCCGATGCGGACCACTGCGTCGGCCGCCTGCCAGGTGGCGCCCGAAATGAGGCCGAAGACTCCACGCCTTACCCCCTCTGTGAGACAGTCGCGCAGCACCTCGGCAGAGGCGAGTTTCGGTAGCCTCGGGAAGCGACGGAATGCCTTGAGCAGGTCCTCTATCTCGACAGCCTCCACGTCTGCCGGAAGCAGGTTGAAGCGGTCTGACAACAACGCTGCCGGAGCGAGCCTGTCCAGTAGACCGTCACCCGAGCGCAGTCGTTCCGTAACCCGGGAGGTGACGGTCTCGCTGGCGCGGGCGGCCCCGAGGTCGAGGTGCTGTGTGGTGGGCGGGGATCCGCCCGTGCCGTTGGCCAGCAAGAACACATGGCGGTAGGCCATGGTGAGCAGCGCAGGGAGTCGATCCTCAGCGCGTGCGACCCTCTCTCGCAGGTCGGCCTGCTGTTCCTGATTGAACCGCTTCAGTCGGTGTACGTCGTCTCGCAGTTCGCGCATCGCCGCCAGGGTCCGTGCCAGTGCACGGGCACGGCCGAGGGTGCCGGTGTCGGGAGCGACCACGACCAGTGCGTTCTTGTTGGTACGGCCGGACTGGTCGTATTCGCTCAGGATCCGGTGGGCTGCGTCCCCAACGGTGCCTGGTTCGGAAGGCTCGACCCGGTGCTCGGGATCGAGCAGAGCGAGTGTCAGACGAGGTTCGTCACGGACGTCCGCAGAGCTCAGGACGCCGGTCTGCGTGCGCCAGGGGGACTTGGCCGGAGCCACACTCTTGGTGGCCTCTTCCAACAGCTCGGCGATCGTGTCCTCGGGTACAGCGCTCTCGCGCTCCACGATGACCTTGTTCAGGTTGGGTTCGGTGGTGAAACGGTAGCGGCCGCCCTCGTAGCGCATGTACCAGGCGACATTCTTGACGGTGTCCCGGACATCCTCGAGGGCGCCGCGAGACAGCCCCGGTCGGCCCACACCGACGGTCATCTGGGCGTCGGATGCACCCAGGACCCTGTCGGAGCCGAAGGAGTTGACGAAGGCTGTCGTGGCGAGCTTGGTCGCGAGTCGCAACTTCTCGATCTCGCCGCCGCGGCGCTGGTCCTCGATGCGGGCTCGCGAGTCCTCGCGAATGATGTCGGCGTTCAGAGCCGACAGGTAGGAACCACCGGTGATCTTCAAAATCTCGGCCCGCACCCCAGGGTCATGAAGAGGGATGTCCCCCGGGTGAATGAGTGGGGAGACACGCCCCTCCGCATGGAGAGCCTTAATGCTGTGCGCGAGGGTGCGCAGTGCACCGCGCGTGCGCTGGAAGCCGGACAGCGAGCCCCAGCGATGGGTGAGCAGGTCGATCAGCTCGGGGTGGAAGGGGTAAGCGGCCTCGATGCGGTCGCGGTAGACAGGATCACGGTAAACAGCTGGGAGAGCGTCACCGAACTGCTCGGCGTAGTAGTCGCCGTAAGCGTCCGCGACCGTACGGCGCTGGGCAGGAGTCCCAGTGCTCTGGAACAGCCGGGTATGCAGGACAGGAAAGATGTCATCGCCCTCGACAGGCGTGATGACGTTCTCCGTCCGGCCGAATATCTTCGCCAAGCGCTCCAGCAGATCCTCGTGGTTGATACCTGTGAAGTCTTCGAGGTGGGAAGCGGTGAGGGTCGCGACCAGGCAGGCGCCGGGAGTATTGGCGACCGCGGTGGTCAACTCCTTTATGAAGACGAGCGTGTTGGTGGTCAGCGCGCCCTGGTCGCCATCGGCAGTGATGGTCTTCGCCAGGTACTCGAGAGTCTCGTCCATAAGGATGAGGCAGGGCGTGTAGCGCTTGAGCAGGGCCACGAGATGAGCGGTGGAGGTCGCTTGGCGGGCCTCGTCCTCCGTTCGAACGTCCTCATACGCCTCTTGCCCGCCAAGTTGAAAGGCGAGATGACCGAGCAGGGTACGGCCCGGGGAACGGTTCTCCTTGGCACGATCCGGGCTCAGACCGGAGCCATCGAGGACTACGACAGTGGCCTGCGGAAGGCGGCCATCCATGAGGGAGGGGGCGAGCTGGCGGGCGAGCCGGGTACGCGACAGAGCGCGGGCGTTGCCAAAGAGATGATAGGCGGACAGCAGGGTGTGGGTCTTTCCACCACCGAATTCCGTCTGCATTCTATGGACTGCCTTGGCGGCGGGGTCGCCGGCCAGTCGATTCCCAATCTCGACAAGAGCTGTGCGCAGATTGTCCGTCAAATAAGTCTTCTGTACAAAAAGTTGGGCGTCACGGTAATCCTGTGGGCCTTCTCCTTTACTGACCAGGCCCAGGTCCGCGGCGAACAGCGCCTCGTCGAACGAGCCGTTGACAATGTCCTGGTGCGGAGGGGCTATCTCGTTCCAACTCTTGAGGCCGGCCACGGGATGGACGTTCCTTTCAGTGCGTGGGTGCTGGAGTGGCATCAGGGCTGCGTGCCAAACAGAGTGAGCTCCTCGAAGTCCGGGGAGTACTTGGCAGCCCGTTCCGCCAGGTCGTCACGGCTGCCGCCGAGACCGAGCAAGAGCGTGCGCTCCCGAGAGCCTTCTGGCAGGAGCTGGGTGACGGCGGCGACCAGCGCCCAAAAGGCAGGCTCGGTGCCCGCACCACTGGCGCCGAGCAGCGCGTCGAGTTCCTGGCGGCGGCCGTCGTCATAGAGCAGGCAGGCGGAGTGCATCACATCCACCCAGGAGGGACGCTGGCCAAGCGTGATGCCGCGGCGCTCGTGAGGTCCAAGCAGCTTGTAGTCGGAGCCGGACTTACGTATCAGCCCTCCCCGTACGGTGAGGGCGTCCAGATGAAGATCGAACGCGCGGCACAGCATGTATGCCTCGTCTGCGGGAATCGCCAGACCGTCGTATGCCCAGCGCCAAGTGAGATAGAAGAGCGCACGACTGTCCAGGCGCTCCAGAGACTCGCCTCCAGTGAGCGACTTGGTGGCGTGTCGGGCCACAGCTTGACGAGCCAGCACCATCAGCTCGTCGACCCCCACCTCGTCTCCCGACAGGCGTAGGACACGGGAGTAGCGGGCGAAGACTTCGAAGGCGGGGCCGATGGCCGAGACGAAGTAGTCGGCGCCGGACAGTTTCATGTCATCGAAGACAGCAAGGCGTTCGGCGATCCGGGCATCCAGGTCGCGGACCACGTCGTCGTAGAAGCCGTCGGTGGCATCGCCCACCTTGCGGCAGACCAGCACCACCGAGGAAGCCAATACCGAGCCGACGTTGTCGGTGGTGCGTCCTGCCCGTTCGGACTGCATCGGCCATGAGGTTGTGACCTTCAGGCCGGCCTGACGCAGGGCGCGCAGCAGGTGTTCCCAGGCGGCGTTGTCAGTGTGGGCGAAGACCAATGAAACGATGCCGTCGTCCGTGACCACCCGGGCAACCTCGTCCAGGGCACGCTGAAGGCGGGCCTCGAATTCGTCGCGGGATATGTACTCGGCGGAGTCGCGCTGGGCCCGATTCTGGATTACCTCGGCACGCTTGGGGGTCAGTGCGGTGGCGAAGAGCTCGGGGTAGAGGTGTCCGATGGACCTCTTGAGCCAGACGTAGAAGAAATCGGAGAGGTCGCCGTACTGAAAGGCGTCGTAGTAGGGCGGGTCGATGATGACCGCGTCGAACTCACCGTCAGCAAAGGGGAGATGCTGGGCGTTAGCGCGCTGGACTTGGGAGGGATTGCCTTCGGTGGCGGCAGCACAATGGCGCAGAGACTGGGTGATCCACCGAATGGCGCCGTCCCAGTTGCCGGGGCCTTGGGCCAACGGATCGATCTCGCTGAAGTCCCAGGCCATGCGGATGGATTGCTGCGGAAAGGTGTGCGTCGGGAATTCGCCGGATGGGACCCACGCGACGAAGGACGAGTTGTAATCCGCTATCCGGTCCACTGCCAGCCCCAGATACGTGGCCAAGGCATCCGCCCGCGCTGGTTCATTGCCGCGTGCCAGCATCTCCGCATGAGCAGCCCGAACGGTCTGGGCCAGCACGCCGAGGACCAACTGCTGGCGGGGGGTAAACATGCCCGCCCACGTGTCGATGCCGTAAGTCAAGTTGGGGTAGCGCCGGTATTGGGAACGCGTCACCAGCTCGTCCGGGATGGCGCTGGTCCCATCCGGATAGTCCTCCAGGCTCTCCGCCATGATTTCGGCCTGCTCAACCGCGGCGTGATCGGCAGCCGTGGGCTCACGGTAGGTACGTTTCCCGCCGGGACCGATGTCGAGGACGGCATAAAGGTAGTGACCAAAGCCGTGCTCGCGTGCGTAGCTCCGCAGTTCCTGGTCCGGCCGGGCGGTGCCGCAGACCGGGCAAGTAACGGTCACCTGGGAGCCGCGACTCGTCTTGGTGCCAAGCTTCCAGTCGCTGCCGTCGGCAGGCGGGCCTTCGGCGAGGCGCAGTTCGATCCGGTCCCGTTGTATGTCGTAGTCGAGACGAATCCGGTGTCGGGCAGAGTCGGCGAGTTTGCGCGAGGAGATCAGCGGAACTGTCCGGCCACAGTGCGGGTCTGCGCACGGCACGGTGCGGGCCCAGAAGTACACGGCGGGCCTGGTACCGTCCTCACCGCGCGGAAGGGCCTCGGTAAGCCGAGCGTCCGCCGTCTCGCGTACCCACTGGCCCCATTGGGCCAACTCGTCGACGAACGGCCGCCCGCCGTCCTCGCCCACACCGCCAAAGCGAGCGGGGTACTCCAGGACGCAGCGCTGGATGAGATGGGCGACGGGGTTGATGTCGACAGCGGTGGTGTCGCACCCGAGGCGCGCGGCCTCCAGCGGGATCGCGCCCCCTCCGGCGAAGCAGTCAAGGACCTTGGGGGGACGCTCGGGCCAAGCGGTGGCGAGGGCAGTGCGCAGCGGGGCCAGATAGGCAGGTCGGGAAGAAGCTTCGAAAGGAGCGGCCTGGCTGATGTCGTTGAGCAGCCTTTCGCGGGCGTGTGGGCTGCCGGGTCCAGGGTCGGGGACCAGACTGGCGAGCACCACGCTCCGGGCCATGGCGAGGGGTCTACGAGCCCACCACAGGTGCATGGTGGAGATGTGGCCGTGTCGCAGGTGCTTTTCGCGACCGGAAGCGGCATTGACGGGGGCTAGCGGGAGCTTCTCCTCGATGAGCGCACGTCTCACAGTGTGTCTCCTCCCGCGGCTTGCGCTGCGTCGATGACGGGTCCAGGGGCGACGCTGTAGCGCACCTCATGCGTGGGCCGGAAGTTCCCGGCAAGGGCAACGGCCGGATCCTGGATGCGGTAGAGCCGGGGATGATCGGTGGCACAGTCGAGCACCACGTAAAGCCAGTAGGCAGGCCCGAATTTGCCGGCGGCGATGTACTCGGACCAGGTGAGTTCGACGGACCCCACCCCGGCGCGTCCCTTCACCTCGATATATCGGGTGGTTTCGGCTCGCTGGGAGACAAGGTCGAAGCCCAGGTTGTCGGCTTCGACGGACCTGAGGTCTTCGGAACCATGTGCGTATTCGTGGTCCATGCTGACTTGCACGGCTATCCGTTCGATCTCCGGATCGCTGAGTCCGCGCCCGTTCCCCGCATTCTCGGCCCAGGCATCGACAGGACTGGACGACGCGGGCGGAGGCAAGAGCAGTGCCTGTGCGAGGACGGTGACAGGCCCGCGGTCCACTTGCCGCGTGCGAGCCGTGTCCGCGATACGCCTGTCACGGCGTTCGAGCACTGTGCGTCGAATGAGCTCCGTCCTGCGATGACGGCCCTCGGCACCGGCTCTTCCTTCCTCCAACTCCTCGTCAAGATCGAGTAGTTCAGCGTCGTACCGAGCCAGCAAGGTCCGGAATGAGGCGGTCAGGAACTCCTCTTGAATGTCGGCGGTGCGTGCACGGCGCTCTCGGACCTCGCGCAGTCGAGCCTCGTAGACATTGCCTCGCGCCCACGCGATGAGCTGGGATTCCGGACGGGAGGGCGTTAACCCTTCTCTAGTCGGCTGCGCGGGTCTCCCAGGCAGCAGGTCGTACAGTGCGCCGCTCGTGGGAAGGAACTCGCCAGCGGCCTCGATGACGGAAGCCATGCTGCGATGGACTGTCGAGCGATGACCGTCGGTAACTTCGCCTTCCAGGATGTGCAGCAGTGCGGGAGCGCTGAGTCCGGGATCGTAGAAGACGGCGCCGCGCTGCAGAGCGCTCGCTGTCTGCTCGATGACCAGGTCCAAGATCGCCTCGAACAAAGGGTGTCCGGGACCGCAGAGTTCAGCTCGGGGCGCCCCGGACTCAGCGTCGTGAGCCAGCCGCTGCACAGCGACACTCTTGTCGAAGGTGACTCGCTCATAGGTGGGTTGAAGCTGGCGAAGCGTACCCAGATCACGGTCGCGGGCGATCAGGATGTCGGGAGTCCGGGTGACCCTGATACTGGCGTGGTCCAGCCGTTCGCGGGCCTGGCCGTCCAGATGGTCGACGGCGTCGAGGAAGAAGCGTTTGAGATGTTCCGGAGGCAGCCGCCGTTCCTCAGCCCGGGTCGTCTCCTGGCGCTGTATCCGCCAGTCGATGTGCCCCGTCACCAGGGCTTTCTCCGACAGTTCGCGCATGCGCGCGATGAGCTGCTCGTCGAACTCCTCGTCGTGGGACCCGAATTGGGCTGCCGCCTCCTCGGACGTCCTCTCGCCTGATACGACGGCCTCTAGCAGTTCGGGGAGGCGGTAGCCGGAAAGTATCTCGCCTATGACGTCGAAGACTTGATCTCCCAGAGCTTCGTTCTGGCGCATAGTCTCGATCTTTCCGAGTACCGTGGCCAGTACGTGCCCCTCCTTGGTGTTGGCCGCGACAAGATTGAAAATATGAACGTTCTCGGTCTGGCCGATGCGGTGCACTCGTCCCATGCGCTGTTCAAGGCGGTTGGGGTTCCACGGGATGTCGTAGTTGACCATGAGGTGGCAAAATTGGAGGTTGATACCTTCGCCTGCCGCCTCGGTGGCAACCATGATCTGCGCATGTTCCCGGAAGTCACGCTCCGCCTGTACCCGTTCCGCAGGACGCAGGCCACCGTGGATGACAGCCACGTCGAAGTGCGGGGACAGCTCGTGGACCAGGAAGTCCAGGGTGTCCTTGTGCTCGGTGAAGACCAGGAGCTTCTTCGAGGCGTCGTCGCCGACTCCGTACTGATCCAGGATCTTCCATAACTCCTGCAGCTTGATCTCGCCGCCCAGAAGCGCTGTCTCCTCGGCTTGTGCAAGCAGCGGGCGGAGAAGGGCGAGTTCAGCCTCGATCTCCTCCGGGTCTCTGAAGAGGGAGAGCTGTTCGAGAGCCTGCTCCTCGAGCGCCCAGCGCTCGTCCTCGGGACGGTCACCATTGGTGTTCTTGTCCAGCAAGGTCGAGGCGACGTCCGTGGCTGTCGCTGTCGGCTGCTCCAGTTCCCGCTCCAGACGCTCCACCCTGCGGTGCAGGGTCCGGCAGATGGCCCGTACAGACGACGCCAGCCGCCGCTGCATGGTCGTCAGGGCGAAGCCGGACACGGACGCGCGGCCGCCGTCGGTACGCTCGCGACGGATCTCGGCGAGACCTTGGGTGATGAACTGGGACACCCGGTTGTACAGGTCGAGCTCGGCGCCGTCGAGGGCATAGGCAACCGTGTGCGCGAAGCGTGGCCGGAAGAGGGACTGGCCGCGCAGGTCCACCATCTGCTCCTTGGTGGTCCTGGAGTAGTGATGCGGCATGATCTCTACGCGGTCAGGGCAACGGTCGCCGTATGCGTCGCGGTCCAGCAGCCGCATCAGCCCCCACAGGGACTCTTCGCGGCCCGAGTGTGGAGTGGCCGTGAGGAGCAACAGTCGTTCAGCGTGACGCGCCACGCGCTCGGCGGCCTTGTACCGGCCTGTGCGGTTGTCGATCGCCCCACGCTTATTGACCTTCAGGGTGTAGCCGTGGGCCTCGTCGAGGACCGCCAGGTCCCAAGGGCGTTGTGCGGCGGCGAAGGACGCGAGGACTGCCTCCGTCTTCAGCAGATCGCGGGAGACGATGAAAACGCCGTCGGACTCCCAGGGGTTGGCCATGGGGTCCGCGTCCAGGGTGTCCCTGGTGATGCGGCGGGCCGCGATCCGGAAGCGCTCGTCGAGTTCGCGCTGCCACTGGAAGCCGAGGTTGGCAGGGGCGACGATCAGCACTCGGTCGGCCGCACCGCGGAGTTGGAGCTCCTTGATGTAGAGCCCGGCCATGATGGTCTTGCCGGCCCCAGGGTCATCAGCGAGCAGGAAGCGCAGCCGGGGCTCCTCCAGGAACCTGCCGTACACCGCCTCGAGTTGGTGCGGCAGCGGCTCGATGCTGGAGACGGAAAGAGCCCCCATGTCGTTCTGGAAGCGTGTACGGATCCTGCGGGCTTCCACGCCAAGCCGGAAGACTCGCGCGTCCGAGTCGTACGGGCGCTCACCGCCGGCGTCGACCACCTCGATTCCCGGGAGTTCGTCCTCGGGCAGACTGACACTCCGGTAGTCCCCGGCGTCGCCTTTGAGGAGAAACTCCCAGTAGGCACCTGGTTGGACCTGGATCACGGTGACAGGCTCGGTGTGTCCCGGCAGCCGTAATCTTGCGCCCGCGATCAGCTTCTGCGGATCGAAAAGTGACATCTACGCCCCTCCCCCGACAAGCCGCCGCGCCTGAGCTGCGCCTCGACCACTCGTAGATTCGGAGAGCGTACACACCGTCGACAGGGAGTCACCCTTCAGGGTACGCCTCAACGGGCAGTACCCATCGCAGGGTTGAGGCTTCCGTTGCGCCTTTTGGGCGTAACCTGCGCAGGTGACGGTGAGGATCCCTAGACTTGCTCAGTTGCTCGGCGCGGACTTCGACGGCCTAGATCGAAGCCATCTGGTCGAGCTTTGCGACCAGCATGCAGCCGAAGACGTGGACTTGGACTTCAAGCAGGACAACGCGTACACCAAGGACGCCGATGGACTGGACGAATTCGCCAAGGACGTGTCAGCCATGGCCAACGCGCGAGGTGGCCTGATCGTCGTCGGCATCACCGAGAACGACCAGGGCAACGCGGAGCGTCTGAACCCCATCACGATCAGCGACAAACTGCACAACCAGCTCGTCCAGGGCCTACGCAGTCGTGTCTTCCCCTTCCTGCCCCCGGACTTCCGCATACGCATGATCGCTGACAGTCCCACCACTCCGGAGTGCGGCTACATCCTGATCGGGGTTCCGCGTAGTCCGGTCGCCCCGCACGCTGTTCGCCCCACCGGAGGCAAGGGGCAGCAGCGGTACGGGTACGCGCGTCGGCTGGGCCGGACCACTGCCTGGCTGGACGAATCAGAGATCGCGGCCCTCTATCGCGACCGTTTCAAGCTGGCAGAAGACCACTCTCATCGGGTAATCGCACAGTTCGAGGACGACTGCGCGTGGTTGGCGGCCCGCGTTGATGGCAGCATCAGACTTGACATTTCTCTGGTCCCAACGGGACGAGCAGAACGCCGCATAGACCGCACATTCCTCCAGGATGTGCGAGGGTTCCTCGGTGCATTAGCACGTCCCGGGGGTGCACCGTCAGCCGCTCTGTCCCGCGGCCTGCTGGGCCACGCTCCGGTGATCCGCCGGGGCCGCATGCGGATCTGCGGACCTGGCGTCCACGCCGTCTGGCACTCCGACGGCAGCGCTCACCTTCAGGTCGATCTGGCTTCGGAACCTGCACCCACGGCAGAGGATGCAGCCGCCCCCGTGCTGAACCTCACCCGTCTGGAAGCCAGCGTGCTCTACGGTCTTCATCTCGCGTGCGCCTATGCGGAGTGGGCCGGAGCCTATGGAGATGCCGATGTGCTCGCCGGCACTTCGTCTCCTGCACAGGTGCTCCTGGACCGCACGCCGCTCAATGGAACCGCCCGCTTCGTGCCGGGAGTGCCGGTGTCGAGTGATACGGGAAGTCCGTGCCATCGCATCGGGTATCTGGAAGCCCTGTGCAATGGAAGCATGCAGCTGTGCACGATGGCCCATGCCATCTCGTCCGATCTGCTCGCTGACTACGGTGTGTACGAACCGACTCTGCTGAGGCCAGACGCCACCGTGCGGTCGCAGCGCCTCGCACAGCGTGAGCGTGCCGAGATGGAAGCGTGGATCGCCTCCACGTCGGACTCGAACTGAAACGATCCCGGATCGTTTCAGTGGGCATGGTCGGCCTGTCGGTGGACCGCCCGAACTCGCCGCGCTGGAAGGCAAGTTGGAGCCAGGTGGCCGATCCCGGCGGGGCGGTGGAGTCGCTGCTTTTGGTGGCTTTCGGTATCCAGTGATTCGGAAGCGATCAGTGAACACGATCGCGAGACGACAAGGTTGGGGCAGCAAGTGACTGATCAGCCGGTATTCGTCCTGGGCCGCGATCTGCAGGCCCTGGAGCCGGCCGCGTTCGAGAACGAAGAAGAGTTTCAGGAGCTCCTCGCGCGCCATCCGCGGGTGCTGGATTTCGGCTCGCTGGCCGAAGGGCAGCCGTTACGGCTGGTGTTGGTGGCGCGGGAGATGGGCGTTCCGACGAACGCCGAGAGCGGTCCGGCGTACTGGCTGGACCATCTCTTCGTCGACGCCGACGGGGTGCCCACGCTGGTGGAGGTCAAGCGGGCGAGCGATACGCGTATCCGCCGTGAGGTGGCGGGCCAGATGCTGGACTACGCGGCGAACGGAGCGCGGTACTGGCCTGGAGCGTTGCTCCAACGCTCCTTCGAGGAGACCTGCGTCGCGGACGGCCGATCGATGGAAGAGGCGTACGGGGAACTGCTGCTCGGTGACCGTTCCGCGGAAGAGTTCTGGTCGATGGTCGAGGAACGGCTGGCCGCCGGGCAGATGCGGCTGCTGTTCGTCGCGGACCGGATCCCGCTGGAGCTGAGGGCAATCGTCGAGTTCTTGAACCGGCAGATGCGGCAGACAGACGTGTATGCGGTCGAGTTGACCCAGTACCGAGGCGACGGAGAGCTTCGCGTCCTGGTCCCGCGCATCCACGGGGAAGTCGCCACGGCGGCGAAGTCTCCTTCCGGCCGCCGCGCCACGCAGAGGGCCACGCGGGCCGACATGGACACGGTGATCCGGACTCGCCTCGCCTCGGGAACGAGGAGTATCGCGACCGCACTGCTCGATCACGCGGCAGCTACGGGACGGTTGGAGGGCGGTACAGCCAAGTACCCGAGCATGTCCGTCTACTACCCCGTCGCGGGCCGGCAGGTGCCGATCTGGACGCTGTCCCTGTACGACAACCCCGCCAAGGAGGAGCTCGCCTTCAGCTTAGGGTCGATCACCCATCACCTCGGCCTCGACGGGGCGGCCGCGTTCGCGGAGTCACTGCCGACTGTTCCCGAGCTGGCGAAGAAGCTGGAGGTGCAACGGGAGAAGGGCTACAAGGGCTGGCCGTCGGTCTCTCTGTCCGCCATCGCAGCCGAACCCGGTGCGAGGGAGGGGATCCTGGCCACGATTCAACAGCTCATGGATGGCCAGGAAGCTTCGCCTGATCGGCTTGACAGGGCTGTCGGTCCCCAGGCAGGGCGACCGTAGGCACCGTGTCCCCTGGAAGGAGGCATACGAGTAGGACGCGTTGCCTACCACGGTGAGGAAGGACTGAGCCAGGGCCCGAGGCCCTCACTGGATCAGGTGGCCGCAGGCTTCTTCCGCCACAAGGGCCTGGCCGGGCTCGTAGCGTCGGCATCGTGACGAACAATTACGAAAGCCACGGCACACCACTGGCCGATTATCGGCTCACACGAACTGATCATCGCTTCCAGGAGGAGAGAGAACGGAGGGCTGAGTACATTCGTCGCGTGGTGGACAGTGCACCACCGTTGTCTGCTGAGACTGCCAGTAGGATTCGGGAGCTTTTGAGGCCCGTTCAGCCTCCGTCTCCGTCGGATTACATGCGCTGGCGGGTACGCCTCTACTGCGGTCATATCCAGGAGGTCGTGTGTCTCCTGAGCGAGACCAGGCCGCATAGCGCGGCGCGCTGCAGGGAATGTGGGAAAGATCCTTCGGTGATCGTGGTGTTCGAGTCCGTCGGTCCCTTCGAGGAGCTTCCCAGCGCAGCGCCCGCTGGCCGCCGGAACACACGCCCTCGGCGCGCTCCAGCGAGCCGCCGTACCAAGGCAGAGCTGGAAGAGGAGAACGCCGCGCTGCGAGCCGAGGTGGAATCGCTCCGCAGGCGAGTGGCCGGCGAACCCTCGCCGGAGTAACTGTGGCTGGCGGCGCGGAGGAGGTCCCCCTCACAGCCTCGACGCGCGACCTCCCGGGCGCGCCCCCCGACAGGGCTACGCCTCCGCCGCGCTCACCAGGCGAACACCGGTCGCGTCGTTCTCGGCGGGCCTCCGGAAGACGGCGAGCGACGTGAGGCTCCACGCCCGGATCTTCGCCCAGGGCTCGACAAGGTATGGCCCCCATCGCGCCGGCGGCGAGGGATGTGCGTCCCGGGGATCTCCTCGGCCACGAGTCGCACGGAGAACCCGGCTTCCAACAGCGCCACGCCCGTCGTGAGACTGGAGACTCCTGCGCCCGCCACGACGACCATCACGGCTCCCTCCTCACGCCCCAGCTCTCTTCTCAGCCCCAGCGCTCGCCGATTGGCCCGTGGGCGATCCCGCTGACCAGAGCGTGCATCGCGGCCTTCGAGAACAGCAACGGCCGACGGCCGATGTCCTTGGAGTCGCGCACTGCGGCGTGTTCGCTCAGTTCCGCCACTTCCACGCAGTCGTTTGCACCCCCGCTGTACGAGCTCTTCTGCCACCGCGCGTGCGTCAGATCGACGTCGTGGGGAGTTGTCGTGACGTCGTGAGGGGCGGCCATGCGGGGCGTGCTCACTCTTCGAGCTCCTTGCTGATGCGTGCGATGCGAGTGCGGGTCTCCGACGGGTCGAGGGCGGTGTTCCTCAACTGGTCGAAGATGTCCGTGTAGTTCTCCACATCCTGCGGGGACTCGAGATACACGGAGTTCTTGGGATTCTCCAGCCACACCAGGTCCGGCGTGGGGTGCGGGAACGTCAGGATGACGAACGGGCCGTACAGCCCCGGATGCGCGCCGAGCGAGAACGGCAGGAGCTGCACGGTGACGTTCGGCCGCTCGCTCGCCTCCGCCAGCTTCCGCATCTGGTCGCGCATCACCTCAACGGAGCCAACCGTCCTGCGCAGCACGGCTTCGTCGAGGATCGCCCAGAGCCTGGCAGGGGCCTCACCGCCCAGGCGGCTGTTCTGCCGCTCCATGCGGACCCTGACCAGGGACTCGACCTGCGGCGGGGACAGGTCCTTCCTCATCTGGGAGATCACGGCACGCGCGTAGTCCTCGGTCTGGAGCAGCCCCGGCACGAGCATCGGCTGGTAGCTGGCGAGGTGCGTCGCGCCGGCCTCCAGCGCGAGGTACCCGTCGTAGCGCGTCGGGGTGAGCACCGTCGAGTACTTCCGCCACCAGGGCTTCTGCTGTTCCTTGTCCGCCCGTACGAGGTCGAGCACGTCAGCGCGCCGGTCGTCGTCGACGACGCCGTACAGGTCCAGCAGTGCCCGGACGAGGACCGGCGTCGTACCGCGTTCGCCGTTCTCGATCCGGCTCAGCGACCCCTGATTGACCTCCAGTTGGTCGGCGACCTCGGTGAGGGTGAGCCCGGTCGCGTCACGCAGTTCCTTCAGCCGTGCCGCGAGCTGTCGCCGGTACACCGACTGCGGGACCAGGCTTCTCTTCAAGGCCATGCCGGAAGTCTCTCCGTACCGGCGACACCTCTACAACCCATACGGGTCAACATTACCAGACATATTGCCTAGTTGGTGGTTGCGTCGGCATGCTGTCAGGAGTCGCGGCGCGCCTTGGTACGGGCGTGCGCCGCGGCCGACCGATGGGCGAGCAGGCCACGACCTCGCTACCGGCACGCGCCTTCGCGTCGGTCCTGCACGCCGTACCAGGAGGGTGGGCCATGCCACGGACAACGCTGCTTCGGCAGCTGCTCCAGCAACGGCACCTGACGACGCACGAGGCTTTCGCCGCCCAGTACGAGCGGGCCGCCGCCCGGCTGGCAGAGCTCGACCGAGACCCCCGCCTGGCGTCCCTCCAGGTCTCTCCACGCCAGTTCGACCGCTGGTACGGCGGGGAGTTGCTGACTCTGCCCCGTCCTGACGCCTGCCGGGTTCTGGAGCACATGCTGGGCAGACCCGTGTCCGAGCTGTTCTCCACGGCGTACGACGGCGACTCCGCGCACGGCCGCGACGAGGAGTCGAGCACGGGCCAGCAGGCGACGAGTGCGCCTCCGCCACGCGAGGACGACGAGAACCCACTGGACATCGTCACCCGGACCCGGCAGCTCACGGCCAGCAACGCCGACGACGCGACGCTTGCCTTTCTCGACTCCTCGCTGGAGGGCATCGCCAGCCGGTACGAACAGGACGGGCCGTACGTCCTCCGCCCCCAGGCCCGTCAGGTGCGGCAGCTCGCCCACACCCTCCTCGACGGCCGCCAACCCCCACGCACGCGCCGGGAACTCTTCCGCGTCGCCGCCCGCGCCTCCGGCCTGCTCGGCTACATGGCGGTGAACACTGGCGACTTCGCGCTCTCGGAGGCGTACTGCACCGAAGCCCGGGAACTCAGCCGTGAGATCGGCGACCTGGACACCGACCTCTGGGCGTGCGGCACCCTCTCCTTCAGCCTCTACTACGCTGGCAGGTACGACGAAGCGGACGCCTGCGCCGCCGCGGCCGTCGATCGAGCCCCGCGCCACGCCCAGTCCATCCGCCTGCTCGCCAACGGCCGGGCACGGGCCCTCGGCAAGACCGGCGACCGGCGTGCCGTCGAGCAGACCATCGGGCAGGCATTCCGCCTCTCCGACCT
The DNA here is from genome assembly GCF_019219825.1 of Streptomyces sp. TRM70350. Lineage (GTDB taxonomy): Bacteria > Actinomycetota > Actinomycetes > Streptomycetales > Streptomycetaceae > Streptomyces. The sequence continues at coordinate 173,476 of NZ_JAHUXH010000005.1, read as the reverse complement.
CCACGAGGTACCCGTCGGGCTGACCTCCTGCATCTCCTTCGAGCCGTACGGACGGGCCAGGACGCTGGCCAACGCCGTCACGTCACACGTGGCGCTGCGCAACACGGCCCAGGTACTGCGCGACGCCGAACACATCGACGACCTGGTGGAGCACTCGACCTCCTCCTGGAGCCGTTCGCTCGTACGCCTCGACGTCGCCACCGCGCTGCTGCAGCAGCGCACGCCCGACATCGACCACGCGATGGCGCTGGGCCGTGAGGCCCTGCGGCTGTGCGGAGACACACCGATCAGCTCCGTCTACCAACGCTCGCGTGACCTGCATGAGCAGGCCGGGCCGTGGCGTGATCACCCGGCGGTACGCGATTATGGCGACGAGTTCCGGACCTGGAGCTCGCAGCCAGCGGCCCTGGCCATGGCGTCATCCGCGTCGTAGGCGCCGTCGGTGTCGTCGTACTCCGGGGCAGTGTGAAGCCGAAGGAGTACGCCGGGTGCCCCTACTCAGCGCCGATCCCGCCGCGTTCCCCGCCGAGCCCCCCGCCGACACGCACGACCCGGCGGTCACCGCCGCCCACGACTGGGCGGCGTTCAGCGCACTCGACGAGATGACCGACCACTGGGCACGCCCCGGCTGGTCGGACGGCAGCCGCGCGTACTACTGGATGCTGACCTTCCCGGATGATCAGCGGCTAGCCGCTCTCGCCGGGCACTGCCAGAAGGAGCTGGCACCCCTCGGCCTCGACCCGGTGCCGACGGACGGATTGCACATCACCCTCGCCCGAGTCGGAACGCCTGGCGTCGTCACCCCGGGCCAGCTGGACAGCCTGGCACGGGACGCCGAGGCGCTGCTGCCCTCCGCGTTCTCCGTACGCGCCATGCCGCTGGCCGGCTCCCGCGGCGCCGTCCGGCTGTCCCTCGGTCCCTGGGAACCCCTGCTCCGGCTGCACCACGCGCTAGCCAAGGCAGGTGGTAGCGTCGGTCTGGCCCCGAGGAAGCCGACGTCGGCATTCCGGCCGCACCTGAGCCTCGCGTACAACAACCGTCGGCGCCCCGCCGCGCCGGTCGTGGAAGCGGTCTCAAGCCTCCGAGCTCTCCCTGCCGTCGAACTGTCCGTGTCCGCCGTCCAGTTGGTGGTACTCCGCCGTGAGGGACGGACATACCGCTGGGATGTGCGGAGGAACGTCGCGCTCGGGTAGCCCGCTGGCGTCCAGGGCGAGAATTACGACCACTTCCTTGCCGATCGCGGTCGGCCGGACGGACCACGCGGAGGCCAACTCGCCGACGAGCAGCAGTCCAAGACCACTGCCCGTCAACTCATCCACCGACTCCTCCGCAGAGCGTGCCCGGACCCTGGAGACATCCCGTCCCGCGTCATGGACGCGCAGTACCGCCACGTCCCGGTAGACCTCCACACACATGCAGTCCGGTCCGCCGGCTGTGTGCCTGAGCGCGTTGCCCACGAGCTCCGAGGCGATCAGAACGGCGTCGTCGACCCGCTCCGACGCGGCACGCCCGTCGAGGAACTCTCGTACGTGTCTGCGCGCGAGGCCCGAAGGCTCGGTGCAATCGGCCAGCTTCACCCAATGACGCCGTACTGGCGTCCGCCTGCAGAGGCGCTCTTCGTCCACCGCGTCCATCGCCGCTTCTCGTTTCCGCTTGGCACTGGACCGATCAGCCTCGCTACGCCTGAGCCGCGGCGGTACGCCGCGGCTCCGCCTCCTCGCGCGCCGCCGGACGGCGGACAAACGGCGTGCTGACGGCGTACCGCCGCCGACTGCCCCCGGCGAGGCTTTTCGTCGAGGCGCCGGTCCTTGGCGTCTCGGCTCACCTGGCTGGAGGTAACGCGGAATGAGCGGCAGTGCGAGGCAGACCGCACCACACGAGGTGCCCCCGGGCACGCGCCTCGTGTTGTACGCCTGTCTGCCCGCGTCACTCGGTGAGGCCGCCGACCACAGCGTGGCCAGCGCACGGCGGTACGTGGCCGATGCCGGCTGGGAGGCGGTCGAGACGTACGTCGACCGGGCGGCACCGTTCGAGAGCCGCGCCCTGTGCGAGGGCTGGCACAACGCTTTGGCCGCGGTCGAGCAGGGGAAGGCGGCCGGGATCGTCACCCCTCTGCTCGTGATGCTGGGGCATCTGGAGGAGGACAGGGCGAACCTCGCTGCCTGGCAGGCTCGGACCGGAGCGCTGATCACGACCCCGTGGGCGGTCGTCGATGCCGCAGGCGCCACGGTCGCACGGCGGTCGGCGGCGTGATGGCCCGGATGCGGCAACGGTTACTCCTGCAGCTGCTCGGCCAGGTCGGATGGGTGCTGCGGCATCCGGCTACGTACGTCGGTCGGTTCGGCTTCGGCACCTTCCAGGTGCTGTTCCTGCCCGTCCTGGTGACCGGCACAACCTTGACCACGCTCTACGCGGGCCAGTCCCGGTAGCCCCGGCCCGTGTCCTCGACCCCCCTCTCCGGATGCTCCGAATCCATGCCCCCCACGGAATCCGATCAACCGGAGAGGGGCCGCACCCAAGGTGCGAACGCAGAAACCCGGCCCTGCGGCAATCCATACGCAGGCCGGGCGGCACGACGAACCGTTCGGAACCTTCCGACAGAAGAGGAAGTGCGATGACCGCAACCATGCTCAGCCCGATCATGACGGCCACCATCGGGGCGTCCGCTGCGACGGCCGCCCCCGAGGCGCCCGCCGACCCGTTCGACGTCGACCTGACCATCGTCACGGAGATCGGCGCCGACCTGCTCCCCAAGGCGTGCGGCACCGGTGACGGGTGCGCGGCCTCCTGCGCCTCGTCCTGCGCCAGCGCCGTCTGACGACGGCCCGTGCACGGGGTCGGGGGCGCTGCCGCCCCCGACCCCGCTCGTTCACAGCACTGACGGCGGAGGCATGGGGATGGGAAGCGACGGAAAGCTCTACCAGCACACAGGCGCGGCGCTGCTCCGGGCCGCCGCGATGCCGCTGACGGGTCTGCCGACAAGGTGGCCTGACCCGTCCGACACGGAGGCGTGCGGCAGGTGGCTGAGGCAGGTGTGGGCCGATGCGCGGTTCGCCGACGCCGTCCGGCAGGCGAGCGGCGATCTCGCCACGCGGGTCGACGCGATCTGCGCCGGGCAGCCGACACGCTCCAAACAGGTCCGGCGCGCCGCCATGGCCACCGTCCGCTACTTGTTGCGCGCCACCCGGGCGACCGACCCCGTTCGGCCTCTTCGCGGGAGTCACCGCGGCCAGCGTGGGTTCGACGCCACACGTGAGGTGGGAGGACGCACACCAGGCCGTGGCGCGGGTGGATACCGAGTGGCTAGACGACGTCATCGTCCACCTGGAGGCGTGCCCGATCCTGCTGGAGCGCCTGGATGTCGTCCGCAACAACCTGGCGGCGCGCCGCGGCGGGCGGCTGCATGTCCCGCACGGTGGACCGATGGGGGCCACCGTCCGGCGCACCAGCGCGGTCCGCGTGATCGAGGCCCTGGCACGCAGGCCGGTCCGCTTCGCCGCCCTCGCCGAGCAGTTAGCCGCCTCCTTCTCCCGAACCGAGCCGCAGACCATCGGTGCACTGCTCGGCGCGCTGGTGCGCGAGAAGTTCCTGATCACCGGTTTGCGCGCGCCGATGACCGACACTGATCCGCTCTCCCGCCTGATCGAGCGACTGCACGGCGTGGACGCGGGCACGGTGCCTCAGGCCGCGGAGGCCCTGCACGAGTTGGAAGCAGTGCAACGCGCCGTGCACGAGCACAACCGGCGCCCGGCGAGCGCGCAAGGGCTGGCTCGGGAGGAACGCACGGGTCGACTGCGTGGGCTCTCCGACGCGGGTCGAAGCCCGTTGGCCGTCGACCTGCGGCTGGATGCCGAGGTGCGGATCCCCGAGGCCGTCGCGCAGGAGATGGAGAGGGCGGCCGACGTGCTGCTGCGGCTGACGCGCCGACCGGCAGGCCAGGGTGTTTGGAAGGAGTACCAGGTCGCGTTCTGGGAACGGTACGGCACCGGCACGCTCGTGCCGGTGAAGGAGGTCGTCGACCCGGCCGTCCGGGCTCGGCTACCCGGCCGAGTACCCCGGGAGCCGCATGACCGCACCGGCACCGGCAGTTTCCGAGCGTGACGAGCGGCTGCTGGCCGTGGCCTGGCAGGCGCTGGCCGACGGCAGCAGGGAGATCGTCCTCACCGGCGACCTGATCGACGGTCTGGCCGGCGAGGCGCCGACCGGGCAGGAGGCACCGCCCCACGTGGAGATGTGCGCGCGCCTGCACGCCGACAGCCTGTCCGCCCTGGAGCGCGGGGACTTCACGCTCACGGTGACACCGGCCCGCGCCGCGGGCACGCTCACTTCCCGGTTCACTCCGGTCGCCACCGGCACCGGACTTGAGGAGGTCTACCGCCAAGTTCCCACGGGCGTCGAGAACGCGCTGACCGCGCAGCTGTCCTTCCCGCCGCTGTACCCGCATACAGAGAACGTCGCCCGCATCCCCGTTTATCTCCCGCACGTGATCCCGTTGGGCGAGCACCGCAACTCCAACGACACCGCGCCGACGCTCATCGATGTCGACGACCTCGCGGTCACGGCCACGCACACCCGGCTGTACCTGGTCAGCATCTCCCGCCGCCGCGTGGTGGACCCGCAGGTCTTCCACGCCATGGCCCTGGACAAGCAACCCCCGCCCCTGGCCCGGTTCCTGGCGCACCTGACCCGCGCCTTCGGCCCTGCCTGGACCGGCTTCGACTGGGGGCCGCTGGGCGCCCGGCTGCCGTACCTGCCGCGTGTCCGCTACGGGCGCGTGATCCTCTCTCCCAGGCGCTGGAACGTGACCGCCGATGCCCTTCCAAGCCGCGGCGCGGAGATGCGGGAGTGGGTGGACGCCCTCGGCCGGTGGCGGAAGTTGTGGCACTGCCACGGTGCCGTGGAGCTGCGGGAGGACGAGCGGACGCGGCGGCTCCAACTCGACGTGCCCGCCCACGCCACCGTCCTGCGGACCCACCTGGACCGGGAAGGTCATGCCGTGCTGACGGAGGCGCCGGCCGAGGAGAGCTACGGCTGGATCGGCGGCCACGTCCACGAGATCGCCCTGCCGATGATCAGCGTCCGCCCGTCGGCCCCCGACCCGCTTTCCGGCTTCCTTCCTGTGCTCACCAACAGCACCCTCGGGCCCGTACCGGGGGCGGTGCAGGCACCCTGGCTGAACGCCAGGATCTACAGCCATCCCGAACAGTTCGAGGAGCTGATCGGCACTCACCTCGCGCGGCTCGTGGCCCAACTCCCAGGTACACCCGAGTGGTGGTTCATCCGCTACTGCACCCCGAACGACCTCGACCACCTTCGCTTGCGCCTTCGCACCCGCAGCCCCGGACAGTACGCCGCCTGCGCTGAGCTGGTCGCCCAATGGGGCGCCGGGCTGCGCCGCGAGGGGCTCAGCAGCGGGCTCATGTTCGACACGTACACCCCGGAGATCGGCCGCTACGGCCCAGGCGCCGCCCTGCGCTGTGCCGAGGCGGTGTTCACGGCCGACTCGGCCTACGCCCTCGCCGCCCTGCAGGGCCCCGGAGCCGACGGCGTCGACGGACGCGCGCTGGCCGCGGTCGGCATGGTGGACATCGCCTGCGGCTTGCTCGGCCCCGACGAGGGCACGCGGTGGCTGGCGCACCATCCCGCGCCTTCGGCTCGCGTCGAGCGAGGCGTCAGCGACCAGGCCATCGCGCTCGTTCGCCGTATCACGCCCCGGGCCCGGGGCTGGGGCGAAGCGCTCGCCCAAGCGTGGCACCGTCGCGCCGTGGCCCTGGCGCTGTATCGCGAGGGCCTCGCCGAGAGCATGGACCTCGGCTCCGTCCTGGAATCCTTGCTGCACATGCACCACAACCGTTCGACGGCGTCTGGCTGCGGTTGAGCGCCACCGAGCGAGTGACCTGCCGCATCACCGCGAAGCCCGCAGCGATGGAAGCCGGCCTCCACCGCCCCGCCTCACCCGCCCTGAGCCCAGCCCTCGTCGAGGGGGACTCCATCGCGTACCTCACCCTGGAGCGCACCGCCGAAGACCCGGCTGCTGAACCCCGGTTCCGGCTGGGAGCCGTCGGCTACGGCCTGGCCGGCGCCGACCTCGCCGAGCGGATCTGCGCGCAGATCCGCGCCTGGGGCCCGGCCCGGATCGCGGAACCCGTGGTCACGGCCTACCCCGCGGACACACCGGACAGTGACCTCGCCGACGGAGCCGTGATCGACCGGCCCTCCGTGCGGCTCGTCATCAGCTACTGATCCTGACGCAGGCGGACGCGGCCGTTGACGGGTGAGGCCGCGCCCACCGAAGCGAGAACAGAGCGATGTCGCAGCACGGTGGTCAGCCCTGCGCGAGGTTCGCCTCACAGGTGGTGCACCGTCGCACGGCCCGCCGCCTCGGATTGCCCGCGGTGGCGGTCGCCGGAGAAGCACTGCTCAACCGCTCCCAGAGCCCGGGAGGAGGGTTCGGGATCCACCCCCAGCGCGGCGGCTGTACGTCGTCCTCGGTCATGTGGTCGCACCATCCCGGCCTGTGCGCGCACTGGGCAGGGGAGATCAGGATTGTGTCCTCCGGATGAGTACGCCACTCCGTCCTCACGAACGTACTCACCGAACGCGGGGTCGCCGACGCCGACGCGGACGAACCCGGCGGACACTCGCATCCGAGCCCGATGACGATCTTGCCGCCGCACTCGTCGCAGCGCTCCACTTCCACTGGCCTCGTACCACCCTCACGCCGTGCCGGAGCCGACCCGGTAGACGATCTTCCCATCGAACTCGGCAAACCCGAGTGACTTGTAGAAGGCCCGTGCCCCCGGGTTGTCACTGTCGGTCATCCATTCCACGCGGCTGCACCCGGGGCGCGCTGCGGCGATGGCACGGAGTTCGTCCATGAGGCGGGCACCGATGCCCTGCCGTCGGAGCGTGCCACGGACGTACAGCTCCTTGAGGAACAGGGAGTGCGAGGAGCCGGCGGCCGGCCAGAGGAACGAGTAGGCGGCGAGTCCGATGATGTCACCGGTCTCATCCTCGACGAGCAGCGCGGAGGCCAGCGGCGGCGAGCCGAACAGCGCCGCCTCGACCTGGGTGCGGCGTTCCTCCAGTGGCTGGATGCCGGTGTCGGTCGCGCCGTAAAACCGCTCGATCTCCTCGATCAGCTCGGCCACGGCCGGGACGTCCCGCTTCTCCGCAGGGCGGATCGTCACGCTCATCGGCGCCTCCTGTCGTTCCTCGGTAGCTTCGGTCGCTGCTGCACTCGTTCGTTCCATCGCGTGATCCCCCGTGGTGGTACGGCACACGCGTCTACGGCGACGAGGCGGCCTGCGCGTAGGGGTCCCAGCCGTGCTGCCGCAGGGAGCTCTGGACGTGTCGGATGAGGTACTCCAGGTCCGCGCAGTAGACAGACGGGTTCCGATAGCCCTGGGCTTCGCTGAAGCGGTGCGGGAGGTAGCCACCGCCACACACGTCCACGAGCGGGCAGGCGCGGCACTGCTCGGCGAGCGCATCCTTGCCATGCTGCCGGTGCAACAGCTTCGGATGAAACAGCGCTTCGTCGAAGGAGTGACGGAGGACGTCGAGCCCGAGCCAGGTGGCACCCTCCTCGACCGACCGCAGGGTGTCCACGGCCTCGATTGAGCCGTCGGACTCGATCACGATGCTCGTCGGCGGGGCCAGGCCGAGCGTCTCCACCGAACCGCGCACGCCAGAGTTGAGGGCCACGATGTCCTCCAGCATCCGGACGCTGTGCTCGTACTCGGGCCGGGCGAGCCAGGCGTCGTACACCCTGCCCATCCACAGCCCGTACTCGGGCACGCTCGGGTCGGCGCGGTGCGGCGGGTCATCGTGGGTCGCGTGCGGCAGGCCGAAGTCGATCACGGGCGGTTCGAACGCCGCCAGGTAGTCGTGGACCTCCACGGGGTCGTTGGCCAGGTCCACGACGGCGAGCAGCCCCGCGAACAGGTGTGGCCGCGACCGCAGGAGTTCGATGCCGCGCACGGCGGAGGCGGCGCTCGACCGCCCGGCGTGGGTCAGCCGGTGCCGGTCATTCGCAGGTGGCGGCCCGTCGAGGCTGACGCCGACCGCGACCTCGTACCGCTCGAAGAGGTCCAGCCAGGCACCGGACAGAAGAGTCCCGTTGGTCTGGAGCTCGAAGAGGACCCGGGTCCCGGCCGGCGCAGCGTCCCGGACGGTCTCCAGCAGACCGGTCATGTGCCCAGCGCCGACGAGAAGCGGCTCCCCGCCGTGCAGTACGACGTGGATGGTCCGAAGGCGGTGTGCGGAGGCGTGTTCACCAATCCGCCGGGCCGCAGCCCGCACCACAGCGAGGTCCATTCGGGCGGGCAGGCGCCGCGCCGCCTGGTCCTTGGAGTTGAAGACGAAGCAGTAGTCGCAGTCGATATTGCAGCGGTTGGCGACCTTGAGGATGAACGTCCGGAAAGGAACGGGGCCTTCGGGTTCTGTCATCGAGCGGACGTGCTCACAGTGGCCAGGGCCAGATGAGCGAGGCCGCGTGGGCACCGTCGCCGACCCGGGCCGTCGCGCCCTCCTCTGCCTCCAGCCGTTGCCGGACGCGGGCGGCCACGCGGTCCAGGACGGCGGTGCCGGCCGCCGTCGGCTCCGTGGACACCGGGCCGGCGGGCGTGATGGTGCGTGGCTCGGTGACGGACGTGGGTGACGGCATCCAACGCTCCTCGTGAGGTACGTGCCGGAGGTGGCACGGTGCGACGGGGTTGAAGCGACAGATCAGCCGGAAACGTAGCATCCTCAACCACCCACCTGGCACGGGAAATTCGGCCACATGGTCGGCGTCAGCCGGACCGCTACACCAGCAACCGTTCGATGTCGTCCACGGACGCGCTCACCCCCAACCGCCGGTACACGGTCACGGCGGCTCGCAGCGAGTCCACGCCGTGACCAGGCCCGTCAACCGTCGAGTCGCAGCGGCCGATGCCCTCCAGTGCCCGCGCCTCCTCCAGCGGGCAGCGGATGTCCCGCGCGAGCGTGAGCGCCTGACCAAAGTGCCGACGGGCGGCTGTCGGTTCATCGGAGGTGAGCAGCAGCATCCCCCAGTGGTTCAGTGCCTCCGCCTCGCCGCACCGGTCGCCCAGGCCCCTCAGGATCTCCAAACCGCGTTGGAACGCCTCGATCGCGCCGTCGCGCTCACGGACGATGCCGCGCGCGACGCCCAGCTCACTCAGCGAGGCGGCCTCACCCCCTCGACTGCCGAGCTCGCGGTAGGCGCCCAGGGCCTCCTCCAGAAGCCGGATCGCCTCTGCCGCATCCCCGGTCACACGCTCCACGACGCCAAGGTGACGGATGCTGTTCGCGCGGCCGAACCGTTCACCGAGCTCGGTGAAGTGCGTCAGGGCCTGGCTGTGTGCCGTCCGCGCTGCCTCGATGTCTCCGGTAAGCCGTCGGACGACGCCCAACTCGTTCAGTGCGTAAGCCTGGTGCACACGGTCGTCCAGCTCCAGGTAGATGTCGAACGCTTCCTGGTGATGCCGGGCGGCCAGGTCGTACGTGCCCATGAGGCTGTGCACGACACCCAGGTCCCGCAGGGAGTTCGCCTCCCCGTATCGGTCACCGAGTTCTCGGTAGATCGCCAGGGCCTCGGTCTGGGCCTCCACCGCGGCGTCGAACCGGCTCATCTGCCGGTGTGTCATGCCGAGATCCGCGAGCGCGTTCGCCTGCCCGAGCCGGTACCCCAGCTCTCGATAGAGGGCGAGGGCCTCGGTCTGGGCGCGGGCCGCGTCCTCGTTGTCCGCGGTCAGGTACCAGACGATGCCGAGCTGATTCAGTGCCTCGGCCTTGCCACGCCGGTCGTCGACCGCTTCGTACGCCGTCACGGCGTCGTTGAGGGCCTCGATCGCCTGTGGGTAGGCGGCCATGAAACGGCGTACGACACCCAGCTCGGCGAGGGCATCACCCCGCGCCCGCTGATCACCGGTATGGCGGGCGGCCTCGGCGGCGGTCCGATGGAGCGCGACGGCCTGGTCCCAGGGGCCGGCCTGGCGCAGGAAGGGCGCCATGGCCGCGGCGAGTCGGACCACGAGGTCGTACAGGGCGAGGCCGTTCGCCCGACGGACGCAGGCCAGGATGTTGGCCCGCTCGGTCTCCAGCCAGCTCAGGGCATCCGCCCGCGACTCCAGGACCGGGGTCTCCACCCGCGAGGTGTCGTCCGGCGCCGGTGGCACCGCGGCTCCGCTGCGCACAGTTTGCCCGTTCGCGACGGCAAGAGCGGCCAGGTAGTAGGTGCACACGCGCTGGACGGCCTGTACGTGGTCCATGCTGTCTCCCTCGGCGGCGAGACCGCGAGCGTAGTCGCGCAAGAGATCGTGCAGCCGGTAGCGACTCCCCGGTTGCTCGTCGATCAGGTGGTCGTCGTAGAGCGCCTCAAGGTGCCGACGGGCCACCACGACGGAGACCTCAGCAAGAGCCGCACCGACGTGCGGGTCGAGATCGGTGCCGGGGAAGACCCCGAGCTGTCGGAAGAAGTGCTGCCGCTCCGGTGCGAGATCCCGATAGGAGAGATCGAACGTAGCGGTGACGGCACGTTCCCCGGCACGCAGCTCTCCCAGCCGGTCCCGCGCCGCCACCAGCCGCCCGCGCAGGTCCTCGGCGCTCCAGGACGGATGGTGCCGCAGCCGTGCCGCGAGAAGCGACACCCCCAGCGGCAGACACCCGCACAGCCGCACCAACTCGTCCACCACATCCCGGCCGAGAGCGTCGGCCGGTCGCCCACTGAGCCGTACGAAGAGTTCGACCGCGTGATCCGGCGGCAGTGCGTCCACCGACATGACCACCTCCTCGTTCGCCACCAGCCGCTTGCGACTGGTCACCAACACCAGACACCCGCTCCCACCGGGGAGCAGTGGTTCCAACTGTCGGTAGCTGGCCGCGTTGTCGAGAATCAGCAGCGCCTTCTTGCCCGCGAGCCTGCTCCGCCACATGGCGGCCCGAGCCTCGGTGACCGCTCCGACGTCGTCACCGACGGGAATCTGCTGAGTCGGCACGCCGGCGGCCGCGAGAAGCGAGGCAAGAGCCTCGCTGGCCTGCACCGGAGTACGCCCCGGCGTGTGCCCGTTGAGGTTCACGAAGAGCTGTCCGTCGGGGAACCGCTCGGAGAGCAGGTGGCCTGCGTGCACGGCGAAGGTGGTCTTCCCGACACCGGGCATGCCGTCGATCACGTGAACGGGCAGCCCCTCGCCACGCTCCTGTGAGGCCCGCACCGAGCCCACCAGCCGCTCCAGCTCCGCGGCACGGTCGGTGAACGCGGCGGTGTCGCGCGGCAACGAACGCAGCACCTGGGCGGCCCCTGGCCCTGCTCCATCCTCCGGTCGGCCCGGAGGGGTGGGAGGCCGCGTCTCGGAGAGCCCGGCGAGCAGGGCCGTCAGCCCCGCCATCGTCACGCCCAACACGACGAACGAGAACCAGGCGTGCTCCTGTAACCACCCCAGCCAGCCCGGCCACCGCGACTCATCGGACACGGCGTTCGTGACGAGCCCAACCAGCATGGTGGTCACAGCGCCGCCTCCGGCGACGACGGCGATCGCGATCCCGCGCCGGAGTCTCATACGGAGGCCCCAGCAGCAGCCAGGGGAGCGGCCGGTTCCCCCCTGGTGCCGCTGATGAGACACCACGCACTGCCAGCCGACCTGGTCACGAAGGCAACCCCCGAGTAGAACGCCCCAACTTCCCTAACGGAACAATCCTTGTAGACCTTGGTCAAGGGCGCGTCTGAGCCAGGGGGTGCACCAGCTGCCGCAAGGCGCGCTGGCCCACGGCCACCGCACCATCTTCAGAAGTCCACGCAACCTCTGATGATCACGCGGTGGCTGCTTCCCTATCGGCCCCAACAGCTACGAACTGGTCAATCGGCTTGGGACCTATTCGGCATCGCAGGTCGTGGCCTCGGATCCAGTCGGTTCGGTAGACCTCGTGCCCGTACTCTCGCCTTTCTCGCCCGCCTCGATGGGGGCGTAGCGCCGCCGCTGCAGCTCATCGCGTTCAACGTCCGGGATCGTCATCGACTCGGCAAGCACGGCGGCGAGCGCGCCCACTTGAGTGTTGTCTACGTCAGCGTGGAAGAGCCACCGGATGTTCTCGTCGCGCGTGATGAGGTCGATCGCCAAGCGCGCGCTTCTGTCCTGTGTGGTCGTTGCTCGGACGTATCGCACTTGGTCAATCGGGATGTCCTGACGGATCTCGGCTTGCTCGAGGAATGCGTTCGTCTTGGCCGTGATGATGCGGCGATCCGTGACGGCGACCAGTGTCTTTGCCGCAGCCTTGTCCCTCGCTGCCGCCAACTTCTCCTTCGCTCCGCCGACGATCGCAGAAATTGGACCGAGGGCATCGAGCTGGTCGGGGAAGCCGAGGACACGTAGGGTCTCACCGTCCTCGAGGAGCCATCGCAGGATGCGAAGGTACGGCTCGAGATCCAGCGATTTGGGTGTACAGACGACGCCCGGAGCCTCAAGCGGAGGAGCCGGCGGATGGAGAGCATCGGCTAGAGGCTCGAGCGCCTCCAGAAGACGGGCGGAGGTTTCGCGGGCCGCCTTCACGTCCTTCCGCTTCCCTGGCAGCGGCCATGCGTCGAGTCCGGGGAGCTCGGCAGTGATCCGCAGCTCCCGCGTCAGCGCGTCGACGAGGCTCGTCGTCTCGGCGAGAGCGGAGTCGAACTCCGCGCGGGTGTCGCGCGCGATGACCTCGGCGTACTGCGCCTCGGCGGCGTCTTCGCGTCCAGCGGCTCTCGCCCTCGCGGCGCGCAGCGCGTGATACCCGGTCCATGCCTTGAGGGAGGACAGGAGGGCGTAGGCATCGAAGGCGATCGCCTCGGCGTTCGTCTGCAGGTACTCACGGTGGCTGCGTGCGTCGGCCCGACCGATCCGCCTGACGTGGTCGCGGACGTTCCCCTGGTAGAGCTCAAGCTGCTTCTGCAGCAGCGCTCCACTGCCTGCGACGTCCTCCCACAAGGACGTCGGGACCGACTCGATCTCTCGCGCCTGGTCGACCGCGCGATCGATGGCGGCGACGAGCCCCGTCAGTTCGGCCCACTGATCCTTGCGGATGGTGGTGAGGACCTGACTTGTCACCGCGAGGTTGGTCCTGACGAGGCCCGAGACCTCACTCAGCATCATCTGAAGGGCGACCATGGCCAGCGCCGGCCCGACCGAGGCTGCGGTCTGCGCCTTGCTCACCGCATTCACGGAGTAGAAGCGGGCCTGATGCAGGATGCGGCCGGGAACCATCACCGCTCCGAGGTGCCCGCCGTCCTTGACGGCGAGCGTCGCGCCGCTGTTCAGCAGGGCCTGTGCCGTGTCGCCGATCCTGTAGAGCCCCTGCACGCCGGCGAACGCGTTTCCGAGATTGCCGACCACGGTCGCCGCGTTCCCGATCGAGGCGAGGATCGCTGAGATCTGCTTGCGGTCGGCAGCCGGCACGATCCCGAAGTCGATCAGATCGGGCTTCAGCTCCGGCGGGACCTCACCGGCGACGACAGCCACCCCTGGGAGCACCTCCACCAGGACCGTCGACGCCGTCGTCGAGTCGATGTCCGAGTTGGACGTCGGATCGTCCACAACAGGTGAGTCAGCCGTATTGCTCCGGCCGTTCTCCTCAGGCTCGGCGATCTCCATCGAGTCCGAAGGGTCCTGTTCCGATCTCCTCCCCCGCGGGCGCGCGCAACGGCCGGACCTCGTCGGCGTTGACTGCCGAAGTCTACGGCTCAACGCCCTGCGGTTCAGCCCGAATCCGCCGGGCTGATTCCGCACTGGCTGGTGGCAGCTGAGCTCTCCAGGGCTCCCCGGATGAGTGGATCAGCGCAGTCCGGCGAAGAGATCGTTCTCGGGTACGGCCTCGCCGGTGGCGTCCTGGACACGTACGAAGGTCTCCATGCCCATCAACTCGCCGAACCTCTCCTTGCCCATCTTGAGGAAGAAGATGTTCTCGCCCTGACTGGCGTGCGCGGCCAGCGCGTCGAACTTCTGGCCGCTGAACGCGGTGGTGTCCACCCACGTGGTGATCTCATCGTCGGGGAGGCCGATCTCGGCCAACGCGGCGGCCTCGGCAGGATCCGGCTCCGGCATGTCCGGATGAAACTCGCGCATGATCTCGCCGAACCGCTGCATCATCGAGCGGGGCATCGTGGTCCAGTACACCTTCGGTGTCAGCGCGGTCATCTCCAGCGCCGCCATCGTGATGCGGTGGGCCTGGATGTGGTCGGGGTGGCCGTAGAAGCCGTTCTCGTCGTAGGTGACGACCACATCGGGTCGGTAGTGCCGCAGGTCGGCGGTGGTGGTCGCTTCCCAGCGCAGGCGGACGCCACGGCTGAGGAGGCCACGGATGGCGCCGTACGCCTGGTACGTCTTGCCGGTGCCGGTGGGGCCGGCGATCAGCAGCGACGGGCCTTCGGCGATACCGGGTCCGCCGGGGCCGGGGCGTCCAGCGCGGGCGATTTCGTCAGCCCAGGCGGTGACCTGCGGCTGGTCGGCCATGGCCCGACGGTAGCGGGCGGGGATACAGGCGTCCGCCAGCTCCAGGGCCGTGACAGGCTCCGCGGGCGGTTCCTCTGCTGTGATACCGGGGTCAATGCCGCGGCTGGCCAAGATGCCGTTGAGTCGGTCGGCGAGCGGGCCGACCTGGTTAGGCTCGCGGGTGAGGGTGGCGGTCAGAGGCCACCTCCGAAGGCTGCTTCAACGTCGGTGGGGTTTGTCCACGCCCTGTGGACAGTCGGCGCGGTTGGCGTGGCAGGGGTCGCGTTCATGGCCTCGTGGACGAGGCTCGGCAGGGTGCTGGGGTGCAGTCCCTTGGTGCGGTGCCGTTCGAGTCCGGCCCGGATGTGGGTGGGGGCGATGCCCTCGTCGACGAGCTTGCGTACCTCCCGGCCGAGGTGGCCCAGGACGTCCTTGGGCGGACGGTGGGCGCAGGCGGCGGCGTACTCTGCGATGAGCTGCTGGGCCGAGACGGTGCCGGGCGCGGGGGCGCTCGCGCCCCCCGAAGGGATATCTCCTAGATCCATGATCCTAGGTCCTAGATCCGGACAGTGAGGCGTCACTGCTGCCTCACGGAGTCCTCCCTGCTTCCTCACGGAAGGCTCTGTGATAGCGATCTGACCTGCGGTTTCGTCATCGGCGCCGGGATTCACCGCAGGCTCGCGCACCTGTCCGGAGCTTTCACGGAGGGTTCCGTGAGGCTGCGGTGCGGGCTCCGTGATGCTGGCCCGCGCAGTCGGCGCGACGACGCCTGGCGCGGTGCCGACCGGTGTGTCGTGGTGAGGGCAGGCGGGGAGGCGGCTCTTGCTGGGCCGGTTGATCTTCTGGTGCTGGTGCCAGGTGACGATGTGCAGGTACCGCTTATCGTCCGGTCCCTTGTAACGGCAGATCAGCCCGGCGTCGGCGAGCTGGGCGAGGTCCGTCTCGACATCGGGTGGGGTGTGCTCCGGGCGCAGGACCCACAACTGGCCCGCGATGATCGCGGCGTGGTCGCGATGGCGGCCCTGGTCGTCGGCTTGGGTGAGCAGGCCGAGGAAGGTGCGTTCCGCGGTCAGGGAGATGGTGGCCAGGGAGTCGGAGACGAAGGCTTCGGGCTTGATGGTGCGGATTCGTGCCAAGAGCGGGGCGGTCCTAACTCGGCGGCCTGTGGGCGGACACCACGGCTCACCGTCGGTCGGGGTGGGATTCGAACAGAGGGGCGTGATGTTGGCGCGGCGTGCGCCGCGAACCGACTGCGTTTTCCGGGGGTGTCGTCAACATAGCCACACCCGGGTCGCGCAAGTCCAGCCTGATCCGGCCAATCTCTCACGGCAGAAAGGCCGCAGGAAATCAGGCTGGTAGCGGGCGGGACCAAAACCGTAGGGCACGATCGCCGGTTGACCAAATAGTTGCCCTGCCGACCGAGCCAGAAGCATCACATGGGGAAGCCGTTGACGCGCTGGCGACGGCGAAGCTACAACACAACACCCCACGTCAGAAGCGCTTCGAGGTGTCTGTGCGAGGTCGCGCGACATCAGAGCGGGGGACTGGAATTTCCCCCTGTTCGCTGACCAAGCGAGCGCAACATAGCCGACGATCGCCGGTTAACCAAACCGGGGAATGCACGCTACAACTGGAGCTATGGCAGCACGTTCTCTGGAAATGGGTCCGGCAGGAATACGGACCGCCCACACCATCGAAATCCTCCGCACCGAACGCGGTCTCGCCCAGCGTCAGTTGGCCGACCGCGTCACGGCCCTCGGCCGTCCGATGTCCAACACGATGCTGTCCCGAATCGAACGTGCCCAGCGGCGTTGCGACGTCGACGACCTCGTTCGCAATAGCCGACGCACTCCTCGTCTCACCCCTCGTGCTGCTGGAGGGACCGAGCACCACCTGAGACGGGCCACCCACCGCCGCTGATCGAGCATCCTCCACCGGGTAAGGACCCCACCCCTCTTGCCGCACCCCCCAATGCCCCCTGCCCTCGGACGCCTTCCGCATCGAACGGATGGTGAAGCCGCCCTGCCCCGTCTCTACCGCCCCGAGGAGATTGCCGAGACCCTTGGCTGCTCGGCCTGGTGGGTCAAGGACCGCGCACGCCGGCGCCTGATACCGCACACAAGAGTCGGCCGCGCCTACCGCTTCACCGCGGACCACCTCGCCGAGATCATCCGCATCCACGAGGAGCCGGCGCCACAGCGAGCCCAGAGGACGCCGTCACCGGCCAGTCCGCCGGAGCCGGCTATGACGCCGTCGCGTCCGACTCGGCAGACGCGGCCCTCCACGTCCTCCGCCCCACGTCTCAGGGCTCGACCGCCCCGCAGGTCCCAGTACGGCACTGCTGCGTAGCTGTACCCGGCACATCCGAGAAAGGAGGGGATGCGAGGCGTGGGCTTCGCCGAGAAACGCGGCAGTTACTGGCGCGGCAGGTACAAGGTCAGCGAAGGCAAGTACGGCACCGTCGTCGACCCGACGGGCGCGGTGGTCAAGTTCGCCACCAAGCGGGAGGCCAAGCAGGCCGCGGACGAGGAAGAGGCCAAGGTCCGGCGCGGCACCTGGCGCGACCCGGCGGCCGGACAGGAGACCTTCGGCGAGTACGCCAGCCGCTGGTACGACGCCCAGGACCTGGCTGCGTCCACCATGCAGAACTACCGGCGCCACATCGAGGAGCACCTGCTCCCTGAGTTCGAGGACAAGGCCCTGCCGGCATCCTCCGCATGGACGTGGACACCTGGGAGAAGCGGGAGAAGGCCGTCTACGCGGCATCCAGTGTCAAGACGTGGCGCTCGACGCTCCACCTCATACTGGAAGACGCCGTGGACGAGGGCCTCATCGCGTCCAACCCCGCAGCGAAGCGGCGCGGACGCGGCAAACGCGCCGGCCGCTCCCACGACCGCGGGCCCGAGAAGGTGATCACCGACCCGCTCGGTCTGCTCCTCATCGCCGAACGCGCAGCCCTGCTGTCCGGCCGCGACGACGAGTTCGTCGCCGTGATCCTCAAGGGCTACACAGGGATGCGGTGGGGCGAAATCGTCGGGCTGGAGACCGAGTTCGCCCGACCCGGCGCCATACGCGTAGAGCACCAGCTGTACGAACTGGACTCGGGCGAGCTGATCCGCTGCCCGCCCAAGGACGACAGCTACCGCACCATCGACGCGACGGACTGGCTGTCGGCCCTGGTCGCTGACCACATCGCCCGTACGAAACCGACGCCGTGCCCCTGCCACGGCAAGCGCTACGTCTTCCACGGCCAGGGCACTGCCCGCACCGGCGGGCACACCGGTGCCAAGCTGGTGGACGTCGCCCGACGCGCGGGCGTTTCCACCGGCACCGTGTCCAACGTCCTCAACCACCCGGAACGCGTACGAGAGCACACCCGCGCCTGCGTCGAACTCGCCATCGCCGAGCTGAACTTTGTCCGCGGCGGCATCCCGACGGAGAACGCCGCTCATTGGCGCCGCAACGGCTTCGCCACCTGGCTGTTCGCGCCTGCCACCTCCGGGTGGTACCCGAAGAAGGCACCTCAGGAGACCCGCCCGGTCCCGCTGCTCGGCGAGCCCTGGCCCGGCATCCCGGTCCGTGGCCGCAACGCCCAAGGCCGGGCCGACGCCTGCTGGCTGCCCATCGCGAGAGGGCTCACCCCGCATGGCCTGCGCCACTCCCACCGCACGCACATGGAGGACCTTGGCACCGAGAAGGTGCTGATGGACGAGCGCATGGGCCACATCGACGGCTCGGTCTCGGCGCGCTACGCCCACGTGACTCCTGGCATGCGTGAGCGTCTCAAGGTCGGCCTGACCGTGCAGTGGGAAGCCGCGCTCGACGTCCGTCGGAACCTGCGTCCGCGCTCGCCGGTCGCCGTACTCGATCGGCTGCTGCGCGCTCGTGCCACGACGATGGCCTGATGGTCGGGAGACGGGCTCCGATTACCTCGAACGGAGCCCGTCTTTTCCGATCTCGGCGGAAGGCACGAGAATGGAGTACGGTCACCAAAGATCCGATGGGGGCGGAGAGGAGGAACGCGGTGTCGTATGAGCCCAAGCTCGCCGCGGCCCTTTCCGGCGCCACGCTGCGGCAGCTTTCCCACTGGCGCCGCGCTTCCGGCACGAAGGGCGCGCTCCTCGTTCCGGAGATCTCCGACTCACGCCCGATCCTGTACTCCTTCCGCGACGTGGTCGCTCTGCGGGCCTGCGTGAAGCTTCGCAAGGAGACGTCGCTGCAGAAGATCCGCAGGGCGGTGGACACGCTCCGAGAAGACCTGGGCGAGCGTAAACACCTGTCCTCCTACGTGCTCGTCGCGGGACCGGACACGATCTACCTTGCGGAGCCCGAGCAGGCGGTCGATCTGATCAGGGGCGGGAACGTGGTCATCCACCAGTTGGTGGATGTGCTTGCTCCCTTCTACAAGGACGGCCGGCACATCCCTGACCTGCTGAAGCCACGCGACCACGTCGCCGTCGACTCCGCTGTGCGTGGCGGTGAGCCGGTCATCGAAGGAACCCGGATTCCCGCCGCAGAGGTAGCGGCCTTGGTCAGGGACGGTGTACCCCCGGACCGGGTCAGCGACTTCTACCCAGGGGTCAGCGCGGCAGCCGCACGCGACGCGGTCGATTTCAGCGACTACGTGGATAGCTACGTCGATGGCTCTCGGCAGGTTGTCGCTTGAAGCTGCTGCTCGACGAGAACGTCCCCAGGCCCATGGTCGAGATCGTGCGCATTCTTCTGACCGCGCACGACGTGGTGCACGTCCACGAGCTGGACGGTTGGGCCGGCACGAAGGACATCGAGCTGTACGCGAAGGCCAGGTCGGAGGGCTTCCAGGCGATCATCACCAATGACGCCAAGCAACTGAACCGGCCCATGGAGGTCGAGGCGATCGCGCGGTCGGGACTCCATCGCATCCAGTACCGCCAGAACAACAAGCATGGCGGCTTGGTCGGCCTTGGCACCGCCATCGCCACCGTCTGTGCGGCGCTTCCTCACGCCTTGGCCGAGCTGGAGGAGGCGGACGGCCAGCGACTCGTCTCTCTCACGGCCGTCGATCCCTCCCGACGCAGCCGATTGCAGGTCACGGACCCTGCTGTGGAACCGCCGAAGCACTGGCCAGGTCGCTGAACACGACGTCTACGACGGCTGTGCCGCCGACATCAGCCGGGCCGACTGCCTGGCGCGATGCGTAGTGCGCGTGATTGAGCGGATTCCTCCCCGTCGCCTGGGATATCCCTGCCAGGATCGGACGCGTGACATACGTAGTGACTGTGGACGCCCACATCCCGGAGGGCACTCCGGAGATGGACCCACTTCAGCGCGCTGGCGCCGTGGCGCTCATTGAGGATGGCTTCGACTCGGTCGAGGCCATCGAGGGCCCCGACGGCATGGAAGTCGACCTCCTCGACAGCATCGTGGCCGTCTACCCGGGCGGAGCGCTTCTGAAGGTGTTCGTGGATGCTCCGGCTCTCGAATTCGCCGAGGAGGCTGTGCGGTCGGTCGTGGGTGAACTGCTGGAACGGTCTGAGCTGTTGGCTGACTGGCAGATCGAGCGATGCGAGGTCGAACTGCACCCGGATCCCGCCCAGGAGAGTATCGCCGCCGCCGACGGTCCCGATGCCCCCGCCCGATGATCCGGCTGACCGTAAGGCCCGGCATGCCGAGCGTCCCACGGTTGAGGACGACAGCGAAGGCTATGACGCCAAGGCGGAAGCTGAGGCCGTACGCGGTCAGATGCTGGCACTGGCAGACGAGCTGCGCTCCTTCCCGCCCGTGATGTTCGGCGTCCTGGACGACGAAGACGACGAGGAAGAAGACCGTGACATCGAGTTCGCCGTCTCGCCGGAGGACGCCAAACTCGCCGCCGGTGCCCTGGTGTACGCGACGGAAATCTTGGTGGACGAGCTGTTCCAAGACGTGCAGACCCTGACGGAGGAGGACACCACTGCAGCGGAATGCGACGGCCCTTTGTGGCATTTCGAAGATCTTCCCGAGCGATACGCCCTCCAGTACGACGCCCGCTTCGCCCGCCGCTTCCTGGTGACGGTGATCGCCATGACCACCCGCTTCACGGACGGCAGTTTCCAGCGGTTGAGCTGCGTCGCCGAGGAACTCGCCTTGAGGTTGCTGCTGAATGAGACCAACGTGACCCTGGAGACCTTCGGGCTGCTCGACGACGGCGTCTCGGCCGCTCTCGACGCGTTCGCTGACAACGTCTACGAGGACATGGATCACGAGTGGCTCTACGACGATTCCATGGACGGTATAGACGAGAGCGCCGTCGGAGCGGCTCTCGGCGTCGCACCGATGGCGTTCAAGGCGTGGTTCACTCCGTTCAACGAGGGCAGGTACGTCCACCCGTCCGCGGCGGACGAACCCGAGGGGGCGGCGCACACCGGAGGCCACGCGTAGGTACGCCGCGATCAGCTCGGCGGTCGACGCCATCAGCAGGACCCCCGGGCCGGACGCCGAGATCCCCCAAACAACGCTTGACGACGCGGTGGCAGCTGCTCAGAGCGTCCGGCCCAGCACGTAGTGCAGGAGACGGGGTAAGGCCGTACGTGGCTTCGCCAGCCGTCGCCCCGTGCGGTTGTGACCGACTCTGCTCGGCGGAGATCGACAGAGGCACCCACCGGAAGATCACCGCAATCAGTCAGGGGTTCGATCCGCCTATGGTTCGGGCCCCTGACTCAGCAACTCAGTCCGACTCTGGCGCGGTCTGCCTGGCAAAGAACGCTGCAGCGACGGCGAGTACGGCCGCGGTGTCCTTCCGGTCGA
The DNA here is from genome assembly GCF_019219825.1 of Streptomyces sp. TRM70350. GTDB lineage: Bacteria > Actinomycetota > Actinomycetes > Streptomycetales > Streptomycetaceae > Streptomyces. The sequence goes on along the minus strand of NZ_JAHUXH010000005.1, from coordinate 152,255 downwards.
GATCAGAGGGCGCACCAGCGATGACGGACACCCGATTCTGCAGCGTTGCGCCACCCCAAGCCCTGGCAAATTCGGCAGCGGAATCCAGAAGCGATGGGTCCTCCTGTACGAGCTCCTCCAGCGAGGGTGCCATGCGGTCGAGGAAAGAGCCGAGCAGTTCCCCTCCACTTCCACCGTCCAAGATGGCGACGAGCTCGCGGCCGTGCTCGGGATCCTGTGCCGCCGTCATCACTTCCCTAGCCAGGAAGTTGGTCCGAAGGATCTCCATGTTGTCCTCGAAATCTGGGAACTCGCCGCCGGCCTGTTCCACGTAGCGAGCGATCGCTGCATCCCACTCAGCGGCATCGCGCTCGGTCAGAAACGTGCCGTCGAGGCGCGGCAGCAACCCCTTGGTCTCGCGGTAGGCAAAGATCCAGGCCACGGACAGGCCGATGGTCTCCAGCAGTTCGACACCGTGGGTCTCGACGCTGCTCAGGGAGGGTAGCTGGGGTGTTTCCGCGTCGGGATCGAAGAACACGGGATCGTCAGGGCCGGGAGGCTGGCCGAATTTCTCCTCGAACCGACGGAGCTGCGCCTTGAAGGAGGCAACCGCGGTGTCGTCGATGCGAACGACCTTGCCGTTACGGGTGATGACCTGGGAGAAGCCTCGCTCGAACGCGAGATCGATCAGCGCGCAGCCAGGGGAGCTGGTCCATCGCCTGTCCGCGCTGCTGACGGGCTCCCCGAGGTTGGGGAGGGAGAAGAGCCGAGCGAGTATCTCGTTCTGCTCAGGCCATGAGCAGGTCCCAAGAGGAGGACGTCAGTGACCGGAATCAGCGAAGATCCCGGAGGCAGGGCGTACGCCCAGGCCACTGCCCGCTTCCCCGCATCGCTGATCTCTTCACCGTCCTTCGCCACCAGGGCGAGATAGAGGGCGGGGAGGAGCGCCATTGGGTCGTCGTCCAGGCGCAGGCCCATTTGGGTGAGCAGGTAGACCCCATGTCGCAGTGCGTCAAGGGGCGTTCCGTCGTGGGGGAGCTCGATCTGAGTGCCCTCCCAGAAACGAGCGATCCTCTCGTTTGCGTCGGTCGGAGGTTCCGGCAGCACCTGATCGGAGGGAGGTCCTTCGATCGGCCGGGTCCCGACCAGTGCTGACCCCGGCAGGCAGTTGGCGGGCAACTTGCGCTGATCGAGGCCAAGCGCCTCCAACCGGCCCGTGAGCCTCAGCATCAACTCCCCTTCATCCACGGGGAGGTCGTATTCCTCGCTTGCGGTAACGACCTCGCGGACAAAGCTCTCGATGCCCTTCCAGTGCACGGTGCCACGAAGAATCCGGAGCCATCCGTCACGTGCGTTGGCGAATTCGAACTCGTCCCTGAACTTCTGCGGCCACGCGGTGCCTAAGAACAGGGCATCCAAGGGGTCGATGTCATGGAACCAGGGTTGGTCGTCCCCCTCCAACTGCGCCATTCCCAGAGCTCCGTACCCGAAGGCGTACGCTCCTGCCAGGCTGACCTTGCCTGGGGAGTTGGTGCGCATCAGCCGCTCCAGAGCGGCTTCGCCTTCGGCGCGCGGATCTGTAGGTGTTGGCACAGCCGCCCGTGCCTGCCTGCGCTGTCCTGCTGACCGCTGCTCACGCTTTTTTCGAGATGCCCGTCCCATATGTACCCTCCTTGCGGTCAGCCTGCCGTAGGGATGAGGCCCGTGGACGGTTTTTTGGAAGGTTGCTGCGCTTGCTGCAGGCGTTCAGATGCCCAGACTCTTCCGTCGCACGCGCAGGGAGTAAGACGTACCTTCGGGGCCACTGCTGCTGCCCCACCCAACGCTGGTCGCGATGGCCCAACCCTGCTGCTCCCGCATCTGGCTCGCGAAGGTGCCCAAGTCGCGGATCTCGCATCCGCATGTCAGCTTGAGTCGGATGCTGATGTACGGACTCCGGGGATTGGGGTTGCGGCCCGCCGCCTCGGTCCACTCCACGTCGTGAACGTGTTCCTCCAGTCCGGTCCGGTTCTGGTCGTGCTGGATCCCATGAGCTTTGGCGTACTCGTCGAGGTCGTCGATCACGAAGAGGTGGCTCGACCACTCGCCGGGCCAGACGGCGAACAGCCGCGACTTTCCGGCGACGGCGCGCTCGTACGCGGCCCGATCGTCGCCATGAGTGACTCTGCCGTCCTCATGAACCTCGATATAGCAGGTGGTACGCGCGGTGTACGGAAAGTCTCTTCCCACTGCTGCTGCACTTCTCGGCTCCACTGGCCCCCCTGGTTGGCCCGGTTCCCAACCGCGCCGGTCGTGTGGGTCCACCGATTCACGAACGTGCATACGGCGGTCCCTGCTAGGCACCTCACCGTAAGGGAGGAGAGCAGATGCCGCTGGGAGAACCCGACCAAGATCTTCTCCCAGATTTCTCCCAAACGATCTCCAGGAACCCGTCAGGGGCCTGATCCACTCACTGGATCAGGCCCCTGACCTGGTACTTTACTGTCGGGGTGGCGGGATTTGAACCCACGACCTCTTCGTCCCGAACGAAGCGCGCTGCCAAGCTGCGCTACACCCCGATGTCGCTGCTGTCGCGGCGACGTCGTTTACTTTAGCCCACTGGTGGCTGGAGACGAAATCCGGTTTTCGCGCGGTGGCGGACCGGGTTCGGGCGGGCGTGGTCGAGGGCGACCAGGAGGACGGCCAGGGCGTAGATGGAGAGGCCGAGGAGGAGGGCGTTGCCGAGGACGCTCTTGTAGCCGTGCTGGGCGACGTCGAGGAAGGGGTAGAGGTAGCGGCCCGGCGTGTCGGGGCGCAGGTACTCCAGATACTCGCCCCGGGCGAAGGAGAAGATCAGGTAGGCCAGGGGGTACAGGAGCCACGTGCTGGCCTGGCGCAGGTGCAGGCGGCCGGGGGATGTGAGGAGCAACCAGTCGAGTACGGCCGCGATCGGGACCGCCGTGTGCAGGACGTGGTCGGCGATCGAGTGCAGCAGCGTGGGCTGCGCGTCGCCGGTCAGCGTCGTCGTCATCGCGAACGGGCTCGACGCGTTCGCCAGGAGCAGGTGGTGGACGAGGGCCGCGATCACCACGTAGAGGAGTGCCGCGCCCGTCACGGCCGACGGCAGGGGGCGGCGGGCCGTCCGGGCTCGGCGGGCCGAGACCGTGAGGACGAGGGCCAGCAGGATGCTGCTCTGGATCGTGAAGTGGCTCAGCACCCGCAGCGGGCTGCCGAGGATCAGGAAGATCGTGACTCCGGACGCCGCCGTCAGTGCGGTCAGGAGGCGGAAGACGGCGGTCAGGGGGCGGCGTACGGGGGGTACCACCGCCGTGGCGGGAACCGGGGAGGGCCGCAGCGCGGGCATGCCCGGGATCGCGGGGAGGTCCGGGATGTCCCTGGGTATCGGGGCGGTCATGCCCTCACGCTAAGCAGATCGGGCAAATGGGGCATGGCGGGTGGGCTGTGTGGGTTACGCCGGTGCCTTTCCTGGTTCGTGCGGCGGCTCGTCCCTGGTGATCTGGGTTCTCTCCAGCCCAGGGCAGGTGGACCCGGCGGCCTCGCCGACCCCGGGCGGCAACCCAGATGGACTGCCAATGGGCTGCCAGATGGATTGTCCGGCGCCGCCCACCCTCCGGCCCTACTCCCGATTCGGGCCCTACTCCCGCCCCACCAACGTCAACAACGTAGCCTCCGGCGGACAAGCGAACCGCACCGGTGTGTACCGGTTCGTCCCGCACCCCGCCGATACATGCAGGTAGGACGTGTTGCCCTCGGAAGTGTGCGTCGACAGGCCCTTCACCCGGTCCGTGTCCAGGTCGCAGTTGGTGACCAGGGCGCCGTAGAAGGGGACGCAGAGCTGGCCGCCGTGGGTGTGGCCGGCCAGGATCAGGGGGTAGCCGTCGGCCGTGAAGGCGTCCAGGCTGCGCAGGTACGGGGCGTGCACCACGCCCATCGAAAAGTCCGCCGACGCCGACGGGCCGCCCGCCACCGACGCGTAGCGGTCCCGCTTGATGTGCGGGTCGTCCACGCCCGTCATCTCCACCGCGACGCCGTCGATCTTCAGCATGCCCCGCGTGTTCGTGAGGTTCAGCCAGCCCGCCGCGTCGAAACCGTCCCGCAGGTCCTCCCACGGGTTGTGGACGACGCCGACCGCGGGCGCGTTGCCGTTCAGGCCGTGGCGGCCCTGGGCCTTCTCGATCAGATAGCGGGCGGGGTTGCGCAGCTTGGGGCCGTAGTAGTCGTTGGAGCCGAAGACGTAGGCGCCCGGGAACTCCATCAGGGGGCCCAGCGCGTCCAGCACCTCCGGTACGCCCTCCGGGTCGGAGAGGTTGTCGCCGGTGTTGATCACGAAGTCCGGGCGCAGGCCGGCCAGCGAGCGCAGCCAGCGCTGCTTCTTGCGCTGGCCGCTGACCATGTGGATGTCGGAGACGTGCAGCACGCGCAGCGGGCGCATGCCCGAGGGCAGAACAGGGATGGTCACCCGTCGCAGACGGAAGGAACGGGCCTCGAACCCGGCCGAGTAGAGGAGACCGGCGGCCGCGACCGCCGTGATGCCGAGGGGTACTCCGTATCGCGCGCGCATGCGCCCATCGTGTCAGACCCCGTCGCGCTCCCACGCCCGACCGCCCCTTGAACCAACGGGCGTCCGGCCCCCAAACCAATAAACCAACAGGCGTCCAGCCGTGCACACCTGCGACAATCAACCCCATGACCACGCTCAAGTCGAAGCTGCAGGAAGACCTCAACGCCGCGATCAAGGAGCGCGACGAGCTCCGCTCCTCGACGCTCCGGCTGACGCTCGCCGCGATCACCAAGGAGGAGGTCGCGGGCAAGGAGAAGCGCGAGCTCTCCGACGACGAGGTCCTGAAGGTGATCACCAAGGAGGCGAAGAAGCGGCGGGAGGCCGCGGAGGCCTTCGCGCAGGGTGGTCGCGCCGAGTCGGCCGAGCGGGAGAAGGCGGAGGGCGAGGTGCTCGCCGCGTACCTGCCCAAGCAGCTGTCCGACGAGGAGCTGAACGCGATCGTCTCCCAGGCCGTCGAGGAGGCCAAGGCGGCGGGCGCGGAGGGGCCGCGGGCCATGGGCGCGGTCATGAAGATCGTGAACCCGAAGGTTGCGGGCCAGGCGGAGGGCGGCCGCGTCGCCGCCGCGGTGAAGAGGCTCCTCGCGGGCTGAGTCCGCACTCGGCGGTCACCGCGACAAGCGGCTGTACGCCGACGGGGCGCCCCTCTCCACGAGGGGCGCCCCGTCTCCGGTACGCCAGCCCAGTCTCCGATACGCCAATGGGGGCGCCCCTCCTCAAGAAGGGCGCCCCCATCGCCGTACCACCGACCGACTCCGGCTACCGACTACCGGCTGTCGACTGAACCGACCCTCACGGCCAGTTCCCCCCGTTGCCGTTGCCGTTACCGTTGCCGTTGTTCCCGCCGTTGCCGCCCCCCTGGATCCAGCCCTCGGGAATCGAGAACGTGGGGTTCGGGAACGTCCCCCCGTCCGTACCCCCGTTGGTCAGCCCCTGGATCAGCCCGCCCCTGTCGTCGCCGTTGCGGTTGTCGTTGTCGCCGCGCTCACCACGGTCACCCCCGCTGTCGCGGTCGCCGCCGTCCGGGATGTGGACGATGTTGAAGGAGGCCGGCTCCTTGCCCGCGAGGGCGCCGGTCATGGCGTCGCGCCAGATCGGGCCGGGCACGCGGCCGCCGTAGACCTTGTCGTGCCAGACGCCGCCGATGGAGATGTTCTCCATCTCCACCTGCTGGGTCGCGCTGCCGACCCAGACGGCGCCGGCCAGGTTGGGCGTGTAGCCCACGAACCAGGCGTTCCTGCGCTCGTCCGTCGTACCCGTCTTACCGGCGCTGTCGCGGTCGCTGAGGCCCGCCTCCTGGCCCGTACCGGAGTCGACCACACCGCGCAGGAGGGTGTTGATGGTGTCGGCGGTCTGCTCGGACATGGCCCGTGAGCAGGTGGACTTCGGCACCTGAAGCGACCTCTGCTCGTTGCCGATCTTCTGCTTGATCGACTCGATCGCGATCGGCGTGCAGTACATACCGCGCGCGGCGAAGGCGGCGTACGCGGTCGCCATGGTCAGCGGGGAGATGCCCTTGGCGCCGAGGGCGATGGAGGGCACTTCGGGCAGCTTGTCGCCGTTGCCCTGCACGACGTGCAGGTTGTCGGTCATCTTCATGACCGGGCAGAGGCCGATGTCGGAGATCATCTGCACGTAGTAGGTGTTGACCGACTTGGCCGTCGCCTCCTCCAGCCGGTACGGCCCCACCTCGGACTCGTCCTCGTTCTCGACGGTCTCCTTCTTCGGGCCGATGTTCACCCACGGCTTGCCGGAGCACGTCTGGACCGGGCTCGGGTACTCCATCTCGTACGGCGACGAGTACTCCTGCGTGGGCGGCCGCCCCTCTTCCAGCGCGGCCGCCGCGACGAACGGCTTGAACGTCGAACCGGTCGGGAAGCCGTAGTTGGAGCCGCCCATGGAGGAGTCGACCGAGTAGTTGTACTCGGTCTCGTTCTTGTTGTAGCCGTACGGCTTCGACTGGCCCATGCCGAGGATCTTGCCGGTGCCGGGCTCGACCAGGGTGGTCGCCGCGGCGACCTGGTCGTCCTTGTTGACGTGCTCCTTGAGCGAGGCCTGGACCGACTCCTGGGCCTGCGGGTCGAGGGTGGTCTGGATGGTCAGACCGCCCTGGTTCCAGAGCTTCGCCCGCTCCTCCTTGGTCTTGCCGAAGACCGGGTCGTTGAGGAACACCTTCTCGACGTACTTGCAGAAGAAACTGGCGCCCTTGACGGCGGTGATGCATCCGTTCTGCGGCCGGCTGACCTTCAGCTCCAGCGGCTGCCGCATGGCCCTGTCGGCGTCCGCCTGGGAGATGTCGCCGACCTCGGCCATGCGCTGCAGGACGACGTTGCGCCGCTTGGTGGCCTCCGCCTCGTCGTTGACCGGGTCGTACCGGCTGGGCGACTGGACGATGCCCGCGAGGAGCGCCGCCTCCTGGAGGTTGAGGTCCTTGGCGTGCTTGGAGAAGTAGCGCTGGGAGGCGGCCTCGACGCCGTACGCCTGCTGGCCGAAGAAGGTGATGTTCAGGTAGTTCTCAAGGATCTTCTTCTTGCCGAGCTCCTCCTCGACCTGGATCGCGAACTTCAGTTCGCGGATCTTGCGGCCGAGGGTCTGCTGGGTGGCCTGCGCGACCTTCGTCGGGTCGTCGCCGGCCTCCTCCACGAAGACGTTCTTCACGTACTGCTGGGTGAGCGTGGACGCGCCCTCGGCAACCTCGCCGCTCTGCGCGTTGCGGTTCAGGGCGCGCAGCACGCCCTTGAGGTCGACCGCGCCGTGCTGGTAGAAGCGCGAGTCCTCGATCGCGACGATCGCCTTCTGCATGTACGGCGAGATGTCCTTGAGCTCGACCACCGTGCGGTCGCGCGAGTAGACCGTCGCGATGTGGTCGCCGCGGGAGTCGAGGATGGTGGTCCGCTGACTGAGTGGCGGGGTCTTCATATTGGCCGGGAGCTCGTCGAAGCTCTCCACCGAGCCCTTCGCCGCCAGGCCCAGCGCGCCGACGGCGGGCAGCGCGATGCCGGCCATGACGGCTCCCGCGAGCACACTGACACCGAGGAACTTGGCGGCCTGCTGCGTTGGCGACAGACCACCGCCCGAGCGCTTCTTTGGCATGAGGGCAGCCTACGTTCTCATTCGCCGGACACGCGTATATGCCTTGGCCTAAGCTGCTCTCAACTGTCACAGCAGTAGGGCCACGTATCAATACGTCCGGCGACCCCGAATCGTTCCGGATCCTCTCGGTCTTTTTTGCGGAGGGGTGTTGGGTGCGTGCCCGAATCCGCCTTGTGTGTCACCGGGCGTCCGTTGTGGCGCAGTAGAACCGTCCCGAATTGCCGGGATTGACGCGCATGTCGCGGGCTCACTCCCCCGGGTGATCTGCCGCTGACGCATAGTCCGTTCGGGCCATTCAAGATTGGGCCCGCTGGGGGTGTTGCACTGTGCCCACCTTCCGTAACGTCCTCAACTGGCGGCGGTGAATATGCCGCTGCCGCCGTGGGGGAGCCTCGATTCGGGAGAGGACGGCGCCGGTATGGGCTGGGTAACCGACTGGAGTGCGCAGGCGGCCTGCCGCACTACCGATCCGGATGAACTGTTCGTTCAGGGAGCAGCGCAGAACAGGGCCAAGGCGGTGTGCACCGGATGTCCGGTACGCACGGAGTGCCTGGCCGACGCGCTGGACAACCGCGTCGAGTTCGGCGTGTGGGGAGGAATGACCGAGCGGGAACGCCGCGCACTGCTGCGCAGGCGCCCGACCGTCACCTCCTGGCGCCGGCTGCTGGAGACCGCGCGGACGGAGTACGAGCGGGGGGCCGGCCTGGTGCCCCTCGACGACGACGAGGTGTACGAGAACTACGCGGCGGTGAGCTGAAGGCTGCGGGCGTCCCCTCAGGGGGCCCGCCTTCAGGCGTCGTCGACGGACAGCTCGGGCCGGTGGGCCGCGAGCCGGTCCCCGATGTCCCGCAACCCCGCGAGGTCATGCACATCGCCGGGCAGCGCGGCCACTTCGACCACCGCCACCTCGGGGTGCAGCGCGGTGAAGCGGTCACGCGTGCGCTGCTCGCGGGAGAGCAGTTGCATACGTTCCGCGTGCAGCCTCAGCAGGCCTGCGGTGAGCTGGTCGACGGTGCGCTGCGAGGTGTGCTCGTCCGTGACGACGGGGGAGTCGTCCTCGTCCGTGACGATGGGGGAGTGGTCCTCGTCCGCGGCGGCGGGGGAGCCTCCGTCGGGTGCCGGTGCCTCGGAAGCGGGTGCATCTGAACTGCCGTACGTGTCGGGAGAGTTACGAAGTCCAGCTTTCCCTCCCCCCTGATCCACAATGCGGGGCTCCTCAAGATTTTCCGCGGCGGCGAGCGCCCGCTCGGCCGACAGCCGGTCGGCGCCGCTGCCGTGGACGCGGTTGAGCACCAGCCCGGCCAGCGGCATGTCCTCGGCGGCCAACCGCTGCACGAAGTACGCGGCCTCGCGCAGCGCGTCCCGCTCCGGCGCCGCCACGACCAGGAACGCCGTCCCGGGCGCCTGGAGCAGCTTGTAGGTGGCGTCCGCGCGCGTGCGGAAGCCGCCGAAGGTCGTGTCCATCGCCGCCACGAACGTCTGGACGTCCTTCAGCAGCTGACCGCCCAGCAGCTTGCCGAGGGTGCCGGTCATCATCGACATGCCGACGTTCAGGAACTTCATCCCCGCCCGGCCGCCCAGCTTCGCCGGGGCCGTCAGCAGCCGGATCAGCCGCCCGTCCAGGAACGACCCGAGCCGCTTGGGCGCGTCCAGGAAGTCCAGCGCGGAGCGCGAGGGCGGCGTGTCGACGACGATCAGGTCCCACTCGTCCCGGGCCCGCAGCTGGCCCAGCTTCTCCATCGCCATGTACTCCTGCGTGCCCGCGAAGCCCGCCGAGAGCGACTGGTAGAAGGGGTTCGACAGGATCGCGGCCGCCCGCTGCGGATCCGCGTGCGCCTCGACGATCTCGTCGAAGGTGCGCTTCATGTCGAGCATCATCGCGTGCAGTTCGCCGTCGCCGTCGACGCCCTTCACCCGGCGCGGGGTGTTGTCAAGCGAGTCGATGCCCATGGACTGCGCCAGCCGGCGCGCCGGGTCGATGGTCAGTACGACCACCTTGCGGCCGCGCTCGGCGGCCCTGAGGCCCAGCGCCGCCGCCGTGGTGGTCTTGCCGACCCCGCCCGAGCCGCAGCACACCACGATGCGGGTCTTCGGGTCGTCGAGCAGCGGATCGACGTCGAGCACACGCGCGGGGTACAGGTGGTGGTGCGTCGATGGGGACTCCGGACTCATGAGATGCCCTGCTTCCGCAGCTCGGTGGCCAGTTCGTACAGGCCCGCCAGATCCATGCCCTCGGCGAGCAGCGGCAGTTCGTGCAGCGGCAGGCCCAGCTCGGCGAGGACGGCCCGCTGTTCGTGCTCCAGCAGATACCGCTCGGCGTACTCCTCGGCCTGCGCCAGCAGCGGGTCCACCAGCTTCTCGGCGTTCTGCCCGCGGCGCGCCCCGCCGAGCCCGGCGGCCGACAGCGACCGGGCCAGATCGGCGCGCGGCACCGTCCGTACGAGTTCCAGGTCGGCCGCGTCCAGCACCTCGGGCCGCACCATGTTCACCATCACCCGCCCGACCGGCAGGTTCGCCGCCCGCAGCTCGGCGATGCCGTCCGCGGTCTCCTGGACGGGCATCTCCTCCAGAAGGGTCACCAGGTGGACGGCCGTCTCGCGGGACTTCAGCACCCGCATCACGGCCTGTGCCTGATTGTGTATCGGGCCGATCTTCGCCAGCCCGGCGACCTCGTCGTTGACGTTCAGGAACCGCGTGATCCGGCCCGTGGGCGGCGCGTCCATGACGACGTAGTCGTACACGAACCGTCCGGCCCTGTCCTTGCGCCGGACCGCCTCGCACGCCTTGCCGGTCAGCAGTACGTCCCGCAGGCCGGGCGCGATGGTGGTGGCGAAGTCGATCGCGCCGAGCTTCTTCAGGGCCCGTCCGGCGCTCCCCAGCTTGTAGAACATCTGGAGGTAGTCCAGAAGGGCCAGTTCGGGATCGATGGCGAGGGCGAACACCTCTCCGCCGCCCGGGGCGACGGCGATCTTCCGTTCCTCGTAGGGCAGCGCCTCCGTTTCGAAGAGCTGTGCGATGCCCTGTCGGCCCTCGACCTCGACGAGAAGCGTCCGCTTCCCCTCCGTGGCCAGAGCCAACGCGAGGGCGGCGGCGACCGTCGTCTTGCCGGTCCCGCCCTTGCCGCTGACGACCTGGAGCCTGCTCACGTCTTCGAGCGTAACCAGTTCGCGCGGGAACCAACCGGCGCCCTGTGGACAACTCTCACTCCGGCCGCCCGCGAAGACCGCCGCCGCCAGCGGATACAGTCGGCCTCATGACCAAGTGGGAATACGCAACCGTGCCGCTGCTCGTCCATGCCACGAAGCAGATTCTGGACACCTGGGGCGAGGACGGCTGGGAGCTCGTCCAGGTCGTGCCCGGGCCGAACCCCGAGCAGCTGGTGGCCTACCTGAAGCGGGAGAAGCAGGCGTGAGCGCGGTCGAGGCGAAGCTGGCCGAGCTGGGCCTGTCGCTGCCGGAGGTCGTCCCGCCGCTGGCCGCCTACCAACCGGCCGTGCAGAGCGGGCCCTACGTCTACACCGCCGGTCAGCTCCCGATGGTGGACGGCAAGCTCCCGCTCACCGGCAAGGTCGGCGGGGAGGTCACGCCGGAGGAGGCGAAGGACCTCGCCCGCGTCTGCGCCCTGAACGCGCTGGCCGCCGTCAAGTCCGTCACCGGCGACCTGGACCGCATCGCGCGCGTGGTGAAGGTCGTGGGGTTCGTCGCCTCCGCGGCGGACTTCACGGGTCAGCCGGCGGTGCTGAACGGCGCGAGCGAGCTGCTGGGAGAGGTCCTCGGCGACAAGGGCGTGCACGCGCGCAGCGCGGTGGGCGTGGCGGTACTGCCGCTGGACGCGCCGGTGGAGGTCGAGATCCAGGTGGAGCTCACCCAGCCGTAGCCCCCGAGGTGATCATCGCCTCTCGAACATCCGCTCACCACGGGATAGCCTCGCGCCCATGGCGAACGGTCAGTGGTACCCCCCGGAGTGGCCGGACCGGATCCGCGCGCTGGCGGCGGGCACCCTCACGCCGGTGACCCCCAGGCGCGCGGCCACGGTCATGCTGCTCAAGGACACCGGCACCGGCCCCGTCGTCCACATGCTGCGCCGCCGCGCATCCATGGCCTTCGCGGCGGGCGCCTACGCGTACCCGGGCGGCGGCGTCGATCCGCGGGACGACGACCGTCAGGTCGGCTGGGCGGGCCCCACGCGCGCGTGGTGGGCGAACCGGCTCGGCGTCGACGGGTCGGCCGCCCAGGCGATCGTCTGCGCGGCCGTGCGGGAGACGTACGAGGAGGCGGGCGTCCTCCTGGCCGGGCCCACCCCCGACTCGGTCGTCGGCGACACGACCGGCCCCGGCTGGGAGGCCGACCGCGCCGCCCTGGTCGCGCGCGACCTCTCCTTCGCGGAGTTCCTGGACCGCCGCGGCCTGGTGCTGCGCTCCGACCTGCTGGGCGCCTGGACGCGCTGGATCACCCCGGAGTTCGAGGCCCGCCGCTACGACACCTGGTTCTTCGTCGCCGCCCTCCCCGAGGGGCAGCGCACCCGCAACGCGTCCACGGAGGCGGACCGCACGGTGTGGATCCGGCCGGCCGAGGCGGCGGCGTCGTACGACAAGGGCGAGCTGCTGATGATGCCGCCCACGATCGCGACGCTGCGGCAGCTGACGGCCTACGAGACGGCCGCCGAGGCGCTCGCGGCGGCTCCGGGCCGCGACCTGACGCCCGTCCTGGCACAGGCCCGTCTGGAGGGCGAGGAGATCGTGCTCTCCTGGCCGGGCCACGACGAGTTCACCAAGGTTCTTCCGCGGGTGTCCCGGCGATCACCCCACGACGATTCCGGGACTTAGTTGTTCTGTCCATGGAGGTGGGTGACAGGTCTCGGCCGAGGAGTTGACCAAGCACATCCCGACGGGGAGGCTCGGCGGCATGACCGACGCAGCCGCCCTCCCCGGCCAGCCGCGTGGCGGGGCCCTCTCGGGCCCGGCCACCCCGCGGGCCGTCAACGTCCTCGCGCCCAATCCGTCCGCGATGACCCTGGACGGCACGAACACCTGGATCCTGTCCGAGCCCGACTCCCCGGTGGCCGTCGTGGTCGACCCGGGCCCCCTGGACGAGGGCCACCTGCGCAACGTCGTCGACACCGCCGAGCGGTCCGGCAAGCGCGTCGCCCTGACCCTGCTGACCCACGGTCACCCCGACCACGCCGCCGGTGCCGCCCGCTTCGCCGAGCTGACCGGCACCAAGGTGCGGGCGCTGGACCCGGCGCTGCGGCTGGGCGACGAAGGGCTGACCGCCGGGGGCGTGGTCCGGGTCGGCGGGCTGGAGCTGCGGGTCGTGCCGACGCCCGGCCACACCGCGGACTCGCTCAGCTTCCATCTCCCGGCCGACCGGGCGGTGCTGACGGGCGACACCGTCCTGGGCCGCGGTACGACGGTCGTGGCGCACCCCGACGGCCGTCTGGGCGACTATCTGGACTCCCTGCGGCGTCTGAGGTCCCTCACCGTCGACGACGGCGTCCACGTCGTCCTCCCGGGCCACGGGCCGGTCCTGGACGACGCCCAGGGCGCCGTGGAGTACTACCTCGCCCACCGCGCCCACCGCCTCGCCCAGATCGAGACGGCCGTCGAGGACGGCTACCGGACGCCGTCCCAGATCGTCGCCCATGTGTACGCCGACGTGGACCGCTCCCTGTGGCCGGCGGCGGAGCTTTCGGTACGGGCCCAGCTGGACTACCTGGAGGAGCACGGGCTCATCTAGTGCCTGTCTCAAGGTCCGGGTCGGCGTCGGCCCGTTCAGTCGGGCCTTGGCGCCTTGACGCCGTGCACGCGCGCGTACTCCTCGGCGAGCCAGGGGCCGAAGTCGTCGACGTACGCCTTCAGGACGGCACGCTCGCCGGTGGGCTCGTACCCCAAGGCGGCCGCCGCGCGCACCTGCTCCGCGCGCTGGGGGTAGTACGCGCCGAAGATCCCGGCCATCTCCACCAGGTCGCTGGTCCAGCCGCCCCAGCGGGGCATCACGAGCGTGAACCCGGTGCGGACGAGATGCCGGGACATGAACCGGACGAGCGGCCGCCGGGCCACGTCCGTGTCCTCGACGCCCGCGATGCGTTCACGCCAGCGCGGCAGCAGCAGGGCGAGGTCGCCGTTGGTCTCGCGCGCGAGGAGGCTGTCGGGGCGGTAGCGAGGCAGCTGCTCGGCGAGGTCCGCCCCGAGCAGCGGCGTACACAGACAGGCGACGAACCACCCCAGGTCGTACGTCTCCAGCTCACTCAGCAGCCGCGCGCGGCCGTACAGCAGCGTCCCGACCCCGTCGATCTCGGGGAACTCCCTGTCCAGCGCCTCGCCCAGGGCACGGGCGGCGGCGCGGTCCGCGTCACCGGGCTCCTCCCGGAGCGCGACCAGCAGATCCAGATCACTGCGCCCCACGCGCGCGGTGCCGCGCGGAATCGACCCGTAGAGGTACGCGCTGTGCAGCCGCGCGCCGAAGACGTCCGGCAGCCGGTCGCGGGCTGCGGCGACGACCGGACGGAACGGGGCCTGCACGCGCGCGAGGGAGCCCTCTCGCGCGAGGCAGCCCTCGGAGTCGAGGCCCTTGGGGGGCGGCTTCACCGCGGTGCCGGTCCCTCGGCCCCCAGCGGCCGTTACCGCGAGCGCTTCGCGAGGCGCTCCACGTCCAGCAGGATCACCGCGCGTGCCTCCAGCCGCAGCCACCCGCGCTGGGCGAAGTCGGCCAGCGCCTTGTTGACCGTCTCGCGGGACGCGCCGACCAGCTGGGCCAGCTCCTCCTGCGTGAGGTCGTGGACGACGTGGATGCCCTCCTCGGACTGCACGCCGAACCGGCGGGACAGGTCCAGCAGGGCGCGCGCGACACGGCCGGGGACGTCCGAGAAGACGAGGTCGGACATCGCGTCGTTGGTCTTGCGCAGTCGCCGGGCCACGGCACGCAGCAGCGCGGCGGCGACCTCGGGGCGGGCGTTCAGCCAGGGCTGGAGGTCGCCGTGGCCGAGGCCGAGCAGCTTGACCTCGGTCAGCGCGGTGGCGGTCGCCGTACGCGGGCCCGGGTCGAAGAGCGACAGCTCACCGATGAGCTCGCCGGGGCCGACCACGGCCAGCATGTTCTCGCGGCCGTCGGGTGAGGTGCGGTGCAGCTTCACCTTGCCCTCGGTGACCACGTAGAGCCGGTCGCCCGGGTCGCCCTCGTGGAAGAGGGAGTCACCCCGCGCGAGGGTCACCTCACTCATGGAGGCGCGCAGCTCCGCGGCCTGCTCGTCGTCGAGCGCCGCGAAGAGCGGATTGCGCCGCAGAACGTCGTCCACGAGTTCTCTCCTTGTCGACCTGCTCAGGGGATGTTGTTCCCCCGGTGTACCAAGGCACCCTGGTGCCCATTTTGCCGGACGGTCCAAACAGTGTGATCTGTCACAAGGATGCCGCACCGCTGTGCCGTGGTAAGCGGCAGGGGTCCAATTGGGCGCTGATCTTCGGGGTCCGGGGCGGATGTCGGTGCCGGGGCTTAGGCTGGCCGGGTGTCCAAAACGCCGGTGAGAGCACAGGCCTAGGGGGCTGCGCGGGTGGTTGTACGTCGAGATTCCGCTGTGGGCGAACAGGATTCCGGCGGCGGAGAAAAAGCGGCAAAGGCGGCAAAGCGGACGGATGTGAAGAAGGTCGTTCCTGCTGAGAAAGCCGCCACCAGGAAAGCCGCCCCTGCAAAGTCGGCGGCGGCAAAGAAGGCTGCGGCAAAGACGGCTGCGGCAAAGACGGCTCCCGCCAAGAAGGCTCCCGCCAAGAAGACTCCGGCCCGGAAAGCCACCGCCAAGAGCGCCGGTCCCGTCAAGAAGGCCACGCTCGCCCGCAAGAAGCCCACCGTCGCCCCCAAGAAGGCCTCCGCCCCCGTGAAGAAGGCCGCCCCCGCGAAGACCGTCACCCCGAAGCCGCCGAGCGGCGAGTCCCGTACCGCCCTGGTCCGCCGGGCCCGCCGGATCAACCGCGAACTCGCCGAGGTCTACCCGTACGCCCACCCGGAGCTCGACTTCGAGAACCCCTTCCAGCTCCTGGTCGCCACGGTCCTGTCCGCCCAGACCACCGACCTGCGCGTCAACCAGACGACCCCGGCCCTGTTCGCGAAGTACCCGACCCCGGAGGACCTGGCCGCCGCCAACCCGGAGGAAGTCGAGGAGATCCTCCGGCCGTGCGGCTTCTTCCGGGCCAAGACCAAGTCGGTGACAGGGCTGTCCAAGGCCCTCACGGAGGACTTCGGCGGTGAGGTCCCGGACCGGCTCGAAGACCTCGTCAAGCTGCCCGGCGTAGGCCGCAAGACCGCCTTCGTCGTGCTCGGCAACGCCTTCGGCCGCCCGGGCATCACCGTCGACACGCACTTCCAGCGGCTGGTGCGGCGCTGGCGGTGGACCGACGAGACGGACCCCGACAAGATCGAGGCCGCCGTCGGCGCGCTCTTCCCCAAGAGTGACTGGACGGACCTCTCCCACCACGTGATCTGGCACGGCCGCCGCATCTGCCACGCCCGCAAGCCCGCCTGCGGCGCCTGCCCCATCGCCCCGCTCTGCCCGGCCTACGGCGAGGGCGAGACGGACGCGGAGAAGGCGAAGAAGCTGCTCAAGTACGAGAAGGGCGGCTTCCCGGGTCAGCGTCTGAAACCCCCACAGGCGTATCTGGACGCGGGCGGCAAACCGGCCCCGCCGCTGGGGGCCGGATGAGGAAAGCAGCGACGCGTTCGCCCCGACCGGAACGATCTCGGTGCCGTTCCGCGTTGGATGCATCAGGACGACGGGGGTGGCGATGACACATGCGAGCGAGACACAGGGCGGCCCGGTGGTGCTCAGCACGGAGGGGCTGCCCGACTGGCTGGACCCGGTCGTGCGCGCCGCGGAGACGGTCGAGGCCCTCCATCTGAGCCGTTTCCTGCCCCCGAAGGACGGCGCCGGCCGCCAGTCCGCCGTACTCATCCTGTTCGGCGAGGGCGAGCGCGGCCCCGAGCTGCTGCTGATGGAGCGGGCGAGCTCGCTGCGCTCGCACGCCGGACAGCCGTCCTTCCCCGGCGGCGCCCTCGACCCCGAGGACGGCGACCCGCAGGGCGACGGGCCGCTGCGGGCCGCGCTGCGCGAGGCGGAGGAGGAGACCGGCCTGGACCCGTCCGGGGTGCAGCTGTTCGGCGTGCTGCCCAAGCTCTACATCCCGGTCAGCGGCTTCGTTGTGACGCCGGTGCTGGGCTGGTGGCGGGAGCCGACCCCGGTGGGAGTGGTGGACCCGAATGAGACGGCCCGGGTCTTCACCGTCCCCGTGGCGGATCTCACGGACCCCGCCAACCGCGCCACCACCGTCCACCCCAGCGGCCACCGAGGTCCGGCATTTCTGGTCGAATCCGCCCTTGTCTGGGGCTTCACGGCCGGAATCATCGACCGCCTGCTGCACTACGCGGGCTGGGAGAGACCGTGGGACCGCGACAAGCAGGTCCCGCTCGACTGGCGGTCATGACAGGGTGGCCCTCGTGCTGTGGCCGGGCCCCCGGCCGACCAGGAGTGATCGCGAAGTGATGAGGCGAGGCTTGAAGCGGTGAACGTGCTGGACATCCTGTTGCTGGTCGCCGCCGTCTGGTTCGCGATCGTGGGCTACCGCCAGGGCTTCGTCGTCGGCATCCTGTCGGTGATCGGCTTCCTGGGCGGCGGCCTCGTCGCCGTCTACACGCTGCCCGTCATCTGGGACGCGCTGACCGACAGCTCGGAGGTGAGCACGACCGCCGCCGTCGTCGCGGTCGTCGTCGTGATCGTCTGCGCCTCGGTCGGCCAGGCCCTGACGACCCACCTCGGCAACAAGCTGCGCCGGTACATCACCTGGTCCCCGGCCCGCGCCCTGGACGCCACCGGCGGCGCCCTCGTCAACGTCGTCGCCATGCTGCTGGTGGCGTGGCTGCTCGGCTCTCTGCTGGCCCAGACGACGATACCGACCATCGGCAAGGAGGTGCGCAACTCCAAGGTGCTGTTCGGCGTGGACCAGGTGCTGCCCGGGCAGGCCGACACGTGGTTCACCGACTTCTCCTCGGTGCTCAAGCAGAACGGTTTCCCGCAGGTCTTCAGCCCGTTCGCCAACGAGCCCATCACCGAGGTGCAGCCGCCCGACCCGGCCCTGGCCAACAGTCCCGTCGCCGCGCGCGCCCAGCGCTCCATCGTCAAGGTGATGGGCACCGCCCAGAGCTGCGGCAAGGTCCTGGAAGGCACCGGCTTCGTCTTCGGCGAGCGCCGCGTGATGACCAACGCGCACGTGGTGGGCGGCGTCGACGAACCCACCGTCCAGATAGGCGGGGAGGGCCGGCGGTACGACGCGACGGTCGTCCTGTACGACTGGCAGCGCGACATCGCCGTACTCGACGTACCCGACCTGGACGCGCCCGCCCTGAAGTTCGCCGCCGACGACGCGGCGAGGGGGGACAGCGCGATCGTCGCGGGCTTCCCGGAGAACGGCGCGTACGACGTGCGCTCCGCGCGCGTGCGGGGGCGCATCGAGGCCAGCGGCCCGGACATCTACCACCGGGGCACCGTCAGCCGCGATGTCTACTCGCTGTACGCGACCGTCCGCCAGGGCAACTCCGGCGGTCCGCTGCTGACGCCCGAGGGCGAGGTCTACGGTGTCGTCTTCGCGAAGTCCCGCGACGACGCCGAGACGGGGTACGCGCTGACCGTGGACGAGATCCGCGAGGACATCACCAAGGGCCGTACAGCGAGCCAGCAGGTGGACAGCGACAGCTGCGCGCTCTAGCGAGCGTCACCCGCGAGGGTGACGCAGCCGTACCGAGACCCAGCGGGCCCGGCGGCGCAGAATGCGCGGGATGCCCACCCTCGGGTCGGTGCCCGCCAGTTGCGGGGTGCCCCGGCGGTGGGTGCCCGGGCCGTTGCCCGAGCGGCGAGTGCGTGCTGCGTCACTGTAGTCGTGCGTCCAGCCCATACCCCGACGTGTGCCCCCGCCCCAAGGTCCATAACCGCCTCCGAGGCGGCCAATTGGCCTATGCGCCAGGCATTTGGCAGTTCGTAGGACAGGCGTACCGCTCCGCATGCGGGCGCATCGGCTCGCCGACCGGACGGGGCGCGGGCTTTCGGCCGGACGGCCCGGTTCGGCGGCTCGGTTCAGCGGTCCGGTTCGGGGTCCTTCAGCCAGCTGATCAGCTCGTTGGAGAACGCGGCAGGGTCCTCTTCGTGCGGGAAGTGGCCGAGGCCGTCGAACAGGCGCCAGCGGTACGGGGCTTCGACGTACTCGCCGGACCCGG
The DNA here is from genome assembly GCF_019219825.1 of Streptomyces sp. TRM70350. Taxonomy (GTDB): domain Bacteria; phylum Actinomycetota; class Actinomycetes; order Streptomycetales; family Streptomycetaceae; genus Streptomyces. The sequence continues at coordinate 133,376 of NZ_JAHUXH010000005.1, read as the reverse complement.
CCGCGCTGCGGGTGCGCATCACCGGATCGAGGGAGCCGTGCAGATGCAGGGTCGGCACGCGGACGGGGCGTTTCATCCGGCGGTTGAACTGGATGCCGTCGGGGCGGGCCAGGGAGCGGACCAGCCAGCGGTACGGCTCGATCGAGCAGTGCGCCGTCGACGGGATGCACATCGCGCGGCGGTACGTCGCCACCGCGTCGTCCTCCGGCAGCCGCGGCCCGGACCAGTCCCGGATCAGCCGCCCGACCAGCGCCCCCTCGTCCGCGACGAGCTGCCGCTCCGGGACCCACGGCCGCTGGAACCCCCAGATGTACGAACTCGCCGCCGTCTGCCGCACGTCGGAGAGCATCGCCGATCGCCAGCGCCGGGGGTGCGGCATCGACGCCACCACCAGACGGCGTACCAGCTTCGGCCGCATCACGGCCGCCGTCCACGCCAGATAGCCGCCGAGGTCGTGCCCGACCAGCGCCGCGTCCGGCTCGCCGAGCGAGCGGACCACGCCGGTGATGTCGAGGGCGAGGTTGGCCGGGTCGTACCCCCGGGGCGTGCGGTCGCTGCCGCCGACACCCCTGAGGTCCATGGCGACGGCCCGGAACCCGGCGTCGGCGAGCGCGACCAGTTGGTGCCGCCAGGCCCACCAGAACTGCGGAAAGCCGTGCACCAGCATCACCAGCGGTCCGTCGCCCAGCTCCGCGATGTGGAAGCGCGCGCCGTTCGCCGCCACATCCCGGTGCGTCCAGGGGCCTTCGGGCCGGATGACCGAGCCGGGCTGCGCCGAAGGGGTGTCGGGTTCCGTCATGACGACGAGCGTGCCACAGCCTCGATGGCCTCGGGCGCGCGGTCCCGGGGCAGCTCGGGCAGCTCCGGCCGCGCGGGGCGCGGATGCGGCTTGGCCTTCTGCAGTACGCCCGCCGTCTCCTTCACCGACGCGGCCACCTTCTGCGGGCCCTTGCCCTTCTTGGCCTTCTTGGCGAACACCACGCCGATCAGGGCCAGGACGAGGGCGATCAGGACGTTCGCCGCGAAGGACAGCAGGAAGCAGAGCGCGAGGTTCCAGTCGGTCCAGGTGTGGATGCCGTAGGCCAGGGCGAAGTTGAGCATCGGGAGGGAGAACAGGAGCAGCACACCGGCCGCGATGAACGCGCCGCCACTCGTCGCACCGCGCTTGACGTCCCGCCTCAGCTGGGCCTTGGCCAGCGCGATCTCGTCGTGCACCAGCGCCGACATCTCGGCCGTCGCGGAGGCGAACAGCTGGCCGATACTGCGTTCGGCGCCGACCGGGCTGCCGTCGGGTGCGCTCATCGCGGTCTCCCTCTTCTGCGTACGGGTCCGTCTGTGACTGACTGTGCACGGTCCCGTCTTTTGTACCGTCCCGTCAGATCATGCCGGACCGTCGCCCTCATCGCCTGCCCCGCCGCCCACTTCGGCAAGCTCGGTCGCCCTGACTTTGGCGAGCCGACGGTGTTCGGCGGCCTTACGGTCGTAGATCTCCGCCATCCGCAGGTGGTACGCCGGGTCGTGCTCCTCGTAGATGTCCGGGATGCCGTCGAGGTCCTCGTCGCGCTCCTCGGCCTCGCACAGCCTGCGGTACTTGGTGTTCCGTATCTTCAGCATCACCGTCGCGACCAGCGCCGCTATCAGTGAACCGGTCAGTACGGCGGCCTTGATCTCTTCGGTCAGCACCGCGTCGCCCTCGAAGGCCAGTTCGCCGATGAGCAGCGAGACGGTGAAGCCGATGCCGGCGAGCGAGGCGACGGCGAAGACGTCCGGCCAGGCGAGGTCCTCGCTGAGCGAGGCCCGGGTGAAGCGGGCGGTCAGCCAGGTGCCGCCGAAGATGCCGAGCGTCTTGCCGACGACGAGGCCGAGGACCACACCCAGCGTCTCCGGCTTGGTGAACACGTCCCCCAGGAGGCCGCCGGAGACCGAGACGCCCGCGCTGAACAGGGCGAACAGCGGTACGGCGAGGCCCGCGGACACGGGGCGCACAAGGTGCTCGATGTGCTCGCCGGGGGAGTGCTTCTCACCCTTGTGGGTGGTGCAGCGCAGCATCAGGCCCATGGCGACGCCCGCGATGGTGGCGTGCACGCCGCTGTTGTACATCAGCGCCCAGATCACCAGCGCCAGCGGGACGTACAGGTACCAGCCGCGGACGCCCTTGCGCAGCAGCAGCCAGAAGACGCCGAGGCCCACAACGGCGCCGCCGAGGGCGGCGAAGTTGATCGAGCTGGTGAAGAAGACCGCGATGATCATGATCGCGAACAGGTCGTCCACGACGGCGAGCGTCAGCAGGAAGGCGCGCAGGGCGCTCGGCAGCGACGTACCGATGACCGCGAGCACGGCGAGCGCGAAGGCGATGTCCGTGGCGGTGGGCACCGCCCAGCCCGCCAGGGAACCGCCGCCGAGGCCGGCGGTGAGGCTGTAGACCAGCGCCGGTACGGCCATGCCGCACAGCGCGGCGACCACCGGCAGGACGGCCGCCTTGGGGTCGCGCAGATCGCCGGCGACCAGCTCACGCTTGAGCTCGATACCGGCGACGAAGAAGAAGATCGCGAGCAGACCGTCGGCGGCCCAGTGCGCGATGGAGAGGTCGAGGCCGAGGGCGGCCGGGCCTATGTGGAAGTGGGAGACGGTCTCGTAGCTGTCCTGCAGGATGGGTATGTTCGCCCAGATCAGCGCGATGACCGCGGCTATCAGCAGCAGCACACCGCCGACCGTCTCGGTGCGCAACGCGTCCGCGACGAAGGTCCGCTCGGGCAGGGACAGGCGTGCGAAGGCCTTACGTGCGGGGTTGGGCGCGGTCAAGGGAAGACCTCCGGTCGGTGGGCAGCACAAATGACATGCCGACCAGACTTCCCGGCGCACCTTTGGAGCATTATGGCATTGTTGACGCGTTCCTTACCTTACCTAAGATGCGGCGGGCCGGTCAGGTGATCTTCACGTTACGCGCAAAAGGGGCCCCCGGCGCGCCTGTCGCGTCCTTCGCCGGGTGCCCCTTCCAGCCGGGCTCAGTCCTCGCTGGGCGCCGCCGGGAGCTTCGCCTGGATGAGGTCCATGACCGTGGAGTCGGTGAGCGTGGTCACGTCACCCAGCTGGCGGTTCTCCGCGACGTCCCGCAGCAGGCGGCGCATGATCTTGCCGGAGCGGGTCTTCGGCAGCTCCGCCACCGGCAGGATCCGCTTCGGCTTGGCGATCGGGCCCAGCGCGGCGCCGACGTGGCTCCGGAGCTCGCCGACCAGGTCCTCGGTCTCCGCCGCCGTACCGCGCAGGATCACGAAGGCGACGATCGCCTGCCCGGTCGTCTCGTCCGCCGCGCCCACCACGGCCGCCTCGGCGACGGAGGGGTGGGAGACGAGGGCGGACTCGACCTCGGTGGTGGAGATGTTGTGGCCGGAGACGAGCATGACGTCGTCGACGCGGCCGAGCAGCCAGATGTCGCCGTCGTCGTCCTTCTTGGCGCCGTCACCGGCGAAGTACTTGCCCTCGAACCGCGACCAGTACGTGTCGATGAACCGCTGGTCGTCGCCCCAGATCGTGCGCAGCATCGACGGCCACGGCTCGGTGAGGACCAGGTAGCCACCGCCGCCGTTGGGCACCTCGTTCGCCTCGTCGTCGACGACCGTCGCGGAGATGCCGGGCAGCGGCGTCTGCGCCGAGCCGGGCTTGGTCTCGGTGACGCCGGGCAGCGGAGAGATCATCATCGCGCCGGTCTCGGTCTGCCACCAGGTGTCCACGATGGGGGTGCGGTCGGAGCCGATGTGCTTGCGGTACCAGATCCAGGCCTCGGGGTTGATCGGCTCACCGACCGAGCCCAGGATGCGCAGGCTGGAGAGGTCGAACTTCGCGGGGATGTCGTCGCCCCACTTCATGAACGTACGAATCGCGGTGGGCGCGGTGTAGAGAATCGTGATCTTGTACTTCTGCACGATCTCCCAGAAGCGGCCCTGGTGCGGGGTGTCCGGGGTGCCCTCGTACATCACCTGGGTGGCGCCGTTGGCGAGCGGCCCGTAGACGATGTAGGAGTGCCCGGTCACCCAGCCGACGTCGGCCGTGCACCAGTACACATCGGTCTCCGGCTTCAGGTCGAACACCGCGTGGTGGGTGTACGACGCCTGGGTGAGGTAGCCGCCGGAGGTGTGCAGGATGCCCTTCGGCTTGCCCGTCGTACCGGAGGTGTAGAGGATGAACAGCGGGTGCTCCGCCTCGAACGCCTCCGGCGTGTGCTCGGCGGACTGCCGGTCCACGAGGTCGTGCCACCACACGTCCCGGCCCTCGGTCCAGGCGACGTCCTGGCCGGTGCGGCGGACGACGAGGACGTGCTCGACGTTGCCCGCCTTCTCCACCGCCTCGTCCACGGCCGGTTTGAGGGCGGAGGGCTTGCCCCGCCGGTAGCCGCCGTCGGAGGTGATGACGACGCGTGCGTCGGCGTCCTGGATGCGGGTCGCCAGCGCGTCCGCCGAGAAGCCGCCGAAGACCACGGAGTGCGCGGCGCCGATCCGGGCGCAGGCCAGCATCGCGACCGCGGCCTCCGGGATCATCGGCATGTAGACGGCGACCCGGTCGCCCTTCCGGACTCCCAGCTCCAGCAGGGCGTTGGCGGCCTTGGAGACCTCGTCCTTGAGCTCGGCGTAGGTGATGGCGCGGCTGTCGCCGGGCTCGCCCTCGAAGTGGATGGCCACGCGGTCGCCGTGTCCGGCCTCGACATGCCGGTCCACGCAGTTGTACGCGACGTTGAGCTCGCCGTCCTTGAACCACTTGGCGAACGGCGGGTTCGACCAGTCCAGCGTCTCGGTCGGCTCCTTGGCCCAGGTCAGCCGCCGGGCCTGCTCGGCCCAGAAGCCGAGCCTGTCAGCCTTGGCCTGTTCATACGCCTCCGCCGTGACATTGGCGTTGGCGGCCAGGTCGGCGGGGGGCGCGAACCTGCGCTCTTCTTTGAGCAGGTTGGCCAGGCTCTCGTTGCTCACGACATCTCCCTCTCGAAGGGTGTCCGTTGTGTCCCAGGCCACAGCTCATCAGACCGGGTGGCCCGATGACAAGGGTCGACGGGATATTGGTTTAGACCTGTTGAGGGGCATGGTCACGGCATGCCCCTGGCGTGGCCAGGCCGACCCCGACCGCTTCCGACGCCTGGTCATTCCTTCCCACGGACGGCGCCGGAAGCCGGTTCAGCCCTGTTACGCCCCTCACACCCCGGGCTGGTTTCCCGGGGCCGAGGCAACGGTGGGCGACTGGGTGCCGCTCACGCGGACAGGTCCGCCGCACGGACGGTGTCGAACACGTGCTCGTCATCACTCTCCGTGAGGAGATACGACTGTGCCTCCCCGACGTGGAAGTACATCCCGTGCAGCTCCAACGCGCCCTCGCGCAGCGCCCGGGACACCGACTCGTGAGCGCGCAGGTGCTCCAGTTGCTGCACGACGTTGGTCAGGCACAGCTGCTCGACCACGTCGGCGGGCGGCCGCCCGGCCAGCCGGGGCCAGGGCCGGTTGTCGTCGGCCATGCGCTCCAGGCTGGGCAGCGCGTGCCGCAGCCACCGCCTGAGCGGGGTGCGCGCGCTGCCCGGCTCGGAGTTGAGCAGCGCCTGCATGGCTCCGCACCCGGAGTGACCGCACACCGTGATGGACCGCACCTTCAGTACGTCCACCGCGTACTCGATCGCCGCCGCCACCGAGTCGTCGCCGCTCTCCTCGCCGGGGCGTGGCACCAGGTTGCCGACGTTGCGCACCACGAACAGGTCGCCCGGACCACTGGAGGTGATCATCGAGGTGACCAGCCGGGAGTCGGCGCACGTGAGGAACAGCTGGACGGGACGCTGTCCCTCGCGGGCCAGGCGTGCGAGTTCGCCTCGGACCAGGGGGGCCGTGTTGCGCTGGAAGGCGCTGATGCCTCGGGCCAGTTGGTGGCTGGCTGGGGTGTTGATGGCGGTGGGGGGATTCGCGGGGTTGCGGGGGGAGCCGGTGGGGTTGTGGGGGGTGTCGGTGGGGTTCAGGTTGGGGTTGGGGCTGGCGATGGTGTCGGGGTTGTTGGGTTTGGGTTTGTTGGGGCTGCCAGTGCTGTTGGGGTTGTGGAAGCGGTGGGGGTTGTAGGAGCTGGCGGGATCGGGGGAGCCGGCGTCTGAGTCGTCGGCGGGGTGCCAGTTGGCGGAGTGGGGGGAGCCGTTGGGGCTGTGAGCGTTGCCCGAGTCGCCGGAGCTGTGCGGGCTGCCGGGAGTGGGCATGCCACGGGGGGTGCCGGGGCTGTCGGGCGTGCCGGGGGTGGGCATGCCGCCGGGGGTGCCGGGGCCGTCGGGCGTGCCGGGGGTGCCGATGCTGCCGGGGGTGCCGGGGCCGTCGGGCGTGCCGGGGGTGCCGATGCTGCCGGGGCTGCCGGAGCCGTCGGACGTGCCGGAGGTGGGCATGCCGCCGGACGTGCCCGAGTCGGTGGAGCCGTCCGGGCCGACAGGCCTGTACGAGCCCTGCGACCTTGCCGAGCCTTCGGGGTGCGGGGAGCCCTGGGAGCTTGCTGAACCCTCCGAGTGCGGGGAGCCCTGCGACCCTGCCGAGCCCCCCGAGTGCGGGGAGCCCTTCGAGGTCACCGTGCCCTTCGAGCCCGGCGAACTCTTCGCGTCCACCGCGCCCACCGCGACCTTCGAGCTCGCCGAATCCGTCGAGCCCTCGGCGCCGCCGGAACCGCCCGAATCCCCGCGCTGCCCCGCCGCACTCCCCGGCGTGGCGAACAGTGGCTGCTGCACCTCGCACTGGTGGTTGCGCCATGGCGTCCACGGGCTGCAGCGGCAACCGGCCGAGGCGTCCGGCTCGTTGACCCCGGTCTCCCCCTCGCGGCCGGGGAAGTCCATGGGCTCGGCGATGCGGACCCCGGCGCGGCGGCCGGTCAGCTCTACGGTGCCGCCCGTCGCGGTGTGCGTGTTCTGCCAGTCCTGCAGGGTCTCGTACGCCGCGTGGTCCATGAACGAGCCGTCCAACTCGACGACCACGTCGGCCCCTTGGGGGACGAGGTGCAGGGCACGGCTGAGCCGTGGCACCGCGAGGAACGTCAACTGTCCTCTTACCTGTACGTGATGGACTCCTTCCGTCACTTCATGGGTGATGCGGGTGCGGGTGAGGCGGTGCAGGGCGACGCCGACGGCCACGGCGATGCCCAGTGCCACGCCCTCCAGGACGCCGAGCAACACCACGCCGAGGGTGGTGACCACGTACACCAGCACCTCGCGGTGGCGGGTCACCGTGCGGATGTGGTTCAGGGACACCATCTGGATGCCGACGGCCATCACCAGGGCGGCGAGCGAGGCGAGCGGGATGAGCTCCAGGAACGGAACCATCAGCAGCGTGGCGATCACTACGAAAACGCCGTGCAGCATCGTGGAGTTCCGGCTCACGGCGCCCGCTTGCACATTCGCGGAACTGCGCACGGCCACACCCGCGACCGGCAGCCCGCCGAGTCCGCCGGAGACGATGTTGGCGGCGCCCTGCCCGAGCAGTTCGCGGTCCAGGTCGGAGCGGGGGACGCGGCCGGCGAGGTCGGGTCGGCCGGCGGCCAGTTTGTCGACGGCGACCGCGCCGAGCAGCGACTGCACGCTGCACACCAGCGTGGTGCTGAGCACGGCGGCGACGAGGCCCAGCACCGGGCCCTCGGGCAGTCCGGCCAGGGCGTGGCTGCTCCAGTTGGGCAGCTCGACCTTGGGCAGGGTGAGCCCGGCCAGCGAGGCGGCCGCGGTGGCCCCGGCGACGGCGACGAGCGCGGCCGGCGCCTTGCGCAGCAGGCGGCCCGCCCGGCCGGGCAGCCGGGGCCAGGCCAGCAGCAGGGCAAGCGTGAGCGCGCTCGTCGTGACGGCGGCCGGATGCAGGTCGGCGAGCTGGGCGGGCAGCGCGCGCAGATTGTCCAGGACGACGCTCTGCGGGGTGCCGCCGAGCACGATGTGCAACTGGGCGACGGCGATGGTGACGCCGATACCGGCCAGCATGCCGTGCACGATCGCCGGGCTGACGGCGAGCGCGGAGCGGGCCACGCGCAGACAGCCCAGGCCGAGTTGGGCGAGTCCGGCGAGGACGGTGATGGCGCATGTCGTACGCCATCCGTAGCGGTGGATGAGGTCGGCGGTGACGACCGTGAGGCCGGCCGCCGGGCCGCTCACCTGGAGCGGGGAGCCGCCGAGCCGCCCGACGACCAGGCCGCCCACCGCCGCGGCGACGAGCCCGGCCTGGAGCGGCGCGCCGGTGGCGAGGGCGATGCCCAGGGACAGCGGCAGCGCGATCAGGAAGACAGAGATGGAGGCCGACACATCGGCACCGGCGATATGGAACCGGCGACGCCGGGCCGGCGGCGGGCTGTGGGGTGGGTGGACCCGCTTCGGTCGATGCGGGTCGGGGGCTCGGGTAGGGACGCAGGCTGACATGTTTCCCGTCTCCTCCGGGGCAGCGCGGTCGCGGAACAAGTGGTTCCCCCGCCGTGGCGGGGTCGGGTCGCGGCCGTGGGTCACGGCGTGCAGCGGCGGGATCAGCAACTTTCAGTAAACGAATCGTAATGCAGAGTAAAGGCCAAGCATGGATTTTCCCGGCAAATGGGTTAATCAATCACTCCAGTGAGTGAAGTGCCCATTTCATCGGCTTGTCGTACTAATTCCTTCTCTGTCCCATGCGACCTTGGCGGCGCTGCCGACTCGTCGACTGGAGAAGGAAGGTGGGCGGAATGGCCGCCACCCAGAGGATCGCCGCGGGCGCCATGGGCGCCGCGGTCTGTGCCGTATCACTCGCCGGCTGCGGGACCGGCTCCGACAGTTCGGAGGGAGGGTCCTCCGGTCCGCAGGGTGCGCCGGCGCCGCCCAAGAGCGCGGTCCGGTTGATCGGGGACGGCTCCACCGCGTTCACCGGTGCGCAGCCTCATCTGCCCCGCCCCGAGCGGTTGAAGCCCGGTCAGCGACCGCCCCAGTTCGTGGTGTTCTCCTGGGACGGTGCCGGCGAGGACAGCCAGCGGCTGTTCTCCCATTTCCGCGAGGTGGCCAAGGCCAACAACGCCACCATGACGTACTTCCTCAGTGGCGTGTACCTGCTGCCTGAGGACAAACGCGGCCTGTACAAGCCGCCGCAGCACTCACCGGGCCGCTCCGACATCGGCTTCAACGACCGGCAGGGCATCGCCGACACCGTGAAGCAACTGCGGCTGGCGTGGCTGGAGGGCAACGAGATCGGCACCCACTTCAACGGCCACTTCTGCGGCAGCGGCGGTGGTGTCGGCGAGTGGTCGGTGGAGGAGTGGAAGGACGAGATCGCCCAGGCCAAGCAGTTCGTGAAGTCCTGGAAGACCAACAGCGGCCTGACGAACGCCGCCCCGCTGCCCTTCGACTACGACCGGGAACTGATCGGCGCCCGTACCCCCTGCCTGGAGGGCCAGGCCAACTTCCGCAAGGCCGCCCGGGAGCTGGGCTTCCGCTATGACACCAGTGGCGTGAACAACCAGGTCTGGCCCGGCAAGAAGGAGGGGCTGTGGGATCTGTCCATGCAGCTGGTGCCGTTCCCGGGGCACAACTACGAGCAGCTGACCATGGACTACAACTTCATGGTCAACCAGTCGGGCACCACCACCCAGGGTGACCCCAGCAAGTACGAGTACTGGGGCAACCAGATGCGCGACGGCCTGCTCCAGGGCTTCCGGCGGGCGTACGACGGCAACCGCGCACCCCTGATCATCGGTAACCACTTCGAGTCCTGGAACGGCGGCACCTACATGCGCGCCGTCGAGGAGGTCATCGAGCAGGTGTGCACCAAGCCCGAGGTGCGCTGCGTGTCCTTCCGCCAGCTCGTCGACTGGCTGGACGCCCAGGACCCGAAGATCCTCGCCAAGCTGCGCACCCTCAAGGTCGGCGAGGCCCCGAAGCAGGGCTGGGCATCCTTCCTGTCGGCCCGCCCCGCCCCGGCCCCCAAGGGCGCGCCCGGGGTTCCGGCGGACCGGCTGTAGGCGTCCTCAGGCGGGTTCGACGACGCCCTCGCGGAGTACGAAGTCGGGGTCGACCTGGGCGGCCAGGTCGGCCCCGTGCCGCTCGTTGGCCCAGGACTGGGCGTTCTTCAGGTGGAAGTGCACCATCTGGCGGGTGTAGCGCTCCCAGTCGCGTCGTTCGTACGTCGCGTCGGCGGTCGTCCGCAGCGTGTCCAGGGCGCGCCGGTTGACGTTCTCCAACTGGTCGAACCGGGGCGGCCGGCCCTTCTCCATGGCACGCACCCAGTCGGAGTGCCTGACCGTCACGAGCAGGTCGTCGCCGACTTCGGCGCGGAGGAAGTCGAGGTCGTCCTGGCCCTGCACCTTGTTGCCGACGACCTTCAGCTCGACGCCGAAGTCGCGGGCGTACTCCTTGTACTGGCGATAGACGGAGACCCCCTTCCGGGTCGGCTCGGCGACGAGGAACGTGATGTCGAAGCGGGTGAACATGCCCGAGGCGAAGGAGTCCGAGCCCGCCGTCATGTCCACCACGACGTACTCGTCGGGCCCGTCCACCAGATGGTTCAGGCACAGCTCCACCGCTCCGGTCTTGGAGTGGTAGCAGGCGACCCCGAGATCCGCGTCCGTGAAGGGGCCGGTGACCATCAAACGGACGGCCCCGCCGTCGAGTTCCACCGGCCGGGCGCAGGCGTCGTAGACCGGGTTGTCCTCGCGCACCCGCAGCAGCCGTGAGCCCTCGCCGGGCGGCGTCGTCTTGATCATCGACTCGGCGGAGCCGATGCGCGGGTTGGTGCCGCGCAGGTAGTCCTTGATCAGTGCCAGCCGGTCACCCATCGCGGGCAGCCCGGCGGCCTCCGCCTCGTCGAGGCCGAGCGCGGCTCCGAGGTGCTGGTTGATGTCCGCGTCGATCGCGATGACCGGGGCCCCGGCGGCCGCCAGATGGCGGATGAACAAAGAGGACAGGGTGGTCTTTCCACTGCCGCCCTTGCCAACGAAAGCAATTTTCATGTTCATCAAGCGTAGTGGCGCGTCGGGCATGTGGAGCGGTGATGCGTGAAGAAGACCACTCCTTAGTGGGGTTTCCTCGGGGGGTGCGTAGTGTCGTACTCATGAGTACGACAGGCGCGACCGCCGATCCGCTCGCCGCCCTGGGCTCGCTGCCCGGTGTGGCCGACTCCGTGGAGTCCGTACGCAAGGCCGTGGACCGGGTCTACGGGCACCGGATCATGCGTCGGCGCAGCAACGAGATCACGTCCGAGGCGGCGCTGCGCGGAGCCCGTGGCTCCGGCGCGCTGGCCGGTGCGGACTGGGCCCTCGAAGAGGTGCGCCGGCGTACCGACTTCCGTGGCGACGACGAGGCCCGGGTGATGGGCGCGGCGCTGCGGCTGACCGCCGAGGCGGGGCAACTGCTGTCCATCTGGCGGCAGTCGCCGCTACGGGTGCTGGCCCGGCTGCACCTGGTGGCGGCCGCGGACAAGGCCGATCAGGTGGGACGGCCCCGGCAGCAGGGTGAGCCGGTCGACGAGCCGCTGGTCGAACAGCCGCTGCCGAGCGCGGCCGAGGTGTCCGGGCGCCTGGAGGGGCTGTCCGAGCTGATCATCGCGGGGAGTTCGGCGCCCGCGCTGGTCACGGCCGCCGTCGTGCACGGTGAGCTGCTCGCGCTGCGCCCCTTCGTCTCGCACAACGGTTTGGTCGCACGCACGGCCGAGAGGATCGTCCTGGTCGGCAGCGGCCTTGATCCGAAGTCGGTCTGCCCGGCTGAGGTGGGACACGCCGAGCTGGGCCGCGCGGCCTATCTGGCGGCGTTCGAGGGCTATCTCTCCGGCAGTCCCGAGGGCATGGCCGCGTGGATCGCGCACTGCGGCCGGGCGGTCGAACTGGGTGCGCGCGAGTCGACGGCGGTGTGCGAGGCGCTCCAGCGCGGGGCGGCGTAAAGGGTCCCCGAACAGGGTTGCGGCGGTACGAGTTCTCGTACCGCCGCTGGCATGCCCACCGGGTTACCAAGCGTCCTCGATATGTCGCCCATCAGGTCGGGATCTTTGCCCGTCACCTGGTGCGGCTGGCCCGTAATCGACGGGTCGACGTCGCGTGGGTGCCCGGTGTTCATGCTCGGTCCGTGGGGCCAATTGCGTTTAAAAGGTGATCCTCTCGGATGTCCTTGGTCTCGCGGGCCGTTGTCTCCTTTGTACTCCAGGTGAGGGGCAAGCGGAAGTGCTCGCCCCGCTTCTTTACTTTTGCCTTCAAAGGTGTATTGGACGGGCGCGGGGATCCCGCAGCCGCTCGGGCGGGGACGAAGCGGCAGGTCAGGCGGTGGCCGTCCGGCGTCGGCTGGCGTACCAGACCAGGCCGGCCGTGGCCGCCGCGGCACCTATGGCGGCCGCCGCGACCAGAGCTGGACGCGGCGGTACGGAGAACGCGGGCAGTCGCTGCTTGAGTCTGACCGGGCGGTGGAAATCGAGAATCGGCCACCCGCGCGCGAGTGCCTCGCGGCGCAGTGCGCGGTCGGGATTCACCGCGTGCGGATTTCCCACCGACTCCAGCATCGGAAGGTCCGTCGCCGAGTCGCTGTAGGCGTAGCAGAGTGAAAGGTCGTATCCCTCGGACTCGGCCAGCTCCCGGATCGCCTCCGCCTTCGTGGGGCCGTAGGCGTAGTACTCCACCTCGCCCGTGTAGCAGCCGTCGTCGCCCACGACCATCCGGGTGGCGACCACGCGGTCGGCGCCGAGCAGCTCGCCGATCGGCTCGACCACCTCGGCGCCCGACGTGGACACGATCACCACATCGCGTCCGGCGGTGTGGTGCTCCTCGATGAGGGAGGCGGCCTCGTCGTAGATGATCGGGTCGATGATGTCGTGCAGCGTCTCGGCGACGATCTCCTTGACCTGCTGGACGTTCCAGCCGCGCACGAGCCTGGACAGGTACGCGCGCGTGCGCTCCATCTGGTCGTGGTCCATGCCGCCCACGAGGAAGACGAACTGGGCATATGCGGTACGCAAGGCGGCCCGGCGGTTGATCAGACCGCCCTGATAGAACGACTTGCTGAAGGTGAGCGTGCTCGACTTCGCAATGACCGTCTTGTCCAGGTCAAAGAAGGCGGCTGTGCGGGGCAACGAGTGGTTTTCCACGACCCTGAGCATAGGGGCAGCCCATTCGGCGTAAGGTGGGGCGCGTGGGTTTGCCTGAGAGGGCTCTCGGGTACACCATGGAAGTCACGGATCGTTCGCGACCGTGCTAACCCGGTCCGACTCCTCCCCCCCCGAGTCGGCCGTGGGGACGACCCCCGCTCTCCCCCCCGGCGGGGGTCGTCGCATGTCCAGGTGGGTTTTCCCCTTCTCCCCGCGGCCACGGAGCCGCATCGAGGCGGCTGCGGCCGCCTCTTTCGCACGCCCGCGGTCCGTCACCGAGCGTAGTCGTCGGACTGCTCTGCGGAAGTCGCACAGGAGGTGGTGCAGGGGTCACCGGTATGGGTGACGGCGATATTCACAACCATCGAGTTGTCCACAGTTATCGACCAAGATCCACACGTTTTTCGGGATCGCTGCACCGTGATTCCTGCGCGGCCCGCTCGCGGCGAGTTCCTGGCCGGTTGCGATTGACGGGCGCGCATGGCCGGAATCCGTCGGCCGCTCATATGGAGGCCGGTTGCCGGTTCTTCACATGGGTGCGAATCGCGGGGCCGTAGGGGCTGCGCGAGCGCAGCGGACAAGCGAAGGGGGAAGCAAACCGTGGCCGGAACCGTCACACACGATCCGCCGTCCGCCGCCGGAGGGCGGCAGAGCCGACCGCTGATCGTCACCGAGGACGCCGAACTGCTCGACGACCTGCTGCGCCTGTGCGCGGCAGCCGGAGCCACACCGGAGGTCCACCCCAGCGTGCCGGACCGCAGCGGAGGCTGGGAGGCCGCGCCGCTGGTCCTGGTCGGGGACGACGCCGCGCGACGCGTCCGCGGGGCCGCGCGCAGACGAGGGGTGGTGCTGGTCGGCCGGGACCAGGACGACCCCGGGATGTGGAAGCGAGCCGTCCAGATCGGCGCCGACCACGTCCTGATGCTGCCGGACGGCGAGCAGTGGCTGGTCGACCGGATCGCCGATGTCGCCGAGGGCGTCGGCCGGCCCGCGCTCACCGTCGGCGTGATCGGCGGCCGGGGCGGCGCGGGAGCGTCCACGCTGGCCTGCGCGCTCGCCGTCACTTCCGCGCGCGAGGGGCTGCGCACCCTGCTGGTGGACGCCGATCCGCTGGGCGGCGGTCTCGACGTCCTCCTCGGCGGCGAAAGTGCCGAGGGCCTGCGCTGGCCCGCCTTCGCCGCGTCACGCGGCCGGGTCGGCAGCGGTGCCCTGGAGGAGTCCCTGCCCCAGCTGCACTCCCTGCGGGTGCTCAGCTGGGACCGCGGCGACTGCGTCGCCATCCCGCCGCAGGCCGTACGGGCGGTACTGGCCGCGGCCCGGCGCCGGGGCGGCACGGTCGTGGTCGACCTGCCGCGCCGGATCGACGACGGGACCGCCGAGGCCCTCGCCCAGCTGGACATCGGGCTCCTCGTGGTCCCCGCCGAGCTGCGCGCGGTCGCGGCGGCCGGGCGGGTGGCGTCCGCGGTCGGCATGGTCCTGCGCGATCTGCGGCTGGCGGTACGCGGGCCGTACGCGCCCGGCCTCGACGACCGCGAGGTGGCCCGGCTGCTCGGCCTGCCGCTGGCCGGTGAGGTACCCGTCGAGGCCGGTCTGCTGCGCCCGGCCGAGGGCAAGGCACCGCCCGGTGCGGGCGCGCGGGGTCCACTGGCCCGGTTCTGCAAGGAGTTCTGGGAGCGGGCGCTGGTCGAGGCGGGTGCGGCATGAACACCATCGCGGGGCCCCTGCTGGACGGCGTGCGGCAGTGGCTGGCCGAGAGCGGCGCCGAGCCCACACCCGCGCGCGTGGCCCAGGCACTGCGGGAGCAGGGGCGGGTGCTGGGTGACGCCGAAGTCCTGCGCACGGCCGAGCGGTTGCGGTCCGAGCTGGTCGGCAGCGGCCCCCTGGAGCCGCTGCTCGCCGATCCGTCGGTGACCGACGTGCTGGTCTCGGCGCCGGACCGGGTGTGGGTGGACCGGGGCGGCGGACTGGAGCTGACGTCCGTGTCCTTCCCGGACGCGGCGGCCGTACGACGTCTCGCGCAGCGCCTGGCCGCGGTGGCCGGGCGGCGCCTGGACGACGCCCGGCCATGGGTCGACGCCCGGCTGCCGGACGGGACGCGACTGCACGCGGTGCTGCCGCCGGTCGCCGTCGGGTGTACGTGCCTGTCGCTTCGAGTGGTCCGCCCGCGCGCGTTCACCCTCGACGAGCTCGTGGCGGCCGGCACGGTGCCGCCGGGCGGGGACCGGGTGCTGCGCGCGCTGCTGCGGGCGCGGTTGTCCTTCCTGATCAGCGGGGGCACGGGCACCGGCAAGACGACGTTGCTGAGCGCGCTGCTCGGGTTGGTCGGGCCGGACGAGCGGATCGTGCTCGCGGAGGACTCGGCGGAGCTGCGGCCCGACCATCCGCATGTGGTGCGCCTGGAGGCCCGGCCCGCCAACCAGGAGGGCGCCGGGCTCGTGACGCTGGAGGACCTGGTCCGGCAGGCGCTGCGGATGCGGCCCGACCGGCTGGTGGTCGGTGAGGTCCGCGGGGCCGAAGTGGTGTACCTGCTGGCCGCGTTGAACACCGGCCACGAGGGCGGCTGCGGGACCGTCCACGCCAACGCCGCCGCGGACGTCCCCGCCCGCCTGGAGGCCCTCGGCACCGCGGCCGGGCTCGACCGGGCCGCCCTGCACAGCCAGTTGGCGGCGGCGCTGTCGGTCGTCCTGCACCTGGTGCGGGACCGGAACGGGCGGCGGCGGATCGCGGAGGTGCATGTGCTGGAGCGGGACGCCTCGGGGCTGGTGCGGACGGTGCCCGCCCTGCGGTGGGACACGGAGGCGTTTGCGCGAGAGCGGGGGTGGGGGCGGTTGCGGGGGCTGCTCTGTGGTGGGGGCGGGCCCGGGCCCGCGGAGGACGAGGGCCGACTGCGGCGTGGCAGGAACGAGAGCGAGTGGTGAGCGGCATGGGTGAGATGGCGATGAGCGCG
This sequence comes from Streptomyces sp. TRM70350, assembly GCF_019219825.1. GTDB lineage: Bacteria > Actinomycetota > Actinomycetes > Streptomycetales > Streptomycetaceae > Streptomyces. Next base: position 117,377 of record NZ_JAHUXH010000005.1, on the reverse strand, counting down.
GCCCTGGTGTGCGCCGAGGCGGCCGCGTGGCTGATGGGCGGGTGGCACTCGGGAGCGCGGCGGGCGCAACTGCTGCTGGCCGGAGGCGGGGTGGTGGGCAGTGGGCCTCCCGTGTGGCGGCGGTGGGCCGGTTGGCTGCGGTGGATCCGTGGGCGGCTGCGGGTCGAGTGGTGGGCGCCGGTCGCCGGGCTGGTGCTCGGGGTGATGGGGGCGTCGGTGCTGCCGGTCGTCGCGGGGGCGGCCGGGGTGCCGGTGCTGCGGCGGGTGCGGCTGGCCGGGGAGGCGCGGCGGACGGGGGAGCGGCGAGGCGACGCGGTGATCGCGCTGTGCTCGGCGCTCGCCGGGGAAGTGCGGGCCGGACGGCAGCCGGGCGAGGCCCTGCTGCGGGCCGCGCTGGACTCCGGAGGGCTCGGTGACGCGCAGGCGCCGGTGCTGGCGGCGGCGCGGTTCGGCGGGGACGTGCCGGGGGCGCTCGCGGTGGCGGCACGGCAGCCGGGGGCCGACGGGCTGCTGGGGCTCGCGGCGTGCTGGCGGGTCGCGGTCGACCGGGGCGCGGGTCTCGCGGCCGGGCTCGACCGGCTGGAGGCCGCCCTGCGGGCGGAGCGGGACCAACGTGCCGAGTTCCGGGCCCAGTTGGCCGGCTCTCGCTCCACGGCCGTGATGCTCGCCGCACTGCCGGCCCTCGGCGTCCTCCTCGGCACCGCGTTCGGCGCCGACCCGCTGCACGTGCTGCTGCACACCGGCGCGGGACTGGGCTGCCTGCTGGCGGGCGCGGTGCTGGAGGGCGTGGGGCTGTGGTGGGCGCTGCGGATCGTGAGGGGAGCCGAGGCGGCATGAGCGCGGAAGTTTTCCACAGGCTGGGGGTGGCCCTGGGGGTTGTGCTCGCCCTGGCGTGGGTCATGCGGTGGGCGGTGGGCGTACGGCGGGAACGCCAGGTGCGGAGGCGGCTGGCCGCGTTGCTGGACCGTGAAGCCGACGCCAAGCCGCCCCGCTTCGAGGCCGCGGGCGTCGTACGGCGGTGGTGGCCGACGGTCGCCGTGGTCGGCGCCGGTTGGGTGCTGGTCGGCGGAGTCCTGGGTGTCGTCGTGGGCGTGATCGCCGCGGCCGGGGTGTGGCGGTGGCGTCAGCGGCAGACGGCGGCGGTCGCCGAGGGTGACGCCTTCGACCCGCGCGAGGCGGCCCGGCAGCTGCCGCTCGCCGCCGATCTCGTAGCCGCCTGCATCACGGCGGGTGCCGGTCCGGTGATCGCCGCGCAGGCCGTGGGCGAGGCGCTCGGTGGCCCGGTCGGGGCGGCGCTGGCGCGCGGGGCCGCGGAGGTGCGGCTCGGCGGCGAACCGGCGGAGGCCTGGCGCGGGTTGGCCGCGACACCGGGCGCCGATGCCCTGGCCCGGCTGCTGGAGCGGGCCGACGTGTCCGGGCTCCCCGCGGCCGCACCGGTCGCGCGGATCGCCGCGGACGCCCGCGCCGACTGGGCCCGCAGCGCGACGGCACGGGCACGGCGAGCGGCCGTCCTGGTCACCGCGCCGGTGGGCCTGTGCTTCCTGCCTGCCTTCATCGCGGTCGGGGTGCTGCCCGTGGTGATCGGTCTGGCGGGTGGGGTGTTGGGAGGGGGTGGCGGATGAGGGGCGGGTGAGCATGCGTGCGAGAGCAACTGGCGTACGGCAAACGGTCTTTGGTGAACGGCCTCTGATCGGCAAACAGCTCTTGATTCGAGAAACAGATTTTGATCGACGAACAGCGTTGATCACGGAACGGCTCTGGATCGAAGGAACGGAACCTCACGGGGGTTGAGATGTGCAAGGCGGTACGAGCACGCGCGCGTGCTCTGGTGTGGCGGATGCGCGGCATGCGGAGGGAGGCCGGGATGGTCACCTCCGAGTACGCGGTGGGGATCGTCGCGGCGGCGGCCTTCGCGGTGCTGCTCTACAAGGTCGTGACGAGCGGGCAGGTCAGCGCGGAGCTGCAGAGCATCGTCAAGGAGGCCCTCAATGCGCGGATGTGAGTGGCGAGGGCGGGGCGCGGACGGGGGGTTCGTGACGGCGGAGGCGGCGCTGGTGCTGCCCGTGCTGGTGATGTTCGCGATGGGGCTGGTCTGGGGGCTGCTCGTGGTCGCCGCGCAGATCCAGTGTGTGGACGCGGCCCGGACGGGCGCCCGCGCGGCGGCCCGGCAGGACCCGCACGACGCGGTCGTCGCGGTGACCCGCGAGGTGGCACCACGCGGGGCGAAGGTCACCATCAGCCGGGAGGGCGGCCGGGTCCGGGTCGTGGTCGTCGCCAAGGCGCCGGGGGTGGGTCGGCTGTCGTACGAGCTGCGGGAGGAGGCCGTCGCGGTCGCGGAGGAGACGGTGGCGGACAGGACGGTGGCGGACGGGACGGTGGCGGAAGGGAGGACGGTCGGCGAGCAGGCGGTGGCGGACGGGACGGCCGCCGAGGAGACGGTGGCGAAGGGGACGGCCGGTCAGGAGACAGCGGAGGTGCGCAGATGAGGGGCGGTGACAGGGACCGGGGGTCCGCCACCGTCTGGAGCGTCGGTGTGATCGCCGTCCTGTGTGCCGTGTTCGGCGTCCTGCTCGCCCTGGGGCAGGCCGCCGTGACCCGGCACCGCGCGGCCGGCGCCGCGGACCTCGCGGCGCTCGCTGCGGCGGACCACTGGGCGGAGGGCACCGAGGCGGCCTGCGCCCGGGCCGAACGGGTGGCGCGGGCCCAGGACACGCGGCTTGTGCGGTGCGCGATGGTGGGCGAGATCTCCGACGTGACAGCGGCGTCGAGAACGGGGCCGTTCACGGTGGAGGTCAGGTCGCGGGCGGGCCCTGCGGAGGCGGTGGCGCCGGTTCCTCCTGCGGCTCCTCCGGTTCCGTCGGTGCCGGTTCCTTCCGCGGCTCCACCGGGTCCGCCTGGGGCGCCGGTTCCTCCCGCGGCCCCACCGGATCCGCCTGGGGCGCCGGTTCCTCCCGAGGCCCCACCGGGGCCACCGGCTTCTCCTCCGGCGCCCCCCGCAGCAGCACCGTAAGGAGCCGCACAGCCCCCCGCTTGTGCAGCGGATCGTTGCCGTTGCCGCACTTGGGGGACTGGATGCAGGACGGGCAGCCGCTGTCGCACTCGCAGGAGGCGATGGCCTGGCGGGTGGCGGTGAGCCAGGCGTGGGCGGTGTGGAAGGCACGTTCCGCGAAGCCCGCGCCGCCGGGGTGGCCGTCGTAGACGAAGACCGTCGGGAGCAGCGTGTCGGGATGCAGCGGGATCGACACGCCGCCGATGTCCCAGCGGTCGCAGGTGGCGAAGAGGGGCAGCATGCCGATCGACGCGTGCTCGGCGGCGTGCAGGGCGCCGCCGAGGATCTCCGGGCTGATGCGGGCCTCGTCCAGCTGGTCCTCGGTGACCGTCCACCACACCGCGCGCGTGCGGAGCGTTCGAGGAGGGAGGTCGAGTTTGGTCTCGCCCAGCACCTCGCCGGTGATGAGGCGGCGGCGGAGGAAGGAGACGACCTGGTTGGTCACCTCGACGGAGCCGTAGCAGAGGCGGCCCCGGCCCCAGGGGACCTCGATGTCCGTCTCCAGGACGGAGATCGTCGTGGTGTCGCGGGCCACCGTGGAGTACGGCGGGTTCGCCTCCTCGACCAGGGCGACCGAGTCGTCCAGGTCGAGGGAGCGCACGAGGTACGTGCGGCCCTGGTGGAGATGGACCGCGCCCTCGTGGACGCTCGTGTGCGCGGCGCCCGCGTCGACCGTGCCCAGCAGGCGGCCGGTGCCGGCCTCGACGATCTGGACCGGCCTGCCGCCCGCGCCCCGGATGTCGGCCAGGTCGGCGGCCCGCTCCCGGCGCGTCCAGTGCCAGGCCTTCGTACGGCGGCGCAGCAGCTTCGCGGCCTCCAGCTGCGGGAGCAGCTCCGCGGACGCCGGGCCGAACAGCTCCAGGTCGTCCTCGACCAGCGGAAGTTCCTCGGCCGCCGCGCACAGGTGGGGCGCGAGGACGTACGGGTTGTCGGGGTCGAGGACGGTGGATTCCACCGGTTGGTCGAACAGGGCCTCCGGATGGTGCACCAGGAAGGTGTCCAGCGGATCGTCGCGGGCCACCAGGACGGCCAGCGCGCCCTGCCCGGAGCGACCGGCCCGGCCCGCCTGCTGCCACAGGGACGCACGCGTGCCCGGGTATCCGGAGATCACGACCGCGTCCAGGCCGGAGACGTCGACGCCGAGCTCCAGGGCGGTGGTGGCGGCCAGCGCGAGCAGCTCGCCGGAGTGGAGGGCGCGTTCCAGGGCGCGGCGCTCCTCGGGGAGGTAGCCGCCCCGGTAGGCCGCGACACGCCGGGACAGCGAGCGGTCGATCTCCGCGAGCCGCTCCTGGGCGATCACGGAGATCAGCTCGGCGCCGCGCCGGGAGCGCACGAAGGCGACCGAGCGGACGCCTTGGAGGGTGAGGTCGGTGAGCAGGTCGGCGGTCTCGGCGGTGGCGGTACGGCGGACCGGGGCGCCCTTCTCGCCCCGCAGCTCGGTGAGCGGGGGCTCCCAGAGGGCGAAGACCAGCTCCCCGCGCGGTGAGGCGTCGTCGGCGACCTCCACGACCGGCAGGCCGGTGAGGCGGCGCGCGGCCACGGCCGGCTCGGCGGCGGTCGCGGAGGCCAGCAGGAAGACCGGGGAGGAGCCGTAGCGGGCGCACAGGCGGCGCAGGCGGCGCAGTACCTGGGCGACGTGCGAGCCGAAGACGCCGCGGTAGGTGTGGCACTCGTCGATGACGACGTACTTCAGCGCCTTCAGGAAGGAGGCCCAGCGGGGGTGGGACGGCAATATGCCGCGGTGCAGCATGTCGGGGTTTGTCAAGACGTACGTGGCGTACTGGCGGATCCACTCGCGTTCCTCGAACGGGGTGTCGCCGTCGTACACGGCCGGCCGTACCGCGTGGCCCAGGGGATGTGAAAGTTCCTTCACGGCTCGGCACTGGTCGGCTGCAAGGGCCTTGGTGGGGGCCAGGTACAGGGCGGTGGCGCCGCGGCCGTTGGGGGCCTCGGCGCCGTCCAGGAGCGTGGAGAAGACCGGAACCAGGTACGCCAGGGACTTGCCGGACGCCGTGCCCGTGGCGACGACCACCGACTGACCGTCCAGGGCGTGTTCGGCGGCTCGCGCCTGGTGGGCCCAGGGGTGTTCGATGCCCGCGGCCCGCACCGCGGCGATGACCTCGGATCGGATCCGGTGCGGCCAGACTGCATGCCGACCCGCGCGCGGGGGCAAGTGCTCCGTATGAGTGATGCGCGAAGCCCTGTTCGGTCCCGCGGTGAGCCGGTCCAGGACCGTGCCCGGCGCGGGGCGGGATGCGGTGTCCGTCGGGGATCGATCGGATCGGTGATTCTTGGCCATCGGCACCGAGTGTGTCACTGGCGTGACGGACAATGGGTCCAAGGCGTCGTGCACGCCTGCCGGTAAGTGATTGAATGCCATCGCGGCTGGCGAACCGTCCAGGGGGATCTGCCGAGATGTCCCAAGGACGACCGCTCGATAGCAAGGTGCTGGAGGATCCGTGGACCTGTCCCTGTCGACCGAGACCATCGGCGATCGCACGATCGTCAGGGTCGGTGGCGAAATCGACGTATATACCGCGCCCAAGCTGCGCGAGCAGCTGGTCGAGCTGGTGAACGACGGCAGTTTCCACCTCGTCGTCGACATGGAGGGCGTGGACTTCCTCGACTCCACCGGGCTCGGCGTGCTGGTCGGCGGCCTGAAGCGGGTGCGTGCCCATGAGGGCTCGCTCCGCCTGGTCTGCAACCAGGAGCGCATTCTGAAGATCTTCCGTATCACCGGCCTCACCAAGGTGTTCCCCATTCACACCTCGGTCGAGGAAGCGGTGGCGGCCACCGACTGATCACCGGCCCGGGCCGAGGGCCCGGGGCGGCAGATTCGAAGACGGGGGCTGGGCCTTCGGCGGCCTGGCCCCCGAGCACGCCCGTAGCTCCGAGGGGGATGCATGGCCACCGTCGAACTCCGCTTCAGCGCGCTGCCCGAGCACGTCAGGACCGCCCGACTGGTGGCGGCCGCGGTGGCACGCAGGGCCGGGGTGGACGAGGCCGTCCTCGACGAGGTCCGGCTCGCCGTGGGCGAGGCCTGCTCCCGTGCCGTGGGACTGCACCAGATCAGTGGGATCACGGCGCCGGTGAAGGTGGCGCTGATCGAGGAGGAGAAACAGTTCTCCATCGAGGTCGGCGACGAGGCGCCGCACGCCCCGACCGGGGTCCGGACGGCCGGCGAGGCCGTCGAGGACCCCGACGCGGAGGCCGAGGAGGACGAGATGGGCCTCGCGGTCATCAGCGGCCTGGTCGATGACGTCGAGGTCACCGCGGGGGAGGAGGGCGGGCTGATCCGTATGACCTGGCCGACCACGCCGCCGCCGACCGCGGTGCTCCCCTGACCGCCGTCACTCCACTGGAGTAATCGCTGCGAGGGCCCTGCTGAGCAGGGCCCTCGTTGTTTTGCGCGGGAAGCGGGGCCGGAATTCGTGAAGGAATTCACGATCAGTGGTGGAGCAATGGGCTGATCAGCGGCCCCGGAATTCGATCAAGCATCCACACGGCTGGGGCATTACCACTTTCGGGTTCGATGGCTTCCTGCGATCATTTGCGGTGAAGCAGGTGAAGCAAGGGACGACGAATTCCGTTTGCCGCGCCCTGTTTTGATCAGGACCGGCTCCCTACAATCCGTCCACATCTTGAGCTCAGCCCAAGCGTCAAGGAGGACGAATGGCGGGGCTTTCTACCCCTCGGTTGGACCATCCGGACCACTCCACAACCTTCGCGGCCGCAGTGCTGACCGACGACAACCGCGTCATGGTGATGGTCATTGCGGCCGTCGCTCTGGCTGCGCTCGTGGTCGCCGGCGTGCTGCTGCGCCAGGTGCTCGCGGCGGGCGAGGGCACCGACAGCATGAAGAAGATCGCGGCGGCCATCCAGGAAGGCGCGAACGCCTATCTGACCCGGCAGCTGCGCACGCTCGGCATATTCGCCGTCGTCGTGTTCTTCCTGCTCATGATGCTGCCCGCGGACGACTGGAATCAGCGCGCCGGGCGCTCGGTGTTCTTCCTGATCGGCGCGGCGTTCTCGGCGGCCACCGGCTATATCGGCATGTGGCTCGCGGTCCGCAGCAATGTGCGGGTCGCCGCGGCCGCCCGGGAAGCGACTCCGGCGGCGGGTGAGCCGGAAAAGGATCTCACCCTTGTCTCGCACAAAGCCATGAAGATCGCTTTCCGTACGGGCGGCGTCGTCGGCATGTTCACGGTGGGGCTCGGTCTGCTGGGCGCCTCCTGTGTGGTGCTGGTCTACACGGCCGACGCGCCGAAGGTGCTGGAGGGCTTCGGCCTCGGGGCGGCCCTCATCGCGATGTTCATGAGGGTGGGCGGCGGCATCTTCACCAAGGCCGCCGACGTCGGCGCCGACCTGGTCGGCAAGGTCGAGCAGGGCATTCCGGAGGACGATCCGCGCAATGCCGCGACCATCGCCGACAACGTGGGCGACAACGTCGGCGACTGCGCGGGCATGGCGGCCGACCTGTTCGAGTCCTACGCCGTGACCCTGGTCGCCGCGCTGATCCTGGGCACAGCGGCCTTCGGCAACTCCGGGCTGGCGTTCCCGCTGCTGGTCCCCGCGATCGGCGTGATCACCGCGATGATCGGCATCTTCGCCGTGGCCCCGCGGCGCGCCGACCGCAGCGGGATGAGCGCGATCAACCGCGGCTTCTTCATCTCCGCGGTGATCTCGCTGGTCCTGGTGGCGATCGCCGCCTTCACCTACCTGCCGTCGTCGTACGCCGAGCTCGACGGCGTCACCGATGCCGCGATCCAGGCCAAGGACGGCGACCCGCGGATCTTCGCGCTCGTCGCGGTGGCCATCGGCATCCTGCTCGCCGCCGTGATCCAGCAGCTCACCGGTTACTTCACCGAGACCAACCGGCGCCCGGTGAAGGACATCGGCAAGACCTCGCTCACCGGCCCCGCCACCGTCGTCCTCGCCGGTATCTCCGTCGGCCTCGAATCGGCCGTCTACACCGCCCTGTTGATCGGCCTCAGCGTCTATGGGGCCTTCCTGCTCGGCGGTACGTCGATCATGCTGGCGCTGTTCGCCGTCGCGCTGGCCGGTACCGGTCTGCTCACCACGGTCGGTGTGATCGTCGCCATGGACACCTTCGGGCCGGTCTCCGACAACGCGCAGGGCATCGCCGAGATGTCCGGCGACGTCGAGGGCGCGGGCGCGCAGGTGCTCACCAACCTGGACGCCGTGGGCAACACCACCAAGGCCATCACCAAGGGCATCGCCATCGCCACGGCCGTCCTCGCGGCGGCGGCGCTCTTCGGGTCGTACCGTGACGCGATCACCACCGGCGCACGGGACGTGGGTGAGCAGCTCACCGGTGAGGGCGCGCCTCTGACGTTGGCGATGGACATCTCGCAGCCCAACAACCTCGTCGGCCTCATCGCGGGCGCGGCGGTCGTCTTCCTCTTCTCCGGACTGGCGATCAACGCCGTGTCGCGGTCGGCGGGTTCGGTGGTGTTCGAGGTGCGGCGGCAGTTCCGCGAGCGGCCCGGGATCATGGACTACACCGAGAAACCGGAGTACGGCAAGGTCGTCGACATCTGTACGAGGGACGCGCTCCGGGAGCTGGCCACACCCGGTCTGCTCGCCGTCATGGCGCCGATCTTCATCGGGTTCACGCTCGGCGTCGGCGCGCTCGGCGCCTATCTGGCGGGCGCGATCGGGGCCGGCACGCTGATGGCGGTGTTCCTCGCCAACTCCGGCGGCGCCTGGGACAACGCCAAGAAGCTCGTCGAGGACGGCCACCACGGCGGCAAGGGCAGCGAGGCGCACGCCGCCACGGTGATCGGCGACACGGTCGGCGACCCCTTCAAGGACACCGCAGGACCGGCGATCAACCCGCTGCTGAAGGTGATGAACCTGGTCGCGCTGCTCATCGCGCCCGCCGTGATCAAGTTCAGCTACGGCGACGACGCGCATCTCGGCGTACGGATCCTGATCGCCGTACTCGCCCTGGTCGTGATCGTCGGGGCGGTGTACGTCTCCAAGCGGCGCGGCATCGCCATGGGCGACGACAACGCCGAGCCGAGCGCCAAGTCGGCTGACCGGGCAGTGGTTTCGTAGCTCGTCGCACCCGGCTCGACCCAAGGGGCGGGCGGGGGGCGCGCATTGGCGCGTCACCCGCCCGCCCTGTTGTGTGCACGCCCGCGCCGTGAGCCTTCTCTCTCCTGGTGCAAATGCCTGCAATGCGGTGAATATCGGACGTTAGTCATACGTTTGCCGTCCGCTTGGCGTGTATGTTCCGGGGCCGAGAGCCATGGAAGGGACCAATCCGGTGAACAAGAAGCTCGCGGCCGCACTGTCCGGCGGTGCGGTACTGGTACTGGCGCTGTCGGGATGCAGCGGCGACGACAGCAACGAGAAGCTGGATGCCTGGGCCAAGCAGGTCTGCGACGCCGTACAGCCGCAGGCCAGGAAGATCGCGGCGGCCAATTCCGCGATCCAGAAGGAGACCTCGGACAGCAGTACACCGGAAGAGGTCCAGAAGACCGACGCACAGGCCTTCCAGGACATGTCCGACGCCTACAAGGCGATCGGCGCCGCCGTGAACAAGGCCGGGGCGCCCGACGTCGAGAACGGCGAGAAGAAACTGCAGGACGCGGTCAAGGAACTCAACGGCATCTCCTCCTCCTACGCCTCCCTGAAGAAGCAGGTCGACGACCTCGACACCAAGGACCAGGCGAAGTTCGCGGACGGCCTCAAGGACATCGCCACCGAGCTGGACAAGCTCAGCCAGAGCGGCAGCGACGCGCTGACCACCCTGGAGGAGGGCGAGGTCGGCCAGGCGATGGCCCGGCAGGAGAGCTGCAAGAGCGCGTCGTCCTCGCCGTCGGCCACCCAGGGCTGACGTTCGCGGCGACCGGGCCGCACGGTCACAATGGGGGCGTGAGCAACGCCAGCCTCTCCGCCCCGCCCGCCACCGACCGTCCCGACGTCACCGCGCGGCTGCGGGAGGCCCTCCTGGGGGCCGCCTTCACCGCCGACGGACTGCTCGAACTGCTCGGCGCCCCCGCGTACGCGGCGCTGGCGCGCAGCGAGATCGTTCCCGCGCTGCGGGCGACACGCGGCGACACGCCGCTGGAGATGCTCGTACGACTGTTCCTGTTGCAGCAGCCCGTGCCGCACGCGCGCGTAGAGGGCGTTCTGCCCGTCGCCGCGTGCCTGGAGAGCGGGTGGCTGACGAGCGTCGGCGGCGACGAGGTCGCGGCCACCGTCGACGTACGGCCGTACGGCGGGCTCGACGGCGAGGACTGGTTCATCGTGTCCGACCTCGGCTGCGCGGTCGGCGGTGCCGGGGGCATCGGGCGCCGGGAGGAGGGTGTCGTCCTGGGCGTCGGCGGCGCGTCGACCACTCTCGCCGGGATCACGGTCCGTACGCCCGTCTCCTCGGCCCTGGACCTGGGCACCGGGTCCGGCATCCAGGCGCTGCACGCCGCACAGCACACCACGCGCGTGACGGCGACCGACGTCAACCCGCGCGCGTTGCACATCGCCGCGCTCACCCTCGCACTGTCCGGCGCCCCGGCCGCGGACCTGCGCGAGGGCTCGCTCTTCGAGCCGCTGTCGGACGACGAGAAGTTCGACCTGATCGTGTCGAACCCGCCCTTCGTGATCTCTCCCGGCACCCGGCTGACGTACCGCGACGGCGGCATGGGCGGGGACGATCTGTGCCGCACGCTCGTTCAACGGGCGGGGGAGCGGCTGAACGAGGGCGGGTTCGCGCAGTTCCTGGCCAACTGGCAGCACGTGGAGGGGGAGGACTGGCAGGAGCGGCTGCGGTCGTGGGTGCCGCACGGGTGCGACGCGTGGATCGTGCAGCGCGAGGTGCAGGACGTCACGCAGTACGCCGAGCTGTGGCTGCGCGACGCCGGCGACCACCGGGGTGACGTGGCCGAGTACCAGGCGCGGTACGACGCCTGGCTGGACGAGTTCGAGGCGCGCAAGGTGCGGGCGGTCGGGTTCGGGTGGATCACCCTGCGCAAGCGGGGAGCCGCGGTGCCCTCGATCACCGTGGAGGAGTGGCCGCATCCGGTCGAACAGCCGCTCGGCGCCACGGTCCGGGCGCACTTCGAACGGCTCGACTACCTGCGGTCGCGGGACGACGCGGCCCTGCTGGAGGAGCGCTTCCGGCTGGCCGCCGAAGTGGTGCAGGAACAGGTCGGGCTGCCCGGCGCGGAGGACCCCGAGCACGTCGTACTGCGGCAGAACCGGGGGATGCGGCGGGCCACCAAGGTGGACACGGTGGGCGCTGGGTTCGCGGGCGTGTGTGACGGGTCGCTGACCGCGGGGCGCATCCTGGACGCCATCGCCCAACTGGTGGGTGAGGATCCGGTGTTGCTGCGCGATCGGACCCCGGCGCAGATCCGGTTGCTGGTGGAGCAGGGCTTCTTGGAGCCGGCGGGGTGAGGTGAGTGGGGGCGCGCGGGGGTGGGCTGTGCGCCGTGAAGGGGGCGCTCGCGATGCGGGGGGCGACCGTGCACGACGTGGTGGTGCACGAGGGGGCTGCCGTGGATCGTCATGGAGTAGGTGCCCGAGGCGGTCGATCTCCGGGCGGCCGCACGGTCGCACGGTCGTGCGTTGTGCGATCGTACGGAGTCCGGGGCGCTGCCGTCCGCAGAGGTGCCCGCATCGGCCTCGCTGTACTCGACGCGATCACCGCGGGCGCCGGATCGGCATCCTCCACAGGGACGTGAAACCGGCCAACATCCGTCGGCGTCCGACGCTTCCGGCGCACCGTACGCGCGCGTGCTGCTCACCGACTACGGCGGCGCCCTCCAGCCCGGATCCCGCGACCCCCGCATCACCGCGGCTGCCGCATCACCGCGACTTCGGGCATCCCCGGTGAGAGGAGCCGGAGAGCTGCACGGAGGCGGGCGGTGCCGCGACGTGCCTGGTGTTCGGGCGGCATGCTGCGACAGACGGCGAGGTCGGGACGCGGCACGGCGCCGGGTGCGCTCCGAGCGGCCCGATCATGGTCTGAGCATGGCTGAAGACAGGCTGCTGAGGAACGGCTGCTGAAAAAACTTTCGAAGACCCGGCGGGACGGATCCAGGCCGTGGCCGAAAGCAGACGCACCGCCCCGTCGATCTCCCGTTCACGTCAGGTTCGCCTGGACGCAGCCCGTGCGTGTCAACCTCCCGGGCAGTGGACACACGCCGACGGGAAGAGGGGCACGGGGAGCCATGGAGAGCGGACCGGCGATCTTCGCGGGAGTGGTGTTCGCCCTGTTCGGAAGCGGCCTGCTGGTGTGGACGGCGGCCCGGGTGCGCCGCCGCGAGCCCGTCGCCCTCGGTGTGAGCCCCGTCGCATCGGCGACCCTCGCGAGCATCGCCGCGGTGCTCGCGCTGACCCTCGGAGCCTGGTGCTTCACCCAGGTCTGAAACCGAGGACGCGTTCCACCTGGGGTAATCGGTAGCACACGCTCCGGATAGACCCGATCGGATCGGTGGACACGCCGGGCGGCAGGAAGGGCGGTAGTCGGGTTACCGTTCGAGTGGCCGTTGCGGGCTTTTCCCGTTTGACACGGGGGCGGGATGTACCGTCACACTCCGCAGCGTCACCAGCGAGTGAGCCAAGAAGGTGCCCTGACCCCGGGAGCAAGGCCTGGGGAGGCCCCAGCGTCGACCGGAGAGAAGAGCGAAGTTGTCCCCGACCAGCGAGACCGCACAGGGCGGCCGCCGACTCGTCATCGTCGAGTCGCCTGCCAAGGCGAAGACGATCAAGGGCTACCTCGGCCCCGGCTACGTCGTCGAAGCGAGCGTCGGGCACATCCGCGACCTCCCCAACGGCGCCGCGGAGGTGCCCGAGAAGTACACCGGCGAGGTCCGCCGCCTCGGCGTGGACGTCGAACACGACTTCCAGCCCATTTATGTGATCAACGCGGACAAGAAGGCGCAGGTCAAGAAGCTCAAGGACCTGCTGAAGGAGTCCGACGAACTCTTCCTCGCCACCGATGAGGACCGGGAGGGCGAGGCGATCGCCTGGCACCTCCAGGAGGTTCTCAAGCCGAAGATCCCGGTCAAGCGCATGGTGTTCCACGAGATCACCAAGGACGCGATCCGGGAGGCCGTGGCCAACCCGCGCCAGCTCAACCAGAAGCTCGTCGACGCCCAGGAGACCCGCCGCATCCTCGACCGTCTCTACGGCTACGAGGTCTCGCCGGTGCTGTGGAAGAAGGTCATGCCGCGGCTGTCGGCGGGCCGCGTCCAGTCGGTCGCCACCCGGCTCGTGGTCGAGCGGGAACGCGAGCGCATCGCGTTTCGTTCTGCTGAGTACTGGGACCTGACGGGCACTTTCGCGACCGGCCGCGCGGGGGATTCGTCGGACCCGTCGTCGCTGGTCGCCCGCCTGCAGACCGTCGACGGCAGGCGGGTCGCGCAGGGCCGCGACTTCGACTCCCTGGGACAACTCAAGAGCGCGAACACCCTCCACCTCGACGAGGCGAACGCCCGCGCCCTCGCCGCCGCCCTGGAGGACACCCGGTTCTCCGTCCGGTCGGTCGAGTCCAAGCCGTACCGCCGCTCGCCGTACGCCCCGTTCCGCACGACGACGCTGCAGCAGGAGGCCAGCCGCAAGCTCGGCTTCGGCGCGAAGGCGACCATGCAGATCGCGCAGAAGCTGTACGAGAACGGCTACATCACGTACATGCGTACGGACTCCACGACCCTGAGCGACACGGCGGTCGCCGCCGCCCGCTCGCAGGTCACGCAGCTGTACGGCGCCGACTACCTGCCCCCGCAGCCACGGACGTACGCCGCGAAGGTCAAGAACGCGCAGGAGGCGCACGAGGCGATCCGACCCTCGGGTGATCGTTTCCGCACGCCCGCCGAAACGGGTCTGACCGGCGACCAGTTCAGGCTCTACGAGCTGATCTGGAAGCGGACGGTCGCCTCCCAGATGAAGGACGCGACCGGCAACAGCGTGACCGTGAAGATCGGCGGCACCGCGGCCGACGGGCGGGACGTCGAGTTCAGCGCGTCCGGCAAGACGATCACGTTCCACGGCTTCCTGAAGGCCTACGTCGAGGGCGCCGACGACCCGAACGCCGAGCTGGACGACCGCGAGCGCAGGCTGCCGCAGGTCAGCGAGGGCGACCCGCTGACCGCCGAGGAGATCACCGCCGACGGGCACGCGACCAAGCCGCCGGCCCGCTACACCGAGGCGTCGCTGGTCAAGGAGCTCGAAGAGCGCGAGATCGGCCGTCCGTCGACGTACGCGTCGATCATCGGGACGATCCTCGACCGCGGCTATGTGTTCAAGAAGGGCACGGCACTCGTCCCGTCCTTCCTGAGCTTCGCCGTGGTCAACCTCCTGGAGAAGCACTTCGGGCGGCTCGTCGACTACGACTTCACCGCCAAGATGGAGGACGACCTCGACCGCATCGCGCGCGGTGAGGCGCAGGCGGTGCCGTGGCTGAAGCGGTTCTACTTCGGTGAAGGCACGGGCGGGGGCGGCGCCGCGGACGCCGGCAACGGCGACGGGGACCACCTCGGCGGCCTCAAGGAGCTGGTCACCGACCTGGGCGCGATCGACGCGCGCGAGGTGTCGTCGTTCCCGGTGGGCAACGACATCGTGCTCCGCGTCGGCCGCTACGGCCCGTACATCGAGCGCGGCGAGAAGGACTCCGAGCAGCACCAGCGGGCCGACATCCCCTCCGACCTGGCGCCGGACGAGCTGACCGTCGAGCTCGCGGAGGAACTGCTCGCCAAGCCGAGCGGCGACTTCGAGCTGGGCACGGACCCGGCGACCGGCCACACGATCGTCGCCAAGGACGGCCGCTACGGCCCGTACGTCACCGAGGTGCTGCCCGAGGGCACGCCGAAGACCGGCAAGAACGCCGTGAAGCCGCGTACGGCCTCGCTGTTCAAGTCGATGTCGCTGGACACGGTGACGCTGGAGGACGCCCTCAAGCTCATGTCGCTGCCGCGGGTCGTCGGCACGGATTCGGACGGCGTCGAGATCACCGCACAGAACGGGCGCTACGGGCCGTACCTGAAGAAGGGGACGGACTCCCGGTCGCTGCAGTCCGAGGACCAGATCTTCACGATCACGCTGGAGGAGGCGCAGGCGATCTACGCCCAGCCCAAGCAGCGTGGCCGCGCGGCCGCCAAGCCGCCGCTGAAGGAACTCGGCGAGGACCCGGTCAGCGGCAAGCCGGTGGTCGTCAAGGACGGTCGCTTCGGTCCGTACGTCACCGACGGCGAGACCAACGCGACCCTGCGCTCCGGCGACAGCGTCGAGACGATCACTCCGGAGCGCGGCTTCGAACTGCTCGCCGAGAAGCGCGCGAAGGGGCCGGCCAAGAAGACGGCGAAGAAGGCCGCCGCCAAGAAGGCTCCGGCGAAGAAGGCGACGACCGCGAAGAAGACCGCCGCCAAGAAGACCACAGCGGCGAAGACGACGACGGCGAAGAAGACAGCGACCGCGAAGAAGACGGCCGCGAAGAAGGCGACGGCTGCCAAGACGACGTCGGAGGACTGAGTCAGGAGCGCCGGTGCACCGGGCCGGTCCGCCTCGTTCGGCAACGGCCCTTCCTCCACCACGTGTTCGCGAAACGTACGCCCCGGCATCACATCGGTGTCGGGGCGTGCGGACGTTCGGGCGGCCGCACTGGAGTGTCGGTGCGGCCCGATAGGCTGAAAGCATGACGCGAGCCGAGCAGCCAACGGCCCATCACCCGGCCCCCGACGACGCCCTGGTCGCGGACTCCCGCGAGCGTGCCGTGCGCGCGCTGCTGCGCCGCCCACAGCTGAAGCGGCTGTGGAGCGCGCAGTTCGTCAGCGGCATCGGTGACGTGCTCGCGCTCCTGGTGCTGGTCGTCCTCGTCCTCCAGGCGGCGATCGCCGAGGGGTCCTTCGGCGGTGGGTACCGGGGCGTGGCGTTCGCGGTGGCGACCGTCTTCGGGGTGCGCATCCTCGCGACGCTGCTCTTCGGTGCCGTACTCCTGGGCCCGCTCTCCTCGCTCACCTCGCAGGACGGTCCGCTCGACCGCCGCTGGACCATGGTCGGCGTGGACGGGCTGCGGGCCGCGCTGCTGATCGTCGCGCCGCTGTGGATCGACTGGACTCCGGACGACGCGCTCGCCGTGCTGCTGGTGACCGTGTTCGTCACCGGTGTCGCCGAGCGGTTCTGGACGGTGTGCCGCGAGAGCGCCGCGCCCGCGCTGCTGCCCGCGCCGCCGCCGGAGGGCGCGACGGTACGGCCGCTGCCGGACCACATGGACGCGCTGCGCCGCCTGTCCCTGCGTACGAGCTTCGTGGCCGTCCCCCTCGCGGGTGCCGCGCTGGTCGTCGCGGGATTGTTCAACAATCTGCTCGGTGCCGGGATCGACTGGTTCGCCCAGCACCAGGCGGCCCTCGCCTCGTACGTCGCGGCGGGTCTGTTCGCCGCGTCCTTGTCCGTGCTGACCTTCCTGGAGGTGCCCGGCACGCGCACCCCGCGCGCGCGGTCCCCGCTGGAGGGGCTGCGCCGCCCCCGGACGGCCGCGGGTGCCGACAAGGGCCGTACGGGCGCGATGCCGCTGCTGGTGCTCTCCTGCGCGGCCGTCGCCGGCGCGGTGGCCGCCGTCGTCGCGGTGTCCGTGCTGCACGCCAAGGACCTGGGTGGCGGCCCGGTGACGTACGGGCTGCTGGTGTGCCTGCTCACCGGCGGTGTCGTCGCCGGTGTCCGTACGGCACCGAAGGTGCTGGTGTCGCTGTCGCGGCGCCGCCTGCTCGCGCTGGCGATCGCCTTCACCGGCGTCGCCTTGCTGGCCGCCGGGCTCGTCCCGGACGTCGCCACCGTGCTGCTGATCGTCGCGCTGGCCGGTGTCGGCGCGGGCGTGGCCGCCAACACCGGGCACACGCTGCTCGACCAGGAGGCCGAGGACTTCCGGCGGGCCCGCACGACCGAGCACCTGCACGCGGTGGTGCGGGTCTTCGTGGCGCTCGGCGCGCTGATCGCACCCATGGTGGCGGCGCTGATCGGGCCGCACCGGCTGGAGAGCGGCAAGTTCGTCTTCGCGCACGGTGGGGCGGCGTTCACGCTGATGCTGGTCGGGGCGCTGCTGCTGCCGGTCGCCGCGCTGGTGCTGGCCAAGCTCGACGACCGCTCCGGGGTGCCGCTGCGCCAGGACCTGCGCCATGCGCTGCTCGGCGGCGACGACCCGGAGCCGACGCCCGCCGCCTCCGGGTTCTTCATCGCCCTGGAGGGCGGCGACGGCGCCGGGAAGTCCACCCAGGCCGAGGCGCTCGCCGAGTGGATCAGGGCCAAGGGCCACGAGGTCGTGCTCACCCGCGAGCCGGGGGCGACGCCGGTGGGCAAGCGGCTGCGGTCGATCCTGCTGGACGTCTCCAGCGCAGGCCTCTCGCACCGCGCGGAGGCGCTGCTGTACGCGGCGGACCGCGCCGAGCACGTGGACACCGTGGTCCGGCCCGCGCTGGAGCGGGGTGCCGTCGTGATCTCCGACCGGTACATCGACTCGTCGGTGGCCTACCAGGGGGCGGGCCGTGACCTGTCCCCGGCCGAGATCGCCCGCATCAACCGCTGGGCGACCCATGGTCTCGTCCCCCACCTGACGGTCCTGCTGGACGTCTCGCCGGAGACCGCGCGGGAGCGGTTCACGGAGGCACCGGACCGGCTGGAGTCGGAGCCGGCCGAGTTCCACGCGCGCGTGCGGTCCGGCTTCCTGACGCTGGCCGCGGCCGACCCCGGGCGGTACCTGGTGGTGGACGCCGGGCAGGAGCCCGAGACCGTCACGACCGTCATCCGGCACCGGCTCGACCAGATGCTGCCGCTGTCCGAGGCCGAGGTGAAGGCCCAGGAGGAGGCGCGCCGCAAGGCCGAGGAGGAGGCCCGCCGCAAGGCCGAGGAAGAGGCCGCCCGCAAGGCCGAGGAGGAGCGCCTGGAGCGGGAGCGCCAGGAGCAGCTCGCCCGGCTGCGTGCCGAGGAGGAGGAGCGCAAGCGGCGCGAGCTGGAGGAGGCGCAGCGGCGCGAGGCCGAACGACAGGCGGAGGAGGCCCGGCAGCGCGCCGAGGAAGCACGCCGCCGCGCCGAGGAGGAACGGGCCCGGCTCCTCGCCGAGGAACAGGCGCGGGCCGAGGAGGAGGCCCGCCGCAAGGCCGAGGAGGAGCGGCGCCGCCGGCAGGCCGAGGAGGAGGCCCGGATTCGGGCCGAGGCCGAGGCACGCCGCCTGGAGAAGCAGCGCAAGGCCGAGGAGGCGCTGCTGCGGGCCGAGGAGGCACGCCGGGCGGCCGAGCAGGCCGCGGCGGCGGCAGCGGCGGGGCCCCTGCCGCCGACGGCCCTGGCCACGCCGGCGGTGCCGCCGGACGCGGCGACTGTGCCCACGCCGGTGGTGACGCCGACGAACGCGTCGGGCGGGCCCGTGGAGGACACGGCCGTGCTGCGGCCGGTACGGCCCGGGGCCGAGGGCCCGGACGCCGGGGCCGACGCGGGGGCTGCTGCCGGGGGTCCTGATGGCGAGGTGACCGCGGAGTTGCCGCAGCCGGGGGCGGCTGCGGGGACGGGGGACGAGACGGCTGTGCCGCCGCCTGTCGGGCCGTCGGGCGCGGCGGACGAGACTGCCGTACTGCCGCCGGTGGGGCGCCCTGGGGCAGGGGAGAACGCGCCGAGCGAGCCCCCGCACGCCGCCGACGAGACCGCCGTACTGCCGCCGGTCGTGCCCGGTGCGGCGGACGAGACCACGGTGCTGCCACCCGTGCGGGGTGAGGATCCTTCCGATCGGGTGCCGCCCGGGTTCTTCCGGGACGAGCGGCCGGGGGCGGGTCCGGACGGGACCGAGGACCGTACGCGCGAGCTGCCGCAGGTCGACGCCGACGGCAGGCCGCAGCGGCGGCCGCGGCCGGACTGGGCCGAGGAGACCCCGCTGGACGATCTGCCGTCGCTGGCGGACGAGCTGCTCGGGCCGCACGAGGAGGAGTACGACGACGAGCAGGACCGGCGGGGCAAGGGGCGCGGGCGCTGACGTACCCCGGCGGGGCCGGAGCGAGCCGCCCGTTGTCAGTGGTGGCCCGCACAATGGAGGGCGTACCGCGCAGTGTGACGGAAGGGCGGCGTGACCCATGAGCGTGTGGGACGACCTCGTCGGGCAGGAGAGGGTGAGCGAGCAGCTCACCGCCGCTGCCCGGGATGCCGACGCGCTGGTCACCGCGGCCGCGGTTGACGCCCCGCTGCCCGAGGCGTCCAAGATGACGCACGCGTGGCTGTTCACGGGCCCGCCGGGGTCGGGGCGGACGCAGACCGCGCGGGCGTTCGCGGCGGCGCTGCAGTGCGTGAGCCCGGACCGCGCGCTGGGCGGCGCACCGGGGTGCGGGTTCTGCGACGGGTGCCATACGGCCCTGGTCGGCACGCACGCCGACGTCACCACGGTCGTCGCGATCGGCGCGCAGATCCTCGTGGACGACATGCGGGACACGGTCCGCAAGTCGTTCACCTCGCCGGCGAACGGCCGCTGGCAGATCATCCTGGTCGAGGACGCCGAGCGGCTGAACGAGAAGTCCGCCAACGCCGTCCTCAAGGCGGTCGAGGAGCCGGCCCCGCGCACGGTCTGGCTGCTGTGCGCCCCGTCCATCGAAGACGTCCTGCCCACCATCCGCTCCCGCTGCCGCCACCTGAACCTGCGCACGCCCTCGGTGGAGGCCGTCGCCGACATGCTCGTACGACGCGAGGGCGTCGAACCCGACGTGGCCGCCGCCGCTGCCCGCGCCACACAGGGGCACGTCGACCACGCCCGCCGCCTGGCCACCGACCCGGCGGCGCGAGCACGCCGGGCGGCCGTGCTGAAGCTGCCGCTGCGCGTCGACGACATCGGCGGCTGCCTCAAGGCCGCCCAGGAGCTGGTCGACGCGGCCGCGGAGGATGCCAAGCAGCTCGCCGCGGAGATCGACGCCAAGGAGACCGAGGAGCTGAAGGCGGCGCTGGGTGCGGCGCAGGGGGGCCGGATGCCACGGGGTACGGCGGGTGTGATCAAGGAGCTGGAGGACAAGCAGAAGCGCCGGCGCACGCGGACGCAGCGCGACAGCCTCGACCTCGCCCTCACCGACCTCACGGCCTTCTACCGCGACGTCCTCGCCCTCCAGCTCGGCTCCCGGATCGCGCTGGCCAACACGGACGCCGAGGACGCGCTGGAGCGGCTCGCCCGCAGCAGCTCACCCGAATCCACCCTGCGCCGCATCGAGGCGATCGCCGCGTGCCGGGACGCGCTCGACCGGAATGTGGCGCCGTTGCTGGCCGTGGAGGCGATGACGATGGCACTCAGAGCAGGCTGAGCAGGGGCAGCGGCCCTCGGCTGATGATCGGCGGCGGCTGTCACCCCCGTCTCCCGGAGCCTGACGGCGCCGCCCGTCACCCCCGTTTCCCGGAGCCTGACGGCGCCCTTCACCCCGTCTCCCGGAGCCCGACGGCGCCCGTCACCCCCGTCCTCCGGAGCCTGATGGCGCCCGTCACCCCCGGCACAGCCCGTTGACGGTATCCCTCATCCGTGGGACAGCCCCCACTCGTCCGAGGCACAAGCCGCACGCACCGCATCCGAGTCATCGCCCAGCGTTACGCTCGCTGGATGCACACAAGGCGCACCCACCGCAGGCCCAGGATCATGTTCAGCACCAGATCCCGCACCGGAGCCACGCTCCTCGCCCTCGCGGCGCTGGTCGTCTCCGCCTGCTCCTCCGGAAGCTCGACGAGTTCCGCCAGCTCGCCGGCGGCCCAGACGGCGGCGCTCGCGGCGCTGCCCCAGGAGACCCCCTCCGCCCTGACGCCGTACTACCGGCAGAAGCTCAGCTGGCGCTCCTGCGGTGTCCCCGGCTTCGAGTGCGCCACGCTGCGGGCACCCCTCGACTACGCCAGGACCGACGCCGGCGACGTACGGCTCGCCGTGGCCCGCAAGAAGGCCACGGGGCCGGGCAAGCGGCTGGGTTCGCTGCTGGTGAACCCGGGCGGGCCGGGTGGCTCGGCGGTCGGCTACCTGCAGTCGTACGCCGCGATCGGCTACCCGGCGCAGGTGCGCGCCCAGTACGACATGGTCGCGGTCGATCCGCGCGGAGTCGCCCGCAGCGAGCCCGTCGAGTGTCTCGACGGGCGGGAGATGGACGCGTACACGCAGACGGACGTCACGCCCGACGACCGGCGGGAGGTCGACGGGCTGGTGGACGCGTACAAGGGCTTCGCCGAGGGATGCGGGGCCGACGCGCCCGAGCTGCTGCGGCATGTCTCGACGGTCGAGGCGGCCCGGGACATGGACATCCTGCGGGCGGCGCTGGGGGACCGGAAGCTGACCTATGTGGGGGCGTCGTACGGGACGTTCCTCGGTGCGACGTACGCCGGGCTCTTCCCGAAGCGGGTGGGACGGCTGGTCCTGGACGGCGCGATGGACCCGACGTTGTCGGCCCGCCGGCTGAACCTGGAGCAGACGGCCGGGTTCGACACGGCGTTCCAGGCGTTCGCGAAGGACTGCGTACGGCACGCGGACTGCCCGCTCGGGGGCCGTGGGGCGCGGCCGGAGCAGGTGGGCCGGAACCTCAAGGCGTTCTTCGACAAGCTGGACGCGAAGCCGCTGCCCACGGGCGACGCGAGCGGCCGCAGGCTCACCGAGTCCCTCGCCACCACCGGCGTGATCGCGGCGATGTACGACGAGGCGGCCTGGGAGCAGCTGCGCGAGGCGCTGACCGCGGCGATGAAGAAGAACGACGGCGCGGGTCTGCTCGTCCTGTCCGACGGCTACTACGAGCGGGACGCCGACGGCCGCTACGCGAACCTGATGTACGCCAACGCCGCCGTGAACTGCCTGGACCTCCCGCCCTCCTTCAACACCCCGGACGACGTACGCAAATCGCTGCCCGCCTTCGAGAAGGCGTCCCCCGTCTTCGGCGAAGCCCTCGCCTGGGCCGCGCTGAACTGCGCGTACTGGCCGGTCGCGCCCACGGGCGAGCCGCACCGGATCGAGGCGAAGGGCGCGGCGCCGATCGTCGTGGTGGGCACCACCCGCGACCCGGCGACCCCGTACCGCTGGGCCCAGTCCCTGTCCCGCCAGCTCTCCTCCGGCCGCCTCCTCACCTACGACGGCGACGGCCACACGGCGTACGGCCGCGGCAGCGCGTGCATCGACCGTACGATCAACACGTACCTCCTCCGCGGCACCCCGCCCACGGACGGAAAGCGCTGCTCCTAGCGCCTCGCCCGGCCTCGGAGCCCCGCGCTCCGGGGCTGGTACGGAGCACCTCTGGAAACTGTGTAGACTTACCGACGTTGCTGATCGCACCATAGTGCGGACGGCGCGCCGCCTTAGCTCAGATGGCCAGAGCAACGCACTCGTAATGCGTAGGTCTCGGGTTCGAATCCCGAAGGCGGCTCCGAGAAACCCCAGGACAGATAGCCGCTGACCTGGGGTTTTCTGCTACTCGGGGCATGACGCGTCACACGGCCGGAGTGCCGCGAGATGGCTTGCGTGAGCGATGCGTGAGCGGAGCGGTCCGGTGCCCTACTTCTTGGGCTTCTTCCGCTTGCCCTTCCTCTTGGCCCTGGCCTCGGCTTTCGCCTTGTCCTTGGCCTTCTTGGCGGCCTTGCGGGCCTCCTCTGCCTCGGTCTTCCGTTGAAGCGGGACGAGCTTGGCGGTGGCCTCGGCGGCGTTCTTGCCGACCTGTGGAAGGACGCTCTGGTAAATGTCCCGCGTGATCCGGGTGTCGCTGTGCCCGAGCGTGTCCGACACGATCTTCACGTCGATGCCGGCGGCGAGCATGAGCGTGGCCGCCCCGTGCCGGAGGTCGTGCAGCCGGATTGGCGGGAGCCCGGAGGCGGCGACGAGCCGCTCGAAGAGGTCGGTTACCTTCCCGGGATGGAGCCAGGAGCCGTCTTCTTGGGTGAAGACCATGCCGGTGTCCACCCAGGCTGTTCCCCACTCCTCGCGGTCCGCGTCCTGCTGTTCGCGGTGCCGCTTCAGGACGCTGACGGTGTCGTCGTCGAGCGCGACCACGCGGAAGCCGCTGTCCGTCTTGGGCGCGGAGGTCTCGACCTCCCACCCGTCCTGGACGAGCTGGGCGGAGACGGTCAGGGAGTGGTCATCGAGGTTGGTCTCCGACCAGGGTTGCGCGCATGCCTCGCCCCGCCGCAGGCCGCGGAAGGCGATCAGGTGCCACATCGCGTACAGCCGGTCCTCCACGACGAAGTCGAGGAACGCGCCGGTCTGTTCGGGTGTCCAGACCATCACGGGCGAGGGTTTCTCGCCCGTCTGCTCCCACTTGGCGACCCGCGCGTCCGTCCACACCAGAGCCTTCGGCTTGCGCACGGGGTCGAGTTCCACGTGGGCGGCCGGGTTGAAGGTGAGGATCTGCTGGCCGATCGCGTCGTTCAGCGCGGCCCGTAGCGTGGCCTTGATGCGCTGCCGGGTGGCCGGGCCGGTCACGCGCCGGAACGGGGGCATGGCGTCAATCGCCGTCTTCATCGCCTTGCGACGGGCGCGGTTGTCCGTGCCCTTCCACGGCACGGTGGCCAATTCCTCCACCGCGGCACGGCGCTGGGCGTTCTGCTCCAGGATCTCGGCGTTGGCATCGGAGATGGCCGTGAACATGTCGCTGAGATGGCTCACGCGCAGGCGGTCGAGGCGGTGGTGGCCGATCCGGGGCTTCAAGTGGAAGCGGATATCGGTCTCGTAGCGGCTGAGTCCCGACTTGCGGATGCGCTTGCCGTCGAGCCATCGGTCGAACCACTCGCTGACGGTCAGGCGGCCGATCAGGTCCTGACCGGACTTCAGGCGTCGGCGGGTCTCCTCGACATCCGGCAGTGGCGACTTCTCGTCGCCGACCTCTTCCAGCATGGCAGCGATGAGCGCCATGCCCTCGGGGTCGTCGGTGTCGGCGAGGCCGAGCAGGGCGCGGACGTGGTCGAGGTCGGCCTGGGCCGCCTTCAGGGAGTCGTAGCCGGCGCGGCTGAAGGAGCGGCGGGTGCCGTCCTCGCGGGGCGGGAGCTCCTGGCGTATGGAGTACGAGCCGTGCTTACGGTTGGAGAGCTTCGGGCACTTCTTGCCGAGCGGCTTACCGTTGTGAGGGTCGCGGCAGTAGCAGCGGCGGTGGGTGGAACCCTTCAAAGATCATTCTCCTCATCGGTGTTGCCGACGGGTGGGTCGACGTCGGCGAGTTCTGGTGGCAGGTGCGGTGGTGTGCCGCCGTCTTCGCGGATGAAGGCGCGGGCGCTGCGGAGCCGGTACTTGGCTTCCAACACCCTTTCGGCGTAGTCGGCTTGGGCGAGTACGGCTTCCTCGCGTTCGGCCTGGTTGGGTGCCGTCTCGGCTTTCCAGCGCTCGTGCTTCTCGCCTTTCAGGGCGGCCAGGGCGGCGCGCTGGTAGCGGACGTGGGCGCGGAAGTTGCGGAGCATGTCGTCTTCCATGCCGAAGTCCTCGCTGTCGCCGGTGAACCAGTGCATGGCATCCCATGTGGGGTCGGAGTGCTGCAGGGGAAGGCGCTGGACTCGGTCGACGTAGCCGACGGGGTAGAGCAGGCAGATGGGGTAGGTCCGTAGGGCTTCGGCGAGGACGAGGACGTCGACCAGGGGCAGGTTGGCGCGGCGGCCGGATTCCATGTTGGCGATCACATTGCGCGGGATCGGATGGCCGATCTCCTCGCAACGGTCGGCCAGGTCCTGGGCGCTCATGCGCAGCTCCTTCCTTCGTCTACGGACCTCGGCGGCCACCGTGGCCATCACCTGATCCACCCACTCCGGGACGTCGTCCTCGTCATCTCCAGGATCAAAACCGCGTTGTGTCATGGAGACACATTAGCTTCCCGATGATGGTTAGTGATCGCCTGGAGCCGGACGTGATGCCGCGTTCGCCGAGGGCTCACTCATGAACGGAGCACTGCATGCGCAACAACGACACCGCCGAGCACCCCAAGGGCATGACACGAGAAGAGCTGCTGGCCCTGCCCGCCGCCGTTGACCTCGACACCGGCAACCGGGCGCTGGGGCTGGGCCGGAGCAAGGGCTACGAGCTGGCCAAGCGCGGCCAGTACCCGTGCAAGGTCCTGCGGCTGGGCAAGGCGTACCGCGTCGTGACCGCCGACCTGTTGAACCTGCTCGGCCTGGCCGCATGACGATCCGAGCCCATAGCAGACGCTTCTGCGCTGAGCTGACACAGAAACGCTGGACTGTGGCCCGGCGCGGACGTACTGTCCGTGTTCCCTCGCCCGGCCAAGGAAGCGAGAAAGCCCCCGGCGCGCCAACGCCGGAGGCTCCGCACACTCCACTGCCCGCATTCCAACGAACGACCTGCGTGAGCCGGGCCTGCATGCCCGACGCCACCGGATAAGGAGCTGCCCTGTGCAACCTACGACACCCGAGCCGCATTCCGCACCCGGCAAAGCCGCATGGCCGACGGTCGCCGTGCCCGGCCGGCCCGGCCACGCGCCCGAAGCCGCCCCGGCGGCCGACGAGCGGGCGCCGGATACGGTCCCGGTGGACCAGCCCGCCGAAGAGGCGGTGCCGGACCCGGAGCCGACGTACGGCTCCGAGGTGCTGAACGAACTGCGTGCCCAGATAGCCCAGTTCGTGATCCTGCCCTCCCCGCAGGCGCTGGACGCAGTCACGCTGTGGGTGGCGGCGACGCACCTGCAGCCCGCGTGGCAGCACGCCCCACGCCTGGCCGTGGTCGGACCGGCGAAGCGGTGCGGCAAGTCACGGCTCCTGGACGTGCTGACCGAGACGGTCCACGAGCCGATGCTCACCATCAACACCACACCGGCGGCCATCTTCCGCTCCATCACCGACGAACCGCCCACCCTGCTGGTGGACGAGGCCGACACCATCTTCGGCACGCCGAAGCAGGCGGAGAAGAACGAGGAGATGCGCGGCCTGCTCAACGCCGGCCACCAACGCAACCGCTACGTCACCCGCGTCGTCGGCAACGACCACACGCCCCACCGGTTCGCCACCTTCGCCATGGCTGCACTCGCGGGCATCGGCGACCTCCCCGACACGATCATGGACCGGTCCGTGGTCATCCGCATGCGCCGCAGGGCCGAGGGCGAGAGCGTCAAGCCCTTCCGCTCCCGCCGCGACACCCCAGCCCTCCACGACCTGCGCGACCGCATCGCC
Source organism: Streptomyces sp. TRM70350 (assembly GCF_019219825.1). Taxonomy (GTDB): domain Bacteria; phylum Actinomycetota; class Actinomycetes; order Streptomycetales; family Streptomycetaceae; genus Streptomyces. The sequence continues at coordinate 91,234 of NZ_JAHUXH010000005.1, read as the reverse complement.
GCATGGGCCCGCCCGATGCTCGACGAGGCCGCCGACATGGAACCGGCGATGCCGGTGGAGGACCGCGCCGCCGACACCTGGGAGCCCTTGGTGATCGTCGCCGACCTCGCCTCCGGACACTGGCCCCGCCTCGCCCGCGTGGCGTGCGCGCAGATGGCCACCGACGAGACGCAGGCCGAGGAGGACCATCCCAGCTCAGCGCGGATCCTGGCCGACATCCGCCGGGTCTTCGTCGCCCAGCGCGAGGTCGACAGCCTCTGCACGGACGAGCTCCTCCACCACCTGCGCCAGGACCCGGAAAGCCCCTGGGCGGAGTGGGGGCGCAGCGGGCTGAGCCCGCGTGACCTGGCCGGGATGCTGGGCGGCTTCGGCATCAAGTCCGGCAACGTCCGCCTTATCGACGGAACCCAGCGCAAGGGCTACACGCGCAACAAGTTCCTCGACGCGTGGCGCCGCTACTGCCCGACCATCCATCCGGTCGACGCCGAGCCCGCCCGCAGCGAGGGCTGACACATCGCCCCGCCCCCGGTTGCCGTCCTTGCCGTCCCTGCCGTAACTCCGCAGGTCAAACGGCATACAGGCAAGACGGCAGCCGGGGCCAAGACGGCAACACGATCATGACCGCCGCGATGCCCACCGGGACGTTGCCCGCATTCGTCTTGTGCCGTCCCGGGCGTCCCCGCCGTATCACCGCAGGTCACAGCGCATGCGACCGGGACGGCAAGACGGATCCGATCCGTCCACGGCCACCAAACCGCAGCCTCACCGCCTGCGCCTGCCCCAAGACGCGCCGGCGCCGCCAGGACGGAACACCGAACCCTGTGCCGTACCGGCCCTGACCTGCGCTTGCAACGGCCAAGACGGCAAAGACGGACCACGCCACCACCCCAGGAGAACCCCGCTTGACCACCCGCTCCACACCCACCCACCGAGACCATCGCCCTGACGAAGGGCGGCCGATGACGACCAAGCAAGCCGCCGAGCGGTACGCGCTCATCGCGGCTGGAATCGTCATCGTGGCCCTCACCGCCGGCGGGTTCTGGCTGTCCTACGCACACCTCGCAGAGGTCGCCGGACAGCACGGCCTCAAGAACTCCCCGATCCGCCAGTGGGCCTGGCCGGCCACCCTGGACGCCTTCATCGTCGCGGGCGAACTCCTCATGCTCCGCGCGGGACTGCGCCGGGTGACCGACTGGTGGGCGATCACCCTCACCGCCATCGGATCGGTCGGCTCTATCGCGCTTAACGTGGCTGGGGTCAGCGGCACAGGCAACGCCAGCGCCGTGCCCCTGCTCGACTACGTGGTCGCCGCGGTCCCCCCGACCGCCGCGCTGCTGGCCTTCGGCGTTCTGATGCGGCAGATTCACCAGCTCGTCGACCAACCCGCCGACCACTTCGACGCCGCACCCGTCCAGGCGCCGGAACCGCCGGTCACCGCGCCCGCCAAGCCCGCTGAGTCACTGGCCGAGCTGGTCCGGCCCGCTGAGCCTCCGGCCGCCGGTTCCGTCCAGCCGACGGAACCACCGCCCGAGGTTTCGGAGAGCAAGCCGCGCCGTGGCCGCCCGCCCAAGGCCACGCTCGCAGAACTCGTGGAGATCGGCCGGGTCGCCCTCGCTGAGCACGGCACACTCAGCCGGTCCCTTCTCCGGAAGGCAGTCAAGGACAAGGACCTGACGATCAGCAGTCGGCGGCAGACCGAGGTGATGGAGATCTTCCGGCCCGAAATGGAAGCCGCCGCCGAGACCAGTCCGAACAGCGGCTGACCGGAATCCCTGCGGGGTGACCGGAACCCCTTCCGGTCACCCCGGCCAGCGCCCCGTTCGCCGCCCGCTTATCCACATCTGTGGATGGCGTGCTGACTACCAGCACTGAGCCAGTTCTTCCCCGCCGACCTGCCTCCCCCGCCTCTTCAGGAGAACCGCCCGTGACGCACGACCCGCACCGTCCCGACCACACTCCCGACGAGCCGCTGCCGCTGACGAAGTCCCCTACGCTGATGGGGCGTTTGCGCCGCGCGTTCGGACGGGCTGCCCCTGGCGGAGCCAGTAGTACCCCGAGTCCGACTCAAGGCCGGTCTTCGGGGATCTCCGCCCCGGGGGTGGCGGAGACGGCCCAGCGCCAGGGGGCGCCGGGCGAGGAGGTCGGAGCCGAGGGCGGCCCCGACGGGGACACGCTCCACGCCGTACAGCACGAGATTCTGCGCCCCGTCCGTGCCGCCGAGCCTCCCGCGCACAGTGTCCAGCCGACCATCCGCCGATTCACCGGAGACAAACGCACGGAGCGTATCGGCCCTCTGCGTTTCACCACCGGTCAGCTCGCTCAGCTTGAGGAAGCCACCGCCGAGCATGGCTACAAGGGCGCGGGCGGCTTCGCCGCCGATGTCGTCGTCGCCTTCATCACCGGCCGGTTCACCGCCAACCTGCCGCTGTCCGAAGACCGCCGCCGCACCCATATGTTCCGGGCCCAGGTACTGCGCGAACTCAACCGGATCGGTGTCAACGTCAACCAGATCGCCCGCGCCCTCAACAGCGACCTCACCCCACCCGACGTACGCCACCGCCTCGAAGAACTCCACGAGCTGCTGGAGCTGATCGCCGAGGCTCTGCGCGCTCCCGTCGACACGATGGAGGTCTGACCGGAATGATCGCCGCCATCAAGCCCGCCGGATCCAGGACCCGCGGACTGCTCGCCTACCTTTACGGTCCCGGCCGGCACGACGAGCACTTCGACCCGCACATCGTGGCCGCCTTCACGATGCTCGGTATGCCTGACCCCGGCCGTGACGAGAACGCGACGCTCACCGAACTCGCCCGCCACCTCGATGAGCCGGTACAGCTGCGCAACAGCGAATTCGGCAAGCCGGTCACCGACCATGTATGGCACTGCGCCGTCCGTGCGGCACCCGAGGATCGGCAGCTCTCGGATGCTGAGTGGGGAGAGATCGCAGGTCACATCGTGCACGCGGCCGGCATCGCACCCGAAGGCGACGACCTGGCCTGTCGCTGGATCGCAGTCCGCCACGCGGACGATCACATCCACGTCCTCGCCACCACCGTCCGCGAAGACGGCCGTCGCCCCAAACTCCACAACAATGGCATCCGCGTCGGCGACGCATGCCGCGAGATCGAAAAGGACTACGGGCTACGCCAGTTGAAGAAGGGCGATGGAACCGGCAGCCGCCGCCCCACCCAGGCCGAGATGCACAAGGCCGACCGCCTCGGCTGGGAGCAGACCAGCCAGCAGTGGCTGGAAGACCGTATCCGAGCCGCCATCCCGCACGTCACCGACACCGAGGAACTGCTCACGTACCTCGACGCTGACGGCGTCGAGGTCAAGCCCCGCCGCGGCCCTTCCGGAGACCTCCTCGGCTACGCAGTCGGCCGCCCCGGCGACGAGAACGACAAGGGGGAGCAGATCTATCGAGCTGGCGGAAAGATCGCTCCCGACCTCAGCCTCCCCAAACTGCGGGCCCGCCTGGAGGCAGCAACATTCGAGGAGCACCCCACCGCGCGGCGCACCCGGCACACCACCCCCTGGCACCAGGCCACCGACGCCCTCGACACCCTTCACGCCGAGCTCGCCGGCGCCACCGGTGACGAATCCGGCAGGGATGAGCGAGCCCAGGCCCACATCGCCGCGCTCGGTGAACTGATCGAGGCCACCGCACAGCACGCCCCCGCGAACCTGCGCATCGAACTCCAATCAGCATCACGGGTGTTCGCCCGCGCCCAACGCTCCCAGATCCGTGCCGAAGGCCGAGCCGCCGACACCGTACGCCTCGCAGCCCGCGACATCATCCACACCGCCACCGGATCGGACGGCAGCGCGCTCGCGGCCCTGCTCGCCGCCATGGTCTGGGCGGCGGTCCTCGCGCAGCGCTGGCACGAGGCGAAGAATCACGCCCACCAGTCCGACGCCGCCCGCCGGGCCCTTGGCCACCTCCAGACCGCCGCCGACCAGGCCCTCGCCCCCGTGCTCGCCGATCTGGATCGCCGTCTGCCGCGCGAACAGGCTCGCCGCACTCTGGCCCGCGACGTTCGCGCCGCCGTCCCCGACCATGCCGAACGCATCCTCGCCGACGAGAACTGGCCTGCTCTTGCCGCAGTCCTCGCGGATGCGGAGGCCGGTGGCCACAAACCGCACCAGCTCCTCAAGGAGGCCGCCGAGCAACGCGAACTCGACACGGCCCGCCGCCCGGCGCGGGTTTTGATCACGCGCATCCAGCACACCGGCCGCAACCCCGTACGTATCAGCCAAGCCGAAGCCGCACGCATCCGCTCGACGCGGTCGATATCAGCGGCCAGCACTACAGCCTCGGTCCAGCAGCGTCCACCGGAGCCAGTTACCGCTCCGGAGCGAGGGAGCCGCCCTCGGCGGTAGCGATTGCAGGGGGCAGCCATTCGTCGCTCCGGACTGCTGTCACTTCAGACAGACGTTGCCGATGATCGCAGTTCAGGCGCGGCGGCCCCGAGTGCGGCATGGTCGTCGGCAACGGCACGGAGACGAGAAGCCAGAGTGTCTGGGCCGAGCGACGCCAGTGCCCACAGGGCACTGAGCCGGCGTGCGGTCGACCAGATGCCGGTAGTCGGGGGCCAGAAGGCAGCCACGGTGATGTTCCTGGCAGCGAACGGGACGGGGTCGAGATAGGACATGCCGCCGGTCCCGCACAGGTACGCGCGAGCACCCGTCGCGGCGGCCAGGTCGGCGAGTCGGAGGGAGCGGCCCGGTCTGGCGGACAGGAGGCTGCTACTGAGGATCCGGCCACGCCAGCCGAGCAGGTCGAGCAGCACGCGGGTGGAGGTCTCCGCGATCGCCGCGGTCCGCCCTGTGGCGAAGGAATCCAACACCGGGTCCAGGGCCTGGGCGAGGGAGGGCCAGTGTGGGCTGGTTCCGAAGGTCTGCCGCAGCATTCCAGCGGTTCTTCGGCAGGCGAGTTCGACGTCGTCAATCAGCGCGTCTCGGATGAGGGTGGATCGCCCGCTCGGGAGGTGGGTGGGGATGGAGAGCCACTGCTGGCGGTCTGGTTCGTCGATGGCGGCGAGGCGCGCTCGGTGCTGGTAGTCGCGGCGGGTGAACTGCACATCGTCCAGGACGATCCAGTAGTCCGCCGCGAACAGCTTGGCCAGCGTCGTCAGCCTCGGGAACAGATTGGGCTGGTGGATCGCGCACAGCCCGCCGGGAGCAGGCTGCTCACGAGGAGATGAGGCGGCTGGTGAAGCCGGAGCGAATGAGAGATTCGTACGCTGCATGTACGTCCTCGGGGACTTCCTGCTCGATGGCGAATCCGAGCTTCGGATACTCGATGACCCGCTGGAGGTCGCCGGCGAGCATGTCCAGAACGAGCTTCTCGTCCCCGATGCTCTTCAGATAGTCGTCGAACTCCAGCGGCTCCGACGCGCAGAGAAACTCGATGTCGGGCCACAGCTTGCGGGCGGTCGCGAACGATCGCCGTTCCATGTACGGCTTGGAGACCAGCAGCACCGTCGTCGGATGGATGCCGGAGGCGGCGAGGACCTCACGGGAGAGCGTGATGTTCTGTCCGGTGTTTGCCGCGTGGGGCTCCAGCAGAATGGCGTCGGCGGGGACACCGAGGTCGATGGCGTGCTCACGGAAGTGGACTGCCTCCCCGCGAGGGAAGACCTTGGCGGTGGTGGGGCTGTTGCCGCCGGTGAACACCAGGGTCTGGAACAGCCCGGCGCGGTACAGCTCGGCGGAGCGGGTTGCGACGCCGAGGTCGTGGCTGCCCAGTCCGATTGCCACGTCGACGGGGCGCAGCTCGTGCTGCATCTGGTGGTAGTCCCAGATCAGCTTGGCCTGGTGCCACTGGTTCTCGGTGATGCCCTGATGGTCGTTGCGCACGCGTTCTCCCTGGTCACCGTTGCCGGGGGCCGGTCAGCCCCTCGCTCATGGCCTTGACGCCCTCGATGCTGCGCAGTTGGTGCACGAGTCCATACTGCGCGGCCACCTTGGCGGCCTGGTCGAGGACGAGGATTCCATCATCCTGGGTCGCTGTATCGGAGAGCAGGATGTGGCCGTGAGCGGTGTCCAGACGTACGCGTTGCATTGGTGAGTCGGTCGTTCCGCTGCTTCGGGCGATGTCGATGAAGTGCAGGGCTTGAGAGAGATCGCCGGCGCCGCGGCGGGCCAGAGCGAGCTTCTGGTGGGCCACCGACCAGTCGTCCGGTTCGGTGAGGTCCTCGAACTCGCGGGTCGCTGCCTGCATGACGCGGGTCGCGTAGTCGTGCTCGCCGTCCTTGCTCAGCGCCGTCCCCACCCACAGCCTTGCGCGAGCCCGGTCGCGGCGAGAGAGCCGGTCGTCGACGGCGAGGCTCTCGTAGTTGCGGGCGGCGACTTCCAGCTTGCCGGACATCTCGGTGACGACTGCGAGCGACAGATCGAGCTGGGCGACGCGGCGAGGGATGTCGAGCTGGGTGAAGACCGTCCGGGCACCGGCGTAGGAATGCTGGGCCGAGAGCGGGCCCAGGACAACGCCTTGGTCGCGTTTGAGGTCACCAAGTAAGGCCGTGGAGCGGGCAAAGAGGTACAGGCCCTTCTCGTCCAGTTCATGGGCCTTGAACCGGCCCAGCCACCGAGTGAGAAGGCTGTCGGCGAAGGCGAAGTTCTGCCGGGACAGGGAGACCACGACCCGGTCGAGGTCATCGGCCCATGACTCGTACTCCCACGCTCTGGGGCCGGACGAGGCGACACGTCTGCCGATGGTCGCGACGCTGCCGGCCATTTCTGACAGGAGCGTCTCGAAGCGCAGGTGGACTGCGGCGTCCGCTCGTCCGAGGGCGGTGTCGAGGATGGCCTGGGTATCGGGTCTCGGCTCGGTGGCGGCGAGCTTGCTCTCCCACTTGGACACGGTCGCGACCGCCAGGCCCAGACGCTCGGCGTAGGCCCGCACGCTCAGCCGCAGGGCGAGCCGCAATGCCTTGGCCTCAAGCCCGGTCCAGTGGTGCACGGTTGCCACGCGTCACTCCCTTCCACCAGCCATCGAAGCAGACGCGACGACGCGGCGGGACGGAAGTGGAACGGAAGTAGAACAGGCGGTGATTTGCAGCGAGTTGGTCCGCCGACATGCTCGAAGCGTCACCACGTGTCGAGCCATTGGACGGTCCTGAGCATGGAACCCCTCACGGAACATCGCCTGGTCAGCGGCCCGGTCGTCTACGGTTTCCTGCGGCTGGTACGCGTGCCCCGAGCACGGCAGGACGCGCTGGTCGCCTCGCTGGCCGAGTACTGCCGCAGCCACGAGCTGCAACTGTCCGGCCTCTTCACCGACCGTGTCGCTGCCGGGTCCTCCTCGGCGGCATTCACCGGTCTCCTTGACGTGCTCGCGCTGCCGGACGTCTACGGCGTCGTCGCCCCCGCCATGTCCCACCTGGGCCCGAAGACCATAGCGGCCGAACGCGGGCGACAGATCGAATCGGCCGGTGCCCGGCTGCTGCTGGTCCGGTGCCCGCGCCCCAAACCCTCAACCGTCTCTCGACGCGCCCCCGTCCACCGCACACGCTCCGGCACCACCCGTGTCGTGGACGCCGAGTCGTGAGGACTATCGCGATGACCAAGACGATCCAGAAGTTCTTCGAGTCCCGGCCCGAATCGGTCAGCGAGGCGCGGGCCTTCACCACCGAGGCCCTGACCATCTGGGGTGTGCTGGACCGAGGCGACGACGTCCGACTCTGCGTCTCCGAACTCGCCACCAACGCCGTGCTCCACGGGACTGATCCCGGCCGCGGCTTTCTCGTCAGACTCGACGCCGATGACGAGGTCGTACGCCTGGAAGTACACGACAGCCGCCGCCAGCACCCCCACCCCCGTCGTCCCGGCGACACGGACACCGCCGGCCGCGGGCTGCTCCTGGTGACCGCACTTGCCGACGGCTGGGGCGTGGAGGACCGCACCCCGTTCGGGAAGATCGTCTGGTCGTGCTTCAAAGCCCCGAGAGGGACGACAACATGAGTGTCGCTCTCACCCCGCCCGGCCCTGATCTGCGCCTACTGGTGTCGCTCGCCGCTTGGACCTGGCAGGGCGCCGGACCGGACGGCCGCGAGATCGCGCACATCCTGATCACGCACACCCCGGCCCTGACTGACGGCGGCACCGCCGTGCCGGCCGAGGACCGAATGCGGCGACTGTCCGTGTGTCTCGGTGGCCTGACCGGAGCCCGTGAAGTCATCCCGGATCCGGAGCGCCGCCTACAGCTCGTCGGCGACCGCGTGCTGCTGCATATTCCCGAGGCTTCCCGGCGACTGCAGCTACCCACTCGCCGTTCCTGGACCGAACTGGTCACCCGCACCGGCGAGGCGATTCTCCTCCTCGGTCTTGATCCGCTGCCACAGTCTGCAGACGCTCTTCGCCTCGATGCCTACCTGGACTCCGCCCTCGCAGCCGACCGACTGCTGTTCGGGCGCGTCCAGTTCCCGCCGCCAGGCCCGCGCGCTGATGTCTGCTCGATCTGCGGCGGCAGCGGCACGGACCCGATCTCGGGCCGCGCATGCCCGGACTGTTCCCTGCACTGCCGACTCGAACCGTGAAAGGCACGCCATGCACCAGCTCATCGCTGCCCCTTTCCTTGACGGCCACCTTCTGCTGCGTCCCGGAGCGCGATCCGGAGCCCGCATCCCGGCCACCCACTACGAGCAACTGCGAGCCGCCGACGGCGCGCAGACCCTGCCTGGCTGGACGGTCGACCTGGCAGCCGAAGCCTGGGGCCTCGATGTCGCCAGCGCCCCGACGACGGACACGGTCCTGATCCGCGAGCCGTCTGCGTACGGATACTGTCGGGCCTCCTGGGAGATCAACCTCGGATGTAATTTCGCCTGCAAGCACTGCTATCTGGGCGAACGGCCCTTCTCCGGCCTCACCTGGGAGAACAAGGTCAAGCTCCTGGACATCATGCGCAAGGCCGGCGTCATCTGGCTCCAGATCACTGGCGGTGAACCGACCATGGACCCGCACTTCCAGAACGCCTACCGGTACGCCTGGCTGGCCGGAATGATGCTCACGATCTCCACCAACGGCTCCCTGCTGTTCCGCCCCGACCTGCTCCAGCTCTTCAGGGAGTGCCCGCCGTACCGCCTCGTCGTCAGCATGTACGGCGCGAGCGAGGAGTCCTTCGACGCGCTCACTCAGCGGCGCGGAGCCTGGAAGGCGTTCCGGCGGGGCATGGACGCCGCCCGCGCCGCAGGGCTGCCACTGCGCATCAACATCGTCGTCACCGAGGACAACGCGAGCGAGGCAGACGCGATGGCCGCGCTCGCCAAGGAGTGGGGCGTGGAACACCACGCGTACACCAACATGACCCCGACGATCTACGGCGGTGGCGAACCCCTCCTCGCCCAGTCCGCAGACCACCTGCGCCAGCGCAAGCCGTTCGCTGGATGCAACGCCGGCCACACGTTCTTCCACGCCGACCCGCACGCCAGGGTCTCGATCTGCAAGGTCGGCCGCGACGACCAGATCGACCTCATGGCCGAAGGCATCGAAGGACTGCGACGGCTCGGCACGATCGCCGACCGCCTGATGCTTCGCACCGGAGGGTGCGAGGGCTGCGCCCTGTCCGGTACCTGCCGGGTCTGCCGTCCCCTGGCCAAGCATTACCAGGAGGCGAAGGCGCCGCTGCACAGCTACTGCCAGCACGGAGACAAGGAGAAGGTGACCTCATGACCGGACCCGTACCGGTGCAGATCCTGACAGGCTCGCCACCCAGTGCGCGCCGCGCAGCGCCCCCAGTGGCCTCGGCCGCCGTGACGCTCGTCGCGGACTTGGACGACGTCGTCGAGAGCGCCGAGTGCTCCTGCGACGCCGGCGACGATAACCCCCACTAATTCCGGCCCGACCGATGTGCTCCGGCCCGTCCCACCGACGGGCCGGAGCACTCTCACGTACAGCGCTAAGGTGCCCGCATGTTCTTCCGCTGGGACTGGCTCCGCCCCGTGCTCACCGCACCGGTCGTGCCCACCCTCGGCCCCGTCCACCCGCACGCCCTGACGGCGGACCTCTTCGAAGCCACCCTCCTCGTGGCCGCCGACCGGCGCTTCCTGCCGTACGACAAGGACCGCCGCTGGGGCAACGAGAAGCAGGAGGTCGTCCTTCCTGGCGACGTGGTCCACCACCCTGACCACACACTCATCCCGACTCTGCTGACGCGCGGCCGACGAGCGGTGAAGGTCTTCGCCTACGGTCACCGGAGCGACGTCCTGTACCAGGCCGCCGAACTCGCAGCGAAGCTCGCGGCCCTTCACGGAGCAGCCTCTGCTCGTGTTATCCGGCCACTGGGCCCGGAGACGACCCATACACATGGCGTCCGCATCCAGCTCAAGGACTTTACGGCGCGGTACTGTCCCCCCTCCGCCGGCCCCGTCCGTCGGCTCGAAGACTGGCCCCTCCCCATCCGCGGCACCTTTACCGCCTTCGCCCAGACGATGGCGGCCGACGGCTTCGCCTTCCTCGACCGTCAGATGAAGACCAAGGGATGCGGCCCGGTCCTCGTGGCCGTGGTGGAGGACCGTGTTGTCGGTGCCATCGGCCCCATGGAGATCTGTCCCGACCCCACGGGTGCAGACCAGCTCATGCCGCAATACTTCGCCGTGCACCCAGAGGCTCGCGGGCACGGACTCGGCCGGCACCTGTGGCGGGCGGCCATGCACTGGGGCCAGACTTACGGCGCGGTGTACCAGCTCCTCCAGACCGAAGTCCGGGGAGCCTCGGATCACCTCTGTCGCAGCGAAGGGCTCGCCACGCTGGGTTTTCTCTACGACAGGAGGGTCTGACGCAAGCTTGGCACGTTCCTGCTAACGATCAGGCCGCCAGGTGTCAGTGGGACGCGCTAGCCTGCTCGCGTGATTGCAGGTGCTCTGCCCAGGCTGCACGAGTTAGGCCACGGAGCATGGGCAGCCAAGTGAAGCTACGAGTCTGCTCTCCGACCCGCCGCTGCTGGTCGGCCTACGCGAGCAATACCCCGAAGGCGGTCTTGCTGTCTGCCAGGGTTCGGACCAACTCGGCACCTGGCGACCTCACTTGGCACTAGGCTGATCCATCAGTCAGCAGCGCTGCGTGCGTCTTGTGACACTCAGCGCGCTACGGGATTATTGATCTCGGTCAGATGAGCGGGGGTTTCTGGTGGGTGCGTTCGGAGCGGGTGGACAGTGACGGAATTCATTCCCGGCGTTGGCGCCGGGTCTTTGCTGCGGTCTGAGCTGCTTGCCGATGGTCGGTCGACCCGGATAGGTGCGATTCACCAGATCGACTACGGCCAGGCCGTCGTGCTGACTCACGATCGCTGGAAGTTCGACGCCGGTGGCATTCCGCAGTTCTCGTTCCTCCTCGCGACCGCGCAGGACGTCAACGAGCCACACGTCGACGATGACGAGGTGCTGCTTCTGCGTGTCGAGGGCACGTCGCCGCTGTCGCTTGAGCGCGACCTGCACGCCGTGCGCGAGGAGTCCCTGCGAACGGCTCTGTCTAACAACCAGGACCCATCGCCATCCGCCGTGCTCGATGCGGAGCTCGACCCGTTCACCAAGAACCGCGTGTCGTTCACTGGCGTACGATGCAAGATCCTCGGCACCTTCTACGAAGACGACGTGGATGGGCAGAAGGTGCTGGAGTTCGGTGCCGACGTGGACAACTTCTACGCCACGTCCACGTACCGAGTCCTGAAGCCTATCGGTGACGGCCTCGCGACGATCGCCTCCTACCTCAAACCGACCGGACGCCTGGTGGAACGCGTACGCATCGGCGCGGTGCGGTACTCCGCGACGCGGCGGCGAGCCAAGACCTCTAAGCAAGCCGACGCCGCCGTCGAGGTCAACATTCGGGACTTCATCGGCAATAAGACAGCTCTGCTCGGTATGACCCGAATGGGCAAGTCGAACACGGCGAAAATCATTATCGCGCGCACGTTCGCGGTCTCCGAGCGGCAGCGTGCCACAGGGGGTAATCCCATCGGTCAGCTGATCTTTGACCCGCAGGGAGAGTACGCCAACCCGAACACTCAGGATGGCACTGAGATCGCAGCGATTGGCGCGAGCCACGTCCGCATCTTCAAGTTTGGTGCTGACGGATCACAGCCCCACGTTAAGCCGCTCAGTATCAACTTTTTTGCAGAGAACCAGATCGATGCCGTCCAGGGACTCATTGCCCACCAATTGAGTGGCGAGGACTCTGGATATGTAAAGGATTTCGCCGGCGCATCGTATGCCGATGATCCCGCCAATAAGTTCAACCCCCATCCAGGTCGTGCCCGGATGGTTCTCTATGGCGCCTTGATCCGTGCAGGCTTCCCTGTACCTTCGAATTTCGCCGCGCGTACCAACATCAGTGCGGCGTTGCAGCTGAAGGTCGAGCAAGGTATCCAAGGGCAGAAGCCAGTGGTGGGCCTCGGTCGAAAGCCGTTCACGCAAGCTGGCAAATCTGCCAACCTGGTGACCGTAACTGCCGATGAGATTGAGGCAGTTGTGGACAAGATTGTCCAATTGCGTGAGGCCGGCGATACCGACGCGATCGACTTCACAAAAGACGTGCGTTGGAAGAGCGTTGAGCCGATCTTCACCACGAAGAGCGACAAGCGCAACGTCCGAGGTTGGAAGAACCTGAACCCGTTGCGCCCCTTCCATAGCCCGTTGACACAGCAAGATCCTGCTCTGGAGATCTACAACGAGCTCGTCGAGGGTCGAATAGTCATCGTCGATCTTCACGTTGGTGCCGAGGCGATCACCAAGGTGCTTAGCGAGTCCATTACCCGGCGTCTGCTTTTTAGGCAGACAGAGGTCTTTACGTCCGGGAAGGAGCCTCCGCATATTCAGGTAATGCTTGAGGAGGCGCACAATCTATTTTCGTCCGACCGCTATAAGGACGAGCTCGATGTATGGGTTAAGCTCGCCAAAGAGGCGAGCAAGCTCAATCTCGGAATGACCTACGCAACGCAAGAGGTCTCGGGGGTGGCGCATCAGGTCAAGGCGAATACTGCCAACTGGGTTGTCGCCCATTTGAACAACACGACAGAGGTGCGGGAACTGGCCAAGTTCTACGACTTCGGGGCGTTCTCAGATGCGATCATCGCCTCCGAGGATCGTGGGTACGTGCGGCTCAAGACACTGTCCTCGCCGTACATTGTTCCTGTCCAGATCGATCGGTACGACATCGCGCTCGTCAACGAAGCACGAGCAGCGGCTGGTGACCCGCCGTTGACGCTGAACGGTACGGCACTCTGATGCCGTACGAGACCGTCGGCGGGGCTCACGAGATCGCATCGCGGCTGGGGCATTCGGCGGCCGCCATCCGGGCGATCGCGGACCAACGCACCTTCCATGTCCCGGCTGAGGCGATCCAGGACCTGGATTCGATCCGCAAGCGAATCCGTCCGCGGAGCGACTTCGCTGCCCCGCCTGCGCCAGACCGACTCACTGCTGCGCTGGCGATCGATGGGTCACACGTCGTTGAGCAGGTTCGTGACGGCCTGCCATCGGTCCTGTACGGGTTTGCACAGGCCGCCGCAGCGTACGTGGACCTCGGAGTTTTGGAATCGCAGCGGGCCGAGCGATTTGTCGACCCGTACAAGATTGAGCGTGCGGTCAACACCGCCATCGTGACGCTGGATCTGCCTGTCTCCGGCGCGTACACGCGTGCCGACGCCGACATCGTGACCTCGTGGCGAGAGGTCATCAATGAGCTGTTTCGGCAGAAGAAGATCGACGTCAATCGCCTCGACCAGCCGCTGCTGGACCTGCTCTTCCTTCTCCACGGCGTTCCCGGGGCGCCAGCGGCTACGGTGCCGGTTAACTGTCCGACGCAGGACTGCAAGAAGGACATTCCTGTGCCGCCCGCTGGTGCCGACTGCGATGCGTGCGGCGTGCACCTTTTCCCCACCGACGTGCTCCGTATCCACGAGGAGGTTGGCGAGGAGGGGACGAACCAGTCCGCTCTCGGGCGGCTCATGTCGGTGATCGAGCTGTTGGTGCTGGTCGGGCTGGCGACGCTGCTGTGGGAGCAGTCTCGCCAGAAGGCTCTTCCCACGACGCTGTTCATCGTCGATGGCCCACTGGCCGTGTTCGGCACACCAGCAAAGCTGCGCGGGCGAGCCCTTGAATACTTCCAAGCGATGGGCAGGGCTACTCCGGGCAACGCGCCATACGTCTGTGGGATTGAGAAGTCCGGAGTTCTGGTCGACTACGCGCGCCAACTGGCCCGGCATGACATTCTCGAACCGGGTGACCTGTTGGTATGCGACGAACAGATCATTGCGCGAGTCGTAAACGCCAACAACGCCCGCGCCTACGGTAAGGAGACATACTGGGGCCGCAAGTTCGTGTATCGCGCGCTTGACGGGCGAGTTGTCGTCCCGACCGTGCCACCACCGATGGGTGCACCGTATGATGCCAACGGCGGCCAAGCCGACCCGGCGGCCTACCCGACGTTGCCTGCAATCCTCGACGTGATCGACCGCACTGGTTCCTCGATGTACGTCGACGGCATCATCCCGGTGGCGGCCGCGCACGGGAAGGCCGCGTTCCCGATCGGCGTGGGCACCGATGTGCTCCGCCTCGTAGCCACCAAACGTCTCGGTCTCGACTCGTCTGGTGGACAAGCGGCTCCGGTACGGTTTACCCCATGATCGAGAATGTGGTTGTGCTGCCGGCCGCCCCCCTCTGTGATGCTCACGCTGCGCATTTTGCTGCGCCTGCAATCCCGACGCACATTCTCGACAACCCCCGCCCACTCGTTTCACCCCTCGGCATCGTTGATCACGCGCTCATGACGAGCAGGTACCAGTCACCCCTGCGCTATCCAGGAGCAAAGTCGTCCCTCGCGCCGGTGATCGCCCGAATCTTGGATGCCGCCAAGGGTTCGAGGGCCGTTCCGGAAATCAACCTCCTGGTCGAGCCTTTCGCCGGCGGAGCGTCGGCGTCCTTGCGACTAGTTGGCCAAGGGCTCGTCGACCGAGTGCTGCTCGCTGACGTGGATCCGTTGGTGACTGCCTTCTGGCAGACCGCGGCCGCCGATACTGAGGCGCTGATCGACCGTATGCATGACGAGTGGACCCGATACGTCAAGCCGGGTGGAGTAACCGCTGTCGATCGGTGGGACTATTGGCGTTCCTGGGCGCCCACTCGGAAAGCGAAGCCTGCCACGGTCCGACTGGAGTTGGCGACACAGTGCCTATTTCTAAACCGCACAACGTTTTCTGGAATCCTTCATGGTAAGGCAGGCCCGATCGGTGGACGCAAGCAAGCAAGCCCGTACGGCATCGGATGCCGGTGGAATCCGGAAGCCATAGAGGAACGACTTCGATATGTCGGTCACCTTTACGACACCGGCCGAATCGTCGATGTCTGGCATAAGGACTGGCAACAGACGCTCGATGACGTGCCCAGTTATTACCCGCAGTTGATCCCGTCTCGCGTTGTTGCTTACCTCGACCCGCCCTACATCGAAAAAGCCTCGCACTTGTACCGAACCTCTTTCGACCCCAGAGGTGGATACGGTGGCAACAGGGCTGGCAAGGCGGGATCA
Source organism: Streptomyces sp. TRM70350 (assembly GCF_019219825.1). GTDB lineage: Bacteria > Actinomycetota > Actinomycetes > Streptomycetales > Streptomycetaceae > Streptomyces. Next base: position 75,715 of record NZ_JAHUXH010000005.1, on the reverse strand, counting down.
GATGACCACATGCTCCACATGCAGCTCGCCGGATATCTGCGTACCAAGGCGCAGTTCCGCTGGCTGCTCAGCTACGACAACAACCCAATGTTGACCGAAAGCACTTGGCTCTATGCGCACACTCGCATGGCGCCTAGCCGCGTGGACCGAGAGATGCTCGGCGTACGCTCGTGGCCCTTGACTAAACGGTTGGTGAAGACGCGCTACAGCGCTAGTGGTAAGACGGGCAAGCGCGATGCCGATGAACTCCTCATCACGACCCTTCCGCCATCCACTGTCCCCGTAGATCACCAGCTGCGCGAGCTGCCTTGATTGCGCCGCTGGGTTGACGGTTGTCACGCGCGGCTTTGGCGGGCTCGAAGCGGTCACGAGTGGCCAGCCTGCGTGAGCGATGCGTGAGCGGATGGGGCGGCACCGTCTGGATTAGGCATCACACCGATCGGGGTTGCACGTCTCTGACCTGGTAAGACGGGATTCGGCGGCACCGCGCGGTAGTAGCCGGGACGACCATGCAGGCCCTCGTAATGCGTAGGTCTCGGGTTCGAATCCCGAAGGCGGCTCCACGAAACCCCAGGTCGGATAGCCGCTGACTTGGGGTTTTCTGTTGCTCGGGGCCTGGCGCGTCACATGGCCGGGGTGCCGCGCGATGGCTTGCGTGAGCGGAGCGGTCCGGGGTCCTACTTCTTGGGCTTCTTCCGCTTGCCCTTGTTCTTGGCCCTGGCCTCGGCTTTCGCCTTGGCCGCCGCCTTCTTGGCGGCCTTACGGGCCTCCTCCGCCTCGGTCTTCCGCTGAAGCGGGACCAGCTTGGCGGTGGCCTCGGCGGCGTTCTTGCCGACTTGGGGGAGAGGACGCTCTGGTAGATGTCCCGCGTGATCCGGGTGTCGCTGTGGCCGAGCGTGTCGGAGACGATCTTTCATGCCGGTGTCCACCCAGGCTGATCCCCTCCTCCCGGTCGGCGTCCCCCTGTTCGCGGTGTCGCTTCAGGACGTCGACGGTGTCGTCGCCGAGTGCGACCACGCGGAAGCCGCTGTCCGTCTTGGGCTCGGAGGTCTCGACCTCCCACCCGTCCTGGACGAGCTGGGCGGATACGGTCAGGGAGTGGTCATCGAGGTTGGTCTCCGACCAGGGCTGACCGCATGCCTCGCCCCGCCGCAGGCCGCGGAAGGCGATCAGGTGCCCACATCGCGTACAGCCGGTCCTCCGCGACGAAGTCGCCTGCTCCCACTTGAATGGACAGCGTGCTGCGGCACGATCAGCGCCTGGCCGAGGTCTGACCCGACGCCCCCCGTCCAACAAGGCAGTGACATGCCGGGACCGGTCCCGGGCGACATCCCCTACCGTCCCGGCCATGAACATCCTGCGCAGGCCGAAGTTCTGGGTGCGACTCGTGTCGGTTGCCGCGCTCCTGGGGGCCGGATGGCTGCTCCTGGTCCCCCGCACGGCCGCGTACTTCGTGGACGACGAAGGCCACCCGTACGACATGAGCGTCCTGTACTCCTGGGACACGAGCGACCAGGCCATGGTCCTGCCGGGTGGCCTCTTTGAAGATGACGACAGCGGCGGGCAGGACGGCCTCGTGTCAATGGTCAGACTTGACTGCGGGACCGCGTTCACGGCTGGTGAAAACGAGGACTGGCGGCCCGGCGACGGGGAAGAGGCGTGCTCCGAAGTGGAGACACCGAGGCGTTTCTTCGGCGTCTGCCTCATCCTGCTCGGCTCCTCCGGACTGTGGGCCGCGCCCAGGCTGTCTCACCTGCGGTCCCGCATGCCCTGGGCTACACGGGGCAGTGAGGGCGACGAGGGACGCCATCTCTCCGGGGGCCCCGGACTTCCCGGCTCGCCCAACGTCTCACCAGCTCACCCCGAACAAGAGCCGGACCAGGGATGAGAAGGGCATCCACCAGTGGCTGGCCAGCCACTGACCAACCGGAACAAGACCCGGCCCCGCCTGAGGAAAGCAGGCGGGTCCCTGGTACCCACGCGCGAACGACGCCGGGCAACGGTGTGTACCAGGCCATGCTCGGCATCGCTCGGCTACACAACCTGGCCCTCGGCACATGACTCGCGCCCCGTACAAAAGCATCTCCAGGATGCCGCCCAGAACCACACAACGGCCCATGGCCGCAACGACGGGGGCAGGGAAGGGGACGTCCGGCACGCACAGCCCGCTGGAGGAACCAGCGGGACCGGTCGTAGGGGGGAGGAAAGTCGTGGTACGGGAGTGCTGGTTCTGCGGGAATGCCACATCAGCGTCGTGGCACGACCGCGTCCTTGGGCTGCACCAGGACACCGACACCACCATGACCCCATGGATCGTTGTCCTGCGCACCACGTGGCGCCAAGAAACCGTGCATGTGCCACGCTGTGCCCGCTGCCACACCGGACATCAGATCGAGCAGGCCGCGGCGATGCTCTCCCTGGCCGCGTTGATCGCCTACGCTGCCAGCGGCCAGCTGGACCGACTCCTCGGCATTCTGCCGACTTCGGCCGGAGGGCGGACGGTCGCAACAATCTGGGCGGCAGTGGCCTGCCTGCCGGCACTCACCTGGATCGCCATCAGGCATGGTTGGCTGCCGTGGCGGCGCCTGGCACCCCACCGCCTGGGCTACGCCCGCCACCACCCGGAGTTTCTGCGGCTCCAGGACGAGGGCTGGAAACCCAGGCCGGGCCCTTTTCCCTACTGGGGAAACCCGCCGAACCCCCACCCTCCGCCACCGAGCAGGTCCCGGCGACTGATCGGAGGCGTCATAGACCTGGTCGGAACAGCCTGCGCCATCGCCGTACCCGTCTCCTATTTCCAGGGCTACGAAGAACTGGCGGGAGGTTTCATCGCGGCGACGGCAGGGCTGTTCTTCCTGTCTTCGAAGGTCAAAACCGAGAACTGAACGCCGTCTTCGAAGCACTTCTCGGCCATCCGGCTGACGAGATCGTCGGCTGCGACTGCTTGCGGCAGGTCGGTGAGGATTGCAGGTCGTCATGGACGCCCTTTTTCGCAGTGGCCGGCTGCCGCTCCCCAGGAAAGGCACTGGGGTTTTGTGTGCCTGGGTCAGCCGAGGAGGCGGATTGGGGTGCCGTTCAGGTACGCCTGGATGTTCTCGATCGCCTGGCCGTAGTAGCGCTCGTAATTCGCGCGCGAGACGTAGCCGAGGTGCGGGGTGGCCAGGAGGCGGGGGGCCGTGCGTAGGGGGTGGTCGGTGGGGAGGGGTTCTGTGTCGAAGACGTCCACCGCCGCGCCGGCGATGCGGCCTTCGTGGAGGGCCGCGAGCAGGGCCTCCTGGTTGATGATCGCCGCGCGAGAGGTGTTGATCAGGTAGGCCGTGGGCTTGAGGAGGGACAGTTCGGCCGGGCCCAGGAGGGAGCGGGTGCGGTCGCTCAGGGCCAGGTGGACCGAGACGAAGTCGCTCGCGGTGAGGAGATCTTCCTTCGTGGGGGAGAGGTGGACTCCGAGGTCGTCCGTGCGCTCCTTGGTGAGGTTCTGGCTCCAGGCCGTGACCTCCATACCGAAGGCCAGGCCGATCCGGGCCACGCGGCTGCCGATCTTGCCGAGGCCGAGCAGGCCCAGGCGGCGGCCGTGCAGGTCCGCGCCGACGGTGGACTGCCAGGGGCCGCCGGTGCGCAGGGCGGTGTTCTCCTGGACGATGCCGCGGGCCAGGCCCAGGATCAGGGCCCAGGTGAGTTCGACCGGGGGAGTGGGGGAGCTCTCGGTGCCGCAGACGGTGACGTCGTTCGCCTGGGCGGCGGCGTAGTCGATCACCGAGTTGCGCATGCCGGACGCGACGAGGAGCTTGAGGCGGGGGAGGCGGTCGAGGAGCGAGGCGGGGAAGGGGACGCGTTCGCGCAGGGTGACCGCGAAGTCGAAGTCGGCGAGGGCCGCGGCCAGTTCGTCCTCGGTGGGGAAGTGGTCGGGGAAGGTGACGACCTCCACCCGGTCGCCGAGCGGGGTCCAGTCGGCGATCGTGGTCGCGACGCCTTGGTAGTCGTCCAGTACGGCGCAGCGGTATCGCATGTCTCGTCCTCCCGGGGGGTCGGTGTCTCCCCCAAGGGTGGCGGTCGCGCCTCGCGGTGCGGACGCGGGCCCCCGTCGTTCACCTCTGCCGACCGGGGCCCACTGGCGTCCCGGATCCGGCCACGGCGGCGACACTCCCCCGAGCTGCGCGTCGTACGCGCGCACCGTCGGGCCAGATCCGATGATGTGATCACATCAGGCCGCACCAACGGATCGCTAACATGTGGCCAGCGGTTTTCCGTGGTGTTGTCCCGGGGTTGGCGTGAAGCCGCCGGGTCGCCGCGGGAAACGCCGTAACGGTGGTGGATTCGGGCGCCGGAACTGTGGCGGGTTCTGGTCGTAGTCGTAGTCGTAGTCGTGCGGGTGCGGGTGGCGGAAAAGCGCCGGGCGGGGCGGAATCCGCCAGGAGCCAGGAGCCAGGAGCCAGGAGCCAGGAGCCAGGAGCCAGGAGCCAGGAGCCAGGAGCCAGGAGCCAGGAGCCAGGAGCCAGGAGCCAGAGGCCAGGAGTAAATGTGGTCCGTCGAGGCGGCGGAGCGTGCCCGGGACCGGGCGTGGGCGCGTGGGAAGGCTGTGGACGGTGTGATGCGGTGCGAGCCCCGGTTCGGACTGCGATTCGGTCTGTTGGGGCCGCCCGTTCTGTACGAGCCGTGTGAGGGGCAGGGGCGCGAGCCCACCGACGGGCCCGGCGGATCGTACGACGTCGGGGGCGCGGGCGCCGGGCGGGCGGGGCTTGCCGTGCGGGCCGTCGGCAGTCCCAAGGTGAGTGTTCTGCTGGCCGCGTTGCTGCTTGAGGCCGGGCGGGTCGTGTCCGTCGCGTCGCTCAAGGACGCCCTGTGGGGTGGCGCGCCGCCGGCCTCCGCGCACGCCTCCCTGCACAACCACGTCGCCCGGCTGCGCCGCATGCTCGACGACCCCGGACGGCTGCGTGCCGTGCCGCCGGGGTATCTGCTGCGGGTCGAACAGGGCGAGTTGGACGTCCACGTCTTCGAGAACCATGTCGCCGCCGCGCGCGCCGCGCACGCCGGGCGTGAGTGGGAGCGGGTTGTGCGCGAGTGTGCGCGGGCGCTCGCGTTGTGGCGGGGTGCGCCCTTGAGCGGGCTGCCGGCCGAGGTGGGCGGGTACGCGTTTGTGCAACGGCTGGCCGAGGCGCGGCTGCTGGTACTGGAGTGGCGGTACGACGCCGAGCTCGCGCTTGCGGAACATGCGGAAGCCGGGGGCGACCGACTTGCCGGGCTTGTACCGGAGTTGGCCGCGCTCGCCGCCGAGTATCCGCTCCGCGAGGCGTACCACCGCCAGCTCATGCTCGCCCTGCACCGCACCGGCCGCCGCGCCGAGGCGCTCGCCGTCCATCGTGATCTGCGGGCCCGGCTCGTGGAGGAGTTGGGGGTCGAGCCGGGGACCGGGGTGCGCGAGGCTCATGTGGAGGTGTTGCGGGAAGGTGCGCAGGGGGGTGATGGAGAGGGGCGGGAGGGAGCGTCGGGCGAGGCGGTGCCCGACGGGAGCGCGGTGCGGGCGGCCGTGAACGGCCCGGGGGCACCCGCACCGGCGCCCGCGCCCCGGCCATCCCAACTCCCCCCACCACCCGCCCACTTCACCGGCCGCACCGCCGTACGCGACGCTCTCCTCGGGACCCTCACCCAGCCCGCCGCCCTCGCCGTCGTCAGCGGCATGGCCGGAGTCGGTAAGAGCGCGCTGGCCCTGTATGTCGCACATGCTCTGGCGGAACGTTTCTCCGATGGTCAGCTGTACGTCAATCTGCACGGCGCCACCCCCGGCATGACCCCCCTCACCCCGGGCCAGGCACTCACCGCGCTCCTCCGCGACCTCGGTGTGGAGCCCTGCCGTATCCCCGAACACCCGGACGCCGCCGCCGCGCTGCTGCGCTCACTGCTCGCGCCGACGCGCACCCTCATGGTGCTGGACGACGCCGCGAACGCCGCGCAGGTACGGCCGCTGCTGCCGGCCGGCGCCGGGTGCGCGGTGATCGTCACCAGCCGTTCGCCGCTGACCGCCCTCGACGGCGCCCGCCGCTTCCCGCTCACGCCGCTGAGCAGTGCGGAGAGCGCGGCGCTGCTGCGCGCGGTGTCCGGGCGGGACGGGCTCGACGCCGGTCATCCGCTCGTCGAACTCACCGGCCGGCTCCCGCTCGCGCTGCGGGTCGTCGCGGCACGGCTCGCCGCGCGCCGGGCGCTCACGCCGGACGTACTCGCCGGTCAACTGGCAGCCACCGAGAGGCGGCTGCACCATCTGGAGTACGACGACCTGAGCGTACGGCGCTCCCTCGCCGTCGCCCATGACGCGCTCGCCGCATCCGACCGCGAGGCCGACCGGGACGCCGCCCTCGCGCTGTGCCGTGTCGGCGCGCTCGACCTGCCCTCGTATGGCGCACCTCTGATCGCCCGCCTCACCGGCACCGACGAGCGCCGCGCCGAGGCCGCGCTGGACCGGCTGGTCGATGTGGCCCTCCTGGAGGAGACGGCGTACGCCCGCTACGCACCCCACGACCTGGTCCGCGACTTCGCCCGCGAGCTGGCCGCGGGCGCGCACAGCGGCGCCGACGCCAGGGAAGGCCACCGCGCGTGCGAGTCGGCCGCCGTGAAGGGGCGCTGCGACGGGATCATCGAGACGGCCTCTGCCTGCAGCGCCGCCATGGCGAAGGGGCGCTGCGACGGGATCATCGAGACGGCCTGTGCCTGCAGCGCCGCCGCGGCGAAACGGCATCGCGACGAGATCATCGAGACGGCCCACGCCCGCACCGCCGCCGCGGTGAAGGGGCACCGCGACGAGATCACCGACACGGCCCACACCCGCACCGCCGCCCCGGCTGACCCGCACAGCGCGGTCGGCGTCACCCATGTCGCTCGCCCCCGCACCCCGGCCCACCCGCACCCCGTCGACGACCTCGTCGACACCGCCCTGCGCTGGTACGCCACCACCGCCGAACGCGCCCTCACCGCCGTCGTCGAACCCGGCCTCGACCGTGACGACCGCTGTCGCCCCTCCGCCGCGCAGCCGCCGGAGCACGCCGCGTATGTCACGACGGTCGCCGCCTTCGACGGGGCCGAGGCGGCGTTCGCCTGGGGTGACGGTGAGCTGGGCAATGTCGTCGCGCTGGTCGAGGCGTATGCCGACGACGCCTGCGAGCGCCGCGCCGCCTACCTGTCCACCCTCCTGCGGCTGCTCTTCCCCTACCTCCACCGCAGCGGCCGTATCCCCGAGATGGAGCTGCTCGGGCGGGCCGGGCTCGGGTTGGCGCGGCGGCTCGGGGACGCGGCGGCCGAGGCGTACGCGCTGGGCGACCTCGCCGGGATGCACTTCCTCACCGGGCGGCAGAGCGAGGCGCTCGCGCTCAACGACCGGGCGCTGGCGATCTGGCGGCGGCTCGGGGCCGTGTCCTGGATCCGGCGCTGTCTCAACAACCGCGGGCTGCTGCTGGAAGGGCTGCAACGGTACGCCGAGGCCGAGGACGCGCTGCGGCAGAGCCTCGGGTACTCGAGTCGGCTGAACGATCCGTACGGCGAGGCCGTGACGTACAGTCATCTCGGCAACCTGTACGAGCACACCGACCCCCGCGCCGCCATCGAGCACCACCGCCGCTCGCTCGCCCTCGGCGTCGGGATCGGCGCCGTCATCGTGCAGCACTCCGCGCACTGCAACATCGGCTACGCCCACCTGGCCCTCGGCGAATCGGCCGCCGCCGTCGAGCACTTCGAGGAGAGCCTGCGCGTCCTGGGCGGCCACGGCGACTGGCACGGCGAGTCCCAGACCCGGCTCGGCCTGGTCCGCGCGCTGCGGCTGCTGGGCCGCGCCGAACGGGCCGAGCGCGAGTGCGCGGAGCTGCTGCGCCGTGCCGATGCCCGCTCCGACCGGTACACCGGGGGCCTCGGCCGTCACCAGTACGGTCTGCTGCTGCGTGACCAGGGGCGCGAGGACGACGCGCACCAGGCGTGGCGCACCGCCCTCGCCGATCTGGACGGGACGGACGAGCGCGCGGTCGTCGCGGAACTCCGGTCCCTCACAGCCGCTGTCCGCTGATCACTTCGCGTCCGCATAGCACTCCACCACCGCCGTCGTGAACGGAAACCGCACCGGCGTCTCGCCGAACGTCAGCCGGGCCGCCAGCGCCGCCGCCTCCCGGATCGCCGCCACGACCGCCTCCGCCTCCTCCTCGGGGCAGTGCACGATCACCTCGTCGTGCTGGAAGAAGACCAGCTCGGCCGCCAGGTCCGCGCAGGCCCGGCGCAGTGCGGCGAGCAGCAGCAGGGTCCAGTCGGCCGCGCTGCCCTGCACGACGAAGTTGCGGGCGAAGCGGCCGCGGGCGCGGGCGTTGGTGGAGGCGTAACCGGGGACCCATTCCTGACCGCCGACGGGTTCGACGGACTCGTCCTGCGGGAGTCCCGCCTCCTCCGCCGCGTCCTCGCCCGCCCCGGCGGCCGGTGGGCAGGTCCGGCCCAGCCACGTCCGCACCAGCCGCCCCTCCTCACCCGCGCGCGCCGCCTCGTCGACGTATGCCACCGCCTTGGGGAAGCGGCGTCTGAGCGCGGCGAGGTTCTTCAGGCCGTCGCCGGAGGTCTGGCCGTAGATCGCGCCGAGCACGGCGAGTTTGGCCTGGGCACGGTCGCCGGAGAAGGCGCGGTCGGAGACGGACTGGTACAGGTCGCTCTCCCGGCCCGCCACCTCCATCAGGCCGGGGTCGCGGGAGATCGCCGCGAGCACGCGCGGCTCCATCTGGTCGGCGTCGGCGACCACCAGCCGCCAGCCGGGGTCGGCGACCACGGCACGCCGGATCACCTTGGGGATCTGCAGGGCGCCCCCGCCGTTGGTCACCCAGCGGCCGGTGACCGTGCCGCCCGCCAGGAACTCCGGGCGGAACCGCCCGTCGCGCACCCAGTCCTGCAGCCAGGACCAGCCGTGGGCGACCCAGATGCGGTACAGCTTCTTGTACTCCACCAGCGGCTTCACCGCCGGATGGTCGAGGGACTCGATCTCCCAGCGGCGTGTGGAACTCACCTTGATCCCGGCCTGCGCGAAGGCCTTGATCACGTCGGCGGGCAGATCGGGCCGCACCCGGCGGCCGAACGCGGCGGACACCTCGTCCGCCAGCTCGGCCAGGCGGCGCGGCTCGCCACCGCCCGTGTACCGCTCGCCGAGCAGGTCGTGCAGCACCTCGCGGTGCACCTGCGCGCTCCAGGGCACCCCCGCGCGGTTCATCTCCGCCGCCACCAGCATCCCCGCCGACTCGGCGGCTGTCAGCAGCCGCATCCGGTCGGGGTGCGCGGTCCGGTCGTGCCGTCGCTGCTGTTCGGCGTAGACCGCCAGGAGGTCGTCCAGGGGCAGGTGGACGCCCTGGGGCTCGAACAGCGGGGACTGCGCGCCCGGTTCGGCGGCCCGCTGGGGCGGGTCGGGCGGCACGGGGCCGCCGCGCAGGCGGGCGAGCGCGGCGGCGGCCGAGCGGGGTTCGCCGTACCGCCCCTCGTGGCCGAGGAGGAGGGTCTCGGCGTCCTCGATGTCGTAGCACCGCTCCACTCGCACCCCCGTGGCGAGCAGCCGCGGATAGACCTCGGCGGTGGACCGCCACACCCACCGCGTGACGTACGGCCGACCGCGCACCGCCTCCGCCAGGTCCTCTTCCCGCCGCACCGGCCCTGCGGGCAGCCCGTCAGGACCGAGGGGGGCGACCTCCACGCCACCGTCCTCGGCCGGAGCGAGCGCCCATCGGTCGGCCATGCATGCGAGTGTCGCAGCCGGGTCTGACAACGGGCCCGCGTCAGCCCTGCTCGCCTTCCTTCGCCTGCTGCGCGAACTGGGCGAGTGCCTCCGCGACGTACTCCTCCACTCCCTGCTTGGTGATGCCGAGGCCGGACAGGACGCCTCGGCCGTTCTCGAACTCCAGCAGCGCGAGGAGGATGTGCTCGGTGCCGATGTAGTTGTGGCCGAGGCGGAGGGCCTCGCGGAAGGTGAGCTCCAGGACCTTCTTGGAATCCGACCCGTAGGGGACGAGCTCGGGAGCCTCCTCGGCGGACGGCGGCAGTACCGCCTCGGCCGCCTCGCGCACCGCCTCCAGGGTGACTCCCTGGGCCGTGATCGCCTTGGCGCCCAGGCCTTCGGGGTCCGCCAGCAGTCCCAGGACCAGGTGCTCGGGCAGCCCCTCGGCGTGCCGCGCGTGCTTCGCCTCGCTGTGCGACGCCACGACCGCCGCGCGCGCCCGCGGGGTGTAGCGGCTGAAGCCCTGGCTGGGGTCCAGGTCCATGGACTCCTTCGGTACGAAGCGCTTCTGCGCGGCCTGCCGGGTGACGCCCATGCTCTTGCCGATGTCCGTCCAGGACGCGCCGGAACGCCGGGCCTGGTCCACGAAGTGGCCGATCAGGTGGTCGGCCACGTCGCCCAGGTGCTCCCCGGCGAGTACGGCGTCCTGGAGCTGGTCGAGGGGTTCGTCGTGGACCTTCTTGATGGCCGCGATGAGGTCGTCGAGACGGATGGATGACGTGAGGTCGGGGTTCGTCGCCATGTGTCAACCGTAGGTTGACGCTTCGGAGGGTGTCAACTCTGAGTTGACACCGCCCTCCGGTCGCCGCCGTGGGTTCCCGGAACGCATGACACGATCCCCACGTGGACACCAGCACCGTCGACCGCGCCTTCCGCGCCGCCCTCTACGCCCCCCCCCCGGCGACCACACCGCCCTCGACGCCGGCGCGTCCCTGCTCGCGGCCGACCCGGCTGCGGACGTGGAACTCGCCCGGCGTGGGCTGGAGTTCGTCGCCGGGGCCTGGCGGCGCGGCTGGCAGCCCGCCGACGTCGTACGGATCGTCCGCCGCGAACTGGACGACGTACACGAACGCCTCGTATCGGAGCTGATCCTCGAACAGGCAGCGCACGACCGCCCGCGCGGCCCCCGCTGGGCGGCGCAGCTCGCCCAGCTCGCCGAAGAGACCTCCCCCGGCCCTCCCCGCACCGACCGCTTCACGCACGCCACCGCCGTCCTGGAGCTGTACCGCCTCCTGCTCCGCCTGCCCACCCTCGAAACCCTCGGCGAACCGCTGACGCAGTCGCACGCACGTGCGGAACGTGCGAAGTCCGAGTCCCGCATGCTGACCCGTATCCGCGCCCTGCTCGCGAAGGCCGAGGCGACCGGGTTCCCGGACGAGGCGGAGGCGCTCAGTGCGAAGGCGCAGGAGCTGATGGCGCGGCACAGCATCGACGAGGCGCTGCTCGCGGGCCCGGAGCAGGGCGGTCGCGGGCCGACGGCCTGGCGGATCGGCGTCGACCAGCCGTACGAGCAGGCCAAGGCCGTGCTGCTGGACGCGGTCGCCGCCGCCAACCACTGCCGCGCGGTGTGGAACGAACCCCTCGGCTTCTCCACCGTCGTCGGCTTCGAACCCGACCTGGAGGTGGTCGAACTCCTCTACACCTCACTCCTCGTCCAGGCCACGACCGCGCTGACGAAGGCAGAGGCCGCTCAGCGCGCGGGCGGGCGCAGGCGTACGAAGACGTTCCGGCAGTCCTTCCTCGCCGCGTACGCCCACCGCATCGGCACCCGTCTCGCCACCGCCGCCGAGCAGGCTGCCGAAGAGGCGGCCACCGAGGCGGGCGGCCTGCTCCCCGTCCTGGCCTCCCGCGAGGTCGCGGTCACCGAGCGCATGGAGAGCATGTTCCCGGACACGACCACGACCCGGCTGCGCGGAGTGACCGACGCGGCGGGCTGGACGGAGGGGTCACGCGCGGCAGACCGGGCGGAGGTCAGGTCCCGGCCCCGCCTCGACTGACTGGCTCCGCGCCGCGGAGTCCGACTGTCTGCCTGGCCGTGGCTGGTTGGTTCCGGTCGTGTCTTGTGTGGCTGTGTGCCTGGCTTCGATGGACTGGTTCCGCCCGGGCTCGACTGGGGCTGGTTCCGTGTGTGCCTCGGCGGACTTGATCCGCCTGGCCGTGGCTGGTTGGTTCCGGTCGTGTCTTGTGTGGCTGTGTGCCTGGCTTCGATGGACTGGTTCCGCCCGGGCTCGACTGGGGCTGGTTCTGTGCGTGCCTCGGCGGACTTGATCCGCCTGGCCGTGGCTGGTTGGTTCCGGTCGTGTCTTGTGTGGCTGTGTGCCTGGCTTCGATGGACTGGTTCCGCCCGGCCTCGACTGGCTGGTCCGGCCCCGCCTCGACCGACTGGTCCCGCCCCGCCCGCCCGACGCTCAGTCGCCCGCCTGCAGAAACGCGCCCACCGACGCGTCCGGCGCGCCACCCGAGACGAGCGCGACCGCACCGTACGGCCACTCGAAGCTCTGCGTCGCCGACGCCCCCGGCAGGCCGACCTTCACCGTCTTGGCGTCGAGGCTGCCCTCGCTGCCCGCCCCACCCCGTACGTACGTGATCGTGAACGTCGCCGCCGTGTCCTTGGCCAGCGTCAGCTTCTGCGCCTTCGCCGCCTTGTCCGCCGGTACGGTCACGGAGGTGCCGTCGGCCTGCAGGTCGACGGCGGGGAAGCCGTCCAGGGTGCACTCGGCGCCGTGGTTGGTGACGGTCACGGGGATGTTGCCGGTGTCCCCGGCGACGGGCGCGGCGTTGGCGGGGCCGACCTCCACGCCGACCTCGTCGAGGGCGCACGCGGACGTGTCCTGGCCGCCGCCGTCGCCTTCACCGCCCCCGCAGGCGGTCAGCAGCAGGGCGGCGGCGAGGGCGGCGGAGCCGACGGTGAGCGAAGTGGCACGCATGAGGGATCCCCTGGGTTCGTGACGATGCCCCTGGATCATCACGTACGCCCGCGCGACCCGATCACCCGGCCCGGGCCGTCCGAGTCACGTCACGAGCCCAGGCCCGCCGTGGGCAACCCCGACGGCAGCTTCCCGCCCTCGGCCTTGGTGTACGTCTCCTCGCCGAGACCACCGTCCCAGGTGACCTTCAGGCTCGTGGCGCTGACGGAGTCGACCGTGCCGGTGCCGCGCTTGTCCTTGCCCTGCGTGCAGGTGAGCCGGATCGTCTGCCGACCCGACGCCTCGCCCACGCGCCCACTGCACATGGTCCCGCCGGTGGCGAACAGCCCGGCTTTCTCACCGGTGACCACCAAGGCCACCGCCTGCCCCTCGCTGGTGGCGAGCCAGCTGCCCTCCAGCTCCCCGACGACCGCGGACGGCGAACCGCCACCACCACCAGTACCGGCCGACGACGTACCAGGGCTGGGGCTGGGGCTGGGACTCGCCGCAGCCCCGCCCGACTCCGACTCCGAGTCCGGGTTCGAGTTCGAGCCTCCGCCCCCACTGCAGGCAGTCAACACGACCGCCCCCACCACACCCGCGGCCACGGCCGCGATCCGCCACCGCCCGCGCACCACACCGCGCGCGTAGGCCGCCGAAGTCCTCGCGGAAGTCACTGCATGCCCCCAGGGGTGAGCCGGTAGCCGGAGCCGGTCGGCCGTATGAGCCGTGCCGCCGTACAGCCGCATTGCGGTACAGCCGTACAGCCATACAGCCGTACGACCACACAGCCGAATGACCATACGGCCCTATGACCACAAACCGTACGACCACACGTCCCTACGACCACACGTCCCTACGACCACACAGCCCTACGACCGGATCGAGGTACAACCGCATAGCCGCACGACCTCATTGCCGCACAACCACACAGCCGCACGACCACAAAGCCATACGGCCATACGGCCATACAGCCCTACGACCGCAGCAAGCTACCAGCCCGTAACGGCGCCTACCAGGAAGACTTCCGCACCCCCGGCAGATACCCCGCATGCGCCTGCTCCCGCAGACTCACCCGGGACAGCCCGAACGCCCGGAAGTACCCGCGCGGCCGCCCGTCCACCTGATCCCGGTTGCGTACGCGCGTGCCGCTCGCGTCCCGCGGCTGCTTGCGCAGCTCCCGCTGCGCGGCGAGCCGTTCCGCGTCCGTCGACGACGGCCGCCGGATGATCTCCTTCAGCTCGGCCCGCCGGGCGGCGTACCGCGCGACGATCTCCTGCCGCTTCTCGTTCTTCGCGATCTTGCTCTTCTTGGCCATCAGACCTTCACTCCTCGGGCACGGATGCGGGCCACCGCCGCCTCGACGCCGATCGTGTCGACCGTCTTGATCCCCTTGGCGCTCAGCCGCAGCCGTACGTACCGGCCCTCGCTGGGCAGCCAGTAGCGCTTGCTCTGGATGTTCGGGTCGAAGCGGCGTGAGGTGCGCCGGTGGGAGTGGGAGATGCGGTTGCCGAAGCCGGGCTGGGCGCCGGTCAGCATGCAGTGGGCGGACATGGGTGACGTACCTCTCCGTGGACGCTGTCGTAAATGGAATTCATTTTCAGTAAGATAGCAGCATGGCACGCAACGAACTCCGCCCGGTCATCAAGCTCCGGTCCACCGCCGGTACGGGCTACACGTACGTCACCCGCAAGAACCGCCGCAACGACCCGGACCGTATGACCCTGCGCAAGTACGACCCGGTCGTCGGCCGCCACGTCGACTTCCGAGAGGAGCGCTGAGCCACCGCCATGCGCAAGGGAATCCACCCGGAGTACGGTCCCGTCGTCTTCCGTGACCGTGCCGCGAACTACGCCTTCCTCACCCGGTCCACCATGACCAGCGAGAAGACCATCGAGTGGGAGGACGGCAACACCTACCCGGTCGTCGACGTCGAGATCTCCAACGTCAGCCACCCCTTCTACACCGGCACCGCCCGCGTCCTGGACACCGCCGGACGCGTCGAGCGCTTCGAACGCCGGTACGGGAAGCAGGGCTAGCCCATGCCCGAGCTCTCCGTCGTGATCGTCGGCGGGCTGCATGCCGACGCCCGCAAGGCCACCGTCGAGCAGCTGCTCGCCGACGTGCCCGGCAGTGTCGTACTCCACCACGACCTGGCGACCGCCGCGGCCGGGACGGTCGTACGGACCGTCCGCGACGCGAACGGCATCCGGGACGCCGGTGAGGCGCCGCTCGTCAACGACTGCGCGTGCTGTGCCCTGCGCGAGGACCTCGTCCCGGAGCTGGAGCGGCTCGCGGACGCCGGTGACACGCCGCTCGCGGTCGTCGAGCTGTGGGACTCCGTCGAGCCGAAGGCCATGGCCGAGGTGGTCACGTCCGGCGGGCTCACGGTCACCGGCGTGATCACCGCCGTCGACCCGGCGCTGCTGCTGCCGTACCTCGGCAACGGCGACGACCTCGCCGAGGGCGGCCTCGCCGCGGCCGCCACCGACCAGCGCACCGTCGCCGACACCTTCGCGCGGCAGCTGGAGTACGCCCCCGTCCTCGCCGTCCTGGACTCCCCGGAGGCCGACGACGAGGACCGTGAGCTGCTGGCCCAGCTGCACCCGACGGCCCGTCAGGTCCCGATCGGCCACGGTGACCTGACGGGCGCCCCGGGCACCCGGGGGGCGCGTGGGGTACGCGGCGCGCGGGGTGTGTACGGCGCGCACTCCCCGCTCGCGCACGCCGCCCTTGCCGGATTCGACGTGGAGGCGGCCGCCGCGGCCCAGCACCCCGCCTGCGCGCTCCTGCCCACCGAGGCCGACGCGCACGGGGTGTCCACCCTCGTCTGGCACCGGCGCCGCCCCTTCCATCCCGAGCGGCTCTACCAGGCGCTGGAGGACCTGACCTGCGCCGCCGCGCGCAGCCGGGGCCGGTTCTGGCTCGCCGACCGGCCCGACACGCTGCTGCACTGGGACGCCGCCGGCGGTGCCCTGTGCGTGGAGAGCGCGGGCCCGTGGCTCGCCTCGCTGCCCGACGCGGCCTGGGAGATGGTGCCGCCGGTGCGCCGCGCCGCCGCCGCGCTGGACTGGCACCCGGAGCACGGCGACTGCTGCCAGCACCTGGTCTTCACGTCCCCCGGCCTCGACCGCGAGGGACTCGCGCACCTGCTGGAGTCCTGCCTGCTCACCGACGCCGAGTACGCCGCCGGGCGCGACGCCTGGAAGCGGTTGCCGCCCGCCTTCGACACCCTCCTGGAGGTCTGACCCCGCCATGCCCCGCAAGACCGACCGCAAGCCCGCCAAGAACCGCCCCAACCCGCTGGACCAGGCCGGGATCACGTACATCGACTACAAGGACACCGACCTGCTGCGGAAGTTCGTCTCCGACCGGGGCAAGATCCGCAGCCGCCGGGTCACCCGTGTCTCGGCCCAGCAGCAGCGGCTGCTGGCGCGTGCGATCAAGAACGCGCGGGAGATGGCCCTGCTGCCCTACTCCAGCCGCTGACGTCCGTCCGCCGCCGAGGCCCGCGGCGGCGGACGGATCACGGGTGGGAGATCCCCTACGGTTGACTCGTAGGGGATTTCCTCTTTGTCGTCATGTCGACTGAACCATCACGTGGACCCTGGAACAGGAAGGGCGCGGAACGCGTCTGTTCCTCTGAAACGGCTTCGGTAAAGCGGTCGTCAAAGCTGTAACCGCAGGAACACCGCCCGTGCACGTGCATCTGCCCATGCATCCGCACATGAACAGGGCTATGATCCGCCTCAGTTGACCACTGCATCCATGGCCATACCAGCCAGTGCACCACCGGGGAGCGACCTGTGGATCACGACGTGTACGACGGTGACGCGTACGACGGTCATGTGCGCCACGGCGCCGGCGCGTCCGGCGCGTACAACGGCATGGCCGCCACGAAGCTGCGCGGGGTGGCCTGGCAGAAGAGCCGGCACAGCAACTCGCAGGGATCGTGTGTGGAGTTCGCGCGGCTGCCGGGCGGGAGAGTGGCGGTGCGCAACTCGAACTTCCCGGACGGGCCGGCGCTCGTCTACACGCGCGCGGAGATCGAGGCGATGCTCCTCGGTGTGAAGGACGGCGAGTTCGATCATCTGATCGCGGGCTGACGCGGCGGGGAAGCGGCCGAGGGTGATCGGCCGCTGACCCGCCGTAACGCGCGTAGAGCCTCGGCACAGGAGAGTGCCGAGGCGTCTCACGCCTCCGGCTGCAGCCGGAACATCGCCCAGACCACCTTGCCGCTCAGCGTCCCGGCCAGCGGGTGCCAGCCCCAGCTGTCGCAGAAGGAGTCGACGAGGAACAGCCCGCGACCGGACTCCGCGGAGAAGTCGTCGGCCTCGCGCGCGACCGGACTGTCGTTGCTGGGGTCCCGTACCGCGCACACCATCCGCTCGGTCCAGCGCATCAGGTGCAGCCGCACCTGCGGCGGCTCGTGCTCACCGGCCCGGTCCGCCGGGCGCGGGGCGACCGTCGGCAGGGCGTGCCGCAGAGCGTTGGTGACCAGTTCGGAGACCACCAGGCAGACGTCGTCGAAGCGGTGGCCCACGTCCCACTGGTCGAGTGTTCTGCGGGTGAAGTGCCGTGCCTCGCGCACCGCTTCGTAGCGGGCGGGCAGGGCGCAGGAGGCGGCGCTGGACACGGCGGTGGGATCCAGCGGTGGAACGCCCTGCCGTAAAGGCTCGAGCATGGTCGATCCATTCGTCCCCATGCGAGGCACTCCCCCGGGAATTCGCGGTCGTGGCGATACAGCGGTGGCGCGGGACCATGGTTTCGGATGCGTACAGCAGATGCAAGGGCAGATGCACGTGCACGCGACCGAAATGGACCTTCCCGTACCACTTCTTTGCCATTTTTTCCGCCATCTTCACGCCGTCCGCTTGCCTTCCCCTTCCCCCGGGCGCACGCGACGGAGCCGGAATCTTTGGCTTCTTTCCGTCTGTGTAACCGGACGAGTACAGCTCGGAGTGTTTTAGTGGCAGACTGCGGGCCCTGAAGACGGTTGGGGAGGCTGGAACGTGAGCGCGGGAGAGCCCGGATCGGTGGTGCGGCGCATGCTGCTCGGCTCGCAACTCAGGCGACTGCGAGAGGCGCGCGGCATCACGCGCGAGGCGGCGGGATACCACATCCGCGCCTCCGAGTCGAAGATCAGCCGGATGGAGCTGGGCCGGGTGAGCTTCAAGACGAGGGACGTCGAGGACCTGCTGACGCTGTACGGAATCGTGGACGAGACAGAGCGGACCTCACTGGTCTCCCTCGCCCGGGAAGCCAATGTCGCGGGCTGGTGGCACAGCTACTCGGACGTCCTGCCGAGCTGGTTCCCCACCTATGTCGGCCTGGAGGGCGCGGCGTCCCTGATCCGCGTGTACGAGGTCCAGTTCGTGCACGGGCTGCTGCAGACCGAGGCGTACGCGCGTGCCGTCGTCCGGCGCGGCATGAAGGGCGCGAGCGAGGCCGATGTGGAGAAGCGCGTGGCGCTGCGCCTGGAGCGGCAGAAGCACCTCGTCGCCGAGAACGCCCCCGACCTCCACATCGTCCTCGACGAGGCCGCCCTGCGCCGCCCGTACGGTGACCGCGAGGTGATGCGCGGCCAGCTCCAGCACCTGATCGAGTTCTCCGAGCGGCCCAACGTACGGCTGCAGATCATGCCGTTCAGCTTCGGCGGCCACTCCGGCGAGTCCGGCGCCTTCACCATCCTCAGCTTCCCGGAGTCCGACCTGTCGGACGTGGTGTACCTGGAGCAGCTCACCAGCGCGCTGTACCTGGACAAGGCGGAGGACGTCGCCCAGTACGAGAAGGCGCTGAAGGAGCTGCAGCGGGACAGCCCCGGGCCGGCCGAGAGCCGGGACCTGCTCAGGGGGTTGCTCCAGCTGTCCTGAAAGGTTCTCGGCTCTCCTGAGAGGTTCCCGGAGAGTTACTCCAACTCTGTTGCATCACCAGTACGATGACGCGTGATCAGGCACTGCTTCACCGGCAGGGATTGAGGGATCACATGTCGTCCTACTTCACCGACCTGGCTCAGCAGTACATCGACGGCGAGTGGCGTCCGGGCACCGGTTCCTGGGACATCATCGACTTCAACCCGTACGACGGTGAGAAGCTGGCCGCGATCACCATAGCCACGGTCGCCGAGATAGATCAGGCCTACCGTGCCGCCGCCCGCGCCCAGCCGCAGTGGGCCGAGGCCGGGCCGCACGCCCGCCGCGCCGTGCTGGAGAAGGTGCTGCGGCTGGTCGAGGAGCGCGAGCAGGAGCTCACCGAGGCGATCATCGCCGAGCTGGGCGGCACGCGCGTGAAGGCCGGCTTCGAGCTGCACCTCGCCAAGGAGTTCCTGCGTGAGGCGGCGAGCCTGGCGATGCGCGGCGAGCACCGCCTGATCCCCTCCCCGGACCCCGGCAAGGAGAACCGCCTCTACCGCGTCCCGGTCGGCGTGGTCGGCGTCATCAGCCCCTTCAACTTCCCGTTCCTGCTGTCCCTGAAGTCGGTCGCCCCGGCCCTCGCCCTGGGCAACGCCGTCGTCCTCAAGCCCCACCAGGACACCCCGGTCGTCGGCGGCACCGTCATCGCCAAGCTGTTCGAGGACGCGGGACTGCCCGCCGGTCTGCTCAACGTCGTCGTCACCGACGTCGCGGAGATCAACGACGCCTTCCTGGAGCACCCGGTCCCCAAGGTCATCTCCTTCACCGGCTCCGACAAGGTCGGCCGGCACGTCGGCACCGTCTGCGCCCGGCACTTCAAGCGAGCGATCCTCGAACTCGGCGGCAACAGCGCGTTGGTGGTCCTCGACGACGCCGAGCTCGACTACGCCGTCGACGCGGCCGTCTTCAGCCGGTACGTCCATCAGGGCCAGGTCTGCATGGCCGCCAACCGCGTCCTGGTGGACCGCTCGGTCGTCGACGCGTTCACCGAGAGGTTCGTCGCCAAGGTGAGCGGCCTGAAGGCCGGTGACCCGAGCGACCCCGAGACGGTCATCGGCCCGCTGATCAACTCCTCGCAGTCGGAGGCGATCACGTCCGTCGTCGAGCAGGCGGTCGCCGAGGGCGCCACCGCGCTGGTACGCGGCTCCACGCGCGGCAACCTGGTCGAGCCGTCGGTCCTGACGGACGTACCGACCGACTCGGCGCTGCTCCGCCAGGAGATCTTCGGTCCGGTCGCCCTCCTCGTCCCCTTCGACGGGGAGGAGGAGGCCGTACGCCTCGTCAACGACACCCCGTTCGGCCTGAGCGGTGCCGTGCACACCGCCGACGTCGAACGCGGCGTGCGCTTCGCCCAGCGCATCGACACCGGCATGTTTCACGTCAACGACGGCACCGTGCACGACGAGCCGCTCGTCCCGTTCGGCGGCGAGAAACACTCCGGCCTGGGCCGCCTGAACGGCGAGACGACGCTGGAGGCGTTCACGACGCTGAAGTGGATCTCGGTGCAGCGGGGGCGGAGCGCGTTTCCGTTCTGAGGTTCACTCGCAAAGACAATGCGGCAGACATGCATCCAGGTGTACACCAGATGCATGTCTGCTACCTATCCCATCGCGGAGGCACGCGGCAAGCTCGGTGAGCTCGCCCGGCGAGCAGCCCAGCACGAGCACATCACGCTGACCGACCGCGGCGTCCCCGCGGCCGTCCTCATCTCACCTGCCGAACTGGAGGACTTGGAGGACGCACTGGCGCTGGCCCGCCTGGAGCGCGACCGTGCCCTTGGGCGCACCGAGGCTCCGATACCGCACGACGAGGCTCGCCGAGCGCTGCTCGACGCTGCCGGGAGGGGCGAGTGACCTGGACGGTTCTGTGGGAGCCGGCCGCGCTCAACGCCGCCACGGGGCACCTCAAGGAGGACCCGCAGGGTGTCGACTCCCTCTTGCGGGCCACTGACCAGCTCGCCGACAACGAGCGCCCCGAGGGCTCCCGCGCCTGGGGTACCGACCATCGCCGCCTCCATCACGGCGCCCGGCGCATCCTGTACCGGGTCGACCCGGAGGCGCTCACTATCCACATCGAACACATCGGCCGCACGGTCGCGTGACCGGGCCGCGAGCGGCTGACGGGGTGGGCCTCGGGCGGCCCGGCGCGGCGGCCTAACCTGGACGGCATGTCAGCGATCCGTCTCCTGGTGCTGGGCGCCGTCCGCCAGCACGGGCGGGCCCACGGGTACCAGGTGCGCAACGACCTGGAGTACTGGGGCGCGCACGAGTGGTCCAACGCCAAGCCAGGCTCGATCTACCACGCCCTGAAGCAGATGGCCAAGCAGGGCCTGCTGCACGCGCACGAGATCGCGCCGTCCACCGCGGGCGGCCCCCCGCGCACCGAGTACGAGATCACGCCGGAGGGCGACCGGGAGTACTTCGCCCTCCTGCGCGACGCGCTGACCTCGTACGACCAGAAGGTCGACGTCAAGTCGGCGGCCATCGGCTTCATGGTCGACCTGCCGAGGGCCGAGGCGGTCGCGCTGCTCACGGAGCGCATCCGGCGCATCCAGGAGTGGCGCGACGCCGTCACGGACCACTACGTCCCCGAGGAGGGACCCGAGCAGCTGGGCCACATCGGCGAGATCATGAACCTCTGGATCCACACCGCCGACGCCGAGGCCGAGTGGGCCAGAGGCGTCATCAGCCGCATCGAGGGCGGCGCCTACACCTTCGCCGGTGAGGGCGAGCCGTTCGTCGGCGTGCTCGCCGAGGGCGAGGAGAACCCGTACGCGACGGGGGAGCGGCATCCGGAGGACACCCACTAATCAAGTTTGACCAATGGAGGTCCGGGCGTTACGGTCGGGGCGGTAATCAAGTTTGACTAGGTGGAGTGAGGGAGTGGCTCAGTGGCCGACACGGCGATCACCGTCGTAGGAGCACGCAAGACATACGGCAACGGAAAAGACGTCAGGCACGCACTCGACGGACTCGACCTCACGGTCGCGCGCGGCGCGGTGCACGGAGTGCTCGGGCCGAACGGCGCCGGCAAGACCACCCTGGTCCGCATCCTGTCCACACTGCTGCGCGCCGACGCGGGCCGGGTCGAGGTGGCCGGGCACGACGTCGTGCGGGAGGCGTACGAGGTG
Organism: Streptomyces sp. TRM70350; assembly: GCF_019219825.1. Classification (GTDB taxonomy): domain Bacteria; phylum Actinomycetota; class Actinomycetes; order Streptomycetales; family Streptomycetaceae; genus Streptomyces. Next base: position 53,995 of record NZ_JAHUXH010000005.1, on the reverse strand, counting down.
CGGCGGCGCATCGGGCTGCTCGGCCAGCACGCGGCCGTGGACGAGGAGCTGAGCGGCTTCCAGAACCTGGAGATGTTCGGCCGCCTGTACCACCTGGGCGCCCGGCACGCGCGCGTGCGGGCCGGTGAGCTCCTGGAGCGCTTCGGGCTCGCCGACACCGGCCGCAAGGCCGTCAAGCAGTACAGCGGCGGCATGCGGCGCCGCCTGGACCTCGCCGCGTCCCTGATCACCGACCCGGAGGTGCTGTACCTGGACGAACCGACCACCGGCCTCGACCCCCGCGGCCGCGCCGAGGTGTGGGCGTCGGTCCGCTCCCTGGCCGGCGGTGGTACGACGGTGCTGCTCACCACGCAGTACCTGGAGGAGGCCGATCAGCTCGCCGACCGCATCTCCGTCGTCGACCGGGGCCGGGTCGTCGCCGAGGGCACGGCGGACGAGCTGAAGGCGCTGACCGGCGGCGACCGGATCGACGTCGTCCTGCGCGACGCGGGCCAGTTGGGCAGCGCCGTCGCGCTGCTCCCCGTACCGAAGGACGACATCACCGTCGACGCCGACCGGCGGCTGCTCAGCGCGCCCGTCACCGACCGGATGGCGGCGCTCGCCGGGATCGTACGCGCCCTTGAGGAGGCCGGGATCGAGGCCGAGGACGTGGCCCTGCGCCGCCCCACCCTGGACGAGGTGTTCCTGCACGTCACCGCCGACCGCGCGAAGGAGGCCGTATGACCGCGCACGCACTGACCGACTCCTGGACCATGACCCGCCGTGAACTCGCCCACTGGGCACGGCAACCGGTCCAGGTCGCCGTCAACGTCGCCTTCCCCGTGATGCTGCTGGTGATGTTCGGCTACCTCATCGGCGGCGGCCGGGCCGTCACCGGCGACTACATCGACTACCTGCTGCCCGGGATGCTCGCGCTCACCATGGCCTTCGGCCTGGAGGGCACGATGATCGCCGTCACCGAGGACCTCAACAAGGGCGTCATCGACCGCTTCCGGTCGATGCCCATGACCAACGGCGCGGTCCTGGTGGGCCGTTCGGTCGCGGACATGCTCCAGTCGGCGCTCGCCCTCGCCGTCCTCATCGGCGTCGGCCTCGCCCTGGGCTGGCGCGCGCACGGCGGACCGGTCGCCTTCCTCGGTGCCGTCGGGCTGCTGCTCCTGTTCCGCTTCGCCATGCTGTGGATCGGCATCCACCTGGCGATGGTCGCCGGGAAACCGGAACTGGTGCAGGCCGTGCAGATCCTGGTCTGGCCGGTCGGCTTCCTGTCCAACGCCATCGCCACCCCGGAGGCCATGCCCGGCTGGCTCGGTACCGTCGTCCAGTGGAACCCGATGTCCCAGACGGCGACGGCCGTGCGCGACCTGTTCGGCAACCCCGGCGGCGAGAGCGGACACGTGTGGGCGGCGGTCCTATGGCCGCTGGCGCTGCTCGTGGTCTTCTTCCCGCTGGCGGTACGGCGTTTCGCGCGCCTGAGCCGATGAGGACGCGATGACACCGCCGATTCCGGCTTGCACCTGACGTGGCGTGAGGGCTCAGCGTGGAGGGCGTACCGAGAAGGGAGCGGAAGTGAGCTACTCCGTGGGACAGGTCGCCGGGTACGCCGGGGTCACGGTGCGCACCCTGCACCACTACGACGACATCGGCCTGCTCGTGCCCAGCGAGCGCAGCCACGCGGGCCACCGGCGTTACAGCGACGCCGACCTCGACCGGCTGCAGCAGATCCTGTTCTACCGAGAGCTCGGCTTCCCGCTCGAAGAGGTCGCCGCCCTGCTCGACGACCCGGACGCGGACCCGCGCGAACACCTGCGCCGCCAGCACGAACTGCTGACCGCCCGGATCGAGAAGCTGCAGAAGATGGCGGCGGCCGTGGAGCACGCCATGGAGGCACGCACGATGGGCATCAACCTCACGCCTGAGGAGAAGTTCGAGGTGTTCGGGGACATCGACCCGGACCAGTACGCGGACGAGGTGGGGCAGCGCTGGGGCCACTCCGAGGCCTACCGGCAGTCGCAGCAGCGGACGGCCTCCTACACCAAGGAGGACTGGCTGCGGATCCAGCGCGAGGCCGAGGAGATCAACGGCCGCTTCGTCGCGCTCATGGAGGCGGGAGAGCCGGCGGACTCCGAGGCGGCCATGGACGCCGCCGAGGAACACCGTCAGTGGATCTCCAGCAGTCACTACGACTGCGGGCACGAGATGCACACCTGCCTCGGCGAGATGTACGTGTCCGACCCGCGGTTCACGGAGACGTACGACACGATCCGCCCCGGCCTCGCGGTCTATCTGCGCGACGCGATCAAGGCCAACGCGGCCCGGCACACCTCCTGACCCCCTGGCCCGGGGCCCCGCTCCCGGGCCAGGACCACCGGGGAACCAGGGGCGGACACCTTGCGTTGATAGCTTTGTCCGGCCGTATTCGACGCCGTACTTCCCGACCCTCAGGAGCCCGGAACCGTGACGACGCTTGCCCTCGGACCGAGCTGGCTGGATCCGAACTATCTGCTGAACACCTTCGGTATCTGGGGCCTGCTCCTCATCGTCTTCGCGGAATCGGGCCTGCTCATCGGGTTCTTCCTGCCGGGCGACTCGCTGCTGTTCACGGCCGGACTGCTGATCGCGTCCAAGCAGCTGGACTTCCCGCTGTGGGCGGCCATCGTGCTGATCTGCATCGCCGCGATCCTCGGCGACCAGGCGGGCTACATGTTCGGCAAGAAGGTCGGCCCGGCGCTCTTCACCCGCCCCGACTCCCGCTTCTTCAAGCAGGAGAACGTCACCAAGGCCCACGAGTTCTTCGAGAAGTACGGCCCGAAGTCCCTGGTCCTGGCCCGCTTCGTGCCCATCGTGCGCACGTTCACGCCGATCATCGCGGGCGTCAGCGGCATGCGGTACCGCTCGTTCCTGATCTTCAACATCGTCGGCGGCATCCTGTGGGGCGCGGGCGTGACCCTGCTCGGCGCCTGGCTGGGCAACATCGGCTTCGTCAAGGCCAACATCGAAGCGATCCTGATCCTGATCGTCTTCCTCTCGGTCCTCCCGATCATCATCGAGTTGTGGCGAGCCCGCTCGAAGAACAAGAAGAACCCGCCCCAGCAGCCCCAGTACCAGCCTCCGGCCCAGCAGCCCCTGATGGACGACGCCACCACCCAGCTGCGCCGCATCGAGCCGAACCACCAGAACGACCAGGGGTACGGCCAGCAGGGATACGGCGACCAGGGATACGGCGACCAGGGGTACGGCAACCAGGGCTACCAGCAGCCGTACCCGCAGCAGCAGCCGTACGCCCAGCCGTACCCGCAGCAGCCGTACGGCTACCAGCAGGGCCAGCAGCAGTACCCGTACGACCCTCACCGGCAGAACTGAGACGCCCCCAAGGGCCCGTAGGCGCCCGGCGTCAGAACCCTCGCGTCCGCTTCGCGGCCCGCCGCCCCCCGGCGGAGCCGCCCGGCAGCCGCAGGAACAACCGAGAGATCTCCGACCCCAGGTTGACCCCGATCGCAATGGCCATCGCCAACGCCGCGGCCTTGGTCAGCGACCCCAACCCCGAGTCCACCTCGTTCTGCGCGATCGACAACAGCCCGAAGTACGTCGCGGACCCCGGCAGCAACGGCCCGATCGCGGCCGTCGTGTACGGCAGCGCGGACGCGTACCGGTACCGCGACAGCAGCTGCCCGAACAGCCCCACCAACCCCGCGGCCACCGCCGTGGAGGCAACCGGCGAGATGTCCCCGGCGTAGCGCATCGCCCCGTACACGATCCACGCGACACCCCCGTTGAGCGTCACCGCGAGCACGGTGGACCGTTCCTGCTGCAACAGCACGGCGAACGTCAGTGACAGCAGCATCGACGCGGCGATCTGCACCCAGGGCCGCTCGGCGATGTGCACGGCCGCGTCGGGGGTGAGCTGGGCCCCGAGCTGAACGCCGAAGTACAGCACGACCAGCACGCCCACGACGATGCCCACGAAGAAGTACATGACCTCCAGCAGGCGCGCCGCCGCGGTGATGTAGAAGCCGGTCAGCCCGTCCTGCACGCCCGCCACCAGCGCCCGCCCGGGCAGCAGCGCGAACAGCCCACCGGTGATGACGGCCGACGCCTTCACATCGACGTGCAGCAGCGTGAGCGCGACCCCCATCGCGGCCGGCGGCATCGCGGCCACGGTGAACTGGTAGAACTCCGGCAGCCCGCGCCCCGCGCACAGCCAGGCCAGCCGGTCGCCGAGCATCGCGCCCAGCGCGGCCGCGACGAACACGATCAGGTCACCGCCGACGAGCACGGAGGCCGCACCGGCGAGCAGCCCGCTCGCCGAGGTGAGCACCCAGGTGGGGTACGGGTGCCGGTTGCGGCGGATCTCCGCGAGGCGCCGGTAGGCCTCCTCCAGGGAGATGTGGGTCTCGGGGTCGCTGAGGTCGTCGACGAGCCGGAAGACGGCCGCCAGGCGCGTGTAGTCGGTGCCCCGGCGGCGTACCGTCCGGGACGCCGAGACGGGGTCGTCGACGAGGGACGGCTGGTACGAGACCGACAGCAGCGTGAAGGTGACGTTCGGCTCGCAGCGGTCCAGGCCGTAGGAGCGGCAGACCGCGAACATCGCCGCCTCCACGTCCTCGGCGCCCTCACCACCGGCCAGCAGCAGCTCGCCGATACGCAGGGTCAGGTCGAGGACGCGCGGGACGGCCGGGCCGTCCTCCTCCTCGCTCTTGTGCACCGGCTCCGGCGCGGGCCGCTCCGTGACCGGCAGCCGCAGCATGGTGCGCATCCGGTCCTGCCAGGGCACGTCCTTGGTGAGCCGGACCGCGGGGATCCCGCTCGGGGGCGTGAACGCGGCCGGCGCGCTGCGCGAGCTGTAGGTCTTCGGCGGGCTGAACGCCGACCCCTCGGGCTCGGCGACGGGCGGCGACGGGACGTCGAGGCCGTCCGGCACGGCGAACTCGGACGTCGTCTCCGACTCGCCTGCCGTCTTCGGAACGTCCAGCCCGTCGGGGATCGCGAACTCGGACGTGACCTCGGAGTCGAACGTGGTCCTGGCCTCGTCCGACTGCGGCTTGCGGTCCTCCGCCTCCGTCACCTTGAGCAGTGCTCCCTGTCCGTGTACGACACACCCGATCGCCCAGTATGCGCACAGACACGCGGACGGGCCGCACGCGTGCGCGTGCGGCCCGTTTACCCGGGATGCGGGCGCTCAGTGACCGCCCTGCTCCTTGAAGCGCTTGTACGACCGCTCGATCTCGGCCTCGGCCTCGGTCCGGCCCACCCAGTTGGCGCCCTCGACGGACTTGCCCGGCTCCAGGTCCTTGTAGACCTCGAAGAAGTGCTGGATCTCCAGGCGGTCGAACTCGGACACGTGGTGAATGTCGCGCAGGTGCTCCACGCGCGGGTCGTGGGCCGGAACGCACAGCAGCTTGTCGTCGCCGCCGGCCTCGTCGGTCATCCGGAACATGCCGATCGCACGGCACTGGATGAGGCAGCCGGGGAACGTCGGCTCGTCCAGGATGACCAGCGCGTCCAGCGGGTCGCCGTCCTCGCCGAGGGTGTTCTCGACGAAGCCGTAGTCGGCCGGGTAGCTGGTCGACGTGAACAGGCGGCGGTCCAGGCGGATACGACCGGTCTCGTGGTCCACCTCGTACTTGTTCCGCGAACCCTTCGGAATCTCGATCGTGACGTCGAACTCCACCGGTGGCTCCTCCATGATCAGCACGCAGTTCTGGTGGTTAAGTGTCCCTCACGCAGCTGTGTGATCGCGAAAGGGGCTGGTGGTCGTGCCCGAGCTGAGGCCTTGGCGGGCCGCGAGACCGCATGTGGCGCGGATCGCGAACGCCGTACGTCCCCGTCTCGCCCGGACCCGCGCGGCCACCGCGCCCCGGCTCGCCCGGTGGGCGTCGGCCGCGAAACCGCAGGTCGGGAAGGTGATGGGGGCGAATCCGTGGCCGTACACCGCGGTCGCCGCCACCGCAGGCCTCGTGCTGGCCGCCGGTGTGGTGACCGCCGCGGGGCCCTGGGACTCCTCAGGTCAGCGTACGGCGGAGCGGGACCGGGCCGCCGTCCAGGGGGGCACGGGTGGCACAGATCACGGCGGCGACCCCGGCATGGCCGGCGCGCCCAAGCCCGCACCCAGCGCCGCCTCGGTCCTGACCGGCCTCGGCGGCGCCGCGAACACCGTCAAGTCGGCACCGAACGGCAGGGCCCTGGCCGGTGTCCTGGACCCGCTGCTGGCCGATCCGGCGCTCGGCAGCCGCCGTACCGCCGTGGTCGTCGACCTGACCACCGGCAAGCGGCTCTACGGCAGCGGCGCCGACGAGGCGCTCACCCCCGCCTCCACCACGAAGATCGCCACCGCGGTCGCCGCCCTGTCCGCCCTGGGCGCCGACCACCGCCTCACCACGCGCACCGCCTATGAGCCCGACACGAAGGAACTCATCCTCGTCGGCGGCGGCGACCCCACCCTCACGGCCCACGAGGACAGCGCGGGCCAGGCGAGCCTGCGCACCCTGGCCGCCAGGACGGCGGCCGCCCTGAAGGAGCGCGAGCTGCGCGAGGTGACGCTGTCGTACGACACCACCCTGTACGCCGGGCCCGAACTTCATCCCATCGGTGTCAACGACAACATCGCCGCCGTCAGCCCGCTGATGGTCGACGAGGCCCGCACCGACGGCTCGACCAGCGGGCCCGCGCCGCGCGTGCCGGACCCGGCGGCGGACGCCACCCGGCAGTTCGCGGAGCTCCTGAACCAGCACGGCATCCGGACGACGTCCCCCGGCCCGTCCAAGGCGACCGAGCGCGCCCAGACCCTCGCCGAGGTCCAGTCGCCGCCGCTGTCGGCCCTGGTCGAGCGGATGATGACCAACAGCGACAACGACATCGCCGAGGCCCTCGCCCGCCACACCGCCCTCGCGACCGGCGAACGCGCCGACTTCGACGGGGCCGGACGCGCGATCCACGCCCAGCTGAAGAAGCTCGGCCTGCCGCTGAAGGGCGCCCGCTTCAAGGACGGCAGCGGCCTCGACCGCGACGGCCGCCTCACCGCGAACCTGCTGTCGCGGCTGCTCCTGAAGGCCGCCGACCCTTCCCGACCCGAACTGCGCCCCACCCTCACCGGCCTGCCGGTGGCCGGCTTCACGGGCACGCTGAGCGGCCGGTACGCCGACGGCGCGGCCGGCGTCGTACGCGCCAAGACCGGCACCCTCACCGGTGTGAACACCCTGGCCGGGACGGCCGTCACCCGGGACGGTCGTGTCCTGGGCTTCGCCTTCCTGGCGTCGGAGACGACCGACGCGACGGCGGCCCAGACGGCCCTGGACCGGGCGGCGACGGCGCTGACGACCTCCCGCTGAACCGGGTGCGGGGCTCCCTGGAGCACTCACCGCCGCCGGTGCCCGGGGAGGTGGCGGCGAACCGCCCGGCCCCCGCCGACCGCCACGCCCTGCCCGAAGTGGGACCGCTCACGTACGGTTGACGCATGACGAGCATCGGTGCTTCTTCGGGGATGGTCGACTGGAACCTCGCGGTGGCGACCGCGACCCGGCTCGTGCGGCCGGGCCCAGAAGTGAGCCGCGACGAGGCCCGGGCCGTCGTCGCGGAGCTTCGCCGGCACGCCAAGGCCTCGGAGGGGCACGTCCGGGGCTTCACCCGGATGGGCACCGAGGAGACCCACGACACCCCGGTCCTCGTGGTCGACCGCCCCGGCTGGATCCGGGCCAACGTCGCGGGCTTCCGGGAACTGCTCAAGCCGCTGCTCGGCAAGATGCAGGAGCGGCGCGGCAACACCCCGGGCGGCGCGGTCCTCGGCGCCGTCGGCGGCAAGGTCACCGGCGTGGAACTGGGCATGCTGCTGTCCTTCCTCGCCTCCCGCGTCCTCGGCCAGTACGAGACCTTCGCCCCGGCCACCCGCGACCTCCCCGCCGGCGAGAACGGCGGCGGCCGGCTGCTGCTCGTCGCCCCGAACATCGTGCACGTCGAACGCGAACTCGACGTCGAGCCGCATGACTTCCGCCTGTGGGTGTGCCTGCACGAGGAGACCCACCGCACGCAGTTCTCCGCCGTGCCGTGGCTGCGGGATCACCTGGAGGGCGAAATCCAGTCGTTCTTGGCGGAGACCGACGTCGACCCCATGACCGTCCTCGAACGCATCCGCGAGGCCGCCCAGACGCTCGCCGGGGGCCGACCCGAGGGCGAGGAGGACGACGGCGGCCGGTCCCTGGTGGAACTGGTGCAGACCCCGGCCCAGCGCGAGATCCTCGGCCGGCTCACCGCCGTGATGTCGCTGCTGGAGGGCCACGCCGACTTCGTGATGGACGGCGTCGGCCCGGACGTCGTACGGACCGTCGCCGAGATCCGCGAGAAGTTCCAGCAGCGGCGTGCCAAGGGCGCCTCCCGGCTGGACCTGGCCCTGCGCAAGCTGCTCGGTCTGGACGCCAAACTCAGGCAGTACCGGGACGGCGAACGCTTCGTACGCGCTGTCGTCGACGAGGTCGGCACGAACGGCTTCAACCGTGTGTGGACCTCCCCGAACACCCTCCCCACCAAGTCGGAGATCGCCAAACCGGCGGACTGGATCGCACGGGTGCATCGCAGGAGTGAGACGTGAGTGCGGGGTGAGAGGTGGTGAACCGGATCCGGCCGACGGCAGGCGAACGCCCCTCCAATCACCCGTCCGAGGGACCGTGAGGCATGGGTAGGCGTGCAATGCTCGGGGAACGGCCCGGTTCTGTCACCATCTACACACTCTGAGTGACCGAACTCGGGCTCACCCCCCGAAAAAACTTCATGAAGGGAACCGGACAATGGGTCCCCATCCTGCGGTCGCGGCGATACGCCTGGCGGTCCGCCGCGTCCTCCACGACATCCTCACCGAGCACACCTCCACCCCCCACACCGTCGGCCCCCACGAGCGCCCCCCGTCGCCGCTCGTGCTCGTGGCCTGCTCCGGCGGCGCCGACTCCATGGCGCTGGCCTCAGCGGTCGCCTTCGAAGCCCCCAAACTCGGCATCCGCGCGGGCGGCATCACCGTCGACCACGGCCTGCAGCCCGGCTCCGACCTGCGCGCCGAGGAGGTCGTGCAGCGGCTGCGCGAGCTCGGCCTGGACCCGGCCGAGTCCGTCGCCGTGCGCGTCGGTCGCGACGGAGGTCCCGAAGCCGCCGCCCGGGACGCCCGGTACGCCGCCCTGGACGCCGCCGCCGTACGCCACCGAGCCGCCGCCGTCCTGCTCGGTCACACCCGCGACGACCAAGCCGAAACCGTCCTGCTCGGCCTCGCCCGCGGCTCCGGCATCCGCTCCCTGTCCGGCATGGCCGCGGTCTCGGGGGCCGGCGGCCGTTACCGGCGCCCCTTCCTCCAGCTCGACCGGCAGACCGCTCGTAAGGCCTGCATGGTCCAGTCCCTGCCGGTGTGGGACGACCCACACAACGCGGATCCGGCATACACCAGGTCGCGGCTGCGGCACGAGGGACTGCCCGCCCTGGAGAAGGCGCTCGGCAAGGGCGTCGTCGGGGCGCTCGCCCGCACGGCCCAGCTCTCCCGGGACGACGCCGACGCCCTCGACACCTGGGCCAGCCAGGCCGAGGCCTCCGTCCGCGACGCCGCCGGCGGCCTGGAGTGCGCCAAGCTGTACGCCCTGCCGCCCGCGGTACGCCGCCGGATCCTGCGCCGGGCCGCCATCGAGGCCGGTGCGCCGGCCGGTTCGTTGTTCGCCCGTCACATCGAGGAAGTCGACCGCCTGATCACCGGCTGGCGCGGTCAGGGAGCCATCAATCTCCCCGGCAAAGTCGTCGCCCGGCGCCAGGGTGGCAGACTGGTGATTCGGCAAGGCTGAATCCGGACCCTCCCACCGGACCGTGCGTACGGCCCCACGAGGGCCGCTCACGCGGTCGAGGGCGTTTCGGAGACGGCCGGTGGGACGACCGAAAGTGATGCGGGTGGACGCGAAAGACATGGGTGCCGACCTCAAGCAGGTACTCATCACCAAGGAAGAGATCGACGCGAAGCTGGCCGAGCTGGCCGCGAAGATCGACGCGGAGTACGCGGGCAAGGACCTGCTGATCGTCGGCGTCCTCAAGGGCGCGGTGATGGTCATGGCGGACCTCGCCCGGGCGCTGTCCACCTCGCTCACCATGGACTGGATGGCGGTGTCGTCCTACGGCGCGGGCACCCAGTCCTCCGGTGTCGTGCGGATCCTCAAGGACCTCGACACCGACATCAAGGGCAAGCACGTCCTCATCGTCGAGGACATCATCGACTCCGGCCTGACCCTGTCCTGGCTGATCTCCAACCTCGGCTCCCGCGAGCCCGCCTCCCTGAAGGTGTGCACGCTGCTGCGCAAGCCGGAGGCCGCGAAGGTCGCCATCGACGTGGAATGGGTCGGCTTCGACATCCCCAACGAGTTCGTCGTGGGCTACGGCCTCGACTATGCCGAGAAGTACCGCAACCTCCCGTTCGTCGGTACGCTCGCGCCCCACGTCTACGGCGGCTGAGCCGGACGGCTGCGGCCTTGTAGGGAGATCGGGAACCCCGGCGGGTCTCGCGCCGTTGGAGCATGCAGACGGGTTCGCCAGCCGTCCCGTGCGGCTTCGGGCACCATTGCTGGGGTACCGTCAGAAGAACTGTCTTATCAAACTCACTATGGCAGGAGGGACGGGGCGGCACCGCTCCGTATGGATGGACGTGAAGCGATACTTCCGTGGGCCGGTCATGTGGATCGTGCTGGCCGTCCTTGCCGTGGTCGTGTTGATGCAGGTCGTCGGCTCGTCCGGGGGCTACAAGACGGTGGACACCGGCCAGGTCGTCCAGGCGATCAGTGACAACAGGGTCGAAGCGGCCAAGCTGACCACCGGCGACGAGCAGACCATCAAGGTCACGCTCAAGGACGGCGAAAAGATCGAGGGCAGCTCCAAGATCCAGGCGAGCTACATCGGCGACCAGGGCGCCAACCTCGCCTCCACGCTGCAGGACAAGTACCAGAACAAGCAGATTCCGGACGGTTACACGGTCACACCGACCAAGCAGAACGCGTTCGTCAGCATCCTGCTGTCTCTGCTGCCCTTCGTCCTCATCGTGGTCGTGTTCCTGTTCCTGATGAACCAGATGCAGGGCGGCGGCTCCCGAGTGATGAACTTCGGGAAGTCGAAGGCCAAGCTCATCACCAAGGACACCCCCAAGACGACGTTCGTGGACGTCGCGGGTGCCGACGAGGCCGTCGAGGAGCTCCAGGAGATCAAGGAGTTCCTGCAGGAGCCGGCCAAGTTCCAGGCCGTCGGCGCCAAGATCCCCAAGGGCGTGCTGCTGTACGGCCCGCCCGGCACCGGCAAGACGCTGCTCGCGCGTGCCGTGGCCGGCGAGGCGGGCGTGCCCTTCTACTCGATCTCCGGTTCCGACTTCGTCGAGATGTTCGTCGGCGTCGGTGCCTCCCGGGTCCGTGACCTGTTCGAGCAGGCCAAGGCGAACGCCCCGGCGATCGTCTTCGTCGACGAGATCGACGCGGTCGGCCGCCACCGCGGCGCCGGCCTCGGCGGCGGTCACGACGAGCGCGAGCAGACCCTGAACCAGCTGCTCGTCGAGATGGACGGCTTCGACGTCAAGGGCGGTGTGATTCTCATCGCCGCGACCAACCGGCCCGACATCCTCGACCCGGCGCTGCTGCGCCCCGGCCGCTTCGACCGGCAGATCGCCGTCGACCGCCCGGACATGCAGGGCCGTCTGGAGATCCTCAAGGTCCACCAGAAGGGCAAGCCGGTCGCGCCCGACGTCGACCTGTCGGCGGTCGCCCGCCGCACGCCCGGCATGACCGGCGCCGACCTGGCGAACGTGCTGAACGAGGCCGCCCTGCTGACGGCCCGCAGCGACAAGAAGCTGGTCGACAACAAGATGCTCGACGAGGCCATCGACCGCGTCGTGGCGGGCCCGCAGAAGCGGACCCGGATCATGTCGGACAAGGAGAAGAAGATCACCGCGTACCACGAGGGCGGTCACGCCCTGGTCGCGGCGGCCTCGCCGAACTCCGACCCGGTCCACAAGATCACGATCCTGTCCCGCGGCCGCGCCCTCGGCTACACGATGGTGCTGCCCGACGAGGACAAGTACTCGACCACGCGCAACGAGATGCTCGACCAGCTGGCCTACATGCTGGGCGGCCGCGCGGCCGAGGAGCTGGTCTTCCACGACCCGACCACCGGTGCCGCCAACGACATCGAGAAGGCCACCAACCTGGCCCGCGCGATGGTCACCCAGTACGGCATGACGGAGCGCCTGGGCGCGATCAAGTTCGGCGGTGACAACAGCGAGCCGTTCCTCGGACGTGAGATGGCTCACCAGCGCGACTACTCCGAGGAGGTCGCGGCGCTCGTCGACGAAGAGGTCAAGAAGCTCATCGAGACCGCGCACAACGAGGCGTGGGAGATCCTGGTCGAGAACCGCGACGTCCTCGACAACCTGGTCCTGGCACTCCTGGAGAAGGAGACCCTGGGCAAGGAGGAGATCGCCGAGATCTTCGCGCCGATCGTCAAGCGGCCGCCGCGTCCCGCGTGGACCGGTTCCTCCCGCCGTACGCCGTCCACCCGTCCGCCGGTGCTCTCCCCGAAGGAGCTCGCACTGACGAACGGCGCCAACGGCGCGACGGCGGCGATCACCGCGAAGAGCTCGGCGACGGAGCCCGCCCCGGCAGCCGAACCGGCCGCCCCGGAGGACCGTCCCGAAGCCTGAGCCCCGGGCCGCCCTGCGGCCCACCAGGCCCGGAATGGATGCCGCGCCCCCCTGGTTCTAGCCTGGGGGCGCGGCATCGACGTATGCGCACAGATGGGACGCGTCTCAGCACGCGTCAGGCACAGGAACGAGGCACCACATGACCGACCCCGTGACGCTGGACGGCGAGGGCACGATCGGCGAGTTCGACGAGAAGCGCGCCGAGAACGCCGTACGCGAACTGCTGATCGCGGTCGGCGAGGACCCCGATCGCGAGGGGCTCCGGGAGACGCCGGCGCGGGTGGCGCGGGCTTACAAGGAGATATTCGCGGGGTTGTGGCAGAAGCCCGAGGACGTGCTGACGACGACGTTCGACATCGGGCACGACGAGATGGTGCTCGTGAAGGACATCGAGGTGTACTCGACGTGTGAGCACCACCTGGTGCCGTTCCGGGGCGTCGCCCACGTGGGATACATCCCGTCCACCTCCGGCAAGATCACCGGGCTGTCCAAGCTGGCCCGCCTGGTGGACGTCTATGCCCGCCGGCCGCAGGTGCAGGAACGACTCACCACGCAGATCGCGGACTCCCTGATGGAGATCCTGGAGCCGCGCGGCGTCATCGTGGTCGTGGAGTGCGAGCACATGTGCATGTCGATGCGGGGCATTCGCAAGCCCGGTGCGCAGACCATCACGTCGGCGGTGCGGGGCCAGCTGCGGGACGCGGCGACGCGGAACGAGGCGATGAGCCTGATCATGGCTCGCTGAGGCACGTGCCGCGGTTTCACGCCGCCGGAGCGGCCCCCGCGCCGTTGTGCTCGTCGTCCTCCGGGAGCTTGCAGACGTGCTCCAGGAAGATCGCGGCGGCGATGACGGCGATGCCCGCCACCACCGAGCAGCCGGCGTAGATGGCCTGGTCGCGGCGGACCGGGATGTCGAGGGACTCCAGCAGGAAGACGCCCGTGCCGCCGTACATCCCGGCGACGAGGGCGGCGACCAGGGCGCTGGCCTGGCCGAAGACGACCGCGCGGGCCGCCATCAGCGGGTCGACGCCCTTGGCCTCGGGACGGCGTTCGCGCTGGGCCCTGAGCCGGGCGCGGATCGAGAGCGCCGTGGCGAGCAGCACCGCGGCGATCAGGGCCAGCACGATGGGGGCGGCCAGGGGGACGCTCGGGAGCGTACCGATCGAGTTCCAGAGGCGGGCGCCCGCCCAGGACAGGATCCCGGCGACGACGAAGACGCCGGCCAGCACCCTGATGCGCAGCTCTCTCACGGTGTCCCTTCGGTTCCCCGGATGCCCCGGACTGTGGCCGTCTCGACCTTAACGACTACTCGGGCAGCTGGAGTTCCAGGTCGGCGCGGGGAGCGACACCGTTGCGGGTGACCGCGCCGAGCAGGTCGGCGACGGCGCCGCGGCCGGGCACTTGGGCGTCGGGGTCCACGTCGTGCCAGGGGGCGAGGACGAAGGCGCGTTCGTGGGCGCGCGGGTGGGGGAGGGTGAGCGTCGGGTCGTCGGAGACGACGTCGGCGTACGACACGATGTCGACGTCGAGCGTGCGCGGGCCCCAGTGCTCGTCGCGGACCCGGTGGAAGGCCTCCTCGACCGCGTGCGCCCGCTCCAGGAGGGAGGAGGGGGGCAGGGTGGTCTTCAGGACCACGACCGCGTTGAAGTACGACGGCTGGCTGCCCGGCTCGACGCCCCACGGCTCCGTCTCGTACACCGGGGACACGGCCTTGATGCGGACACCCGGGGTGTCCTCCAGGGCGTCGATGGCGCCCTGCAGGGTCTCCAGGCGGTTGCCGAGGTTGGAGCCGATGGAGATCACGGCCCGTTTGGGGTTGTGCAGGGTGGTGTCGGCGGCGTCGACCTTCTCGACGACGGAGGCGGGTACCGGCTGTACGGTCGGGTCGCTGTGACCCTCGGTGAAGAACGCGGTCATACTCGGCTCCGGGTGATGGTGACGGTCACGTCGTCGAAGGGGACCGTGATCGGTGCGTCCGGTTTGTGGACGGTGACCTCGATCTCCTGAACCCCTTCGTGCTTCAGACAGGCCTGGGCGATGCGCTCGGCGAGCGTCTCGATGAGGTTGACGGGCTCGCCCTCGACGACGGCCACGACCTCCTCCGCCACGATGCCGTAGTGCACGGTCTTCGCCAGGTCGTCGTCGGCCGCGGCCGGGCGGGTGTCCAGGCCGAGGACGAGGTCCACGATGAAGGTCTGGCCCTCCTCGCGCTCCCTGGGGAACACACCGTGGTGCCCGCGGGCCTTCAGGCCGCGCAGCGCGACACGATCCACGCGAATCACTCCTGCAATCGTCGGGTGCGACCGGTCCGTACCGTGTGCGGGCGGCACACCGGCCTCGAACGAATCTACCTGCGGACACCGACAACCCCGGGCCACGGGGGCGCGGGCCCGGCGAGGGCCGGGAGGTTTCATCGCGTGTTTCCCCTGGGGAATCCGGCGGCTCACGGGCTGGTAGCCGCCCATACCCCCGGGTTCGTGATTCCAACCACTTCTTGGTCCCTTCGAGCCCCGCTCGGTCCCTTCCGGCGCTGTTGGGTCCCTTCCGGCCCCTTGTGGTGCGCCTACCCACTCAGGCGGTCGACTCGTCGTCCTCGTCCTCGGCGCTTTCGGTCAGAACCGGGGAGGCGTGGTGCGACCAGAGCTTCCACCCGGCGGGTGTGCGCCGGAACACATTCGTGGCCACCACCAGCTGCCCGACCAGCGGGCCCGGCCCCTCGCCGTCCTCGGGCGCGGGGCCGCCGCTGAGGATGTTCTCCGTGCAGCTCACCAGGGCGGTGTCGCCGGTGACCGAGACATGCACGTCGGTCAGGAAGAACTGGATGTAGTCGGTGTTCGCCATGATCAGGGCGTACGACCGGAGCACCTCGCCGCGGCCGGTGAGCACCGGCCAGCCGGGGTGCACGCAGGAGATCACGCCGGTGTCCGCCGGGTCGTGGTACGTCTCGTCGACGCCCAGGTCGGACGGGGTGAGCCAGAGCGTGGACAGCTCCTCGAAGTCGCCCCGCTCCAGTGCCTCGTAGAAGGCGGTGTTGGCGAGTTCGACCTGCTCGACGTCGGTGTGGGGAGCGCTCACCGGGCTCCTTCCACGGCGCGTGCGACCCGTACCGCGTCCGCGGTGGCACGCACCTCGTGCACGCGCACCGCCCACGCGCCGGCGTGCGCCGCCAGCGCCGAGACGGCGGCCGTGGCCGCGTCGCGCTCCCGGGCCGGGGGCGGGGAGCCCTCCGGGCCCGCCAGCACGCGGCCGAGGAAGCGCTTGCGGGAGGCGGCGACGAGCAGGGGGTGCCCGAGGGCGCGCAGGCGGTCCAGGTGGGCGAGGAGGGTGAGGTCGTGCTCGGCCTCCTTGGAGAAGCCGAGACCGGGGTCGATCACGATCCGGTCGGGGGCGACGCCGCCCTCCAGAACGGCCTCCACGCGCGCGTGCAGCTCGTCGACGACCTCGGTGACGACGTCGTCGTACACGCCCCTGACGTTGCCGCCCTCCAGGAAGCCGCGCCAGTGCATGACGACGAAGGGGGCGCCGGTCCGCGCGACGACCGGGATCATCGCGGGGTCGGCGAGGCCGCCGCTGACGTCGTTGACGAGGGCGGCGCCTGCGGCGAGGGCCTGTTCGGCGACGGACGCGCGCATGGTGTCGACGGAGATGACGACGCCCTCGGAGGCGAGGCCGCGGACGACCGGGATGACGCGGCGCAGTTCCTCGGCCTCGTCGACCCGGGTGGCGCCGGGGCGGGTGGACTCGCCGCCGACGTCCACGAGGTCGGCGCCCTCGGTGACGAGGTCGAGGCCGTGCTTCACGGCGGCGGTCGTGTCGAACCAGCGGCCGCCGTCGGAGAAGGAGTCGGGGGTGACGTTCACGACTCCCATGACCGCGCAGCGGTCCCATTCCGGAAGGCCCGCGATCCGCCCGCGTCCGCTGTGGTTGTTCATACGTTCAGCGTAGGCCCAGGGTGGGGCCGGGCTCCTCACCTGGGCGGCCCGGCCGGGCGGGGGACCGGCAGGGGATGGCGCGGCCCGAGCGGCGGGCCCCAGGGCTGGAGGGGGCGGGGCTGCCGCTCGGGCCTGTCTCCGGGTCAGGCCGCGCGCACGTCCCGTTCCGCGACGGCGTGCGCGCAGGGGCGCGCGGTGGCCTCCCGGCGCCGCAGGGGGCGCGGCAGGGCGCGGCCGAGGTTGAGGAAGCCCTCCGCCTGCAGGGCGGCCAGGCCGATGCGCGGCAGGTCGCCGGAGGCTCGGTAGACGACGAAACGGGGCTCCCAGCGCGGCTGGAACTTGGCGTTGAACCGGTACAGGGACTCGATCTGGAACCAGCGCGAGAGAAACACCAGAAGGCCGCGCCAGGCGCGCAGCACCGGGCCCGCGCCGATCTTCTCGCCACGCGCCAGCGCGGAGCGGAACATCGCGAAGTTGAGCGACACGCGCGCGATGCCGAACTTCGGCGCCGCCTTCAGCGCGGCGACGATCAGCAGTTCGTTCATGCCGGGGTCCGCCGTGCGGTCCCGGCGCATCAGGTCCAGCGAGACCCCGTCCGTCCCCCAGGGCACGAAGTGCAGGATCGCCTTCAGATCGCCGTACGGACCCGGCTCGGCGCCGACCTGGTGGGCGGTGGCCACGAGGCAGTCGCCGTCGGCGGCATCGCCGATGCGGCCCAGCGCCATGGAGAAGCCCCGTTCGCTGTCGGTGCCGCGCCAGTCGTCGGCGGCGCGGCGGATCCGGTCCAGCTCGGTCTCGCCGATGTCACGGACGCGTCGTACCCGGGTCTCGTAACCGGCTCGCTCGATGCGCTTGACCATCTGACGCACGTTGCGCATCGCGCGGCCGGTGAGGGAGAAATCCGCGACGTCCACCACCGCCTCGTCGCCCAGTTCGAGGGCGTCGAGACCGGTCTCGCGGCTCCACACCTCGCCGCCCGTCTCGGAGCAGCCCATGACGGCGGGCGTCCAGGAGTGCGCGCGTGCCTCGTCCATGAACCGTTCGATGGCGCCGGGCCAGGCCTCCACGTCGCCTATGGGGTCCCCGCTGGCGAGCATCACCCCGGAGACCACCCGGTACGTCACCGCCGCCTTGCCGCTGGGGGAGAAGACGACGGCCTTGTCGCGGCGCAGCGCGAAGTGGCCGAGGGAGTCACGGCCGCCGTGCCGCTCCAGCAGGGCGCGCAGCCGGACCTCGTCGTCCTCGGTGAGCCGCGCTGCCGGGTGTTCGGGACGCAGGGCGAGGTAGATCGTGGTGACGGCGGTGAGCAGGCCGAGCGCGCCCAGGGAGACGCCGACCGTCCATGAGGTGGTGCCCTCGTAGCCGACCGGGCCCTCGAAACCGAACAGGCCGTACAGGACGTGGGCGATGCGGTCCGCCAGGGACGGGTCGCCGATCATGCTGTGCGGGTGCGCGCTCACGATGACCAGCCCCAGGACGAGCGAACCGGCGCCCATGAGCACGAAGTTGGCCAGCGCGCGCCACCGGCTGCGCGGGTCGGGCAGGGACGCGAACTGGTCGCGGTGGCGCACCAGCGCCGCGAGCAGCGCCAGCGAGATGATCACGCCGAGCAGGGAGTGCCGGTAGGTGAACTGCGCGACGGCCCCGGCCGGCAGCAGCGCCACGGCGGCCCGCCAGGCCCGGCGCTTGCCGCGCTTGAGGCCGTGGGCGAGCAGCAGCAACAGCACACCGACGCTGAGCGAGAGCGCCGCCGCGAACGGTCCGAGCGCGCCGGGCAGCACCTCGGCGAGCGCGTGCATACGGCTGTGCCGGAAGCGCGGAAAGACGCCGGCGGCGATGTCCACGAGGCCCACGAGGGCACAGGCCCTGCCGACGAGGACGGGAACGGACTCGGGGCGCGGACCGCGCAGTGGCCGGCGGAGCCGCCTCATTTTCCCTTCTTCCCTGACAGACATCGCATCCCGTAGTTCTGCGCGAGAGTTGGCCTCCGGTGCCGATTCGGGCATCCGGCGACATTGCGCCCTCTAGGACGGTGGGACGGAGGGCGAGGTTCACCTCCGGTTCGCAAAGCCCGTTCAAAGGCCGGTCCATGGTTCTGTTTCACGGCCATGTGCCGGCCCTGTTCCACGGGCACGCGCCGATCCTGTTCCAAGGCCCCGCGATGGCTGTGTTTTTACCGCCTGGGGCACCACGATTCGCCTACGCGCGGTAAGTTTCTGGCCATGCCACGTGGACGTCATCGCCATTCACCGCCCTTGCACAGGCTGCTGCCTCCCTCGGCGATCGCAGGCGTCTCGCTCGTCTGCGCCCTCGGCCCATGGGTGTTCACGGAGCCGATGGTGCTCAGGGGGCTGGCGGCGGCCGCCGCGGTGACGGCCGTCGCCGGCGCGGTCGTCATGCGCCGCTGGGACATCCAGGCCGGCAAGCAGGTGGCCGACCTCACGCGCGCGCGTGCGAGCGACGAGTGGCGGCACGAGGAGCGCGTCGCCGAACTGGAGAGCGACCTGGAGGAGTCCCGCGAACTGCGCGGCAAGCTCGAACAGCGCCTCCGGGCCAAGCGCGCCGAACTGGCCGGGCTGCGCAACGAGCACGCGGCACTGCTGCGCCGGTACGCCACCGCCGAGACCGAGCGCGCGAGCGCCCTGGAGGGCCGCCGCCTGCTGGAGATCGAGGCCGCCGCTCCCGCGCGTGCGCTGCCTCCCGTACCGGACGCGGAGGACGCCGCCGAGGTCGGCGAGGCCGCGGTCGAGGACACCGCCGTCGAGGACCAACCGGTGACGCCGGGGCTGTTCTCCCCGGAGGGATCCCGGCTGTTCCTGCGGGCGCAGGCCGCGCTGGTCCGCTTCGACGCCGAACTGAGGGCCGAGGCCGAGAAGGACACGGCTGCGGAGGCCGAGGCGTCCGCCAAGGAGGCCGTTCCGGCCGACGCCGACCGTGGTGCCGGGGCGGAGGCCGCACAGGAGGACGAAGCACGGGGGAAGACCGAGGCGGCCGACGGGCACCAGCACGCGGCCGCCACCACCCCGGCGCACATCCAGCAGCACTCCGGGCACTACACCGTGCCGACCGCCGTGGCGGTCGTACCGACGTCCGCGCCGGTACGGCGTCCCGCTGCCGAGGGCGGGTTCGACTTCTTCGGTACGAAGGCGAAGGGCGCGGCGTCCGCCGCCCTGGAGGCCGTGCAGAACGAGGACCTCGCCGACGTGGTCGGACAGGAGGCGCTCGATCTGCACAAGGCGGAGGCGGAGTTCAAGCCCCCGACCGCGGACTCGCGCGGTGTCGGCCAGGTGATCGACCTGACGGCGCACGACGAGACGGAGCAGATCGACGTCCACGGGCTGCGCAGCGCGGCCTCCTGAAAGCCCGCGCAACGGCAGGCCCGTTCAAACAGGCCCGTTCAAACGCCGCTTACTGGACGACTTCACGCCATCCACCGGTCGGGCCGCGCGTCCCTGCGTCCTGTCCGTGACCGCTCGGCCTGGGCCCGCAGCAGCCGCGCGGCCTCCTCGGCATCCCTCAGGCGGGCTGTCACGGTCTTGTTGGCGCCGGTGTCCACATGGACGTGCGCGAGCCGCCAGCGCCGCATCCAGGGGCCCTGCTCCTGCCGGACGCTCTGCACCTTGGCGTGCGGGACGAGTGCGAGGCTGCGCCGGAGCAGTCCGTGCCGGGCCACGAAGACCGTGTCCGTGACGGTGAGGCCGTGTCCCCGCCACCACAGCGGCATGCACCGTCCCGCCCGTCGCGGCGGGCGCGACAGGGACGCGGCGGGCGGTACGGTCACGCCGGGCAGTACGCGCGCGATGAGGCGTTCCGCGACCTCGCGCGGGGCCACCGGCAGCAGCACGGAGTTGGACGACCCGGCCACGTCCAGCTCCACCCGCACCCAGCCTCCCCCACTCTCGGCTCCGCTCGACCGGGAGGACCCCCATCGCCGCCACAGCAGCGGCTCCACGATCCGCACCGTCTGCACCCGCCCCGGCGGCACCGTCTCGTGCGCCCGGTCGAGCAGCCCGCGGTCGATCCGGATGCCGTCCGGCGACTCGGCCACCGTCCAGTCGTACTCGGCGACGAATCTGCCCACACTGCTGGCGCCCGCCGCGCCGAGCAGCGGCACGGCGGTCGCGACCACCGTCCACAGGTTGTGGGTGAAGAACCACAGCACGGGCGGCACGACGAGGGCGGCGGCCAGCGTGGCCCAGGTCGCGCCGGTCAGCAGCAGGGAGACGGCGAGTACGCCCGCCGGCACGTGCAGCAGCCGCTGCTCCGGCGCCTCGCCGACCTCGTGCGCGGTCTCGGGGGCGAAACCGGCCGCCCGCGCGAGAAGTTCGGCCCGCAGCGTGCGTGCGTCGGCCTCGCCCAGGTAGGCGAGCTCGTCCTTCTTGTCGGTCCCTATGACGTCGAGTCTGAGTTTCGCGACGCCCGCCACGCGCGCGAGGAGCGGTCTCGTGACGTCGACGGCCTGGATCCGCTCCAGGCGGATGTGCGCGGTGCGCCGGAACAGCAGGCCGGTGCGGATGCGCAGTTCCGTCCCGGTCACCGCGAAGTGCGTGAACCACCAGCTGAGAAAGCCGTACAGCGCGGCGGCCGGGATGACCACCGCGAGGGCTATGAGGATCGTGGTCGTCGTCAGCCGGGTCAGCTGGCGGTGCGCCCCGTCCGGGTCGTGCAGCGCCCACCCGATGAGCACGGCGACCGGCGCCCACGCCCGCCTGAACGGCGTGACCGGGTGCAGCCGCCGCTCGGTCGCGGTCACCTCGCGGCGTACCTCGTCGTCGGTGCCCGGCCTCGTCACAGCCCCGCCGATCGTGCCTCGCCCAGCTCGGTGAGCCGGTCGCGCAGTCGTTCGGCCTCGGCCGGGTCGAGGCCGGGGATGGTCGCGTCGGTCGCGGCGGCGGCCGTGTGCAGCTGGACGCTGGCCAGGCCGAAGTGCCGCTCGACGGGGCCGGAGGTCACCTCGACCAGCTGCATGCGGCCGTACGGCACCACCGTCACGGTGTGCCACAGCACGCCCCGGCTGATCAGCAGGTCGTCGGCGCGCTCGGCGTACCGCCAGGAGCGCCAGTTGCGGCCGATCAGCACCCAGCCCCACACCATCAGCGCCAGCGGCACCAGCGCGAACGCCGCCCACGCGGGACCGGCCAGCAGCCCCGGCAGCAGACCTGCGGCCAGGGTGAGCGACCCCAGCCACACCACCAGCAACAGCCGTCGCATGCGCAGCAGGCCGGGCGGCAGCCCGGTCCACGTCGGTTCGGTCTCGGCCGTCACCACACGCTCCGGACCCGCCGGCCCGCCGCCCTCCGCGCCCACCGTCCTGCCGCCCTCCGGGCTCCCGGTCTCCATACGGCCAGCCTACGTAGGACAGACTGTGTTCCATGACTCCTACGACGGAGACCACGGTCGGAATCGGCGGCGCCGCGGAGAGTACCGACATGGTGCTCAACATCGGCCCTCAGCATCCGTCCACGCACGGCGTGCTGCGCCTGCGGCTGCTCCTGGACGGTGAGCGCGTCACGCGCGCGGAGCCGGTGGTCGGCTATATGCACCGCGGCGCGGAGAAGCTGTTCGAGGCGCGTGACTACCGCCAGATCATCATGCTCGCCAACCGCCACGACTGGCTGTCGGCCTTCTCCAACGAGCTGGGCGTCGTCCTCGCCGTGGAGCGCATGCTCGGCATGGAGGTGCCCGAGCGCGCGGTGTGGACGCGCACGCTGCTCGCGGAGCTCAACCGGGTGCTCAACCACCTGATGTTCCTCGGCTCGTACCCGCTGGAGCTGGGCGGCATCACGCCGGTCTTCTACGCGTTCCGGGAGCGCGAGGTCCTCCAGAACGTCATGGAGGAGGTCTCCGGCGGGCGCATGCACTACATGTTCAACCGGGTCGGCGGCCTCAAGGAGGACCTGCCTGCCGGGTGGACGGCACGCGCGCGTGCCGCGGTCGCGGGGGTGCGCTCGCGCATGGACCGGTTCGACGACCTGGTGATCGGCAACGAGATCTTCCGGGGGCGCACGCGGGGCGTGGGGTACCTCGCGCCGGAGACCGTGCACGCGTACGGCGTGAGCGGGCCGCTCGCGCGCGCCTCGGGCGTCGACTTCGACCTGCGCCGCGACGAGCCGTATCTGGCCTACGGGGAGCTGCAGGACACCCTCAAGGTCGTCACGCGCCCCGAGGGCGACTGTCTCGCCCGGTTCGAGTGCCTGCTGGAGCAGACGCACAACGCGCTCGACCTCGCCGACGCCTGTCTCGACCGCATCGCCGAGCTGCCGCCGGGGCCGATCAACCAGCGGCTCCCCAAGGTGCTGAAGGCGCCCGAGGGGCACACGTACGCGTGGACCGAGAATCCGCTCGGGATCAACGGCTACTACCTCGTCAGCAAGGGCGACAAGACGCCGTACCGGCTCAAGCTGCGCTCGGCCTCCTACAACAACATCCAGGCGCTGACCGAGCTGCTGCCGGGAACCCTGGTGGCGGACATGGTGGCGATTCTGGGGTCGATGTTCTTCGTGGTGGGGGACATCGACAAGTAGGTGGCGGGGAGGCGGGGGGTCAGTCGCCCAGCGGGTTGGGCATTCCAACCGGCTGCACCAGCCACCCGAAGTCCCCCAGCCCGCCCGGCGCCGTCAGCTCGGCGGCCTCCCCGGCGCTCGCGAGGGCGCGCACGTAGCCCGCGGGGTCGGTGGTGGCGAGTGCGAGTGGGGGGCGTGCGCCTGCGACCCCCAAGGCGTGCAGGGCGTCGCGCTGGGCCAACGTGCGCCCCCCGGGGAGCGCGCACGCGTCCAGCGCCACATGCGCCGTGATGTCGCACGACCCGTCCGGCACGGGCGCCGTCTCGCGTCCCTCCCGGAAGCCGGTGAGCGTCCCGAAGGGCGGGCGGGCGTCCGCGGTGTGCGCGTAGTCAACGGCGACCGCCAGCCCCCGCTCGACACGCGCGACGACCGACGCCCACGCCGTGTCCCTGGGCAGCCCGATCTCCGCCCGCTGCCCGTCCTCGGCCGGCCTCGGCCACCACCGGGTAAGCCACTCGGCCGCCGCCCCGGACACCGGCTCCCCGAGCCGTTCCGTCCCGTCCTCCCGTACGAGCACCAGCCGCCACACCCCCGAGGCGTCCACCTCGGCGACCTCCACGGGCACGTTGTCCAGCCACTCGTTGGCGAACAGCAGCCCCGTGACGCCCTCCGGGCACTGGGCGAGCCACTCGATGCGGTGATCCAGGCCGGCCGGGCGGTCGGCGATCTCGACGGCGTACGCGCGCGTGCGGGCGGCCAGATCGGCGGGCAGCGCGGTGAGCACGCCGGTGACCAGTTCCCCCCGCCCCGCCGCCATGTCGACGAAGTCGAGGGACGCCGGGCGGCCCAGCGCCTCGTCGACCCGGCGCAGCAGCCCCGCCACCGCTTCGGCGAACAGCGGCGACGCGTGCACGGACGTACGGAAGTGCCCGGCGGGGCCCTCGGGCCTGCGGTAGAAGCCGCCGGGGCCGTACAGCGCCGCCTCCATGGCCGCGCGCCAGCCACGCCAGCCACATCCGTCGCGCCGCCCGCCGTCCGTCGCTCCCCTTGTCACAGGGCAAGGCTAGGCGCACAGGACAACGTGGCCTCCACCTTGCGGAGTACACGTGTCGCATCCGGATCGGCCCTCCGGTTGACCCCCGCACGCATCACGCTTCCCTACTCTGGGTTACGTGCAGCGCCTCTACGACTTCCTCCGCCGACACCCGACATGGGTCGACGGCTTCTGGGCCCTCGTCCTGTTCGGGATCTCGGTCGTCGGCGGGGTGGCCACCCAGGAGGACACCGGGACCGATCTCCCGGCCCTCGTGGTGCCGGTCACGGTCCTGCTGTGCGTGGCGCTGACGCTGCGCCGGCGGATGCCGGAGAAGATGCTGCTCCTGGCGGCCCTGGTGGGCGTGGCACAGCTGGCGCTCGACGTGGCGCCGATACCCGCCAATTTCGCGATGCTGGTGATCGTCTACACCGTGGCCGCGGTCGGGGCGCGCTGGGCCTCCCGGTTCGCGCTGGTCGGCGGCCTGTGCGCGGCGCCGATGGCACAGATCCGCTGGCCGGAGTTCCAGACGAGCGTCGCGGGCAACATCGCGCTGGCGATCTTCCAGACGGTGCCGTTCGCCCTCGCCTGGGTGCTCGGCGACTCCATCCGCACCCGCCGCGCCTACTTCGCGCAGCTGGAGGAGCGCGCCGCCCGGCTGGAGAAGGAGCGCGAGGCGCAGTCCAAGGTCGCGGTCGCCGCCGAACGCGCCCGGATCGCGCGCGAACTGCACGATGTCGTCGCGCACAACGTCTCCGTGATGGTGGTGCAGGCCGACGGCGCCGCCTACGTCCTCGACTCCGCGCCCGACCAGGCCAAGAAGGCCCTGGAGACCATCTCCTCCACCGGCCGCCAGGCCCTCGCCGAGATGCGCCGCCTGCTCGGCGTACTGCGCACCGGCGAGCACCAGGAGACCGGCGAGTACGTCCCGCAGCCCGACGTCCGGCAGATCGAGGATCTCGTCGAGCAGTGCCGGGTCTCCGGACTGCCCGTCGACTTCAGGATCGAGGGGACACCGCGCCCCCTGCCCAGCGGCGTCGAACTCACCGCGTACCGCATCGTGCAGGAGGCGCTCACCAACACCCGCAAGCACGGCGGGCCCCACGCGGGCGCGAGCGTGCGCCTGGTCTACTTCGACGACGGCCTCGGCCTGCTCGTCGAGGACGACGGCAAGGGTGCCCCGCAGGAGCTGTACGAGGAGGGCGGCCCCGACGGCCAGGGGCATGGTCTGATCGGCATGCGCGAGCGGGTCGGCATGGTCGGCGGCACCCTGGACGCGGGTCCCCGCCCCGGCGGAGGATTCCGGATCAGTGCCCTGTTGCCGCTCAAACCAGCGCACTGACGTATACGCACGCCTCCTGCTGACACCTGTAACAACCCTCTGCAACGACCTTCTGAACGCACATGGAAGAGGCCCCCATGACGATCCGCGTGATGCTCGTCGACGACCAGGTGCTGCTGCGCACCGGGTTCCGGATGGTCCTCGCCGCGCAACCGGACATGGAGGTCGTGGCCGAGGCGGGCGACGGCGTCGAGGCCCTGCAGGTGCTGCGCTCGACCGAGGTCGACGTGGTGCTGATGGACGTCCGCATGCCCAAGCTGGACGGGGTGGAGGCCACCCGCCGGATCTGTGCGGACCCGAACCCGCCGAAGGTGCTGATCCTGACCACCTTCGACCTCGACGAATACGCCTTCTCCGCGCTCAAGGCGGGCGCCTCCGGCTTCATGCTCAAGGACGTGCCGCCCGGCGAACTCCTCGCGGCCATCCGTTCCGTGCACAGCGGCGACGCCGTGGTGGCCCCGTCGACGACCCGGCGCCTCCTCGACCGGTTCGCGCCGATGCTGCCCAGCGCGGGCAAGGAGCCCCAGCACAAGGAACTGGAGCGGCTCACCGACCGGGAGCGCGAGGTCATGGTGCTGGTCGCCCAGGGCCTGTCCAACGGGGAGATCGCGGCCCGGCTGGTGCTGTCCGAGGCGACGGTGAAGACCCACGTGGGCCGCATCCTGACCAAGCTCGGGCTGCGGGACCGGGTGCAGGTGGTGGTCCTGGCGTACGAGACGGGGCTCGTGCGGGCCGGGGGTCACGGCTGACGGGCCGCGCTCTGGCGTCGGTAGGGTCGGCGCATGCTCCTGTGGATCAACGGCCCCTTCGGGGGCGGCAAGACACAGACCGCGCATGAGATACAGCGCCGGCTGCCCGGCAGCGTCATCTGCGACCCGGAGCACGCGGGCTTCGGCCTGCGCCGCATGCTCCCGCCCGCACTGCGGGACAACTTCCAGGACCTGGTCTCCTGGCGGCAGGGCGTCGTCGAGGTCCTCGACCTCGCCCTCACCCAGCACGACGGCGTCGTCATCGCGCCGATGACGGTCACCGACTCGGGCTACTTCGAGGAGACCGTCGGCCGGCTGCGTGAACTCGGCCACGACGTACGGCACTTCACCCTCCTCGCGGAACGCGAGACCGTCCTGGAACGGCTGCGTGAGCGGAGTCTGGGGCACCTCCTTCAGCACGTCGGCGGGAAGAACGCCGGGCTGCGCAGGGAGAGTTGGGCCGTGCGGCAGCTCGACCACTGTCTGGAGCGGTTGCGCGAGCCGGAGTTCGCCGAGCATCTGTGGACCGACCACTCGACGGTGCCGAAGACGGCGGACCGGATCGCCGTGCTCGCCGGGCTGACCCTCCGGCCGAACAACGAGGGGGCGCTGCGGACGCGCATCAGGCAGGCTCGGGTGGGGATCAGGCACATGCGGTTCGACTGATGCCCCCGGACCTCGGTCAGCGCAGGATCCCCTCCAGGAAGTCGCTGCCCAGCCGGGCCACCACCGTCACGTCCAGCTGGTGCAGCACGTACCGCCCGCGGCGGCGCGTGATGATCAGGCCCGCCTTCTTCAGCACGCTCAGGTGCCGGGATATCTCCGGCGCCGTCACGCCGTGGGCCGTGGCGAGCTCGCTGGTGGTGAACGAGCTGCGGGCCAGATGGCGGCAGATACGCATCCGCAGGGGGTGGGACAGGGCCGTCATCCGCAGGGTGAGCTGCTCGACCGACGGCGGCGAGGCCAGCTCCTGGGAGCTCACCGGGTAGTGCAGGACCGGCTGCCAGCCGTACCGGTGCAGCACCATCAGGTGGGGCCAGCCGAGGCTCGTCGGTATGAGCAGCAGACCGCCGTCAGCGGTCGTCGTACGCCCCTGGGCCAGCTTGTCCACGGTGATCCGGGTGCCGTCCCCGTCCAGCGTCACGGCGGACGACACGGAGGCCAGCGCCTCGCCGAGGCCCTTGCGCCGCAGAAGCTCCGTCTTGTGCCGCGCGTCCGCGGCGAGGGGGTGGCGCACCCTGGCCCAGACGTCGCTGAAGAAGGCCTCGTCGCAGTCCTGCAGGAACTGCCGCAGCCAGGCACGCACGCGTGGCGGATCGGCGAGCAGCCGCTTGGTGAACCGCACCTGGCGTGGTCCCCGCGACGCCGCCAGGTCGAGGGCGCGGCGGCGCAGGCCCGGGTCGGCGAGGACGCCGCTGCCCGGCAGGTCGTAGTCGGGCGCGCAGGTGAACTCCAGCGCCGAGTCCGCGAACTGCTCGTCCGACAGCTTGTCCAGCAGATCCATGTCCTCGGCGAGCGTCGCCCCGGGCAGGGTGCTGCGGCCCGGGATGCCCGCGAACGGCATGAAGAGGTCCGAGAACGTCGTCCGCCACAGGAAGTCGGCCTCGCACATGCGGTCGGCCAGATGCGAGTCGAGGCGGGCGGTCACGCCGGTCACCCAGCCCTGCAGGCCGGGATGGTGCCCCGGCTCGGACAGCGCGTGCAGCGCCATGCCGAGCTCGGTGAGGGGCGAGGGCACGACGGCGACCCTCTCCGGCCGCAGCCCCGCGATGTCGATGCTCACGCTCATGACGCCATGGTGCGCCCCGCCACTGACAACGCCGCCCCCGATTGACGCCGGACGTCAATCCACGCGCGCCGCCCGCCGGGGCGACGCAGCCTGGGGTCACCGGGGCAGCCGCGGAGCCTTCCGGATTTCCGACTCCTGCTTCTCGACCACGTCCGCTGTTCTCGACCACGTTCCGAAGAAGGCGAACCGCCATGAGCATCACCCAGCAGCACCTCCTCGACGCCTACCGCGCCCAGCACCTCGGCGAACCCGCCCCGCCCGCCCCCGGCGCCCAGGACTGGCAGGTCGTGCGCGAGTGGCGCGACCGGCGTGAGTTCCGCGCGGTGCTCGCCGATCGCCCGGCCCATGGGCGGCTACGACAGTCCCTGGGCCGGTGGCTCGATCCAGGGCGACGGGCAACGAGCTGATCCTTACGGCAGCCGGGCCGCAGGCGGGCCTGATTCTTCCGGCAGCCGGGCCGCAGGCGGGCCTGATCCTTACGGCAGCCGCGAGACGAACTCCGCGACCGCCGCCTTCACATCCTCCGCCGTCCACTCCAGGCCCGCGGCCCGTACGTCGATCTCCGTGACGGCGAGGCCCGGCCCCGGGGCGTCCCAAGGGCGGGCGAAGAGCAGGGTTCCGGTCTCCTCCGCCTGCCGGACCGCCGCCTCGGCGACCGCGTCGGCGTCGTACGGCAGCCAGACCTGGAACTCGTTGGTGTGCGGTTCCTCGGGGTGGACGCGCGCCCAGGGCACGCCGGCCGCCGCGAAGCCCTCGCGCAGCGCGGCGGCCACCACGCGCGCGTGCCGCACGTAGTCGGGGAGCCGGGGCAGCTCCCGCTCCAGCCCGGCGAGTGCGGAGAGCACGGTCGGGAACTGCTGGAACACCTGACCGCCGTACCGGTGCCGCCAGGTCTTCGCCTCCTCCACCAGCGTCCTCGGTCCGGCGAGCGCCGCGCCGCCGAAGCCGTTGAGGGACTTGTAGAACGACACGTACACGCTGTCCGCGAGGGCCGCGATCTCGTGCAGGGGGCGGCCGAAATGGACGGTGGTCTCCCACAGGCGCGCGCCGTCGAAATGCACCACCGCGTCGCGCTCCCGCGCCGCCTCCACCACCTCGGTGAGCTCCTTCCAGGAGGGCAGGACGAACCCGGCGTCCCGGAGCGGCAGTTCCAGCATCAGCGCACCGAACGGCTCCTCGAAGTCCCGGATCTCGGCGGCGGTCGGCAGCCGTGGCTCGCTGCTCAGACGTACCGGGCGCAGGCCACTGACCTGCGTGAACGCGTGGCGTTCATGCACTTCGGGGTGGGCGAGCGGATGCAGGGCGACCGTCGGGTTGCCGGTGCGGCCCGCCCAGCAGCGCAGCGCCACCTGCTGGGCCATCGTGCCGGTCGGGAAGAACGCCGCGGCCTCGGTGCCGAGCAGTCCGGCGGCCTTCGTCTCCAGGGCCTCCACGATGCCGTTGCCGTACAGGTCCGCCGTCTCGTCCAGGTCGTACAGCTCCTCGGCGGTCTGCAGCACCGCCAGGCGCTCCCGGAGCGTCCCGATGCTGGAGCGCGCGAGCACCCGCCGCGCGCCCCGATACGCCGCCTTGCGCCGCTCGAAGCGTTGCTTGCGCTGCTCCTCGACCGACGCCACCGGTTCCCGCGCGTCCTGCTCCACCGTCTCAGCCATGCCTGGATCATGCCGGGCGCGTGGCGCGCTGCCTACCGGATTTCACCACCCACAGCCTGTGGACAACCGAACGCCCCCAGAACCAATCGCGTTAACATGACGAGAAATCGTCCGGTACCCCGAGCGGACTGGAACGGGAAGGCCGCCGTCGCGTGAGTACAAGCCAACAGCCAGATCCCAGGGACCGCCCCGCGCGGCTCACCGTCGGCGTCGTCGGCGCCGGTCGGGTGGGCCCCGCCCTCGCCGCGTCCCTCCAGCTCGCCGGACACCGCCCGGTGGCCGTCTCCGCCGTCTCCGACGCCTCCCGGAGGCGGGCCGCGCTGCTGCTGCCGGACGTGCCGGTCGTCCCGCCCGCCGAGGTGCTCCAGCGCGCCGACCTGGTCCTGCTGACCGTCCCGGACGACACCCTGCCCGGCCTCGTCGAGGGCCTCGCCACCACCGGGGCCGTACGGCCGGGGCAACTGCTGGTGCACACCTCCGGCCGCTACGGGGCGAACGTCCTGGAGCCCGCCCTGCGCGCCGGCGGACTGCCGCTGGCGCTGCACCCCGCGATGACGTTCACCGGGACCCCGGTGGACGTCCAGCGCCTCGCAGGGTGCTCCTTCGGAGTCACCGCCCCCGAGGAGCTGCGGCTGGCCGCCGAGGCACTCGTCATCGAGATGGGCGGCGAGCCCGAGTGGATCGCCGAGGAGAACCGCCCGCTCTACCACGCGGCGCTCGCCCTGGGTGCCAACCACCTGGTGACGCTGGTCGCCCAGTCCATGGAGCTGCTGCGCACGGCCGGCGTCGAGGCCCCCGACCGGATGCTCGGCCCGCTGCTCGGCGCCGCCCTCGACAACGCGCTGCGCTCCGGCGACGCGGCCCTGACCGGCCCCGTCGCGCGCGGGGACGCCGGTACGGTCGCCGCGCACGTCACGGAGCTGCGCCGGCACGCCCCGCAGGCCGTCGCCGGCTATCTGGCGATGGCGCGCGCGACCGCCGACCGGGCGCTCGCCCACGGGCTGCTGAAGCCCGAACTCGCCGAGGACCTGCTGGGGGTACTCGCCGCCGACACGACTCTGCCCGAGAACGGGGAAGACCGATGAGCCGCCGCAGCTTCGAACTCGTCCCCACCCCGGCCGACCTGACGTTCGTGCGCGAACACCACGCCGTACCCGGCCGCACCGCCGTGGTGATGACGATGGGCGCCCTGCACGACGGCCACGCCACCCTCATCCGCGCCGCGCGCGGGCATGTCGGACGGGACGGCTTCGTCGTCGTCACGGTCTTCGTCAACCCGCTGCAGTTCGGCAAGGGCGAGGACCTCGACCGCTACCCGCGCACCCTGGAGGCCGACCTCAAGATCGCCGAGCAGGCCGGCGCGGACGTCGTCTTCGCCCCGGCCGTGGACGAGGTCTACCCGGGCGGCGAGCCCCAGGTGCGCATCACCGCGGGTCCCATGGGGGAGCGCCTGGAGGGCGCCTCCCGCCCCGGCCACTTCGACGGCGTGCTCACGGTCGTCGCCAAGCTGCTCCACCTCACCCGCCCCGACGTGGCCTTCTTCGGGCAGAAGGACGCCCAGCAGCTCGCCCTGATCCGCCGCATGGTGCGGGACCTGAACTTCGGCGTCGAGATCGTCGGCGTACCGACCGTACGGGAGGACGACGGCCTGGCCCTGTCCAGCCGCAACCGCTACCTCTCGCCCCAGGAGCGACGCACGGCGCTCGCGCTGTCCCGCGCGCTGTTCGCGGGCCGCGACCGGCACGCCGCGCTGGAGGCACTGCGCGCGCGGGCGCGTGAGGTGCCCTCCACACGCGCGCGTGCCGAGGCGCTGAGCGCCATCGGCGAGTCCCGCGCCGCCGCCGACGCGCACGCCGTCGCCAAGGCGGTCCCCGGCGGCCCGTCCGCCGTCCGCGCCGCCGCCCGCCTGGTCCTCGACGAGGCCGCCCGCCTCGCCCCGCCCCTGGTGCTGGACTACCTGGCCCTGGTGGACCCCGACGACTTCACCGAGATCGACGACGACTTCGCGGGAGAGGCCGTCCTCGCCGTCGCCGCCAAGGTCGGCACGACCCGGCTGATCGACAACATCCCCCTCACCTTCGGAGCCGCCTCGTGACCAGCACAGGCATACGACTGCACGCCCCCGCCCCGGGCTGGTCCATCGCCGCGGACGTGGTGGTCGTCGGCTCCGGCGTCGCCGGTCTCACCGCCGCGCTGCGCTGCGAGGCCGCTGGCCTGCGGACGGTCGTCGTCACCAAGGCGCGCCTCGACGACGGCTCCACCCGCTGGGCGCAGGGCGGCATCGCCGCGGCCCTGGGCGAGGGCGACAGCCCCGAACAGCACCTGGACGACACCCTGGTCGCCGGGGCCGGTCTGTGCGACGTGGAGGCGGTACGGATCCTCGTCACGGAGGGCCCCGACGCCGTACGCCGCCTGATCGAGACCGGCGCGCACTTCGACGAGTCCACCGAGGGCGAACTGGCGCTCACCCGTGAGGGCGGCCACCACCGCCGCCGTATCGCCCACGCCGGCGGCGACGCGACCGGCGCGGAGATCTCCCGCGCCCTCGTGGAGGCGGTACGCGCGCGTGGCCTGCGCACGATCGAGAACGCCCTGGTCCTGGACCTCCTCACGGACGCCGACGGCCGCACGGCGGGCGTCACCCTGCACGTCATGGGCGAGGGCCAGCACGACGGGGTGGGTGCGGTGCACGCCCCCGCGGTGGTCCTCGCGACCGGCGGCATGGGCCAGGTCTTCTCGGCGACGACCAACCCCTCGGTCTCCACGGGCGACGGCGTGGCCCTCGCCCTGCGCGCGGGTGCCGAGGTCAGCGACCTCGAATTCGTCCAGTTCCACCCGACGGTGCTGTTCCTCGGCCCGGACGCGGAGGGCCAGCAGCCCCTGGTCTCCGAGGCCGTACGAGGTGAGGGCGCCCACCTGGTGGACGCCGACGGTGTGCGCTTCATGCAGGGGCAGCACGAGCTCGCCGAACTGGCCCCCCGGGACATCGTCGCCAAGGGCATCATGCGGCGCATGCAGGAGCAGGACGCCGAGCACATGTTCCTCGACGCCCGGCACTTCGGCGCGGACATGTGGGAGCACCGCTTCCCGACGATCCTCGCCGCCTGCCGCGCGCACGGCATCGACCCCGTCCACGAACCGATCCCGATCGCCCCGGCGGCCCACTACGCCTCCGGCGGCGTCCGCACGGACTCCCACGGCCGTACCACCGTCCCCGGCCTGTACGCGTGCGGGGAGGTCGCCTGCAGCGGCGTGCACGGCGCCAACCGGCTCGCCTCCAACAGCCTCCTCGAAGGCCTGGTCTACGCCGAGCGCATCGCCCACGACATCGCCGTGACCCACCGCCACAGCGGCCTCCACGCGCGCGTGCCCGCCCCGGTCGCGCACCCCGAGCAGCCCGCGCACCCCCTCCTCGCCCCCGAGGACCGCTTCACCATCCAGCGGATCATGACCGAGGGCGCCGGAGTCCTGCGCTCAGCCGACTCCCTCACCAAGGCCGCAGAACAACTCCACCAACTGCACGCCGACGCCCGCGACGCCCTGCACGAGAACGGCAAGACGGCCGAGCCCGGCGTCGACACCTGGGAGACCACGAACCTCCTGTGCGTGGCCCGCGTCCTGGTCGCGGCGGCTCAGCTCCGCGACGAGACCCGCGGCTGCCACTGGCGCGAGGACCACCCCGACCGCGACGACGCCGCATGGCGCCGCCACATCGTCGTACGGCTGAATCCGGACCGCACACTCGCCGTGCGCACCACCGATACCGCAGACTTCCCCCCAACCCGGCAGCACCACCCGGCGCACCGTCCCCAGGAGCAGTGACAGCAGTGAGCACCCCCGACCTTCCCCTCGCCCCGTCCGACGGCTGCGGTGACGGCTGCGCCTGCGGCGCCGACGAGGCATACCTGGAGTGCGGCCTCGACCCCGCACTCGCCCAGCTCCTGGCCGACGCCGGACTCGACCCCGTGGAGGTCGAGGACATCGCCAACCTGGCCATTCAGGAGGATCTCGCGGGCGGCGTGGACGTGACGACGGTCGCGACCATCCCCGAGGACGCGGTGGCGACGGCCGACTTCGTGGCCCGCGAGGCGGGCGTCGTGGCGGGCCTCAGGGTCGCCGAAGCGGTCATGTCGATCGTCTGCGCAGACGAATTCGAAGTCGAACGACACGTAGAGGACGGCGACCGCGTCACCGAGGGCCAAAAACTCCTCTCCATCACCACCCGCACCCGGGACCTCCTCACCGCCGAACGCAGCGCACTCAACCTCCTCTGCCGCCTCTCGGGCATCGCGACGGCCACGCGCGCGTGGGCGGAACTCCTGGAAGGCACGAAGGCAAAGGTCCGCGACACCCGCAAGACGACCCCGGGCCTGCGCTCGCTCGAAAAATTCGCGGTCCGCTGCGGCGGCGGCCTCAACCACCGCATGTCCCTCTCCGACGCGGCCCTGGTCAAGGACAACCACGTGGTGGCGGCAGGCGGCGTCGCCCAGGCCTTCAAGGCCGTACGAGAGGCCTTCCCGGACGTACCGATCGAGGTCGAGGCCGACACCCTGCACCAGCTCCGCGAGGCCGTGGACGCGGGTGCCGACCTGATCCTCCTGGACAACTTCACGCCGGGCGAGTGCGAGGAAGCGGTGGCCCTGGTCCACGGCCGAGCGGCGCTGGAGGCCAGCGGCCGCCTGACCCTCGCCAACGCCAGGGCATACGCCGAGACGGGCGTCGACTACCTGGCCGTTGGCGCCCTGACGCACTCCTCCCCGATCCTGGACATCGGCCTGGATCTGCGAGCGGCGGAGTAGGGAGCGGGAACCGGCATGCTGCTGACGATCGACGTAGGCAACACCCACACCGTCCTCGGCCTCTTCGACGGCGACGACATCGTCGAACACTGGCGCATCTCCACGGACGCCCGCCGCACGGCCGACGAGCTGGCGGTACTCCTCCAGGGCCTGATGGGGATGCACCCCCTCCTCGGCGACGACCTGGGCGACGGCATCGACGGCATCGCGATCTGCGCGACGGTCCCCTCCGTCCTCCACGAACTCCGCGAGGTGACCCGCCGCTACTACGGCGACGTCCCCGCCGTCCTGGTCGAACCCGGCGTCAAGACGGGCGTCCCGATCCTCACCGACAACCCCAAGGAAGTGGGCGCCGACCGCATCATCAACGCGGTGGCGGCGGTCGAGCTGTTCGGCGGCCCGGCGATCGTCGTCGACTTCGGCACGGCGACGACGTTCGACGCGGTGAGCGCGCGCGGGGAGTACGTCGGCGGTGTCATCGCCCCCGGCATCGAGATCTCGGTGGAGGCCCTCGGCGTCAAGGGCGCCCAACTCCGCAAGATCGAGGTGGCCCGCCCGCGCAGCGTGATCGGCAAGAACACCGTCGAGGCCATGCAGTCAGGCATCGTCTACGGCTTCGCAGGCCAGGTCGACGGAGTCGTCAACCGCATGGCCCGGGAACTGGCCGCCGACCCCGACGCCGTCACCGTGATCGCAACCGGCGGCCTGGCCCCCATGGTCCTCGGCGAATCCTCGGTCATCGACGAACACGAGCCGTGGCTGACCCTGATCGGCCTACGACTGGTGTACGAGCGCAACGTCTCCCGCATGTGACGAACCCCAGCACAACGGGGTGCCGCCGCGCCCGCCACCACGGCGATGGCGGCACTCGCGTACGCACGGAAGGGGACGTGTCGGGGGGTGTCCGCCCGCAGCGGTTGGCGCGTCAACACGGGCAAGTTGGTAAGAGACCGATTCCGCGCCGTTCCGAGGACGGACACCCCCCGGCGCGGCCCCGACCCACCACCCGGCACCAGGCGCTACCGCAACCACGCACTCACCCGCACAGGCCGCCGCAGGCATCCCACCGCCCACCCGAGTGCACCCCACGCCACACCCGCCCCCTATCTCCTGGTTTTGTCTGATTAGCGCGTATCGTCACCCCATGCCCACGCCATACGGATCCCGCGGCGGCATGGCGTTCGGTGTGGCGGAGCTGCGTGTGCTCCGCCGCGCTCTCGCCCTCGCCCTCCACCCCGGCCAGGCCTCGGCCGAGGACGTCCAGGACTGCCACCGCCTGGCCGAGTCGCTCGACGAGGCGATGCGTGAGGGCGCCCGCCTGCGGGCCTTCCTCGTGGCCGACCTCGCCCGCTACCGCGCCGCCCTCCCCGGCAGCACAACCGGCTACCTCACGCTCCTGGACGAGGCGCTGCGCGCCGGATACCGCCCCCACCCCGACGATCTGGCCGCCCTCCGGGCCCTCCGCGGCAACCCCACCGCCGCCCCCCTCCTCGACCGCTGCCAGATCCTCGCCGAAGAGGACGTACGCACCCGCCTGGCCTGCAGCGCCACCACCGCACCCCGCGCCGCAACCCTCGCCCCCGTCGTCCCGGCCTCCCGCACCCACCTCCTCGCCCTCCCCGGCGGCCGCACCCACTCCGCGGAGGACCCCGCCGCGAAACCGGACCCCAAACCCGAGAAGCAGCCGTCCGAAAAGCCGACCCCCGCCCCCGCCCCCACGCCCGCCGCCCCGAAGCCCACCCGCCGCCCCATCCCCACCCCGGGCGAGGTCTTCCCCCGCCGCAAACCACCCCAGCCCCCCGCAAACCCCCCACGGCACCTCGCGGCCGTCTGACCCCAGCCCCCCGCCTCCCGCCAGGCTTCAGTGAGGCGCAGCCCCGAACAAACCCCCCAACCCCTCACCACTACCCTGGACTCATGGACTACGTCTCCGCGCTTCTCCCCCCGGTCGTCATGGCCGTGCTCTTCATCGCCGTCATCCGGGTGATCGTGAAGTCCCAGGGCGGCGCCAACAAGGCCAAGGAGGACGCGGCCGTCGACGCCGCCCTCACTCGCGCGGAGGGCACCCGCCCGCCCTCCGTGACCACTCCCGACGCCTGACAAGGCGCTTCAGGAGCCCCAGCGGCCCCAGAGCCCACAGCGGACTCAGCATCGGCGTACGACTCCCCCTGGGTCGTACGCCCTTTTTGTTCCTGCTTGCCAAGAAAAATGCCCGCCTGGCAGGCCATAACCCAGATCTCCCACTATTGTGCTGAACTGTGCCTCGCCCATTGGGAGAACTCGAAGACGCGGTCATGACGCGGGTGTGGAAGTGGAACCGCCCGGTGACCGTTCGAGAAGTTCTGGAAGATCTTCAACAGGAACGGTCCATCGCCTACACCACGGTGATGACCGTTTTGGACAATCTCCACCAGAAGGGCTGGGTGCGCCGCGAGGCGGAAGGCCGGGCCTATCGATATGAGGCCGTCTCCACCCGGGCCGCCTACGCCGCAGCCCTGATGAACGATGCCTGGTCACAGAGCGACAACCCCGCCGCCGCCCTCGTCGCCTTCTTCGGCATGATGAGCGAGGAACAGCGCCAGGCCCTGCGGGACGCGGCACGCATCGTAGGCATCCCGGAATCCCCCGAACCCGAAGCGCCGCCCCGCAGCCACCCTGCCGAGCGGGCCGAGCCCGTCAAGAGCGCCGAACGAGCCGAACGAGCCGAACGCGCCGAACCGACCCAAGCCGAACCCCCGAATACCCGCCCGGATACCCACGGCGAGAACCCCACCGACAACGCACCCGACAACGCACCCGACAACCCCGCCCGCACTCCCACGGACAACCCCGCCGAGAACCCAGCCCGCACTCCCACGGACAACCCCGCCGAGAACCCAGCCCGCACTCCCACGGACAACCCCGCCGAGAACCCAGCCCGCACTCCCACGGACAACCCCGCCGAGAACCCCGCCCGCACTCCCACGGACAACCCCGCCGAGAACCCAGCCCGCACTCCCACGGACAACCCCGCCGAGAACCCAGCCCGCACTCCCACGGACAACCCCGCCGACAACCCCGGCTCCGCCCCGGAGGCCCCCGGGCGATAGCGTCCGCTCATGTCCGCAGCGACCCCCTCCGCCGAGAACCCCGAAGTCACCGCTAAAGCCATCACTGTCCGCCGGGCCCGGACCAGCGATGTCCCCGCCGTCCGTCGACTGCTGGACGCCTACGTCCGCGACGGCATCCTGCTCGACAAAGCGACGGTGACGCTTTACGAGGACATCCAGGAGTTCTGGGTCGCGGAACGTGACGACAACGCCGAGGTCGTCGGCTGCGGCGCACTGCACGTGATGTGGGAAGACCTCGCGGAAGTCCGCACTCTCGCCGTGAAGCCCGGCCTCAAGGGCGCCGGCGTCGGCCATCAGTTGCTGGAGAAGTTGCTGCAGACCGCACGCTGGCTGGGTGTTCGCCGGGTTTTCTGTCTGACCTTCGAAGTCGACTTCTTCGGCAGGCACGGCTTCGTGGAGATCGGTGAGACACCGGTCGACACCGATGTCTACGCGGAGCTGCTGCGTTCCTATGACGAGGGCGTCGCGGAGTTCCTGGGTCTCGAACGAGTGAAACCGAACACCTTGGGTAACAGCCGGATGCTTCTGCATCTGTGATCGGGGGTGCCCGAGTATTCCGCCCGAGCCCGCTGCCCAGGTTCCCTATGTCCGAAACGCGCATGTTTCCGGGCGGGGACCCGTCTGTCGGCCTCTCCCGGGGGTTTGTGTTTTTCCGGCAAAAGCGGTTTGCTTTCCGACGTACTGCAGTACTGCATATAACAGGGGGCGGCGAAACGGCGGACGCCGCAGACCCCCGGCCCTCAACGTTATCGATGAAAGGAAATCCGGTGGCACAGAAGGTTCAGGTCCTTCTTGTCGACGACCTCGACGGCGGCGAGGCGGACGAGACGGTGACGTTCGCGCTGGACGGCAAGACGTACGAGATCGATCTCACGACCGCCAATGCGGACAAGTTGCGCAGCCTTCTTGAGCCCTATGTGAAGGGCGGTCGGCGTACCGGTGGCCGTGCTTCCGGTGGGCGTGGAAAGGCGCGTGCCGCGTCCGGCGGCAGCCAGGACACCGCTGCGATCCGTGCGTGGGCGAAGGAGAACGGTTACGAGGTCAACGACCGTGGCCGTGTTCCCGCGTCCATTCGTGAGGCCTACGAGAAGGCCAACGCCTGAGCGCACGCGCGTCGCAGCCGGATTCGGTGGCAGTGAGTCGCCACCGTGTCCACCAGCCGTACGAGATCGGGGGCGCCCCCAACGCCCCCCATGGCCGACAACGTCGGCAGCGAGGCCTCGACCTCGCACCCCGGTTCGGGGGGCCGCAGCCACACGGCGGCCCCCTGAAGAGAGCCGCTCTCTGCGGATGCCCAGGCCCAGCCGACCGCGGCATCCCCCGGCGGCATGGGAGCCTCCATCGCCCCGCTCCCGCCATCCTCGCCCGTCCCGCCGATGACCCGCAGATCCAGCGGCAGGCCGCCCCACTCCAGCCAGTCCAGCACTCCCGGCAACTCCTCCGCGCTCCCCGGCGCCACCAGCAGCCGCATCCGGTCACCCTGGACGGCCACCGGAGAGCCCGTCACAAGATGCCGCAGGCCCGCGAGGCCCGCCTCGGCCGGTACGTCCAGGACATCGAAGCGGGCGCCCACCGACAGGTGGAGCGGGGTGCCCGGCACGGTCGGCCAGCCCAGTTCGTGCTCGTACCACCGCCTGACCCGATCGTCCGGATCGAGGGGGCGCCGTGGGAGCGGGACCGAGGGCATTGCGCCAACCATGCCAAGCGCAACCGTCACAACGGCGTTCGAGTTACGCTGGGTGTTCCTGCTGATGCGCAGAGTGGCGAAAGAGGGGGCGTGTGGGGGTACGGGGTGGCGCAAGGTTGTTCGCCCGTAGCGGAGGGAATGGGGGCGCACGGCATGGACTGTCCGTGTCGGCGGGTAAGACATCCCTAGTGAGAGGGGGCGAACCGCAGGGAAGGGCGTCTCACGTTCGCCATCGGCGTACTGATGGTGGGGGTAACTACCTGGCCTGCGGGAACATCGTCTCGCACCATCGGGTTGGAGCAGATGTCGGCGTTAGCGGGGTCAGGAGGCCATCGACGGTGTCGGCAGTTGGAATGAGCGGTCCCCGCTTGCGGGACTAAGCTGCGGAAGGACAGGGAGGGGAAGTTCCCCCCACTGCCTGACCGCTCTGAGGAGCGATTAACGATGTTCGAGAGGTTCACCGACCGCGCGCGGCGGGTTGTCGTCCTGGCTCAGGAAGAAGCCCGGATGCTCAACCACAACTACATCGGCACCGAGCACATCCTCCTGGGCCTGATCCACGAGGGTGAGGGTGTCGCCGCCAAGGCCCTTGAGAGCCTCGGGATTTCGCTCGAGGCGGTCCGCCAGCAGGTGGAGGAGATCATCGGGCAGGGCCAGCAGGCCCCGTCGGGTCACATCCCCTTCACCCCCCGTGCCAAGAAGGTGCTGGAGCTGTCGCTCCGCGAGGCGCTTCAGCTGGGCCACAACTACATCGGCACGGAGCACATCCTGCTCGGCCTGATCCGCGAGGGCGAGGGCGTCGCCGCCCAGGTCCTGGTCAAGCTGGGCGCAGATCTGAACCGCGTGCGGCAGCAGGTGATCCAGCTGCTCTCCGGTTACCAGGGCAAGGAGACCGCCACCGCCGGCGGGCCTGCCGAGGGCACGCCCTCGACGTCCCTGGTCCTCGACCAGTTCGGCCGGAACCTCACCCAGGCCGCTCGGGAGTCCAAGCTCGACCCGGTCATCGGGCGCGAGAAGGAGATCGAGCGGGTCATGCAGGTGCTGTCCCGCCGTACGAAGAACAACCCGGTGCTGATCGGTGAGCCCGGCGTCGGCAAGACCGCCGTCGTCGAGGGCCTCGCCCAGGCCATCGTCAAGGGCGAGGTGCCCGAGACGCTGAAGGACAAGCACCTCTACACGCTGGACCTCGGCGCCCTGGTCGCCGGCTCCCGCTACCGCGGTGACTTCGAGGAGCGCCTGAAGAAGGTGCTCAAGGAGATCCGCACCCGCGGCGACATCATCCTGTTCATCGACGAGCTGCACACGCTGGTCGGTGCGGGTGCCGCCGAGGGCGCCATCGACGCGGCGAGCATCCTGAAGCCGATGCTGGCCCGCGGTGAGCTGCAGACCATCGGTGCGACCACGCTGGACGAGTACCGCAAGCACCTGGAGAAGGACGCGGCCCTGGAGCGCCGCTTCCAGCCGATCCAGGTCGCGGAGCCGTCCCTGCCGCACACGATCGAGATCCTCAAGGGCCTGCGCGACCGGTACGAGGCGCACCACCGCGTCTCGATCACCGACGAGGCGCTGGTCCAGGCCGCCACCCTGGCCGACCGGTACATCTCGGACCGCTTCCTCCCCGACAAGGCGATCGACCTGATCGACGAGGCCGGATCGAGGATGCGTATCCGCCGGATGACCGCGCCGCCGGACCTGCGCGAGTTCGACGAGAAGATCGCCGGTGTCCGCCGGGACAAGGAGTCCGCGATCGACTCGCAGGACTTCGAGAAGGCCGCCTCTCTCCGCGACAAGGAGAAGCAGCTCCTGGCCGCCAAGGCCAAGCGGGAGAAGGAGTGGAAGGCCGGCGACATGGACGTCGTCGCCGAGGTCGACGGCGAGCTGATCGCCGAGGTCCTCGCCACGGCCACCGGCATCCCGGTCTTCAAGCTGACCGAGGAGGAGTCCAGCCGTCTGCTCCGCATGGAGGACGAGCTGCACAAGCGGGTCATCGGCCAGGACGACGCCGTCAAGGCGCTGTCGAAGGCGATCCGCCGTACGCGCGCCGGTCTGAAGGACCCGAAGCGTCCGGGTGGTTCGTTCATCTTCGCGGGCCCGTCCGGTGTCGGTAAGACCGAGCTGTCCAAGGCGCTCGCCGAGTTCCTGTTCGGTGACGAGGACGCGCTGATCTCCCTCGACATGTCGGAGTTCAGCGAGAAGCACACGGTGTCGCGTCTGTTCGGTTCGCCCCCCGGCTACGTGGGCTACGAGGAGGGCGGCCAGCTGACGGAGAAGGTGCGCCGCAAGCCGTTCTCGGTCGTCCTCTTCGACGAGGTCGAGAAGGCCCACCCGGACATCTTCAACTCGCTGCTGCAGATCCTGGAGGACGGTCGTCTGACCGACTCCCAGGGCCGGGTCGTGGACTTCAAGAACACGGTCATCATCATGACGACCAACCTCGGCACCCGGGACATCTCCAAGGGCTTCAACCTCGGCTTCGCCGCCGCGGGCGACACGAAGACCAACTACGAGCGCATGAAGAACAAGGTCTCGGACGAGCTCAAGCAGCACTTCCGGCCCGAGTTCCTCAACCGCGTCGACGACGTGGTGGTCTTCCCGCAGCTGACCCAGGCCGACATCCTGCGGATCGTCGACCTGATGATCAGCAAGGTGGACGAGCGGCTGAAGGACCGGGACATGGGCATCGAGCTCTCCCAGTCCGCGAAGGAGCTGCTGTCCCAGAAGGGTTACGACCCCGTGCTGGGCGCCCGGCCGCTGCGCCGGACCATCCAGCGCGAGATCGAGGACTCCCTGTCGGAGAAGATCCTCTTCGGCGAGCTGCGCCCCGGCCACATCGTGGTCGTGGACACCGAGGGCGAGGGCGAGACCAAGACCTTCACCTTCCGCGGTGAGGAGAAGTCGGCCCTGCCGGACGTCCCGCCGATCGAGCAGGCGGCCGGTGGAGCGGGTCCGAACCTGAGCAAGGACGCGTAGCCGCTGCGCTCGGCTTGAACAGCTCAGCTTGAACAAAGGGGCTGCCCCGGGACCAGGTCCCGGGGCAGCCCCTTTTGCTGATGGCCTGATCGGCTCAGGACAACTGCCCGTCGTAGTCCGGCAGCTTGTACGTCTTCTCGGCGTGGCCGCCCGACAGGTCGGTGGTGTTGTTGCCGATGTTGGCGATGATCGTGTAGCCCTTGGACTCGATGTTCACGCGCTGGGCCGTCTTGTAGGCGGCGACGTCCTTGAAGAGGTCGAAGAAGCCGCGGAGGTAGAGGCCGTCGACCTCGTAGCCGACCTTCTCCAGGTTGTACTCGGTGGGCGCGTGGATGATGCCCGGGCGGGCGGTGACGAAGAAGATGTCGACGCCGCGCTGCTGGGCGTACTCGGCGACCTCCAGGACCGGCTTGTTGGCGGGCTGCGGGTAGCTGAAGCCGAAGTCGGTCTCCAGGGTGGTGTTGTCGATGTCGAAGACGATCGCCTGCTTCTCGCCCGGCTCGGCCTGGGCGATCCGCTGCTTCAGGTACGGCAGCGCCTGGTCCATCACGGCCTGGCAGTCCTTCTGCCAGGTGTCGTAGTCGACGTCCGCGGCGGCGGAGGTGGTGGCCGCGGTGCTCGCGGTGGCCGTGGCGGTGCTGGTCGCGGCCTCGGCGGGGGCGGCGATGGCCACGAGGGCGGCCGCGGCGACGGCGGTTGCGGCGGTGCGGCTCGCCCAGGGGCGTCGTCTCGTCATCTGGGGTCCCTTCACGTCCGTACGGGTCCGTACGGTGACCGGCATGTCGTGTGCATGTTCGTGCGTGAGGGTGGCGCGAGAGGAACCGTAGGGTTACTGGAGGGTAGGTGCATAGAGGCGTGCGTCACATCGGGGCGCGCGTCCTCTTGGTCACGGGCGGGACCGGGAGCAGGGTCCTCCGAAAGGCCCTCGACGACCCCCCAGTTGAACCGCCTGGTCGGGAACCGGTACCAGGTCCAGGCGAGTTGGGCGCGGACGGGCAGGGCGGCGTCCGTGCCGATGACCGACGCGATGCCACCAACTCCCGCAGCAGTCCGCCCGTTCCCGCGGCCGGGCATGCGCCACCGCCATCCGGATCACATCCGCCCACTGCTCGTCCGCCGCGCCCCGCACCAGCAGCCCGAAGTCCCCGTCCTCCACCGCCGCTGTCGCGCCCAGGTGGCCCTGGAAGGGGCGGTGGACGAACTCCACGGTGCCGAGGGACGGGTCGCGCAGCAGGCCGCTGCGGACCAGCAGGTGCCGGAGGATCGACGGGGCGGGGCCGTGGCAAGCCGCGGCGGGGGGAAGGGGAGGACCTCGGCGATGAGGCGTTCGGCCCGCTCGCGGTCCACCTCCGAATGGTTGTTGGGGATCAGCCGCTGGGCAAGCCGCTGGAGCAGCTGGAACTGGGGGAGTTCGGTGAGGTGGACGCCGTCGGGGAGGCCGAAGGGGATGCGGCCGCCGCGCTCGCCGCGGGGCGCGGCGACCGCCAGCCACTGGACCAGCGATCGGAGGAGTCGACTCGGCTGCCGATGACCGACGGCTCCACCCGGCCTTCCCCTGACCCCTG
The DNA here is from genome assembly GCF_019219825.1 of Streptomyces sp. TRM70350. GTDB lineage: Bacteria > Actinomycetota > Actinomycetes > Streptomycetales > Streptomycetaceae > Streptomyces. Next base: position 10,179 of record NZ_JAHUXH010000005.1, on the reverse strand, counting down.
TTGGCAGGAAGCGGCAGCGTAGCGTCGGTCACATTCCGGGGCGGTTGGATCTTGCCCGCCGGTGATATGCCGCACAGGCGATTTGTCCGGTACTAGCCGGAATAGTGGAAAGGCCGCTTCGGGCAAAAACGGACTTTTTTCTCGTAACTCAGGTGTCGGATTCGCCGACTTAGGCGGAATAAGCCTGGATGGGGCCTCTGTCAAGACTCCTGGAGTTTTGTGGTGAGCTACTAGATTCCATCGTAGATCACATGTTTTGGGCTTTATGGGTCCGCCGGGTACCAAGGGATGGCCCACCCGGCAGGCGCCTTTCGCGCCGAGTGGTTTCTCTGTCCCCGCCCCCATGAGGTTCCGCATGTCCACGCGTGTCACGTCCCGTTCTTCCCGTACGTTCCAGCTCCGCACCCGCGCGGCCGTGCTGGCTGCCGGTCTCGGCGCCTCGGTCGTGCTGGGGACCGGGGTCGCGGCCGCCGCCAACAGCACCACGGCCACTGCCACGACCGCCACCACCGGTGTCGCGCAGGCCGTCGAGGCGCAGGCCGCGGCTCAGGCCAAGGCGGCCGAGGTCGCCGCGGCCAAGAAGGCGAATGCCAAGGTGGTTGCCAAGTCGGCCGCCGCCAAGAAGGCCGCCTCCTGGGTCAGCCCGGTGAAGGGCTACCGGCTCAGCGCCAGCTACGCCCAGGCCGGCGGTATGTGGCAGTCCACCCACAGCGGGCAGGACTTCGCCGTGGCCACCGGCACCAAGGTCGTGGCCGCGCACGGCGGTACGGTCGTCAAGGCCGGCGGCAACGGCGCCGGTGACGGCCCCGCGTACGGCAACGCCGTCGTCATCAAGCACGGCAACGGGACCTTCTCGCAGTACGCCCACCTGTCCCGCGTCGACGTGAAGGTCGGCCAGGTCGTCGCGACCGGCCAGCGCATCGCCCTGTCCGGCAACACCGGCAACTCCAGCGGTCCGCACCTGCACTTCGAGATCCGCACCACCGCCAACTACGGCACCGCGATAGACCCGGTCGCCTTCCTGCGGACCAAGGGCGTCAGGCTCTGAGGGAGTGTGACCTAGCTCGCACCCTTGTGCGCCTGCGTCACCATGTCGACGGCGACTTCGAGGATGGCCTCGCGCTTGTCCTCGGGGTCGCCTTCGAGTTCCTGCATCACGAAGACCATCCCGGCGTGCAGCGTGAAGATGGCGCTCACGCAGCGGACCTGGTCGGCCAGGGTGGCGTCCCGGTCGATGATGATGTGGCGCAGGCCCTTCATCCGTTCCTTGAACAGGTCGCCGATGCGCAACTCCCGTACCGTCGCCTGGTTCTCGTGCATGAAGCGGAACAACGGCGCGGCGTCGGCGAGGTGTTCGCTGTAGCGCCGTACGATCTGCTGCTTCGTCTCCAGGGTGTGCGGCTGACGGCGGCCCCACTCGATCAACTCGTCGATCGGCTGCATCAGGTCGTCGAAGATGCTGACCAGGATCTCTTCCTTGGTCTTGAAGTGGTAGTAGAGCGCCGCCTTGGTGACATTCAGGTGTTCGGCGATCTCGCGCAGGGATGTCTTCTCGTAGCCCTGTTCGGCGAAGAGGTCCAGGGCCACGTCCTGGATGCGCCGACGGGTGTCCCCGCGTCGTCGCTGCTTGGTGCCGTCCATCGTGCCGCCTGTCCGTCCTCGTGCTTCCTGGCAACTGCCTGGCAAAGAAAAACTTACTTGACGCCCGGCTAGTTCGCGAGCTACGTTCGCGCTGGAACTAGCCGGGCGGCAAGTAAGTTGGGGGAGCGGTGCAAGACGGGAAGCAGCCGAGGAGCGTGCGGGTCGTCCTGCTCGCCCTGATGATCGCGATGATGCTCGCGATGCTCGACAACATGATCATCGGCACGGCGATGCCGACGATCGTCGGCGATCTGGGCGGTCTGGAACACCTGTCGTGGGTGGTGACGTCGTACACCCTGGCGACCGCGGCCTCCACCCCGATCTGGGGCAAGCTCGGCGACCTGTACGGGCGCAAGGGCGTCTTCCTCAGCTCGATCGTGCTCTTCCTCATCGGCTCCGTGCTCAGCGGCATGGCTCAGGACATGGGGCAGCTGATCGCGTTCCGGGCCGTGCAGGGACTGGGCGCCGGCGGGCTGATGGTCGGCGTGATGGCGATCATCGGTGACCTGATACCGCCCCGGGAGCGCGGCAGGTACCAGGGCATGATGGCCGGTGTCATGGCGCTGGCGATGATCGGCGGCCCGCTGGTCGGCGGCACCATCACCGACCACTGGGGCTGGCGCTGGACCTTCTACATCAACCTGCCGCTCGGCGCCATCGCGCTGGTCGCCATCAGCGCCGTACTGCATCTGCCGAAGAAGCGCTCCGAAGCCCGGATCGACTACCTGGGCGCCGCGCTGCTGACCGTCGGCATCACCGCCATCGTGCTGGTCACCACCTGGGGTGGTACGGAGTACGCCTGGACCTCCGCGGTGATCATGGAGCTGATCGGGATCGGTGTCGCCGCGCTGGTCGGGTTCGTGTTCTGGCAGGCCCGCGCCGCCGAGCCGATCCTGCCGCTGCACATCTTCCGCAGCCTCAACTTCACGCTGATGTCCGTGATCGGATTCATCGTCGGCTTCGTGATGTTCGGCGCGACCCTGTTCCTGCCGCTGTACCAGCAGTCGGTGCAGGGCGCCTCCGCGACCAACTCCGGGCTGCTGCTCCTGCCGATGCTCGGCGCGATGCTCGTCACGTCGATGGTGGCCGGACGGGTGACCACGCAGACCGGGCGGTACAAGGTGTTCCCGCTGCTGGGCGGTGCGCTGCTGGTCGTCGGGCTGTATCTGCTGTCCCTGATGGACACGGAGACCTCGCGGCTGACCTCCGGTGTGTACATGGCGGTGGTCGGGCTCGGCATGGGCTGCCTGATGCAGATCACCATGCTGGTCGCGCAGAACAGTGTGGAGATGAAGGACATGGGCGTCGCGTCCTCCTCCACCACCCTCTTCCGCACCCTCGGCTCCTCCTTCGGCGTCGCGATCATGGGCGCGCTCTTCAACCACCGGGTCCAGGACGTCATGGCCGAGCGGGCCGGCGCGCTGGGCTCGAAGGTGACCGAACAGTCCGCCCAGCTGGACGCCGCGAGCCTGGCCAAGCTGCCGGCGGCGGCCCGGGAGGCGTACCAGCACGCGGTGTCCGCGGGGACGCACGGGGCGTTTCTGCTGGGCGCGGCGGTGGCCGTGGTGGCGCTGGTCGCGGCGGTGTTCGTGAAGGAGGTGCCGCTGAAGGGGGCGGCGCCGAAGACGGAGGAGGCGGCTGCGGCTCCGGCGCAGGTGAGCGAGGCGGTCTGAGCCGGGCGGACGCAAGGCGCCGAGGCCGATGTCAGTGCCCCGTGTCACGATCGGGCGCATGGACAAGATGCGCCGGCTGCGGCTGGCGAAGGACGCGATGGACCGCGACTGGGCCGACCCCGCACTCGACCTGGACGCGGTCGCCGCACACGCCGGGTACTCGCGGTACCACTTCGTCCGCGCCTTCAAGGAGGCATACGGCGAGACACCCGGCCAGTACCTCACGCACCGCCGGATCGAGCGGGCGGAGGAACTGCTGCGCGCCGCCGACCTCACCGTCACGGAGATCTGCCACCTGGTCGGCTTCAGCAGCCTCGGCACCTTCTCGACCCGCTTCAAGGCGCGCACCGGTCTGACGCCCAGCGAGTACCGGACGAAGCACGTCGGCAGCGGGGCGGCCCTGATACCCGGGTGCTACGCGATGCTGTGGGCCGGCGGTTTCCCACGGCGCGCGCTCCCCGATCAGGACCGCAATTCTGGAGAAGCGCCCTGAGCCGTGCCCTGCCTACGGTGACGAACACAAGCCGTTACCCGACGCAGGAGAGCAGAGCCATGATCACCGGCCTGGGCATCACCACCGTGTGGACCTTCGACCAGCAGCGCACCAAGGCCTTCTTCACCGAGAAGCTCGGCTTCGAGGTGCGCAGCGAGGTCCCGATGGGCGACATGCGGTGGGTCACCGTCGGCGCCAAGGAGCAGCCGGACGTGGAGCTGGCCCTGATGAGCCTGGACGGGCCCGGTCTCGACGCCGAGTCCTCCGAGGCGCTGAAGAAGCTGGTCAGCAAGGGGGTCATCGGCGCGGGCGCGTTCCGTACGGACGACTGCCGGGGTGACTACGAGACGTTCCGGGCGCGCGGGGTGGAGTTCCTGCAGGAGCCGCAGGAGCGGCCGTACGGGGTGGAGGCGATCTTCCGCGACGACAACGGCAACTGGTACTCGCTGACGGAGCGCAGCGAGGAGCTGGACTTCTCGAAGGACTTCGGCGTCTGAGCCGACCCCTGTCGTGGACCAGCCACGACCTGCCACGACCAGTCACGGCGTGCCACGAGCAGCCTTCAGACGATCGGCGGCCGATCGCGGCTTCCCGCGGAGCGCTCAGTCGGCCGGCATCGGATAACTCCCCGTGTTCGTCGGCGCGTGTTCCGGCAGCCACAGGACGGCGACCGCGCCCTCGGCCGGTCTGTGGTCGGCGGCCCCCGGTGGGCGGACGTTGCGGAAGGTCAGGCGGGCGCCCAGCACCCTCGCCTGACCGGCCGCGATGGTCAGGCCCAGGCCGTGACCGACCCCGGCGCGGTCCTTGCTGCCGGTACGGAACCGGCTCGGGCCCTCGGCCAGCAGGTCCTCGGGGAAGCCCGGCCCATGGTCGCGGACGCGGATGACCCGGCCCTCGACGGTGACCTCTATGGGCGGCCTGCCGTGCCGGGCGGCGTTGGCGAGCAGATTGAACAGCACGCGTTCCAGGCGGCGCGGATCGGTCGTCACCTCCGACTCGTGCACCACCTGCACGCCGATCTCCGCGTCCTTCGCCGCCACCCGCCGGGCGACGAACTCGCCCAGCATGATGTCCTGCAGCTCGGCCCGCTCGGAGGCCCCGTCGAGGCGGGCCACCTCCAGCACGTCCTCGACGAGCGTGCGCATGGCCTTCGCCCGGTCCAGCACCAGCTCGGTCGGGCGGCCCGGCGGCAGCAGCTCGGCGGCGGTCAGCAGCCCCGTCACCGGCGTGCGCAGCTCGTGCGCGATGTCGGCGGTGACCCGGCGCTCCGCCTCCAGCCGCTGCTGAAGCGTGTCCGCCATCGCGTCCACGGCCCGCGCGAGGTCGTCGGTCTCGTCCCGCACGACCCCGCCGATGGCCTCGCGCACCCGCACGTCCGGCTCGCCCCTGGCGACCTGGTTCGCGGCGGACGCCGCCTTGCGCAGCCGGCGCGACAGCTGCCCGCCGATGAGCACGCCGAGCGCGCTGCCGCCGAGAACCACCGCGATGGAGCCGATGACCAGGGCCTGGTCGAGGTCCTTGAGGATGTCCGTGCTGCGGTCGGTGAACCCGGTGTGCAGGGACAGCACACGCCCGTCCTTGAGCGGCACGGCCGCCCAGATGCCCGGCCCGCCACCGGGCCGGTCGGTCACGTAGGTCGCCCGCCGCCCGGCCTCGACCTTCGCCCGCAGCGCGGACGGCAGGTCCGGGTCGTCGATCTTGATGTCGGGGAAGTTGGGCCGCCCGGACAGCTCGTAGTTGCGCTGGGCGATCCGCACCCGCTCGTCGGCGAGGTCGCGGGCGTTGTCCAGCATCGAGACCCGGGCGGCGTTGTGCACGACCAGGCTGAGCACGATCGCGACCAGCGCGCCGACCAGCGTGATCGCCGCGCTGAGCTTCCACTTGAGTCCCGTACGGATACCCGTACACCGCACACGCGCCCCGACCAGGCGTCGGGTGATCCCCCGCATCGACGTGTCCCGCCCCGCCTCAGGGCTTCAGCTTGTAGCCGAAGCCGCGGACCGTCTCGATCCGGTCCTGACCGATCTTCGTACGCAGCCGCTGCACATGGACGTCGACGACGCGGGTGTCCCCGCCCCAGCCGTAGTCCCACACGCGCTCCAGCAGCTTGTCCCGGGACAGCACCGTGCCCGGCGCGGAGGAGAACTCCAGCAGCAGCCGCATCTCGGTCGGTGTGAGCGCCACCGGGCGGCCGGCCTTGCGCACCTCCATGCCCTCGGTGTCGACCTCCAGATCCCCGAAGGTCAGCACCCCGCCGCCGGCCGAGGAGTCCGCCCCCTCCGGCCGACCCGCCGCGCCGCCACTCGCGTGCCCGAACCGGCGCAGCACCGCCCGGATCCGGGCGACCAGCACGGCACCGTCGAACGGCTTGGTCACGTAGTCGTCGGCGCCCGCCTCCAGGCCGAGGACCACGTCGATCGAGTCGGCCCGCGCCGACAGCATGATCACTGGCACGGTCGACTCGTCGCGGATACGGCGGCACAGACTGACCCCGTCGAGGCCCGGCACCATGACGTCCAGCAGAGCGATGTCCGGCCGGTTCGCCCGGAACGCCTCCAGCCCCGACAGGCCGTCGGGCATCGCGGTGACCGCGAAGCCGTCCCGCTCCAGGGCGAGCTGGGTGGCCTCGCGGATGACGTCGTCGTCCTCGACGAACAGGACGTGGGTCTGGTCTGCCATCCGTGCTCTCAGTCCGTATCCGTTGGGGTCCGTTGGGTCGGTGCTCGGTCAGTTGCTCTCGGGCGCCACGGTCGGCTCGGCCCCGACGACCGTGCTGTAGTCGTTGCGCGTGCGGTACTCCTCGGTGAAGCGTCCCGCGCTCCAGCGGTACGTGATCACGTTCTCGCCGGACGGGCTGGACACCGGGTCGCCCTTCTCGTACACCTGTTTGGTGATCACCAGGTCACCGCGGTCTATCTCGGCATAGACCGGCGGCTCTTCCGCCTTGAAGACATTCTGGTAGGAACCGCCCTCCTCGCGATACACGTACGAGCCGATGCCGACGACGTCGCTGCAGGTCACGACGTTGACGACGACGTCCTCGACATCCCCGCCGGTCAGATCGCCGTACGACAGGTCGACCGGGTACTCGTCGGCGACGCACGGCTTCAGGTCGCGTTTGACCGCCGCCGAGACATGCGGATCCGACAGCAGCAGCCTGACCGCCGCGGCCCGGGACAGCGTCCTGGACTCGGGCACCGCGGAGGCGTGGGCGGCCGGAGTCGTCGCCGTGTCCGCCACCGAGTCGTCGTGCGCCGGACCCTCGTCCCGGGCACCGGTGCCGCCCGTGGCACAGGCGGACAGTAAAAGGCTCAGGGCGGTGAGCACGGTCACCGCCGTGATCACCGCCTGCAAGGTGCCTCGGGCCGGGGTGGGCCCGGGGCCGGTGTCGACACCGGCCCTGCCGGTCAGGCCGCGCAACGCTCCCGCTCCTCACGCTCCAGCGCGCGTGCGTCCAGATCGCGGGCCTCCAGCTCCTCCCGGAGCCGGGCGAGCGCCCGGTGCAGCGTGCTCTTGACCGTTCCGGCCGACATGCCGAGGGCTGCGGCCGTCTCCTCCGTGGACATCTGTTCCCAGTGTCGCAGCACGACCACACTGCGCTGCTTGGGGGCCAGCACCCTCATGACGTCCATCAGCAGGGCACGGTCCGCGTGCTGCTCCGAGGAGTCGTCCACGCATGCCTCCGGGAGCTGCTCGGTGGGCACCTCCTCCAGCTTGCGGGCCCGCCACCACTCGGTCCGCGTGTTGATCATGACCCGGCGCAGATAGGCGTCCGCCAGTCGCTTGTCGGCTATGCCGTCCCAGCGGCCGTACGTCCGGGCCAGTGCCGTCTGGAGCAGGTCCTGGGCGTCGACCGGGTCCGGGACCAGCCGACGGGCGCTGCGCAACAGCGCGTCCTGCCGGGTGCGGACGTACTCCTCGAACTCGAGCACTTCGCCCACGCCACCCTGCTCCATGATCAACCGCCTCCATCCCCGTTTTTCTGTCCCTGCGCCCCACTGCCGGGCGCAGAAATGAAGCTACGGAGGCGTTGTCACGGGGCTGTCCGAAGCAGCCTGCGGCGAACGCTCGGCTGTCCGTCAGTTGTGTAACGGAAGTAGGAAATGGTTAAAAGTGCAGCTCAGATGGGGTTGGTTTGGGGTGATTTGGGGGCCGGAAGGGGTGGCCTGCGCTGGGACGCGACGGTGCGCCCGGGCTGTGATCCTTCTGTACGTCAGCTCAGCGGCAGCCGGTACAAGCCGCCCGGCAGCGGCTCCACCAGACCGTCGGAGACCAGGCCGTCCAGGGCGCGGGCGCGCTGGACCGGCTCGTGCCACACCCGGTCGAGGAGCGCCTGCGGGACGGGTGCGTGCGCCTCGCGCAGCACGGCGAGCAGCTTGCCGCGCACCTGACGGTCCGTACCGGCGTACGTCTGCCCGCGCCGCGGCGGACCCTCGTGCTCCGGCTTGCCCGCCAGCCGCCAGGCGCACTGCGCGGCGATCGGGCAGCGGTGGCAGCCCTCGTTCTTGGCCGTGCACACCAGCGCGCCCAGTTCCATCGAGGCGGCGGCCCAGCGGGCGGCGATCCGCTCGTCGTCCGGGAGCAGGGCCCGCGCCAGCCTGCGCTCGGCGGCCGTCGTCGCGTTCGGCGGGTACTGCACGCCGGTGACCGCGCGGGCGAACACCCGGCGGACGTTGGTGTCGAGCACGGCATGCCGCTGTCCGTAGGCGAACGACGCCACGGCCGCCGCCGTGTACTCGCCGATGCCGGGCAGCGCGAGGAGCTGGGCGTGGTCGGTGGGTACGTCGCCGCCGTGCCGTTCCGTTATGGCGACGGCGGCGCCGTGCAGGCGCAGGGCGCGGCGCGGGTAGCCGAGTCGGCCCCAGGCGCGGACGGCCTCGCCGGGGGCCTCCTTGGCGAGGTCGGCGGGGCGGGGCCAGCGGGCCAGCCACTGCTCGTAGACGGGCAGCACGCGGTTGACCGGGGTCTGCTGGAGCATGAACTCGCTGACCATCACGCCCCACGCGCCGGCCTCCGGCCGCCGCCAGGGCAGGTCGCGCGCGTGCTCGTCGAACCAGGAGATGACGGGGGAGTGGAGGTGCTCTCCGCGGATCTCTCCGCGCGGGGAGCCGGGGAGGGCCTCGGTGGGGCTGGCCTGCGGGGGCTTTGTGGGAGCAGTCATGGCAGTTCCGATCCTGCCATGTCGGGGCGGATCGACCGTGCTGCTGCGGAGCGTTTCGCGGGGCGGCAGACCACGGCCGAAGGTGCGAACGGCGCGGCCCCGCGGGCTCGCCGCTGTGCCCGGCGCACCCAACTGTCGTAGCTCCGCAGGACGTTTCCGGGATGATGATCCGTAAAAGTTGTGGCTCCGGGCGGCGGGTGGGGCCAGTGACGGCACCGATCTCTCGTACAGTTTGCGCCGTGGGATCTCTGCGCAATCCGGTCGGGCCGCTTCCCTCCTCCATCTACTGGCGACGGAGGGTCGTCCTGCTGTCCGTGGTCGCCCTGCTGGCCCTGCTGATCACCTGGGTCGTGACGTCCGGCGGCGGCGGAAGCGGCACTGGCGCGAACGGCTCCGACGGCAAGAATCCCGCGCCCTCCATCACGCCGGGGCCGTCCGGTTCCGGGCCCGCGATCTCCGAAGCGCCGGGCGGGCGCGACGAGTCGGGCGACGAGGACTCCGGCGGGACCGGTGCCGGGGACGGGTCCGGCGACGGCACGGGCGACAGTTCCGGTGCGGGTTCGGGCGACGCCGGTGGGTCCGACGCCTCGGGCGGGGCTGGTTCCGGCGGTACGGCTGAGGGTGCCTCCGGCGGTGGTGTCGGTACGGGCGACACGCTGCCGGCCGGGTCCTCGCTGCCCACGTGCACCGCGAACGCGGTGACGTTGACCCTGCGCAGCGTGCGCAACGCGTACTCGCCCGACGAGACGCCCGCGTTCCGGCTGACCGCGAAGAACACCTCCGGCAGTGACTGCAAGGTCGACCTCGGGCCGCGGAGTGCGGTGCTGACGGTGACTCAGGCGGGGAGCGACGACACGTACTGGTCGTCGGCCGACTGTCCCCAGGGTGCCGGGAGCCTGCTGTACCGGGTGCCGGCGGGGAGCAGCATCACGTACACCGTGCAGTGGGACCGCAAGCCGAGCGCCCCGGAGTGCGGGACGCCTCCGGCGGGGGTGGCCGGGGCGGGGACGTATCTGCTGGAGGGGAAGACGGCGGGGTTCGGGACGTTGCGGACGTCGTTCGTGCTGGACGCGGACTAGCCGTTCCGCGGGCAGGGCGGGTGCGTGGTGGTCGTGTGCGGCGCCGTTGTGGCTGGTCGCGCCCACGCGGCGGAGCCGCATATCGATGCAGCCCCGCGCCCCTTTGGGCGCTGCCCAGCCGTCGGCTGCTAG
>NZ_JAHUXH010000049.1 GCF_019219825.1 Streptomyces sp. TRM70350 | reverse complement strand
CTAATCCCCGATCCACCGTGTAACCGCTGGGCTGTGGACGGAGAAACAGGACCGGACTGGTCACGAACACCGGTCCGCGGCCGACACCTTCGCCTATGTCGTCGTCCGCGGCTACTACGCTTCGGCCCGGTCCTCTTCGTGCTCGACAGCGCCTGCTTCCCGCAACTGCTCGCCTACACCAGCGAGATCACCGAGACTCGGTCGGTGGACGCCACGTTCTTCAACGTCCTGCGGCGCGCCCTCACCTCGTTGGCCTGGGGCGTTGGCCCCGGATCGGCTTCCTGCTGATCGACACCCAGGCTGATGCCGAACCGGCCCGCATCCACCGCCGCCCACCGGCCCTCGGTCGAGGCCAGCCCGTTCGTCGGCCTCGGACGGTCTTCCTGGACGCTACTCATCGCCACTGTGCTGCTGCTGGCGGTCTACAGCGTCTACTAGATCGACACGCCGGGACACCAGCCAGCTCGCCTCGCTCACGCCGACAGCTCCCGGCGCGGCACCCCGGGCGGCTCGAAGCCGAACACCTGGCCGTATACGGACAGCTCGGCATGCAGACAGGCCACGACGGTCTCCGCCCTGCGGAACCCATGCTGCTCACCCTCGAAGGTGAGGTAGGCGTGCGGGACCGCGCCACCCAGCCGCTCCAGGAACCGCTCCGCCTGCACGGGCGGGGTGACCGTGTCGTCGAGGCCCTGCATGATGACGAACGGCGCCCGCACCCGGTCGGCCCGCCGCAGCGGCGACGCCCGCGCGTAGCGCTCAGCGGCCTGCGGCCAGGGGCCCAGCAGGCTCTCCAGGTACCTCGACTCGAAGTCGTGCGTGCCGCGGTCGCGCCACTCCTCCGGATCGAGCAGCGGGTAGTAGATGCCGGCGACGCGGTACAGGGACGGCTCGGCCGCCAGCGAGGCCGCCGCCGTCCACCCGCCCGCGCTACCGCCCCGGATGCCGATCCGTTCGGGGTCGGCGAGGCCCCGCGCCACCAGACCCCGGGCCACGGCGGCGCAGTCCTGCACGTCGACCACGCCCCAGTTGCCGCGCAGCCGCTCCCGGTAGGGCCTGCCGAAGCCGGTCGAGCCGCCGTACTGCACGTCGACCACGCCGATGCCCCGGCTGGTGAAGTAGGCGACCTCCCGGTTCACGACCAGCTGACTGCGGGTGGTGGGGCCGCCGTGCGCCTGCACCAGGAACGGCGGCAACTCGCCCTCGGGAGCGGTGAATCCGGGGTTGTGCGGGAGGTGGACGAACGCGTGGACGTCTTCGCCGTCCTCGTTGCGGAAGACCTCGTGGCGGCCGTACGGCAGCCAGTCGGCGTTCCGGGAGGCCTCCTGCCCCGGGCCGGCGCCGCGCAGCTTCTCCAGGCGGGGCCCCTCGGTGGCATAGAAGTCCGCGGGGGAGCCGAAGTCGGCCAGGACGACGGAGGACTGCAGCCGTGGCCCCGCCGCCGTGCCCGCGACCCGGCGGCCGTCGGTCGCCAGCTGTGCCCACTCGGTGTACGGCGACGGCACGTCGACCAGTGAGCCGTCGGGGTGCAGCACGGCCAGTCGGCGCTCACTCGTCCCGTGCACCACGAACAGCCGCCCGGCGTCCGCCGGCAGGAACCAGCGCGCGCCGATCCGCCACAGCGGCTCGCCGAACTCCTCCGCGCGCGGGCACAGGCAGCGGCTGTCCCCCTCCGGGCCGATCTCGTGGAGGTTCCACCAGCCGTCCGGGTCGCTCAGTGCGTAGAGCACGCCGGGCCGGTCCGGCGCCCACTCCACCTGGCCGACCGAGACGCCCGGCCCGCCCGCGATCCGCCGGGCGGGCCCCAGCGTGCCGTCGGGCCGCACCGGGGCGCACATCAGATCCGTGGTCTCCCACGGCATGTCCGGGTGGTTCCAGCCGATCCAGGCCACCTGCCGGCCGTCCGGCGAGACCTTGGGGCCGGTCATCAGGTGATGGCCGGCGCCGAGCACCCGCACCGCGCCCGGGTCGTCGGCCGCGCGGCCGTCCAGCGGCAGCGCCACCAGCGCCCGGCGGACCTCCGTGCCCGCCGGGTCGAGCAGGGTCTCGCGCAGGCACCACACCTCTTCGCCGACCCGCGCGAAGTCGGCGTAACGGAACCCGGCGGGCAGTTCGGGCTCCGGGCTGAGCGGTACCGGGTCGGAGCCGGGCGCACAGCGGTAGACCCGCTGGTCGTCGCCGTGCGTGAAGACGAACCCGGCGGAGGTGTCCGTGCCGAGGGCGAGCCAGGGGCGTCCGCCGTACTCGATGACCCGGGAGCGCACGCTCCAGCCGGCGCCGAGCAGATCGGCGACGGTGCCGTCCGGGGCCCGGCCGACCAGTGCCGAGCGGCCGCCCTCCTGAGGCCTGAGCTCGGTCCACCACACGTGTTCGCCGACGAAACCGACCCATTCGACGCGGGTGCCGGCGGCCGCGGCCTCGGCGGCGGTGATCGGCGAGGTCCAGGTGCCGTACGGGGCCGTCCGTACCGTTGCCTCGGTCACCCCTGCTGTTGCCATCGATTGCCTCTCTGTGCTGACCTTGTTTTCCACAAAGGTTGCCCACTAATGCCAAGTCTGGCAACATATTGCCTGGAGTTGAGGTGGCGGAATGAAGAGGGGGCTCGTGAACGGGACCGCGCAGGAGGCAGCCGTGGACGGACCTGCCTGCCCCCGACAAGCCCCCGGAGTGTGGTGCGCGCTGCTCGTCCTCGCCGGGCTCGGTGTGAGCGCCCACTTCCTGTACTCCTGGGCGCTCATCGCTGAGGCGGTCCGCCACGACATCGTGCACAACAAGGCCTTCTCGCCCGCCCGCACCCTCGGGCCGATGGCCCGTCGGCCGACGCGTGCTGCGCCAGGTCGCCACCGTGCCCCGGATCCGCCACGTCATCCTGGACAGCGTCCTCGCGCGTTCGTGTGCGCGCTGCGTTCGTCCCTCGTGGCGGGACCGGCGAATCTGGATCGTGCTCGGCGGCGCCAACCCGCTCTTCGGCGTCTCCATGAGGAACATCGGCCTACGCCGGACTGCCACCGACGCATCGCAGCCGACGACCGTGACGGCGCGACGCGCCCCCGACACCGCACCACCACCCCACACCCACCAGAGGAGTCCCGATGACCAGGTCGCTCCAGACCGACGTGCTGTCCGGCCGACCGGTGTCCGAGGGGTTCCGGGGCGATGAACCGGAAGCGCTCGGCCGCGGTCTGCTCCTGCCCCGGGCGGAGCTGACACCGGTGCACGAACTCGTGGCGCGGTTCGCCCGGGTGACCCCCACCGCCACAGCCGTCAGCAGCGGTGACAGCGCCATCGGCTACCGGGCGCTGGACACCTGGGCCGACCGGATCGCGTCCCGGCTGGCCCGGGCGGGGGTACGCCGGGGCGGCCGCGTCGGCGTCCTGGTGGAGCCGTCCACCGCGATGGTGGCGACGGTGCTCGGCATCCTGCGCGCCAAGGCGGCGTACGTACCCGTGGATCTCGCCCACCCCGACCGCCGCATCGCCGACATACTGGCCGATGCCCGTGTCGGTGCCGTCGTGGTCACCCGGGCCGCCGCGGACCAAGTGTCCGGCCTGGGTCTGCCGCTGGTGCCGGTGGAGGAGACGGACGGGACAGAGCTCGACGCCGCCGCGGCGAAGGAGGGCACCGCCGACGAGGACGACCCGGGAGCTGACCCGGAGGCTGACCCACTCACCGGCGACGACCCCGCCTACCTCATCTACACATCCGGCAGCACCGGCGAGCCCAAGGGCGTCGAGGTCGGGCACCGGGAGCTGGCCGCCTCGACCCTGGCCCGGCGCATGGTCTACGCCGGCAAGCCCGTCTTCCTGCTCGTCTCGCCGCTCGCCTTCGACTCCTCCGTCGCCGGTCTGTGGGGCACGCTCACGGCCGGCGGACACCTGGTCGTGGCCGGAGCCGACGAGGTACGCGACCCCGAGCGGTTGTCCCGTCTCGTCGAACGCCACGGGGTGACCCGACTGCTGTGCGTGCCCTCCCTCTACAGCGTGCTGCTCGACGCCGCCGAACGGTACGGGATGGAGCGACTGCGCACCCTGGAGATCGTGATCACGGCCGGTGAACCACTTCCCGCTGAGCTGATGGGCCGTCACTTCGCCCTGCATGAACGCCCGGTAGCCTTGGTCAACGAGTACGGCCCCACCGAGGCGACGGTCTGGGCGAGCTACCGCCGCTACGACGCCCCGGGGCCAGTCTCCATCGGAGGGCCCGTCCCCGGTGTCCGGCTGTACGTGCTCGACGAGCGGCTGCGCCCGGTGCCGCGCGGCACCGATGGCGAGCTGTACATCGGCGGCGCTGGGGTGAGCCGCGGTTACTTCGGGCGCCCGGACGCCACCGCCCGTGTCTTCCTCGACGACCCCTTCGCCCCCGTGCCCGGCGCGCGGATGTACCGCACCGGCGACCTCGTCCGCTGGACCGCTGAGGGCACCCTCGACTTCCTGGGCCGTCGCGACCACCAGGTCAAGATCCGTGGTCACCGGATCGAACTCGGCGCTGTGGAGGCCGTGTTGGGCTCCCTGCCCGGAGTACGCGAGGCGGTCGTCGTGCCGGACACGGCGGGGACCTCCCTCACCGGGTTCGCGCTGGCGCCCTCACTGCCTGGCGCTCAGGACCTGCGGGAGCGGCTCGCCCGCGTGTTACCGGCCGCGATGGTGCCCGCCCGGATCGAGGTGCTCGACTCCTTCCCCCGCACGGTCAACGGCAAGGCCGACCGCGCCCGCCTGCGCGACCGGGCCCGGCAGCCGCACCCCGAGCCCGAGTCCGCCGCCGCGGGCCCCGCCGACCCGACCGTGCGCCCCGCCCCACCGCAGCCCGGCGGTGCCGGTGCCGACGCCGACCCGACCGAAGCGGTCCGGGCGGCCTGGGCCGAGGTCCTGAAGGCGCGGGCGGTACCTGTCGACGTCAACTTCTTCGACCTGGGCGGCCATTCGCTCGCGATGTTCCAGCTCCAGGACGCGCTGGAGCGCCACACCGGCAGGCGCCCTCCGATCGTCGCCCTCTTCCGCCATACGACGGTCATGGCCCAGGCCGAGCTGATCAAGGGCGGCGGCGCTCAGGCACACGACGCCGAGGCCGAGGCCCGCCGCTCGGCAGCCCGCCGCGCCCGCGCCCTGCGCGCCCGCCGCCACACGAACCAGGAGCAGCCGAAGTGACCCCCGCGACGCCCGCCCCTGTATCCCTTCCGCCGCACACTCCCCGGGCCCGCTGGCTGCACTGCCCCGTCCCGCTGCCCGACCCGGACCGGCGGCTGGTCTGTTTCCCTCACGCAGGGGGATCCGCCGCGTTCTTCCGGGACTGGAGTGGCCGACTGCCCGGCACCGAGGTGCACACCGTGCGCTACCCGGGCCGTGCCGAGCGCATCGGCGAACCGCCGGCCAGGGACCTGCGCGTCCTCGCCCACGCCGTCGCGAGCGCCGTGGAGCCTCTGGCCGACCGGCCCCTGCTGCTGTTCGGGCACAGCATGGGCGCCGCGGTAGCCCTGGAGACGGCCCGCGCGCTGGAGCGGCGCGGCATCCTCCCCGCCCACCTCGTCGCGTCCGGCTCCCGGGACGCCCCCTACCCCGGCCCCGAGGACTCCGCCGCCGCGCAGGACGAGGACGACGAAACCGTCGTCGCGCGCCTGCTCGCACTCGGCGGCACCGACCCGGAACTCGCGGCCGACCCCGAGTTCCGGTCCCTGGTCCTGCCCTACGTCCGCGACGACGGCCGCATGTTCCACGCCTACCTGCCCCGCCCCGACGACCCGCCCCTGAGCTGCCCCGTGACCACGATCGTCGGGGACGCCGACCCCGACGCCGACCTCCGCCCCTGGTCCACGCTGACCACCGCCTCCCACCGCGAGCACGTGGTCGAAGGAGACCACTTCTACCTGGTGCCGAAGCCCCCCTTCGCCCTCATCCAAGCCCTCTGATCGACAGGCCGACCGAACACCCGACCACCGCGATCCACGACCGCACAGCGCATGCCGACAACTCCGCACCGCACCGCAGGAGGGGTTCCCATCGCTAACGACCAGCCGAGCGCAGCACCCCCGCGCTCGTTCCTCATCAGCGTCGTCCTGCCCTGTTACAACGAGGACCAGGTACTGCGGCGCACCCATGACCGCCTCGCCCGTGCCCTGCACGACCTCCCGCACGAGATCGTCTACGTCGACGACGGCAGCACCGACGGCACGTGGCCGCTCATCCAGCAATTCGCCGACACCCCCGGCCGCTTGGTGCGCGGAGTGCGCTTCAGCCGCAACTTCGGGCACCAGGCGGCCGCTCTGGCCGGCCTCGCCGAGGCCACCGGGGACGCCGTCGTCCTGATGGACGCCGACCTCCAAGACCCTCCCGAGCTCATCCCGAGCATGACGGAGCAGTGGTTCAAAGGCTGGTCGATCGTCTCCGCGCGCCGCGCCACCCGCCACGGCGAGACCCAGCTCAAGAAGTCCACCGCGTATCTCTACTACCGCCTCCTGGCCCGGCTCAGCGACCAGCCCGTCGCCCTCGACACCGGCGACTTCCGGCTCCTCGACCGCAAGGTCGTCGACTTCGTGACCTCGCTCGGGGAGAAGGAGCTGTTCTTGCGCGGCGCGATCAGCTGGACAGGTTTCCCCGAGACGAGCATCACCTACGAGCGGGACGCCCGCGGCGCCGGCACCACCAAGTACACCCTGCGCAAGATGCTGGCGCTCTCGCGCACCGGCATCCTCGCCGGAGCGGCCACCCTGCCGCTGCGTATCCCCACCTATCTCGGCGCCGTCTCGCTGCTCGGCGCGGGCGCCGCGCTGGCCCGCGGCAGCGTCCGGCAGGCCGCCCCGCTCGGCGCGTTCGGGGCGCAGTCGCTGGCCTGCGGGGTGCTGGGTGAGTACCTGCTCGGCGTCTTCCGCCAGGTCCAGGGCCGCCCGCCCTACCTCGTCATGGAACGGACCGATTCGAGCCGCGGCACCACCGCGAAGGCATCCGCGGCCCGTGTGAAGGAGTTGGCATGAGCATGAACCCCGGAAACACGAACCCCCGCGACACGAGCACACCGGAAACGGACGACCTGCGGGACGCCGTCGTCGTCGGCGGCGGCTTCACCGGCCTCACCGCCGCCCTGGAACTCGCCGAGCGAGGACACCGCGTGACGGTCGTGGAGCGCGAGCCCGAACTCGGTGGCCTGGCCGGAAGCTTCGACGTCGGCGACGGCCGGCGCATCGAGCGCTTCTACCACCACTGGTTCGACTCCGACCGCGAGATGTTCGACCTGTGCGAGCGGCTCGGTGTCCCGGACGCGCTCGAGTCCCACCTCACCCGCACCGGCATGTACTACGCCAACTCCATCTACCGCCTCTCCCGCCCTCTGGACCTGCTGCGCTTCGCCCCGCTCCCGCTCCTGGACCGCGTGCGGCTCGGCGTCCTCGCCCTGCGCGGCCGGCGCGTCACCGACTGGCGCACCCTGGAGCACCGTACGGCCGAGGAGTGGCTGGTCTCGCTCGGCGGACGCCGGGTCTACGACGTCGTGTGGCGGCCCCTGCTGGAGGGCAAGTTCGGCCAGTACGCGGACCAGGTCGGGGCCACCTGGATGTGGACGAAGCTCGCGCTGCGCGGGGGCAGCCGCACCAAGTCGGGCAGTGAGATCCTCTACTACCTGCGCGGCGGCAGCGAGATCCTGGTCAACGCCCTGCACAAGCGGCTGACCGAACTCGGCGTGGAGGTGCTCACCGGCACCGCGGTCGATGCGGTGACCACCGACGACGCCGGTGTCACCGGCGTCCGCACCGAGGACGGAACGTTCCTGCCCACCCGGCAGGTCCTGCTCACCGTCGCCCCGGAACTCGCCGCGAACCTGCTCTCCGCCGACGGGCCCGACGCTCCGGCCCACCCCGCGCTGCCCGCCCTCACGCGCCGACTGCGCAACATCCGCTACCTGGCGAACGTCTGCCTGGTCCTGGAGAACAACCGCAGGCTCTCCGACACGTACTGGCTCAACGTCAACGATCCGTCGTTCCCCTACGTCGGCGTCATCGAGCACACCAACATGGACTCCCCCAGCCGGTACGGCAACCGGCACGTCGTCTACCTCTCCAAGTACCTGCCGGCCGATGCCGAGCTGTACCGGATGAGCGACGAGGAGGTCTTCACGTACAGTCTCCCGTACCTGCGCCGGATGTTCCCCGGCTTCGACCGGAGCTGGGTCGAGGACTACCACGTCTGGCGCGCCGAGTACGCCCAACCCGTGATCACCCCCAACTACAGCCGGGACATGCCCCCGACGCGGACCGCCGTGCACGGCCTGTACCTGGCGAGCATGGCGCAGGTGTTCCCGGAGGACCGCGGCACGAATCACGCTGCGCGTGAGGGCCGCAGGACCGGACAGCTGATGGCCGACCGACTGCGCACCGCCGGCGGGCCGGCCGCGCCGCGAGCGGAGGAGGCCTCCCGTGCCTGAGCTGCTAACCCTCGATGATGCCGAGAACCTCGGCATCGACCAGGTCCACGACCTGTACGGAAAGTACATCAGCCGCAGCGAGGCCTCGCTCCTCGGCACCTTCGGCTTCGGCCGCGACCTCGTCGACAGCGCCGAGGGCGCGTGGATCCAGCTGCGGGACGGGCGCCGCCTCCTCGACTTCACCGGCGGGGTCGGCGTCCTCAGCCACGGACACAACCACCCCCGGATCCTCGCGGCCCGCGACCGGTTCCGGGAGCGGCGGCGCATGGAGGTGCACAAGATCTACCTGTCGCCCTACGTCGCCGCGCTCGGCCACAACCTCGCCGCCCTGCTCCCGGGCGACCTGAACATCTCGTACTTCCCGAACTCGGGCGCCGAGGCCGTCGAGGGCGCCGTCAAACTGGCGTACAAGTACCACGGCGGCCGGCGCGGCACGATCCTGCACACCGACATCTCCTTCCACGGCAAGCTGCTCGGCGCCGGCAGCCTCACCGCGTCTTCCGAGATCCACTTCGAGTATCCGCGGCTGCCGGGCACGGACTCCTTCGCCTACGGTGACCTGGAGTCCTTCCGGCTCGCTCTGGAACGCCACACCGACGAGCGCGGCCGCAGCGACGTGTACGCGGTGGTGCTGGAGCCGTTCAGCGCCTCCAGCCTGCGCGAGTGCTCCGCGGAGTTCCTGTACGAGGCGCGTCGGCTGTGCACCGAGCAGGACATCCTGCTGATCTTCGACGAGGTGTACACGGGCTGGGGCAAGACGGGCCAGCTCTTCCACTTCATGCACCACCCCGGCCTGGTCCCCGACGTGATGACGACGTCGAAGTCGTTCGGCGGCGGCAAGTCCTCGATCTCCGGCTACATCGCCCGCGAGCCGGTCTTCCGCAAGGCCTACGACAACCCGCGCGACGTCACGCTGCACAGCACCACGTACCACGGCTTCGGCGAGGAGACCGCGACGGCGCTGGAGGCGGTCGCGGTCGCCGTCGAAGAGGACTTCCCGGCGCGGGCCCGCGCTCTCGAGGCAATCCTCGTGCCCGGCCTCGCCGACATCGCCGCCCGCCACCCCAAACTCGTGGCGGGCATCGCCGGCCGGGGTGCCCTGCACGGCGTCCGGCTGCGTCCCAGAGCCCAGCTGCCTACCGCCGTACGCGACCTGATTCCCGTCCAACTGGCTAAGGATCCGCAGGCGTTCGCCAAGCTGATCACCGGTGCCGTGATCGCGGCGCTCTACCGGGACCACGACATCCTCTCCTTCTTCGGCTCCACCCAGGACATCGCGCTGATCGTGTCGCCGCCGCTGGTGGCCGACGAGAAGGAGGTCCGGTTCTTCCTGGACGCACTCGACGCCGTGCTCGACCGGGGCGCGCCCCGGCTGCTGGCGGACTTCGTGAAGGAGACGGCGACGGCGGCGAGGAGGACACGATGACGCGCGGCAGCGGGCCGATGCACGCGGCCCTGCGCGCGAGCGGCCTGCGATCGTACTGGCGGCGCCAGTACCCCGTTCTGCGCGAGGCGCCCGCGATGGCGGCCGCCGAGGCGCACCTGCTGAACACCCTGCGGACGCTGCCGCTGACCCAGCGCGCCGGATACGCAGCCGTGCTGCGAATGCTGCCCCTGGCGTACCGGCTCACGACCGGCGGACGCTCCCTGCACCGCGCGGCCGACGACGACGCGAACGGCGCCGGGGGCGGGCGGCCGGGCCTGGGGGCGCTGGCCGTGCTGCCGGGCTTCCGTGAGGTCGTCCGGTCGAGCACCGCGCTTGCCCTCCTCGGCGCCCTGGACGGCCGTACCGGACGGGAGGCGGCACGGTGAGGCGGGGATTCGGACGGCAGCGGAGTGTCGACACGGACGTCCTCGTGATCGGCTCGGGCGCGGGCGGCTCGGTGGCGGCGCTCGAACTGGCGGCGGCGGGGCGTCAGGTGACGGTCCTGGAGGAGGGCCCCAGGGCCGACATCGCAGCCCTCGCCGCGGCGAGCCCGGCCGAGAACATGCGCAACCTGTACCGCAACGGCGGGCTCACGCCCGTCCTGGGCACCCCCACCATCGTCTATGGCGAGGGGCGCGCCGTGGGCGGCACGACCCTGGTCAACGGCGGGCTGCTGTGGGAGCCGCCGCCCGCGCTGCTCGCGCGCTGGGCGGCGGTGTCGGGCATCGACGGCTATCGCGCGGCGGACCTCGCGCCCCATCTGAAGACGGTCTCGGCCCGGCTCGGCCCCATCGTGCAGCAGCACGGCGACGGCGGCGCCAACCGTGACTCGCGGCTCCTGGCAGTCGGCGCCGACCGCCTCGGCTGGCGCTGGCAGCACGCCCGCCGCGTCGTGCAGGGCTGTCTGCACCGCAACCGCTGCACCACCGGCTGCCCCAGCGGAGCCAAACAGAGCATGGCCGTCAGCTACCTCCCCCGGGCCGAGGCGCTGGGCGCGCACATCCGCCCCGACACCCGCGTCCTGCGCCTCCTGCACGACGGCCGCACCGTGCACGGGGCCCTCGCCACCGGCCCCGACGGCGCCCGCACCGAGTACCGGGCCCGCTCGGTGTTCCTGGCGGCCGGCCCGCTCGGCACCCCCGGCCTGCTCCAGCGCAGCCGCATCCAGCAGCGCCGCGCGGGACGGGATCTTGCGCTCCACATCAACCTGCGGACCGTAGCGCGATTTCCCGAGCGGGTGGCCGCGCACGACGGCACCATTTTCACCGCGCAGCTGAAGGAGTTCGGCGACCGCGGCATCCTGGTGATGCCGTCCAACGTCTCGCGCGGGGCCCTCGCCGCCGCTCTGGCAGGCCGCAACCCCGCCGAGGTCACCCAGTATCTCGACGACTACGACAGGCTGGGCGTCTACACCACGCAGGTGCGGCTGCACGGCACGGCCACCGTGCGGGCCCTGCCCGGCGGTGGGCTGCTGCTGCGGCACAACATGACGGCCGTGGACCACGGCGCCCTTGTCGAGGCCTTCCGTATCGGCTCCCGCCTGCTCCTCGCCGCCGGCGCCGACCAGCTGACGCCCCCGGTGTCCTCGGCACCGCCCCTGAGCACCATGGCCGAGGTCGAGGAGTTCTGCCGCCGGGTCCGGCCGGGCGACTGGGAACTGGTGTCGGTGCACGGCATGGCGTCCGCGCGGATGGCGCAGGCGGAGCGCGGCGGGGTCTGCGACGAGCGGGGCCGGCCGTACGGCTTCGAGGGCCTGCGCGTGTGCGACGCCAGCGTCCTCCCGGGCGTCACGGGCATCAGCCCCCAGGGCACGATCATGGCATTCGCCCACGAGATCACCGCCCGATTCATCGAGGACGGGGAGCCGACGGCATGACGGACACGACGCAGGGGCGGCACCAGCGGCCGGACCGGAGGTCCGCCTGTTCACTACGGCCGCCTTATCGCCTCCTGCGTGGGCTTCGCCCTGATCGGCGCCCTCCAGTCCTTCTACGGCCCCTCGATCCAGCCGGCGGACTCAGCGGTGAGCACTTCCACAGCCGTACCGAAGAGGTGTACGTCCTGTTGGCCGGCGAAGGCGAGGCGCTGCTCAATGGAGTTGCCAGGCCGGTGCGGGCGGGCGAGCTGATTGTCACCGGCCTTGGCGCCACACATGGGCTGCGGAATGTGGGCTCGGATTCTGAGCTGGCCGACTCTGGAAGTGCCCGCCCCGCAAACCGTGACTCTCGCCCACTCGGCACGAAAGGACGTGACATCCATGCCTCTTCCCGACGGAAAGGGCGCTGCCAGGATCGGGGACAGCTGGTTCGCCGTCGCCGACGTCGATCACATGGCCCCGGACACGCTCGCCGCCCGCTGCAGGAGATTGGCGAGATGCGGCAGGAAGCAGGGAGAAAGGACCGCTTCGTCGGCGTCCTGAAGATCAACTGTGCCTCTGCGTCTGTGGGCGGCACAAAACGCGCCGTCATCGCAGCCCAGAAGACAGGCTTCGACGAAGTCATGCTCGACGTCCCATGGCAGGCACCGGAGCAGGTCTTCAGGAATAGCGCAGCCCTGTCTGTCGGACTCCGGTGAGACACCGAAGGTGCTGGCTCGGCGTCGGCACAGAGGAGGTCATCGCCCTCTACTCACTCGGACCACCGCGGTCCATGCTCACCGGGCTACTGAAACGCCCTTGCGGTGATGCGGAAGTGGACCTGTACAACGAGGTACTTGCTCACCGTGCCCACGCGGTCACGCCATGCGCCGACATAAGGAGTGTCCTTGAGCAGCTCCAAGGGACCATCCCGCTGGCGGTCTTCACCGGCGCGAGTCGACGGGCCGCGCAGATCCTCCTTGGGGCCTTGGGGATGCTGGATCACTTCTCGGTCCTGGTGGGAGGAGACAAGGTCGAGAAACCGAAACCCGATCCGGCGGGCATCCCCAGGGCCTGTTCCCTCATTCCTGTCGACATCGACCGCGCCATGCATGTCGGGGATGCGCCTACCGACCCGGACGCTGCGCGCCGTACCGGTGTGATGGGCGCTGCCGCGGGCTGGGGACACCTGTACGACGCCACCGCACCAGCGGACCTGTTGCTGCGCAGCCCCGGCGAACTGCTCGTCTACGTGTCGGCAGCAGAAGTGGCGACTGCGCCAGATCACTCGGACTAAGAAGGGCCTATGTCCAAGACCATTCGCAGGGCTGTCATCCCCGCCGCGGGGCTGGGATCCCGCCTTCTTCCCTTGACGAAGGCAACACCTAAGGAAATGCTGCCGGTTGGTGATAAGCCGGTCATCGAACACACGGTGCGGGAGCTCGTGGCGTCAGGCATTACCGACATCACCATTGTCGTTTCAGGCGGCAAGGGCTTGATTCAGGAGCATTTCCGCCCCAATCCGGCACTGGTCTCGCAACTGCGCGAGGAGGGCAAGACCGTCTACGCTGACACCGTGGAGGAAGTCGGCGAGCTCTCCAGGAGAGGGCACATCACCTATCTTCACCAGCAGGGCCCGTACGGAAACGGCACCCCGGTCCTCAACGCGGCGCGGAACTTTGGCGACGAACCGATACTGGTCTTGTGGCCCGACGACGTGTTCGTCGCACAAGTGCCCCGCGCACAGCAGCTGATCAGAGCCTACGAGGCGACGAGTTGTCCCGTGCTGGCCGTGATGCCCATGGCGGCGGACGACTCCCAGCGCTACGGCGTGCCGGTGGTCAAAGAGGACTTCGGGGACGGTCTTCTTCGTGTCACTGGCCTTGTGGAGAAGCCGAAGCCGCAGGACGCGCCGTCGGCGTACGCGGCCATCGGCGGTTATGTCGTCACCCCAGGCATCATCGACGAGCTTCGCGAGGAGACCCATCGCTGGTACGAGCACCGTACCGGCGAGATCTACCTGACCGACGCCATCAACGCCTACGCCACCGCCCATGCCGTATACGGGCAGGTCATTCAGGGGAAGTGGTACGACACTGGTAATCCGTTAGCGTATCTCACCGCCCAATTCGCCGCAGCCCTTGCCGACCCGGAATACGGCCCCCATCTGCGCAAGCTGGCCGATGAACTCGACGGGCCCACGGCGCCTGCCTAACCTCGATCTTTCGTGACGGTCCGTCGGATTCTCTGGCGGGCCGTTTCGGTCGTCCGGGCTGATCACGGGCAGGTCCGTGGCCCGGCTTTCGCGTCGGGTGGGCGCCGGGTTCCACGGCTCCGGTCTGGTGGTAACTGCTCGTCAGGGCGGGAAGCTGCTGGTCAGCCAGGGTTCGGCAGAGCCGTGAGTCGTTGCAGGGCTTCAGTGATCATGTCGATCCAGGGCCAGTGCTTCGCGAGGCGGAGGATACGGCGCTGGCCTGTGGTGACGAGTTGGGCGGCGGTGGAGAACAGCCGCAGCCTCAGGCGCTTGGGTTCCCACAGCCGGGCGGGCCCGGTCAGGGCGAGCATCGGCATCCAGGCCAGCATGTCGAGGGCGAGCTGGACGATCTCCAGGCAGATGTGGTTCTGCGCGGTGTCGTGGAGAGGCAGGTTGGTCAGGCCGGTGGCACGGGCGGCGCGGATGCGGTCCTCGGCTCGGGTCCGCTGGCGGTGCCGCAGTTCCAGCGCCGCGATCGCGGCGTCCTGGGTGTTGGTGGCGAACGCCGTAAGGCGCATGCCGTCGGCATCGGTACAACGCAGCTGGGCGCCGGGATGGGGGCGTTCCTTGCGGACGATCAGCCGCATGCCCTGCGGCCAGCCGTCCAGTACATCTCCGGAGAGTTCGGCGACCCAGGCACCGTCACGGATCTCGCCGCCGGGTTCGACGGCCGGCGTCCACCCTGCGTTCCTCGTAATTCGGCGGCCTGGAGTCACGAGTTTTGGGGCCGGTGAAGGTGCCGAGGTGGAGGCGGTCGAGCTCGCGGCGGACGGACTGCCAGGTGGCGTCGGTGGTGGTCTCGGTGATGCGGATCAGCAGCAGGGCGAGCCAGCAGAGGACGACGTGGGCGCGTATGCGTTCCTCGAGCCGGTGGTAGACGGGCCGCAGGTCGATGATCTGTTTCATGTCCCGCCAGCCGCGCTCGACTTCGAGGAGTTGCTTGTAGCCGAGGGCTATGTTTTCGGCGGACAAGTGGGGGCGGAGCATCGCAGCAGGTACTTGCCGTCGAGGTTCTCCTCGGCCTTGACCTTCGCGGTGTCGAGGCGGAGTTTGCCGGCCGGGGTCGTGCGGAGATAGCGGTTGAGACCGGGCTTGTCGGCGATCTTCCCGCGGAGTTCGCCACGCTTGAACTCGCTGAGCTGGCCGGTGTCCTCGATCTCGGTGGTGAGCTGGGCGACGAGCTGTTCGCGTATGTGCTGGTCACGTTCGGCGGCTTCGGGGTTGTGGCAGATCACGAACCGTTCGGTGTCGGAGATCCGCACCTCCTTGACCCGCATGTTCTGGGCGATCTCGCTGTAGCCTCCCCGCCGGGACAGGGCGGCCTTGACCTCCGGGCTGCCGGAGCGGAGTTTCTCGCCGACGATGTAGGCGTTCTCGCCCTGGCGGAGGTAGCGGCGGTTGCGTTCGCTGGAGAAGCCGCGGTCGGTGACCCACACGCTCTTGCTGATGGTCCAGTCCCGCATGTCGTCCTTGACCTGCCGGATCAGTTTCTGGTCACCGGTGTTGCCGGGCCAGGACCAGACCCGGACGGGATTCCGTCCCGGGTGACGGCCATGCCGATCACGATCTGCGGCAGGTCGTCGCGGGAGTCCTTCGACTTCCCGAAGATTCTGCATCCGGCCGGATCGGGGGCGTTGCCGCTGCTGTCCGGGTCGGTGGGGGCACCGTCGGCGACGGTCAGGAGGCGGCCCTTGTCGTCGCGGGCGGCGGGCTCGTCAGGCTCCGCCATTGAGGAGGTTGGCGACCTCGTCGAACACCCGTTCTCCAGGCCGTCTTGGACTTCGTGGAGCCAGTCCATGGCCCGGTAGCGCCACGGGCGGTGCACGACGTTGTCGCTCCGTCACCGTTCCGGTGAGCAAGTCCCGCCTCTGACCGCGCAGATCGCGCGGGCGAGCAACCCGGGCGGCACGACGGCGATGTGGGTGAGAGACCGGCTGGACGGGTTGTGGTGCGACGAAGATTTCGCCGACTGGTACCCGCGCGACGGGCGCCCATGCCTCTCGCCCGCCCAGTGAGCCACGGTCAGTTCCTGCTCGACCTGTCGGACCGTCAGGCTGCCGAAGCGGTCCGCTGCCGCATCGACTTCAAATATGTCCTGGCCATGGAGCTGGATGATCCCGGCTTCCATCACAATGGCATCTACCATGTCGACACATTCGGAGAGTCAACGACATGCACTCCCATCCCGTCAAGGCACTACTCCGATTCGGTAGCCCAATCCGTGGATACGCACAAGGGTATTGTTCCAGCCATTCGTGCCATGCTTCGGGCAGCCGGTGACACGGTCAAGTCGGAGGATCCGGTGTGGCCGTTAACTGTCCGGAGGGGTAGGAGCGCGGAGGGTCGGTCTCCCATGCGGGCCGCGCTGTCGTCCCCGCGCGGCCGGTGAGCCGATGGTGTCTGGACAAGGAATGGCTGATACCGCGTCGCCGGACTCCCCCGCTACGATGGGCAGCGCTTCTGTGCCGGAGTTCGAGTGGAGATGCTTGGTAATCTGGCGAATTGAGAGCGGGACATTCTGATGCATCAAGGGCTAATTTCTCCCTGTGAGGGGAGAATCTCTGGAAGGTAATCCTGGAAGGGTCGGTTGAATGGCGATCAGAATGGTCTGCATGGTGGGCGGGGATACTTCACTGCTCGGTCCAGCCATCGAGCACTACCGGCGCCTTGGCGTTGACCAATTCCACATGGTGCGCCACGCGGATAGTCTGGACGATCCAGCTGTCGCAGCGTCGGAGGAGGTCATGCGGCGGGCCGGACTGGCGTTCTCCCGGGTCGTGGTCGGGCCCTGGCACGAGCACCTGAACCCGGCGGTCATCCGGGAGACGATGAGCGAACACCCTGACGATTGGTGGGTGGTGGCCGATCTCGACGAGTTCCAACTCTACCCCGACGGACTCACCGCCGTCATCGCCTACTGCGAGCGGAACGGCTACGACTTCGTGCGGGGTGCCTTCCTCGACCGGGTCGCGTCTGACGGCACCCTGCCGGAGCCCGACAGGTCGGCACCGGAGGCGCTGTGGCGCCAGTACGGGCTGGCCGGGCTTCTCACCCTGCGACTGCTCCGTGCCCGGCCCACCAAGGTCACGCTGGCCCGAGGGCGGACCGAGCTGTCCTACGGGCAGCACAACAGCTGGTCCGGCCGGGGTGTGCCGCCCGGCGACATCTACGCCCAGGTGCACCACTTCAAGTGGACCGGTTCGGCCTATGCGCGACTGGCCCGCCGGGCGGAGTCCTATGCCTCCGGCGCCTGGGAGATCAACAATCCGATGATCATCGAGGAGTCGCGGGCTTTCCTCAAGCACGTCGACGTCCACGGGGGCCGGATCGATGTCAGCGACCCCTCCTTTGGGTTCCTGCCTTGCGGCGAGGCCTACACGGACTACGTGAACTGGCCTGAGGTGGCAGCCGAACTCGCCGACACATACACGGAGTTCGACGCCGGGCGGGCCCGTAGGCGGCAGGCCGACCCGACGCTGCGCCTCTGACGGGGCCTGCGGTGCCGGCCGTGCTGCGGTGGGCACCGCACGCTCCTCACGGAGCCGGCGGACAGCCGCGGCGCGGGGCCGGACGCCCCGGCCCCGCGCCGCTGCCACTGAACGGCTGGAGCCTGTCGTTTGGGCTGTCCCGGCGCCGCGGGGTCCAGCACTAAGGGATCCTTGAAGTTTGCGGCTGGGGCATGTCGTCAAGGGCCTGCGGCCGCAAGGATTTCGATGCTGGTGGTGGCTTTGTAGCTGCTGCGGTCAATGCGGGACCGCGGGCCTGGTACTTGGAGATGGCGCGTTTGACGATGCGGGGGCCGACCCGCAGGTGCTGGCCCATGTCGGCCCGCCCCCGCAGGAAGCGGCCGACCAGCCGCTCGCTGCGGCCGTCGCCGTAGACGTCCGCGGCGTCGTACATCGTCACCCCGGCGTCGGCGGCCGCGTGGAGCACGGCGAGGGCATCACGTTCGTCCACCGCACCCCAGTCGGCTCCGAGTTGCCAGGTGCCGAGGCCAACGGCCGAGACCTCCCTGCCGATCCGTTCGAGCATGCGCTGTTCCACGGAACCGTCCTCGCGTCGTCGCCCTGGCCTGGCGTCACTACCGGCAGCCACTTTGTTGCCAAATGTTGCCACAAACTTGCCGCCCTATGGCAACATGCTTCGGAGGGTGGCACGAACGGTGCACCGCACCGTGGACGCAAGACCCGCCCACCCCCTACGGAAAGGGCTCGGATGGCGGCCAGCAGGCAGTTCGGGGACCCGGGGCTCTTCGGTGAAGCCTGGGCAGACGACTACGACGAGAAGACCCCGCTCGACCCCCGCCCGGCGGCCGACTTCCTCGCCGGACTCGCCGGCGAGGGGCGTGCCCTCGAACTGGCCATCGGCACCGGGCGGGTGGCACTGCCCCTGGCCGCGCGCGGCGTCCGAGTCGAGGGTGTCGACGGCTCCGACCGGATGATCCGGAAGATGCGCGCCAAGCCGGGGGGCGACCGCATCCCCACCGTCGTCGGCGACATGGCGGATGTGCCTGTCGAGGGCCCGTTCACCCTCGTCTACCTCATCTTCAACACGCTGTTCAACCTACTGGAGGCCGACCGTCAGCAGGACTGCTTCCGCAACGTCGCCAAGGTCCTCGAACCCGGCGGTGCCTTCGTCGTCGAGGCCTACGTACCGGACCCGTCGTTCTTCGACCGCGGCCAGCGCGTCGAGACACTTGACGTCACGGAGGACTCCGCCACCATCGAGGTCTACCGTTTCGACCTCGCAGCCCAACGCTTCCACAGCCAGAAGATCACCTTCGACGTCGGCGGCGTCCACCTGCGCCCCCACGCCGAGCGCTACTGCTGGCCCTCCGAACTCGACCTGATGGCCGCCCACGCCGGGCTACGTCTCGACCGGAGGTTCGAGGACTGGTCTGGCCGCCCCTTCGGACCGGACAGCACCAGGCACGTCTCGGTGTACCGGACAGCCCTGTGAAGCCCGGGACCACCGTCCTGGTCACCGGGGCCAACAAGGGCATCGGTCTGGAGACCGCCCGACAGCTCGCCCTGCTCGGGGCCTTCGTCGTCCTCGGCAGCCGAGACGCCGACCGCGGCGCCGAGGCCGCAGCTGTCCTCGCCCGCGACGGCGTCCGGGTCCACCCCGTCACGCTTGACGTCACCGACGACGAGAGCGTGGCCGCCGCGGCCCGGCATCTGGAACGGACCTGCGGGCGCCTCGACGTGCTGGTCAACAACGCCGGGGTGTTCATCGGGGCGAGCGCCGCCGGCACCACCGCCCCGATCATCCGCAAGACCTTCGAGGTCAACGTGGCAGGCCCGGTGGCCATGATCCACGCGACGCTGCCCCTGTTGCGCCGGTCAGCCGCCCCCCGCATCGTCAACGTCTCCAGCACCACGGCCTCTCTCGCCCTGACCAGTTCAGGCGCCAACCTGCCCGGAGACGCCTCGGTGCGGCTCGCGTACACCAGCTCCAAGGCCGCTCTCAACATGCTCACCGTGCAGTACGCCGCGGCCTTCCGGGCGGATCCCGGGCTCGCCCATATCAAGATCAACTCTGTTTCTCCGGGCTGGACGGCCACCGGCATGAACGGCTTCCGCGCGCCGCGCAGCGTGGAGCAGGGGGCCCGCGCCGTCATCACCCTGGCGGACCTGCCCGATGGCGGCCCGTCAGGTGGGTTCTACGACGAGCACGGAACGCTCGCCTGGTAGGCGGTCAGCCACTCCCCCTCCACCGCACGACAGGAGCACGGTCATGTCCGCACCCGCGATCCCGTCCACGGCCCCCGCAGCCGCACCCGACAACCTCGTCGACCCGGACCTGCACGCGTCCGGCGACCCGCACGCCGTGTGGCGCAGGATGCGCGCCCACGCCCCGGTCCACCGCCACCCACCGATCAACGGGTTGCCGGCCTTCTGGTCGCTCACCCGGTACGAGGACATCTGCGCCACCTACCGCGACCCCACCACCTTCAGCTCTGCACGCGGCGTCCTGCTGCGGCCAGCGGCGTTCGGCAACGACCCCGCCGGAGACATCACGCTCGCTCTCACCGACCCACCGCACCACCGCAAGCTGCGTGCCCTGGCCGCGGACTGGTTCACCGCCCGCTCGGTGCGGGCACTGGAGGAACCGATGCGGGCCGGCGTCCGGTCGATCCTCGCCCACGTCGTCGAGTCAGGCGGCTGTGAGTTCGTGCACGACGTCGCCGGCCAGCTCTCGATCCACGTCATCGGGCACATCATGGGCGTACCCGCCGAGGACCGCGAAGACCTCCTCGCATGGACGGACGAGGCCTTCGCCGCCGGGCGCTCGCTCGCCTCTTCGCCCCGCCTCAAGGGGTACTTCACCGACCTGATGGCTCGCCGTCTCGCCGACCCGACCGACGACCTCACCAGTCTGCTCGTCTGCGGGCTCGTGGACGACGAGCCGCTCAGCGCGTACGAAGCCCTGCTCAACTGCGAGAACCTCATCGGCGCGACCGAAAACGGAAGGCTGGCCCTGGCCGGAGGGCTCCAGGCTCTGCTCGAACACCCCGGCAGCTGCGGCGGTTGCGCGAAGACCCTGCCCTCCTGTCGACCGCCGTCGAGGAGGTGCTGCGCTGGGCGTCCAGCGCAGCCCACAGCATGGGCACCGCCACCCGGCCTGTGGAGATCCGAGGGCGACGCATCGCGGAGGGTGACCGGGTCGTGCTGTGGGCGCCGTCGGCCAACCGCGACGAGGCCGTCTTCGATGATTCGGACACTTTCGACATCGCCCGCACCCCCAACCGCCACCTCGCCTTCGGCAGCGGCAAGCACCTTTGCATCGACGGCACGCTGGCCCGTGCCCAGATGCGGATTCTCTACACCGAACTCCTCGACACCGCCACCGGGATCGAGCAGACGGGCCCCGCACACGCGGTGCCCTCCATCGCCGTCCGCGGCCCGGAGACACTCCCGATCCGCATCGTGCTCCGCTGACCGGCGCGGAGCCGCCGTCTTGCGCCCCACCCCCGCCCGTCCGCGGTAGGCCCGCGGGCCCGAACAGCCAGAGGAGAGCGCCATGGCAGCACCGTATGCCCGCGTAGGCGAGCCCCGAACACCCCGTCCCCTCCCCGACGCCGAGACGCTGCGGGCCCGCGACCGGCGGCACGTCTGGCACACCTGGACACCACTGGACACCGACCGCTCGGCACTGACCCTCTCGCACGGCTCAGGCCACCATGTGTGGGACATCGAAGGCCGCGCCTACCTCGACGCGTCCGCCCTCAACTCCACGTGCGGCTACGCCCATCCGGATATCCTGCGGGCGATCGCCGAGCAGGCGGCCCGGCTGCACCACGCCGACCTTTCGGTAGCCTCGCACGAGCCCGTCGGACTGCTCGCAGAACGCCTCGCCGGCCACGCGCCGCCCGGCCTCGACAAGACACTTTTCGTCAACAGCGGGTCCGAAGGCTTCGACGCCGCCGTCATGATGGCCGTCTCCCACTGGGCCCATCTCGGCCGCCCCCGCCCACGGATCGTCACCTTCGCCCGCGGCTACCAAGGCGCGACGCTGCTCAGCCGCAGCCTGTCCACCCTCCCCCGAAACCGGCACCTGCTAGACCCCCCGCTGCCGGTGACCCGCGTCGAGCTCCCCGACGAGCCCCGGGCGCTTCGCCACCCCGGGGCCCTGCCCGCTCTGCTGTCCGCCTTCGAGGAGGCCGTCGGGGACGACCCGGACGCTCTCCCGGCCGCTGTCGTCGTCGAGCCGTTCCTCAACGTCGGCGGGGCCGTCGTCCTTCCGCCTGGATTCCTCCGCGGGCTGCGGGCCCTGTGCGACGCCACCGGAGCCCTGCTCGTGCTCGACGAGGTCTTCACTGCTTATGGCAGGTCCGGCCGCATGTTCGCATGCCAACGTGAGGATGTCGTCCCGGACATCCTCGTCTCCAGCAAGGGCCTCACGGGCGGATACGTGCCGCTGGCCGCAGTCACAGTCCACAACCGCGTGTACGACACCTTCGCCGCCGACCCGGTCATTGGCGGCCTGCGGTACGGCCACACCACCTCCGGGCACGCCGTGGCCTGTGCCGCCGCGCTCGCCACCCTCGACATGCTGGAGAAGCTGCGCCTGCCCGAGCGGGCCGAGGAACTCGGCGCATGCCTCCTGCGCCGCCTCGCATCACTGGCAGGTGCACCCGGAGTGGCGGACGTACGCGGCCTCGGACTCATTGCCGTCGTCGAGACGGACAGCGAAGGGCGGGCGGACAGGATCCTCGCCCGGGCCCGCGACTGCGGGCTGCTGCTCCGCCGGATCGGCTCCGCGGTCGTCGCGGTGCCGCCGCTGGTGATCGACGACGAAGGCGTGGCGGCCGTGGCCGACGGCCTGGCGGAAGCGGTCGCGTACACCGCGGACTGAACCGTGACATGGCGGTGGGGGGACGGGGCGGCCCGTCCCCCCACCGCCATGTCCGCCCGGCGTCAGGCGACGCCGGCGTTGTATGCCGTCATGTCCCCTGCGAGGACCGTGCTCGGCCTGCCGTCCACACCCACAGGGACGGAACCGGCGACCGTGCAGCGTTCGGCCCGGCGGTCCTGTGCCCCGTAGTCGTGCAGCGCGTAGTGCTGGGTCGCCCGGTTGTCCCAGATCGCAAGGTCACCGGCCCGCCAGCGCCACCGCACGGTGTTCTCCGGCCGGGTGACGTACTCCTGCAGGATCCGCAGCAGATCGCGCGAGGCCTGCGGGCTGAAGCCGACCGCGCGGCGAGCGAACCCGCCGCCCAGCAGAGCCCGTTCCCCGGTTTCGGGATGCACGTGCACGGCGGGGTGCTCGGTCTCGAACAGCGTGGAGATGTACGCCTCGCGAGCCGCCACCGTGGCGTCGGTGTAGTCGGAGTCGTTGCTGTGCACGATCCGCAGCTGGTCGGCGAGCGCCCGCAGCGGCTCTGGCAGCGACTCGTACGCCCCCACCGTATTGGCCCACATGGTGTCCCCGCCGACCGGCGGGGCGATCTTGTTGTGCAGGAAGGCGAGCGCCGGCGGGCGGTCCACGAAGGTGAGGTCGGTATGCCAGTGGTTCGCGCGGGTGCCTTCGCGGGAGTCGATCTCACGCACCTCAGGGCGGTTCTCCGGTGCCTGGTAGATCGGGTGACCGAGGGTCAGGCCTCCGAAGCGGCGGGCGAACGCCGCCTGGCTCGCGTAGTCCAGCCGCTGGTCGCGGAGGAAGACAACCTTGTAGCGCAGCAGCGCGCAGCGCACCTGCTCGACAGTCTCCGAGCCAAGCGGGGCGGCGGTGTCCACGCCGCCGATCTCCGCGCCGAGGCCGCCGGCGAGCGGGGTGACGACTAAGTCGGCCAACTGCAGGGGGGCGATCGTCACGGCATGTTCCTCTCTGTTGGGCTGTCCGGTGGTACGGGCCGCCGCGGGCGCCGGCCAACGGTCGCAGCGGATGGGCCCGACCGCCCCACCATGCCCCATGTTTGCCAATTCTGGCAACGCATTACCCCCCAAATAGCCAGGCCCTTCAGCATCTTGAGGCCTGCTACCGCATTCCAAAGCCACCTCGCGACATCCCTTCTATTGCCAAAAGTTGCCAACTCCTCCTAGGTTGAGGGTTGAGCCACACGTCGGCCGCATGCCCGGACGGCGGCGCCCAGTCCGGATCACGAACCCGAGGAGCGAGGATGGGACAGCAGGACATCCATGTGGTGTTCGCGGTAGACGACAACTACGCCACAGCCGCGACGGTCGTCGCCAGGTCGATCCGCGACGGCCTGCGCGACCGAACGCGCGGACTTGTCTTCCACGTCATCGACTCCGGACTCGGCGAGGGCAGCACCCGGATGCTCGGCGACGCGGGCGACGTCCGGATCCACGAGGTGCCCGACCGTCTGGAGATGGCGGTGCCGCGCAAGCACTGGACGGCAGCGACACTGCACCGCCTGCACATCGGCGAGATCGTTCCCGAGGACGTACACCGGGTGATCTACCTCGACGTCGACACGATCGTCCTGGACAACCTCGCGGAGCTGTATGACACCGACCTCGCCGGCGCGCCGATCGGCGCGGTCATCAATGAGGTGGCCCCGGCCCGTCTGCTGACACTCGGCACGACACGGGCGAGCCTCAGTGAGACCGGCGCCAAGGCACCGGGCTACTTCAACGCCGGTGTCCTGCTCATCGACATGGATCAGTGGCGTGCCGAGGACATCACCACGCGGGCGGTGCACATCTACCGCACATACGGCAAAGACATTCCGACTCTGGACCAGGACATCCTGAACCACCTGTTCGCGGAACGCTGGGCCCCCATTCCCTCGAAATGGAACAAGTTCATCGAGCACCCGGTGCACGGACGATTCGGCCAAGGCCGGATGGAATATCTCACCCGCCGCGAAGGAATAATCCACTACATCGGCGGTGACAAGCCGTGGAGCGACGAATTCCCCGACAATCCGCTGCGGCGGATCTACCGCGAGTTCACCACCGTTCCCGCCTGACGACTCGACATCAAGGAGAGCACCCGTGAGCACCAACCGCCTGCGCCCCGGCGAGGTGTACCCCACTACGAACTAGGTCCACCGGCTGGTGGCGGCGCAGTTCCCG
Source organism: Streptomyces sp. TRM70350 (assembly GCF_019219825.1). Lineage (GTDB taxonomy): Bacteria > Actinomycetota > Actinomycetes > Streptomycetales > Streptomycetaceae > Streptomyces. The sequence goes on along the minus strand of NZ_JAHUXH010000049.1, from coordinate 8,110 downwards.
CAGTGGGCCGACCTGCCGGTCACCCCCGTGGCGGCCTCAGGGGTGGACAACGCCACCTTTCGGCTCGGGGACAGCATGTCCGTCCGGCTGCCCCGTCTGCCGCGCTGGATCGGCCAGGTGGAGCGCGAGCAGCGGTGGGGGCCGCAGCTGGCCCCCGTCCTGCCGCTGGCCGTACCCGAACAGCTGGCGCAGGGCGAGCCGACCGACGGCTACCCGTTCCCGTGGTCGGTCTACCGCTGACTGGAGGGCGAGAACGCCGCGCCCGAGCGGATCGCCGACCTCCACGACGCTGCGCAGCAGCTCGTGGAGCTCTTCTCCGCCCTGTGGAAGGCCGACGCCTCGTCGCCCCGATGCCCAACTGGAAGCTCCAACGCGCCCAGCACCACAGTCCGCCCCCGGCCGAACGCTCCCCGCGTGGCCCTGGTCGGGCCGACCAAGGCCAGGCCGGCCCGCCGGAAAACAACCTAAATCACCGGTATGACTCTGTTGGCGATCTTGTGTGGGTGCTGACGGTGGGGCGGCGGGGTGCTTCGCTGGAGGAGTGCGGGGTGGCCTCGGGTTTTGGGGTGTGGGTGCGGTGTCGTTACGGCCGAGGAGTTTTCAGCGGATTCCGGTGAGGACGGTGCGCACGGCGTGGGCGGCGTGCGCGAAGGGGACTTCGGCGATGCTGGTGCGGGACCGGCTGGATGTGCTGTTCGAGGACGGGGAGTTCGCGGACCTGTACCCGGCCGCTGGCCGTCCGGGCTTCTCGCCGGGGCAGTTGGCGCTGGTGTCGGTGCTGCAGTTCGCGGAGAACTTGTCCGGTCGCGCTGCCGCGGACGCTGTGCGCAGCAGGATCGACTTCAAGTACGCGCTGGGCCTGGAGCTGGAGGACCCGGGATTCGACTACTCGGTGCTCAGCGAGTTCCGGGCCCGGCTGGCGGAGGGGGACGCTGCTGACCGGCTGCTGCGGGTGATGCTGAAGCGGCTGGTGGAGGCCGGACTGCTGAAGGCAGGGGGCCAGCAGCGCACCGATGCCATTCATGTGCTCGCCTCCGTGCGCAGGCTCAGCCGCCTGGAACTGGCCGGGGAGAGTCTGCGGGCCGCGTTGGAAGAGCTGGCCGAGGCCGACGAGGACTGGTTGCGTGCGTTGATCGAGCCGGAGTGGGGCAAGCGTTACGGGCGCAAGGTGGAGATCGGCAAAGTCCCCGGTGGGAAGGCCGGGGTCGCCGCGCTGGCGGAAACGACGGCCGGGACGGGCAGAAGATCCTTGCCGCTGCCTGGGCCGCCGACGCCCTGCCCCGGCTGCGGGTGTTGCCGCAGGTGGAGATCCTGCGGCAGGTCTGGATGCACCACTACTACTGGGACCCGCGCGGCCGGTTGCGCTGGCGCGACGGTCATGCGCTGCCCCCGGCGAGCCTGCGGTTTGATTCGCCGTACGACACCGATGCGCACTACTGCGTCAAGCGGGACACCGCCTGGAGCGTCTACCGGGTGCATCTCACAGAAACGTGCACGTCAGGGCTGCCCGAGGTGGTGGTGCACGTGGCCACCACGATCGCCCCAGTCCAGGACGGCGAGCTCACCGAGAAGATCCACGACGACCTGAGTGCTGGCCTGCCCGGTCCGGTCGCAGTGCACCAGCTCTGCCACACGTCCTCGGGCGCTCTCCCTGCTGCCCAGCCGCGAACTCCACGAGATCCAGACCGGCAACCGGCTGGAGCAGCAGACCAAGGACTGGCAGCAGCGCTACGCGATCCGCGCCGGCATCGAGGCCACCCTCTCCCAGAACGTCCGCGCCTGCGGCCTGCGCCGATCCCGCTACCGCGGCCTCGCCAGAACCCACGTCCAGCACGTCCTGACCGCGCTGGCCTGCAACCTCACCCGCGTTGCGGACTGGATTGCCGAGCCGACGACCACCCGCCGCCGGTCAACCCGCTTCCACGCCCTCTGCCCCGCCGCCGCGTGACCCCACAAGATCGCCAACAGAGTCACGGTATTGCGTCTAGCCCCGGACTTCGCGGGCCCCCGTTTCAGATCTGTGGCCAGCGGGTTTGTCCGATGTCGGTGTCAAGGAGGTCGAGGAGGTGGAGATGAACGCCGCGGGTGATCTGAACGGTGGGCGGGGTGGTGACGTTACCGATCCGCAGGGTGAGTTCGCCGAGGTAGTAGAAGATCATGCGGCCGGTGGGGCGGACGCAGCGGTTGTCGGGATAGAGGCCGCTCATGGTCTGCTCGGCGCCGAGTGCCCGTCTGACTTGCCGCTCGATCAGGCAGAAGACCAGCAGCGCCAGGCAGATGACCTGGATCAGGGCGGCAACGCGCCGGTTGTGCGGAACGAAGACCGGCACGACCGCGAGCGGGCCCTTGAAGTCGTGGTATCTGCGCTCGACCGCGCCCTGGCCCTTGTAGTGGATCAGGGCCTGCCCGGCATCCGCCCGGTCGTCGGGCATGGACGTCAGCAGTGCGTACCAGCCGTCGACCGCGACTTCGGCCTTCAGCACGCCGGTGTCGAAGTGCCAGGCGTCGAGGTAGATGACGCGGTCTATGTCGTCCGGGATGACGCTGCCCAGATGCAGCCGGCCGAGGGTCGCCGAGGTGAGCCACTTGTGCTTCTGAGGCAGGACGAGCCGGTCCGGGACCTGATATATCTCGGCGTCGCCCAGCTGCTCAGCTCCTTTTCGAGCTCCCTGCAGCCGGATGTGCCGAGCCCGGCGTCGATGACGTGGAACCGAATGCCGACGCCCGGATCCGCCACTACGGCGCGAACCGATCGCGCGGTCACCACCGCCCCGGGGACGTAGACGTCGTCGATCGCGAACACACGTTCAACGCTTGCTGCTGCATGACACTCCTACCGATAGGCCTGCATCTGCGTCCGGTACAGCTCGGCATACTCGCCGTCGGTCGCAAGCAGGTGCGCGTGCGTGCCTTGTTCGGTGATGCGACCGTCGCCGATGACGACGATGTGGTCGGCCGTGTGGACGGTGGAGAAGCGGTGGGAGACCAGCGCGGTGACGGCGCCGCGGCCGGCCGACTCCCGGGTCTGCTCCATGAAGAGTTCGTACAGCTCATGCTCGGCCTGCGGATCAAGGGCAGCTGTGGGCTCGTCGAGCACCAGAAGCAGCGGAGCCTGCCGCATCAGCCCTCGTGCGAGGGCAACCCGTTGCCACTGGCCGTGGGAGAGTTCGACCCCGCCGAAGGTCTTTCCCAACCGGGTTTCAAGTCCTTCGGGGAGCTCGTGGACGAGGCGTGTGGCGCGTGCGCGGTCCAGCGCCTCGGCGACCTGGGAGGCGTTCTGGACGGCGGGCAGGTCGCCGGCGCCCACGGATTCGCGCAGCGGCGTCTGGAGCTTGAGGAAGTCCTGCAGTACGCCGGTGCACACCGCCGCCCAGGCGGCGGGGTCGAGCTCCCGCAGGTCGACGCCGTCGACGGTGATCATTCCGGTGGTCGGCTGCTGCACGCCCAAGAGGATTTTGACCAGGGTGCTCTTTCCGGCTCCGTTGGCTCCCGCGATGCCCAGCGACGAGCCCGCCGGAATGGTCAGGTTGATCCCGCGCAGCGCGGGGGACACGGCGCCGGGGTAGGTGAAGGAGACGTTCCGCAGCTCGATGGCCCCCTTGAGACGGACAGGCACCGGTGCTCCCGTGCGGGTGGCGACCGCAGCGTAGTCGAGGAGCCATCGGTGGTGTTCCGCGATCCGGCCGCCGTTGGCGACCTGGGTGATGGTGTCGACGGCCAGTTGCTGCTGTGCCCGCAGCTGGCCGGCGAGCGAGATGATGAACACGGCGTCCCCAGCGGTGGCGCCGCCCGTCCTCAGCAGATGTCCGACCACGATGAGGGCCCCGGCGAGGGCGGTGAAGTACAGCACCCATCCGCCGATCTCGTAGACCAGCCCGCGGAGCCGGACGCGCGCCTCGTGCTGCGCTCCCTCGGCCCACAGGCCGCTCGCACGTCTGTCCAGCCGCATGCCGTTGCCGCAGACCCACACCTCCTTCGCGGTCTGCGGGCGCAGGCAGAGATCGTGCAGTTCGGCCTCCTGCCGGAAGTGCTCCACGGTGGCGTCGGCCGCCTGCTGCTGCATCCGTTTGGCCCTATTGGTCAGGGGGAGGATCGGTACCGCGCAGGCGGCGAGGAGGGCGAGCAGCGGGTGGATGTCCATGAGGAGCCAGAGGCTCATGGCGATGCCAGCCAGCGCAGAGAGCGCGTAGGCGGCGGCCCAGCCGGTGTTGGTGAGGGCCAGCGTGCCCCGTCGGAGCATCACGATGCGGTTGATGAACTCGCTGCGCTCCAGGTGGGCGATCGTGGGGATCTTCGCGGCGGCCTCGGTGATCTCCTGTTCCAGCGCCAGCTGGATGCGGTTACACAGGTCGTTGCGGTAGTTGACGGAGATCCGCTGACCGATCGTCTGGAGCACGTGGCAGACGACGCCCAGGGCCACCGCTCCCAGCAGACCAACCGCGATGTCGAGTTCGGCCGAGTCCACGAGCCACCGCTGGCTGAGCGCGGTCAGGGAGACGAGCCCGGCCTGCAGGCCAACGAGTACCCCGACGGCGATGGTCACCCGCCGGTCGGCCCTAAAGCTCAGCGACAGCGTGTGCCGGGTCATGCGCAGGCTGTTCCGCATGCTCATCCGCTCATCTCCTCAGGCTCTGCGGCGTTCGGCGCGGAGCCTTCCCGCTCTGTGGCGTCAGGCTCGGCGGCGCCGTCCGAGAAGCGGGAGGCCTGGAGCCGGAACAAGCGCGCGTACTCGCCATCTCTCCTGAGGAGGTCGGTGTGGCTTCCATCCTCCGTGATCCGCCCGTTGTCCAGGACCACGATCCGGTCGGCGGACCTCACGGTGGAGAGCCGATGGGAGATCAGCACAACGGAGGCGTTGCGGACCGCGCCGACGACCTCGTCGTAGAACCGAGCCTCGGCCTTCACATCGAGATGGGCGGTCGGCTCGTCCAGCACCACCAGTCGTCTGCCGTGGGACACGGCGTACAGCGTGCGCACGGCCGCCAGCCGCTGCCACTGCCCCCCGGACAATCCGCGCCCTCCGCTGCCAGTGTTCCACAAAACCGTGTCCAGCCCGGACTCCAGCGAGGCCAGCACCGGCTCCAGGGCACCGAGGCGCAGCAACTCCTCAAGCTCGTCGTCCGAGGTATCCGCCTCGGGGGCGGCCAGGGTGATGTTCTCCCGAAGAGTCAGCGGGTATTGGACGAAGTCCTGGAACAAGGCCGTCATCCTGCTCCGCCACTTGGCGGGGTCCAGGGTGCACAAGTCCTCCCCGTCGACGGTGATCCGGCCGGCTGTCGGCGTGTACAGTCCGGCGAGCAGCTTGATGAGCGTCGTCTTTCCAGCGCCGTTCACCCCTACGATCGCCAGCCGCTCTCCGGGCCGGATGGTGAGGTTCAGGCCGGAGAGGACGGGGCGTGGCGCGCCGGGGTAGGTGAACGTCACGTCCTCGAAGCGGATCGTGGAGACCGTGGCGGCGGGTGTCCGCGTTCCCGTCACCGGCGGGCGCATGCCCTCCAACTGGCGCAGGGCGTGATGGGCCGTCTTGCCGTACTCGATGTCGTACGACTCATTTCCCATGTTCGCGACGACGAAGACGCCCCATGCCGCCACCAGGCAGAAGGCCAGGGTGCCCACGTCGATCTCGCCATCGAGTGCCGCGGCACCGGGGACTCCGAGCGCCAGGGCGGCGCAGACAGCGGTGATCGCCATGGAGAGCTTCTGGCGGTGCAGGACGTTTCTGCGGATGCGCCAGTAGTCGGCCAGCCAGGCGTAGTGTGCGGCCAGGCGGCGTTCGCTCACCCAGCCGGCTAGTCCGAACAGCCGCAGCTCCGTTCCCGCTTCCGGGCCGGCGGCCAGATCTGCCCAGAAGTCGACCTTGCGGCGCTCCGGCGTTGCGGCGTCCTTCACGTTCTCCAGGAACAGCCACTGCCGCAGCGTGATGGACCGGATCACGAAGCAGAGCACGACGAGCACGCAGGCCAGGAGCGGGAAGTAGACGGCGAGAGCGACGCCCATGGCGAACGCCGAGAGCATGCGCCCGCCCGTCTGCACCTGGCCCACCGCGGCCATTCCGACGGAGCGTTCGCGCCAGGCGATGCCCTGGTCGGCCGCGCGCGAGGCGACGTCCTGGAACTCGGGGTCCTCCAGGTGCGAGATCCCGGCGGGGCGCAGGGCGATGCGCCGCATGCGGGAGCGGGCGGCGCCGTCGATGGTCTTGGCCATGGACTGCTTGAACGCCAGCCCCGCGATCTCGGCGGCCTGGCGCAGCAGCATGGCGGCGGCGAAGCCTGCCGCCGGCCAGAGGTAATCGCCCGTCTCATCGGTCAGGACGTGGACGAGCCTCTGGGCGCAGAGGGCGGTCAGCGGTGCGGTCGCGATCTCCACGAGCGTCGTCAGGACGATGGCGGCCAGGAGACGGCGGCTTCCGAATCGGAGCATCCCGAGAAGCTCGCGGCGTTCCTCGTAGAGGCCTCCGAGGCGAGTCCAGCTAAGGTCGCGCAGGGAGAAGGCGGGATAGGGCACAGGACTCGTCATGCGTTCAGCTCCCCTCCATCCCGTATCCATGCGCGGAGGCGCAAGGCGCGGGATGCCGGATCAACGGCACTTCCTGCCTTCCAGCCGGTCGAGGACGGAGGTGAACAGAGGCGCATAACGGCCGAAATTGTCAAGCGTGCGCGCCGTCTTGCCCGATGCCTTGCTGGAGGCGAAGTAATGGCACATAACGCGCCGATCCGCGTACGGCAGCCACTCCCACGGGCCAGAGCGGTAGGCCTCGCCCAGCGACCTGACGGCGCCGTTGAGTCTGCCTCCGAGCACGGAATAGAACATTTGGGTGACATGACGGGGACGGAAAAGGATATCGCGCGGAGTGTCCTCCATCATCTTTTCAAGGTAATCCGCATCGAAGAATCGCTCGCGATCGGCGCACATGAATCCGCAGCACATCTCCGGCACGTAGGGCACGGACGGCAGGGCCTCGGGGATCCAGCTCACACCCATCGGGCCGCGCCCGTGGTCGAACTGCTCGTAGGAGTAGAGGAACGCCGTACGGTCCGTGGAGTCGGTATTCCACCGCATCAGCTCGTCCGGGGTGTCGACGAACACGATGTCGCTGTCCATGCCGATAATCTTCTCGGTTTCCGCGAGCACGAAATAGTCGACCAGTTGCAGGATGCGCACGTTGCGCCGCCGGACCTCCAGCAACAGCGGGCAGCGGGCCAGCGTCTCTTCGACGACGGCGTCGGCGGTGGCGCGGGGAATCACCCGAATTCCCTCGATATGCCGCCGCAACGTATCGACATCTTCCTTAGCGAGGCTGCCGTCGTCGTGCACGACAGCACAGACACCGGGCCAGAAATGCCCGAGCGATTTGATGGCGAACAGATACAGGGGAACGTGTTCGCGGGAGACCAGCGAGTGGACCTCGACGGCAGCCGTGCCGTCCAGTCGTGCCTGCGGAGAGTCGAGGATTCCGCGGAGCAGTTCCTCGGGCTCCCGCGGCTGCCGAGGCGAATCCGCTGTGGACTGGCTCACGTTACCCTCACCCCTCAGGTGTTCACCTTCGCGTAATCGAAAACGTCCTTGGATCGGGCACCACGCCACTCCGGCGCCGAGCATCCGCGTCGAGACTATGGGACAGTGCCAACCAAGGCAAGGCCTTGACAACGTTAGGCAATGTGGGTCTGGTGGGAGGCGCACCCCCGTGCAGCCACCTCTTTGGGCCCTTTGCACCCTTCAGGTTGCCTCTACGACTCTTGCCGAACGCCTGCGGCGGTTCGTTGTTTCCTGCATCGAGCATCTGGAAGCCACCCATCTTCCTCGTTTCCGAACATGAGGTGAGCGTCGATGTGCGCACCGACCTCGCCTTCACCCTCGGGTTCCTGAAGGCCGGCGGCGCCCCGTCCGCACTGTCTGGGGGAGTAATGACCAGTAGGTTCACCGAGTTGGTTGCCGACTGCCATCGACTGCCACGATCCGGAGCGGCTCGCGGCCTTCTGGTGCGCGGTCCTGGGCTTCAAGGTGATCGACCGCCGTGAAGAACTGTCTCCACCTGGACGTCAGCCCGATCGACGGCAGTACCGACGACGAGGTGGCCAGGCTGCTTGGCCTTGGCGCCGCCAAGGTGGAC
>NZ_JAHUXH010000048.1 GCF_019219825.1 Streptomyces sp. TRM70350 | reverse complement strand
TCACCCAGCTGTACGACCGCTACATCGACACGGACGAAGACTTTCCACCATCACCACATATCGCCAAGTACGTAGCCGCGCTCCTGGCGCGATGGGTGGATCTCACGGAGGACGAGGAAGACACCTCTCCGTGGTCGACCGGGCCGTTGATCGGTGAGGCGGCCGGCCCGTTGATCTACTTCCCAATGCGGTACAGCATGGCCGAGGAGGCTTCGGTCTACGCTGCAGACCTTGCGGCATCGATGGGGCTTGTCTGCTTCGACCCGCAGCTTCGGCTGCTGAGGCCGTGACTGCTTCCGCCCGTAAGCGTGTGTAGCTTGGCGGGGAGGCATCCAGTAACCCGCTCACTCGTGCGGGTGGGCGGGACAGCACGGTATGGAATTCTGCGGTCCTCGGTGCCGTGCTAGACGTTGCGAAGCACAGTGCGCAATGCGGCAGGAAGGCTGTCTCGTTGGACTCCGCTCTTCTCGTGCTGGCGTGCTCGCCGGCCTGTCTCGTGGCGCACCTCGACGCTGTAGCGGCCGCGTGCGTCCTGCACCGCGCAGACCGAGACTGCCTTCGCCGTGTTGGTGGCGCCCCCTTCAAAGCACTGGTCGTGACCGTCGTGGGGTGTGACGCGGCGCCAAGGTCTGTGAGGGCGTGAACATTGAGCGAGTTGGTTTGCGAGAGCTTGCGCGCTGCTAGGACGAGTAACTGGATCGAGGGAGAGTCCTCGTTCAACGACGTTGCCGAGGCCCTGGGAGACATACGGGGCGACATCGCGCAGTTTGTCGAACTGGCCGTGGAGAATTCGCTCCCTGCAGGCGTTTCGTCCCAGGGTTATCGGCCCGTTCGGGTACTGCCCGGACAGGAGGTAGAACATGGTGGCAGCTAGCGAGTAGACGTCAGAGGCCACTGAGCACTTGCCTGTACTCAGTACCTCTGGAGCTACGGTGGCGTATGTTCCGTTCGCGGCGGTATAGCCGTCGGCATCCATCCGCGCGGCAAAACCGAGATCTCCCAGCAGGACGTTATTGCCGGTGTCCACGAACACGTTGCCTGGTTTGACGTCGCGATGCAGTAGGCCGGCGGCGTGGACGCGCTCAAGTCCGTGTCCGAGCTGCTGTCCCCAGCGCACCGCCTTAGCGATGTCGATACCGAACGGCGCTGAAGCGCTCACTGATGCGGTTCCCGACCTGGTGGTTGCCGACCTGGGCGATGACCGTTCCCGACATGCCCGTCACTCTATAGTGCTGTGCATGGAGGTACTTGGGATCAGCGTGGGCTTTCCAGCGGCAGGGCGAGGTCCTGTAGTTACCTGTGTTGTCGTGGGGGGATCGCAGGGCGAGCCCCAGATTCAGGAGGCTTGTGAGCTTCGAACTGCGGCGCTGGAGGTCATCGACCAGGTTGAAGACCTGGGGCGCATGCTCAGTAGCAAGCTCTCGGCCTTGAATCCCAACGCCGTGGTGATCTGCGTCGCGGACGTTAGCCCCGCCGGGAATCGCAAGGCGGCGCCCCGGCATCGCCTCATGATCGAAGGTGCTCTGGGATACGTGTGCCGCGATCACAAGATCCAGCAGGTTGTGTACCGCAACGGTAAGGAAGTCGGCGAGGCGCTTGGCCTGAGCAAGGCGGATGCGCTCGCACGTGGTAAGGCGCTGGACTCTAAGCGATCGGCGGCGGCAGCTGCGGCCCTCACGGCTTTGCCCGCTGTATCTACTACAGACCCGAATCTGTCGTAGAAGAAGCGCGGGTAGGCGGTCGTTCTCCGAGGACGTCCAACGCATCTACGCCGCAGTCTTCGGCCTGGGCTGCAACCGCGGTCAGTTGATGGAGGACGACTGCGTGGATACGTCGTGCTCCGCGGCTGCGGGCGTGGCGGGCGGCCTGCGCCACCGTGGTGCCGCTGGCAAGGTTGACGTCCACGATCAGTACGTTCTGTGAGGCTACGGCTGCCTGCGAGGACAAGCTGACCAAGTCGCTGCACGAAGATAGGAGCGCGCCGACCAAGCGCTCGGCAACGGGGCTGGCGGCAAGGACCGCTTGGGCGCCGCACTGGCGCGCGACAGTGATCACTTGCTCGGTGGCGTTGCGTAGTGCACCCGGATCGGTTAGGCGCTCGATGTTGTTGTGAGCCGTGTCCACCGCGTCCAGCAGGTCGCTCATCGGTACACCCCCATAGGAACGCTGGTCTTCGGTATGTGCAGTCTTGATGGGCAACGGCGGCGTGCCAATACCGACGCTGATTCCGTTACCAACGACACTGCCTTCGGCCGCTGTGCGCGGCAAGCCGAACGGCAACCCATCACCCGCCCAGTTCTGCAGGGACCAGAATCAGCCGGACGCAGCCGTTTGCCCTCTCCCCAGGACGGACGCTGCCAAACTGTCGAAGGAACGGAAGGAAGCGTTGTCGGGGGGAGAGCGCGGTGGCGCAGAAGAGCGACAAGCCCTACTACCGGGCAGGACACTGGGTGCGGCCGCCGGCCGCCAAGCAGATGAAGAAGCCTGCGACGGGCCTTGTGATTACGGCGGCGTTGCTGGCTATTGCTGCCTGGAACACGGTCTTCGGTGATGACAGCGAGGCACCTGTTCCGGCTCCGCAGCAGGCGTCTCCGACTGCCTCAGCTACTCCCTGAACGGTGATCTCGACTGCGACCGTTTCGCCGGGACACTCTTCCGGTCAACCGCTGCAATACGGTGGGCTTCTGGTTCTGGCGCGGTTGCGGGACGGTGAGCGGTGCGGCGTCGGTCGTCGTATCCGCCAGCAACCGCATCCAGACGGCATGCCACTCAGCGACCTGCGGATCCGGCACGCCACAGGCGGACAGATACGCCGCTGTGGTGGGCCAGGTCTTGGGCAGGCTCTCGCGGTTCAAGAGCCTGCTGACGGTACCGGGCGAGATGCGCCCACCGGAACGTTGACTGACCATCTGATGGGTGAGACCGCTCGTCACACGAACATCGGCCAACGACTTGAAGAAACCCTTGACAGTGCGGATTCCCGAGGGACTCGGCCAGGAGCGCCCTGTGGCTGGCTCCCCGTCGGCAGAAGGGGTGGTCGCGGTTGTCGGCAGGCAGGCCAGGTTGCGGCCGAGAGCGAGTCGGGCCCCGGTGTTCCTGTCTCTCGCCTGTGGGTCGGGGCGCCCCTTAGCCGCCAGCCTGATCCGCAAGTGCCGGTACAGCGCTCCAAAGTCGATCAGCTCAGGCCCATTGGGGATGCCCGTCTGAAGCGTGTCGAGGAGCTCGCCGGTGAACGCGGTGAAGGTCTCGTCCGGCGGGGCGAGTGCTTGGCGTGTTTCTGCAGCAGCGGCCAGCAGGAATGTTCCCTCCACGGCCGCCTGATCGGCCAGATCTGATGGGCCGCTCATCGTCCCGAGGGCCAGACCGCTGTAGCAGCAGTCGAGGACAACGACACATCGATCGGCCCGGCCGTTCAGGAGAGCCTGCCGTATCCACCGATAGGGCAGTCCGGTCTCCACGCGTTGCTGCTTGGACTGCGGCATGGCCAGATAGAGGTCCCCTTCGGGGTCGACCAGCCCATGACCGGCGAAGTAGATCAGCACGGTGTCGCGCGCTTGCTCGGCTGCGGCTCGCACTGCGGCCATGGTCATCTCTGCAGTCGTGGGGTTGGAGAGGATCGTGCAATGCTCCTGCGGCAGGGTCCAAGAGGTGGGTCCGGTCAGCGCCTCGGCCAGAGCGGTCAGGTTGTTGGACACAGCCGGCAGCGACTCCAGGTGGTCGTAGTGGCTGGTGCCGATCAGCACGGCTCGGGTCGCGCCGGGGTCGGGCAACACACTCATGTCCCAGGTGCCTCATCCTCGGTCGAGGTCTCAAGGGCACGAATGACACGTTCGATCTCGGCATCGCTGCCCTGGGTAAGAACGATCACGGTGTCACCCCGCCTGATCTCGATCCGCGGGTCCTGGGGCCTGGTTCGCTTCCAGGCGGCCAGTGCCACCACGAAGGAGGCAGCGCTCCATCCGTTGTCAGTCACCAGTTGGATGACGTCCAGCAAACCGCCCATGTGCCCTGGCTCGGGAGGCTGCTCCTGGAGTGTCAAGGAGGATGACCTGCGAATCTCTCTGTCTGCCCCCAGCCACTGGTGCAGTGAACGCAGCTCGTCTGCCTCGGCCCCTACCCGCACGTCGATGCGCATGGTTCCCCCTGTCTCCGCGTGTCGGCGGTCTTCCGCATTTCCATCGTCGGGCAGAACCGGCTTTCTGGTGTGCGTTTGGCTTGTTCACGCCCCCACCTGGTGGGAACTAGGGGCCTGGATCCGGTGATTGCGCCGCGACCTACAGGCGTCGCCAGCCGTTGGCGAACTCGCACTGGAGGTCTGTCGAGTGGCGCCGCTCGACGGGGGTGTATGCGGGGTGGCCGCGGAGGTGGGCCAGGGCATTGACCCACTGGTCCCAGAGACCGTCAGGCTGGGTGAAGCGGTCCGCATGGTGGGTGCCGAGGTGGGCGTCGAGGCGGAGGAGGGCGCCGAGGGCTGCGGGCTGGTCGTAGCGGAGGTCGGTGCGGGGGAGGTAATGGTCGAGGTAGGCGGTGAGGATCTCGGCGTCCGCGTGGGTGCCGAAGCGGGCCAGGGCGAAGCAGTAGGCGCTACCGGAGAAGCAGACCTCGCTGGCCAGGAGCAGGTCGCCGATGCGTTCGCGGAACCGATCGCGGCGGTCGACGCCGATCAGCCATGCGGCGGTGAGGCGCGAGCGCCACTCGTAGCCAAGGAGGGCTTCCAACTCGGCATCGGTGATCGTGGCCGCGTCGTCGATGAGGTGATGGGCGAAACGTTCGCCGTGAGGCCACTCGGGCCGCAGGAATCGACCACTTTTCAGGACGAGGTAGCGCGCGTGGCCCGAGTCCTTCCTTGCCGCGTAGCGCTCGATCACGTAGCCGTAGCCGACCTCCTCGGGGTGTTGGAACGGCATCGGTCACCTCTCCGGGTGCAGGTCGGTACGGTCGATCCAGGTGGGGGCGACGAAGATGTTGTCGCCGGCGGGGGCTTCGGAGGCTTCCAGCAGGGACCAGGTGCGGGACTCTTCGACCAGGTGCTCCCAGGGCGCGGTCCAGTCGAGTTCCCAGTCCAGGCCGGGGCCGGAGACGCCGTACGTGCCGCCGGCGTCCACCCGCCAGAACTGGGAGTAGAGGATCACCTGGGCGTGGTCGGCCAGGTCGTTGATGATCTCGGTGAAGTGGGCCGAGGGCCAGCCCGGGGCGTCGTCCGCAGCGGTGGCTCGTAGGTGGGCAGTAAGCGGTGGGACGACGGGGGTGCGTGCGCCGAGTTCGGTCAGGGCCCAGCAGATGCCGACGGGCTCGGTCCAGTCCGGTGGGGTCGCCCGTTCCAGGCAGGCGAGGTAGGCGCGGCGCAGGGGCTCGATGGCGCCGTCGATCTCCAGGCTCGCCAGGGCCATGGCCGCCCATTCGCGGACGGTCGGGTTGTCGCTGTCCAGTAGGCCGATGAGAGCGGGGCCGCAACGGGGATCGCCCACCTCCTCGAAGACCTCGATGGCGGTCAGCTGACCGAAGCCGCCGAGGGAGGGCAGGCCGTTGATGACGGCGGGTATGGCGTCGGCGCCGATCCAGATCAGCTCCGCGCGGGCGTCGTAGGACTCGTCGGCCTTGCCGTCGAGCTGCTGGACGAGTGTCTCGATGTGGGAGGTCATGACGCGGAGTGGTCCCGGCGCCAAAAGGTGGGCAGCCACCAGCAGAGCACCGAGTGGTCGTCGGGCCACGGGGCGCGGTCCTCGGCTGCCCAGTCCTCGAAGGAGTCGCGCGTCAGGTCGATAGGGCGCCAGGCGGGGTCGAGCGGCTCGTCCTCGGCCGGCGGGCGGACGTACTGGCGGCCGTGCTGGTCGCAGGCGCCGAAGTCCTGGTAGTTCCGCTGGGCCTCTATTAGGGAGACCTTGTTCGCGCCGCCGGCCATGGTGGGCCAGCGGAACTGGACCCCGTCGTCCTCCCAGAAGCAGACGGGGCAGATCTCGTACGAGCCGGGCATCGCGTCCAGCACGCGGTGCCCGCAGCAGGGGCAGGGGTAGGAGTCGCTCACCCGCGCAGTCTCGTTGCAGGTCCCGCCGGGGTGCCATGGGTTTCTCTGCCTTCCGGGCACCCGGGCAGTCCGCAGCCAGTCCGCAGGACACCCGTAAATAGCCGTCGGGAGCCAACGCATGCCAACCAGGAAAGCCCAGGTCAGAGCCCTGGATGGGGCTCCGCCGCAGGTCAGGATCAGACCGCAGGCATTCCGCTTCAACGTGTGAGCGAGTGCCGAAACATCACGTTGGCAGCCTGACAACTTGCAGGTCAGATGGGGTCGGCTCCTCCGGGAGTCGGCCCCCTGCTGTTTCCCGCGCTGAGTTGGTGCTGGGTTTCCTGATGGGTCGCCACGCAATTGGTTCTGATGTAGGCGGCTGAGAGTGGTACGTTATTCGGTACCACTTGATGTAGGGAGCCAGCCCATGTCGATAACCGCGAGCGAAGCCCGCAAGGCTCTCTTTCCGCTGATCAAGAAGGTCAACGACGATCACGAGGCCATCGAGATCGTCTCCAAGCACGGCAACGCTGTACTCATCTCGGCTGAGGACTACGCGGCTCTGCGGGAGGGCTCGTATCTGCTGCGCTCTCCGGCGAACGCTCGCCGGTTGCTCAAGGCATACGAGAACGCCCTGGCCAACATCAACGTGTCTGAGCGAGAGCTGATCGACCCTGACTCGCCGGATGCGGCACATGAGGGTGCTGCGTGAGGCTCGTCTTTGAGGATCAGGGCCGGGAGGACTACACGTCCTGGCTCAAGAATGATCGCAAGGTGCTGGCTCGGATCAACAAGCTCATCGAGGACGTCAAGCGTGACCCCTTCACGGGGATCGGCAAGCCCGAGCCGCTGAAGTACCACTTGCCTGGGGCATGGTCGCGACGAATCGACGATGAGCACCGCCTCGTATACCTGGTGACGGACAAGGAGATCGTCATCCTCGCGGCTCGTTACCACTACTGACCGCTCAGGTAGCAGCGATCTCCTTCTTCATTGCCTCGATCTGCTCACAATGGTGCTCGGCTGCGTCGTCGGTGACATGTCGCGTCTTCGGTCTCCAGTAAATGCTGGATCTGAACTGGATTGGCCCTACTGAGCGATGCCTTTTGTCAGCGGCACAGTTCCTCGACCAGGTGGCGGAGCCGGTCACCGTCGAGGGGGACGCGGTGGGCGAGGAGGTTGCGGGCCTCGCGCAGGATACGCAGCCGACGACGCTCGGCGGGGATGAGGGCGATGGTGCCGTCGCAGTGGGCGCCCCACATCGTTCATGGCTCAACCGTAGCGAGCCGACGAGGAGCGGGCCACGAGATCGTCAACGGGAAGAGTGCATGAATTCCACTGCGTCGCTGACCTGGGGAAATAGGCTCCTCACGTGAAATGCGGTGGGCAAAGCCGCCGTTTTCCTCCGTGGCGGCCCAGAAAACGAGGCCGCCCGACACCGCCCGCTTCACACCCGTCGGAGCCGACGAGATCCTCGGCCTGGTCACCACATTGCTGTCGCTGAGCACGGCGGGCGTGGTGGCGAGCCTGGCCACGAGGTACCTGGCCGGTGCCGTCGGGCCGGTGATGCGGTGGGAGGATGCGGGGAGGGCGGAAGAGGGGCGGGAGGCGTGGGGCGGGGCGAGAGGGACACGGTCGCACGGGGAGCGCGACTGTACGAAGCGGTGCAGGCACTGGTCGATGACCACGGCAGGGCGGTCGAGGCGGTCAGGGCGGCACTGGAGCCGATCCACGACGCGGCGGTGAAGCGGGAGCTTGACGCCATCCCTGTCGCCCGGCTGCAGGACGTCACCGAAGGGCGGCTGCGGTTGGGGAGCGTCGAGAAGAACGGGCTGCGCACCGTGGGCAGTGTGCTCGAAGCGGGCCCTTACCGATTGCGGCAGATTCCCGGTGTGGGGCAGCGCACCATCGACCAGATGCTCGCCGCTGCCCGTCGGCTCTCCGAGGCTGTGCACGAGACCGTGGCCGTCCATATCGATGTCGACCGGCCGGAACCGAGCACCACCGCGCTCGTCACAGCCTTGCACGTACTGGTGGAGGCGGGTCCGGACGCTCGTCGTGCGGTCGACAAGGCCGCCGTCCTGTCGAAGCGACTCGGTCCGCTGCTCGCCGATGCCAGGCCCGCCGCCGGGCGGTTCCGGATGCTTCTGGCGGGCCGGGACAAGAAGGCTCGCGCCTTGGCGGCGATCACTGAGGTCCGGTCGCTGGTGGACGAGGCGGAGCAGGCGGGCCTGCGCGAGCTGCTTGCCCAGGCATCGGTGGACCTGCTCCGCGGATCTTCGTCCGACCTTGCGGCGTGGGTGGACTTCGAAGTCCGTTCTGCCGAGTACTACAGCCTGCTGGCCGAGATATCCGGGCGGCTGCCCGAGGCGGCCGCCGCCGAGGGCTTCCTGCCGGATGAGATCGCCGAGCGGGTACGGACCCAACACCTCGACGACGCGCACCGGCGCGTCTCCCTGCGCGGTTACCAGGCGTTCGGCGCGCGGTTCGCACTTGCGCAGCGCAGGGTGATACTCGGCGACGAGATGGGCCTCGGGAAGACCATCCAGGCGATCGCCGTGCTGGCACACCTGGCCGCCGAAGGACAGAGTCACTTCATGGTCGTCTGCCCGGCCAGCGTCCTCGTGAATTGGACGCGGGAGATCGAGGCTCGTAGTGCCCTGCGTGTCATGGTGCTCCACGGCCCTGACCGGCACTACGCGTTCGCCGACTGGAAGGGGCGAGGCGGGGTCGCGGTGACCACGTTCGATGCGCTGCGCGGCTTCCCCGCGCCGGGCGGCGGGGAGGTCGGATTGCTCGTGGTCGACGAAGCGCACTCCGTGAAGAACCCGAACGCCAAGCGGTCCCAGGCGGTCGCCTCGTGGGCGGAACGTTGCGGGCGCACCCTTTTCATGACCGGAACCCCGATGGAGAACAGGGTCGTCGAGTTCCGCAACTTGGTCCGGATGCTTGATGGCGATGTCGCGGACTCCCTCGGAGAGAGCGACGCGTTGGCTGGATCGGTCGCCTTCCGCAAGGCCGTGGCCCCGGTCTACCTGAGGCGCAACCAGGAGGACGTACTGACGGAACTCCCGAGTCTCCAGCAGACCGACGAATGGGAGGAGTTGAGTGCGTCGGACGAGGAGGCGTACCGAGAAGCCGTACGCGCAGGCAACTTCATGGCGATGCGCAGGGCCGCGTACATGCGCCCTGAGAAGTCGGCCAAGCTGGACCGGCTCCGAGAGATCGTTCAGGAGGCCGGCGAGAACGGGCAGAAGACGGTGGTCTTCTCCCATTTCAAGGACGTACTGGGCGCGGTGAGGGAAGCACTCGTGGCCGGAACCATCGACGGCACCGCGGTGCTCGGTCCGCTCACCGGAGGAGTCCCGGCCGGGCGGCGGCAGCAGATGGTGGACGACTTCGCCGACGTCTCGGGCCCCGCGGTGCTCCTGGCCCAGATCCAGGCAGCGGGCATCGGCCTCAACATGCAGGCAGCCTCCGTCGTCGTCATCTGCGAACCCCAGATCAAGCCGACCATCGAACATCAGGCGGTGGCCAGGGTTCACCGTATGGGCCAGGTCAGGCCGGTTCGCGTGTACCGTCTCCTCGCCACCGGAGGCGTAGACGAACGCATGGTGAAGATGCTGGAGGCCAAGGCTCGCCTGTTCGACGCCTACGCCCGTCGCAGCGCCGTGGCCGAAGCCTCTCCGGACGCGGTCGACGTGTCGGACACCGAGCTGGCGCGCCGGATCGTCGAAGAGGAGCAGGCGCGGCTCGGCATGGCGGATGAGAGGCTCACGGCACCGTCGTCGCAGGACCGAACGGCCTGACCAGTCTCGGGGAGCCGGTCTTCGCCGCCCGCGAGAACGCGTAGCGAGGACGACGGCTCCCTGCTCTGTCCCTGTGGTGGAACCACACCACCGCCCAGACATGGCGAGCCGGCCCACGGAGGAGCTTCGTTCGGACCGTGCTGATCCTGTGCTGACCCACTGGCCGACAGGGCGCGTTCTCGCAGGTGAGGGCCTGGACCTGGTGTTCGCCCGCCTGCGGACGCCGGCGCCGTCACCGCGGTGGACCCGGCCTGGGGCCGCCGGGTCTACCTGACCCTTCTGCACGAGGTCCACGACCTGCCCGCCGACTCCCCGGCCCTGCTCTCCGCCGGTACCGGAGACGAGACCGAGGCAAAGGTCAACCTGCTCGTCCGCACCGTGCTCGGCGCGCTGGGCGGCAGCCACGACGCGAGGGCGGCCCTGTCGCTCGGCAGCTGAGTGCCCTTGCCCTCTGCGGGCCTGGAACACCCGAGCGGACTCGGGGCGTTGATCGCTCAGGCGTCGGTCTTGCGACGGAGCCGAAGAGTTGCCCGGAGAGAACGGAGCATCAAGGTGGATGTCTTCATCATCGGCATCACCGGCGGTATCGGTGGTCTGCTTGCGCGGAAACTGCGCTCCCGAGGAGACGCCGTCCACGGGCTGGTGCGCCGAGACGACCAGCAGGCCGAACTCGCAACGCGAGGCGTGAACGCACGAGTCGGCGATCTCTCCGGCATGACGGTGGAACAACTCGCGGCGGCATTCGGTGACGTCGACGTGATCGTCTTCAGTGCCGGATCGAACGGCGGCAGCAGGGAGGTCACGACAGCCATCGACGGAGAGGGGGTCGTCAAAGCGATCGAGGCGGCACGCCTCGCCGGAGTGGAGCGCTTTGTGCTGGTCTCGGTGCTTCCGGAATCATGGCGGGAACGCGACCTCGGAGACGACGTCGAGTACTACTTCGCCGTGAAGAAGGGCGCGGACGTCGCACTCAGCCGCAGCGATCTGAATTGGCTGATCCTCCGTCCATCACTCCTTCTCGACGGTCCGGGGATCGGCACCGTGTCTCTCGGTCCGGCGGAGTTCCACGGCCAGATCACTCGCGACGACGTCGCCGCCACCCTCGCCGAACTGCTCCACGAGCCCCGGATCGGCCGACAGATCCTCGAACTCAACACGGGGTCGACACCCATCGAAGAGGCGGTCCGGGCGAACGTCCGCGCTTGAGCTGAGCCTTCTGGAACGTCCGGTGCTCCTCCCGGAGATCGGGTGTCGGCACGTCAGCCGGCCGGGTCATGGTGGCCAGGGAAGGGGGATGGCCACCACCTTGAACCCGGTGTGGGCAGGGTCGGCGTGTCCCGGTCCGGTGGCCCGGTACGTTACCGCCTCGGTCCCGCGACCGCGTAGGCCGCGGTGCCGGCGACCGTGAGGACCAGGGCCGTCCAGGTGCCCGCTGCCGTGCCGGGTGGCAGCAGCATCCAGGTCGCCACCTGCATCGGCGCACTCGTCGGGGGCGGGGCGAAGAACGAGAACGAGAGCCAGGCGAACGGCAGCGTCCATGCGTACCGGCCGCCCGAGAGCGCCGCGCCCAGGGCGACCAGTCCCATCAGGCCCGCGCCGTCCCGGACGACGAACGCGGTGGTGGCCATGTCCTCGCCCAGTGTCTGCACGGTCAGCAGCACCGTGCCGACGACCGCGCCCGCGAGCAGCACGTGCGCCGCTCTGCGCGGCACCCAGCTGATCGCGGCCGTCCGGTCCAGCGCGAGGTCCTGCCCGCCGAGCCCGACCGAGGCTGCCATCGCCCCCGCAGCGAGGACGAGCGCGGGCAGCCGCGGGTCACCGGGCCCCGCGTCCCCGTCCCGGGCGAGTGCCCACCCCGCCACCGCGCTGATCACCACCGCGGCGAGTGACGCGGGTACCTGACGCGAGCGCGCGTACAGCGTCAGCCATCTCACCGGGACGCGTCGCCGTTCAGCGCGTCGTACACGTCGCCCTTGCAGGAGAGCGCGGCGGCGCGCATCGCGTTGATCCGCGAGAGCTGTTCGGCCCGCGGCAGCGCCTTGAGTTCCTTCCACAGCGGGCGGGCGTCGGCGTCGACCTCGCGGCCCGGAATCGCTGACTGCGTGCCGGGCAGCGACCTGAGGTCCCCGAGGACCCAGCCCACCGCGACGGTCTGCGCGACGCCGTCCCCCGAACCGCTCCAGCCGACGGGGGTGCACCCCGGCACCATGCCCTTGGCGATCAGGGCCCGGGTCAGCTCCTCGCCCTTCGCGGCGGCGATGAGGTCGTCGTCGAAGTCGAACAGCACGGTCTTGCGGGACCACTGCGGCGTGGAGCCTTCCGGCAGTACGGTGGCGTTCTCCCGGACCGAGACCGGCGCCTGGCTGCCCAGGGCGCCATGCAGCAGGCGCAGCGCCTCCTTACCGGGACCCGCGAGGTCGGCGAGTCGCGCCTGCTGCGTCTTCGTGACGCACACCGGACCGTCGCACACCAGCTCCGCGGCGGCCTCGTCGACGACGTACATCCGTCGCGGATCGGCGGGAAGGACGAGCAGAGCGATCACCGCGCCCGCCAGGACGGGCGTCAGGGCCAGCAGCCGGGCGCGGGGGGTCGCGGCGACCAGCAGCGCGAAGCCGGTCGCGGCCATGGTGAGCAGCCAGACCGTCTGCCCGACGTGCACGGAGGCGGAGAGCGTGACGAGTACGTCGCGCACCTCCTGCACCGCCGGTGACAGCAGGGAGACCCGGTTCGGCTCCGTGCCCGGGAGCCCCGTCGCCGTGGTCGTCTCCGTCCGGCCCCACGACATCTGCATGAGGGCCGTGAACACGAAGGCGCCCATGGCCAGCGCGGGCGGGGTGAGCACGGACGGCAGGGCCCGCCCGGCCCCCATGCCCAGCACGGCCCCCGCGACGAGAGAGAGTGCCCCTACCAGCGAGATGGGCAGCCACCCGAGGTGCGTGTACGCGGTGTTGGCGACCACCTGGACCGCGCCCACGAGGACGAGGAGCGCATAGGCCGAGGCCAGCGTGATCGCCGTCGCGCCCGCCAACGTGGCCGCGCGGTGCCGGGCGGGCCGCGGCGTGCTCGTCAGCAGCTCGTACATCTTCGAACGGTGGTCGCGCAGGCCCTGCAGCGCCCCGAGCCCCACGGCGAGCGGCCACAGGTAGAACAGCAGGGCGCGGGTCCACAGGGCCATGGACGTCCACTGGGCCGTCCACGCCGTGGTGCCCGTCCACCACGACCCGGGAATCAGGTACAGGAACGCCAGCGCCGTCGTCAGGACCACGGCGCCGACCCACGGCGCGACGGAGCGCCTCAGCTCGATACGCAGGACACGGACGTTCACCAGGTGCCCCTTCCCTGCTCGGGGCCCTGCAGCAGCGCCGAGTAGCCGCGCTCCAGCGGGCTGTCGCCCACGTGTTCGGGACCGCCCGCCGCGGCCAACTCCTCCGGGGTGCCCTGGAAGACCAGCCGGCCCTCGGCGAGCAGCACCACGTCGGTGCAGGCGGCGGCCACGTCCTCCACCAGATGCGTCGAGACCACCACGCAGGTGTCCGTCCCCAACTCCTGGAGCAGCTCGCGGAACCGCAGCCGCTGCGCCGGGTCAAGGCCGACCGTCGGCTCGTCCAGCAGCAGGATCGACGGGTCGTTGACGATGGCCTGGGCGATGCCCACCCGCCGCACCATGCCGCCCGACAGGGCCTTCATCCGCTCGTCGGCGCGGTCAGCCAGGCCGACCCGCTCCACGGCGCGCTGGACCGCCGCGGGGATGTCCGCCTTGGGCACCTCCTTCAGCCACGCCATGTACTCGACGAACTCGCGCACCGTGAAGCGCCTGTAGTAGCCGAACTCCTGCGGCAGATAGCCGACCCGGCGGCGCAGCGCCCGGTGCTCGCCCAGGCCGCCCGCGGACTCGCCGAGCAGCTCCAGGGTGCCCTCGGTGGGGCGCAGCACGGTGGCCAGTGTCCGGACGAGGGTGGTCTTGCCCGCTCCGTTGGGGCCGAGCAGGCCGTGTACGCCGGTGCCCAGCGACAGGTCGAGCCCGTCGACGGCCATGCGGTTTCTGCTGACCGCGACCTTCAGGCCGGTGGCCCGGATCTCCCAGGCATAGGGCGTCGGCGCGATGTCGGCCGCGCTCACCACGGACGTCATGGGATGGTCCTTTCCGATGTTCAACGATGGGCTCCCAGCTCGGCGTACGCGCCCCTGCGAGCGATCACGACACCGGTGCCGAGCGCGAGGATCAGTCCCCACACGGGCAGGCCGGGGGTCTGCAGGGCGAAGGTCGTACGGCTCGTGGCCAGGGTCGGTGCCACGACCGCGGCGGCCCACACGGCCACCAGCGAGGCGGCGGCGCGGGTCACGCCGACGACACCGCCGAGCGCCAAGGTCGCGGAGGTGAAGGCCAGGCAGGGCAGCAGCCACTGAGCCACCATCACCCCCGTCACCCATCCGCCCACCAGCAGCGCGGGGACGACCACGGCAAGCACGGACGTGGTGCGCCGCAGCACCAGATGAAGCCCGGCCCTCGGCACGGAGGCCGTCAGCTCGTACGCCGGATCAAGTCCGCGC
Source organism: Streptomyces sp. TRM70350 (assembly GCF_019219825.1). GTDB lineage: Bacteria > Actinomycetota > Actinomycetes > Streptomycetales > Streptomycetaceae > Streptomyces. The sequence continues at coordinate 19,314 of NZ_JAHUXH010000048.1, read as the reverse complement.
GACCACGATGCCGCGACGCCGAGCACGGGCAGGACCGGGGCGAGCAGCAGCACCAGCGACACCTCTCCGGAGCCGGGGCCGAGCAGGTCCAGCAGCAGTGCGAGCAGCGTCACGCTCACGGCCATGGCCAGCCATGGCACCATCACCGGCGTCATCCACCCCGACAGCCGCGACGACCAGCGCCGTCGGCGCGGCATCGTGACGGTGGCGGCCAGTTGGCGTTCGAGGCCGGACCACACGGTGTCGACCAATGTCGCCACGGCGGGGGCCTCGGCCCCGACGGCGGCCGACAGCCGGTCGCGGCAGACCCCGCACGCCTCCAGGTGGGCCTCCAGGGCCCACACCTCGTCGGCGGCGAGGTCCGTGTCGCCGCGCGCGTAACCGTCGATGATCCGCATCGACGCGTGTTCCACGCTCATGCCAGCGCCTCCCGCATCGCGATCCGGGCCCGGCGGGCACGGGTCTTGACCGTGCCCTCGGGCAGCCCGAGCAGGACCGCGGTCTCCCGGACGGACAGCCCGTCGAGCACCATGGCCTGCAGTACCTGCCTGAGCTCCGGCGCGAGGCGCCGCAGCGCGTCGCCGACGTCACCGCCGACGGTCGCCGCGAGCGCTTCCTCCTCGGCGGCGGGCACCACCGGCCGCAAGGCCGCCGCGGGCGGCGGCTCCGCGTGGTGGGCCCGGCGCCGGAACGCGTCGACCAGGCGGCGTGCCGCGATCGTCCACAGCCAGCCGACGGCCGTCCCCCCGGCCGCGGCCCCGGCGAACGCGCCCGCCGCGCGCCACACCGCCAGATACGTCTCCTGCATGACCTCGGCGACGATCTGCTCGTCCGCGCAGCGGCGGCGCAGCCGCACCGCCATCCACGGCGACGTACGCCGGTACAACTCCTCGAACGCCGCGCGGTCCCCTCGGGCCACCAGCCGGAGGAGACGCTCCTCGTCCAGCTCGTGCAGCGCTGTCCTGGCTGATCTCACACCCGCTAGACGCCCGAGGCGGCCCGCGGGTTTTCCCCCCAACGTGATCCCCGCCACACGTGGGGAGATCCGTGGGTTCGTGTGGTCAACCACGCCATGACTCGGATGCCGACGGCATTCGATCAGCGGCGCCGCTGCGACGGGTCGAGCAGCGCGGGCGGGGTGTCGTTCTTCTCGTGTGCGGCGAGGTCGGTGCCCGGGGCGACGATGGCGTCGATCGCGTCGAGTACGTCGGCGGAGAGCGTGATGTCCGCGGCGGCGAGCCGCGCGTGCAGGTGGTCCAGCGTGCGCGGGCCGACGAGCGCGCTGGTCACGCCGGGGTGCGCGGTCACGAAGCCGAGGGCGAGCTGGATCATCGTCAGGCCGGCGCCGGCCTGCGCACGCTCGTCAAGGCCGGCCACCGCGACGCTCTGGCGCTGCTCGGCTACGACCCCGCCGTGTCCGTCCAGGTCGCCGGCCCCGACGTCCGGACCCCCGAAGTGCACCTCGGTGAGCACCTGACCTTCGGCTACGCGGTCACCAACACCGGCCGGAGCAGCGTCCGCGTCGTCATCGACTACGTCATCCACCACCGCAAGGCGAACGGCGGCCTCACCCCCAAGGTCTTCAAACTCACCACCCGCGACCTCGCTCCGGGGGAGCGCTGGTCGGGCGTCCGCCGCCACTCCCTCCGGGTGCTCAGCACACGCCGATACCACTCCGGCACCCACGTCGTGCAGCTCCAGATCAACGGGCGGCCTCACGGCTCCGGAGACTTCACCCTTCGCGTCCCACCGAAAGCGGCCCCGGCCGGTCCGGGCCAGGCTCTCGACCACCATGCCGAGGGGGCAGGACGATGAGCGGCGCAGGCGGTGGTGCCTCCGCTCGCGAGGCGGAGGCTTCGTTCCCAGGGGTATCGCGGATGCCCCTTGTCGGGGTCCAATGGGAGGAGTCAGCCCTTTCGCACCCGCTCCGGTGAGAAGAGGCACGCAATGGATCCATGGCTGATCTGGTTGATCGTCGCAGCCGTATTGGCGGTGGCGGAGATCCTGACCCTTACTGCTGCGCTCGGAATGCTGAGTGCGGCCGCCTTGGTCACGGCGGGGTCCGCCGCGATCGGGCTGCCGCTGCCCTTCCAGTTCTTGGTGTTCACCATCGTCGCCACAGTCACCCTGGTGTTCGTGCGCCCCATTGCGGTGCGTCACGTACTCCAGCCTCCGGTGCGATTCGGCACAGACGCACTGGTCGGCAAGGGTGCGTACGTCGTGTCGGAGGTGACGGGCCTGGGCGGCAGGATCCGCATCGACGGCGAGGAGTGGACGGCTCGCGCCTACGACGAGACGCTGGTGATTCCTCCTGGAAAGACCGTCGACGTCATAGAGATCAACGGCGCCACCGCGATCGTCTACCCCAGGGACTGAAGACATGGAGATATCGGCTCTTCTCATTGCCGGTCTGATCGTCGCACTGATCGCGGTTTTCACCGTGGTGCGGGCGGTCCGTATCGTGCCCCAGGCGCGCGCTCGTAATGTCGAGCGGCTCGGCCGCTATCACCGGACCCTGAATCCCGGCCTCAACCTCGTCATTCCTTACATCGACCGCGTTCATCCGGTGATCGATCTGCGTGAACAGGTCGTTTCCTTCAAACCGCAGCCGGTCATCACCGAGGACAATCTGGTCGTCGAGATCGACACGGTCCTGTACTTCCAGGTCACCGACCCGCGAGCCGCGTTCTACGAGATCGCGAATTTCCTTCAGGCGGTCGAGCAGCTCACCGTCACCACTCTGCGCAATGTCGTCGGGTCCATGGATCTGGAAAAGACCCTCACTTCGCGGGACACCATCAACAGCCAGCTCCGTGGCGTGCTCGACGAGGCCACCGGCAAGTGGGGGCTGAGGGTGAACCGGGTGGAGATCAAGGCCATCGACCCTCCGCAGTCCATCAAGGACGCGATGCAGAAGCAGATGCGGGCCGAGCGGGACAAGCGGGCCGCGATTCTCGGGGCCGAGGGGCAGCGCCAGTCGCAGATCCTCACCGCCGAAGGCGACAAGCAGGCCGCCGTCCTGCGCGCGGAGGGCAACCGCACCGCTGCGATCCTCCAGGCCGAGGGCCAGTCCCGGGCCATCGACGAGGTGTTCCAGGCCGTGCATCGCAACGACCCGGATCCCAAGCTGCTCGCCTACCAGTACCTCCAGATGCTCCCCCAGCTCGCGCAGGGCCCGGGCAGCACGTTCTGGGTGATCCCCAGCGAAATGACCTCCGCTCTCCAGGGCGTGTCCCGCGCCTTCAGCGAGGTGCTGCCGCAGTCGCCGGCCACCCGCGAGAAGCCCTCGGACGACATGGCGGCCCAGGCCGCCAACGACACGGCCCAGGCCGCGGAGGCCGCTGCCGCCGCCCTCGCCGACGCGGCCAAGGCCGACCGCGTCGCCCCCGAGGCCCTCCCGTCCGACCCCAATGGCCGTGGGTGACGCATCGCTGACTGGGACGTGATCGCCCGGCAGCCGAGGGCAGGGAGAGGCACTCACGGGTGCGAGCGGCCAAGGCCTGCCCCGGACGACAGGGCACCCGCCCACCGGCCGACCCGGAAGAAAGGCCCCTCGGACGAAGAAAGGCCCCTCGGACCGGTGGGCCCGCGAGGGAGGCACGGGGAGCCCTCGACCCGTGACGTCGTGAACGTCGACCTGGGAGAGGACCCACTTGATGCGGGGCCGCTCTGCCGGTGGTCGCGGCGCAAGCGGCGCGCGGGCGGACTCGATCTCTTCGCGGGTGGGTCTCGCCGTTGCCGGTCTCGAAGTCGGCGACGCACTCCCGGACCTTGGGATCGTCCGCCGGCAGCGACGCCGCACCCATGACGCCCGCGCCCTGCGGAGCCAGGTTCCCCGTTCGGCCCAGCCGTGGGTGGCCACCTTGCTGCGGACGGTCGTCGAGCAGCCCGACGCCGAGGCCGTGAGGGCCCGGATGCGCCACGTCCTGGCATCATCCCGGCCAGGGCGCCGCGGCGCGCGGCCGGAGGCGTGCGGCAGGGCGGCTCCCCTGGAGCTCGCGGCGGTGAGTGAGGCGCAGTTCGGTCTCGTGCGCGGGCGCGGCACCGCACCGACGCCACCCGCAGGGAAGCTCTCCGGCCCTCTCAGTCGTCGTGGCGCACCCTCCCGTCCTCCGTCATCGTCGGGTGGATCTTCGAGGGGCCGTACGCGTCCTGGTCCGAGGGGCGGGGTGGTTCGGGGCCGTCGGGGCCGAGGCGGAGCAGGCGTTCGATGCGGATGATGACGTATTCGGTGTCGGCCACCTGGATTCTGTTGACGCGCCGTGAGGACTTGAGCGCCTGAGCCGCTCGGGCGTACTCCGCTCGCTTGCGGTCGTCGAAATGGTGCAGCAGTGGCCAGAACTCGGTCATGCCGTCGTAGAGGAGACGGCGTGCGGCATGCGGGGTGGGCATCAGCGCGCCCCGGGGTTCCCATTCCCCGCCGTGGCGTTCGGCCACCCCGAAGCCCACGGGGAGCAGGGCGATGTCGGGATGGGTGGTGACCGCCCGGAGGGAGTGTTCGCGTACGGCGGTGGGGAAGCGGGCGCCCGTGTAGGCGAACTCCCTCAGGCCCAGTCTGAGGGCGGCCCGTGCCATGCTGGTGTCCTCGGGGCGCGGGTCGAGGACGAAGCCGAGGTCGGGGGAGGGGGCGGAGTCCCGGTCGTCCCAGGAGGGTGTCGCCGGTTCGCGGTCCGTCGGGCGCGGCGGTTCCAGGCCCTCCGCGCCGACGCGGGTGAACTCGTCTCCGCGTACGACCCGGTAGCGCACGCCGAGCACCTCCAGCCCGTCGACCGGCTCGCGCTCCAAGAGGGCCACCGCCGCCAGCAGTTCACGGCGTACGGCGGGGTCGTCCGTGTCGTCCTTGGCCCGGAACCAGAAGGAGGAGTTCAGGCTGTCCCGGGCCTCCTGGGGCGTGCCGTCGGTCACCGGCCGCACCACCCGCCAGTGCGGCCCGGTTCGAGGGTCCTGCACCGCGACGCCGAAGACCGGACCGCGCAGGGCGATCAGCGGGTACCGGCGGGTCGCGTCGAGCGCGTCGGTCTCGGTCACCCACGCGGCGGGGTCGTCGCGCCGTAAGAACGCCGTGTGAACCTCGTCCCGTTGTCGCTTCTGGTCATCGTTCATGTACCATTGTGGCGGGTGGGGTGGCGGGCCGGGGATCGGGCGGCTTTCAACCGGCGGAAGTGTTGGGCCGGTTGGCCGACGCATTCCGGCCACCCGTCGACCGGCCTCCGCATGTTCCCGCACCAGCGGCCGCTGACCGGCCTCCCGGTACCGGCTCGGCCCGACCCCGCGCACCGGCCGCGTGACCACACCCCCGAGGCTGATCAGCGGCCGTTCCCCGTCGCGACCAGGCAGACACCGAGGCCGGGCGACGAGTGCCTCGTACGTCTCCTCCGTGCTCGCGATCTCCGCACCGATCCGCGGTGGCCGCCCACCCCGCGCGCCCAGCGCGAGCCAGTGGTCGCGCAGCGGCCCGGCGCTCTGCGGCAGCGCCGGGAACGGCTCGTCGAGCAGGTCCGTGAAGTCGACCTCGGGGCGGGGCGCGAGCGGGTGGGCCTCGGGGGACGGGGACCAGGCGCGGCTCCTTTGCGAGCACCGTCCACGCGTACCGCTCGGCGTCGGGCAGCGGCAGCCAGACGAGGGCGACGTCCGCATCGCCGCCGTTGAGGCCCGCGGTCGGGTCCTCCCAGCTGACGTGCCGCAGCGGTACGGACGCCTCCGGGCGGGCCGCGTGAAGCGGGAGCGGATGGCGGGCAGCAGGCCCGCGCGGCCGGGCTGGTGCTCATGCCCACCCGCAGGGTGGTGCGCCGGGCCGCCCTGACCCGGGCCAGGGCCTGCCCGCATCCCAGGCTTCGAGCACCCGCCGGGCGTGCGGCAGCAGTGCCTCGCCCGCCTCGGTGAGGGCCACGCTGTGCGGCCGCGCCGGAACAGCTCCACGCCTCAGTCGGCGCTCCATCGCCCGGATCTGCTTGCTCGGCGCGGGCTGGGAGACGTACAGCCGCTCGGCGGCGCGGCGCTGGACGAGCTGGTCGCCGCCCACCCCGACCAGACGGAGGCGCTACGGCTGGACGTCACCGGCATCCTCGCCGTCGACACCGCCGTACGCGACGTCGTCGCCCGGCACGGACGGATCGACGTCCTCGTCAACAACGCGGGCCGCACCCACGTCGGCGCCTTCGAGGAGACGGCCGACGACGAACTGCGCGCCCTGTTCGACCTGCACGTCCTGGGACCGGCAGCCCTGGTTGCGCGCCGTGCTGCCGCACATGCGCGGGCGGGGTCGGGCGCGAAGGTGAGCCGGACGCGCGCGTACGTCTCCGGCGGCGACGGCACCCAGGCCGGTGACCCGGCGAAGGCGGCGGCGCTCACTCGGGACACCGCCTTCGTCGAGTGAGCGACCGGCCGGGCCCTCCCGGAGCGGATTCGGCTCCGGGAGGGCCTTGACGCGTCGTCATGTCGGCCGTATGGCGGTCCGGTTACATCTGTGCAGGGCCCTTGTGCAATTCCTGTGGAAGCCTCAATCTTTCGGCTGACGCACAGTGAGCCACAGTGGATTGACATGCACCTGCCATATGCCCCGCTGTGCCGTCGCCCCCACACACCAACGCACCACCGATTGAGGAGGACCCCTCAGATGGCAGTGATGCGTACTCCCCACCGCGCCACCCGGCGAAGACTGGCCGCGCTCGGCGCCCTGACCAGCGCGGCGCTCGCCGCGGGCCTGGTCTCCGCCCTTCCCGCGGCGGCCGAAGGCCACATCCAGTACGAGGGCGCGGCGAACGCCGTCGCCGACAGCTACATCGTGACCCTCAAGGCGGACCGGGCCCGCTCGGGCTCGGCCGAGGGGCGCGCGCTGGCCAAGCAGTACGGCGCCACCATCGAGCGCACGTACACCAAGGCACTGAACGGCTACGCGATCGAGGCCTCCGAGACCGAGGCGAAACGTCTCGCCGCCGACCCGGCCGTCGCCTCCGTCGTGCAGAACCGCACCTTCAGCATCGACGCCACCCAGCCCAGCCCGCCCTCCTGGGGCCTGGACCGCGTCGACCAGCGCAACCTCCCGCTGAACAGCTCGTACACCTACCCGGACTCGGCCGGGCAGGGCGTGACGGCGTACGTCATCGACACCGGCGTCCGCATCACCCACAGCGACTTCGGCGGCCGCGCCTCCTACGGCTACGACGCCATCGACAACGACAACACCGCCCAGGACGGCCACGGCCACGGCACCCACGTCGCCGGCACGGTCGCCGGCAGCGCCTACGGTGTCGCCAAGAAGGCCAAGATCGTCGGCGTCCGCGTGCTGAACAACTCCGGCTCCGGTACGACCGCCCAGGTCGTCGCCGGTATCGACTGGGTCGCCCGGAACGCGGTCAAGCCGGCCGTCGCCAACATGTCCCTCGGCGGCGGCGCCGACTCCGCCCTCGACACCGCCGTACGCAACGCCATCGCCTCCGGCGTCACCTTCGCCGTCGCGGCCGGCAACGAGTCCACCAACGCCTCCACCAAGTCGCCCGCGCGCGTGACCGAGGCGATCACGGTCGGCGCCACCACCAGCTCCGACGCCAGGGCGAGCTACTCCAACTACGGCTCGGTCCTGGACCTGTTCGCCCCGGGCTCGTCCATCACGTCCGCCTGGAACAGCAGCGACTCGGCCACCAACACCATCTCCGGTACGTCGATGGCGACCCCGCACGTCGCCGGAGCGGCGGCGCTCTACCTGGCCGACAACCCCTCGGCCACGCCCGCGCAGGTGTCCACCGCGCTGACGTCCGCGGCCACCACCGGCGTCGTCACCAACCCCGGCTCCGGCTCGCCCAACCGGCTGCTGTACGTCGGAGAGGGCGGCGGCGACCCCGACCCGCCCGGCGACCGCTTCGAGAACACCGGTGACTACGCGATCAACGACAACGCCACCGTCGAGTCCCCGGTGACCGTCTCCGGCGTCTCCGGCAACGCGCCCTCGTCCCTCGCCGTCGAGGTGCACATCGTGCACACGTACATCGGTGACCTCCAGGTCCAGCTGATCGCCCCCGACGGCACGGCGTACACGCTGAAGTCGTACGGCACCGGCGGCAGCTCGGACAACATCGACACCACCTACACGGTGGACGCCTCGTCCGAGACCGCCAACGGCACCTGGAAGCTCCGCGTCAGCGACAACGCGTGGTGGGACACCGGGCGCATCGACGCCTGGGCGCTGCAGTTCTGACGTCACATCACCTCTGATCGGTCGTCTCGTCCTCGCGGTAGGGCTTCGGGTCGGTGACCCAGCCCGCCGCGAGGACGAGGCACGTACGGCGGTCGAGGGCGAGGAAGCCGAAGGGGCGGTCGAAGGTGGTGCGGGCGAGGGTGGTCACGTAACGGAACTGGGGAATCCCGCCCGCCGCCATGGCGACCGCCGTCACCGCTCCGGCCCGGAAGCCCAGCGCGCCGAACCGCGCCAGCGCCGACTGCCGAGCCGAACCGACGGCCAGCGGGGCGTCGCTGATGCCGGGGAAGTGTCCCTGTGTGGCGTTCCGCGCCGTCGTCAGCCCGAACAGGCGGTGCGCCGCCAGCAGATCGTGCTCGGCCGTCATGTCGTACGCCACCGTCCGCACGGAGAGTGTCGGCGGCTGCGGGGTGACGCAGCGCATCTTCTCGATGTGCAGGCCCGGTCCCGCGTCCCCGTACGGGAGCCGGGGCCCCGGAACGACCCTGCGCCTTCCCGCGAGGATGTCCACGCCCGCCGTCAGCACCTGCCCCGGTGTCATCCGCTCCTCGCCGAGCAACAGGTGGACGCTGACACCGTTGCCGCCCAGCACCTTCAGCTCGGTGACGGCACCGTCGGGCGTGTCGGCGACCCCGACCCGGTCCAGCAGGGCGCTGCGGCGGCTCAGGCCCACGAGGGTCCTGCCCCGCCAGGGTCCGTCGGCCGGCCACAGCGGCGTCTCCTCGAAGGGCCGCAGCCAGTCCGTCCGCAGGGCCAGCGCACTCGCCAGCACCATCTGGGTGTCGTCCCTGAGCGCGACCGGCATCCGCTCGATCAGCCCGCCCGTCCGCTTGTCCGCCCACGCGTCCAGCGCCGCCCGGTCGGCCCCGAGGTCGCCGGTGAGCACCCCGTGCGCCTCGGCGGGCAGCCCGGCCTCCCAGGTCTCCTTCACCTCCAGCGAGCGTTTCGTCCACAGGCCCAGCGCCGAGTCCAGGCCGCGCATCCCGGCCAGGGCGGCGAGCAACTCCCGTCCCGCTCCCGCCGCCTGGTCCGCGGGCAGACCCACCGCGTCCGCCAGCTCCGCCCGTGCCGCACCCCCGGCGCCGTCCGCGAGGAAGGCGAGCAGGGGCCACACCCCTGCCGCCGAGAAGGCCGTACCGTCCGTGACGGTGTGGGCCCAACGTGCCGTCAGCCCGTTCACCGCGTGTGTCGTCGCCCGCGCAACCTGCATTCCGCCCCCACTCGTCGCCCGCTTACGATGCGCCAGTCGTCCCACTCGCGCAGGCGAGTCGTACGTCCGTCTCCGAGCCTCGCCAAGCCCGAACCAGGAGCACCGTACCCGTGTCCATACCCCCGCCCCCTGGGGCCCAGCAGCCGCAGGACCCTCAGGGTCCCTACGGCCCGTACCCGGCTCCGCAGGCACAGGGGCCGTATGGCGCGCACGGCCCGTACGGTGCCCAGGGCCCGTACGGTCCTCAGCCGCCGTACGGGGCGTGGGGCCCCTACCCGCCGCCGGGGCTGCCGCCGGTCAACGGTGTCGCGATCGCCGCCCTCGTGCTCGGCATCCTCTGCTTTCTGCCGGCCGTCGGGCTGGTGCTCGGGTTGATCGCGTTGCGGCAGATCAGGCGCAAGGGCGAGCGCGGGAAGGGCATGGCGGTCACCGGGGCCGCGCTGTCGTCCGCAGGGCTTGTGCTGCTGGCCGTGTCGCTCTCGACGGGCGCCGTGACCGCCTTCTGGGAGGGCTTCAAGGAGGGCGCGCGGGACAGCGTGATCGTCTCGCTGGACGAGGGTGAGTGCTTCAACTCGCCCGGTGGGTCGCTGGAGGGGGAGACGTACGACGTCGACGTGGTGCCCTGCTCCGGCCGGCACGACGGCGAGGTGTTCGCCACCGTCGCCCTGCCCGGCGGCACCTTCCCCGGCGACGACCACGTCACGAAGGTCGCCGACGACCAGTGCTACGCGCTGGAGAGCGACTACGCCATGGACAGCTGGGCCCTGCCCGACGACGTCGACGTGTACTACCTCGTCCCGACCCGGGACAGCTGGAGCCTCGGCGACCGTGAGATCACCTGCATCTTCGGCAACACCGACGCGGAGGGCAGCCTGACCGGCTCGCTGCGCAACGACGAGAGCACGCTCGACGCGGACCAGGTCGCCTACTTGGAGGCGGTCCGCGCCATCGACGCCGTACTGAGCGAGGAGCCCGAGGCGTTCCCCGAGGAGGACCTCACGGCGAACCGGGACTGGGCGCAGGACATGCAGGACGTGCTCGCCGAGCAGGGCGCGGCGCTGGACGCGCACACCTGGCCCGCCGGCGCCGAGCGGCCCATGGCGGACCTGGTGAAGGAGCTGGAGTCGGACCGCAAGGAATGGGCGAGGGCGGCGGACGCCGGGGACGCGGACACCTTCTACGTGCACTACAACGAGGCGTACGGGTTCTACGACGGCCCGGTCACCGTCACCGCGCGCGAGGCCCTGGGGCTGGACACCAGTCCGCCCGCCGACTATTCGGGCGAGGGCGGCTCGGACGCGGACGTGTGATCAGTCCTATAGCGGGGAGAAAGTGCCTGGGTAAAGCCTGCCGGGGCCAGAAGTAATCACATCGAGTGATTCTCTGGCCTTCACTTGCCTGGCACAACCCACGGTTGCCACGCTGTTGCTGTCTGTACAACCTGATGGGAGCGGCCAGTGACATTCGGTGAGCAGCCGGCGTACCTGCGCGTCGCGGGTGATCTCCGTCAGAAGATCGTCGACGGTCTGCTGCCACCGCACACCCGCCTGCCGTCGCAGGCGAGAATCCGCGAGCAGTACGGGGTCTCGGACACGGTCGCGCTGGAGGCGCGCAAGGTGCTCATGGCGGAGGGGCTGGTCGAGGGCCGCTCCGGTTCCGGGACCTATGTGCGGGAGCGGCCCGTGCCCCGCAGCATCGCCCGCTCCGGGTACCGCCCGGCCGGCGGTGCCACGCCGTTCCGGCAGGAACAGGCCGACGCCTGCGCGCGCGGCACCTGGGAGTCCAGCAGCGAGCAGACCGAGGCGAGCGGCGCCATCGCCGAGCGGCTCGGCATCCGGCCCGGCGACCGCGTGATGTGCACCAAGTACCTCTTCCGGGACGGCGGCGAGCCGATGATGCTGTCCACCTCCTGGGAGCCGCTCGCCGTCACCGGACGTACGCCGGTGATGCTGCCCGAGGAGGGCCCGCTCGGCGGCATGGGCGTGGTCGAGCGCATGGCCGCCATCGACGTGGTCGTGGACAACGTCACCGAGGAGGTCGGCGCCCGCCCCGGTCTCGCCGAGGAACTGCTCGTGCTCGGCGGTGTCCCCGGACATGTCGTCCTCGTCGTGCAGCGCACCTTCTACGCCTCCGGGCGCCCGGTCGAGACGGCCGACGTCGTGATCCCGGCCGACCGCTACCGGGTCGCTTATCACCTCCCGGTGAAGTAGCGCACCACCACACGGCAGTTGCTCCCGGCACAGGCGTGCCGGGAGCCTTTTCACGCGCCGGTGGATTCCGGACGTTCTCGCAGGTGACCCCGGCGTACCCGGCATCCCGCCGTATGCCGCTGACCGGATGCGCCGCGGTACGAGCACGGCGCGTTCGACGTCGTGCGCCCCCCTGGTACTGGCTTGTTGCGTACCTCTTTGTGAAAAGCCGTATTCGCTGCGTGAAGGTAGGGCGTAGGCTCGGGCATATGCGGATTGCGGTTTCCTTAGCGGGCGGGGCGCGCGGGCCGAGGGCGGGAAGCGGAGGGGCGCGATGAACGACAGCACGGTGACTCTTCCGTGGCTGGTCATACGGCAGGACGACAGCGGCAATCGCTACAGCGTGGGCAGGTACGCGACGCGGGCCGAGGCCCAGAAGATCGCGGACAGCCTCGACAGCCGGGGGCACAAGCAGCTCTATTGGGTCGAGCGCATCGGGCAGGACGAGCAGGACGAGCTGTGAGGAGTGCCGCCGGGAAGCTCCCGTAGGCTCCGGCGCATGACGGAACGGATCGTGGTGGTGGGCGCCGCCCTGCTCGACGGCGGCCGACTGCTCGCCGCGCGCCGCAGCGCGCCCCCCGAGCTGGCCGGCCGCTGGGAGCTGCCCGGCGGCAAGGTCGAACCGGGCGAGACGCCCGAGGCGGCGCTGGTGCGGGAGTTGCGCGAGGAACTCGGCGTCGAGGCGGAGGCCGTGCGGCGCGTGCCCGGGCAGTGGCCGCTGAGAGCGCCGTACGTCCTCCAGGTGTGGACCACCCGGCTGCGTACCGGCTCTCCCGAGCCGAAGGCCCTTCAGGACCATGACGAACTGCGCTGGCTGACGGCCGGGACGCTGTGGAGCGTGGAGTGGCTGGAGCAGGATGTCGAAGCGGTGCGGGCGGTGGCGCGGGTGCTTGACGCCGGCGGGTTGGCGGGCTGACGGATGACCGGCGTGAAGTGCGGGCTCGTAGGAGCACGAAGGGAGTGATCCGGCGCCGCGGCCGCCCTGTTGGTGCGCGCCTGCGACCCGTACGCCGTTGGCGCCACAGTGCGCCCTCCTCAGCGGTACTGCGCCGGGGATATCGGGTATGTGGCCATTAACCCCACGAAACCGGGCACGTGTGGGCTCACTGTCCTGGGAAGTGATCGGCGTGATCGACAGCGATGGCGAGTGCGCCGAGTGGACCTTTGCAGCCGACCCCACAGCCGTGCGCACCGCGCGGTCCGTCGTCCGCCGCCAGTTGCACGGCTGGGCGCTCGACAGTGTCAGTGACACCACGGCACTGCTGGTCAGCGAACTGGTGACGAACGCGCTCCGGCACGCCACCGGCCCCATCGGGGTACGCCTGGTGCGCCCCGCCGGCCTGCCCGACGTCCTGCTCGTGGAGGTGTCCGACCCGCTCCCCGACCTGCCCCACAAACGCGCCGCCCACCCCGAGGACGAGAGCGGGCGCGGGCTGCAACTGGTGGCCTCCTCCTCGCGCCGCTGGGGAACCAGGCCCGGGGAGTCGGGCAAGACGGTGTGGTTCGAACTCGCCGTCCCGGGCTGAAGGCGGGTCGCGGACCGCTTACAGCGGTCGTACTGCTGTCCACGGACGGGATCCGGCCGGAAGTCGTTGCCCGAAGGCGTGATTCGAGGGTGTGTCCCCTGGTTAGAAGACTGGAAGTGTTGTCGCGGCACGGTCCGAAAACCGCCTGGACCGTGCTGTGATCGTGAACACCGTGTTGTGCGGCGCCGTAGTGCTGGATACTGCGGGCAGCCGCCCCCGGTGACCGGTGCCGGACGCGGTGAGCTGGAGGGGACGGTTCGCGTGAGCGAGATACCAGCGAAGGCCACGGAGTCCGAGGACCCGTCGGACGGCGCAAGGACACAGGCCGCGGGTGCCTCCGGAGAGATGGCGCCTTCCGACGCCCTGTGGCAGAGCAGTCCGCCCGGCTCGATCTACGACTACATCAAGGTCGCGTCCTTCTCCATCGGCCCCGACGGACTGGTCGACCAGTGGAGCCTGCGCGCCGCGAACGTCTTCGGCATTCCGGCCGAAAGGGCCGTCGGGATGGATCCCATCGAGGCGTTCATCGACCCCGATCTGCGCGAGCGCGGACAGCGGAAGATGGCCGAGATCCTCGACGGGCGGGAGTGGACCGGTGTGGTGCCCTTCCGGCTGCCGGAGACGGCCGAGGGAGGGCGCGGCGGTACGGGGCTCGCCGAGGTCTATGTGATGCCGACCCGCACCGAGGGCGGCGAAAGGGCGGCCGTCTGCATCGTCGTCGACGTGCGGGTGCTGCGCCGTATCGAGACCGACCTCGCCGCCTCGCAGGCGATTTTCGGTCAATCCCCGTTCGGCTTCCTGCTGATCGACCCCGATCTGAAGGTGCGGCGCGCCAACCAGAGGTTCGCCTCCGTCTTCGGCGGCACACCCGACGACCACCGCGGCCGCGGGGTCCACGACTATCTGCCGCGCGGCGAGGCCGAGCGGGTCGCCGCGACGCTGCGCCGGGTCCTGGAGACCGGTGACAGCATCACGGACATGCACGTCACGGGCTTCGTGCCCGGCTCCGAAGACCGTCGCCACTGGTCGGTCAACCTCTACCGGGTGCACAGCGGCAGCGGCCGCCCCATTGGCATCGCCTGGCTCGGAACCGACATCACCTCCCGCCGCGCCGCCGCCCGCGAGGCCGCTGCCGCCCGGCGCAATCTCGCCCTTCTCAACGAGGCCGGCGCGCGGATCGGCAACTCCCTCGACCTGGAGACCACCGCCCGCGAACTCCTCGACGTCGTCGTCCCCGGCTTCTGCGACATGGCCACCGTCGACCTCTACCAGGGCCTCCTGGTCGGCGACCAGAACCCGCAGAGCCTTGCCGACGGCAGCGCCGAACTGCGCCGCGTCGCCTTCGCCAGCGCCGTCTCCGACGCGCCCTTCGCCGGCACCGGCAAGCCGGTCACGGTCGGCGCGGTCCACCACTACCCCTTCAACTCGCCCTGCGCCGACGCCCTGCGCACGGCCCGCCCGCAGACCGTCCCCGCCGAGGAGGGCGGACTCGTCCAGTCCACCCTCGCCGTGCCGATGGTCGCCCACGACACGGTCGTGGGACTCGCGCAGTTCGCGCGGACGAAGGGCAGCGAGCCGTTCGGCGAACGGGACCGCGACCTGGCGGTGGAGCTGGCCGCGCGGGCCGCCGTCTGCATCGACAACGCGCGCCTGTACCGGCGCGAGCACGAACGCGCGTTGATACTGCAACGGTCCCTGCTGCCACCCGGCGACCCGGTCGCCTCCGGTCTCGACATCGCCTGCCGCTATCTGCCCGGGAACGCCTCCACCGGCCGCCCCAGCGAGGTCGGCGGCGACTGGTTCGACGTCATCGAACTGCCCGGGCACCGTACGGCGTTGGTGGTGGGCGACGTCATGGGCCGAGGCCTGCGCGCCGCCGTCGCCATGGGTGAACTCCGTACGGCTGTCCGGACACTGGCCCAGCTCGACCTCGAACCGGCCGAGGTGCTCTCCCAGTTGGACGAGATCGCCCGTGGCCTGGGCGCCCCCGGCGGCATCCAGCAGGCCACGCGGGCCGCCCGCCGCCCCCGCGAGGCGGACCTGTCCGAGGTGTACCTGGCGACCTGCGTGTACGCCGTCTACGACTCCGTCACCCGCCGGTGCACCTTCGCCAACGCGGGCCATCTGCCACCGGTGCTGGTGGAACCGGGGGAGGCGGCGCTGATGCTCGACGTACCGCCCGGCCTGCCGCTCGGCGTGGGCGGAGAACCCTTCGAGGAGGTCGAGGTCGAACTCCCCGAGGGTGCGCTGCTCGCCCTCTACACGGATGGACTCGTCGAGTCCCGGGACCACCCGCTCGACGAGGGCCTGCAGGCCTTCGTCGGAGCGCTCACCGACCCGGCCCGCCCGCTGGAGGACGTCTGCGACCAGGTCCTCAACACCCTCGACACCCACCACGGCGAGGACGACATCGCCCTGCTCATGGCCCGCGTCCAGGGCCTGCCCGCCGAGTCCGTCGGCGACTGGACACTGCCGCGCGAGCCGCGCAGCGTGGGGCGGGCCCGCGAGTACGCGCGCGGCCAGCTCCTCAGCTGGGACATGGAGCCGCTGGTCGACACGACGGAGCTGCTGGTCAGCGAACTGGTCACGAACGCGCTGCGGTACGGCGAGGGCGAGATCAGACTCCGTCTGCTGCTGGACCGCACCCTGGTGTGCGAGGTCTGGGACGCGGGCCTGGTCCAGCCCCGCCGCCGCCGCGCCCGCGACACGGACGAGGGCGGCCGGGGCCTCCAACTCGTCGGCCTGCTGTCGGCCGCGTGGGGCTCACGCCGGACGCATCGAGGCAAGACGGTGTGGTTCGAACTGCCGTTGCCGGACGGGGAGAACGGGGTGGTGGATCCGGCGGAGGCGTTGTTGAGTCTGTTCTAGACCGGGGTCTGACGGTCGGCTGGATTAAGGGGTCCTTGCACTATGAGCGTCCGACCCCGGGCGGGCATAGTGCAAGGGCCCCTAAGGGCGTGCCCTCGTGGCCGGTGCCCGTAGCCGCGGCACGCTCGTCGCGGCGCGTTCCTCCAGCAGCCCGGCCGCCGCAGTCAGTACGTCAGATAGCCCGCTTCCTCAGCACCGGCGGGGCGGGGGGTCGCCCTTTCGGTGCCGGGGCGAGCCGGTCTCCCGCGGAGCGGTGCAGACGTAGCCGACGGCTTCTGGGCGGGATTCGCCGACCTGTGGGAACGTGGATTCCCAGAAGACCGTTCGGCCGGTCTGCCTCAACGAAGTTCCCGGCTGTCGGACGTATGAACGGCCGGGCAACGCCCGTCGCCCATCGCGGGCTACCGATGCTCGGTCGCCTCCAGAAGCCGGGGCGGCAGGTAAGGGGAGCTGACGCGGATCCGCCAGCCCCTGCGACGGGCGTGGCAGGCCAGAGCCAGAATGCCCAGGTCGATTGCGGCGTCCGCGTCGTCGCCGCGGTCCGCCACGGCGAAGTGGTCACGGTGTGCTTCCAGGGCGTCGATGAGGGCCAGGTTGAAGCTCTCCTCGTCGCCCTCGACGAGTTGGGAGAGCAGGATGGCGGGTGGCAGCTGAAAGCCCCACCTGGCCACCTTGTCCAGGTCTGCCAGAGCGCGGTCCATGGCGGGCTCGGGATCGTCGGCGCGCAGGTAGGCGTGCAGTGCCTGGTAGTACGACGCGTAGGCGGAGCCGTCCGCGAGAACGCCGGGGTCGATGAGTACCAGAGGGGCCAGATGCTCACGCCTGCCGGTGATCAGGGCAAAGTACGTCGCGGTGAGCCACTGCGGTGCCTTGACGGAGGAGGCGGCAGCCGCTCCGAAGCGGGACCCCAGGGCGACGTTTTCGAGCTGCTGGTCGCTGTAACGACGTGGACGACGACCGGGCTCAGACCTCGAACTCGCCGAGCCAGCCGCGCTGGAGGAGGTGCTTGGGGAGGTAGTCCGACTCCACCTCGATCGGGATTTCTCCGTCGTAGGCGAGACAGGCGATGGCGAGCGGGCCCAGGGCGACACGGCCCTCGGGGTCCTTTGCCCGGTCCTCGTCGGCCGTCCAGTACGCCTTGTGCAGCTCCAGGGCCTCCACGAGGGCCTGGTTGAAGCCATCGTGGTCCTTGCGCAGGAAGCGGTAGAAGAGGTTGATCGGCGGATACAGAACGTTCTGCAGCAGATCACGGGGCGCGACGGTCGCCACATCGGGGTTCGAGCCCTGCAGCGCCGCGGTCAGTTCCTCCACCATCCCCGGCCGCTGCAGCCAGTACGCCTGCAGGGCGGCCACCCAGTGGTAGACGTACTCGTCGAACTGGCCCTCGGGAGAGCGCAGGCGGTCCATCGGGATCTCACAGAGCCGGGTCATGCGTTTCTGGTCGCGGCAGATGATCGAGAGCCAGAATGTGGTGAGCCAGCTCCCGGCATCGGCGTACGGGCGAGGACCGAGAGCCGGGATGTGACGGATCTTGTGGTTGATGCGACAGTCGACGGTCCCCTCGCTCTGCCCGGTCACGGCGAACAGCGCCGAGCCGAACTGCAGGGCGTTGACGGTCGCCTCCCACGTTTCGAGCTGGGCGGCGCGGGGGTCCACGGTGCAGTGGGCCTGCACGCTGAGCAGGGCCGTGCTGAACATGAAGTCGATCTTGTTGGGGTGTCGCTCGATCTTCTCAGCGTCCGCGGTGACCTCTTCACCGAGCGCCTCGGCCCAATTCGCGGAGTCAGGGCCGGGTCCTCCGTGGCGGGCGATCTTGACGGTCACGGGGTGCTCCTGTCGGCGATGTCGAACTGCCTCATGCTGTAGCCAGCGTACTCGCCGGCGTTTTCCTGGCCCTTGACGACTATGTAGTCAAGCTTGCCCTCGTCCAACGCTTCTTCCAGTTCTCGCGCGAGACGCCGTTCGGACGGGTTGGTTTCACCACGCTTCTTCATCTCGCGGATGATGTCCAGGAAGTACTCCCTCGTCCCCTGGGAGACCCGCTTGCCGCTGGGTAGATTGCGGGCTCCCAGATCGGTCTTCACGTTGCTCTTGGCCTCGACGACGACGAAGCCGCCGTCCTCGCGCCGCCACACCTGGTCGAACTGGTCGTTGCCGTTGGCCGGGCCGTCCAGTGGCTCCCGGGTGGCGTTCGGGTAGTGCTCCGGAATGACGTGGTGCTCGGCGATGGCCTCGCCGTACGCCTCCGCGTTGTCCCGCATGTCGCGGTGCGCGGCCTTGTACTCGTAGGTGCGCTCGACCTGATCCCAGTGCGTGTCGGGCGTGGGGTTGTTCTTGTGCGCCTCTACAGCCTCGGCCTTGTGGCCGGCGGCGGCTGTGTCGTAGCCGATGGCATAGTGCCGGTTCGCCGCTGCCTCGTCGAGAGTCCTGAGGGCCTCGGGGCTCGCGGTTTCGCGCCCGACCTTGATCGCGTCGCCGAGGTAGTGGGGCCGGATGGGGTCCGGCGCGTCCTTGACCGAGATCCAGGGGTGCCGGGGTGACTCCCGGGTCAGCTGCGGAGGAGTCGTCCCGCTCTCGTCGGTGAACTCCAGGTTCTTACGGTTGCCGTTGGACTTGTAGAACTCCTCGAAGTACCCGGGTTCGTGGTTGGCACGGTAGACCTGGATCTCGTGGACCTGCTCCGGTGTGAGCGAGCCCTCCGGTCCGTAAGGGTTGTCGCCGTCACGCATGAAGCTGGGCCGGGCGGCTTCCGCGTCCCGGGCGGGTGCGCTGCTCTCCGGGGCGGGCGTGGCGTTGTCCCCGCCTGTGGCGGCCTCGTCGCCGACACGGCCGATGTCGTCCAGCCCGCCGCCCGTCGGGCCGTAGGCGCGGGGCAGCGTGTCGGTGGTGCTGGCGCCGGGCAGGTCGTGGTGTGCGGACGGACCGCCACTGAGATCGTCGCCGTGGCCGCCGGGGAGGTTGTCGCCGACGTTGTTGGCCGGGACGTTGGTGTCGATGCTGTTCGTCGGCATGTTGTCGCCGACTCCGCCGCCGGGGAGGTTGTCCGCGGTGCCGCCGGGGAGGTGGTTGCCCAGGCCGGTGCCGGGGACGTTGCCTCCGGCGTGGACGGCTGGGGTGACGGGGACGTCCTCGCCTACGCGGCCGACGTCGCCCAGGTCGTCGAGGCCGTTGCCGAGGCGGATGTGCTGGGCAGCCTGGTCGGTGGTGTGGGCTGCCGCGCCCGCCATGGCCGGTTCGCGGAGCGGGGAGTCCACCCGGGGGACGTCC
>NZ_JAHUXH010000047.1 GCF_019219825.1 Streptomyces sp. TRM70350 | reverse complement strand
CTAGGGAGGGCCGGAGGGCCTCCTGGTCAGGGGCGCCCTCGCTGCCCGCGCAGATGCTCCGCGATGGGCTTGAGGGCCTTGTCGAGCTCCGTGAGGGACTCCGGGGGCAGCAGATCGATGAAGTGCCGCCGTACGGACGCCACATGGTGGGGAGCGACCTTCCGCATCGTCTCCATGCCGTGGTCGGTGAGCACCGCGTACAGCCCGCGGCGGTCGGACTCGCAGTTCTCCCGCCGCACCAGGTCGGCGTTCTCCATGCGCGTGATCTGGTGCGAGAGGCGGCTCTTGGACTGCAGGGTGGCGGAGGCGAGGTCGCTCATCCGCATCCGCAAATCCTCCGACTCGGAGAGATTCACCAGGATCTCGTAGTCGTTCATCGTCAGGCCGAACGGCTGCAAGTCCTTTTCGAGCTGGTACGTCAACAGCCTGTTGACCTCCAGGTGGGTGCGCCAGGCGCACTGCTCCGCATCGGTCAGCCAGCGCGTGGCCGTCTCGGTCTCCATGAATGAAGTCTACCTAAGAAGTTGAAATGTGAACTACTGAGGGTGGTGTGACAGTGCGCACGCGTTCGACGTCACACTCCGCAGACTACCGCTCACAGCCCGAAGCGACGCTGGAGGTCCCCCAGCTGTCCGGGAAGGCGCGGTGCGCCGGGTTGCGTTCCGTGCCCTCCGGTCACCCCGCCACCGCCCGGCACGCCGGCCTCGTGCGGGACCGTCCCCGTGGCCTGCTCGGCCATCAGGGTCTCGGTCGACTGGAGCAGGACCGTACCGGCCCCCACGAACTCGAACTGATGCTCCTCCCCGGAGGCCCCGCCGAGGCCTGTCATCGCACGTAGACCGCCCATTACGCCCGTCATGTAGCCATGGTCGTAGTGGTGGCACGGCGAGGGGCAGTCGGCCCAGCCGACAAGCGCTTGCGGGTCCACCCGGATCGGCGGCTCCATGAACACCACCGGCCCGTTAGATGCGGCCACGAACTTTCCGGTTCCGATGAGCGTGAGAAAGCCCGGCACGATCGACTGCTTCAGTGCAAGAGTTGGCTGAAAAGCGAGCAGGTTGCCCGAGCGAATGGTCAGATTGCCGTTGTCCAGGTCGTAGGAGTTCACATCGAAGGCCCGGTCGGCGAGGAGCATCTTGCCCGAGCCCTCCGCCACGACCCAGTCCGCGGCGTGCAGTGGCGAATGGAACGACGTACGGACAAGCCGGTCCAATCGCCCGTGCCCCACGCCGTTGAACTCGATCGAGCCGTAGTAGGCGATCATCTTCCCCTTCTGCAGGAACCACTGGGTCCCCTTCAGCTCCACGCAGAAGGTGTACGCGTTCACGTTGTCGTCGGCGGGCAGCGTCACCGGGTCGTGCGCGACGGGCCCGGCGCCCGGAGTTCCGTAGGTCACCTGGTTCCTCCGAGGATGCCCCGGCCTTCAGGCCGGGGAGGAATCGGACTCCTGCGGAGCAGGGCAGGGAAAGCCGAATCGCCGTCAAGGTGATTCGGCGTCCGCCGCAGCGGTGTCGCGCTCGACCTCCAGCCGGTAGACGATCTCGGAGTTGAGGGACCTGCGGGCGGATCTGGCTTGAGCGGGCAGCCATTCGTGGAGGTCGGCGGGCAGGCGGAGTGTGATGCGTACTGACTCATTCATGACTCCAGAACAGTTGTTCTCCGACGGTTGAGTGGTGGTAGCGCGACACCATGACGACGCGACAGGGGGCGGGGGAGAAGGCACGCGAAGATCGCCCGGGAGCGGCAGGACACCGCCCGCAAGTGGGCCAAGCAAGTCGTGACCGACCATGACGCCATCGCCGTCGAGGACTTCCGGCCGAAGCTCCTCACCAGGACCGCCATGGCCCGCAAAGCCGCTGACGCGGCGATCGGCGCCACCAAGGCCGCGCTCGTCGAGATGGGCCGCAAGCACGGGCGGGACGTCCGTCTCGTGCATCCCGCGCACACCACCATGGACTGCTCTTCGTGCGGAGCGAGAACCAAGCACGCACTTCCTCTTTCGGAACGTACCTATACCTGCACCACGTGCAAAGTCGTGTCCCCCAGGGACAAGAACTCCGCTCGCGTGATGCTCGTCCGGGCTGGTCTGGACCCGGCTGGTGCCGAGGGCGTAAGACCTCCGGGAGCGCCGCTCGCAGAGGCAGCCTGAGCCAGGAATCCCCTCCCTTCGGGGAGGGGAGCAGTCAAAGCTTCTCCTCCGACGCCTGGACGTACACCGCACCGCTGCCGCTGAGCTCCAGCTGGAACGCCTCGCCGGAGCCGCGCCCCACCATGTCCCGCCAGCCCAGTGCGGTCGACAGCTTGTTGCGCACGTCGCCGTGGTGGGCGACGTAGGCCTGCGGGTCGACATGCACCGGCCGCTGCGGGCTGATCGGGATCTCGAAGACACCCCCGTGGGCCATCACGGCCACCGCCCCGTGCCCCTTGAGCGTGGTGGTGAACAGTCCCTGCCCGGTGACCTGCCCCCGCACCATCCCCATGACCCCGCCCTGCGCGCCCAGGAACATCGTCCCCTGCTGCAGGCTCCCCTCGAAGGCGAGCAGCCGGTCGGCCTCGACGTGGAGCGTGTCCCCGGCGAGGTTGATCACCTGCACGTGGTGCCCGCCGTGCCCGAACAGCACGGTGCCGCTGCCCTCGACGGTCATCAGGGGTGTGTCCTCGTTCGCGACCCGCCGCCCGATCATCGACATGATCCCGCCCTGACCGCCGCTCATGTTGGGCGTGAAGGTCACCTCACCCTTGTAGGCGAGCATGGCGCCGCGCTGACTGAACAGCCGCTGCCCGGGCACGACGGTCGCCTCGACCATCTTCGAATTGACCTCGCGGAAGCCCATGTCACACATCCCCCGCGATCGTGTTCCGCTCACTGGGCTGGACGTACACCAGCCCGTCCCCCTCGAACCGCATCTGGAAGGCCTCGCCGCCGCCCTCCCCCATGAATGTGCGAAAGGTCACACCGGACTGGAACGACTGCCGCAGATTCCCCTGGTGCGCCACGTACGCCCCCGGATCCACGGTCAGCGGATACTGCGCGCTCACCCGCAGCACCACCGCCGGACCGTCCGACATGATCGCCGCCTGCCCGTGGCCCTCGACGGTCGTCGTGAACAGCCCGTTCCCCTGCGAGGCGCCGCGCACCCCTGTGAAGGACGTGCCGGTCCGCAGCCCGCCGTCGGTCGCGAGCAGATTGCTCGACTCCACGTAGAGCTTGTCCCCCTGGAGACTGACCAGGTTGATCTCCGAGGCCCGGTCCGCGAACCAGCACGTCCCGTGCCCCTTCACCTCCATCACGGTCATCTGCTCACCGGTGATGCGCCGGGTCACCATCCCCCGTAGGCCCTCACCGCCGCCGCTCAGCTTCTTGAAGGCCATCTGCCCGTCGTACGCGACCATCGACCCGTTCTTCGCCTTCACGGCGTCACCGGTCATGTCGACGGCAAGCACCTTGCTGCCTTGAAGTCGGAACATCGCCACGGATGTGAAGGTATCGGCCGATTGGCTCCGCCGACAGGGCCCGACACCGGAGACGAACCCGGAACGCGCCCCTAGGGGGTGCCGCACCCGGACCCCGAGCCCTGCCTCCGCCCGACCGTTTGCCACAATGGCCGAGCGTTTGTGCATCCGTTCACAAACCGACCGCCTCGTCAGCGAATCTCCCACCGAAGGTGACCCGTGGATCTCAAGACCGCCACCGCCATCCGCCGCCTCCGCCTGGTCTCGGCCCCGGAGGCCGTGTCCTTCCTGATCCTGCTCGTCTGCTCGGTGCTGAAGCGGACCACGGAATTCAACGCGGTCCCCGTGATGGGCGCGATCCACGGCGTCCTGTTCATCCTGTACGTGATCTTCTGGGCGGACGCCTGGAACCGCACCAAGTGGAGCTTCGGCACCGCCGCCCTCTACTTCATCCTCTCCGTGCTCCCCGCCGGCGGCTTCTTCGCCGAGCGCAAGCTCCGCCGTGAGGCCGAGGACGCGGTGATCGCGGAGCGCGCCCGCAAGGAAGGGACCGTGAACGCGTGATCGTCGCCTTCTCCGTGACGCCGCTGGGCGTCGGCGAGGACGTGGGGGAGTACGTCGCCGACGCCGTCCGCGTGGTGCGCGCATCGGGCCTGCCCCACCGTACGGACGCGATGTTCACGTCCGTCGAGGGTGAGTGGGACGAGGTCATGGACGTCGTCAGGCGCGCGGTGGCAGCCGTGGAGGAGAGGGCGCCGCGCGTCTCGCTGGTCCTCAAGGCGGACATCCGCCCCGGAGTGACGGACGGCCTCACGTCCAAGGTCGAGGCGGTGGAACGCCACCTGGCGCAGTAACCCGCGCGGGACCGCACCCGGGACGAACCCCGGCCCAATGGGGCCGGGGTTTTCTTCTGGTGACTCTTTGAGCGAGCGCTCAAACGGGTGTACGGTCATGTCCACACCGCTTGAGCAGTCGCTCAAACAAGCCGCTGAACTGGGGGAACAAGCAATGGGCCATGGCAGCCTCTACATAGAGACACGCATCCGCGCGGACCTGGACACCCTCTGGACGCACACCCAGCAGCCCTCCCAGCACCAACGCTGGGACCTGCGCTTCACCCAGATCGACTACCTCCCGCGCGCGGAGGGCGAGCCCCAGCACTTCCGCTACGCCACGCGCGTGCTGCCCTTCCTCACCGTCGCCGGCACCGGAATCTCGGCGGGTGAGAAGGAACGCCCCGACGGCACCCGCACCTCGGCCCTGCGCTTCGCCTCCCCCCACCCCCTCTCCCTCCTGGCGGAGGGCAGCGGCTACTGGCGCTACGTCCCCGACGGCGACGGCGTCCGCTTCCTCACCGGCTACGACTACCGACCCCGCTGGGGCGCCATCGGCGCACTGGCCGACCGCGCGCTCTTCCGCCCGCTGATGGGCTGGGCGACGGCGTGGTCCTTCGACCGCCTCCGCCTGTGGCTGGAGCGCGGCGTCACACCGGAACGCGCCCTGCGCAACTGGCTGGCGGAACTGGCCGTACGCGCCACCCTGCTCACCCTCGCCTGCGCGGGCCTCGCCACCGAGTCCGTCCTGCGTCACTTCGGCCCGCTCGCGGCATCGATGGCGTACCTCTGGCCCCTCCTCCTGGTGGTCATCGGCTGCCTGGCGGTCTTCACATCCCCCCTGGCCTGCACACCGGCGGCCCGCCGCTGCCTGCGCACCCCGCCCACACGCGCGCGTGCCCCGCGCCTGCTGCGCACCCTGGAGACCCCGCGATGACATCGATCTTCGCCACCGTCATGGGCGCCGACTTCGAGCGCCTCCACCCCCAGCTCAGGCGCCGCTTCTCCGTCGGCCTGACCACCGGCGAGGCCTGCACAGGCAGGGGCGTGATGCACCGCATCTGGCACGGCGGCCCCCACGTCAAGCCGTTCCTGGCCCTCGGCACCACCCGCAACGTCCTCGTCCCGCGCACCGGCCGGAACGTCCCCTTCACCGTCGAGAACGTCCCGTACGTCGACAGCTTCGGCCGTGAGACGGTGACGTTCGTGCGCACCTTCGACCTACCCGGCCGCCCACGCCGCTTCGACGCCCAGATGGTGCTCAGCCCCAAGGCCGACCGCATCCTCGACTACCTCGGCACCCACCAGCACCTCGCCACCGACCTCCACCTCAGCGCCGAACCCGACGGCTCCCTGCTGATCCGCTCCGGCGAACACCGCTTCCGTGAGGGCCCGGTGGACGTACGGGTCTCCGACCTGATCGGCGCCACGGCGGAAGTACGCGAGTCCTACGACGACGCAACGGCCCGCTTCCACATCCAGGTCAGGGTCGTGAACAAACACTTCGGCCCCCTCTTCGGCTACGAGGGATGGTTCACGACGACATACACGGACATCCGCACCTGCGGCATCCGCCCCGGCCTGCGCCCGGTCCGCGAGGAGCCCCGAGCATGAGCCCGGAAACGGCGAAGTCCCTCGGCACCAAGACCAAACTCCTCGAAGGCGCCCTGCGCACCCTCACGGAACAGGGCATCGCGAAAACCTCGGCCCGCACGATCGCGGCGACCGCCGGGGTCAACCAGGCGCTGGTGTTCTACCACTTCGGCTCAGTGGACGAACTCCTCGCAGCGGCCTGCCACTACGGCGCGGAACGGTCGGTCTCCCGCTACCGCCTCCGCATCGCCTCAGTAGGATCACTCTCCGAGCTCCTGGCCGTGGGCCGCGAAATCCACGACCAGGAACGCAAGGACGGCCACGTCGCCCTCCTGGGCCAACTCCTGGCCGGCGCCCAGACCCACCCCACCCTCGCCCCGGCCACCGCGGCGGGCCTCGACCTGTGGATCACGGAGATCGAAAAGGCTCTGACCCGGGTCCTCTCCGGAACGCCCTTCGGCGACTTCACGGACCCCAGGGGCCTGGCGAGGGCGGTGGCGGCATCCTTCGTAGGCATCGAACTCTACGAGGGCGTGGACGCAGAGGGCGCCACAGCGGCGCTGGACGCCCTGGAACAGCTCGGCGCCCTGGTGGCAGCCCTGGAAGCCCTGGGCCCGGTCGCCCAGCGAGCGGTCCGCCACCACCTACGCCGAACGACGCGCGGCTGATGTTTCGGCGCCACGCGGGCCACGGCGATGGCCGCAGTCGCGTACGTACGGAAGGGGACGAGTCGGGGGTTGTCCGCCCGCAGCGGTTGGCGCGTCAACCCGGGCGAGTCGGTAAGCGACCGATTCCGCGCCGTTCCGAGGACGGACACCCCCGGCGCGGCCCCGCCCCACCACCCGCACCGTAGGCGCTACAGCACCCCCCACTCAGCCGAGCAGGCCGCCGCAGGCACCCGCCCGGTACCGACGACGACCTGCTGGACGGCCCGAAAAGCGAGACGGGGCTGACCAACATGTGACCGACGGGTAAGGTCTGATGACGTGCCGAAGCCGCTCAGCCTTCCCTTCGACCCCATCGCCCGCGCCGACGAACTCTGGAAGCAGCGCTGGGGCAATGTGCCGTCCATGGCCGCGATCACCTCGATCATGCGCGCGCACCAGATCCTGCTCGCCGAGGTCGACGCGGTGGTCAAGCCGTACGGACTGACGTTCGCACGGTACGAGGCGCTGGTACTGCTCACCTTCTCCAAGGAGGGCGAGCTGCCGATGTCCAAGATCGGCGAGCGGCTCATGGTGCATCCGACGTCCGTGACGAACACCGTCGACCGCCTGGTGAAGTCCGGCCTGGTGGCCAAGCGCCCCAACCCCAACGACGGCCGAGGCACCCTCGCCGTGATCACCGACAAGGGCCGCGAGGTGGTCGAGTCGGCCACCCGCGACCTGATGGCGATGGACTTCGGCCTCGGCGTGTACGACGCCGAGGAATGCGCGGAGATCTTCGCGATGCTCCGCCCGCTCCGGGTGGCCGCACACGACTTCGAGGAGCAGTGACCCGAAGGGAGATCGCCCGGAACGGGCGGTTACGCTCGTTCGCATGAAAAAGAGCGTGCTGACCCGCTACCGCGTCATGGCCTACGTCACCGGTGTGCTCCTGGTCCTGCTGTGCCTCTGCATGATCGGCAAGTACGGCCTGAAGATGGACGGCGCCGCGGAAGCGACGCAGGTCGTCTCCATCGCGCACGGCTGGCTGTACGTCGTCTACCTGATCTTCGCCTTCGACCTCGGCGCCAAGGCGAAGTGGCCGGTCGCCAAGCAGGTGTGGGTCCTCCTGGCAGGAACCATCCCGACGGCGGCGTTCTTCGTCGAGCGGAAGATCTCGCGCGAACTGGACGCCAAGGCGGCCCAGCCGGCGCCCGCCCCAGTGAAGGCATAAGCGCAAGCCACCGCCACACCCCCCCACACCACCCCGCCGCACGCGCGCGTGTGCGGCGGTGCCGTTCACCCGATTGCCGGGCCGCCCGGATAAATCACCCGCCAGCCGTCGACATTTACTAGGACGTCCAAGTAAATTCGAAGGTATGGACGCTGACGCCATCGAAGAGGGCCGCCGACGCTGGCAGGCCCGGTACGACGCGGCGCGCAAGCGCGACGCGGACTTCACCACGCTCTCCGGCGATCCCGTGGAGCCGGTGTACGGGCCCCGCCCCGGGGACACCTACGAGGGCTTCGAGCGGATCGGCTGGCCGGGGGAGTACCCCTTCACGCGGGGCCTGTATCCGACCGGCTACCGAGGGCGTACGTGGACGATCCGGCAGTTCGCCGGGTTCGGCAACGCCGAGCAGACCAACGAGCGCTACAAGATGATCCTCGCGGCCGGCGGCGGCGGCCTCTCGGTCGCCTTCGACATGCCGACCCTCATGGGCCGCGACTCCGACGACCCGCGCTCGCTCGGCGAGGTCGGCCACTGCGGGGTCGCCGTCGACTCGGCCGCCGACATGGACGTACTCTTCCGCGACATCCCCCTCGGCGACGTCACCACGTCGATGACGATCAGCGGCCCGGCGGTCCCGGTCTTCTGCATGTACCTGGTCGCCGCCGAACGCCAGGGCGTCGACCCGTCCGTCCTGAACGGCACGCTCCAGACGGACATCTTCAAGGAGTACATCGCCCAGAAGGAGTGGCTCTTCCAGCCCGAGCCGCACCTCCGCCTGATCGGCGACCTGATGGAGTACTGCGCCGAGCGCATCCCGGCGTACAAGCCGCTGTCCGTCTCCGGCTACCACATCCGCGAGGCCGGTGCGACGGCCGCGCAGGAACTGGCGTACACGCTCGCGGACGGCTTCGGCTACGTCGAGCTCGGCCTCTCCCGCGGCCTGGACGTGGACGTCTTCGCCCCCGGCCTGTCCTTCTTCTTCGACGCGCACGTCGACTTCTTCGAGGAGATCGCCAAGTTCCGCGCGGCGCGCCGCATCTGGGCCCGCTGGATGCGGGACGTCTACGGCGCGAAGTCCGACAAGGCCCAGTGGCTGCGCTTCCACACCCAGACCGCCGGTGTCTCGCTGACCGCCCAGCAGCCGTACAACAACGTCGTCCGCACGGCAGTGGAGGCCCTCGCCGCGGTCCTCGGCGGCACGAACTCGCTGCACACCAACGCACTCGACGAGACCCTCGCCCTGCCCTCCGAGCAGGCGGCGGAGATCGCCCTGCGCACCCAGCAGGTCCTCATGGAGGAGACCGGCGTCGCCAACGTCGCCGACCCGCTGGGCGGTTCCTGGTACGTCGAGCAACTGACCGACCGGATCGAGGCGGACGCCGAGAAGATCTTCGACCAGATCAAGGAACGCGGCCTGCGCGCCCACCCCGACGGCCGGCACCCCATCGGCCCCATGACCTCCGGCATCCTGCGCGGCATCGAGGACGGCTGGTTCACCGGCGAGATCGCCGAGTCCGCCTTCCGCTACCAGCAGGCCCTGGAGAAGGGCGACAAGAAGGTGGTCGGCGTCAACGCCCACACCGGCTCGGTCACCGGCGACCTGGAGATCCTGCGGGTCAGCCACGAGGTGGAGCGCGAGCAGGTACGGGTCCTGGCGGCACGCCGCACGCACCGCGACGACGCGGCCGTACGCGCGGCACTCGCCGCGATGGTCGACGCCGCACGAGACGGCTCCAACATGATCGAACCGATGCTGACGGCCGTACGAGCAGAAGCCACCCTCGGCGAGATCTGCGACGCGCTGCGCGAGGAGTGGGGGGTGTACACCGAGCCGGCGGGGTTCTAGGCCGGTCCGGGCGGCAGCCGTACACGCACCAGGTCCAGGCTCCTGGCGAACGGGGCGAGAGAGCCTGGACCGCCCCGCGCCGGCCGTGGGGCAGCCCTTCATGGGAGGCGTCGACGCTCTCGGCACTCTGATCCTCAAGATGCCGACCCGGGCTCGACGACATCTCCGGCGACTCGGCCAAGATCGACACCGGGCTCTATGGGGATTTCGTCAACGCGGCCTTGCAAAAGCGGGGCAGGACGACTCACTGGGAACTGATTACGCTCATGGACGGCGTCCTGCCCCTGATGATCGCGCTCGCCGACAAGGTCCACGCCGCACGCCGCCCTTGTGATCAGGGTGCGGGCGCACCGTTTTGGCCCGATGCACCGCTTTCGTGTTTCGTGACCTCCGCGGCCCCCGCCAATCCCAGCAGCAGCACCCGCGTCAGCCCGCGCACCCACACTTCGTCCACCGCTTCCGAGCTCACCAAGGAGCGGTGGACGACTGCGCCCGCCACCATGTCGAAGATCAGGTCCGCGGTGCGGGCCGCCTCCTCGGGGTCGGACTCCGTCGGGAGTTCGCCGCGTGCCTGTGCGCGGGCCCGGCCCTCCACGACCAGTCGTTTCTGGCGGTCCACGATGGCGGTTCGGATGCGTTCGCGCAGGGCGTGGTCGCGGGTCGACTCCGCGAGCACCGCCATCAGGCCGCTCTTGGCCTCAGGCCGGTCCAGGATCGCCGCCAGTTGGAGCACCACGCCCTCGATGTCGGCGGCGAGCGTGCCGCGGTCGGGGAGGCGTAGTTCGTCGAAGAGTTCTGCCACCGCGTCGACGACCAGTTCGTTCTTGCCCGCCCAGCGGCGGTAGAGGGTCGTCTTGGCAACCCCGGCGCGGGTTGCCACGTCTCCCAGGGTGAGCTTCGACCAGCCGAGTTCCACCAGTGCCGCCCGGGTCGCGGCCAGGATCGCGGTGTCGGCGGCGGCGCTGCGCGGGCGTCCCGTGCGGCCTGCTGGGGTGCGGCTCTGCATCCCTCGACCATATCCGGCGGGTTTCGGGCGGCAGGGTGCGGCAGTGAGGGAGATCACTGGGTGGGGGTGTCCCGGGGGCTCCGCCTGCCGTTACGCTACGACTCGTAGCGAAAGCTCGTGAGTGACCTGTTCTTCCGTGTCGTACGCGAGCGACGACCACAGGCGTGGGGTGGGGACCCGGCGCCGTACGCACGCATGGCTTCCCGGCATTTTTCACACGCGCGGGGAACGGGGGAGGATAGACGCATGCAGCCACGGAACATGTCCATGAGCGGCGTCGTCGACCTCGCCGCAGTGAAGGCGGCCCAGGAGGCCAAGGCGAAGGCGGAGCAGGCGCGCGCCGAAGCGGCCCGGCAGGGCGGGGGCGGGGCCGTCTCCCCGGCCGATCTCGTCATCGACGTCGACGAGGCCGGATTCGAGCGTGACGTCCTCCAGCGCTCCACCGAGGTCCCGGTCGTCATCGACTTCTGGGCCGAGTGGTGCCAGCCCTGCAAGCAGCTCAGCCCGGTGCTGGAGCGGCTTGCCGTCGAGTACAACGGGCGCTTCGTCCTCGCCAAGATCGACGTCGACGCCAACCAGATGCTGATGCAGCAGTTCGGGATCCAGGGGATCCCGGCCGTCTTCGCGGTCGTCGCGGGCCAGGCGCTGCCGCTCTTCCAGGGTGCGGCCGGTGAGGCGCAGATCCGGCAGACCCTCGACCAGCTGGTCACCGTCGCCGAGCAGCGTTTCGGGCTGACGGGTCTGACCGTCGATCCGGAGGCCGAACCGGGCGGCGGCCAGGCGCCCGCGCAGGCACCGGCCGGACCCTACGACGCCGCGTTGAATGCGGCAGCGCAGGCGCTGGACGCGGGCGACATGGGCGGGGCCATCCAGGCGTACAAGAACGTGCTCTCCGACGACCCCGCCAATCCGGAGGCCAAACTCGGTCTGGCGCAGGCGGAGTTGCTTCAGCGGGTGCAGGGGCTGGACGCGCAGTTGGTGCGCAAGGACGCGGCCGACCGGCCGACCGACGCGCAGGCGCAGATCGCGGCCGCCGACCTGGATCTGGTGGGCGGCCACGTGGAGGACGCCTTCGGGCGGCTCATCGACACCGTGCGGCGTACGACGGGTGAGGACCGGGATGCCGTACGGCTGCGGTTGCTGGAGCTGTTCGAGGTGGTCGGCGCGGAGGATCCGCGGGTGACCGCGGCGCGGCGGGCGCTGGCGCGCGCGCTGTTCTGAGCGGTGCCGGGGGCCCCGGGTCTGACCAGTTGCTAAACGTCGGGGCGTGTGAGCCCTGAGTGAAGAATCGACCGATGTGGTGTCAGGGGCGGCCGCGCTTTGCCAAATCTTGGCAATCGCGGCCGCTGTTACTGCCAGTAAGTCATGGGCGTTGATCTGTCGGATTCTGTCCAGCGATCAATAGTTTTGTCCTGCCCTTGATTGGCACCCAGCGTCGCTGTGTGGGTGCGGCTGGTCGGTGTTCGGTTATCCAGCCGTTACTAGCGAGTAATGAACCCCCTTGTGCGGGCGGCGAGAATGCACCACGATCGGCGACGCTCGGTCCATTCCCGTACCCCGACAGCCAATCGGGCCGCGGGACTTCCTGGGTCCCCACCGAGCAGAGCCGACGTCAGTGGCGCCGGCTCTTGGACAGGGGGGTCTTCGCCCACCGGCGAAGCCTGTCCAGCAAGGTTGTGCGTGATGCGTGTCAGGCGCGACCAGTGGTTGTCGCTCGGGGGTGATCGCCGGTGATTCGGGCGCCGTTGTGCGCCGCCGAGCGCGGGCGCTCTCCTTCCCGAGGACGTAGCACTTCTCCCATCCCTGTCCCGCTGAGCCGCCTTTGGGGGCCTGGTCGGGCAGGCGATGTACGTCCGAGAAGGAGGAAATATGGAGTCCCAGGTGCGTGGTGGGACCAGATGGAAGCGGTTCGCTGTGGTCATGGTGCCCAGCGTCGCCGCCACGGCGTGCATAGGTGTCGCTCTCGCGCAGGGTGCTCTTGCGGCGTCGTTCAGTGTGTCGGGTCAGTCGTTCAAGGTGACCGCCAAGGAGCTCAACGGCACGGGCTTCTCGCAGTACGGGGCCGTCGATTATGGGACCAGCCTCGACGGCAAGAAGGAGGGTCACGCCGTAGCGGTCTCGGCGTTCGAGACTGCGCGCATCGAGAAGATGTGCCAGTCCGTGGTCACGCCGAACATCCCGCTCGTCGGCACGGTCACCCTGAGGCTGGAGGCTGGCGACAGCTCCGATGAGAAGCAGCAGGTCACGGCCGACAATCTGTACATCGATGTCGAGGACCTCGCGGCCAACGCAAAGTTCACGAACATCGACATCGGTGTGGCCGCCGGCCAGATGAAGGACGGCCCTGGCCCCGGCATGAAGGGTGGCAAGGAGCAGGCCAACCCCTACGGCTTCGGCCAGCAGGCGGAGAACGTGCAGCTGACCAACGTGAAGCAGACGGCGTGGGCGACCACTGCCGGAACATTCACGCTCCCGAAGCTGACGATGAAGCTGAAGCGCGGCAGCGGGGAGGGCGTCGAGTGCTACTAGGCACTCGGTGACGGGCGGGGGAGCCGACGGCGCCCCCGCCCGCCCACTCTCCGCGCGCAGCGCACCATCCCCCCACATCGCAAGACACCCTCACCACAGCAACGCCGCACCAGGGAGCTGTTTTCCATGAGCGCCGAGACTCCTGCCGCCCCCGGCCAGTTCACCCGCCGGAGACTGCAGTTCCGCGCCTGGCGGGGCACGCGGCCGTTCTGGGCCGGCCTGTTCGTCATGATCGGTGGCTTGCCGATCATGTACTTCCCGTATGCGAACCTTCAGATCGGTCACTTGACGCTGGCGATGTCCACCACCGCGGGCGCCGGGTCCCTGATCATCGGCGTGCTGCTCGTTGTCCTGGGCTTCACCCTCTGGTTCCAGAAGCACATCCAGATCTTCGCCGGTGTCGCGGCGATCCTCCTGGCGCTGGTGTCCATCCCGGTGTCCAACTTCGGTGGTTTCGTCGTCGGCTTCCTGTTCTCGCTGATCGGTGGCGCGATGGCGGTGTCCTGGGCGCCGGGGGTACCGCCCGAGCCGGAGGCGACGGAGGACACCGAGGAAGCCGGCGGCGCCCCCTCGGGTGCGATCCCCGAGGCGGGCGAGGACACGGTGGGCGAGCCGAACGACCTGTCAGGAACGAGCCCGGCGAACGGGGCGAACGGGAGGCACAGTGCCGGCTGACGAGGTGGCCCACGTGGCCGATCTGGACGGGCCCCGGGTGAGAACCGGGCCGCGTCACGCGGCACCCAAGAAGCCGCTGTTCACCAGGTTCAACATGCCGGCCGGCAAGGCGATAGCCCTGGCGGCGATGCCGACGGCGGTCCTCATGGGCATGGGATTCACGCCCAAACTCGCCCTCGCCGACGAGCAGCCGGCGTCCCGGAGCCTGTCGGCCGACGAGTACGCGGACCAGGTCGACCAGTTCAAGGACTGTGTTGCGGCCCTGGACCCCGAGGCGAGCGAGGACGCGTCGGCCACGCCGTCGCCGTCCGCCTCGGCGAGCGAGAGCGAGTCCGCCGAGCAGCCGGAGTCGAGCCCGTCGGCCTCGTCCGGCGGCAACTCCTCGGAGGAGTCCGGGACTCCGGGCGAGGACTCTTCGTCGGATTCAGGTTCCGACGACGGGGCCGAGCCCGAGCCGTCCCTCGCGTCCTCGGCGCCCGCCGCGGAGCAGGAGAGCGAGGCCGAGGCGGCCACGCCGAGCCCGTCGGCGTCCGAGGGCGACAAGGGCGTGCTCGACACGATCGGCGACGCGATAACCGGCGTCGTGGACGGCATAACCGGGGGCGGCGCCAAGGAGTCCGCGAGCCCGACGCCGTCCCCGTCCGCATCTCCGAGCGGGAGCGCCGACGCGCAGGCGCCGTCCGGGAATACGGGCGACACGGGCGACTCGGGTAGCTCCAACAACTCCGACAGTGGCAACGACCCGTCCGGCGCCGTCGGCGATGCCGCCGGAAAGGTCACCGACACGGTCGAGGACACCGTGGGCGAGGTGACCGAGGAGGCCACCGAGTCGCCCGACCCCACTGGCGAGGCCACCGCCACGCCGAGCCCGTCCGCGAGTTCCACGGAGGACCCCGAGGACTGTCCCAAGGCCACGGACGCCGAGGGCGGCGTGGACAACCAGCTGGCCGTGGCGGACGACCCCTGGTACCTGGAGGCCAGTTCGCTGCTGCTGAAGGGCGCGGACTACCAGGGCATCGTCGAGGTGAAGACGGCCAGTGGCAAGACCAAGAAGGCGCTGAAGTACGTCATCTCGGGCGGCACCGACATCGGCGATCTGCACCAGCTGGTGAAGGACAAGCAGGCGGGAAAGACCTACCACGTGCAGGCGGCGAAGGGCTCGATGTCCACGATCACCGACGGCGACACGGTGATGTACACCGAGAGCATCTCCGGCAACCTCTTCGGCCTGATCCCGATCACGTTCAGCCCGGAGCACCCGCCCCCGCTGAACATCCCCCTGATCTACTTCACCAACGTGAAGGTCACGCAGGCCGCCCAGTTCGGCGGGACCCTGACCATCCCCGGGATGCATGTGTTCACCACCGACTGAACACCCACAAGCCCATCCGGGAGCCGCAAGTAAGGGCGCCCCCTGCCACAGGGGGCGCCCTCACTGTCGTACGCCAAGTGCCGAGCGCGGCCTCAGTCCCGCGCCCCGCCCCCCAAGTGGTGCACCCGCACCATGTTCGTCGTGCCGGGGACCCCCGGAGGCGAGCCCGCGGTGATGATCACGATGTCGCCGGGGTTGAAGCGGTTGAGCTTGGCGATTTCCTGGTCGACCAGGTCGACCATCTCGTCCGTGCTGTTCACGAACGGCACGACATGCGACTCCACGCCCCAGCTCAGCGTCAGCTGGTTGCGGGTGGACTCGTCCGTGGTGTACGCGATGATCGGCTGGACCGCGCGGTAGCGGCACAGACGGCGGGCCGTGTCGCCGGACTTGGTGAAGGCCACCAGGCCCTTGCCGCCGAGGAAGTCGGCGATCTCGCAGGCGGCGCGGGCCACCGAACCGCCCTGCGTGCGCGGCTTCTTGCCGGGGACGAGGGGCTGGAGGCCCTTGGAGAGCAGCTCCTCCTCGGCCGCGGTGACGATCTTCGACATCGTCTTGACCGTCTCGATCGGGTAGGCGCCGACCGAGGACTCCGCGCTCAGCATCACCGCGTCCGCGCCGTCCAGGATCGCGTTGGCCACGTCGGAGGCCTCGGCGCGGGTCGGGCGGGAGTTGGTGATCATCGACTCCATCATCTGGGTGGCGACGATCACCGGCTTCGCGTTGCGCCGGCACAGCTCGATCAGGCGCTTCTGCACCATCGGCACCCTTTCGAGCGGGTACTCGACGGCCAGGTCACCACGGGCGACCATCACACCGTCGAACGCCATGACGACGTCCTCCATGTTGGCCACCGCCTGGGGCTTCTCCACCTTGGCGATGACCGGGACGCGCCGGCCCTCCTCGTCCATGACCTTGTGGACGTCGTTGATGTCCTTGGCGTCCCGGACGAAGGAGAGGGCGACCAGGTCGCAGCCCATGCGCAGCGCGAACCGGAGGTCCTCGACGTCCTTCTCGCTCAGTGCGGGGACGTTCACCGCCGCGCCGGGCAGGTTGATGCCCTTGTGGTCGGAGATGACGCCGCCCTCGATGACGATCGTCCGCACCCGGGGACCCTCGACGTCCAGCACCTTCAGCTCGACGTTGCCGTCGTTGATCAGGACCTGGTCGCCGCGCGCGACATCGCCGGGCAGGCCCTTGTAGGTCGTCCCGCAGATCGTCCTGTCGCCGGGGACGTCCTCGGTGGTGATGGTGAACTCGTCACCGCGCACCAGCTCCACCGGCCCCTCGGCGAAGGTTTCGAGCCGGATCTTCGGGCCCTGCAGGTCGGCGAGGACGCCGACGGCCCGGCCCGTCTCCTTGGCGGCGGCACGGACGCGGTCGTACCGCCCCTGGTGCTCGGCGTGCGTGCCGTGGCTGAAGTTGAAACGGGCTACGTTCATGCCCGCCTCGATCAGCGCGACGAGCTGCTCGTGGGAGTCGACCGCGGGGCCGAGAGTACAGACGATTTTCGAACGGCGCATGGGGCGATCCTATCGGTTTGTTTCGCTGCGGAATATTCCGTCTGGCGGAAAATACAAAAGGGCGGGATGCCGCTCAGGTGAGGACCTATAACGGCCCAGGACAGTCCTAAGACGCCTTCACCAACGCGTATGTCTGTGTCGCAATCTCCAGCTCCTCGTCGGTCGGCACCACGGCCACCGCCACGCGCGCGTACTCGGGCGAGATCAGTCGCGGTGCGTCGCTGCGTACGGCGTTCAGCTCGCCGTCCACCGCGAGGCCCAGCTCCTCCAGGCCCGCCACGGCGGCCTCCCGCACGGGCGCCGCGTTCTCGCCGACCCCGGCGGTGAACGCGATCGCGTCCACCTTCCCGAGCACCGCGTAATAGGCGCCGATGTACTTCTTCAGGCGGTGAATGTAGATGTCGAAGGCAAGTTGCGCCGCTTCGTCACCCTCGTCGATCCGGCGACGGATCTCGCGCATGTCGTTGTCACCGCACAGACCGATCAGGCCGCTCTTCTTGTTGAGAAGAGTGTCGATCTCGTCGGCGGACATTCCGCCAACACGCATCAAATGGAAGATGACGGCCGGGTCCATGTCACCGGAACGCGTACCCATCACCAGCCCCTCCAAAGGCGTCAGCCCCATGGAGGTGTCCACGCACTTCCCGCCGCGTACGGCGGAGGCGGACGCCCCGTTGCCCAGGTGCAGCACGATGACGTTCACCTCCTCGGGCGCCCTGCCCAGCAGCTTGGCCGTGGCCCGGGAGACGTACGCGTGCGAGGTGCCGTGGAAGCCGTACCGCCGGATCCGGTGCTCGTCGGCGGTCTTCACGTCGATCGCGTAGCGGGCCGCCGACTCCGGCATCGTCGTGTGGAACGCGGTGTCGAAGACGGCGATCTGCGGCAGGTCCGGGCGCAGGGAACGGGCCGTGCGGATGCCGGTGAGGTTGGCCGGGTTGTGCAGCGGGGCGACCGGGATCAGCCGCTCGATCTCGGCGAGGACGGTGTCGTCGATGACGGTCGGCTCGGTGAAGTGCTTGCCGCCGTGTACCACCCGGTGGCCGATCGCGACCAGCTCCGGCGAGTCCAGGCCGAGCCCGTCCTTGGCCAGCTCCGCCGCCACGGCCTTCAGCGCGGCGTCGTGGTCGGGGATCGCGGCGGTGAAGCCGCGGGTCTCCCCGGTGCTCAGGCGGGTGTGCTTCAGCCGGGAGGACTCCTCGCCGATCCGCTCGACGAGGCCCACCGCGAGCCGGCTGCCGTCGCTCATGTCGAGCAGCTGGTACTTCACCGACGAGGAGCCGGAGTTGAGGACGAGGACGCGGGACGAACTCACAGCTGGGATGCCTTCTCGCTGGGGAACTGGGCCTGGATCGCCGTGATGGCGACGGTGTTGACGATGTCCTGGACGAGCGCGCCGCGGGACAGGTCGTTGACCGGCTTGCGCAGGCCCTGCAGCACCGGCCCGACCGCGATCGCGCCGGCCGAGCGCTGCACGGCCTTGTAGGTGTTGTTGCCGGTGTTGAGGTCGGGGAAGATCAGCACGCTGGCCTGCCCGGCGACCTCGGAGCCCGGCAGCTTGGTCGCGGCGACGCTCGGCTCCACGGCGGCGTCGTACTGGATCGGCCCCTCGATCTTCAGATCCGGCCGGCGCGTGCGCACCAGCTCGGTCGCCTCGCGCACCTTGTCGACGTCGGCACCCGACCCCGACGTACCGGTCGAGTACGACAGCATCGCGATCCGCGGCTCCACACCGAACTGCGCGGCGGTGGACGCCGACTGGACGGCGATGTCGGCCAACTGCTCGGCGTCCGGGTCGGGGTTGACCGCGCAGTCGCCGTAGACGAGCACCTTGTCCGCGAGGCACATGAAGAACACGGACGACACGATGGAGGCGTCCGGCTTGGTCTTGATGATCTCGAAGGCCGGGCGGATGGTGGCGGCCGTGGAGTGCACGGACCCCGACACCATGCCGTCGGCGAGGCCCTCCTGGACCATCAGGGTGCCGAAGTAGTTGACGTCGGAGACGACGTCGTACGCCAGCTCGACGGTCACGCCCTTGTGGGCGCGCAGGGCGGCGTACTGCTCGGCGAAGGCGTCGCGCAGCTCGCTGGTGGCCGGGTCGATCAGCTGGGAGTCGCCGAGGTCGATACCGAGGTCGGCGGCCTTCTTGCGGATCTGGTCGACGGGACCGAGCAGCGTCAGATCGCACACGCCCCGGCGCAGCAGCACCTCGGTGGCGTGCAGCACCCGCTCCTCGGTGCCCTCCGGCAGTACCACCCGCCGCCGGTCCGAGCGGGCCTGCTCCAGCAGCTTGTGCTCGAACATCATCGGCGTCACCCGGTCGCTGCTCGGCGCGCTCACCCGCTTGAGCAGCTCGCCGGTCTCGACGTACCGCTCGAACAGCCCGAGCGCGGTCTCCGCCTTGCGCGGGGTGGCCGCGTTGAGCTTGCCCTCCAGGGAGAACAGCTGTTCAGCGGTGGGGAAGCTGTTGCCGGGCACCGAGAGCACCGGGGTGCCCGGGGCGAGGCGGGCGGCGAGGGTGAGGATGTCGTCGTTCGGCACCTCGTTCAGGGTCAGCACCACACCGGCTATGGGCGGGGTGCCCGCGCTGTGCGCGGCGAGCGAGCCGACGACGATGTCGGCGCGGTCGCCCGGGGTGATGACCAGGCAGCCCGGGGTCAGGGCGCCCAGGAAGTTCGGCAGCATGGCCCCGCCGAAGACGAACCCGAGCGCGTCCCGCGCCAGCCCCGAGTCGTCGCCGAGGAGCACCTTGGCGCCGAGGGTCTGGGCGATCTGGGCGACCGTCGGGGCGGACAGGGCGGGCTCGTCGGGCAGGACGTAACACGGCACGGGCAGCCGGGTGGCGAGCCGGTCGGCGATCTCGTCGCGGTCCTCGCGGGCGACCCGGTTGGCGACCATGGCCAGGACGTCGCAGCCGAGCCCGTCGTACGCCCGGTAGGCGTTGCGCGTCTCGGCGAGCACGGACCCGGTGGTCTGCTTCCGCCCGCCCACCACCGGGATCACGGACGCGCCGAACTCGTTGGCGAGCCGGGCGTTGAGGGCCAGCTCGTCCGGGAACTGGGTGTCGGCGTAGTCGGTGCCGAGGACCAGGACGACGTCGTAGTCCCGCGCGACCAGGTGGAACCGGGTGACGAGCGTGGACACCAGCTCGTCCGTCCCCCGTTCGGCCTGCAGCGTGGAGGCCTCCTGGTGGTCCATGCCGTAGACGGTGGCCGGGTCCTGCGACAGCCGGTAGCGGGCGCGCAGCAGCTCGAAGAGGCGGTCGGGGCCGTCGTGGACGAGGGGACGGAAGACGCCCACCCGGTCGACCTGGCGGGTCAGGAGCTCCATGACCCCCAGTTCGACGACCTGGCGGCCGTCGCCGCGGTCGATACCGGTCACGTACACGCTGCGCGTCACGCGTGCTCTCCGTTTCGTCTCGAGGGGGAGGATGGGGGAGGGAGGGGGCCGCAAAAATCGCCCACCAGGGTGAGCGGAACCCTCTTGACAATACCTCTCGACATAGCTAAGGCGCCCGTCCAGGTGTCGTCGTGCTGAGCGCCTGAGGGACGTGAAACAATCGGGAGTGGCTCACCGGTATCCACAGCGAGCAGGAGACACAGCACGATGCGTATCGGAGTTCTCACCGCAGGCGGCGACTGCCCCGGCCTGAACGCCGTGATCCGGTCGGTCGTGCACCGAGCGGTCGCGCAGTACGGCGACGAGGTGATCGGCTTCGAGGACGGTTACTCGGGCCTGCTGGACGGCCGCTACCGCAGCCTCGACCTCGACTCGGTCAGCGGCATCCTGGCACGCGGCGGCACCATCCTCGGCTCCTCCCGGCTGGAGCGGGACCGGCTGCGCGAGGCCTGCGAGAACGCCTCCGACATGATCCGTGACTTCGGCATCGACGCGCTGATCCCGATCGGCGGCGAGGGCACGCTGACGGCGGCCCGCATGCTGTCGGACGCGGGGCTGCCGGTGGTCGGCGTCCCGAAGACGATCGACAACGACATCTCGTCCACGGACAGGACGTTCGGCTTCGACACGGCCGTGGGCGTCGCCACGGAGGCGATGGACCGCCTGAAGACCACGGCCGAGTCCCACCAGCGGGTGATGGTGGTGGAGGTCATGGGCCGCCACGCGGGCTGGATCGCGCTGGAGTCCGGCATGGCGGCGGGTGCGCACGGCATCTGCCTGCCCGAGCGGCCGTTCGACCCCGCCGATCTCGTCAAGATGGTCGAGGAGCGGTTCGCGCGCGGCAAGAAGTTCGCCGTCATCTGCGTCGCCGAGGGCGCCCACCCCGCCGAGGGCACCATGGACTACGGCAAGGGCGAGATCGACCAGTACGGGCACGAGCGCTTCCGGGGCATCGGCACGGCACTGGCGTACGAGCTGGAGCGCCGCCTCGGCAAGGAGGCCAAGCCGGTCATTCTCGGCCACGTCCAGCGCGGCGGGACGCCGACGCCGTACGACCGGGTGCTCGCGACCCGCTTCGGCTGGCACGCGGTGGAGGCGGCGCACCGCGGGGAGTTCGGGCGGATGACCGCGCTGCGGGGCACGGACATCCTGATGGTGCCGTTGGCGGAGGCGGTCACCGAGCTGAAGACGGTGCCGAAGGACCGGATGGACGAGGCCGAGTCGGTGTTCTAGCAGCCCTGGACGGTGCTCTCGACGGTCGTCCAGAAGTGGTCGATGATCCGGTCGAGGAAGTCGCGGCCGTTGTCGCTGGATTCCCGGCTGCCGCCGCCCCAGCTGAGGGTGGCGACCATCTGCCCCTGGTACTCGTTGTGCAGTTCCTGGAGTACGACCTCCAGGACGCCGCGGTCCAGGGGCACCGTTTTGCTCACCGGACGGACGTAGGCCTGCCAGCGGGTGGTCACGGCGCTGCGCAGCAGGTCGGCGAGTCTCGCCTCGCGGCCGGTGACGGTGACGAAGTCGGGCAGGCCGAGGTCGAGGATGCCGGCGAGCGCGGCGGACTGCCGCTCGTTGCCGCGCCAGCTGTCGCTCTCCTCCATCCGCAGGTAGGCGGCGAGTTCGAGGCCGACGCCGCGGGCGACGTCCTCCGGGGCGAGACCGCGGGAGATGCGGTGCTCGCGGAGGGTGCGGGGGCGTCCGATGAGTTCACCGGGGGAGCACCACAGGACGCCTGCGAGGGCGGTGAGCTCGGGGCTGCTGGGGTGGGTGACCCCGCGTTCCCAGGCGATGACGAGGTCCGGGGTGACGTACGGCAGTCCGTACGAGGCACGCATGCCGTAGGCGACATGCTCGGGGCCCATGCCGAGGGCGGCACGGAGCCGGCGGGCGGCGGGGGCGTTGAACGGTGGGGTGGGCGGGGTGGGCTGGTTCGGTTGGGCTGGGGGTTGGCGCACGGGCACAAGCTAGGGGGGTAGAGGGGTGGTGACTACGGGCTGTTCGGACAGGATCACGGATTGTAGGAACCTACGGTTCCGGTACGGGGGGCGGTGCGATGGGCGACGTGGTCGGCGCGTCCCGGGCCGCCCAGGTGGCCGCCC
This sequence comes from Streptomyces sp. TRM70350, assembly GCF_019219825.1. Taxonomy (GTDB): domain Bacteria; phylum Actinomycetota; class Actinomycetes; order Streptomycetales; family Streptomycetaceae; genus Streptomyces. The sequence continues at coordinate 12,407 of NZ_JAHUXH010000047.1, read as the reverse complement.
ACCGCTCCGACGCCCGCCGCCGCTCCCGCAAGGCCATTCAGTGCGCCGTGGGCCTGCTGGCCTTCTGCGTCGTCCCCCTCGCGGGACTCGCCGTCCACTGGATCGCGGGGGAGACGGCGACCGGGCTGATCGTCCTCGCCGAGGCGGCCATCGTCATCGGACTGGGACGGCAGGTCGTCAGCTTCGCCCGGCCGTTGCGCTGACTACTGCCCCTTGACCCACCGGTACTGCAACTCCGGCCGCCCCACCGTCCCGTACTGCGGACTCCGCGCAGCCCTCCCCGCATCCACCAGATGCTCCAGATAGCGACGGGCCGTGATCCTCGAAATCCCCACCGCCTCCGCGACCCCCGTCGCCGTCATCCCTTCCCCGCAGTTCCGCAGCGCCACCGTCACCCGCTCCAACGTCGGCGCGCTCAACCCCTTCGGCAGCGCCGCCGGCGTCGGCGCCCGCAGCGTCGCCAGGGCGCGGTCCACCTCGTCCTGACCGCTGGCCTCCCCGGCCGCTCCCCGGAACTCGGCATAGCGCACCAGGCGATCACGAAGCGTGGCGAAAGTGAACGGCTTCAGCACGTACTGCACGACCCCCAGCGACACCCCCTCCCGCACCACCGTCAGATCCCGCGCCGACGTCACCGCTATCACGTCCGCGTGATACCCGGCCGCCCGCAACGACCGGGCCAACTGCAACCCGTGCACATCCGGCAGATGCAGATCCAGCAACAGCAGATCCACCGGCGTCCGCTCCAGCGCCCGCCGCGCCTCCGCGCCCGTGTGCGCCTTCCCGACCGCGACGAAGCCGGGCACCCGGCCGACGTACAGCACATGCGCGTCCGCGGCCACGGGATCGTCCTCGACGACCAGCACACGGATCGGTTCCTCGACTGTCATGCGCGGCCTCCCGCAGCCGTACCACCGGCACCCCCGGCTGCGGCGACCCCCTCCGCCAACGGCAACCGCACCTCGAACTCCGCCCCGCCCCCGACAGCCCCCGCCACCGACAGCGTCCCCCCGTGCCGGTGCACCGCCTGCCGCACCAACGCCAGCCCCAGCCCCCGCCCCCCGGGCCCCGCCTGCTTCGTCGTGAAGCCCCGCTGGAAGACCAGCTCCGCGTGCGCCGGATCCACGCCCTCCCCGGTGTCCGCCACCCGCAGGACCAGCTCACCGCCCTCCGTGTACGCCGTCACCGTCACCCGCGCCCGCACGCTGCCCTGCGCCGCGTCCACCGCGTTGTCGATCAGGTTGCCCAGGATGGTCACCAGGTCCCGCGCGGGCAGCGACGGCGGCAGCAGCCCGTCGTCCAGGCGGCTGTCCTCCGACACCACCAGCTCCACGCCCCGCTCATTGGCCTGCGCCGTCTTGCCGAGCAGCAGGGCCGCCAGGACCGGCTCGCTCACCGCCGCGACCACCTGGTCGGTCAGGGCCTGGGCCAGTTCGAGTTCCGCGGTGGCGAAGTCGACCGCCTCCTCCGCCCGGCCCAGCTCGATCAAGGACACCACCGTGTGCAACCGGTTCGCCGCCTCGTGCGCCTGCGACCGCAACGCCTGCGTGAAGCCCCGCTCCGAGTCCAGCTCGCCCATCAGCGACTGGAGTTCGGTGACATCCCTGAGCGTGACGACCGTACCCCGCCGCTCCCCGCCCGACACCGGCGACGTGTTCACCACCAGCACCCGGTCCGCCGTCAGGTGCACCTCGTCCACCCGCGGCTCCGAGGACAGCAGCGCGCCCGTCAGCGGCCCCGGCAGGCCCAGCTCGGCCACCGAGCGGCCCACGACACCGCCGGTCACCCCGAGCAGCTCCTGCCCGCCGTCGTTGATCAGCGCCACCCGGTACTGCCCGTCCAGCATCAACAGCCCCTCACGCACCGCGTGCAACGCCGCCTGGTGGTAGTCGTGCATCCGGCTCAGCTCGGCCGCGTTCATGCCGTGGGTGTGGCGGCGGAGGCGGGCGTTGACGACGTACGTGCCGACCGCGCCCAGCACGAGGGCGCCGCCCGCGGCGCCGATCAGGGCGGTGAGCTGGCCCCGTACCCGCTCGCTGATCGCCTCGACCCGGATGCCGGCGCTGACCAGGCCGACGATGCGCGAGCCGTCGTGGACGGGGGTGACCGCGCGGACCGACGGGCCGAGGGTGCCCGTGTAGGTCTCGGTGAAGGACTGACCGCGCAGGGCGGGCTCGATGTGGCCCAGGAAGCGCCCGCCGATCTGGTTCGGGTCGGGGTGGGTCCAGCGGATGCCCCGCGGGTTCATGATCGTGACGAAGTCGACGTCCGTGTCGCGCATGACGCGCAGGGCGTACGGCTGCAGGGCGGCGGTCGGGTCGGAGGTGCGGATCGCCTCCCCTACCGAGGGGGAGTCGGCGATCGAGCGGGCCACCGCCATCGCCTGGCGGCCCGCCGCGTCCTCCGCCTGGCTGCGGTCGCTGACGTACGTGAACAGCGCGTATCCGGCGACGAGCACCGCGATCAGCACGGCCTGCATGGCGAACAGCTGACCGGCCAGGCTGCGGGGTCTCGGTACACGGATGCGCATGTCGTCAGTGTGCCCCCGACCTTCAGCGTGAACTAAATGAACGGAAGGGTGACCGCCCTCACAGCTCGGGAGATAGTCACGGCATTCGTTCATGTACGGGCAACGCCCCGGACAGTTTCTCCCGGACGTGAGCCGCACGCCGGTGATGCCGATGACGTCGTCAAGGAGGGCAGCCGTGACCAGCGCAGCCGATACGGCACCTGCCACACCCCGCGCCAAGCGGGACCGCACCCACTATCTCTACATCGCGGTGATCGTCGCGGTCGCACTCGGCATCGCCGTGGGCCTGGCCGCGCCGGGCTTCGCCACCGAGCTGAAGCCCATAGGCACCGGCTTTGTGAGCCTGATCAAGATGATGATCGCGCCGATCATCTTCTGCACGATCGTGCTCGGCATCGGTTCCGTACGGAAGGCCGCCAAGGTCGGCGCTGTCGGCGGTATCGCCCTTGTCTACTTCCTGGCGATGTCCCTGGTGGCGCTCGCCATCGGCCTGGTCGTCGGCAACATCCTCGAACCGGGCACCAGCCTCGCCGTCACCGACGCCGTCCGCGAGACCGGGCAGGCGCAGGTGGGCGCCGAGGCCAAGGACACCACCGAGTTCCTGCTCGGCATCATCCCGACCACCATGGTCTCCGCCTTCACCGGCGGCGAGGTGCTCCAGGCCCTGCTCATCGCGCTGCTCGCCGGGTTCGCGCTGCAGGCCATGGGCCCGGCCGGACAGCCGATCCTGCGCGGTATCGAGCACATCCAGCGGCTGGTCTTCCGTATCCTCGCGATGATCATGTGGGCGGCCCCGATCGGCGCCTTCGGCGCCATCGCCGCGGTCACCGGTTCCGCCGGTCTCGACGCGCTCAAGAGCCTCGCCGTGCTGATGCTCGGCTTCTACGTCACCTGCGTCCTGTTCGTCTTCATCGTGCTCGGCGCGCTGCTGCGGTTCGTCTCGGGCCTGAACATCCTCACGTTCTTCAAGTACCTGGGCCGTGAGTTCCTGCTGATCCTGTCCACCTCCTCCTCCGAGTCCGCGCTGCCGCGGCTCATCGCGAAGATGGAGCACCTGGGCATCAGCAAGCCGGTGGTCGGCATCACCGTCCCGACCGGCTACTCCTTCAACCTCGACGGCACCATGATCTACATGACCATGGCGTCCCTGTTCATCGCCGACGCCATGGGTACGCCGATGGGCATCGGCGAGCAGATCCCGCTGCTGCTCTTCCTGCTGGTCGCCTCCAAGGGCGCCGCCGGTGTCACGGGCGCGGGCCTCGCCACCCTCGCGGGCGGCCTGCAGTCCCACAAGCCCGCCCTGGTGGACGGCATCGGCCTCATCGTCGGCATCGACCGCTTCATGAGCGAGGCCCGCGCCCTGACCAACTTCGCGGGCAACGCCGTCGCCACCGTGCTGATCGGAACCTGGACCAAGGAGATCGACAAGGAGCGGGTGGGCGAGGTGCTCTCGGGCCGGCTGCCGTTCGACGAGAAGACCCTGCTCGACGACGGCCACGGCGGCGGTGGCGCGGCTTCGGCCGACGACGCCGAGATGCCCGAGCTGCGCGTCGGCGGCGAGAAGGACGGCGAGAAGGCGCTGGCCAAGGCCTGATCCCGCGGGATACCACCTTCCCCCACACCGGTACCACCCCCCACCCCGGGTGCCACCTCCCCCCACGCCCGGGCGGCTGAGATGCTCCCCCGTCGCTCAGCCGCCCGGGCTCACCCTTGCCTTGACGTCGGCGTCAAGGCTTACGTTCCTCCACATGCGAATCGGCGAGCTGGCCGAACGGGCCGGGACCACCACGCGGACGCTCCGCTACTACGAGGCGCGTGGGCTGCTGCCCGCGCGTCGGGACGCGAACGGCTACCGGGACTACGACGAGCGGGACCTGAAGCTGCTGCGGCAGATCAGGACGCTGCAGGACTTCGGGTTCGACCTGGAGGAGACGCGGCCCTTCGTGGAGTGTCTGCGGGCCGGGCACCCCGAGGGCGACTTGTGCCCCGCCTCGCTCGCGGTCTACCGGCGCAAGCTGGAGGAACTCGACGCGCTGATCGGCGAGTTGCAGGCCGTGCGGGCGCAGATCGGGGTGCGGCTGGCACTCGCCGAGGATCCGAAGTGCGAACTGGGAGGGCAACAGTGGTGAACGACGTGACGGACGCGGACTTCGCGACGGAGGTGCTGGGCGCGGACCGGCCCGTGCTGGTGGAGTTCACCGCCGACTGGTGCCCGCCGTGCAAGCAGATGGCGCCCGTGCTCAGGGCGGTGGCCGCCGAGGAGGCGGAGCGGCTGAAAGTGGTGCAGCTGGACGTGGACCACAACCCGGAGACCACCCACGCCTACAAGGTGCTGTCCATGCCGACCTTCATGGTCTTCCGCGGCGGTGAGCCGGTGAAGTCCATGGTGGGGGCCAGGCCCAAGCGGCGGCTCCTGGAGGAGATCTCCGACGCGCTGTGACCTGATGACCTGAACACACGCCGAGACGTAAAGAAATCCCCCGAGCAATTGCGCTCGGGGGATTTCCTTGCGTATATTCAATGATTCGCGACTTCGCGGGAATCGGGTCGCGGAGAAGTTCAGTAGGCACAGTGTATCCGGGCGGGAGCGGAATTGTCAAACAGCGGAATTCCAGACGACGAAATGCGCCGCGAGCAGGAATTCATCGACGACCTGTACGCGCGCGTCGACGCGCTGCGCGGCGACGCCGAGGCCTCCGTCACGGACGCGCTCGCACAGGGCGACAAGCCGATGCAGGCCCGCCTGGAGCGGGACATCCTGGTCGCCGAGCGCTCCGGGCTGCTCGCCGCGCTGAACGCGGTGGACGGCTCGCTCTGCTTCGGCCGGATCGACCTCTCCCCATCAGGCGCCAGTCACCACATCGGCCGGATCGGCCTGCGCGCCGACGACGCCGAGCGCACCCCGATCCTGATCGACTGGCGGGCCGAGGTCGCCCGCCCCTTCTACCTGGCCACCGGCCACACCCCGATGGGCCTCAGCCGCCGCCGGCACATCGCCACCGACGGCCGCCGTGTCACCGCCCTGCACGACGAGTTCCTCGACGTCGACGACGCCACCAGGACCGGTTACGAGGACCCCAGCGGGGACGCCGTCCTGCTCGCCGCGCTGAACTCCGCGCGCACCGGCCGGATGGCCGACATCGTGCAGACCATCCAGGCCGAGCAGGACGAGATCATCCGCGCACCGCACCGCGGCGTGCTGGTGGTGGAGGGCGGCCCCGGCACCGGCAAGACGGCGGTGGCCCTGCACCGGGCGGCGTATCTGCTGTACGAACACCGGGAACTGCTCGCCCAGCGAGCCGTCCTCATCGTCGGCCCCAACCCCGCCTTCCTCGGCTACATCGGCGAGGTGCTGCCCTCGCTGGGCGAGACCGGCGTGCTGCTGTCGACGGTCGGCGAACTCTTCCCCGGCGTGCGGGCGACGGCGACCGACACCCCGGAGGCGGCCGCGGTCAAGGGCCGCGCCGAGATGGCGGACGTACTCGCCGCGGTCGTACGCGACCGGCAGGCGCTGCCCGAGCCGGTCATCGCGATCGAGCACGACCGCGAGATCCTGATGCTCGACGACGGTCTCGTCGGCGTCGCCCGTGAGCGGACCCGCGCTGCGAAGCTGCCGCACAACGCGGCCCGCGAGCACTTCGAGGGGCACATCCTCAACACGCTCACCGAGCTGTACGCCGAGCGGGTCGGCACCGACCCCTACGACGGCTCCAACCTCCTCGACGCCAGCGACATCACCCAGATCCGCGACGACCTCGCCGAGAACCCCGAGGTCTGGTCCGCCATCGACCAGCTCTGGCCGGTCCTCACGCCGCAACGGCTGGTCGCCGACTTCCTCGCCGAGCCCGAGGGGTACGTCGGCGACGCCGACGCCGCCGCCATCCGGCGGCCGGTGACGCGGGCGTGGACCGTGGCGGACGTACCGCTGCTCGACGAGGCGGCCGAACTGCTCGGTGAGGACGACCGGGTGGCGCGGGCGCGGGCGGAACGCGAGCGGGAGCGGCAGGTGTCGTACGCGCAGGGCGTGCTGGACGTGTCGTACGCGTCCCGGACGTACGAGTTCGAGGACAAGGACGACGAGCACAGCGAGGTGCTGTCGGCGCACGACATCATCGACGCCGAGCGGTTCGCCGAGCGGCACGAGGCGGACGACCACCGCAGCGCCGCCGAGCGGGCGGCGGCCGACCGTACCTGGGCGTTCGGGCACATCATCGTCGACGAGGCGCAGGAGCTGTCGCCGATGGCGTGGCGGCTGCTGATGCGGCGCAGCCCGACGCGGTCGATGACGCTGGTCGGCGATCCGGCGCAGACGGCGGAGGCGGCGGGGGTCGGCTCCTGGTCGACGATCCTTCAGCCCTATGTCGAGGACCGCTGGGCGCACACGCGCCTGGGCGTCAACTACCGCACCCCCGCCGAGATCATGGACCTCGCGGCGGCGGTCGTACGGGCCGAGGACCCGGACTTCGAACCGCCGAGTTCCGTACGGTCCACAGGCGTACGTCCCTGGATCCGCGCCACCGACGACCTGCCCGGCGCGGTCGCCAAGGCGGTCGGGGAACTCACCCCGGCCGAGGGCCGGCTGGCCGTCATCGCCCCGCGCGACCTGCACCGGCGCCTCGCCGCCCACCTGGACGGTGTGACGGCGGGCGCCGAGCCCGACCTGACGCGCACGGTGGTCCTGCTGGACCCGCGTCAGGCCAAGGGCCTGGAGTTCGACTCGGTGCTGGTCGTCGAGCCGGGCCGGTACGGCACGAGCGACCTGTACGTCGCCCTGACCCGCGCGACGCAGCGGCTGGGGGTGCTGCACACGGGTCCGCTGCCGCGAGGGCTGGCCGAGCAGCCGCGGACGTCGGCCTGACCGCCACTGGAGCCCCGGACGGGCCGCTTCCCTGGCAGCACCTCAGGAAGCGGCCCTGGCGTGCACCGGGGCGAGGCCTACCTCAGCAACACCCCCGCCCCCTCCACCACATCCTCCGACGGCACCGCCACCAGCCCCAGCTCCGCGCTCGTCGCCAGCAGTCGGTGCGCGGGCAGGATCCGTACCGTGTAGCCGTACGGCCCCGTCCGGTCCAGGGACAGCGGACCCTCGTACACCCACCGGCCCTCCGGATCCGGTCCGCCCGCCGGTTTCAGCGGCACCGTCGACGCGTCGGCGATGCGGTCCTCGGAGTCCACACGGCCGGAGACCGCCTGGACCTCCACGTCGTCGGGGGCGAGGTCGCCGAGGGCGACGCGGACGCGGAGGGTGAGAGTGGAGCCGAGTTCCGCCGTGGCCGTGGTGGCGGAGGTCTCGACGTGGTCCACGCGCACGCCGTGCCAGGACCCGCGCAACCGGGCCTTCCACTCGGCCAGTTCCCGCGCCGAGTCCAAGTCCATCGCGCGGTGGGCGCGGGCGGCGGGGGCGTACAGCCGCTCGACGTACTCGCCGACCATCCGGCCCGCCAGCACCTTCGGGCCGAGCAGCATGAGCGTCTGGCGGACCATCTCGATCCAGCGGTCGGGCAGGCCGCCGGGGCCGCGCTCGTAGAAGCGGGGGGTGATCCGCTGTTCGAGCAGGTCGTACAGCGCCGCCGCCTCGATGGCGTCGCGGCGGTCGGGGTCGGTGCCCGCGCCGTCGGCGGTCGGGATCGCCCAGCCGAAGTCGGGCTGGAACCACTCGTCCCACCAGCCGTCCAGCACGGAGAGGTTGAGGCAGCCGTTGAGCGCCGCCTTCATGCCGCTGGTGCCGCAGGCCTCCAGGGGACGCAGGGGGTTGTTCAGCCAGATGTCGCAGCCGGGGTAGAGCTTCTGCGCCATCGCCATGCCGTAGTCGGGCAGGAACACGATCCGGTGCCGCACCCGCGGGTCGTCGGCGAACCGCACCAGCTCCTGGATCAGCCGCTTGCCGCCGTCGTCGGCCGGATGCGCCTTGCCCGCGACGACGATCTGGATCGGCCGCTCGGGGTGCAGCAGCAGGTCCATCAGTCGGTCACGGTCGCGCAGCATCAGCGTCAGACGTTTGTACGACGGGACGCGGCGCGCGAACCCGATGGTGAGGACGTCCGGGTCGAGGACGCCGTCGATCCAGCCCAACTCGGCGGTTCCGGCCCCGCGCTGCCGCCAGGAGGCCCGCAGCCGCTCCCGTACCTCGGTCACCAGCTGCTCCCGCAGGGTGCGGCGCAGCTCCCAGATGTCCTGGGCGGGGATGTCGGCGACGGCGTCCCAGCGGTCCTCGGCGCCGCCGGTGAAGGCGTCCTCGGCGCGCTGGGCGCCGACCTGCCGGGCGCCGAGCCGGAAGACCTCGGGGGCGATCCAGGTCGGGGCGTGCACGCCGTTGGTGACGGAGGTGATCGGCACCTCGTCGGGGTCGAATCCCGGCCAGAGCCCGGAGAACATCTCCCGGCTGACATTGCCGTGCAGCAGAGAGACACCGTTGGCGCGCTGGGCCAGGCGCAGCCCCATCACGGCCATGTTGAACAGGTTGGGCTCCCCGCCCGGATACGTCTCCATGCCGAGCCGGAGGATGCGCTCGACGTCGATGCGCGGGAGTTCGGCGTCGGGCCCGAAGTGCCGGGCCACCAGCTCCCGGTCGAAGCGGTCGATACCGGCCGGGACGGGCGTGTGGGTGGTGAAGACGGTACCGGCGCGGACGGCCTCCAGCCCGGAGTCGAAGTCGAGCCCGTCGTCGACGAGTTCCGCGATCCGCTCCAGCCCCAGGAACCCTGCGTGCCCCTCGTTGGTGTGAAAGACCTCGGGCTCGGGATGCCCGGTGAGCCGGCAGTACGTCCGCACGGCCCGCACACCCCCTATCCCCAGCAGCATCTCCTGCAGCAGCCGATGCTCGCTGCCACCGCCGTACAACCGGTCGGTCACGCCCCGCTCACCGAGGTCGTTCTCCTCGACGTCCGAGTCCAGCATCAGCAGCGGCACCCGGCCGACCTGGGCCAGCCAGATCCGGGCGCGCAGCTGCCGGCCGCCGGGCAGGGCGAGGGTGACCTGGGCGGGCGTCTCGTCCTCCTCCTTGAGCAGGACGAGGGGCAGCTCGTTGGGGTCGAGGACGGGGTAGTGCTCCTGCTGCCAGCCGTCCCGGGAGAGGGTCTGCCGGAAGTAGCCGTGCCGGTAGAGCAGCCCCACCCCGATCAGCGGTACGCCGAGGTCGCTGGCCGCCTTGAGGTGGTCACCGGCGAGGATGCCCAGGCCGCCGGAGTACTGCGGCAGGGCTGCGGTGATGCCGAACTCCGGGGAGAAGTACGCGACGGCGGTGGGCAGTTCACCGGACTGCGCCTGATACCAGCGCTCCCCGGTGACGTAGTCGCCCAGGTCGTCGGCGACGGTGGTCAGCCGGCGCAGAAAGCGGCGGTCCTCGGCCAGCTCGGCGAGCCGCGCGGGCGGGACGCTGCCCAGCAGCCGAACCGGGTCACCGCCCGACGCGGCCCACCGCTCCGGGTCGACGGACTGGAACAGCTCGCGCGTCTCCGTGTGCCAGGACCAGCGCAGATTCCGCGCCAGATCACTGAGCGGCCGGAGGGGTCCGGGGAGAACGGGTCGGACGGTGAATCGACGGATCGCCTTCACATTCCACCTTCTCAGCGTGCGGAGAAGGACGCACAGCGGTGTGCGTCCCGTCATCGATGTCGACGGTAGTGGCTACCCGGCGTCGCCGTGGCCGACTCCGGGCGCGGCCCTGAAACGACCTTCATCCGCCTTCCGTGGGCGATATGGCCGATTCCGCCCGCACACGCGTCCTTGTGGTGGTTCACACCGCACGAGAGGCTGCCAACCGGCGTGCCGCGCCCGCGTGGGCGGGTCGGCGGCCGTCGAGGCGAGGAGGGGAAACGCAGACCATGGCACGGACGCGAACGTGGCGTCTGCGCCGGGTGGGGGGCCTGACCGCGGTGACGTGTGCCGCGGTCCTCTCGGCCGGTATCCCGCCCGCGCAGGCCGCACCGGAGGGGCGGATCGTCGGGGCCGGAGCACCCGGTTCCGTCCACGGCAGCTATGTGGTGACACTCGAGGGGGGTACGACGGCCGCGTCGGCGGACGGTCAGGGCATCGCCGACCAGTACGGGGTGAGAATCAGCCATGTCTACGGCACCGCGCTGAACGGCTTCGCCGTACGGGCCGACGGCAGACAGGCGCAACGGCTCGCGGCCGATCCGCGCGTCGCCTCCGTCGTCCAGGACACCCGCGTGGTCGCCGGGCACACCCAGAAGAACCCGCCGTCCTGGGGGCTGGACCGCGTCGACCAGCCGAACCTGCCGCTCGATGGGCGCTACACCGCGCCGCGGTCGGCGGGCAGCGGGGTCACGGTGTACGTGATCGACACCGGGATCCGGATCAGCCACAAGGAGTTCGGCGGACGGGCCGGTTACGGCTGGGACTTCGTCGGCGGGGACAAGTCCGCGGGCGACGGGAACGGCCACGGCACGCACGTCGCCGCCACCGTCGCCGGTCAGAGCCTCGGCATCGCCAAGAAGGCCAAGGTCGTCGCCGTCCGCGTGCTCGACGACTCGGGCGGCGGTACGACCGCCCAGGTCATCGCCGGGATCGACTGGGTGACCAAGCACGCCCGCAAACCGGCCGTCGCCAACCTCAGCCTGGGCGGCTTGCACAACGCCCAGTTGGACGCCGCCGTACGCAACTCCATTGCGTCCGGCGTCACGTACACCGTCGCGGCGGGCAACGACGGCCTCCCGGCCGGGCTCTACTCCCCGGCGGGCGTCCGTGAGGCGATCACCGTCGGCGCCACGAGCCGCACCGACGCCCGGCCGTCGTTCTCCAACCACGGCTCGGCCCTGGACCTGTTCGCGCCAGGTGTGTCGATCACCTCCGCGAGCCACAAAAGCGACACCGCCCGGGCGACCTTCTCCGGTACGTCGATGGCGTCGCCGCACGCCGCGGGCGCGGCCGCGCTCCATCTGGCCGGCCGACCGAAGTCCACACCGGCGCAGGTCGCCAAGGCGCTGGTGGCGGGCGCGGTCTCCGGGAAGGTCTCCGGGCGGGGCCTCGGTTCACCGAACAAACTTCTTCAAGTACCGCGGTCGTAGCGGCGCATTCCAGACCTGGTGCCGGCATCGGTCCCGTTCATCCCGAACGGGGCCGGTCTTGTGCGTAGACATACGCGTGAGTAGTTAACAAAGTGCCGGATTGCCCACCCGAATAGGGTGGGAAGGCTCCTGCGGTACGCCCCACAGGCACACCCGCGCACGACCCCACCTCCCCACAGCCATCCGCCCACCCAGTTGACGCGGAACGGAGCGGTGATGCCCGCAACGCACCACTCGTCAGCACCCCCGACAGCCAGCACCGACAGCACCGCAGCACGTCCCGTGCGCCCGGTCGACGCCGGTTCACCGGCCCCGGAGTCACCCTCCGGCGGCGACGTCACCACCATCGGGCGCATACCGGTCCTCGACGTCCGCCCGATCGTCCAGCACGGGCGCCGGCCCGCCAAGGCGGTCACCGGCGAGACGTTCGAGATCTCGGCCACCGTGTTCCGCGAGGGCCATGACGCGGTCGCCGCCAACCTCGTGCTCAAGGATCCGGACGGCCTGCCCGGCCCCTGGACGCCGATGCGCGAACTCGCCCCCGGCACCGACCGCTGGGGCGCCACCGTCACCGCCGGCCGGCCCGGCCTGTGGACGTACACCGTGGAGGCGTGGGGCGACCCCGTCAGCACCTGGCGCCACCACGCCCGGATCAAGATTCCCGCGGGGATCGACACGGACCTGGTCCTGGAGGAGGGCGCACGACTGTACGAACGCGCCGCCGAAGGGACGCCCGACAGCGAGCGGTCCGTGCTGCTCACCGCCGTCGCCGCGCTGCGCGACGAGACCCGCCCCGCCGCCTCTCGGCTGGCCGCCGCGCTGACGCCGGAGGTCGATGCCGTTCTCGCGTC
>NZ_JAHUXH010000046.1 GCF_019219825.1 Streptomyces sp. TRM70350 | reverse complement strand
TAAGGCTGTCCCGCAACTGTCGGTCGCGAATGAGATGATCTTGTGGCAGTTTGATCACGGCGTCGGAGCGCGTACAAAAACTCCTGTGCGTCGGCTCGCGCACCTCTGCGATCATCCCCGAATGGCGCACAGTCTCGAATCGCTGGTCATCCGGCACACCCACCGCCTTTCCTCCCCCAAGGGATCTGCCGGGGAAGGAGCCACCGTCGCACGGCAGTTCGACGCGGCGCTGGCATCCGTGGGCTTCAAGCTCTCGGCCGAGCTGCTGGAGCGGCTGTCAGAGCTGTCGGAGGCCGCAGTCGTGCACACCGCCAAGCGAACGCTGCGCACCGTGAGCGAGATGGTGGGCGACCACGTCCGGCACAACTCGTACTTCATCGACTTTCCGGCGAACGTGCCGGACACCGAAGAGTTCTGGATGCGGTGTGTGACGAAGGCGCTCGGCGACGACACGTCGCGCGAGAACGTGCTGACGCAGCTGGCGCACGGGGTGTTGGACCTGCTCAGCCTCCCCACGTACGGCCGCTACCAGCACACCTACGAGGAGATGATCGCGGCGCAGGACGAGCTGATCGCCTCGGCGGGTGACCGGGTGACCGTCCTGCACCTCGGGCGGGACTTGGACGACGAACTCACGGACCTGTACCTGGCCTTGGCGGGCAGCACGACGCCACTGGGCGAGGACCACCTGCGCGACCTCAAGACCCTCGCCGAGCGATGCGCGCTCGGCCCCCAGCCGGAGTCGATCCCCGTCCGGGAGAACCGGGCGGTCGTCAACGAGGCCCGCCTAGGCGTCGGCGCCGACCTCCTGCTGGACACCGTCACCGATGTGCTGCGTCTGGCCTGCGCACTGTCGGGCGGCGACGTGACGCTCCAGGAGCCGACCCGGTTCCGGACGCTGTCGCGGCCGGTGCGCCGGGGGCTGCTCGCGGGCCTCGACGCGGTGGTCGCGGCGAACCCGGCGAAGCTCGCCGATGTGCACGCGCACCGGGAGCCCTTCAAGCGGCTCGGTGAGCGTCTCCATCCACACGAGTACCCGTGCTGGCCACACGCCGCCGATGTGTTCGCCGTCGCACGGGGCGAGAAGGAGGCGCGGTCCTTCGACAGCCGCGTCGAGAAGCTGCTCGACGAGTTCGACGTCACCGGTGCGGTCAAGCTGCTGAAGTCCGCTCCCGGCAAGCTGTTCCGCGCCCTGGACCTCCTGCTGCGTATCGCCGCCGACCAGGAGGAGCGGGACGCGGTGGTGGCCGCCGCGGTGGAGGTCGCTCCCGAGGTCTCCGGCCGGGTCGTCCTCTCGGTCCGTGAGCACTTCCACAACCGGGAGCGGGAGACCGACGAACCCCGCATCTTCGTCAACCGCCGGGGCCGCGCCTGGGTGACCCCCGACGTCCGGCCTCCGGTACCGGCCGCCGACCGCGGCCGTCTGATCGCCGCCCTCGACGCCGAGATGCGCCGTCGGCTCCCGGCGCCGGGCCGGCTGTTGCTCGACCCCGACGTCCTCGACGTGGCGCTCCCGCTCAGTGGCAGGGCGACCGCGGCCGGGTTCGGCGTACTGCCGCGGGGTTCGGTCTCGGAGGTCGACGGCGAACTGCTGCGCTTCTTCGTGTACTGGAAGGAGACCGAGGACCGGACCGACTACGACCTGTCGGCCCTGCTTCTGCACAGCGACTACAGCACCGACTCCTGGCTCTCCTACACGGCCCTCACAGCCGTCGGGGGCGAGCACTCGGGCGATGTCACCGAGGCGCCCGACGGGGCCTCGGAGTTCATCAACCTGTCCCTGGACCGGGTGCGCAGCACGTTCATCGTTCCGCAGGTCAACATCTACGCGGGCGAAAGCTTCGAGGAGGTCGAGGAGTCGTTCTTCGGGTTCATGCTGCGCGACGGTGAGCAGAAGGGCCGTCCGTTCGAGCCGCGCGCGGTGCGGATGAAGTCGGAGCTGCGTGGGGCGGGACGTGTGGCGCTGCCTCTGGTCTTCCAGCGCGGGGACGACGGCAGGTGGCGTGCGAAGTGGCTGCACCTGTACCTGAGGGGCATCTCGTCGGCGAACCGGGTCGAGGAGAACCAGGTGTCGGTGTCCAAGGCGGTGCGTGCCCTCGTGGAGCGCGAGCAGCTGACGACGCGGTACCTGGTCGACCTGATGTCCCGCGACTCCACGACCGTGGACCTGTGGAACGGCGATCCGGTCCCGGACGAGCCCGTGATGTACATCGGCCTCGAACGCCCCGAGGGGCTGCACCCGGACTCCCGGGTCATCACCCTCGAAAACCTGCGCGACTTGATCCCGGGCTGAGTGCTAGCGTTGCCCACGGCGAGGCCATGAAGGGGCTTCCTTCTCATTCACTCCAAATGAACTCAAGTCCTTTCGCTTTCCTCGCCTTCGACGCTGCTCCTGGCGGTGCCCGCGCTCACCGCGCGAGCGCCGCCCGAGCCGCTTCCAGGGCCTGTTCCGAGTAGCCACAGCCGAAAGCACGGCGTGCACCAGCAGCGGGAAGAGTTGGTGCAGTCCGACGCGGTCCCCCCTTCGTCACGGAGTAGCGCAGACCCTTCCGCTGTCGTGACTGCCATGCGTGCGGTTCGTTGGCGTGAGCGCGGGCGGGGGTGATCTGACGAGATGCCGGGTGGGACAGTGGCAGGCGTGTGGCACGACCCCGAATACGACGAAGGGCCAGCCTGGGAGAGAACCTCTCTTGAGCTGGCCCTTCTTCCTGTGCCCCCGGCAGGATTCGAACCTGCGACACCCGCTTCAGGAGTCTTCCCTGGATGAGTCTGTGACCTGCGGAGATGTCGGTCGTAGGGTGTCTGGCCCCGGGAAACACGCCGCAGTTCTCGCGTGTTCCCGGGGATTCCCGGCCTCGTGTGTGCGGAACGTTCCGCGCAGTCCGTGAGACGGTCACCGCATCGCGACCCGGGCTCAGGGCGGATTCGTACTGCTCGAGCCGCACCTCGTCGACGTCGGCGGCGGATCCGCCTTCCCCACCGCCGCACCTTCGCCGCCTACGCGGCATGGCCCCCGCCACCCGCAGATCCGGATCCTAGGTCCTCGGTGGCCCTGGCCGTCCCCGCGCCCAGGGCCTATGACGAGCGGAAGAAGGCCGAGGGGAAGCGATACAAACAGCCACCCGGCCCCTTGAGGCAGGAGAGAGGGGCCCCGGGGTCCCGGCGCCGGGACCCTTGTGAGCTACTTGCCGAGGACGACGGTGTTGTTGCAGCCCTGGCTTGAGCCGAGGATGGTGGTCTGCGAGGCAGGCGAGCCCTCGCCGTTGGACCGGTTGCCCTCTCGGCCGTTCTCGAACCCGGACTGGCCCTGTACGTCGACGTTCTCTTCGGTCGTCCTGCATGAGGTGCTCTGGCTGATGAGGAGCGTCTTGCTCTCTTTATCGTGGTGCTTGTGTCCGTGTCCGTGCTTGTGCCCGTGCTTGTGCCCGTGCCCGTCGGCGTAGGCGGTGCCGGTGCCGAGGAAGCCGATGGCGCTGAGGAGGACGGCCACGACAGCGGTCTTGCGAGGCTTGCGCATGTCTTCTCCGAGCGTTGAAGCGGACGCGTACGCGATCCGCCACGTCATAAGGTGACGAGAGGTTAATGCGCAAATATCTGAAAGCTGCTCGTCGGCACGCCGGATCGTCTGACCAACGAGCAAGGGTGTCGGCCCCGCGGCCGGCCCAAGTTCCCTGTGCGGCCAAGGCATCACGAAGCCGAATGCGGGTGTAGGCGCTCCGCGCAGAACCACCCGTGTGGCCGTGCCATGAGCGCGAGGCGGCCCAGGCTCTTCGCCACTGACGCAGGGCGCCGACGAAACTCCCGTGAGCGTCGACGAGTTCGTCTCACGACGGCGCATCTCGACGACGTCCCGCGCCGCGTACGGCGGGAAACGATCTCCGACAGCGTGGGAAGCGACCACCGCACGGGAGCACGTCCCTCCTTCGAGTCGGCGGCGTTCACGGGGGGCCGGACTTGTGGGTGGGAGATCAACTCTCCGTCCGCTCACGCAAACGGCCCCGGACGAGAAGTCCGAGGCCGAGCAGAACCCCTCCCTGGGGAGAAACTCCAGGTCAGAGCGATAACGCGTTGTGCCCCCGGCAGGATTCGACCAGCGGGAAGACTCCGGCCCACGCCGACCGCTCCCTCCCCGGCCACGTGGCGAACGAACTGCGGGCGCTGATGCGTGCGTACGCCGACAGCACCGGCGTCAGCAGTGCCGCGTTCGGAGGCGTCGCCGACCAGTTCGCCGACAGCGATGAGCCCATCACGGGCTGGTTCACCGCCTACCGGGGGGATGTGGCCGTAGCAGTCACCGCTCCGGAGCGGACGCACCGGCCGGAGACCGCCGAGGCCGTCGTCCGCGCCGTCCTCGACGCCACCGGCTGACCAACAAGTTCCCGCCCACCACCAGTTCGTCGCAACGGCGTGGGCGGGTCAAGTCGTGCCCAGAAGGGCACGGGACCTCAGCACGGGGTTTCCCGGCCTCATGTGTGCTGAATCCGTTCTGCCCGCCACCGTCTGACGGGGCTCCGGCTGTTGGTCAACCGCTGATATGGGGCACCGGCCTCTTGCCTCAAGGCAGCGGTAAGGGGAACCGTCAGGGCTCCCCGGCATGTGCCTCGTCGGCAAGAAGGCCCAGCAGGATGAGGTCGAGTGCCCCGGCGAGGCGCTCGTGCAGGTCGAAGGGGGCCGGTTCCTCGCGGATCCAGCACAGGATCGTCGAGAAGTAGCAGGCGGCCAGCAGTCGGCCGGCCTGGCCGCAGTCGACGCCCGCCCTGATCTCCCCGCGTTGCCGCCCTTGCTCGACGATCCTGGCGAGTTCGATTTCCAGGGACGGGTCCTGCGGGCCCGCGCACAGCGCCGGCGACACGATCGGCCACGTGCCGCAGGCCCGGACCGTCTACACCGGCGACATCGTCTTCGCCGGAGCGGCGCCGGTCGTCTGGCACGGTCCCTTCGCCCGCTGGCTCGCCGCCTGCGACCTGCTGCTGGGCCTCGACGCCGACATCGTCGTACCCGGCCACGGCCCCGTCACCACCAAGCAGGCCGTCCGCGAGATCCGCGACTACCTCGAATACGTCCACGAGCAGGCCACCGCCCGGTTCACCGCCGGCATGCCCGCCATGGACGCCGCACGCGACATCCACCTCGGCCGCTTCGCCGACCTGGACGAGAGCGAACGTCTCGCCGTCAACGTGCACACCGTCTACCGGGAACTCGACCCCTCACTGCCCCCGCTCGACGGCCCCGGGCTCTTCGGCTGCATGGCCGAGCTCTGCCCCGGCCTCTGACGACGCTCCCCGCACCAACGGTCTCCCCTCCGTCCCCCTCGGGCCGTACGACCCGCCAAGCCCGCCAAGGAGGAGACATGGTCTACGACCCACCCGCCGCCTCGTCCGAGGCCGCACCGGCCCGGCACACCGGCACGATCGTCGTCGGCTGTCTGGCCGTCTGCCTGGCCCAGATCCGCCTGGTGCTGCCCGCCGCGATCAACGGCGAGATGCAGCGCACGCTCCAGACGTCCGGCGCGGAACTGACCTGGATCAGTGACGCCTTCCTGGTGCCGGCCGCCGTCCTGGCGCTGACCTTCGGCGTCGTGGGCGACCGCTACGGCCGTAAGAAACTCGTCGTCGTCGCGGCGCTGCTGGCCGCCGTCGGCTACCTGGTGTCCGCAACCTCCGCCACCCTCGGTCCCTGGCTCGTCACCGCCGACGAACTCGAACCCCACCGCGACGCCGACGGGTTCCTCGATCTCGCCCTCACCGTCGCCGTCAACGGCGAGACGGTCGGGCGGGACCGACTGGCCGACATGGCCTGGACGTTCGAGGAGATGGCGGCGTACGCCTCCCGCGGCACCTGGATCCGTCCCGGCGACGTCCTGGGCTCCGGAACCTGCGGCAACGGCGGCTGCCTGGCCGAACTCTGGGGCCGGGGCGGCGTCCTCGAACCACCACCCCTCGGCCCCGGCGACAGCGTCACCATGACAGTCGAGGGCATCGGCACCATCAGCAACACCGTCGTCGAGGGCGTCGCCCCGATGCCTGTGCCACCTGCCCGCCGCAGACGATGACCACTGTGCGACGAGGTCGGGCACCGCCCCGGTGCCGGACACCGCGTCCGGCATGTCGGCGACCGCCTCGGCGGCCGAGGCCATGACCTTGTCCACGTTGTTCATGCCTTTCCCCGGTGCCGGACGCGGCGCCGGCGGTGGGCGGCTTCGGGCTGTGCGGCATACCCACCGTGCTCATCGACGCCCTGCACGCCCAGGGCGTCGGCGGACTGCGCGTGGTCTCCAACAACTGCGGCGTGGACGGCCAGGGCCTCGACATCCTGCTGGCGGCCGGCCGAATCGCCCGGGTGACCGGCTCCTACGTCGGCGAGGAACAAGGAGTTCGCCCGCCAGTACCTCGCCGGTGAACTGGAGGTGGAACTCACCCCGCAGGGCACCCTCGCCGAACGGCTGCGCGCCGGCTGCACCGGTATCCCCGCCTTCTACCGCGCTCGGGTCACGGGTCGCGCGCTGGAGGCGCCGTGCGGCATCCCGAGGGGATCAGCATGAGGGCCCTGGCTGAGGAGACCGGCCTGGTGCGAGCCCAGATCGAGCTCGGAACGATGTGGCAGAACGCGGAGTTTTTGGCTCCTGCACCGGCGGTTCGGCGAGCCGGAGAGTCGTCCAGACGCCGATGAGTAGATCACACGGCTCGCCTGAGATGCGGGGTGACCGGCGACGGGCCGCGCCGGCTGAGGTCGCGCAGACCCGGGTCGGCGTGTCCGCTCACCGGCCACTGCTCCCCGCGGCAGACTGCGGCTGCTAAAGCCCGGGACAGTCGGCTGGGTTGGGTCCCTGGGCAGGCGCGCTGGGGGCGGCAAGGCTGCCGCGGGGAAGTCGTCGTCCAGGACCCGTCTGGTCCCTAGGCGGGGACGCGGGCGTTCCGCAGCGGGGCTCCGGCCCGATGGAGGCTGGTGAGGGCCTGCCGGTAGGAGGCGATCAGACCGGTCTCTACGTAATCCACCCCCAGTTCCTCGCAGTAGCGCCGGACGATGGGCCGGGCCTTGCGGAGATGAGGGCTGGGCATGCTGGGGAACAGATGATGCTCGATCTGGTGGTTCAGCCCGCCCAGTGCAATGTCGGTGAACCAGCCGCCGCGCACGTTGCGCGAGGTGAGCACTTGGCGGCGGAGGAAATCCGGACGGTCCTTGCCACTCAGGATCGGCATGCCCTTGTGGTTGGGCGCGAACAGCAGGCCGAGGTACACGCCGAACAGACCCTGCTGGACTGTGAGGAAGGCAATCGCCATGCCGGGCGGCAGCACCCAGAACAGCACGGTCAGATAGGTCACGAAGTGCGCGAACAGCAGGGCGCCGTCGAGCGTTCGGTTCTTGAGCGAGCGATTGGCCAGCGCCTTCACGCTCGACACGTGCAGGTTGAAGCCCTCCAGCGTCAGGAGCGGAAAGAACAGGTACGCCTGCCAGCGGCCGATCAGACGAGGGAGACCCGTGGCGACCCGGGCCTGAGCCTCGGACCAGACCAGCAGGTCGGGGTCGAGGTCGGGGTCGAGTTCCTCATGGTTGGGGTTGGCGTGGTGGCGGGTGTGCTTGTCATGCCACCACCCGTAGCCCATCCCGATACCGGCTCCGGCGATCCGCCCGGCCACCTCGCTGGCCCGGCGCCGACGGAACACCTGACGGTGAGCTACGTCATGGGCGACCAGGGCGACTTGGCCGAAGACGACGGCCAGGAAGGCGGCGACCGCCAGTGTCCACCAACTGTCGCCGATGAGCGCGAAGGCGGTCCACCCGCCGGCATAGAGCCCGGCCACCGTTGTGATCCGGACCGTGTAATAGCCGGGGCGGCGCCTCAGCAGACCAGCGTCAGTGATCTTCCTCGACAGCCGGGCGAAGTCGCTGCCGGACGCCTCCGGCGGCGAGGGACGGGCCGCGGTGTTCCTGATCATGATGGTGACACTCTCTGCGAAGGGGGCCGGCGGCTCGGTGCAGCCCCGGGCCCGCTCAGACTGAGCCGCAGGTATGGAAGCGGGTCCGCCACCACGGGAAATCGCCCCCGCGCCTGCGGAGAATTCAAGGACGACGCCTGCTTTGCCGGCCGGTGGCCGCGCAGGCCGCTAGCATCCGGTTTCCCGGCCAGGCCGGTCTCACACCGTGACAGCCTGTTGAACCGGAGAACTGCATCGCCGCGCCTCCGCGAAGATGGTGGCGGCGCACTCGGCACACAGGGCCAATGGGGCGGCCGCCGGGCGGCTCCGTCGTGCAGCGGCCCCGGCCAGATGTGGCCCTGCCCAACCGAACCGGCAGGAGCACCCGGGGAGCCGGTTCTGGTCCCTGCGCGCTGGGAGGCGATGGCGGCTTGCCGTTGATCCGGGTCGGTGCGACCCGCCCCACAGGCAGTCGCAGCCCGCTGAGCCCGGTAGCACTTTGCTCTTCCAGGCTATTGGTGACCTCTGCGTCGCGCCTCGCGCGGTGACGGTACCGACCGTGGTAGTCGAAAGCCATGCCCATGACGCCTTCCGGCAGGGCAGGCCATCCATCTCTGCTCGGGCGGCTGCGCCGCATGGTCAGCCGTTCACCAGTCGGGCATGGATGGCGGCGGAGCAGGGATCTTGAGCTGGGGTCGCGTTCGCTGGGCTTCGCGGCGCTGGGGTTCCTCACGCTCGTGCCGCTGCTGATCATCGTCTCCTCCGCCGACCTTGAGCACGGGCGAGGGTTCGCGCAGTGGCTGGGGGAAGGGCTCGGCGTCTCGACGGCCTCCAGGCAGCAGGTCGAGCAGCTGTTCACCGGCCCCAGCCAGGCACTACGGACCACGACCGCCTTCGGTATCGCCGCCCTCGCCGTGTTCGGCCTGACCTGCGGGGCGGCGGTGCAGACCGGCTACGAGAAGGCCTGGGATCTGCCGCCGGCCCGCTGGTGGCATGTGGTGTGGCTCGGCGTCCTCACCGGATACCTCTTCGTCTCCGCCACCACCACGTTTCAGCGCCAACCCCTGGCGGGTGGGGCCGTCGCGTCGCTGAGCGCCGTCCTGTTCATCTGGTGGTCCCAGCGCATGCTGCTCGGCGGGCGGATCCGCTGGCGTGCCCTGTTGCCCGGCGCGGTAGCGACCGTGATCGGGCTGCTCGGCCTGAGGGTCTTCTCCCGGCTCGTCTTCTCACCGTTGATCGCATCCAACGCCGTCACCTACGGCCCCGTCGGAACCGTCCTGGTCATCCAGTCCTGGCTGGTCGGCGTGGGTGTCGTCGTCTTCGGCGGGGTCCTGGTCGGCCGGCTGGTGCACGAGGAGATCCCGCGCGTGACACACGCACTGAAACGCCGAGGATGAGATACGGACCCGGAGGGTCACCCGACTGGACCGGGGAGAGGGCGCACAGCGCGAACGGCCGGCCTCAAGAGGCCGAGATGGGCTGGCAGCATGGTCTCCGCGTGTCTCGATCAGGCCCTGCACATCGGCTTCTACCTCAGCAAGAAGCAGCGCGACCTCGGCACGCCGCTCTTCGGCCTCTGGGACTCTTCCGTCAAGTCCCACATGCGTCCAACGCGTCACCGGGACCGCGCTAGAGACCGCGGGAACGCCGCCGTGGGCTGCAATGGGTCGATCACCGCCCCGTGGTGGCCTCGGTGATCGCCATCCGTACGGGGTCCCGCAGCCTCAACGTGGCACGTCCGCCCGCCCTTCAGGCACTCACCTCGTCTCCTGACGGTCGACGTTCTCGTGACGGCGGTGGAGCCTGCCAGGGGCCGACCCGCTTGACCGGCAGGACAAGCACGGAATCGGCGGCTTTGACCGCGCTCGGGTTACGGGTCGCGCGCTGGAGGCGCCGTGCGGCGCGGTGCTGCTGGTGCGCCGCTGTCGGCCGCCGCCCGCTGTGGTGCGTCGTCACCTGCGGGGCTGAACTCCGAATCCGGGTCCTCAGCCTCGGCTGTTTTGCTGGGCTGCACCGCCGTCGCCGTCCAAGCGGCGCAGTACAGCAGCAGCCTGGCCATGAGGTTGATCCACAGAACGACGGCGACCGGCACAGCGAAGGCGCCGTACATGCTCTTGCCTGCGACGCCTTGCAGATAGCCGGTCAGCAGCAGCTTGAGCAGTTCGAAGCCGACCGCACCGATCAGGCCGGCGACCACGACCGCGCGCCAGCCGGGATGCACCCGCGGCAGCCGGGTGAGCAGGTAGATCAGCAGCAGGAAGTTGACCAGCAGGGCGATGGCCAGTCCTGCGAAGAACAGCAGCGCCCGTCCTGCCCCGCCCTCGATCCCGACCCTGTCGGCGGCCCAGCCAACCGCGCTGTTCGCGAAGACCGAACTACCGATCGCGACCAGCCCGACCGCGCCGAGACCGACCAGCACCCCGGCGTCCTTGATCCTGAGCAGGATGAAATTTCCCGGGTCCTGCTCCTTCTCCCACACCGCGCGCAGGCACCCGCGCAGGGCACCGACCCAGTTGACGCCGATCACGAGTAGCAGCGCACCAGCGATGAGCCCGACGGCTCCGGCGTGCGCGACGAGACCGTCCAGGTCCAACAGGCCGGAAAGGCCCGGCGCCTGGTCGGCAATCTTGTCCTGGAGTTTCCCGAGCTGCTCCTCGCTCAGCAGCTTCGCCCCGATCGCCGCGCCCACCGTGATCAGCGGAAAGAGCGCGACGAAACTGGTGAAGGTGATAGCGGCGGCGAGCCGGGCCCAGTGCACCGTGGCCAGCCGCTCGTACGCGCGCCACACGTGCGTACGCATCAGCCGTGCGATCACAGGCAGCCGTGTCAGCCATTCCATGAAGACACCCATTCTCAGCGTACCCACGGCGGGAGAAGAGACATTCAGCGGCGACGAAACCCCCGCCGCCCTCCGTGGCGAAGGCCGATGCCCTGCACGTGTGGCCGGAGGGCCCGGCGCTGGCCAGGGCCTCGGGAGCGGCGAGCACCAAAGGTATCGCGCGCGACGACCTTCAATCCGCCACTTGCCCCCAAGGCGCAAATGGGGCGATGTGCGAAATCCTGGAATGTGGCACACCAAGGGACGGCACCCGCGGCGGTGCCCCTCGTTCGCCCCAGATCTGGCTGCCGGTGTGGAGCTGTCCATGAGTGGAGGATGCGATGTCCACAATCGTCATCATCGTGGCTGTCGTGGTCGTCCTGGCTCTGGTCGCGCTGGCCCTGTGGACCATGGCCCGGCGCCGGCACCTGCGGGAGCGTTTCGGGCCGGAATACGAGCGCACGGTCGAGGCGAAGCACAGCCGTGGAGCGGCCGCCCGCGACCTGCGCGCGAGGGAGGAGCGGCATGAAACGCTGGAGATCAGGCCGCTGCCCTCGACGGTCCGGGACCGGTACGCCCGGGACTGGACCAGCGTGCAGGAGCACTTCGTCGACCGTCCAGACCAGGCCGTGGGTGAGGCAGACCGGCTCGTGACCACGCTCATGAGCGAGCGCGGCTACCCGACCGACAGTTACGAGCAACAGAAGCGGGACCTCTCGGTCGAACACTCCCGGACGCTGGAGCACTACCGCATCGCCCATGAGATCAACGCGCGAGCCGGAGGCAGGGACACCTCGACGGAGGAACTGCGGAGCGCGATGGTCCACTATCGGGCGCTGTTCGAGGAACTGCTGCATGACGGCACCGGTTCGCCGGATGAGAAACGCCGGTGAATGACCACTAGCCGGGATTGTGCCACCACCTCATGGAGGTGAAGGGACATGCAGAGAGAAGCACCATCCGGACGCGACGAGTATCCCGAACCCGCCGAAGAGAGTCTGTCCACCGAGGACATCGCCCGGCCTCGCACCGGTGCACCGCAACAGCGCACGGGCGATGACCTGACGGCAGTCCCCGATGCCGACCGGGCCGCGCCCGGGACCAGAATCACGGACGAGGCCGGAAACGAACCGGACGCCGCAGCCGGTGAACACGACGTCTCCGCGCAGGAACCCGATACTGCCCCGCTGCTCGGGCCCCAGGAGACAGAAGACCTCCGCACCAGGTGGCAGGAGATCCAGCAGGGATTCGTCGATGACCCACAGCAGTCGGTCCTTGCGGCAGACGGGCTCGTCGCCGAGGTCATGCAACTGCTCGCCACCACTTTCACCGACCACAAACAGGGGTTGGAAAGCCAATGGCACCGCGGCGAGGAGGTCGCCACCGAGGACCTGCGCCTGGCCCTGCGCCGATACCGGTCCTTCTTCGACCGCCTGCTCAGCACCTGACCACCGGCCCGGCCCTCACGACCCGTCCGGCCGGTCCTCGCGGGCACCTCGGCGAGGCGCACCATGACCGGATTCTCGCTAGTGGGTTGCCGAGTTGCTCTCTTCGCGCGCTCCCGGCCGGCTTTCTCCGCGCGCTCGGTGGTTCTGCGTGACCTCGGGACGGGTGGGGGCTCTGGTTGTCGATGACCAGGTGCGCCGGCCGCCGGGGCTGGGATAGTACCGACCGCCTCCGGGGCGACTGATTTCGAAACCGCGGACGTCATCATCGCGTGAGCTGCCCTCAGCGGGCCCGGCGTCTTCGCCGGTTCGCCGGTCCCGGGCGCACAGGAACAGAAGACGTACGTCACACGACCTTTCCAACACCCTGTCTTGGGGAGACGGGCCTGCGGCGATAGCGCACGGTGACGGTTCGGGATGCAGGGGTAATGGTGCCCTGGTTGGCTGATGGGGCCCGCTCTTCCCTACAGTCCAAGGAGTGACTATGAACGTCGCAGGCGAATCCGGCAACCGAGCACAGCAGATGCGCGAGAAGGTCCAGCAGCTGACCGAAGCCGCGGAGCGCACGACCGACCCGCAGGAACGTCAGAAGCTTCAGGAGCAGGCCCGGCGCCTGCAGGAGCAGGCCAAGCAGCAGGGCCGGAATGCCGGTGAGAGCAGGTCCAAGGGCACCGCTGGCGGCGGGCGGAACCAGTAGAGCAGATGGTCTCCAACCCCCGGCCGGGACTCCTGGAAGCCATCTGCGGACCAGCTTCTTTCGCAAGACTCGCCGACGAATCGGTGCCGTCGTCTCTTTGCGTCACGCAAAGTGAGGGGATTCCGTTGTGAGTGAAACATTTGGGGCTACCACCCAGCGTCGGGAAATCGGACGGGAACCGATCTGATCGGTTTCACGGTCGAGGCGGCCGGTGGCAGCATTGGCAAGATCGACAAGCACTCCGACGACGTCGGCGCCGACTACCTCGTCGTCGACACCGGGGGTTGGATCTTCGGCAAGCACGTGCTTCTCCCGGCCGGGACCACCACCCGCATCGACACTGCCGAAGAGATCGACACTGCCGAAGAGAAGGTCTAGGTCGACCGCACCAAGGACGCACCCGAGTTCGACAAGGACAAGCACACTGGCGACACCAACTACCTTGAGTAGCTCGGCAAGTACTACGGGCAGCACATGTGACGCCTCATGCACGTCGGTACGGGTCCCGCCGGTAGCTGGCTACCGGCCAGATCAGACCGCCCGCCGGCGCCGCCTGGTTTTCGTCTCCCGGACGGCGCGACCGTCGGATCGGCGTACGTCAAGGTCGTCTGCGACAAGGCGCTGTTGAAGACACCAGGGGCGAACCGCAACTCGCCCGCCGCCGAGAGCGGCCCCTCCACTCGAGGAGGCAAAGCGCCATGGTCCTCTTCCTGGCCCTGCTTGTCGTCGCGATCGTG
Source organism: Streptomyces sp. TRM70350 (assembly GCF_019219825.1). Taxonomy (GTDB): domain Bacteria; phylum Actinomycetota; class Actinomycetes; order Streptomycetales; family Streptomycetaceae; genus Streptomyces. Next base: position 22,298 of record NZ_JAHUXH010000046.1, on the reverse strand, counting down.
CTGGGCATCATCGGCGTGGCCGTCGAGGGCATGCTGTATCTGCTCTCCATAGGCGTACTGCTCCTCCTTGCCGACGTGGGGTACCTCGCCCTGCGGTCGGCATTGCGCCGACGCCCGACCCGCTGACACGCCGGCGCACACGCTGTCCCGCCGCCCCCCGCTGGCGCCCCAAGGCCACCCGGTCGTCACGTCCCATGTCGCAGCTCTGGCACGCGCCAGCGGCGTGCGGTCACCCGGCGACAGAACAAAGCGGTCGCCCAAACCGATCGGACAAGCAAGGAACGCTCCACACGTCGGCTCGTGCGAGGAACAGATCGGCACGATCCGCAGATTCAGGCTGTCTACCAGTAGTGCCGTCGTCCAAGGACCGCGTGACCCAGCGATCCCAGGATCCACAGGATGACCCCGATGACGACCAGGATGATCCCGATGGTCCACAGTATGGTGATCTCGGCCACGAAACCGATGACAAGCAGGATGACTCCGAGGATGATCATGATGTCCTCCGATCGCGCGGAGTGATCCCCCTGCTCAGACGGGTCCCCCGCCCGCTTTCAGCGCAAACCCACACCGGAAGCCTGGAATTGCACGGGGGACGGCCGAGCGGCATCGCGGTCGATGGTCTCCAGCGAGTGGACCACCAATCCTGGGGCAGGATGCCGTCCCTGTCGCAGTGGCCTCGTGGACGGTGCAGTTCTACCGTAGGGAGATACGACGCAGATCTTGGACGCGTCATGATCGTCATCCTGGGACTCATCATCCTGGTCGCCGCCGTAGTCGTCGGCGTGGCCGCTGTTGTCACCAACAGTGGCATCGCGCACGAGGTCACCGGCGGGTTCTCGGTATTCGGCTTCGACGTGACCGGCTCCACCGGCACGCTCTTCCTATACGGCATCGTCGTCGGGGAGCGGCCATGTTTGGACTGAGCCTGCTCCTGACCGGCGCACGCCGTACCTCGCGCCGTGGCAGCACCGCGCACCGCGGACGCAAGCCGTCGCGCCGCGAGACGGCCTCTGCCGGGAGGGACCGCGACGACCTGGTCGACCAACGCGAGCCCGCCCGCGCGGACAATGCGAATGCCCGGGGGAACGACTCACCCCACGATGATCGCACTCGAGCCCCGGACAGCGATCGCCGCAGCAGACTGCACTTCGGGCACCGATCCACCCCCAGCAGGCGTGCGGCCGCACGCGCAGATCGCTGACCGGTCGGCGCCACAGTATTCCTGCCACCGAACCCCAACAGACAACTCACCCAGGTGGCCACCCATGAGTATCGCGAAGAAGATCGCGCACAAGGCCGAAGCGATGAAAGGCGGCGGCAAGAAGACAACCGGCCGCGCCACCGGCAGCCGGCGCCTGCAGGCCGAAGGCCGCGGAGACCAACTCAAGGGCAACGTCAAGCAGGCCGGGGCAAAGATCAAGGACGCCTTCAAACACTGACCACTCCGCCCCGTCGACCCGACCAGGTCTACGCCGAAGCACGCGGGAGGACCTGCATGGGTACAGCTGGGCGTCGATCTGGGACAGGCGCTCCGGCTGTTTGCGCATGCCCTCAGGCGGCTGACGACGCCCCACAACGCCGATTCGTCCAGAGCGAACACAGGGAGCGGGCCAAGCAAGGTAACGGCAGTACGCCGGCGCGCGATGCGTGCAGTGCCGATGGCCTCCCCCCACCTGGGCGGCAAGTCCTCCTCCAGCTCCTCGAAGATCGCCAGCCTGACCTGGACCTTCACCGGCCGCTCGGCCGCCTGGGTTGTCTCCCGCGCCTCCACCTCCGGCCAGGCGTACGTGTACGTCGATGGCACCAAATTGGCCACCGTGGACCTGAAGTCTTCCGCCACCAGGTACCGCGACGCGATCTGGACCAAGACCTGGAGCACGAGCGCCAAGCAACGGTCAAGATCGTCGTGGTTGGCACCAGCGGCCGCCCGACGATCACCACGGACGGACTGGTGTACCTCAAGTAGCCGACCGAGCACCCACGCAGCGACGCAGCGGGAGTAAGCAACGAGCGGCAGCAGCCCCCGAAGGTCTGCGGCCGTTCCTTCTCCGTTGCGTGAACAACCTTGCCACGCGGAATGAGCAATGACGCGGGTATCCACCATCAGGCCAACGATCGACGCTCCCGCATCGACCAGGTGTCGGCGGTCTCTCCCAGCCGTCGCCGACACTGAGGCTCGTCTGGCCGTAGCGACGGGGGCTTTCCATCAGATCGTTAAAGAATGTCCGAAGTGCGACTAATGTGCAGTTCAATGTTCCCAGGATGTTCCCATTGCGCACCCAAAGGTCTTCCGGCGTGGTTCCCTGGAAGACCCTTAGTGCGCTGACCTGCAATTTTGTGGTGCCCCCGGCAGGATTCGAACCTGCGACACCCGCTTCAGGAGCATGATCACAAGCTCACTCGTCTTGCCTGATCCGGCTTGATGTTTCGCCGTTTTCGCAGGTCAGCGGCCTGATGGGGGAAGACGGGGGAGTGATCTTTCACGATCCTTCGCGGGCCTTCATTGTCTTGCTGTTCCCATCAGGTTCCCAGCCGCTTTGGGGGGACGGCAGGCTCGCTCCCTTGGCGGCCGAAGCGCGCGAGCACTTCGACCTCCGAGGCAACGGCACACCACCAAGGCACAGGGAATCCTGAATTCACGTGTCGCTCAGAGGCGCGGCGCGCAGAGCGGGGTCATGTGTCTTCGGCTGCGATGGCGGTGGATTCGATGATCGGGCAGATCACGCCGGGCTCGCCGCGCCCGGCGGCCTGGTCCGCGACGTGGCGGGCGCCCTGGAGGGTCTTCTTCAGAGCCTGGAGGTCGGCGATGCGCCGGTCGACCTGGGCGAGGTGTTCGTCGAGGAGGTTGATGACGAGGCCGCAGGGCTGCTGGCCGTGGCGCTGGAGGTCGAGGATGCGCTTGATCTCTTTCAGGCTCAGGCCGAGGGCCTGGGCCTGGCGGATGAAGCGCAGCGCGGGCAACGCGGTGGCGGTGTAGGTCCGGTACCCGGCGGCCGTGCGTTCGGGCGGGTCGATGAGTCCGTTGGCCTCGTAGAGGCGGACGGCCTTGGGGCTGAGTCCGCTCTGGGCGGCGATGCGGCCGACGGTGAGCATGCCGGGTCTCCGTTCGTGGGACGTGTCTCCAGTGTCACCTTGACCTTGCCCTATGGGCAAGGTTCTACGGTGCGGGCATGACGACGGATCAAGGGGACGACTGTCCGCCGATGGCGGTGGAGCCGTTGAGCGACGTGTGCGCGGCCGTGGTGGAGCAGGGCGAGCATGCCTGCTTCGGGATCAGCCCGTTCAACAGCTACTTCTCCACCAAGCGGATTCGCGAGCTGGCGGCGTGGGGGCTGGGACGCTTCGAGCGGGTGGACTTCTTCGTGCCGGACGCGCCCAGTGCCTTCACCTTCGAGGCGTTGGGGTACGCACCGGGGAGGGCCGCGTGGAAGGCGCGCAGGCAGGGCCAGTACACCCGTAACAAGATCGCCACGGCGCTGCGGTCGCTCGGGGTGGCCGATCCCGGGGCGCGGGTCCTGGGCTGGCCCGAGCTGGAGGGCAACGCGGCCTTCGCCCAGCTCCACGAGCAAGGACTGAAGCGGTACGCCGATGATCTGGACTTTCGGGCCCTGTGCCGGGAGGCCTCCGGCTGGGTGTTGTCCGGGAAGCTGCCGCGCGGGCAACGTCCGGACGAGGAGCAGATCGAGCGGGCCGTGCGTTACTTCCTGGCCGAGCTGCCGCTGTTCCTCGACACTCCATCCATCGCTGGCGTCGGAATATCGGTCTTCTGCTACCACCAGCCGCCCGACGTGCTGCGCCGCTTGTACGCCGGCGAGCTGAGCTGGCGGCCGGCCGCCGGGCAGGGCTTCGCCGTGGTCACACCGGCGGGCCGAGAATGAAGGGGAAAGGGACCTCCACGATGACCACCACGACCGACACCGGCACCGGCCGCCCCATAGAGCTGATGATCACCGGGATGACCTGCGCCTCATGCGTGGCGCGGGTCGAGCGGAGGCTTGGCAAGCTGCCGGGGGTGAGCGCCACGGTGAACCTGGCGGCCGCGACCGCGCACGTCACCCGCGAGGACCCGGCGGTCGAGGTGGCGGAGCTGATCGCCGCCGTCGAGGCCATCGGCTACGGCGCCGAGGTGTCCGGGATCCGCGTGCCGCAGGCGGAGGAGGCCGAGGCCGTCGATGCCGAGCAGGAGCATGTCGCCGGGCTGCGGCGCCGTCTGATCGTCTCGGCGCTGCTCGGACTGCCCGTGGTGGTCATATCGATGATCTCCGCGTTGCACTTCGCCGGGTGGGAGTGGGTTGCACTGGCTCTGGCCACGCCGGTGGTGGCGTGGGGCGCGTGGCCGTTCCACCGGGCGGCGGCGGTGAATCTGCGGCACGGCTCGGCGACCATGGACACTCTGGTCTCGCTGGGCGTGCTGGCCGCCTACCTGTGGAGCGCGGGCGCCCTGGCCGTGGGCGGGAAGCACCTGTATCTGGAGGTCGCCGTCGTGCTGACGGCGTTCCTGCTGGCCGGCCGGTTCTTCGAGGCCCGGGCCAAGCGGCGGGCCGGCGAGGCGATCCGGGCGCTGATGGATCTCGGCGCCAAGGACGTCGCCGTACTGCGCGATGGTGCCGAAGTGCGCATCCCCGTTGAGGAGTTGGTGGTCGGGGACCTGTTCGTGGTGCGGCCCGGGGAGAAGATCGCCACGGACGGGGAGGTCCTTGAGGGCGCCTCGGCGGTGGACGAGTCGCTGCTGACCGGGGAGAGCGTGCCGGTCGAGGTCGAGCCCGGCTCGCCGGTCACCGGCGCCACCCTCAACAGCCACGGCCGGCTCGTCGTCCGCGCGACACGGGTCGGCTCCGACACCAAGCTGGCGCAGATCGCCGCACTGGTGGAGCGGGCGCAGACCGGCAAGGCCGAGGTACAGCGCCTGGCCGACCGGATCTCGGCGGTCTTCGTCCCGGTCGTCATCGCCCTCGCCGTAGGCACGTTCGGCGTGTGGATACTGACCGGAGCCGCCGCGGCGACCGCGCTCACAGCGGCCATCGCCGTGGTGATCATCGCCTGCCCGTGCGCGCTCGGCCTGGCCACACCGACCGCGCTCATGGTCGGCACCGGACGCGGGGCCCAGCTCGGGCTCCTGATCCGCGGCCCGGAGGTCCTGGAGTCGACCCGGCGGATCGACACCGTCGTACTCGACAAGACCGGCACGGTCACCGAGGGCAAGATGCGCCTGGTCGGCGTCATACCGGCCGATGGGGAGGACACGACCCGGGTTCTGCGTTTGGCCGGTGGCCTGGAGGAGGCCAGCGAGCACCCGATCGCCACCGCCATCGCCAACGCCGCACGCGAGCGGCTCGGTTCGCTGCCGGCGGTGACCGGCTTCGCCAACACCCAGGGGCGGGGCGTGACCGGGCAGGTCGAGGGCCGTACGGTCCGTGCGGGGCGGGCCGCGTGGCTGGAGGAACACGGCTTGGTGCTGCCCGAGGAACTCGGCCGCGCACGGAAGGAGGCCGAGGCCGAGGGGCGTACGGTCGTCTTCGCCGCCTGGGACGAGCGGGTGCGCGGCGCGCTGGTGGTCGCCGACACCGTCAAGCCGACAAGCGCCGAGGCGGTCGCCGACCTCAAGCGGCTCGGGCTCACCCCGGTCCTGCTGACCGGCGACAACGCGGCGGCTGCCCGGGCGGTCGCGGCCGAGGTCGGCATCAAGAGGGTCATCGCCGAGGTCCACCCCGAGGACAAGGTCGCCGAGGTCCAGCGCCTCCAGCAGGCATGCCGGGTGGTGGCGATGGTCGGCGACGGCGTCAACGACGCGGCCGCCCTCGCCCAGGCCGACCTCGGCCTGGCCATGGGGACCGGCACGGATGCGGCCATCGCGGCGTCGGATCTGACCCTGGTACGGGGTGACCTGCGGGCGGCGGCGGACGCGATCCGGCTGGCCCGCCGTACCCTTCGCACGATCAAGGCGAACCTGTTCTGGGCCTTCGCCTACAACGTCGCCGCGCTGCCGCTCGCCGCGCTCGGCCTGCTCAACCCGATGGTCGCGGGCGGGGCGATGGCGTTCTCCTCGGTGTTCGTCGTCTCCAACAGCCTGCGGCTGCGCCGCTTCCAGACCCTGAACCGCTGATATCCACACAAGCCCGGACCCGACTCCTCCAGCACGTATGTGATCTGCTGGAGGAGTCGGGTCCGATTTGTCACTCCCGTGTTTGTCACTCCCCGTGGCTGGCCACAGTCGATGCCACCGGGCCCCGGTGGTGCAGCGCCCGATGGCCACGGCAGACCGGGCCCTGGGAGGAGCGCCATGCTGCACATCCGTATCGTCGCCCCGACGCCGACACAGCCCGGAGTCCTCCTGCTGCGGCGTGACCTTGCCATTTGCATGGATTCTGATGGCCCTGCTCGCCGCGCCGGCATGGGTTCTCACCGTTGCCCAGGCCCGCGACACGAGCATGGAGCCGGGAACGATGGGTCTGGCACTGCCGCTCTTCCTGCTGCTGTGGGTGACCATGATGGTGGCGATGATGTTCCCGTCGGTGGCACCAGTGGCCATCACCTGGGCACGGGCGATCGGCCGGCAGTCGGCCGGTACGGCCCGCGCCGCCCGGATCGCCCAGTTCGCCGGGGGCTACCTACTCGCCTGGACGGTGTTCGGTCTCTTCGCCTACGGAGTACTGGCAGCGACCGGGTGGCTGGTGGACCGCAACCCCGAGGCAGGTCGTTGGCTGGGCGCGGCCGCGTTCCTGCTCGCGGGGCTGTACCAGTTCGGGCCGCTGAAGCGCGTCTGTCTGCTGCACTGTCGCAACCCGCTCTCGCACCTGATGCAGTACGCGCACTTCCGACCGTGGGCCCGCGACCTGCGCGTGGGCGCCCACCACGGGCTCTACTGTGTGGGCTGCTGCTGGGGCCTGATGATCGTACTCGTACCGCTCGGCGTGATGAATGTGGCAGCCATGGCCGGTCTGGCGGCAGTCATCTTCCTGGAGAAACTGTGGCGACGCGGCCCGTTGTTCACCTGGGCGGTTGGTGTGACCTCCTGGTACTGGGCGTTCTGGCGCCGTTCCAGGACTGGTTGCTGCCCGGCCTTCAGATGTCCGAGCCGCCGGCGAACCCGATGACGCACTGAACGCACTGAGCGCCTGCTGTCAGTCGGGACCGCTCCAGTCGAAGGGGAAGTGCTTGCTGGACTTGCCGCTGCGGTTCCAGCTGAAGCCGAAGGCGTCGGCTTGATCGGTGGTGGCGCGACCCCAGGTGGCGATCTGGCCCGGGCCGACCTCGGCACCGGGGGCGTTGTGGACCTGCACCCGCGCGCCCTCCGGAGTGGTGGGACCGGTGAGGGCCTCGGCGCGTGCGGTGACCCGGCCGGGGATTTCGGCGCTGCATGCCCCTAGGCCGTCGTCAATCTCGACGGTGATGGGCGCGACGTCCATCCCGCGCATCTCCGGGCTGAAGACCTCGCTGAACTGCTGTGGCCAGCCGCCCGCCTCCCCGACGAAGATCGCGCCGAGCGCGGCGCGCTGCTGATCGTCGGCGCGCTCGTCGACGAAGACGGCGGCGTACGCGTCCGTGTGGGTGCCCTCCCAGACGTTGCCGGTGAAGGACCCGAGCATCAGGACATTCAGACCGTCGAGCCGGACATCCCCATACCGTCCCTCGCGTATGTGCCAGGCGAGCACACCCTCGCAATCGCCCTCGGTCGGGGGCTGGGCAAACGTGCAGGGGCACGGTATGGCGCACTTGCAGGTATCGAACCAGTCACCGACCACATGCCAAGGCGGACTGGTGGTCTGCTCGGTCATTTCGCGAGCCTCCTCATCCCCCACCTACGTAAGAGCGTTGCGAGGCTGCCCGCACCCCGCGGTCCCGGTGGCGGTGCGGTCTCACCTCCAGCATGCGCCTCGCTGATGTGGAAGCGGAAGCTCCTGCGAGGAGAGCGGCCCCCGCGCCCCGGCCAGTTCGGCTCAACCGTCACCTGTCGGCCGATGCGCGGGCAGGTTTCCGGGCAGCGAGCCGTTCGACGATGCCAAGCTTGAACCGGTCCCGCCGCTCGATCTCCAGTCCTTCCTCCTGGACGCGCCGCAGCGGTCGGCGCACGAAGTGCTCCCCGCCGAGCGGGACGGTGACGACTTCGAAGATCCGCTGGATCGCACGGACGGGCCAGGCGGAGCTCGCGATGTGGTCCAGCAGCAGGAGCCGGCCGCCGGGCTTGAGTACGCGGCTCATCTCGGCGACGGCGCGCTGGTCGTCGGGGATCGCGCACAGGGACAGGGTGCACACCACGGTGTCGAAGGCGGCGTCGGGGAACGGCAGGGCCTGGGCGTCGGCCTCGCGCAGGTCTGCGGTACGGCCGAGTTCCTCGGCGCGGCGTCGGGCGATGGCCAGCATCTGCGGGCTCCACTCGATACCGGTCAGCCGGACGCCCGGAGGGTAGAAGGGAAGGTTCAGTCCAGTGCCGATGGCGACCTCCAGGACGTCGCCAGTGGCCTGCGAGCAGACCCAGCTACGGCTCTCGCCGAACAGGCGGCGGTCGAGGAACCGCATCTGCCGGTCGTAGGAGCGGGCGTGCTTGTCCCAGTATCGGCGCAGCCGCTCGTTGTTTTTCGGCTCGGGCACGGTGTCATCCTCTCCGCTGTCGGCTTCCCCCGCACGTCACGGTCGGCCCCCGAGGTGCGGCCCCGGCCGGGAGGACTTCCCGGCCGGGGCCGCACCGCCGAAACCTCCTCCTCCACTCTCATGGGCGGTTTCTGGTCAGGCGGCCGGTCGGGCCGTGTAGTCGCCCGCCTGCTGCACCGCCGCGACGAGTGCGGCCGTGTCCACGTGAGCGCCTTCCTCCAGGCGGACCGTGGTACGTCCGGTCTTCACGTCGGTGGCAGCGAATCGGACGCCGGGGATGTCTTCCAGCTCGTCGTCGATGAGCAGACCGCAGCTTGAGCAGTGCATGCCCTCGACGAGCAGCACCACCTGCTCACCGACGTCGGTGTCCTTCTTGCGGTTGAAGAGCCTCATTTGGTGTCTCCCTGGAAGGTGATGGCGCCGGTCTGCATCCCCATGGCGCAGGAGAAGCGGAGGGTGCCGGGCTTGCGGGTCCCCAGGTCGACCTTGGTGTCGCCGTTGCGCTTGACGATCTCCTGGACCCCGAGTTCGGGGATGGTGAAGGCGCGGGCGCAGCCGCCGGAGTCCTTGCCGTGCAGCACCAGCGTGGTCGGGACGCCGGCCTTCGCGGTGAACTGCGTGGGGACGTAGAAGTCGGTCACAGTCAGAGTGACGATCTGCTTCCCGGTGGCGTCCATACGGACCGGGACATCGGCCCCCGCCGTCTCGCCACCGCCGCCGGAGCCGCTCCCTTCATCGCCTTCGACGATGAACGGTCCACTCGCAGCAGGCTGCTGCTTGTCGGGGGTGTTGAACGGGACCCAGCCGCCGGCCTGCAGAGCGGAGGCCATCGTCCAGACGGCGACCGTCAGCACCACCACACCGGTGAGCGCGGCCAGTCGGCCCGACAGCGCCTGGCTGCCACGGCGGAAGAGGTAGCCGAGCGCGGCGAACACTGGCGCGGTGCCGAGCACGAACCCGGCCATCACCGCGGCTCCGGCCACTGCGGATCCGGAGGTGATCGCGACCAGCTCCATCGACAGCGTCACCCCGCAGGGCACCAGTACGGTGGCGAATCCGATCAGGGCCGGGGTGGCGACCGAGTCGGTTTTGGCGCTGCGTCGCAGCAGTCGGCCGAACGAGGCCGGCGGCCGGGGCACCAGCCGGGCCACTGCCTTCACGCCGAACAGGTCCAGCGCGAACAGCACCATGAGCAGCCCAGCGGCCAGCAGCAGCACTGCCTGCGTACGAGGGCTGGGCTGCAGTGCATCACCGAAGACCCCGAGAAGGGCTCCGAGGAGGGTGTGGGAGAGCAACTTTCCGGCGAGGAACGCGCCGATCGGGGCCAGGTTCTTGGCGGTGAGTTCCAAAGACGCGGCAGAGGCCCCGCGCCTGGCTGCCGCCCCCGCACCGCTCGCGGTGGACGGTCGCTTCGCGGATGGCTTGGAGGCATGGGAAGTGGCGGGAGCGGACGCCGGGGCGGGGGCGCGGCGGGTGACCGCACCGGCCAACAGGCCCCCTTGAACGGCGGCGCACGAGGTGCCACCGGCGAGCAGACCGGTGCTGACACCGGTGATGAGCAAGGTGATGGACGACGGCATGCGTCGTGACTCCTGTTCGGGTACGACGGCACGCCATGCGGAATGGCTTGTGGGCGTGCCGAGGCGGACGTGAGACAAGTCGGCGTCCCGCGAGGCAAGACTCACGGGCACGAACTGTCACGTCCGCGACACACACAAACGGTGCAGATCAGGAGGGGGCAGCGACGGAGGGGGCGCGTTGGGCTGCGCCATCGTCGCCATGGGAGAGCAGGCGGCGATGGGCTGCGGCAGAGCAGTGAGCGCCGGGGCCGCTGGCCCGTCCTGGGCGAGGACGGCCTTCGAAGCGGTGCACCGCTGCTCGGCCATCGGGCACTGCGCACTACGGTCCGGCGACTCGGCCATCGGCCCTGCGGCAAGCCCGGCGGCATCGGCCGACATCTGCCCGGACGCACGCTCACCAGCCAGGGCGGGAGGCGTCATCCCCATCTGGCCTGGCATGGTCATCGCGGGACGGGCCAGCCCGGACAGGCAGAGCACGAGCGCGCACACCAAAAGCGCCCCGGACAACACCCGGAGCGCGTGCGGCACGCGTCGCGACATGCCCGCCATGCTAAGCCACCGCCGTCAAGACTCATGAGGAACGCGACCGGCGGTCCGCCAGCCGTCACTGCGCGCTCTTGCAACCGTGGTCTCGGGGCTGACTGGTGCCGGTGTCCGTAGGCGCGCCCAGGCGCAGAATCCGAACGTCACTCGCTGGATGCGCTTCCCCGGCTGGCGGTCAGCCCGGCCGGACACCTCACGGGACGTCTCACAGGACGCTGCCGTACTCCGGGGTGGGGAAGGTGATCATCTCTGGCAGACCCCGGAGAGTCGGCGCAGGTACTCCTCCTCGTCGATCTCGCCAGCGGCGTAGCGACGTCGCAAGATGTCCTGCGGTGTCTCGACGTTGGCGGGCTTGCTCGCCGCATCTCGGGTCAGAGAGCGGATCAGCCAGACCAGTCCGACGATGAAGAGTGCCAGGAGGACGAGCCCGACCAGGCCCCACAGGGCCATCCAGGCGCCCATCCCGCTCATCATGCCGTTCAACCAGCCGCACATGGTGGTCTCACCCCTTTCACGGTAGCGCTGGGACCGGGTGCGGGGTCTACCCTCCGGCCAGTCGTAGCTGCTGGGCACGTCGACCTTCTGACCGGGACAGCTGCCGCGCCCTCGGTTTTCTTGACCTTGCCCTTGGGTGAAGGTTCTAGCGTCGTCGGCGTAGGCGCGAACCGAGAAGGGAGGTCACCTCATGGCATTGGTCGAAGGCGAGGTGTACCGCTGTCCGGACGCTGAGTGCGGCTGTGAGATCACCGTGACCAAGGGCGCGGCGCCGGGTCATGGCGGGGACCGCAATCCGACCTGCTGCTGCGGACTGTCCATGGAGAAAGTTCGCTGAGCCGAACCGAGCCGGGGCGGGAGTCGGACCGCCACCCCGGCGTTGTCCCGTCCCGGCCATCGCCCCCGCCGTGCCGTCCGATCGCTGACCAGAACCAGAGGAGACCCGACATGGACCAGGTGCTGTACGTACTTCCCGCCCTCGCCTGCCCCGTCGGCATGGGGCTGATGATGTGGTTCATGAGGCGCTCCCGGCGCTCCGATGCCGATCAGCCGCCGCACACCGCCCCCACCGCCGAGCAGGAGCAGGAGCTGGCGCAGCTACGCAAGGAGGTCGAAGCCCTTCGCGAGGAGCAGACCACGAAGACTGGCCTCCACAAGGGCTCCCCGGCATGACCGGCACCTGGATTCCCCTCGCCGCGATCGCGCTCGCCGCAGCCCTCACGTACGTGTGCTGCATCCGCCCGATGCGCAGCCACAACGGCTGCACAGCGGCGCCCGAGCGCACCAAGGAGAGCGTCGACGAGGAGATCCGCCGCGCCCGCGAGGAACTGCTCCTGCTGCGCGAGCAGGCCCCGGCCAGGCCGCCCCCGTTGCCGCTCCCGACCAGGGACCGGATATCACCAGATCGTGACCCGTCGGCCCCATGCGCACCGCCTCGGCCTGGCGGCCCCGGCTTCACGCGGCAATGCGCAGCCGCGCTCAACACCAGCACCGTCACAAAGGACTCCGATGGCCCTCCGTCCCCGCTCCGCCGCAGCTGCCGCTGCTCTGCTCGCGACCGTTCTGACCGCCTGCACAGGCGGTTCCGTCGGCACCACAGGCTCGGAGACTTCTCCTTCCGAGGGAATGGCCCTCAGTCATATCCATGGGCTCGGCGTCGACCCCGCGGACGGGCAGCTGTACGTCGCCACGCACCAGGGCGTCATCGCCGTGGCGGACGACGGCTCCTCCCAGCGGGTCAGCGACACCGCCGACTACATGGGCTTCACCGTCGCCGGCCCCAAGACGTTCCTCGGCAGTGGTCACCCCGCCGAAGGCAGCGGCGACCACGCCAACCGCGGCCTGATCAAGAGCACCGACGCAGGCAAGACCTGGAAGACCCTCTCCCTCGGCGGCGAAGTCGACTTCCACGCCCTGGACTACGCCCACAACACCGTCTACGGCTACGACAGCACCGGCGGCCTCCTGCGCGTCAGCAAGGACGGCAAGACCTGGGACGAGCGCGCCGAACTCGCCGCCCTCGACATCGCCGTCAGCCCCAACGATCCGGATATCGTGCTGGCCACCACCCAAAACGGCATCGCCAAGAGCACAAACGGTGGCAAGAGCTTCAGCCGCGGCGCCGAGCCGGTGATGGCCTACCTCTCGTGGACCAAGCCGGACGGGCTGTACGGCATCGACCCCACCGGCGCGCTGCACCACAGCACCGACGGCGGCGCCACGTGGAAGAAGACCGCCACTGTCCCCGGCGGGCAGCCCCAGGCCCTGACCGCCGTCGACGCCAACCGAGTCCTCATCGCAACCCAGGACGGCGTCTACGAATCCCGCGACGGCGGCAAGACCTTCACCCAACGCCTGCCGGTCACCCACACCACCGACTGACCGTCGGCCCGACGAGGATGTTCCCAGGGCGTTCCCATTGCGCATCTGAAGGCCTTCCAAAGAGGTTCCCTGGAAGGCCTTCAGTGCGCTGACCTGCAATTTTGTGGTGCGCCTTCGTGACTCGCTTTCGAACCCCAGTCGGCCCCTGGCGCGACTCTTCAAGGTGGTGGAAGACGGCGGGGGATGGGCGCCCCCGCAGGTGGAGCCGGTGATGCCGGACCCTGCGGTAGCAACAGAAGTCCGCGAGTGCCGGATGCTGTCGGCCGACGAGGTGACCGAGCTGGTTGAGGCGTACCGTCGGGGCGCCACTGAGCTGTCGCTCGCCCGTAAGTACGGCGTTCACCGCCACACGGTGGATCGTCAACTGGAACGCGCAGGTGTCGCCAAACGCCCAGTGGTCAAGATGACACCGACCAGGGTGGAGCAGGCCAAAGAGCTTTACGAGCAGGGACTCAGCACCAACCAGATCGGGAAGAAGTTCGGTATCAGCGGCAGCACGGTCTGGAAGGCACTGAAGCGAGCCGGGGTACAGATGAGGGCGCCGGTTGCGCGGTAGGCAGGCGGCGTACTTGCGCCACAGAAGCGCCCGGCCACGGGGGGAAGCCGGGCGCTTCGAGGTGGATCGTAGCCTTTGCGCTGGTACTTCACCAGGTCAGCGGTGCTTCTCGGCTTGCAGCAGGGCAGCAACGATGGTCTCGAAAGCCTCGACGTTCTTCGGCGACTTGATGCCCAAGTGCTGAGCGGCCAGCTGTGCGGTCAGCGGAGGACTCTGCTGGGCAGGTTTGTCCTCCAATATTCCAGCCGCTCGGAGTAGATCTTTCTGCTTCTCGCCAATGGCCGTAGCCAGGGGCTTGAGCAAGTCAGTTGGTACCTCGTAGTCGCCCGCGAGGATCTTGGATATATCTGCTTCCGACATACCTGAGGCTGCGGCCAGCTTGGCTTTGCCATCCCCTGATGATGAGCCGACCGCGAACCCCTTCCTGATGGCTGCTTCTTTCACAAATCGAGCAAACTTCCGTGCTGTGGCATCCGGCCGCTGCGCCATCCACTACCCCTTCCTTTACAGGAAGAAGTAGGATGCCATCCGCGCGCCGTTTCCGGTAGAGTGCAACCCCTCTGCAGTGCCGACGCAGACCTATGAGATTGCTGGACTAAGTCGTGCGGCGCAGTGTCACAACTCAATCGATCGTATAGATACGTTCGCCCTTATGGTTGTTTACCCATACATCACCGTCACCCCAGATGGTAACTGTGATAGTCCCGTGGTATCGCGTCGAGAGAACCTCGGCACCGTGGCTCTTGTATTCGTCAGAAGCATCAGTACTCGGCTTCTTGCCGACTGAGCAAATCACTACCTCTGGGGACATGGCATCGACAGCATCCTCGTGGTAACCCGACTCACGCCCGTGATGCGAAGCTTTTAGGATGTCGCACGCAATAGCATCCTCCCCAGGCTTGTCGAGGATAGACTTCCAAGCCGCCGCCTCCGCGTCGCCCGGCAGGATAACCGTACGACCTGCATATGTCATTTTGATAACGTAGGAGCAGTTGTTGTAGCTCTCACTCGCGGCGCAGAGATCGATAAGGTCTTGCGTCGGCGACAGTACTTCAATTCCGTCGTCGGCCCAATATTGCGCCGTAGCTCCTCTAAGATTCTTCAGCACCTTGTGCTTGCCGTCGTCAGGTCCCATGCCCGAGCCTAGGCATTTGTACACCAACCAATCAAGGTACGAAAATTTGCTGTGTTCAAAATCCGACTCCTCTAGATGCTTATCATGATCGACGTCCCAGAAGTTTTCGAGGCCAATCTTGTCCTGCCAAAAGAATCGATGCAGGCCACTCATGTGATCCATGTCAGGGTGGGTCTGAATGTAGCGGAAGACTCTCTTGCCTGAAAAATGCTCCGCGAAATAGTCCGCTGGATCGACCAGGAGAGATTTGTAGTAGTCCTCCCATGTTCGAAACTCGCCCTTAACCAGCTGCGAGCGACGGTAGCGGAAGTCGTATAGCGACATGCCCTTGCTTTCCGCCAGCGCTTCTTCGTCTGCCTCAGGAAGGCTCTTCGAGTTGTTGATATCAATCATCATCAACCGGCCTGACGGAAACTCGACGATCGTGCAGTCCCCGTGCCCGACATTGAGAAAATGGATTTTCATCATCGAAAGTCAAACCAGCCTTTCGGAAGTTGGGCGAGACTACTCTTGCGAACCTGATCTGGACTCGGCCTTCTCGGCAGCAAGGACAACCGCTGCTTGTAGCAGCTCGTAGGCATACCTCTCCGCTGCATTCTTCATCCGCACGGGCGAGGGAAGGACCCACCAGATAGCGAGACAGACGACGGTGGCAAGAAGGGCGAGAGAATTCGCGAGCGTTAGCGCAGGCTGATGGTCGACGTTCGCAAGCCACAGCATGTACGCCAAGACGCCGAGCACCACCAGGAGTGCAGCGCTCCGTCCGGTCCAACGGATGCCATAGAGATTTCGATGAAAGCCGTAGCTTCGGTTCTCGGCGCGTACGAGAGGGAACTTTGCTTCATCTCGGGTGAGGCTGCGGATCTGCCCTATGGCAACCTCGATCGCCTCATCGGCCTTCCCGGGGTTCGCCCGCTCGCTACGGGCCGAGGAAAGCTCGATCCCCGTTACAGATGCCACGGCCTTCCGCCAAGTCTCCCGCTGTAGTGAGTTCTGGCCCTCTTGCCGTAGACGGAGCTTCTGGACGGTCGGGGAGCCGCCCCATGATGCCCAGAGTGATTCTTGAACCTTCCGCCCCTGGTGACGCACCAGTTCAGCCAGGACGATCGGACCGCCGGCCAGTGAGAGCGCGGTGAGAACCGATACAACAATCGGAGCCTTGCTGAGACCGAGGACTGCCAGCGCAAGGCTGACTGGAAGCAGCGCGAGCAGGCCAGGCGCAAGCCGCGCCCGGCGTTCGTAGTCGTCGAGCCACAGCACGGCTATGCGTCCCCGCCTTCCTCTACTTGCGGATGCAGTGGTAGCGCCGTGATTGGGACGTATCCGGCTCGGCTGGGAGCGTCATAGGAGTGATGAATCGTCCGACCTTGTGTGGCGTAGACCGGGTAACCCCGTCGATGGAAGGCGTTCGTGGTTTTCTTTGCTGGGTGCTTGTTCTTCTCGTTCTTCTTCGGCGCGGACACGAACGCCTCCCCGAGGACGGTCGTCTCTCCCTTGGTACCGAGCAGGCGGTCGAGTAGTGATGGACTGACGTTGCGGCGGCTGCCATGGTGAGGAACCTGCACGAAGTCAAGGCTCCCGGGCTGGAAGCTCTCATCTTCGAGAACGTCGAGCGCTTGTCCGAGAGCGGGAATGCCAGCATCTCCGGTGAACAACAGCTTCCGGCCGTCCACTTCCAGGAGGCAGATGGCGCTGGTGTTGTTCTTGGCGGATGTCTCACCATCCTCGCCTAGCGTCTCGGTCCAGAGTGTCTCCGGCACCATTCTGGCGAGCAGATGCCGGATGGTCGCTTCCCAGCTCTTCTTGGCCTCCTGTGCAGAATCGGGCTCGACGATCTCAGCCAACAACTCCCGGTAGTAGTCCTCGGTGGGACCGAGAATGCGCAGGACGCCGTCGTCACTCGTCCAGTCAAGGAACGGTTCCTCGATGGGGACACCCTGCGCCTTGGCGACTTCTTCAATGTCGGTTGCGCCCTGAAGTGAGTCTCTCAACTCCGTACGCAGCGCCCGCGCGTTGAGGGAGAGGATCATCTTGGCTCGCGCCATGTCCGCGGAATGGCTCCAAGGCAGGTGCATGAGAAGCTTCTTGACGGTCATCTGCTCCAGGACGACCCGCAGCCCGTTGATGTGGTCCCTGTCCGGGTGGGTTGAAACCACAAGATCCACGATCCCGGTTCCGTAGTACTTGCGGATGTGCTCGACGAGCGCTTCGCCATCGTCGAGGTAGCCGCCGTCGATCACGATCACGGTCTGCTCTTCGCGTGGACCGTGGAGGTTGCCGTAACGAAGAGCGATGGCATCGCCACCGCTCGACTCCTCCCCGACGGGGAGGAAATCTATCTCGTAGCCCATGATCTTCCTTCAGCCATGGCCCCGCTGGGCGGATCGCACAAGAGTCGGGCGGCAGGACTTGCGGGCCTTCGCCTAACAGGCAACACACAGTAGCTGACTACTTCAAGATCTAATTACGCTCCGTCAAACTACAAGCCCACAAAAGGAGTAGACCACCGTCTTGACTGACTGAAAGTGATCATTCTCGATCTTTCGTGACCACCAGTTGTGCGCCCCTGGTGTCATGCGAACGCCATGTCACACATAGGAAACTCCAGACCCGGACGAGCTTCGATCACGTTCGGTGATGGCTTCGTTGCCGCATGCATTGGAAGGCTGAGGTCGACGTCCACGGGGTTGCTGCTGCAAGTGGCGTATAGAAATCAGTCGAACACTTCAAGGCGAGATTGAACGAGATCGAGACACAACACGTGTCAGAGGGCCACTACCAACATGAGTTGGTAGTGGCCCTCTGACTAGCTGCTCACGCCTGAGACCGGACCGTCGCGACCAACTGGTGGCCTACTCAACGCTCCGCATCTTCACTTGCGCAGCCAGCACCGGAATCGCCTCGATCTTCTCCGCCGTCAAGTCGTTCCAGACCAGCCCCCGTGGCCGGCGCCGGTTGGGGCACCGAATCACATCGTCCGGTGTCACGATCAGGTCCACGCTGAAGTCGTGCTCGGTCTCGGGGATCTCCTCGTCGACCACCTGGAGCTGGTGGACGGGCGCCACGATGACCGTTTCGTCGGTCACCAACCCCGCCTCGATCAGGAGCGCGACCTCTAGGTCGGAGTACCCGGCACCCTTGCCGATGCGCGCGCCGGAACGGTTGACCGCGACGCTGCCGCAGATCACGACGTCGATCGGTCGCATATCCTCGACGCCGATACGACGGGCGACCTGCTCGGCGCCCTTCTTCTCGGCTGCCTGCTCGACGGGGAGCTCGAGCGTCGCTGGGTCCAGCAAGTAGAACGGCTGGAGACTCGCCATCCTCGGCACGGCCATGTACAGCAGCTTGCCGTCCTGAAGCGCGCGGATGCGGACGGGTAGTTGGGCCCAGTCGGGGTTCGCCTTGACCGTCCGGGCTTGCTGCCACACATCCAGCTCGGCCAGGCGCTCGGCGGTCGCGCCGGCTCCGTAGAACCCGGGGATCTTGCCGTACGAGCCTTCCGGTACGGCGCCCTCGCGTTCCAATAGGCGCCACACCCGGTCGCGGACGGCTTCCTTGGCCTGGTCGATGTTCCCCACGCGTCCCACCCGTACCCGTTCTAGATCGCCGCCATGAGGGCGAGCAGGCGATCGTTGACGTCCTGCACCCATGGTTCGTGCCGCCACTCGCGAAGCTCACGACCAGCGGCAAACGCCAGGTTAAGCCCGCCGCCTCCGCGCGTCAGCTCAACGGCGTCGATCGTGCGGTGCAGGGTGTCCGCTGCCTCGTCGAGCTTGCGTTGGCGGATCTGCGACAAGGTGAGGTTGCCCAGCGCGATCGCCTGGCTCTTCTTCTTCGCTGCGAGCGCCCTGGCCGTCGCGCGCAGGATCGGCTCGGCCCGCTCGGGGAGATCAAGGAACAGATAGCAGGACCCCGACAGGCGACTGAACTCGTTGACCGTGTAGTACTCGGCCGCGACGTCGTCGACGCTGACCCGGTCGAACTGCGCCTCGGCTCGACGTAGGGCGTCCTCGCACGAGGTCAGGTTGCCCGTCATGGCGTACCCCTCGGCCACGTGCAGCAAGCTCAGCCCGGCGAGCGACGGACTGACCAGCATCGCTACTTCGGCCGCCTGTGCAGCCAACGACAGCCCTCTATGGGGATCCTTCTCGCCGTACAACGCGACGAAGCTCTTGCGGAGCGTCGCATACGCCTCGGCGCAGGGGTCACGAGCCTGCCGGGCCGCGGCTACGGCCTGGTCGAGATACGCGATCGAGGCGCCATGGTCGCGGCGCTGGCTGACGTCCCAGACCAACTGCCCCATGAACGTTGCTGACTCGGCCTCAACCTCGAACAGTGCCTTACGCACTCGGGGGTTGGCGGCGCTTTCGCGAAGCAGCTTCACCTGACTGTGGACCTGGCCGGCGGGCCCGATGAGCGCCGTCGAGGGTGCCTTGTCGTACTGCTCGTCGAGCTGGCGGATGCGCTCGTGGAGGTGGGCAACCGCCACCAGGTCGACCGACGCAGGGCGTTCGAGGACGTAGCTCATGCGCTCGCTGGGCCGAGCCTGAATGACCGTCACGTCGTCGAGGAGCGCCTGCAACTCGTCGGCCGTCACCTTGAGCGCCGCAGCTAACTTGGGCCGCATCCATGGCTGCGGCACGCTTTCGGCCGTCTCCCAGCGCACTACCGTCGAACGCTCGACGCCCAGGCGCTCGGCGAGCTTTTCCTGGCTGTAGCCCGCCGACTTGCGACGCTGCGCGAGCCGTATGCGCTTGCTCGCCATGTGCCGTGCCTCCCACAGTTCGGGGTGCGCCCAACCATAGCCAGGCGGGGGCTATTTGCCCAGGTCGGGCTGGTCAACGCCTCTTTTTTGCGGCAGTTCTACCCCTCGTACGCGCTGGGTTTCCCCAGGTCAAACGGCTTTTCTGGCTCGTATGCCGGTCCGGTGACGGAGGGGTAGAACCCGCCGCCGGACCGGATTCCAGACGCCGGAGGGAATCCAATGCGACCAGCAATCTACGGCTATATGCGCGTCGTCGGCAGCGACATTGAGGATGACGAAGCTCGGCGTATCAAGGGGGAGCTCGCCGACTATGCCACGCGCGAGGGCTTCGCGCTCGATCAGGTGTTCACGGAGAACATCCGGTGTTCCGAATCTGCGTTCTACGCCATGCTCGAAGCGCTGAAGCAGTACGACGTCAAGGACGTCCTGGTGCCGTCGCTCTGGCACTTCGCTCGGCTGCCGGGGCTCCAGGAAGCCATGCGCCAACACATCGAGCAGGAAACCGGCGCTCGTCTCTGGGTAGTTCAGGGGCGGCAGCAGTGAACCACCTGCCAGATTCAGCATTCGCCTACATGCGTGTGTTCTGCGACGCCACCGACGAGCAGCTCTACGCGATGGAACGGCGCATCGCCCGGTTCGCCGGCGCGCAGGGGCTCCAGCTCGCCACCATCTTCTGCGAGCACGACAACGGTTCCCAGGCGGTGTTCAACGAGATGGTCGAAGCATTGCAGCGCACCAAGACACAGCACCTGATCCTGCCGTCGCTGCGCCACCTGTCACCGCAACGACTGCTGCAAGAGGCCATGCTGACGCGCCTGGAGATCGACACCGACGCCGAAGTCTACGAGCTGAGTGATCGCCCGTGACATCTCCAATCGGCGGTAGCAGCCGACAAACGACGGGAGCGCAGCGGCCTCGCGTCCGCATGTCTAACCGCCTTGATCTTGCGGCAGTACTTACCGCGGTGAGCTGTTCACGTGCTTTCGCCAAGCTGACACTCGACACCTGGGGCGCGTCGTCCATTGTGGACGACGCGCTCATCGTCGTATCTGAACTGGTGACTAACGCGATAAAAGCAACCGGTGTCACGACGCCGCGCCCCAAATGGACCGAGCTGGACGAACTGAAATGCGTCACGGTGCGGTTGGTTGGGCTGGACGAATGCGTTGTGGTTGAAGTCTGGGACGTAGATTCGCACCTGCCAGAAGAGAGCGAGGCAGGGATCGATGCTGAATCTGGTCGCGGTCTATGGCTGGTTGCCGAGCTTGCAGGCAAGTGGGGCTCGTATCCAGTGGCGAACGGAAAGGTGGTTTGGGCTGAACTCTCACTCCGACCAACCAGCTCCCAACCGCCAGCACCGCCATTGACGAAGCGCCGACGGAAGCCGGTGCCTGAACCGCGAGTCCCGATTTTTATACAGCGTGATCCGTAGCTACTGCGGCGGGTTATGGCTGGCCTACAGGAGCTCAGATCGATGATCCCTGATGAGTAGGACGTTGCCAGCTGGCCAGTACCCCGCCTCAATGTTGAGGCGGGGTACTTATTCGACCTCCGTTAATGATGAATGTTGTTTATTTTACGTCTTTGCAAAATGATCAAGATGTGTCATAAATAGGTGCAGGTCGGGCGCAATACCCGACTTTACTCGTATATCGAGTAACGTTCCTACCTCGCATGGGAACATGCGAGAAGGAGGTGACCCGATGGGTCACAGGTTCGATCGCACCTGTTCGTGCAAGGGCTGTGGCCGGAAGGCCAAGGCCGCTGGTCTCACGCACTTCAGCGAGCGGGGCGGCTGGAGCGTTCCGATGGGTGGCGGTGACGCCGACGGCAACGAGATCACGGTCTCGTTCGGGGAGGGACGTCGCGAAGGCGAGACCCTCATCGGCGACGGCGACCGGAGCGAGATGAACTTCCTCGACTCCGACAACCACGACCACTACGGTTCCGGCCACGGTCCGAACGACAACGGCACCGATCGCGGCCAGTACAGCGGCCCCGGCCACTGAGTCGTAAGTCCCGAGTAGGACTATAAAGAACTCCGTCCTGAGCATGACGCAAAACGGCTCTCTTTTCATTAAGCCATTAAATCGCTATGCTAAACAGTATGAATATATCCAGCAATGACCAAATCCGTTTCGCGAAAGACATTATTGCACTCGCCGACAATACCTCCGACCCTAAGACCCTGGACCATCTAAAGGGGCTGGTATCGCTATTCGTATCCTGGGTGGGTGCAGAGAACGACGCTGCCGTTCTTCTAAGCGAGTTCATAGGTGAGCTAGCCACGATTGCGCACGGAGGTCAAGACACCGGCTGGAAAGATGATTTCAGACGGTCCCTCGACGCCTTGTTGGCTGAGGATCACAGTCGCGATCAGACCGTCGGTACCAAATAACACTACGATCTGAGACTGAAGTACCTGGTGTATAAGATAGGGCGGGAGCCCCTGAAAGCGACGTCTGTCGCCTCCAGGAGGTCCCGCCTGTGTGCTATCCCGAGCTTTCGCTCAAGGGTGTAGCGACGTACTACTCGTCAGACTTGCCTCGACGAGTGGCCGGACGGGAAGGTCCGGAATCCTTCTCTTCGCCCGTGGGTTCGCCATCGGGGCCGAATATCGCAGCGATGGCGTTGCGCCGAGTCTGCGCTTCACGCTCGATCTCGGCACGGATGGCTTCGGCCTTCTGCAGCACGGACGGGTCGGACTTGGTCCTCTCGATCCAGTGCTCCAGGGCCAGGCGGATCTCC
>NZ_JAHUXH010000045.1 GCF_019219825.1 Streptomyces sp. TRM70350 | reverse complement strand
CTAGTACTCCAGTCGCAATTCGCTATCGCTGCTGGTCAGAGCCCTGTCTTGGAGTGTACTCGGCTGATGCCTCGTCAGGTGGCGGGAGTTCGTGACCTCGGGTGCCACGAGCCGTTGTGTTTGCCGTGCAAGACGATGTGCGGCCCGATGTCTGGTCGGCGGAACTGGAAGAGTTGCTGGTGCGGATCGGTCACCGGTTCGGGCGGGTGGATCTGCGGCGGCGGATGCGGGCCTATGTGCACGGCCTGCTCGGGCCGGTGGGCCGCAAGAACAGCTGGCAGCTGGCCGAGCATGCCGGTCACCGCACTCCCGCCGGGCTGCAGCACCTGCTGAGCCGCGCCTGCTGGGATCCCGACTAGATCCGCGATGACCTGCAGGAATACGTTGCCGAGAAGCTGGGGGACCCGGCGGGTGTGCTGATCATTGACGACACCGGGTTCATCAAGAAGGGCACGGTCTCGGCCGGGGTGCAGCGGCAGTACTCCGGCACCGCCGGGGCTTGTATTTCAATTAATGCTTGCTCAGGTGGAGTTGGTGGGAGGGTGGACCATGACAGTGCGTCCGCCCGTTGCCGCATTACGGGCAAAGTTCGATCGGATCCTGCCGCATCTCGACGAGCGTCGCCGTCGGCTCTACCTGGCCAGCGAGGCTGAGGCCATCGGCCACGGTGGGATCACCCTGGTGGCTGCTGCGTCCGGGGCCAGCGCCGCCACCGTCGCTCGAGGTGTCACCGAACTGGCCGGAGACCTGGTGCCGACGAAGAGGGTTCGGGCTCCGGGCGCCGGTCGCAAGCCGTTGACGGTCACCGACCCCGGTCTGCTGCCGGCGCTGGAGTCGTTGATCGAGCCACACACCCGGGGGGATCCCGTCTCCCCGTTGCGCTGGACCACCCTGTCACTGCGCCCTCGCCTCGACCCTCACGTCACAAGGCCACCGGGTCAGCGCCGCAACCGTCGGACGCCTGCTGCACAGCCTGGGCTACAGCCTGCAGGGCACCGTCAAGACCACCGAGGGCACCAGCCATCCGGACCGCGACGCCCAGTTCGCCCACCTGAACACCACGGCCACCGCCTTCCTCGACACCGGCCAGCCGGTGATCAGTGTCGACACCAAGGCCAAGGAATGGCTCGGCAATCGCGACCGGCCAGGCCGCACCTGGCGACCGGGCAAGGACCCGATCAGGGTCGACTGCCACACCTTCACCACCAGCGACCAGCCGGTCGCCATCCCCTACGGGATCTACGACATCGCCACCAATACCGGCTGGGTCAACGTCGGGACCGACCACGACACCGCCGAGTTCGCGGTGGAATCCATACGCCGCTGGTGGCAGCACTGGGGACAGGCCAACCACCCGGACGCCACCCGGTTGCTGATCACCGCCGACGCCGGCGGCTCCAACGATCCCCGCCGCTGGACCTGGAAGAAACACCTGGCCGCCTTCGCCCTGGAGAGCGGACTGGAGATCACGGTCTGCCACTTTCCGCCCGGCACTTCGAAATGGAACAAAATCGAACATCGGATGTTCTGCCACATCACCGCGAACTGGCGGGGCCGGCCGCTGACCAGCTACCAGGTCGTCATCGAAACCATCGCCGCGACGACCACCCGCAGCGGCTTGACCATCGGCGCCGCGCTGGATACCGGCAGCTACTGCCTGGGCAGCACCGTCACCGCCGCCGAGTTCTACGCTCTACCGATCACGCCCAACGCGTTCCACGGCGACTGGAACTACACCGTGACCCCCGTCCCTCCCCGAACCCCAGAGGCGCCGACGACCATCCCGCGGATCGACCCCGCGCTGACCACGATGCTCAGCGATCCGGCCCTGACCGGCATGCCACGGTCCGACTTCGAACACCTCGTCGCAGCCTCGGAGCCGTACTGGGATGCCCTGGCCGAGGCGGCCTTCCAGCGACGTTTCCACCGCCCGCGCAGCTACCTCCACCCGCAAACCAGCAGTCTCGACCACTACCACCGTCTCCTGGCGGCACTGTTACGCCGCCGCAGGGCAATCACCAGCACGTTCCTGGCCCAACTGCTGGGAGTCGGCCGCACCAACCTCTCCAACCAGTTCCAAGACGGACACCGGCTCCTGGACCTGCACCGCGTCGTCGTCACACCGCTGCCCGGATCGCCTGCCCGCACCCTGGAACAGATCCGAGTCCGCTTGTCCGACGAGGACCACGAGGCAGATCAACTCTGACAGTTATTCAGAGACAAGCCCCCGGCCGCACGGAGAACTGCCAGATCGGCGTATTCGCCGCCTACTCCAGCGTCAGAGGCCGGGCGCTGGTGGACCGGGAACTGTACCTGCCGAAGTCCTGGACCTCCGATCCGGGCCGCTGCGCCAGGCGAAGATTCCCGACGAGCGCGCGTTCGCCACCAAGGGCGACCTTGCGAAGGCCATCATCATGCGGGCACTGGCCTCGCCGCTGCCGATCGCCTGGGTGACCGCCGACTCGGCCTACGGCCAGGAGTGGCGGCTGCGCCGCATGCTGGAGGAAGCCAGCGTCGGCTATGTCCTGGCCGTGCCGAAGTCCCAGCATGTCCACGCCGTCGGCCGCATCGACTTCGCCATCGCCCAGGCCCCCGAGGACGCTTGGGAACGCCACTCCTGCGGGGCCGGCGCGAAGGGGCCGCGCGCCTACGACTGGGCCGCAGCCCGGCTGCCCGCCATCGACGACTTCGACGGTGACAAGCCCACCCATGACCGGTGGGTGCTGGCCCGCCACAGCCTGGCCCGTCCGGACGAGATCGCCTACTACCTCGCCTACGCGCCGGCCGGCACTCCCGTCGCCGAGCTGGTACGGATCGCCGGGGCGCGCTGGGCGGTCGAGGAGGCATTCCAGGCCGCGAAGAACGAGTGCGGCCTGGATCAGTACGAGGTCCGCCGGTATCCCGGCTGGTACCGGCACATCACCCTGGCCATGCTCGCCCACGCCTTCCTCGCCGCGATGGCCGCCGCCGCGGGGACCGAAAGGGGGGCGGCAGAAACGGTTCCGACGCCCTCGCACCGCTCACCGTGGCGGAAATCCGGCGACTCCTGGCAACTGGCCACCCCACGCCGACGCACCTGCGGCACACCGGCCACGCACTGAACTGGTCCCGCTGGCGCCGCCGTCACCAGGCCACCGCCCGCCGCTGCCACTACCACCGTCGCACCCGAGGTCACGAACTCCCGCCACCTGACGAGGCATCAGCCGAGTACACTCCAAAACAGGGCTCTGAGCAGCAACGATAGCGAACTGCGACTGGAGTACTCAACGCCGTTTCTGATGGTGGTGTAAGAATTGCTACTGCTACCCGCTCCTACCTGTCTACGACGTTGGGTGTGCTCAGTTTGGGCAGGCTTCCGCATGCTCAATCCTTCATCCAAGCCCCTCGCTGTCGATCACCGCGGCAACCGGCTGGTTTCATTCACGCTCGGCACCGAAGACGTCCTCCCTGGTGGGGCTCCCATGCCCATGGCTCTGACTGCCTTGTGGCACCGCGACGAGGTCGTTATGGTCTACGACCGGTTCCGGGGTCACTGGGAACTACCTGGTGGCCTGCTTGAGCCGGGGGAGAGTCCTCGCCAGGCGGCCGTTCGTGAACTTGCCGAGGAGAGCGGGCAGGTGCCCGGCGATCCCTTGCAATTCGTCGGCTATGCCGGATTCCTGCTGGGCCCCGCGCAGCGCGCCGAATACGGTGCCCTGTTCACCGGCCGCGCCCTGCGGCGCCGCGATTTCGAGGCCGGTCGCGAGATCGAGGCGATGCGCTGGTGGGATCTGAGCGCACCCCTGCCTGGTCGTGTATCCGGTATCGACGTCTACCTCGCTCGGCTCACTCTGCCCGCCGGATTGCACTGAGCCTGCTGCGCTGTCCGGCGAGTCGGCGGTAGCTGATGAGGACTGCGGCGATGCGGACGAAGGCGAGGAAGTGCTCGGCCTTGCACTCGTAGCGGCAGGGCAGGCGTCGACATCCGGCCAGCCAGGACACCGTCCTCTCCACAACCCAGCGGTGGCGGCCCAGCCGCTGCGAGGACTCGATGCCTTTGCGGGCGATGCGGTGCCGGATGCCCCGCTTGTGCAGCCATCGACGCAGGTGGTCGTAGTCGTATCCCTTGTCGGCGTGGAGCTTGGCCGGTCGCCGGCGGCGTGGACCGCGCCAAGAGCGGATCGGCGGGATTCCCCGCACCAGTGGCTTCAGGCCGAGGCTGTCGTGCATGTTGGCGCCGGAGATGCCCAGCGACAGGGGAAGACCGTTCCGGTCGGTGATCAGGTGGATTTTCGATCCGTTCTTGCCGCGATCGGTCGGATTCGGACCGGTCAGTGGCCCCCTTTTGCGGCCCGGAGGCTGACGGAGTCGATGGCGCACCGCGACCAGTCCAGCTCACCGCGGGCGCCGAGCTCGTCGAGGAGGATGCGGTGGAGCCGGGCCCAGACCCGCTCCCGGCTCCACCGGCAGAAACGCCGGTAGACCGTCGGCCAGGCCGGGCCGAACACCGGGGGCAACTGCCGCCAGGTACACCCTGAGGCGGGTCGTGTCCCTTCTCGTGGTGTAGCCGATCATCCGGCGGTCGTGTTGGTGGTGTTGGGTAGCGCGGGGGCGCTTTCCGGGCGCTCGGCGGGGTAGAGCTGGTCCATGCTTCCCTCGGGCAGGTAGCGGCGGGGGAAGGCGATCCACTCGTCGTGCAACTCGAAGAGCGGCGGTGACCAGCCGCAGGAGCGCGTCATCGTTGGGAAGACCTGGACGACATCGGTGCGGCGCTTGACCTCGCGGTTGATCCGCTCCAGCGGGTTGGTGGACTGGATCTTCTTCCAATGTCGCTCCGGGAAGGCGGCGAAGGCGGTCAGATCGTCCTTCGCCTCCAGCAGCATCTCCTTGACCTTGGGGAACTGCTTGCCGAGCATGTCGGCGACGGTGTCGAGCTGGGTGCGGACGGCGTCGGCGGTGGGCTGGGCGAAGATCGTGCGGATCGTGGCGGCGGCCATCTCGGCCGCCGCCTTGTTGATCACGCTGAACACGTTGCGCAGGGAAGTGAACCCTGCAGCGCTGGTAGGCGGCCCCGAGCATGACCTTGCGGATGGCCTTGACCAGTCCCAAGTGGTGGTCGCCGATGACGAGCCGGACCCCGGTCAGACCGCGTTCGCGCAAGGAACACAGGAACTCGGTCCAGAACACCTCGGTCTCGCTGTCGCCGACCATCACGCCCAGCACCTCCCGGCCGCCCTCCTCGGTGATCCCGGTGGCGATCACCACGGCCCGGGACACGATCTGGTGCTCGACCCGCGCCTTGCAGCAGGTCGCGTCCAGAGAGACGTACGGGAAGCGGACGTGGCCCAGGGGCCGGGCACGGAACGCAGTCAGCCGGCCGTCCATGTCCTGACAGATCCGCGAGACCTCGCTCTTGGACATCCCGGTGTCCGCGCCGAGGGCCTTTTACCAGGTCGTCGACCGACCGCGTGGACACGCCGTGGACGTAGGCCTCCATGATGACCGCATACAGGGCCTGGTCTATGCGGCGGCGTCGCTCCAGCAGCGCGGGGAAGAAGCTCCCCGACCGCAGCTTGGGGATCGCGAGGTCCAGGTCGCCGGCCTGGGTGCTGAGCGTCTTGTCGCGGTGGCCGTTGCGAAGCGCGGTGCGCGTCTCGGTGTGCTCGTTCCACTCCGCGCCGATCCGGGCCGTGGCCTCGGCCTCGATCAGCTCCTGCAGCATCCTCTCGGCCACCCCGCGGACGAGTTCGAGCCCCTCCGCCGAACGTAGTGACTCCAACAACCGACGTAGGTCATGCTGAGACAGGGCCACCCTGCACCTCCCGCGTTGAACTGGCCGTTCATTACGGAGAGTTGCACGGTGGCCCGCCCTACGGGCAGGGAGCGGAAGCCACGTCAGCACGCGCCCCGGCGCACTCCCTAACCGTGATCGGCTACACCACGACAAGGGACGCCATCCTGAGGCGGCCACGAAGGTGATCGCCGCCAGGCATTCGCGGTCCCCGGCCCTCCGTCGGCCGCCGCCCTGCGGACGTATGACCTCCGTCCGCGGAACCACCCGCCGGAACAGCGTCCATAACTCATCCGGTACCAACCGCTCCATCAGATCCGTCATGCACGGCTCAACGACGATCACACCATCAGAAACGGCGTCTCAGACGCCAGAGGCCACCACCAACACCACGCCACCGTTATCAACCAACCACGAATAACCCCACGTCAGAAGCCTCGTCATCACCCCACCCAGTACCCAGAAACACGCCCTGCCCCTTCTGGGGAAAACCCCCAACACCCCAGCTCAAGCCGCCCTTGCCACACCGACTGGGAACCCCGGAATCACACCAGCGCCTGCGGGACCCGCGACGCGCGAGTGACAGCCGATCCCAGTACGTGAACCGCTCCAGCGGATCACCGGCATGCTCTGACGATCCGTTGACGTGGCGTCAGGTACAGGGTCGCCCCAGGCCGGCGCGCGGGACAGGACCTGTCGGGACGGTCCTCGGTCGCGCCGGGAGGCAACCCGCGACATGCCGAGTGCGGGATACTCTGAGAAACTGATAGTTGTGATCCTCAAGGACTCCGGAGAGCAGCCGCCACGGCCGGACCGTAGCTGTGGCTGAGCCGCGCCGGGAAAGGGAAATTCGTGCCCATAGTCGAGCTGACCACCAACTTTGGCCGCATTGTCCTGCAGCTCACCGACACCAGAACACCCAAGACCGTTGAGAACTTCCTGACGTACGTACGCAACGGACACTACGACGGTACGATTTTTCACCGGGTAATTGATGGTTTCATGATCCAGGGAGGCGGCTTCAGCCCGGACATGGTCCAGAAGCCCACCCTGGCGCCGATCGAGAACGAGGCCCCTGGCGGGCTGAAGAACACTACCTACACTGTGGCGATGGCGCGGACGAGCGATCCCCACTCCGCAACAGCCCAATTCTTCATCAACGTCGCGGACAACGACTTCCTCGACTTCACGGCAAGGACCCCGGCAGGCTGGGGATACGCCGTGTTCGGCCAGGTCACCGAGGGACAAGATGTCGTCGACTTCATCAAGCAAGTCAGGACGGGCACTCGCTATGGCCATCAGGACGTACCCACGGAGCCTGTGGTGATCAAAACCGCCAGGATTCTCGACTGACGGATACAGCACATGGCGGCGGCGGTCGGCCGCCGCCATTGCGACGCCGGGATCCTACTCGTCAACCTTCGCCGCGTCGGCCTCCGTACGACTCGCCAGGCGCTCATAGCGCTGCCTTGCCGCCTGCGAGGTTTCAAGGCCAAGACCGAACGCGATCTCCGACCAGGTCATCCCGCGACCACGCGCCATCTTGAGGAGTCCGGCCTCCACTTCGTCCATCTCGGCACGAGCGAGCGGGAGAAGACTCAACGCGGCCGTGATGTCCGCGCGGTCCACCTCCGGTTCGCCTCCCTCAAGTTGCGCCGCCCCACTGAGCAGGAACGACACAAGCCTGACCGCCTCATACGGGCTGACCATGTGGGACTGCGTCTGCCGACGGCGCTGACCGTCGGTGACCGCATGCCGTTCGGCGATGCGGAAAAGAGAGGTGTACACACGTTGCACTCGCGCTTCGTGGGCGCTCGGGGCCGTGAAGGCATCAGCAGGTTGTGACGGAGTCGATGACATGCAGCAACCCTGACATGCAAACAGAATGTTGTCAACGATCTGTTTTCTCGAACTCTTGCGACGACCAGCCCGCCTTCCTCTTCGAAGGGGCACTGTTGCAGAACTGGCCATCTCGTTCGGCGACTTGGCGCGCCGGGCCCTCAGGCCGCCTCTGTCTGTGGCACCACGGGCGGCCGAAAGCAGCTGATGGCTCCGCCATGCTTGGCACGCGTCTCCGTCCCGCACACCCAGCCCTTGCGTGGATGCCAAGCACAGGACACCTACCTTGCCGCGGTGCAGGCTGAGCCGGTTGGCCTCCCATTCAGCGACGTCCACAGATACCGGTTGTCGTATCGGTGTTCGTTCCCCGGGATCGGCGGCGAGGAGGCCGCACAGACCGGGAAGGCACCGCCGGCCAGTGCCAACTGGGTGGCGTACACCCGAGTCCGCCGCTCGCTCCCCAGATCAGGATGTCGGCCTCCCGGGCGCGGCGGCCTCCTCCCAGGTCGGGTGGCGGGGCTTGGGCATCAGCCGGTTGGACTTCCTGCAGACAGTGCGCCACGACCTCGTCACCGGGCTTCCAGGTGTGCACCCCCGGCCGGTCCGCAGCACGACGCCGGCCAGGTCGGAGCCGATGACGTGGTGCGGCAGGTGGTGCCGCCTGGTCAGCTCGCTCAGCTTGCCGTACCGCTCTCCGAGTTCGGGCACCGGGACCTCGTCGGGGTGCAGTGGCTTGCGCGGGTCCTTCTCGCGGGTGGGCATCCCGGCGAACATGGCCGTCTCGTCCTTGTGACGGCGATCGCGCGGTACGACTCGGGCAGCGGCAGGGCCGCGAAGCCGGCGGAGGTGGCCTGCGCCGACCGGGCGGCGTGGAGGATCTCGTTCACCGGATCAGACCGCCGCTCGGGTGCCCGGAACCAGCCGCCGCAGCGTGGTCCGGATCCGGTCCAGTACGGCCTGCTGCTGCGCCACCAGGTAGAAGTGGGCTCCTGGGTACACGTGGAGTTCGAACGGGCCGTCGGTCTCCTGCGACCACGTCTGGGCCTCGTCGGGGGCGACCCGGGGGTCGGCGTCACCCGTCAGCACGACGAAGGGGCAGCTCAGCCGCGGTCCGGGGGTGCGCTGATAGGTCTCGACCACGCGGTAGTCGGCCCGCAGCGCGGGCAGGATCATCCGCAGCATCTCCTCGTCCTGGAGCAGGGCCGCGTCGGTGCCGTCGAGCCTGGTGACCTCCTCGATCAGCCGTGCGTCGTCGCCCTGGTGGACGTTCTCGGCCCGCTCGACGGAGGGGCCCCGGCGGCCGGAGACGAAGAACACCGCCGGGGGCCGCCCGGCGGCCTCCAGCAGCCGGGCCAGCTCGAAGCCGATCATGGCGCCCATGCTGTGCCCGAACAGGGCGAGGGGCGTGCCGTCCCGCTCGTCCAGCGCGCGGAACACCCCCTGCGCGAGTTCCTGCACGGACTCCGCCGGCGGTTCCAGACGGCGGTCCTGGCGGCCGGGGTACTGCACCGTGAGCACGTCCACCGCGGGCGACAGCGCCTTGGAGACGGGGAAGTAGAAGCTCGCGGAGCCACCGGCGTGCGGCAGGCACAGCAGCCGCGGCGCACCCGGTGCCGGCTGGTGGAAACGGCGCAGCCACAGCTGGTGCTCTGCGCTGGACCGATCGGCCATGTGTCCCCCTTGGTGGAACGTGTGGTTCTCGCAGTGTGCGAAAGAGGCTGGTGCGGAAGGTGGTTGACGCGGGGGCGCCGCCCGGCCGTGCGGGCGGCGCCCTCGCGGGTCAGACGGTCACGGTCACGTCGTAGGAGGCGAGCCAGCGGTTGAGCCAGAGCGCCATCTCGATGCCGCCCCGGTCGTGCGGCAGGCTGAAGTCGTCCAGCTCGCGGCCGAGGATCCGATCGACCCTGACGGTGTTGAGCAGCGGCAGCACCGGAGAGTCCGGGTCGGCCAGCACCTCGCGCAGCTCGGCGCGCAGCGCCTGCTCGTACCGGGTGTCCTGGGTGGAGGGGAACGGCGTCTTGGTGCGTTCCAGGACCGACGCCGGCAGCACATCGCGGACGGCGGCGCGCAGCAGGCTCTTCTCCCGGCCGTCGAACGACTTCATCGCCCACGGCACGTTGAAGACGTAGTCCATCAGGCGGTGGTCGCAGAACGGCACCCGGACCTCCAGACCGACGGCCATGCTCATGCGGTCCTTGCGGTCCAGCACGGCCTGCATGAAGCGGGTGATGTTCAGGTACGTCACCTCGCGCATGCGCCGGTCGACCCCGGACTCCCCCGGCAGCACGGGCACTTCGGCGAGGGCCTCGGCGTAGCGGTCCCGGCGGTAGCCCTCCAGGTCCAGCTTCTCCAGCAGGCCCTGGTCGATGAGCGAGCTGCCGCCGAAGATGCGCGCCGACCCGGGGGTGAGCCAGGGGAAGGTCGGGGCGTCGACCGCCTCCGGGCGCTGGTACCAGCGGTAGCCGCCGAACAGTTCGTCGGCGGACTCGCCGGACAGCACCACGGTCGCCCGTTTGCGGATCTCCCGGCACAGCAGGTAGAGCGACGGCCATAGGTCGCCCCAGTAGGCGGGCGGCAGGTCGGTGGCGCCGAGGATCGCCGCGCGGATCGCCGCGTCGGCCAGCTCGGTGCTGTCGAGCAGCACCTCGCGGTGGTCGGAGCCCACATGGGCGGCGCAGTCCCGCACATAGGGCGCGTCGGCCGTGCCGCGGACCGCGTCGGGTTCGAAGCCGTCGGCCGCGCCCTGGAAGTCCACCGAGTACGAGCGCACCGGGCCGCGGCCCTCGGCGGTCAGCGCGCGCTGGGCGAGCGCGGTGATGGCCGAGGAGTCGAGGCCGCCGGAGAGCAGGGTGGCCACCGGGACGTCGGCGATGAGCTGGCGGGCGACAATGTCCTCCAGCAGCTCGCGCACGGTGACGATGGTGGTGTCCAGGTCGTCGGTGTGCTCGCGGGCGGTGAGCTGCCAGTAGCGGGTCCGGGTCAGCCCGCCCTCGGTCACCCGCACCACCTGTCCGGGCCGTACCTCCGACAGGTCGGCGAACGGGGTGATCTCCGGGGTGCGGACCATGTCCAGGATCTCCGCGAGTCCCTGGGCGTCGACGCGGCGCGGCACGCCGGGGTGGGCCAGGACCGCCTTCGGTTCCGAGCCGAACATCACGCCGTGGGAGGTGCGGGCGTAGTAGAGCGGCTTGACCCCGACCGGGTCGCGGACCAGCAGCAGTTCGCGGGTGGTGGCGTCCCACAGGCCGATGGCGAACATGCCGTTCAGCCGGCCGGCGAAGTCGGTGCCCCACTGAAGATAGGCGTTGAGGACGACCTCGGTGTCGCTGTCGGTGCGGAACGAGTGCCCGAGGGCGGTCAGTTCGGCGCGCAGCTCCCGGAAGTTGTAGATCTCGCCGCAGAAGGTCAGGGCCGCCAGGGTCCGGCCGTCGCGTGCCGCGACCATGGGCTGGGCGCCGCCCGCCAGGTCGATGATGGACAGCCGGCGGTGGCCGAGCGCGACGGGTCCCTCGATCCAGAGGCCCTCGGCGTCCGGGCCGCGGCAGCTCATGGTGTCGGTCATCGCCTGGACGACGGACCGGTGCCGGGCGAGGTCCTCGCCGTGGGCCACCCATCCGGTGATTCCGCACATGTCGTGTGGCTCCTGGGGCTTCAGGCCGCGGAGAGCGCGGCGTTGACGCGGTCGAGCAGCTGGCGCGGCGTACGGGCCTCGCTGATCACGTTCTCGCCGAGTTCGACGCCGTGCCTGCGCTCGATGCGGCGTACGGCGTTCAGCGTGGTGAGCGAGTCGAAGCCGAGCGCGGCGAACGTGACGTCCGACGGGTCGCCCTCGGGCTCGACCGGGTCCTGGTCGCCGTTGCTGCGGTTGAAGATGTCGATCAGGTCCTGGATGGTCAGATCGGCCATGGTCGTTCCTCTCTCCGTGTCTCTTGTTCTTCTCGTGTTCTTGTCGTTGGTCGGGGTGCTGGTTCAGACGGCGAGCAGCGTGCAGTACCAGTGCATGCCGATGGACAGGCCCGCGAGCGCGACCACGTCGCCCTCGGCCAGCTCGCCGCGTTCGAGCAGGGTGTCCAGGCAGATCAACTGGTCGGCGCCGCCGCAGTGGCCGAGGTCGCTGGCCAGTTCGGCGTTGGTGCGGTCCAGCGGCACACCGACGGCCTTGGCGACGTCGGCGAGGGAGTCCTGGTTGTCGTTGAGGTACAGGAACCGCTTCACCTGGCCGGGGTCTGTTCCGGCCGCGTCGCACGCGTCCTCGAACACCGTACGCACACGGCTGTTGAGGGTGCGGACGAACCGGGCCAGGTGCTCGGGCTCCCGGCGGAAGTGCCGGTACACCAGGGACAGCGGGTCGATGTCCAGGTTGCCGGTGCCCTCGGGGGCGTGCGGGGCGGCCGCGCCACCGTACTCGACCCGGTAGAAGTCGACATGGGTGGGGTCGGTGAGCTGCTCGGTGGCCAGCCAGCGCAGCCGGTCGTGGCCGCGGCGCAGCACCGCCGCCGCGGCGCCGTCGCTGCCGAGCAGGGTGTTGAAGCGCATGCGGTTGGTGTGCGCCTCGCTGACCTGGTTGACGGCGACGAGCAGGATCGTGTCGGCGTCGGGGCGGGTCGCGAAGGTGCCGGCGATCTGCTGGAAAGCGGTGACGCCGGACGCGCAGCCCTGGGCGAGCAGCAGCGTCGGTGTGGTGTCGGCGCCGATCGCGCGGGCGACGGCGGCGGAGGTGTCCCACAGCAGGTACTCGGGGACGCTGCTGTCGGCGACCACGACGAGGTCGAGGTCGCGGGGGCCGACGCCCGCCTTGGCGAGGGCCTTCTCGGCGGCGCGGGCGGCGAGCGCGGTGGGGGTGGTGCCCTCCGGGGCGCGGTGGTAGCCGCGGTAGCCCCAGAGCAGGACGCGGTCGGGGTCGTCGACGTGGTCGGCTGCGGTGGCGGCGACGTCGCGGGGGTCGCCGAGAGTGTGGGCGAGTGCGAGGACGCCGAAGTCCGTGACGGGCATCGGGGCTGGTTCTCCTTGTCCGTGGCCTGGTCAGCTGGTCCGGGGCGGCCCCGGGGACGCGTTCAGCGGGGGAACACGCCGTCGGCGGTCCAGCCGCCGTCGAAGCGCAGGGTGGTGGCGGTGAGGTAGGCGAACTGGTCGCCGGTGAGGGTGAGGACGAGGTCGGCGATCTCCTCGGGCTCGGCCAGCCGGCCCAGGGGGGTGCGGGCGTTGATGGCGGCCTCGTCCAGGTTGCCGTTGGCGAAGCCCTCGGCCACCAGGGGGGTGCGGACGTAGGCGGGGCTGACGGCGACGACCCGTACGCCGTGCTCGGCCCATTCGACGCCGAGCGCCTCGGTGAGCATGACCACGCCGGCCTTGGAGGCGCAGTAGGCGGCGCGGCCGGGGACGGCGCGGTGGGCCATGACGGAGGCGAGGTTCACCACCAGTCCGCGGCGCGCGGTGAGGGCGGGGAGGAGGGCCTGGGCGCAGTAGAAGGTGCCGCTGAGGTTGACGCCGACGACCCGTTCCCAGGTGCGGGGCTTCAGCTCGGCCGACGGGGCGATCGCGCCGACGCCCGCGCTGTTGACGAGCAGGTCGGTCTCGGTCACCTCGCGGGCGGCGGCCTGGACGGACTCGGCGTCGGAGACGTCCACCTCGCGCCAGTCGGCGGGGCCGGTGCCCTCACCGGGTCTGCGGTCCCAGCCGGTGACCGCCCAACCGGCCCCGGCCAGCCGGGCGGCGACGGCCGCGCCGATGCCGCTGGACGATCCGGTCACGACCGCGTGTCGCTGTCGGCTCACGTCCGCTCCCTCCAGGTCCGGTAGACGGTCTCCACGGAGGCGCTCACCGCGGCGACGGCGGCCTCGTAGGCACCGGCCACCGGGTGGGTGCTCGGCGCCGGGTCGGTGGCGGGCGTGGTCAGGCCGAGTGCGGCCAGGTCCGGGGCGTGGCCCTCCGCCCACAGCGCGGCGGCGGCCCAGCGCAGTTGGCCGAGCTGCGGCCGGGTCGCCGAGCCCGCGCTGAGCGTGAGGTGCGGGCGGCCGGCGAGGGTGGCCGCGACGAACCGGGGGAGGCTGCCGCAGCCGACCTGGACGAACACGCGGGCGCCGCCCCGGTACAGCCGCTCGATCACGGCCCGGAACCGGACGGGCTCCACCAGGTGCCGGTTCAGCAGGGCGCGCAGCTCGGTCTCGTCGTCCGGGTAGGGGGCGACGGTGGTCGCGGACCAGACGGGGACGGCGGGCCGGGCGAGCGGCACCCGGTCGAACACGGCGGAGAAGCCCGGCAGATACGGGGCGAGCATCGGCGAGTGGAAGCCGGAGCGGAACGGCAGCACCCTGCGGGGCACCTCGGGGTCGGAGATCCGGGCGAGGCAGCGGGTGACGGCGTCCTCGTCGCCGCACAGCACGCTCTGGTCGGGCGCGTTGTCGTGGGACAGCACGACCCGCGGCTCCCTCTCGGCGAGCCGGGCCACCGCCTCTGCGGGCAGGCCGACGGCGGCGAACACCACGTCCGGGACCGGGGCGGCGCCCATGGTGCGGGCGAAGTCGTCGAACGCCGGCTCGGCGAACAGGCCCGCCGCGAACAGGGCGCTCCACTCCCCCGCGCTGTGCCCCGCCATGGCGTCCGGGCGGATGCCGGTCCGCAGCAGCGCGGCGTGCAGCACCCGGTTGAGCCGCAGCGTGGCGTGGGTGCGTTCGGCGAGGGTGGCGGAGCCCGTCGGCGGTCCGGCGGGGCGGCCGAGCCAGTCCAGGACGTCGTCGGGGGGTGGGCCGGTACGGGCGTCCAGTCCGGGGAAGAGGAAGACGGTGGAGCCGGGTGGTCCGGGCCGGGGCGCGAACCAGAGGTCGTTGCCGCCCCGCCAGGGTTCCCCGCGGTCGATCAGGGCGAGGGCCTGCTCGATCCGCTCGGGTGTCGGGTCGTACACGGCGACGCGGCAGGGGCCGGTGCCGCCGCGGCGGCCCGCGCGCAGGGCGGCGCGCAGCGCGCCGGGGCCGGGTGCGGCGGCGAGGAGGATGTCAGTCAAGGGCGCTCCCGAACCCGGCGGGGTCCCCGGCGGCGAGCAGCACCTGCGGGTCGTTGCCGAAGGCCAGCTCGCGCAGGAAGGCCCGTACGCCGTCGTCCGGGTCGATCAGGCGGATGCCGTTGCGGACGTAGGCCCGTTCCAGTTCGGCGGTGACCATGCCGCCCGCGTCCGCCGCCCAGGGCCCCCAGTCCAGGGCGAGGACCCGGTCGGCGAGCCGGCCGGACCACTGGCGGGCCAGGGTGTCCAGGGCGTCGTTGGCGGCGGCGTAGTCGCTCTGGCCGCGGTTGCCCGTCACGCCGGCGATGCTGCCGAAGAGCACCAGGTGGCGCAGGCCCGGCCGGAGCCGGGCGGCCAGCGCCCGCGCGCCCGCGACTTTCGTGTCGTACACCTCGGCGAACTCCTCCGGGGTCTTGTCGCACAGCAGCCGGTCGCGGACCAGGCCGGCCGCGTGGACGACGGTGTCCAGGCGGCCGTGCCGGTTGTAGACGTCGTCCAGGACGGCGCCCAGGTGTTCGGCGTCGCGTACGTCGGCGCGGTGGTAGCGCACGGACGCGGCCCGGCCGGTGAGGTCGTCCAGGCACTGCCGTACCTGTCGGCCGGCGGCGTGGGCGCGGACCGCGCGTTCGATGCCGGCCGGGTCGCGCTCGCCCTCGGCGATCAGGCGGGCCCGCAGCTCCGCGTCGGTCAGGCGGGGCCCGTCGACGGGTGCGCTGCGGCCGACGAGTTCGATGTGGCAGCCGGTGAGGGTGGCCAGGGCGCGGGCGAGGCGCGCGGTGATGCCGCGGGCGCCGCCGGTGAGGAGCACCACGCCGTCGCGGTCCAGGTGGAGGTCGCCGGCGCTGACCTCGCGGTCGGGCAGCGGGGCCGGCCGGGTGTGCCAGACGGCCCGGCGGCCGGCGGTGTGGGTCACGGAGGGCCGGGCGCCGCCGAGTTCGGCGAGCAGGGTGCGCGCCGCCTCCTCGGGCGGCTGTCCCGCGGGCAGGTCGACGGCGACCATGGCGAGGCCGGGGTGTTCGCGGGAGACGGCGCGGGCGAGGCCGTGCAGCCCGCCGCCGGCGGGTCCCGCGTCGTGGCAGGTGGCCAGCAGCAGGGTGCGTATGCCGCCGAGGACGGCCGCCCGTATCGCGGCGAACCGGCCGGGCAGGACGCCGTCACCGCCGTCGAGGGCGTCGAGCAGCAGCAGGGCATCGCAGCCGGCGGGGTCGCTGACGAGCTCGGTGCCGCCCTCCTTGAGCAGCGCGGCCAGCACGTCACCGACCTCACCGCCGCCGCTGACGGCCGCCCGGGGGACGGTCACCGCCGGGCCGGCGGGCCGCTCCTCGGGCAGGGGCTCGACCACGTGGCGGACGGTGGGCGGGTATCCGGCGGACGTGCCCTCGCAGGAGTGCCCGGCGGCGCGGCTGACGGCGCCGGACGGGTTGTCAGGTTCCGGTTCGATGCCGTCGCGGACGGCGGCGGGCCGTCGGGAGGGCTCCGGTGCGATTCCGCCCCGGACGGCGGCGGGCCGGGCCTGGGGTGCCGGTTGGGGGTCGCTGGCGGCGGTGGCGGCGGGCGGGTTCCGGGGCGCCGGTTCGGTGGCGGCGGCGGTGGGGGCTCCGGGGCCGGTGCGGGTCGTGAGCCAGTCGGTCATCGAGCGGATGGTGCGCAGGTCCGCGAGTTGGCCCACGGCGTCCGCGTGCGGGGTGCCGCGCAGCAGCGCGGTGGCGATCTCGGTGCGTTTGAGCGAGTCGACGCCGAGGGCGGCTTCCAGGTCCAGGTCCGGGTCGAGCATGGCGGGCGGGTAGCCGGTGCGTGCGGCGACCACGTCCAGGACGGCAGGTGCGGCGGTCTCGGCGGGCTGCGGTGGGGCCGTCTCGGCGGGCGGCCGCGCGGCGGGGGCGTCCGTGCCGAGGTAGCGGAGCACGACCTCCTGCTGCGCGGCCACGATCCGCTGGGTGCCGCGCAGGAACTCGATGACGGTCTCGTCGCGGCCGGCGCCGGTCCCGCCGCCGGTGAGGGTGACGGGTGGTCCGGTCGGCTGGAGTCCGCCGGGCACGGGCGTGCCGTCCGCGGTGCGCACCAGGTGGCCGTCGACGGTCCACCCGGCGGGCGCCCGGTCCTGCTCGTACCCGGCGGTGTGGTCGCCGGTCAGCGCCTCCAGCCGTACCGGTGTGCCGCGGACGGCGAGCGCGGCGAGGGTGCCGAGCAGGTGGGCGAGGCCGGGGCGGCCGGGAGCCTCCACGGACAGCGCGGTGTGCGGGCGGCCGGCGAGCACCTCGCCGACCAGGCGGGTCAGGACCGTACCGGGGCCCGCCTCGACGAAGACGCGGACGCCGGCGGCGTACATGTCCTCGATCTGCTCGGCGAACCGCACCGGGCGGGCGAGGGCGCCGGCGAGCAGGGTGCGTATCGCCTCGGGGTCCGCCGGGTACGGCCGGGCGGTGGCGCCGGACCAGACGGGAAGCCGGGGCGCGCTCAGGTCGTGGCCGGCCAGAGCCGCGGCGAAGGCGTCGACGGCCGGAGCCATCCGCGGGCTGTGGAAGGCCGCCGCGACCGGGAGCCGCTTGACGGTGTGCCCGGCCTCCCCCAGGACGGCGACGGCGGCGTCGATGCCGGCGGCGGAGCCGGCGAGCACCAGCTGGCCGGGGGCGTTGTGGTTGGCCGCGGTGACGTCGTCCGCCAGGCCGTGCCGGGCGAGCAGCTCGGCGACCGGGCCCGCGGGCGCGGCGACGGCGGCCATCGCGCCGGGGTCGTCTCCCGCCGCGGTGTGCATGGCCTCGGCCCGGGCGCCGCTGAGCGGCAGTACGGCCTCCTCGGGGAGGGCGCCGGCGGCGGCGAGCGCGGGCAGTTCGCCGTAGCTGTGCCCGGCGGTCATGTCGGCCTCGACGCCGCAGGCCCGCAGCAGGTCCAGGGCGGCCAGGCCGCCGAGGCCGAGGGCGGGCTGGGCGAGCCGGG
This sequence comes from Streptomyces sp. TRM70350, assembly GCF_019219825.1. Classification (GTDB taxonomy): domain Bacteria; phylum Actinomycetota; class Actinomycetes; order Streptomycetales; family Streptomycetaceae; genus Streptomyces. The sequence continues at coordinate 19,381 of NZ_JAHUXH010000045.1, read as the reverse complement.
TGTCGACCAGGCGCGGGACCTCGCCGCCGAAGGCGGCCGGCGGGAAGAGGGCGCCGGTCAGCGCCGGGTCGGCGCGCAGGAACCGGTGCAGGCGCGGAAAGGCGACGAAGAGGTCGGCGAGCATGCCGGGCCGCTGACTGCCCTGGCCCGGGAAGAGCAGCGCGACGGGCTGCCGGCTGCCGTCGCCCACGTGGACGCCGCGCTCGGGGCGGTCCTCCAGGCTTAACGCGAGGTCGAGTTGGCCGCGCAGCGCGGTGATGTCCTCGGTGACGAGGGCGACCCGGGTCGGGCCCGTGCCGGTGACCCCGGTCGGGGCGCAGCGCCGTACGGTCCCCTCGTCCAGTCGGCCGGCCAGGTTGCGCAGGGCGGCGCGGACCTCGTCCTCGGTGCCGCGGAACAGCAGCAGTCCGGCGGGGCGGGGGGCGGCCGCGGGCGCCGGGCCGGGGGCGGGGGCGGCCACGACGGCGTGGTAGTTGACCCCGCCGAAGCCGAACGCGCTGACGCCGGCGACCCGGTGCGGCTCGGTCCAGGGACGGGCCGCGGTGTCGAAGACGAACGGGCTGGTGGCCGGGTCCCAGGCCGCGTTGGGTTCGGTGAGGCGGGTGGGCGGCCGGACACCGGTGTGTACGGCGAGCACCGCCTTGATCAGTCCCGCCATGCCGGCCGCGCACTTGGCGTGGCCGATGAGGGACTTCACCGAGCCGAGCGAGCAGGCGCCGGGCCGGGCGCCCGCGGTGCGGAACACCTCGGTGAGCGTCTCCAGTTCGGTGCGGTCGCCCAGCACCGTGCCGGTGCCGTGCGCCTCGACCAGGCCGACCTCGCGGGGTGAGACGCCCGCGAGGGCGTAGGCGCGTCCCAGGGCGCGCCGCTGGCCTTCGGGGCGGGGCGCGGTCAGGCCGAGGCCGCGCCCGTCGCTGCCCGCGCCGACGGCCTTGATCACGGCGTAGACGCGGTCACCGTCCCGTTCGGCGTCCGCGAGCCGCTTCAGCACGAGGCAGGCCACGCCCTCGGCGAGCACGATGCCATCGGCGGAGGCGTCGAAGGCGCGGCAGCGGCCGGTGGGCGACAGGGCCCGTACGGAGCCGAACAGCAGGTGGTCGTGGAGGCCGTTGTGGGTGTCGACCGCGCCGCACAGCACCATGTCGCTGGTTCCGGCGAGGAGTTCCTTGCAGGCCTGGTCGAGCGCGGCCAGCGAGGAGGCGCAGGCGGCGTCCACGGTGTAGGTGGGGCCGCCGAGGTCGAGCCGGTTGGCGATCCGGCCGGCGATGACGTTGGCCAGGGTGCCGGGGAAGGAGTCCTCGGTCAGCCGGGGCAGCCGGGCGTCCAGTTCCTCGGGGACCGTGTCGAGGTGCTGCCCGAGCACCGAGCGCGCCGCGTACGCGGAGGCGAGGTCGGCCCCGGCCTCCGCGGCGAAGATCACCGAGGTGGTCTCCCGGTCGAACGGCCGCTCGCGGTACCCGGCGTCGGCCAGGGCCCGGTCGGCGGTGTCGAGCGCGAGCAGCTGCGCGGGCTCGATGCCGCCGAGGGAGGCGGGCGGGACGCCGTGGGCGAGCGCGTCGAAGGGCAGGGGCGGCAGGAAACCGCCCCATCGCGACGGCGACTGCTCGCCGGGGGCCGCCTCGGCCCCGGCCCAGTGGCGGTCGGCCGACCAGCGGTCCGGGGGCACCTCGGTGACGGCGTCGGTTCCGGCCACGACGTTGGCCCAGTACCGGCCGAGGTCCGGGGCACCGGGGAACGCACAGGCCATGCCGACGACCGCCACGTCATAGGAACGCGGGCTCATCGGCTCAGCTCCTCCCGGCGCCGGAGAACAGCGGGAAATAGGTGTCGAGGTGGTCCCGGCGGTAGGCGTCGGCGAGTTCGGGGACGCGCGCGAACGGGGTCACCGGGTCGTCGGCGATGTCGGGCAGCCAGCCGGTCTCCTGCATCACGTCGCGGATGCGGGCGGCGTCCTGCAGGCGCCAGGCGTGGGTGTGCACGTGGATGTGCCGGCTGATGCACTCGGTGGCGCGCAGGTTCCACAGCCGCATGCCGGTCTTCCAGCCGACGGTCGACACCACGCCTTCGCGGGCGAGGCTCTTCATGGTGGCCCGGTGCAGGCCGCCGCCGAGGTTGTCCAGGAAGACCGACACCCCGTGACCGCCGGAGAGTTCGCCGACGATCTCCAGGAACCGGGCCTCGGAGGCGCGGTAGCGGTCCATGGCGTCGGGGTCGGTGGACTCCTTGGCCCGGAGGTGGTCGAGGTCGGGGAACTCGCGGCGGTCGACGGCGATCGCGCCGGACGCGGCGATCTCCTTCAGCCGGCTGTCCCGGCCGGAGACCATCGCCGTGCGGAAGCCCTCCCGGCGGGCCAGTTCAAGTTCGGCGAAGACGACCCCGCCGCCCCAGCCGAGGACGAGCGGCTGCTCGTCCCAGGCGTCGTCGACCTGGCTGCGCCAGCACCGGCTGGTGACCCGCCAGTTGTCCCAGGCGGTGAAGTACCGTGCGAACGGCGCCCAGCGCTCCACCGGGTGGCGTCCGTCGGCCGGCAACGGCACGAGCCGGTCGGCGGGTACGACCATGCGCTCGGCCAGCAGGCCGGGCGAGCCCGGGGCGTCGTAGGCGCAGATGGTCTCCGCGTAGCCGTGGCGGTCGACCCGGCCGAACGGGATCCACAGGCATTCCTGGCCCTCGCGCAGTCCGCGCACGGCCGAGCCGGTGCGCAGGACGCGGACGACTCCGCAGGTGCCGAGGACGATGCGGTCCTCGCCGCGCTGGCGGACGATGTCGACGGGGCTGCGCGCGAGGGCGTGTTCCATGTTGGCCTCCCAGCAGCCGACGAGGGACTCGACCAGCACCTCGTCCTCGCCGGGGGAGGCGACCGGGATGCTGGTGAGGGTCAGCTCACCGCGCACCGGGCCGCCGGACCTGTCCTGCGGGCCCGCGGGCAGCACCCAAGCATGCACGTTCTCCATCAGTTCCCCCTCGTGTGCGTGCGTGCGGCGCCGGATGTACCCGCCTGTTCACGCGTAACGATCGCTGTCGGCCGTACCTGCCCCCGTGGCGCGATGCGGCCGGGACGGTGATCGGGCCGCCCCGCCGTAGCGATCACGGCGATGCTATCGGACGGCCCTGGGCCCTTCGCCAGTGCTGTGTGCAACGTCGTCGGCAAGGTCATCGCCCCCACCTGGCCAGCAGGTCCGCCAACAGGCTGGTGATCCGGGCGCGTTCGGGCCCGTCGGCGGGCAGCCGCGTGATCGCCTCGTCGAGCCGGCCGAGTTCCTCCAGTACCAGTACGGCGGTCGCGGCGTCCTCGTCCTCGAACGCGGGCGGCTCCGCGTCCCCGGGCGGGGCGAGTTCGGCCAGCAGGTGGCGGGCCAGCTCCGTCGGGGTGGGGTGGTCGAAGACCAGCGTCGGCGGCAGCCGCAGCCCGGTGACGGCGGCGAGCCGGTTGCGCAGTTTCAGTGCCGCCAGGGAGTCGAATCCCTGGTCCAGGAAACGGTGGTGGGCCGGTACGTCGTCCCGGCCGGCGTGGCCGAGGACGAGCGCGGCCTCGTCGCGCACCAGGTCCGCCAGGAACGCCTCCCGCTCGGCGGGCGTACGGCCGGCCAGCTCGCCGGCCACCGTCGGGGCGCTGGTGCCGGCCTGGGCGGCCTCCCGGCGGGCGGGCGCCCGGACGAGGCCGCGCAGCGGTGCCGGCAGTTCGTCGGCGGCCGCGCGCAGGGAGCGCAGGTGCAGGGCGCCGGCCACCACGAACGGCTCGGCGCCGCGGCAGGCCGCGTCGAACAGGGCGAGGCCCTGGTCCTCGGACAGCGGTGTCATGCCGTTGACGGCGACGGGCGTGTCCGAGGCGCTGCCGTGGCCGCTCTTGGCGGCACGTTCGGCCCACCAGCCCCAGGCCACGGAGGTCGCCGGGAGACCGTGGGCGCGGCGGTGACGGGCCAGCGCGTCCAGGAAGGCGTTGCCCGCCGCGTAGTTGCCCTGGCCGAGGCCGCCGAAGGTACCGGCCACGGACGAGAACAGCACGAAGGCGTCGAGGTTGAGATGCCGGGTCAGTTCGTGCAGGTGCCAGGCCGCGTCGGCCTTCGGGCGCAGCGCGGTGTCCAGCCGGTCCGCGTCGAGCGCGGCGATCACGCCGTCGTCCAGGACGGAGGCGCTGTGCACGACCGCGGTGAGCGGGTGTTCGTCGGGGACGGCGGCGAGCAGCTCGGCGAGCGCCTTGCGGTCGGCGGTGTCACAGGCCGCGAGGGTGACCGTGACGGCGCCCGATGCGCGCAACTCCGCGCGGAGTTCGGCCGCGCCGGGGGCGGCGGGGCCGCGCCGGGAGGCGAGGACCAGGTGCCGCACGCCGTGGGCGGCCACGAGGTGCCGGGCCACCAGGGCGCCGAGGTCTCCGGAGGCGCCGGTGACCAGGACGGTGCCGTCCGCCTTCCATGGCGCCGGGCCGTCCGGCGGGGCGAGCCGGGCGAGGCGCGGGACGCGGGCCTCGCCCGCCCGGAGGGCCAACTGGGGCTCCCCGCCGGCCGGTACGCCGGCCAGCGCCTGCCAGGAACGGGGGTCGTCGTCCATGTCGGCCAGGACGAAGCGGCCGGGGTGCTCGGACTGCGCGGAGCGGACCAGGCCCCAGGCCGCAGCGCCCGCGAGGTCGTCGGCCGCGTCGGCTGCCGCGCCGCGGGTGAGGACCACGAGGGGTACGGCGGCGAGCCGGTCGTCGGCGAGCAGTGCCTGGAGGGTGGCGAGCGTGCGGTGCAGCACGGCGTGTGCCTCGGCGGGTGCCTCGCCCGGGGTGCCCACGGCGGTGAGCAGCACCGCGTCGGGCACCTCGGTGAGGCCTGCCGGGCTCTCGGCGCCGTGCACGGTGTGGCCCAGGGCGCGCAGGGTGTCGGCGGCGCCCAGCGGGTCGGCCCCGAGCACCGCCCAGCTTCCGGGCGCGGCCGACGCGAGCGGCACCGGTACCCAGTCCATCCGGAACAGCGCGTCCTTGCCGACGCGCCGGCCGGTTCCCGTGCCGGGCGCGGGGCCGAGCCGGACGGTGTCGGCGGTCAGCACCGGGCCGCCCTCGGGGTCGGCCAGGGTGAGCGCCACCGTGGCCGGGCCGGTCCGCCGCGCGCGCACCCGCAGCGTCCGCGCCCCGGTCGCGTGCAGCCGGACACCCGACCACGCGGTGGGCACCAGCTCCCCGTCGAGCACCGGGCGCAGGGCGGCGTCCAGCAGCAGCGGATGCAGCGCGAACGCGTCGGCCCGCTGGGCGGCGTCGTCCTCGAGCGCGACCTCGGCGAAGACGTCCTCGCCCCGCTGCCAGGCGGCGAGCAGGGCGGCACCGGCGCGCCGCGGCTCCGCCGGGGCGTGCCGTTCCGGTGAGCCGGGGCCTGCCGACGGGAGGTCCGGGGCTTGCGGTTGCCTCGACTCCGGATCAGCCGAGTCGACGGGCCTCGCTGTCGGGTCCCCCGCCTGCGCATCCCGCGGGCCCGGCACGGTCGGCCGCGCGGGGCGCGCATCCTCTTCCTGTTCCTGTGTGTCCGGCTCGTCCAGCGGCAGCGGCTGTGCGTCGGCCGGTGGCCAGTGGGTCAGGGGCTCGCCGGGGGCCTGCGCGGTGGTCAGCGTGGCCTCGGCGTGGCGGATCCAGGGCCCGTCGGCGGTGCGGGTGTGGACGGTGGCCGTGCGGGTGCCCGCCGCGTCCGGGGCGCTGACCGACACCCGGGTGTCGGCGCCGCCGGCCGGTACGACCAGCGGTTCGTACACGGTCAGTTCGCCGATGCCGGCGCAGTCCGCGTGGTCGGCGGCGGCCAGCAGGAGGTCGACCGGCGCGGCGGCCGGTGCGGCGGCTCCCGGCCAGGGCTGCGCGGTGCCGGAGAGCCGGCCGGTGAGCACCAGGGCGCCGTCGGCGAGTTCGACGACGGCGCCGAGCAGCGGGTGCGCGGCGGGAGCCAGCCCCGCGGCCGTCACGTCGCCGCTGCTGCCGCCCGGTTCCAGCCAGTGCCGGGTGCGCTGGAAGGCGTAGGTCGGCAGCTCGACCATACGGGCGCCGGTGCCGGCGAAGGCCGGGCGCCAGTCGACGGTGAGACCGGCCGCGTGCGCCTCGGCGGCTGCCCGCAGGAACCGCTCGCGTCCGCCCTCGTCGCGGCGGAGCGTGGCGAGGACCGTGGCCGGGCCGCCGGTCTCCTCCAGGGTCTGCTGCACGGCGACGGTGAACAAAGGGTGCGCGCTGATCTCCAGGAAGGGGCCGTAGCCCTGCTCGCCCAGGGTGCGCACGGCCTGTTCGAACAGCACGGTCCGGCGGGCGTTGCGGTACCAGTAGTGGTGGTCGAGCCCGGCGGTGTCGAGGAGCCCTCCGGTGACCGTGGAGCAGAACGCGACCGGCGCGGAGCGCGGCGCGGTCGGTGCGAGGGTCTCGATCAGCTGCTCGCGCAGCGCCTCGACGTGTGCGGTGTGGCCCGCGCCGACGATCTGGCGGACCCGCCGGACCCGTATGCCCTCGGCCTCCACGCCGGTCAGGAACTCCTCCAGCGCGTCGAGGTCGCCGGCGACGGTGACCGAGCGCGGGTCGTTGACGGCCGCGATGTCCAGGCGCTCACCCCACGGCCGCAGCCGCTCGGCCGCCTCCTCGCGGGGCAGCGCCGCGGAGGCCATGCCGCCGGTGCCCGCCAGGGTCAGCCAGGCCTTGCCGCGGGTGGCGACGATCCGGGCAGCGTCCCGCAGGTCCAGGGCGCCCGCGACGTACGCGGCGGCGATCTCGCCCTGGCTGTGGCCGACCACCGCCGACGGCTCCACACCGTAGGAACGCCACAGCGCGGCCAGCGACACCATCATCGTGAACAGGGCCGGCTGGACCACGTCGACCCGGTGCAGCGGCGGCGCCCCCTCCTCGTCACGGAGCACGTCCAGCAGGGACCAGTCGATGAACTCGGCGAAGGCGTCGGCACACTGCTGCACGCTCTCCCGGAACACCGGAAAGTCGTCGAGGAGTCGGCGGGCCATGCCGGGCCACTGGGCGCCGTGCCCGGGGAAGACGAACACGACCCGGTCGGCGCCGTCGGCCGCGCCCTCGGTGACCGCGGGGTCGGGGGTGCCGGCGGCGACGGCGTCGAGTCCGCGCAGCAGTTCGGCGCGGTCGGTGCCGAGCACCACGGCCCGGTGGTCGAACACGGCCCGGCCCGTCGCCAGGGTCCGGCCGACGTCGGCCGGGCGGAGGCCGGGGCGGGTGTCCAGGTGGGTGCGCAGCCGCGCCGCCTGGGCGCGCAGGGCGTCCCGGGTCCGGCCGTGCACCGGCCACACCAGTGGCCCGGCCGGTTCGGGCACGGCCTGCGGGGTGTCCTCGGCGGGGGCCTGTTCGAGGATGACGTGGGCGTTCGTGCCGGACAGGCCGAACGCCGACACAGCCGCCCGCCGTGGCCGGTCCACGGCCGGCCAGTCGCGGGACTCGGTCAGCACCGCGACCGCGCCCGTGCTCCAGTCGACCTGGCTGGTGGGCCGGTCCACGTGCAGGGTGGCGGGCAGCAGGCCGTGCCGCAGCGCCTGCACCGTCTTGATGACGCCGGCCGCGCCGGAGGCGGCCTGGGAGTGGCCGATGTTGGACTTCACCGAGCCGAGCCAGAGCGGTTCGGTGCGGTCCTGGCCGTAGGTGGCGAGCAGGGCCTGGGCCTCGATCGGGTCGCCGAGTCGGGTGCCGGTGCCGTGCGCCTCGACGGCGTCGACGTCGGCGGGCCGCAGCCCGGCGTCGGCGAGCGCGGCGGTGATGACGCGCTGCTGGGCGGGGCCGCTGGGGGCGGTGAGGCCGTTGGAGGCGCCGTCCTGGTTGATCGCCGAGCCGCGTACCAGGGCGAGGACGCGGTGGCCCTGGGCGCGGGCCCGGGAGAGGCGTTCCACCAGCAGCAGTCCGACGCCCTCGGCGAGGCCGGTGCCGTCGGCGGCGTCGGCGAAGGCCTTGCAGCGGCCGTCGGCGGACAGGCCGCGCTGCGCGGAGAAGCCGATGAGGGCGGCCGGGCTGGACATCAGCGCGACACCGCCGGCCAGGGCGAGGTCGCTCTCGCCGGTGCGCACCGACTGGGAGGCCAGGTGCAGCGCGACCAGGGAGGAGGAGCAGGCGGTGTCGACGGTGACGGCGGGGCCCTCCAGGCCGAAGGTGTAGGCGATCCGGCCGGAGATCACGCTCGGCACGTTGCCGGTGAGCAGCTGTCCGTCGGAGCCGCCGGCGCCGGGGCCGCGGCTGGAGGCGTAGTCGCCGACGTTGGCGCCGGCGAAGACGCCGACCCGGCCGCCACGCAGGGTGGTGGGGTCGATTCCGGCGTGTTCGAACGCCTCCCAGGCGGCCTCCAGCAGCAGCCGCTGCTGCGGGTCGGTGGCCCGGGCCTCGGCCGGGGCGATGCCGAAGAAGGCGGCGTCGAAGCCGGCCGGGTCGGTGAGGAAGGCGCCCTGGCGGACGTAGCTGCGGCCGCGGGCGTCGGGGTCGGTGTCGTAGAGCGCGTCGAGGTCCCAGCCGCGGTCGGTGGGCAGGCCGCCGACCGCGTCCTGGCCGGCCACGACGAGCCGCCACAGCTCGTCCGGGGACGTGATGCCGCCTGCGTAGCGGCAGCTGAGGCCGACGATGGCGATCGGGTCGTCGTCATCGGCGGCGGCGCGGGCGGCGGGCACGGCGACGTCCGCGGCGTCGGTGTCGAAGGCCAGCGCCAGCAGGTGATCGGCCAGCGCCGCGGGCGACGGGTGGTCGAAGACGAGGGTCGCGGGCAGGGAGAGGCCGGTGGCCGAGCGGAGCCGGTTGCGCAGTTCGACCGCGGTGATGGAGTCGAAGCCGACGTCCCGGAAGGCACGGTCGGCGGGCAGCGCGGCGGGCGAGTCGTGGCCGAGGACGGCGGCGGCGTGCTCGCGGACCAGTTCGGTAACGGCGCGGCGGCGGCCGGCCTCGGGCAGATCGCCGAGCCGCTCGCGCAGCGCCGAGACGGTGCCGGTGTCGACGGTGGCGGTGCGCAGCACGGCGGCGGCCTCGGGCACGGACTCCAGCAGCGGCCGACGGCGCGCGGAGCAGAACACCGGGACGAACCGGGTCCAGTCGACGTCGGCGATGACCACGGTGGTCTCGTCATGGTCGAGGGTCTGCCGCAGCCCGGCGACGGCCAACTCCGGGTCGAGGAAGGGCAGGCCCTGCCGGCCGACGCGCTCGGGGTCCACGTCCTCGTTCACGCCGTCCCACGCGTTGACGGCGGCCCAGATGCCCCATGCGACAGAGGTCGCGGTCAGGCCGCGGGCGCGGCGGTCCTCGGCGAGGGCGTCGAGGTAGGCGTTGGCGGCGGCGTAGGGGGCGTGCAGTCCGCTGCCCCACACGCCGGCGACCGAGGAGAACAGCACGAAGGCGTCCAGGTCCCGGTCGGCGAAGAGGTCGTCGAGGTGGCGGGCGCCGAGCACCTTGGCGGCGGTCTGGCCGGCGAACGCGTCGACGGGGGTGTCGGCCAGCGGGCGCAGTTCGAGGGCGGTGGCGGCGTGCAGGACGCTGCGCACCGGGGTGCCGGCCGCGTCGAGTGCGTCGACAAGGGCGGCCAGTTCGGCGCGGTCGGTGACGTCGCACACCGGGAAGTGCAGCTCGGTGCCGGTGCCGGCCAGTTCGGCGGTCAGTTCGGCCGCGATGGGGGCGTCGGCGCCGCGGCGGCCGGGCAGCACGACGCGTTCGGCGCCCTGTTCGGCCATCCAGCGCACCAGGTGGGGTCCGAGGGCTCCGGTGCCGCCGGTGAGCAGGACGGTGCCGGCCGGCCGCCAGGACCGCGGGGCGGGTTCGGTGCCGAGCGGCGCCCGGGTCAGGCGGCGGGCGGACACGCCGGTGGCGCGCAGCGCCGTCTGGTCCTCGTCGCCGGCGCCGGCGAGCAGCGCGGCCAGCCGGCCGGCGGCGCGCTCGTCCCACTCGGCGGGCAGGTCGATCAGGCCGCCCCAGCGCTCGGGGTGTTCGAGCGCGACGACCCGGCCCAGGCCCCAGGTCTGGGCCTGGGCGGGTGCGGTGACGCGGTCGGCGGGTCCGGTGGCGACGGCGCTCCGGGTGGCGCACCACAGGGACGCGGTGACACCGGCGTCGCCGAGAGCCTGGACCAGGGCGATGGTCAGGGCCAGTCCGGTGGGCAGGGCGGGATGTCCGGGGTGCGGGGCGTCGTCCAGGGCGAGCAGGGACAGCACACCGGCCGGGCTCTGGCCGGCCAGCCGGTCCGCGAGCGCGGCGCGGTCGGTGTCGTCCGCGCCGAGGGTGAGCGTGGCGACCTCGGCACCGTGCCCGGTGAGCGCGGCGGCCACGTGCGCGGTGAGCGGGTCGCCGGCACGGGTGGCGGGTACGACGAGCAGCCACGGCCCGGTCAGCCGGGCATCGTCGGGGACGGCGATTCGCTCCCAGGTGACGGTGTAGCGCCGGCTGTCCACGGCGGACCGCTCGCGCAGCAGGCGGCGCCAGCGCGAGAGGGCCGGTACGACGGCGGTGAGCGGGTCGTCGGTGTCCACACCGAGGGCGCGGGAGAGTCCGGTGACGTCGGCGCGGTCCACGATGTCCCAGAACCGGCCGTCCCACGGGTCGGTGCCGGTACTGGCGGCGAGGGCTGCGCGGCGCTGCGGGGAGAGCCAGAAACGCTCGCGCTGGAAGGCGTAGGTGGGCAGGTCGACTTGGCGGGGCGCGTACGGCGCGAGTTCGGCGGCCCAGTCCACGGGCACCCCCAGGACGGCGGCCTCGGCCAGCGCGGTACGGAAGCGGAGCAGGTCGCCCTGGTCCCGGCGCAGGGTGCCGATCGCCGTGGCGGGCACGTCCATGGCCTCGGCGGTCTGCTGGACGCCGAGGGTGAGCACGGGGTGCGGGCCGACCTCGATGAACACGCGGTGGCCCTGTTCCAGGGCGCGCCGTGTGGCCGCCTCGAAACGGACCGGCTCACGCAGGTTCCGGTACCAGTAGCCGGCGTCGAGCGCGGTGGTGTCGAGCGGCTCTCCGGTGAGGGTGGACAGGAAGGTCACCTCCGCCGCGCGCGGGGTGATACCGGCGAGGTCGGTGGCGAGACGGTCGCGGACCTCGGTGACGTGCGGGGAGTGGGAGGCGTAGTCGACGGGGATACGGCGCACCCGGACGCCGTCGGCCTCCCAGGCGGCCTGGGCGGCGTCGAGCGCTTCCGTCTCGCCGGAGACGACCACCGTGGACGGGCCGTTGACCGCGGCGATGCCGAGGCCGGGCCGGCTGTCGAGCCGGGCGCGGGCCTGCGTCTCGGGCAGCGGCACGGACAGCATGCCGCCGCGGCCCGCGAGCGCCAGGAGCGCCTTGGCGCGCAGCGCGACGACCTTCGCGCCGTCCTCCAGGGTGAGGGCGCCGGCCACGCATGCGGCGGCGATCTCGCCCTGCGAGTGGCCGAGTACGGCGTCGGGCCGGACGCCCGCGGCCCGCCACAGCTCGGCGAGGCTGACCATGACGGCCCACAGCACGGGCTGCACGACGTCGACGCGCTCCAGTGCCCGCGGGGAGCGGATCGCCTCGTCCGGCGACCAGTCCACCCAGGGGGCGAGGGCGCGGGCGCAGTCCGCCCACTTCGCCGCGAACACCGGCGAGGTCTCCAGCAGGGGTACGGCCATGCCGGCCCACTGGGCGCCCTGGCCGGGGAAGACGAAGGTGATCCGGCGCGCGCCGGCCGCGGTGGTGCCGGTGACGACGGCGGGGCTCGGCCGTTCCTCGGCCAGCGCGGTGAGGGCGTCGAGCAGCCCGGCCCGGTCGTCGGCGAGCACGACGGCCCGGGACGACAGCGCGGCCCGAGTGGTGGCGGCGCTGAACGCGACGTCCTGCGGGGCGAGTTCCGGGTGCGCGGTGAGGTGGGCGGCGAGCCGGAGCGCCTGGGCACGGACACCGGCCTCGGTGGCGGCGGACAGCGGGACGGGGAGCGCGGCCGGTGCGGGGCGGGGCTCGGGGGGTTGCGGGGCGGTGGGGGTCCGCTCGCCGGTGGACTGCGGCGCCGCGGGGGCCTGGGCCGCGGCGGGCTGCTGCGCCGGCGTCGTGGCGGTCGTAGCGGCGGGGCCCTGGGTCCCGGCGGCCTCCGGTGTCGAAGAGTCCGTGGTGGGGGCCTGTTCCAGGACGACGTGGGCGTTGGTGCCGCTGATGCCGAAGGAGGACACCGCCGCGCGGCGCGGTCGGCCGGTCTCGGGCCAGGCGCGGGTCAGGTCCAGCGGTGCGACCGCGCCGGCGGTCCAGTCGACCTGCGGGGTCGGCTCGCCCAGGTGGGCGGTGCCGGGCAGCACGCCGTGCCGGAGCGCCATGACGGCCTTGATGACTCCGGCGACGCCCGCGGCGGCCTGGGTGTGGCCGATGTTGGACTTCACCGAGCCGAGCCAGAGCGGCTCGTCGCGGTCCTGGCCGTAGGTGGCGAGCAGCGCCTGTACCTCGATCGGATCGCCGAGCGGGGTGCCGGTGCCGTGGCCCTCCACCAGGTCCAGGTCGGCGGTGGTGAGCCGGGCGTCGGCCAGCGCCTGCCGGATGACCCGCTGCTGGGCCGGCCCGTTGGGGGTGGTGAGGCCGCTGCTGGCGCCGTCCTGGTTGACCGCGGAGCCGCGCAGCACGGCGAGGACCGGGTGGCCGAGCCGTTCGGCGTCGCTCAGCCGTTCGACGAGGAGTATGCCGACGCCCTCGGACCAGCCGGTGCCGTCGGCGTCGGCCGAGTACGACTTGCAGCGCCCGTCGGCGGCGAGGCCGCCCTGCCGGGAGAAGTCCACGAAGACGGCCGGGGTGGACAGCACGGTCGCGCCGCCCGCCAGGGCCATCGTGCACTCCCCGGCGCGCAGCGCGCGGATCGCGGAGTGCAGGGCGACGAGCGACGAGGAGCAGGCGGTGTCGACGGTGACGGCGGGGCCCTCCAGGCCCAGCGTGTAGGCGATCCGGCCGCTGGCGACGCTGCCCGCGGTGCCGAGGCCGAGGTAGCCCTCGACGCCCTCGGGCAGGGGGTCGGCTCCGGTGCCGTAGTCGTGGTACATCACGCCGGCGTACACGCCGGTGCGGCTGCCGCGCAGCGAGGTGGGGTCGATGCCGGCGCGTTCGATCGCCTCCCAGGCGGTCTCCAGGAGCAGCCGCTGCTGCGGGTCCATGGCGAGCGCCTCGCGGGGGCTGATGCCGAACAGGCCGGGGTCGAACTCGCCCGCTTCGTGCAGGAATCCGCCCTCGCGGGTGTGGCTGGTGCCGGAGCGCTCGGGGTCGTCGGCGAAGAGGGCGGCCAGGTCCCAGCCGCGGTCGGTGGGGAAGGGTCCCATGGCGTCGCGGCCGTCGAGCACGAGTCGCCACAGGTCCTCGGGCGAGGCGACGCCACCGGGGTACCGGCAGGCCATGCCGACGATCGCGATCGGCTCGTGCGCCCGGTGCTCCGCCTCGCGCAGCCGCTGCTTGGCGCGGCGCAGGTCGGTGGTCAGGCGCTTGAGCGTCTCCACGACCTTGCGGTCGTCGGTCTGTTCCTGGGGCAACGCGGTGGCTCCTCGTGCGGTGGTGCGGTCGTTCGTGCGGTCGTTGTCGGTCATCAGAAGTCCCCCAGCTCCCGGTCGGCGAGGTCGAGCAGATCGGCGAGGCTGTCCTCGCCGGTCTCGGCGAGCGGCTCGCCCGGGGCCGGTTCGTCGAGGGTGCGCAGCAGTGCGCGCAGCCGGGTGCGCAGGCCCTCGCGCAGCTCCGGGTCGGCGGCGGACTCGGCCGCCGCGGTCTCCAGTTCGGCGAGCGTGCTGGTGCGCAGGGAGGCCACGGTGGGCCGGCCCGGGGCGAGCTGGGCCACCAGGTGGGCGGCGAGCGCGGCGGGCGTCGGGTGGTCGAAGATCACCGTGGCGGGCAGCCGCAGGCCCGCCACGGCGCCCAGCCGGTTGCGCAGTTCGACGGACATCAGGGAGTCGAAGCCGAGCTGCTGGAAGCCGCGTTCCTGGTCGACGCCGTCGGCGGTGGCGTGGCCGAGCACGTCGGCGGTGTGCCGCAGGACGACGTCGAGTGCCCGGCGCTCCCGTTCCGCCGCGGGCAGCGCGGCCAGCGTGTCCGCCAGCGGCTCGCCCGGCTCGGATGCCGTACGGGCCGGTGCGGGCACCAGGGCCCGCAGTACCGGCGGGAGTTCGGCCGCCCTGGCCCGCAGTCCCGGCAGGTCGACCCGGGCGGCGAGCGGTGCGGCCGGTGCCCCGTCCCGGGCGGTGTCGAACAGTGCCAGGCCGAGTGCGGCATCGAGCGGCAGCAGTCCGGCCCGGGAGGCGCGGCGGGTGCCGAGCTGGGCCGCCATGCCGTCGGCCCAGGGGCCCCAGGCGATGGACACCGCGGGCAGGCCGGCGGCCCGGCGGTGCGCGGCGAGGGCGTCCAGGAAGGCGTTTGCGGCCGCGTAGTTGGCCTGTCCGGGCGCGCCCAGGAGGCCCGCGGCGGACGAGAACAGCACGAACGCGTCGAGGTCGGCGGTGAGTTCGTGCAGGTGCCAGGCAGCGTCGGCCTTGGGCCGCAGGACGGTGTCGAGCCGATCGGGGTCGAGCGCGGCCACGACGCCGTCGTCCAGCACTCCCGCGGCGTGCACGACGGCCGTCACCGGGTGCGCGGGGTCGACGCTCGCGAGGAGCGCGGCCAGCGCGGCCCGGTCGCTGACGTCGCAGGCCGCGAAGCGGACCTCGGCACCGGCCGCGGCGAGTTCCGCGGACCACTCCGGCTGCCGTCCCTGCCGGCTGACCAGAAGCAGCCGCCGGGCGCCGTGTTCGGTGACCAGGTGCCGGGCCACCAGGGCTCCGAGGCTGCCGGTCGCCCCGGTGACCAGCACGGTGCCTCGCGCGCCGAGCGGGACGGCGGGTACGGCGGGTACGGCGGGTACGGCGGGTACGGCGGAACTGACGCGGACCAGGCGGGCGGCGCGCACCGCACCGCCGCGGATCACCAGCTGGGGCTCGTCCGTCGCCAGCGCGGCGGGCAGCGCGGCCAGGGACGCCGGGTCGTCGTCCACGTCGACCAGAACCAGCCGGCCGGGATGCTCGGACTGCGCCGCCCGCACCAGTCCCCAGGCGGTGGCCCCGGCCAGATCGGGCCGTTCCCCGGCGAGCGCGACCGCGTCCCGGGTGAGGAGCACCAGCCGGCCGGCGCCCTGCTCCCCCGCCACCCACGTCTGCACCAGCGCGAGGGCGGCCCGCAGGACGGCCCGGACGGCCTCGGGCACGCCGGTCCCATCGGACAGTTCCGCAGACGCACAGGCCCCGGTGTCGGTGGACAGGTCCGCGACGACGACGTCCGTGTCGGGCGCCACCGTGGTGAGGTCCTTGAGCACCTCCGTCCCGGACCCGAGTACGTCGGCCAGGGCGGCGTCGGCGGGGGTGAGCAGCGCCCAGCGGCCCTCGGGACGGCGGGACGGCGGGACGGGGACGGGGACCCAGTCCAGGTCGAACAGCGCCTCGTCGGTGGCCGGCGTGGTGCGCAGGTCCTCCGGTGCGATCGCGCGCAGGCGCAGCGCCCGGACCTCGATCACCGGGCGGCCCTCGTCGTCCGTGGCCCTCAGGGCGAGCCCGCCACTTCCGTCCGGGGCGATCCGGACCCGCAGCGAGCGGGCGCCGGTGGTGTGCACGAGGACGTCGCTCCAGGTGAACGGCACGCCGGTCACGCCGAGTCCGCCGGCACCGGCCGCGTGCAGCGCGGTGTCGAGCAGCGCCGGGTGGAGGCCGAAGCCCGTCGGGTCGGTGCCCGGCGCGGGGCCGATCTCGGCGAACACCTCGGTCGTCGGGCCGTCACCGCGCCGCCAGACCGCGCGCAGGGCGCGGAAGGCGGGACCGTAGCCCAGGCCGGCGGCGGCCAGTTCGTCGTAGTGACCGGCCGTCGGCACCGGCTCGGCGTCCTGCGGCGGCCAGGGCAGCGGCTCGGTGCCGGCTTCCGGTACGCCCGCAGCGAGTACGCCGGTGGCGTGCCGCGTCCACGGGGCGCCGTCGTCGCCGCGTGCGGACACGGTGACCGGCCGCTCGCCGTCGACGGCCGCGCCGACGTGCACCTGGACCAGGACCGAGCCGTCGGCGGGCAGTACGAGCGGCGCGGCCAGGGTGAGTTCCCGTACCCGTGGCAGGCCGACGCGTTCACCGGCCGCGCGGGCCAGTTCGACGAAGGCCGTGCCCGGCAGCAGGACGGTGTCGAGGACGGTGTGGTCGGCCAGCCAGGGATGGGTGGCCGTGTCCAGCCGGCCGGTGAGCAAGGTCCCGTCGGGCGAGTCGACGGCGGCCCCGAGCAGCGGATGGCCGGCCGTGTCCAGGCCGGCGGCGGAGAGGTCGCCGGTCCGGGGCGCGGACCGGAGCCAGTAGCGGGTGCGCTGGAACGCGGTCGTCGGCAGTTCGACCCTCCGGGCTCCGGTGCCCGTGCAGAAGGCCGGCCAGTCCACCGCGGTGCCCCGGTCGTACAGGGCGCCGACCGCGGCGGCCACGGCGGCCGCCTCCGGCCGTCCGGTGCGCAGCGTGGGTACGGCCACGGCGGTGTCCGGCAGCAGCGGGGCGGCCATCGCGGTGAGCACGCCGTCCGGGCCGAGTTCCAGCACGGTGTCCACGCCGGCCTCGCCGAGGGCGTGGACGCCGTCGGCGAACCGCACCGTGTCCCGTACGTGCCGCACCCAGTAGGCGGGGGTGCACAGTTCGTCACCGGCGAGGGTGCCGGTGACCGTCGACATGACCGGGGTCCGCGGCGGGTGGAACTCCACGTCGGTGAGGGCCGCCGCGAAGTCGGCGAGCATGGGCTCCATCAGCGGCGAGTGGAAGGCGTGCGAGACCTTCAGCTCCCGGGTACGGCTGCCCCGTGCGGCCCACAGCCCGGCGGTGCTCAGCACCGCGTCCCGGGTTCCGGAGACGACCACCGAGCGGGGGCCGTTGACGGCGGCGAGCACCGCACCGCCGGCCAGTTCGGCGGCCACCTCCTCCTCGGGCGCCTCGATGGCGGCCATCGCGCCGCCCGTCGGCAGCGCGGCCATCAGTCGGCTGCGGGCGGCCACGACGCGCACCGCGTCGGGCAGCGACCACACGCCCGCCAGGTGCGCGGCGGCCAGTTCGCCGACGGAGTGTCCGAGCAGCAGGTCCGGTACGACGCCCCAGGACTCGAAGAGCCGTCCGAGCGCGACCTCCAGCGCGAACAGCGCCGGCTGCGCGTACCCGGTGTCGTCGAGGCCGTCTCCGGTGGCGACGACCTCGCGCAGCGGCCGGTCGAGGACGGTGTCGAACGCGGCGCACACCTCGGCGTACGCGGCGGCGAACACGGGGTGGGCGGCGGCCAGTTCCTCGCCGGTGCCGGCACGCTGGGCGCCCTGCCCGGTGAACAGGAACGCGGTGTGCCCGCTGCCGGCCACCGTGGCCGGGCCCAACTCGTTGAGTCCCGCGAGCAGTTCCTCGCGGGTTGCCGCGACGACGGTGACCCGGCGCTCCAGTCGGGTCCGGCCGGTGGCCGCGGAGTAGGCGATGTCCAGCGGGACGAGGCCGGGGTCGGCGGTCACCGCGGCGGCGAGCCGGCCGGCCTGGGCGCGCAGCCCCGCGTCGGTGCGCGCGGAGAGCGGCACCGGTACGGGTACGCCGGGCCGTTCGCCGGACTCGGCGGGCGGTTCGCCGCTGTCGGGTTGTTCCAGCACCACGTGGGCGTTGGTGCCGGACAGGCCGAAGGAGGACACGGCGGCCCGGCGGGGCCGGCCGGTGTGCGGCCACTGCCGCTCCTCGGTCAGCAGTTCCACCGCGCCCGCCGCCCAGTCGATGTGCGGGGACGGCTCGTCGGCGTGCAGCGTGCGGGGCAGTACGCCGTGCCGCATGGCCTGCACCATCTTGATCACACCGGCGGCACCGGCGGCGGCCTGGGTGTGCCCGATGTTCGACTTGATGGAACCGAGCCACAGCGGCTCGGCGCGCTCCTGCCCGTAGGCGGCGAGCAGCGCCTCCACCTCGATCGGGTCGCCGAGCGAGGTGCCGGTGCCGTGGCCCTCGACGGCGTCCACGTCCGACGGCCGCAGTCCGGCGTCGGCCAGCGCCTGCCCGATCACCCGCTGCTGGGACGGCCCGTTGGGCGCGGTGAGCCCGTTGGAGGCGCCGTCCTGGTTGACGGCGGTGCCGCGGACGACGGCGAGCACCGGGTGCCCGTTGCGGCGGGCGTCGGAGAGCCGTTCGACCAGGAGCATGCCGACGCCCTCGGACCAGCCGGTGCCGTCGGCGCCTGCCCCGTACGACTTGCAGCGGCCGTCGGTGGCGAGGCCGCGCTGCCGGGAGAAGTCGACAAAGACTCCCGGGGTGGCCATCACGGTGACACCGCCGGCGAGCGCGAGGTCGCTCTCGCCGGAGCGCAGCGACTGGACGGCCCAGTGCAGGGCGACCAGCGAGGAGGAGCACGCGGTGTCGACGGTGACGGCCTGGCCCTCCAGGCCGAGGGCGTACGCGATCCGGCCGGAGGCGATGCTGCCCGAGTTGCCGGTGCCGAGGTAGCCCTCGACTCCGTCGGGGAGCGTGTCCACCCGGGCCGCGTAGTCGTGGTACATCACACCGGCATACACGCCGGTCCGGCTGCCGCGCAGCGACGCCGGGTCGATCCCGGCGCGCTCGATGGCCTCCCAGGACGCCTCCAGCAGCAGCCGCTGCTGCGGGTCCATGGCGAGGGCCTCCCGGGGGGAGATCCCGAAGAAGCCGGCGTCGAACTCCCCGGCGTCGTGCAGGAATCCGCCTTCGCGGGTGTGACTGGTGCCGGGCCGGTCGGGGTCGTCGGCGAACAGCGCCCGCAGGTCCCAGCCGCGGTCGGTCGGGAATCCGGAGATGGCGTCACGGCCTTCGGTGACCGCCTGCCACAGCTCGTCCGGGGAGGTGATGTCACCGGGGTAGCGGCAGGCCATGCCGACGATGGCGATGGGCTCGTCCGCCGGTGCGGTGACGCGCGGCGCGGCGGGCGCGGCGGCCGTACCGCCGAGCACACGCTCCAGCAGATGCGTGGCCAGCGCGGCCGGCGTGGGGTAGTCGAACACCGCGGTGGTGCCGAGGCGCAGCCCGGTCGCCGTGGCGAGCCGGTTGCGCAGTTCGACGGCGGTGAGCGAGTCGAAGCCCAGGTCGAGGAAGGCCCGGTCCGCGGCCACGGCGGCGGGGGACGCGTGCCCCAGCACGGCCGCCGCCTGCTCACGGACCCACTCGACGGCGGCGCGTTCCCGTTCGGCCGGCGCGAGGCGCGTGAACCGGTCCGCCCACTCCTCGGCCCGGCCGGCGCCGTCGGCCACGGCCCGGCGGGCGGGCCGCCCGACGAGCTTGTGGAACAGCGGTGGCAGCGTCTGGGCCGCGCGCAGCGCGGACAGGTCCCACAGCGCGGCGACGGCGACGGCGTCGGTGCCGCGCACGGCCTGGTCGAAGAGGGCGAGCCCGTCCTCGGTGCCGAGCGCCCGGGTTCCCGACCGGCTGATGCGGGCGCGGTCGGCCCTGCCGAGCCCCGTGGTCATGCCGTCTC
>NZ_JAHUXH010000044.1 GCF_019219825.1 Streptomyces sp. TRM70350 | reverse complement strand
CGCGAACGGAGTGGTCGGCGCCGTGTCCAACGGCCCGACGGCGGCTGGTGCCTGCCCCGCGCCGAGCAGGGACAGACCCACGCCCGTCGCTCCGGCCGCGCTCATCTTGAGGAATGTCCGTCGTTGCATGGTCATGGATGTCTCCTTGGGTGCAGGGATGGGTGTAGCGATTGGCGTTCGGCTGGGCCCGTTGCCGGGTGCGTCCAGTCGGCGGCAGGTCGACTGGACGCGCGGCGCGAAAGCGGGTGTGGGTGCTCCTCCACCCGCGAGGGGCGGCAGGAGCGTTGGCGGTTTGTCAGGGAAGCCACCGGATGTTGGGGTTGGTGCGGCCGTTCGGGTCGAAGACGGCCTGGTTCTCCCAGGCGTTGCCGCAGTTGTTGATGTCGGCCGGGTCCCAGCCGTTGCCTCGGACCGCGTGCCAGGTGGATTCCCAGTAGAAGATCCCGGTCGTGCCGGCGCTGCGGGCGGTGTTCTGCACGGCGGCGACGTTGGCCTGCTGCCCGGCGGGGGTGGCCGAGTGACCGGAGCACTGGTGTGAAGCGGTGATGATGTCGCCGGTGCCGTCGTGGTCGGCCGTGGTGTACGGGTACGCGGTCTTGGCCCACGCCTGCCGGCCCGGCTACCGCGCCAACCCTGCATGGACTCCGTCTGCTGATCTGCCCATGCCGGCATCGCGACCTGCTTCGCCGACGTCGCACCGCCGTATCCCGGCCGAAACGCCCAGGACGACCCCGCATCATACAATCCATCCGCTTCCTGGTCCTTCGCTTGGCGATGGAGGCTATGAGGTGGTCAAGTCGTGTTCGCCGCGTCTGGGAACGACGTCGATGACCGCCGTGACCGGTCCTGTGTCGGTCATCCCGGTGACTGTCACCTCGCCCGGCCTGTCGGTCGCGCCAGGTGGCAACGGCTGCCAGCGGACGGGGACACTGGTGATCGTGTTGTTGGCGGTGGTGAGCATGTGGATGGAGGAGGGCAGCTTCGGGGCGGCTCCCACCACGGTGGCGGTGTAGATGGTGTCCTGGAGGATGTGCTTGGCGCGGCTGGCGTTGAAGACGTTGATGGACGCGTGCGGCTCCCACGTGTTCGCCAGTCCGGGCACGGCCCGGAACATCGGCTGGTAGCCGGCCGGCTCCCACACCAGCACACCTGAACCTCGGTTGTCGACCACGTCGTTGGCGGCCTGGAATACCCTCCGGATAGCGTCCGCCTGCCCCTGAATTGTTCGCGGGTAGGGTGAGTTGGGCACCGGCGAGCCGTCGCCGCCCGAGGCGGGGTAGGCGGTTTCGGCGATGTCGATTTCGTAGCCTGGATAGGTGGTGGCCATGGTGTTCAGATTGAGATCCAGCGCCTCGGGCGTACCATGCCACTCCGGGTAGTACGAGATGGCCAGCACATCAGGGTTCTGACCCTTCGCCTTCACCCGGGTGAGGAACTGGTGCCAGAATTCCATGGTTTTGGCGAGCTTGTCCTTGTCGACGATCACGTGTATCTCGACCTTGGATGTCGGTGACGCGTCGCGGACGGCCTTGATCCCGGCCGCGGCCAGGGTTGTGAACCGGTCCCACGCCTGGTCGTAGAGCTGCTGCTCCACCGGGTCGGTCGACCGCCAGTACCGCCACAGCAGGCCACCGCCGGGCTTCGACTGGTAGATGTCGGCCTGGTCGACGAAATACGGCGGATTCGTCGTGCCGATGTGGGCCGCCTCGCTGCCGTACATGAACCCATTGATGATCTCGTTACCGACGGCGACCTTCTCCGGCGTGGTGCCCTGCTGGATCAACCGGTCCAGATAGTCGGCGGTGAAGTCGTACACGGCCTGGGACAGGTCCGCGAACTCCAGCTCGGCCCAGGCGCGTGGTTTCGGTTGCTTGCTCGGGTCCGCCCATGAGTCCGCGTAGTGGAAGTCGATACCCAGGCCCATGCCCCGCTGCTTGATCCACTTCGCTGAGACCAGTGAGCGCTCCGGACCCTGGCGCGGTATCGGCGTCGGTTGACCGGTGCTCTCGCTGCGCGGCTCGTTCCATATCCGCAGCCGTGTGTGCTGCATGCCACGATCCTTGGCCACGTCGAGCAGGTGTGGCCCGGCGCCGCGGTCTTCGGCCAGGGGGTCGACCCAGTACTGCTGGTCCTGGACGTCGTCCATCCAGGACAGATCGGCGCCGAGGGTGAGGTCGTTGCGTAGGTAGTTGAAGACCTGGAGCTCGCTGACACCAGCCCGGGCACGGCCCGGCCCACCAGTGAACATCAGCCGGACGAAGCGCGTTTCCGGCCGGGTGAACAGGTGCACTTCCCCTCGTGACACGGCTCGGTTGTGGGACCTGTCGGTGATGGTCTTCCACCGGCGACCGTCGGATGAAGCCTCGACGACGTACCGGTAGGCCACGCCACGGTCCGGGAATATCACCTTGACCTTACGCAGGTTGTCGTAGGTTCCACCGAGGTCGACGGTGAGCCACTGCCGGGCGCCGGCACGACCGGGGTGCCAGGACGTCGTCGGGTCGCCGTCGATGGCCAGCCCGGCGTTCGACGAGCCGTTGCTGGCCGTCGCCGAGGCCCAGGGCTTGGCAGCGATATTGCTTTCGATCGGCTTGATGTCCGCGGTTCCGAAGGTCGCATGGGCCGGCGCGGGCACCATGAGTAAAGTCGCGGACACCATGGTGACCAACGTCGTCGTGCCCGCGATGACGCGGGGCAGACGCTTACTGCTCATGTCCTTCTCCTGACGATGTGACTTACTTGCGGCAAGTGCTGTTTCGCACGCGGTTCGGCCGTCGTTCTCATGGGCACTGCTCGTTGTGCAGCGCACCGTGGTCACGCCGGTGATGTCAGGCAGCCGCGGCACCGACATCGAGGTGGTCGACGTTGGGTAGTCCGGCTGCCGTGGCCGGATCCAACCGGATGGTGTTGCTGCCGGCGTTCAGCGAGACGGTCACGGTCTTGGTCGACCACGTCGTCCACGCACCGGTGGACTCGAACGAAACCGTCCCCACCGTGGTTCCGTTGACGACCAGGTTCACCGGCCTCGCACCGCTACTGGCGCCATTGGCGAACCGGACCCCCAGCGTCGCCGTACCAGCGACCTCGGAGTTCACAGTGAACTGCGCGAAGGCCCCCGCAGCGTTATTGCCGTTGCAGAACCCGCTACCGGAGAAGCCGGCGTGATTCGAGTCGATCGTGCCCTGGCACTCCGCCGGCGCGGTCTCTGCCTCGTAACGCTGCCCCGTCGGCGGAGGCGCGTCGGCAGAGGTCTTTACGAGTCCGAGGTCGTCGACGAAGAGGTATCCGTTGTTGCTCGCCGCTCGGATGGTGACGGTCGCGGTACCGGCGGACAGCGGGATCTCCGCGAGCTCACGACGAGTCCAGCCACTCGATGCCGGGACGTTGAGCGTGCGCGAGCGACCGGCGGCGTCGGTGACCGTCACCTGCGCGGCACTGAGCGAACCACTGGTTTTGGCGAAGAGGGACAGCTTGTAGGTGCCGGCCGGCACGGTGATCTGTTGCCGGACGCCACCGGCGTAGGACTGTCCCGCGCCGATCTGCAACCCGAAGCGGGACCCGTTCGCACCGCCGTTGACGTTGGTCACGATCGAACTCGGTCCCGACTCACGGAAGTTGGTCCACCCCCGCACCTGGGGGACGATGATGCGGTCGGCCTGGAAATTGGGGTTGAGCACGTAGTTGTTCGCCGGCCCGACACGCCACTCTCCGGTCGTGACGTTGAACTGCCACTGGCTCACCGAGTGGAACTGCGGCCTCGCGCCGGTCTTGGTTATCGGCACCCACTGGTTGTACCCGATGCCGTTCCAGGCGAAGTCGGCCCAGCGGTCGCCGGCGTAGATCACCGTGTTCTGCTTGGTGCCGTTGACCGTCACGAAGAACCCGGTCTGGGTCACGTGGCTGTAGTCCATCTCGGTGCCGGCAAGCGTGTACTCGCCGGTGTAGGAACCCTGGACGTTGCCGCTGGTCGACTCCATGACATGGTTGACCGACGTGTTCCAGCCGTGCAGATCCGACGCCGCGTGGTAGTACTTGCCGTCGAGCTTGAACATGGCGTTGCCCTCGCGGCCGGAGGAGTTGCGGCCGATCTCCACGCCGGGCTCGATCCGGAGCGAGTCGGACTCCCGGAACTTGGCCACGAAGGCGCGAGAACGTCCTTCGCGGTTGGAGAAGATCAGGTAGTCCTTGCCGTTGTCGTCGGTGAAGACGGTCTGATCCCCCGTGCCGGTCGTGGGCGAGTTGGTGATCTGGGTCTGGAAGTAGCCGTAGTCGAAGGTGTCGGTGGGTGAGTCGCCCTGCAGCAGCAGAACGCCGTGCCCGCCCCTGCCCGTGTGCCACATCTGCACGGCGAGCACGTACTTGCCGGTGTTCTCGTTGTACGCGACACCGAGCCGCCCGACCCAGCCCGCACCACCCAGGTTGGCGCCGTTGCCCACGCCGGTGGAGCGCGTCGCGACGCGGTTCTCGAACTTCCAGTTCACCAGGTCCTTGGACGAGTACACGGGGATCGAGACGAACCTGACGTCGCCGTCGTACTTCCTCGTCGGATTGGCCCGGTAGAGCTCGGCGCCGGTGTAGTGCACGCCGTACCAGTAGTAGGTGTCGCCGAACTTGAAGACCCCGCCGCCCTGCGAATAGATGGGGTTGCCGCCGGTGTCGTTCCAGAAGGTGTCGTTCGTGATGGTCTGGAACGTGCCCTCGTCAGCGGCCTTCAGATCGGCGGCGGCGGTCATCAGTGCCGTCTTCGCGGCAGCGACCTCCGATGTGGTGGCCGATGTGTCGTCGGCGACACCGGCCGCGGTGGTCAACGCCTTGGCGAAGGGTGCCCAGGAGTCAGCCGTGTACTTCGACGGAGTGCGGGTCTGGTAGTCGGACACCAGGTACTTCAGGCCGCGATCCGTCACCGGTCCAGCAGCGGCACCCCGGTCTTGGAGCGCCGTTGCCGATGTCCTCGTTGCCGATGTCTCCGTTGCGGGTGTCTCCGCCGCAGCGGTGCTCGCCGAGAGCGGCGCCCCTAACACCAGCGACAACAATGCGGCGGCGGCCACCTTCCAGTACTTCGAAACGACACGCGGTCTTTGCCTCAAGATGTCACCTTCCATCGTCCTCAAAGGCGCCGAGATCCGGCGCACTTCCGCTGAAGGGCAGTCCCACGTCGGTGCCCTTGTCAATCAGGGCACTGTTCGCCGCGAGACGGAGGTGGGGCAGCACGGGCAGGCTTCCGTCGGTCTGACGGGGCGCGTCCCAGCCGGACGTCGACACACTCTGGAACTCGGAGTTCGACAGGGGGACCCCGAGGTTCCAGGAGTTGTACGCGGCGTTCGTGCCCGCCATGTTCGACGTCGGCGTTCCGGTGGAGGCGATGTTGTTGCGCAGGTTCCCCCGGCCGACGGCGGCGCCGCGCGAGTCGACTCCCCTCATGTTGAAGTTGGGGCGGTTCCCGTAGCCGGTGTTGTTGAAGAAGTCGTTGGCCACCGGGTGGTGGTTGGCGTAGAAGCCGGCCGCCTTGTTGAGGAACGCCACCGAGGAGCGGACGGTGTGCTTCGGCGCGTTGGCTTCGTAGTCGCCCCCGTAGCCGCCCGACTTGAAGCCGGCTCCGTTGCCGGAGGGCGTCGTCGTCCCCGGCACGTACCCGTTGCGCCAGGCCCACGAGTTCTCGATGATCACGGGCGAGTAGGTGGAGATGAGGTCGAACCCGTCATCGGCGTTCCACCACGCGCGGCAACCCCGGAACACGTTCGCGGCGCGGCCGGCCGGCGTGTAATGCGAACCGAACCCGTCGGCGTTTTCACCGGGCCCGTCATTGCTGCGCAGGTCGTAGTTGTCATGCGCGTCCGAGTTGAGGACGAGGTTGCCACCGCCGCCGTTGATGAACAGGCCGGTTCCCATGTGGTGGTGGGTGTTGATCTGCTCGAAGATGTTGTTGCTGCCGGAGACCCAGATCCCCCAGGACTCGGCGTTCCGGTTGTTGTTCTGGGGAACGCCGGTGACTTCCAGTCCTTTGAGGTGGATCCAGCTGCCGGTGACGTTGAAGCCCTTGATGCGGCAGTTGTCCGTCATGCGCGAGAAGTCGAAGACCGGTTTCTCGCCCGGATGGGCCCAGTACCGGATCGGGTTGCCCGAGCTCCCGCTCTTGTTCAGGGTGATCGCGTCGACTCTGGCGGTCTGGCTCGAACAGGCGCTGTTCGCACGGGTGTAGGCGTAGGTGCCGCCCCGGAAGTAAACCGTGTCACCCGCCTTGGCGACGGCCTGCGCATGGGCGATCGATGCCCACGGAGCGGCCTGCGTACCCGCTGCGGCGTCATTCCCGTTCGGGGCGACGTAATAGGTGTTTCCGGCCGCCGCACCGCTCGCGGACGCCGAGCCGGGGACCATCGCGACGGAACTCGCCGTGACCACCGAGAGCAGGAGGGCAGGGGTGACGAACTTCGCGGTTCTCACAGCGTCATCTCCCGGCGTAGGTGATGTTCGGCCGCGGTGGCCGGGTCATGCCGGCACCGAGGAAGTAGTCGACGTGGTGGGACTGCATGTATCCCTTGAGCGTCATGGCGTTGCGGTAGGCGGGGTTGTGCGCGAGCGTGTACAGCCTGGTGCTCGTCGGGTGATCGGTGGTGAAGATGATCAGCTGGTTGTAGCTCGCGTTGGTGTACACGGCTTCCTCACGCCAGTCGCCGAGGATGTCGCCGTAGAAGGTGGGCTGGACGTTCTGGCTCGCGTCGACGGCGCCGTAGTTCGAGGTGGTGAGCAGCCGTGCCAGGCTGTTGCTGGGCTTGGGGTTGTTCGGGTTCCACTTCTCGAACTTGCCGTCGTTGAGCAGTTCCATCGTGATGTCGCCGTCCCACCACAGGCCCAGCTGCGGCCAGGGACGCAGCGAGGTGTTCGGTTCGGTGAGGCGGTTGGCGGGTGCGTTGTAGAGGCCTGAGAAGGACCAGACCTCCATGCCGGGGAACCGTGGGTCGATGTCGCCGGCCATGCCGCGTCCCACGTCCGCGGTGCCGGACGCGGTGTGCCGCCAGATGATGGAGCCGTTGGTGGCGTCGTAGTAGTACTCGCGCAGCCCGCTGGGGTTGTCCTGCTGGACGCCATAGCCCTGCAGGCCTGGGCGGTCGGGGTCCATCTTGGCGATGTGGAAGCGGTCGCCGTGGATGACGCCCGCCGGGCCCAGGGAGTACCGCAGGGTGCCGTTGCCGTTGAGCACGAACCCGATCTCGGCGACCTCGTCGGTCCCGTCGCCGTTGACGTCGATGACGCGGGTGTTGTGCCCGTCGGGTGTGTTCTGGTTGCCGCGCAGCCACTTCCACTGCTGGGTCAGGGACTGGCCGGTGAACTGCCAGGCGCCCATCATGAGGTTGAACGCCCCGTTGCCCCTCCGGTTCTTCATGAAGGCGACCAGACTGGGCCGGGAACCGTCGAGGTGGCCCACACCGAACCGGGCGTACATCGGGCCGTCCGCCAGGTAGTCCGTCGGCACGGGAGCGGTCGCGCGAGGCGCCCCGGTCATGCCGTCGAGAATCGCGATGAACTGGCGGTTGTTGTTGCTGTGGGTGAAGGTGGCGCCGTTGCCGAAGCGGACACCGTTGGCGATCCGCACGGCGACCTCGGCGCGGCCGTCGCTGTCGAAGTCGTAGACGGTCACGCCGTCGTTGTGGCCGACGTCGATGGTGGACGATCCGCCTTCGATGTTGTTCTGGTTGGTGCTGTTCGGTCCCATGTTGACCGACCAGAGGAGCTGCCCGTCGCGCCGGTAGGCCTCGAGTGTCTGCGGCGATGTCTGGCGATCCAGGACGAAGTCGTACTCACCGTCGCCGTCGAGGTCGCCGACCCAGACGAACTTCACCGGGCCACCGGCGCGCAGCGGTACGCGGACGGCCGGCTCGACGGCGTGGTTGGCCGTCAGGGTGAAGGCGCCGCTCGGGGGCTGCTCCGCGCCGTTGATCACGGGCCGTACCCGGTAGCTGTTCGACCGGGTCAAGTCGGCTGTCGTGTCGGTGAAGTTGGTGCCTTGGGTCAGGACCGCGGAGTTGAGCTTGACCTCCTGGCCTCCGGCGGTGGTCCGGTACACGTTGAACCCGATGCCGTCCGGATCGAGTCCCAGCAGCCGCCAGGAGACGAGAACACTGGTGTTGCTCGACCGCACGGCCACGACGCCGCGGCCGAGGTTCTCCATCGGTCTGGCGGCCGCCGCCGCGACGCCGTCCGTCGTCGTCGCGGCACCCGCGTCGACTGCGAGCGTCGTAGCCACGGCGGACAGGAGTACGGCTGTGGTTCCGGCTAACGAGACCTTGATGGACTGTTTCATGGATCCTCCCGTGCAGGGGCAGGGCTCGTGCCTGCCTGAAGAACTCGATGCAGGTGCGGAGACTGCTTTTCGAAAGGCGCCGACCAGGCGCGTGCTGCTTCAGAACTTCATGGCGCCGGCGGCCAGGTTGGCGATGAAGTGGCGCGAGCCGATCAGGAAGACCCCGATCAGCGGGATCACCGACATGAGCGCTCCGGCGATGACCATCGACTGGTCCGTGGTGTAGACGCCGTTCAGCTGCTGCACGGCCACCTGCAACGTCACCTTGCCCGGGTCGGTCATCACGATCAGTGGCCACAGGTAGTCGTTCCAGATGTGGAAGAAGGTGAAGATCCCCAGGAACGCCAGCCCCGGGCGAAGCACCGGCAGCCCCACCGTCCACCACTGGCGGAAGAACCCGGCCCCGTCCACCCTCGACGCCTGGATCAGCTCGTCGGCGATCGCCCCCTGCGCGTACTGGCGCATCCAGAAGATCCCGAACGCGTTGGCCGCACCGGGAATGATCAGCGCCTTGAGCGAACCGACCCAGCCGAGCCAGGCCAGGGTGACGAACTGCGGCACCAGCGCCAGCTGCATCGGGATCATGAAGGTGGCCAGCACGATCCAGAACAGCACCCTCCGCCCGGGGAAGTCGTGCTTGGCGAAGGCGAAGGCGGCCAGCGAGTCGAAGAGCAGCACCAGGAACGTCACGGCTGTGGCGGCCACGACGGTGATGCCCATCGACCCCCAGAAGTCGATCCCGTCGAACACCTTGTTCATGTTCTCCCACAGGTGGGGGCCGGGAATCAGCTTGGGCGGGTAGGCGAAGACGTCCCCGGTGGTGTTCGAGGCCATCACGAACATCCAGTAGAACGGGAAGATCGTGATCAGCACGCCCAGCAGGAGCACGGCGTGGCCCACGATCGTCCGCGACCTCGCGGCCGTCCCAGCGCGCACGGGACTTCCCCTTCCGCTTGCCGGTACCGATCACGTCCTCGTCGCGGCCGCTGATCAGCCGCCAGTTGATGACGGAGAACACCGCGATCAGGAGGAACAGCGCCCAGCCGACAGCCGCGCCATAGCCGAACCGGTTGAAGATGAACGCCTGCTGGTACAGGTAGAGCACGATGGTGGTGGCCTCGCCGCCGGGCCCGCCGACGTTCCCGTTGTCGTCCACCGGGAACAGCACCTGCGGCTCGGTGAACAGTTGCAGCCCGCCGATGGTGGAGGTGACGGCGACGAAAAGGATCACCGGGCGGAGCATCGGGATGGTGATCCGGAAGAAGGTCTGGCGGTTGGTGGCGCCGTCGACCTTGGCCGCCTCGAACACGTCGCTGGAGATGGCCTGCAGGCCGGCCAGGCAGATGATGGCGTTGTAGCCGACCCACCGCCAGGTGGTGATCGCCGCCACGGATGTCTTCATCGCCCACGGGTCGGACAGCCAGCCGACCTCGCCGGCGTTGATCGCCCGCAGCGCGCTGTTGAGCAGCCCGGAGCTGTCGCTGAAGACCGAGCCGAGCACCAGGGTCATCGCCACGATCGAGGTGATGTTCGGGACGAAGTAGGCCACCCGGTAGAGCGCCTTGAACCGCACGGCAGTGTGCAGCGCGTAGGCGATGACCAGCGCCAAGAAGATCATCGGGACGGTGGACAGGATCCAGATGATCAGGGTGTTGCCGATCGACTGCCAGAAGTCGGAGTCGGTCACCAGGTACGCGTAGTTCTCCCAGCCGATCGACTGCGTCTCTCCGATGCCGTCCCACGACATGAACGACAGGTAGATGGAGAAGCCGACCGGGAAGACGCCGAAGACGGCGAAGAGGATGAAGAACGGGGAGACCGCCGCGTACATCGGCCAGTAGCGGCGCCAGCCGGGCAGCGGCCTGGACCCGTCCGGCGGCGGCTTGGCGGCGCTCCCGCGCCGCTTGACGGTCTTCCCGCGCAGCGCATCGGCGAGGCCCATTCAGATCGCCCCCTCGCGGGTCAGCTCGCGCTCGATGGTGTCCTGGGCGTCCCTCCATGCCGTGTCGACGTTCTTGCCGGACTCCACGTTGGCGAGCTCGGCGGCGAAGACGGGGTCCATCACCCGGTCGTACGGGCTCTTGTAGACGGTCTTGACCTGCCGCGCCGACGGGCCGAACACCTCGATGGTGCGCTGCCCGCCGTAGAAGGGCCGGGGCTCACGCATCTCCGGCCTCGTGAAGGAACGCGGGGAGGACGGGAACAGCGACATCTCCGTGAACGCCTTGACCTGGTTCTCCGGAGACTGCAGCCAGGTGAGGAACTTGTAGGCCGCCTCGGGGTTCTTGGAGTACTTGGTGATCGCCAGGAACGAGCCGCCGACGTTGCCGGCGCCGCCGGGCGGGTCGGTCACCCGCCACTTGCCCTCGGTCTTCGGCGCGGCCGACTCCGGGAAGGCGAAGCCCCACCACACCGCGCCGATGCCGACCGGCTGGCGGCCGCTGGTGACCACGCCGTACAAGTCGGTGGAGCCCTCCGGGGCGCCGGCCGACAGGCCGTCCCTGCCGATCCGGTAGGCCAGTTCGAATGCCTCGCGCAGCTCGTCCCGGTCGCCGATGTACCGGCCGTCCTCGGTCATGAACTTGCTGGCCAGCTGGCCCAGCCGGATGCTCCAGACGTGGCGGATGTTGGGGCAGATCACCGCGCGCTCCTGGGACTTCTGCAGCTCCTTGCCCAGCGCGATGAAGCCGTCCCAGTCCGGGGCGCGGGCGGCCAGCTCCTTCGGGTCGGTGGTGATCCCGGCCTCCTGAAGCAGGTCGGCGCGGTAGAACAGCCCGGTGGGGCCGGTGTCCATGGGGAACGCGATCATCCGGCCCTCGGGCGTGATGCACTCGTTCCACTTCCAGTCCAGGTACCGGCTCTTCAGCTCGGCCGCGCCGAAGTCGTTCAGGTCGACGAACACGTCCTGGTTGGGGAAGTAGGTGGCCACGTCGGAGTTGATGCCGAT
Source organism: Streptomyces sp. TRM70350 (assembly GCF_019219825.1). Lineage (GTDB taxonomy): Bacteria > Actinomycetota > Actinomycetes > Streptomycetales > Streptomycetaceae > Streptomyces. The sequence goes on along the minus strand of NZ_JAHUXH010000044.1, from coordinate 29,567 downwards.
GATGTCCGGCACCAGGGACTTGCCGGCGAGCGTGGTACGCACCTTGGTGTTGAAGTGGCCGCCGATGTTGGTGCGGCTGAGTCTGAAGCCCTCGGCCCCGGGAATGCCCTTCGTCTCGGCCCGGGCGACCAGCTCGTCGCTCACCGACCGGTCCCAGGTCCACAGCGTGATCTCATCCGAGTCGCCGAGCGAGCGCTGCGACCCGCAGCCGGCCAGCCCGAACCCTCCGGCGGCCGCTCCGGCGCCCAGCGCCAGAAGCCGCCTTCGTGACACTGCCATGGGCGGGTGCACCACCTTCCGAGCGAGCGGCCCACCCCTTGATCGCTCCGGTGGTGACCGAACAGACATCGCGAACGGCTGCTCTGGTCGAACATGCCCCGGCCGTTGAAGCCCCCGGGCCAGGCGTAGGACGACAGGGGACGTTCACGTCGACGATGTTCCGTACGCCCATCGCCCTGCTGCCGTCGCTCCCGGTCATCCACCGTTTCGTGATCCACGCGAACGCAGCCACCTGGTCGTTGATGATGCCCTTGGGCGAGCACCAGTCGTACTTGAGGCAGTCCAGGCCCCAGACGGCGAACTGGCGGGCGTCCTGCGCGTGCCCGGGCTGCGTTGGCCATCGGGAAGGTGTTGAAGTACGGCGCGCAGGTCTTGTCCGTCGGCACCGCGCAGATGCCGGACTCCAGTCCCTTGCTGTGCAGCCAGCCGCCGAGGGCTCCAACTCGCACGCTGGTCCGGGAACCACCGCAACTGTCGAGCCGACCAGCCGTAACTCACCCATGGAGATGCCTCCTGTCACCACTGATGCGGAGGTGCAAAGGCCCGAGGCGGCGTGGGGGATGCAATCCGCTCGTTGCGCGCCACATGATTGTGAACGTTCCCACATCGCTTCGAATGACAGAAAGAGTCGCGATCGGACTCTCATCTGTCAATCGCTGCGACCCAATCCCTTTGAACTCAGCCGTGACTGTGACCGATACCAGCACTCATGCCGGCGATCGTGTGGGCACTGATGTCGAGGTGCGGACCGTCCGCGGACTGGGCCGCCACCGAACGGACGTGTTCCTGGGCCGGGTGGGCCAGACCGTCGTACACCGCGACGCACACTTCCCGCGCCCGGGACCGAGGCCAGTCGGCCGGCAGCAGCTCGATGGGCAGCAGGGGGTCCAGTACCGGGAAGTGGCGGTAGGTGTTCATCACCTCGGTGCGGGCGCGCACCGCCGCGGCGCCGGTGACTTCACCGGCGCTGATACGGGGCAGCAGGCTGCTCCACCGCCGGATGAAGATCTCGTACTGGTCGGCGATGCCGGGCAGGTCCCATGCCTCGACCGGGTTGCGATTGGCCTCCGTCTCGAGATCCACCTGTCGCGCGCGGAACACGCTCACCGCCCCCAGCGCCAAGTCGGCCAGCTCAGCACGCCCCTTGGGGGTGAGCGGGTGCGGCGACGCCCAGACCGCGTCGTACAGCGGCGCGAATCCCCGCCACCGCAGCGCGGTGCGCAGCGCGCGCCGTCGCGTGCTCTCCTGTTCCGGCACGGAGAAGGCGACCAGTGTCCACCATCCGTCCCATGAGTCGGGTTGCGTGGTGAACGTGGCGATGGAGCCACCGCCGCTCCACAGATCGACAGCGGCCTCCCGCGTCAGCCGATACGAGCTGTACCGCCCCCGCCGACTGCCCTCCAGCACCCCTCGACGCGCCAGCCTGCTGATCGTCGTACGGGCGGCTCCCTCGGCCACGTCGAACCCCCTCAGCAGCGCCACGATCGCCGCCGCCGGCAGCCAAGCCCGAGCCGGAAACGTGTAATCAGCGATCAAGGTGACCGCCAAGCCCGCTGGTGAAACGTCGGCCTGCCAGCGCGGCAACCGCATCGGCCCAGTGCCGTCGCCGGAGAAGATCTGCTCGTGGTGGGACAGGTTCGCCAAGGCTGCTCCGACGCGTCTAATACGGCGGTGCCACTGTAACGGCCCGACCCAAAGCCCGGACCTGACCCGGGCGTCGGCTGTCGCCACCCTGTCCACCGATGTCTCCGACGGCCACCTCGCGCCAGGGAACGCACACCCGAACATCACCTGACTGACATAGTTGATAACAGCTCGATGCCCGGTCGGACGCTGAGTGAAGCATACTTCCGAGCAACAGAGGGATCCCGCCTGCCGCCCTGGCTGCGAGTGCCACGGACGGTCCGCCGTCATTGCATCAACGGGGCGGCGGGCCGTCTGGGCCGGATGTAGCCGGCGATGCCCAGGCCGCCCACTTGAACGATCTCCAGCATGCGCTTACATCGGCAATTGTTTGACCGTGTTACGTTCACGAGCTTGATGCGGGTGATCACGATGGCGGTGCTGGGGGCCGGGTGACCCATACGAGTCGGTTGAGCAGGTGGCGGATCTCCACGGCGGTGTAGCGGATCAGCTTTTCAACGCGGCCTGAAAGGCCCCTCTTGGGGCACCACGACCGGATGGGCGGTGCGGGCAACAGCTCCGGTTCACCGGGGTCTTGAAGGTCGCGGGTGCGGGTGTCGGTGATGGTCAGGAAGGCGAGGGCGGCCAGGGACAGGGTGATGTGACGGTGCCAGGCGTCCCAGGTGCGGACCTCGTAGTGGTCCAGGCCGCAGTCGGACTTCGCGGTCTCAAAACAGTCCTCGATTCCCCAGCGCAGGCCCATCACGCGGACCATCTCGCCGATCGGGGTGCCGGCCCTGGCGTGCACCGCGAAGTGGGCGACCTGGCTGGGGTCGGCGATCGAGCGCCGCACCAGCAGCAGGTGGACATGGCCGCTGCGGGGCCCCGTCTCGGCGCCGCCGGGCCAGGTGACCTCGGCCAGCGCCCAGTCGTAGGAGCGCGGGCCCTTGGCCCCCGCGCCACACGAGCGACGCTCGAAGACCAGCGGGATACGGGCGGCGAGCTGGACAACGCGCAGGGGCCCGGTGCCGGGGGTGGACACGGTCTCGTCCACCGGCACGGCCATGACATAGGAGATGCGGCGGCGCTCCAGGGCGGCGCGGAGCTCGCGGTCCTGGCCGTAGGCGCTGTCGGCAGCCACCCAGCCGAACGGCACGCCTGCCCGGCGGCATCGCTCGACCATGCGCGGACAGCGGGCTTGATGCCGCATCCGGCCGCGAGTCCCGGACACCGTTGTTGACCGTCGAGACTACGCGTCGCCGCGCTCGCCCCGTACCGGCCGGGCCGGTCACGGTTGCCGTCGTCCGGCAGCCACAGAAGGATCGAGCCGATGGGGCGCTGTCGTTCCATCGGCAGGGACTGCCACAGGTCAGAGATCCAACTGATGCGCGCATCCACAGCCGTCCGAAGCCGACGACGTCGACGGCGCCCTCCTGGATCGCGGAGCTGCAGCAGTGTCAACTACCAGCGATCAGCAGCAGTCGTCCATCATCCTTGACGGATATACGGATATTGGGACGCCTGGATCCCGAATGTGGAGATCACACTCAACTGCTGAGGAGGCACGGCGCGCTGAGGACGATCACCCAACCCGAAAGGGCACGCCGCCCTTCAAACAGCCGACCAGACGCCCGCATCACCTCGCTCCCGGCCAAGGTCATGCACGTCCCAATCAGTGCCAACTGGCCTGCTGTTGTGCCAACTAAAAATCCTGGTCACAGGTGGGAGCAAGGCTGCTGGTGGAGGTTCCGTCGGCTATTGGTTCCTGGCGAAGTTGCCAGTGTCGGCCTCGGTGAGGATCCCGAGTTTGACGAGGCGTTTCAGCTTGGCGCGGGTGCCTTCGATGTTCTTCGGCAGCAGTTCGTGGCCGAGGGCTTCGCAGACGTCCTTGGCCCGTAGCGGTCCGGTCGCGTGGTTGAAGGCGGCGAGGATGCGGGGGTAGTCCGGGTGCTCGGGCAGCTCCGGCGGGGAGGCGGGGAGCCGGTCGGCGAGGCCGGTGACGGTCTTGCGGGTGATCGTGAGGTGCCCCAGGTGCGTCTCGGCCTCCCGCAACCGGGTCTGCAGGTCGTCGATCTGTGCGCGGAGGTCGTCGGCCAGGGCCCGGGCGGCGTCTTCCTGGAGGTCCAGGGCATCGAGCAGGGGCCGGATGTTCACGCTGCCGCCGCCTGCTCCGCGCGCCAGGTGGGGGCGTTCGCGCCGGTGAGGCGTCGGGTCATGACGTGGGTCATCGCCCAGTAGACGCGGGAGGCGGAGGAGGGACAGTGCTCGTAGTCGCGGACCAGGCGCCGGTGCAGTATCAGGATCCCCGTAGGTCTGCTCGACCCTCCACCGCTTCGGCCGCGGCACGAACCCCTTGTCCTGCGGGTTGCGTGCGACGATCACGACGTCAATTCCCAGGCCGGCGCCGTGTTCGACGACCTGGTTCTTGAAGCCCTGGTCGACCAGGGCTTTGCCGACGGTTCCGCCGGTGTGCTCGGCGACCTGGTCCAGCAGGACGATGCCCGCGGCGTTGTCGTGGGTGTTCGCGGCGAGGACGACGACCGCGATGACCAGGCCGAGGACGTCCACGGCCAGGCCGCGTTTGCGGCCGGGCACCCGCTTGGCAGGATCGTGTCCGGTCGTGGAGGCGGGGACCCCGGCGGCCACGTGGACACTCTGGGTGTCCAGGACCACCAGGGTCGGGTCCTCTAATCGGCGGGCGCGTTCGCGGACCTGGCAGCGCAGAAGTTCATGGATGACCTGGTCGGTTCCGTCGTCCCGCCAGGCGGCGAAGTAGTAGTAGGTCGCGCTCTTCTGCGGCAGGTCGTGCGGGAGATAGGCCCACTGGCAGCCAGTCCGCCCCTGGTAGAGGATCGCGTTCACGATCTCCCGCATGGCGTAGGCGCCCTGGTGGCCGCTGACCGAGCGGTGCCGGTCCTTCCACGCGGTGATCACCGGCTCGATCAACGACCACTGCTCGTCCGATAAGTCACTCGGATACGGCTTGCGTTCACTCACCCAATCACCAACCGCGGACCGGCAGATTCCGCCCCGCCGCCACATCATCAGGCGACAGCAGACCCACTCAAAGACTCACGAACCGCCCACTGAGAGAGCACGATAGGAGAACCATCCCCTCATGACCAGCACCACGCCCGCCGGACCCGACCCGGCCCTCCGGCCGACGCGCCGCACTTTCAGCCCCGAGTACAAACTGCGGATAGTGGCCGAGTACGACGCCGCGCCCAAGAACGAGAAGGGCGCGATCCTGTGCCGCGAGCGGTTGTACCACTCGCACGTGAAGGAGTGGCGGGCCGCGCGGGATGCCGGAGCCCTGGAGAAACTGGTCGATCAGCGCACCAGCCCGGCGAGGCCGAAGAAGTCTGGCGCCGAGGCGAAGAACAAGAAACTGCGCCGCCAAGTGGAGCGCCTGGAGAGGGAACTGGCCCGGAGCAAGGCCGCGTTGGAGGTCATGGGAAAGCTTCCGCGCTCGCGCCGAAGACAGGCCACCCATCCCGCCAGGACGGTGCCCGAACTGGTGGCCACCGCCCCGTCGCAGGTGTTCACCTGGGACATCACCAAGGCGGCCGGACCGGCCAAGGGCATCTGGTATCACGCCTACGTCATCATCGACATCTTCAGCCGCTACATCGTCGGCCACACCGTCGAGGCGCCGAACCCGCCGAGCGAGACGAGGAGTTGATCCGCGAGACCATCGCCCGCAACGGGATCGTGCCCGAGACCGTGCACGCCGACCGCGGCACCTCGATGACCAGCAAGAAGGTCTCCCAGCTGCTCATCGATCTCGGGGTGACAAGATCGCACTCCCGGCCGAAGGTCTACAACGACAAGCCCTACAGCGAGGCCCAGTTCAAGACCACGAAGTACATGTCCGACTATCCCGAACGGTTGGACTCCGTGACCCACGCCCGAGAGTGGTTCGACGCCTTCATCGCGTACTACAACCATGAGCACCGGCACTCGGGCATCGGCTGGCACACACCCGCCTCCGTCCACTTCGGCACCGCCGAGGAGGTCCGCGACCAGCGGGCCGTCACCCTCGCCGAGGCATGCGCCCGCCACCCCGAACGCTTCGGCCGCCGCCCCCAACCACCCCATATACCCCAGACCGCCTGGATCAACGACCCGGCCAAGCGCCGCGAACCCGCACCACAAACCTCATAGCGTCACGACAGTCTCACTGGACTTGAAATCTTCCGGCTCAACAACTGGCACCGACCGCGCGCCGCTGGGTGAACAGGGGGCAACTACTCCCGATGTTGCCATTCATTGCCTTAGTTGGCAACACATGCGCCTACTCTGTCACGGTGGGAGATCGAGCTGGGATGCCCGTACCGTCGGCCGCGGCGATGTGGCAGCCGCGTCTGCGACCTGGGGCGACCGGAACGTTTCAGACACTTGGGCGGCCGAGAATCCCAGCCGATCCGGTCTGCTTTTGGCGTGACGAATGGGACTAGTGGAAGGCCCTGCGAGAATGATCATGCACGATGACCAAGTGGACGTGACCACCGAAATCGTTGCGACCTTGGTCCAAGAGCAATTCCCTCAGTGGAGCGGCAAGGCGATCCAACTCGTGTCGTCGACCGGGACGGTCCACGCCATCTTCCGTATCGGGAACGACCTCTCCGCGCGTTTCCCACTGCGCCTGGTCGATGCCGCCGAGGCGCTGGCGGTTCTGGAGCAGGAAGCCCAGGCGAGCGCGGAGCTGGCACAGGTGTCTCGGTTCCCCGTCCCGGAACCCGTCGCCTTGGGAAAGCCTGGAGCGGGTTACCCCATGCCGTGGTCGGTCCAGACATGGCTGCCGGGAACGGTCGCCTTTGATGCCGACCCGAGTGGGTCGGACGCTTTTGCCGAGGACCTTGCGGCCTTCATCGCAGCCCTGCGGGACGCCGAGACGCGGGGGCGGCTTTTCAGCGGCGAAAATCGTGGCGGCGTTCTCACCGACCACGACGACTGGATGGCGAAGTGCTTCGAGGAGAGTGAGGGGCTGCTCGACGTGCCCCGGCTGCGCGAATTGTGGAGCCACTTTCGGGAGTTGCCACGTACGGGTGCCGACGTGATGAGCCATGGTGACTTGATTCCCGGCAATGTACTGGTCGCGGGAGACCGGCTCAGGGGCGTACTCGACACCGGCGGCTTCGGCCCGGCCGACCCCGCGCTGGATCTGGTCAGTGCCTGGCACCTGTTGCAGTCAGGCCCGCGGGAAGTACTCCGGCGGACACTGGCCTGTGACGATCTGGAGTGGGAGCGCGGCAAGGCCTGGGCGTTCGAACAGGCGATGGGGGTTGTCTGGTACTACGTCGAGAGCAATCCGACGATGAGCAGCATGGGGCGTCGGACACTCGATCGCATTTTGGAGTCGATGGAGTGATACACCAACGGGAACAGCTCGGCTGCACCGCCCAGCCGGAAGCGGCACAGCCACACACCCCGGCATGAAGGGGATGTACTCCCGGTTCGTGGCCCTGCGGATCAGGCCCGCCGGATGCGAGATCCGCAAGCACGCCGACGGCCCGGAGCTGCCAGTTCTGGCTGTCCAACTGAGGTAGATGCGTAGGATAGTGGCAGAGGGGCAGATGGTTCTCATGAGAGGACATCGACCACGGCTGCCCCCAGGAAGTACTCGTGGGAGTCGCGTGAGCTCGCTGTCGACCTCGGCGTGCACTCCGAGGTCGACAGCGAGCTCATCGACGACCATCCACGCCTGGGAGTCGAGTGCGTACTTCGGGAACTGCACATCGCCTCCTCCACCTACTACCGCTGGCGCCGAGCGCGAGCCGTGGGGACACGTGCGCCGGGACGCCGAGTCGGACGTGGGCGTAGACGCCGACGGTGACGCCGATGTGGGTGGCCGAGGAGTTCCTTGATCACGACGAGGTCGATGCCTTGTCCCGGATCAGGCGTCGGTCGGGGCGGGGCGCTTCACTCATCTCCGTGATCCTTGTCCGGTGGCCACTGCGGCAGCTGTTGTGCGATCGGCACGTTCGTCGCCTCGCTGCCGCGGACTCACCTTCGATCCGCCCCTCGCCGGAGGGTCCGCGGGACACTTCTTGTCAGCTCCGACCATCCCCACTGGGAGCAGGACAGCCCCGGGGACGCGCCATGGACCGACTGAGCGAAGATCCACCGCTGCTCGGCTTCTGCCGCCGAACTCTCAGTTGGCGCCACCAAGGCTGCGGATCATCCGGCTCCACAGGTGCGTCCGGCAGCGCCGAAAAGACGCCGGCCTTTGCGTGCCAGCCGCGGAACACGCCACGGAACATCTGGTGGGGCTCGTGCGGTAGAGGACCCCTCAAAGAAGCCACTGTGCTCTCCTTCGCTTGGCCCGTTACCGTTAACGTGACCGTTAACGCAATTCTCGCTCAGGGGAGCGGATTCCGTCAACGCCCGCCGCCGGACGGCTCACGATCCGCCGGTGGCGTTCTGGCGCTGCCCTGCTCTCGTGGCAGTGCCGGGCTGGTGATGGCGCGGCAGGCCGGTGAACCTGATTGACTTGGACACAGGGCAGCACAGGAACAGAAGTGAGTGGGCAGCGTGGCCGGACAGCGGGAAACGGAAGACCAGCGGGCGCGGGGTGTGAGAACCGTCAAGCGCGTCACGCTCCGCGACGTTGCTCAGGCGGCAGGCGTGTCCCATCAGACCGTCTCCCGGGCGATCAACGGCAAGGGGGAGATCGACCCGGGGACTCAGCAACGCGTGCTCGATGTCGCAAGGCAGTTGCGGTACCGGCCCAGCCGGTTCGGCCGGGGGCTGGTCCGCCCGGACGTCGTATCCGTCGGGCTCATCGTCCCCGACGTGGTCAACCCCTTCTTCCCGGAGTTCGTGGCAGGAGTGATTGCGGCCGCGGACGAACGCGACTGGCAGGTGCTCGTGGCCAGCACCGAGAACGATCGGTCCCGGGAGCTGGCCCTGGTCCGCTCACTCGGCCAACAGGTTGACGCTCTTGTGGGCTACATCAGCCATCCCGATGCGCAGCTCGAACCGTACGTGGGCACCGTGCCGCTGGTTCTGGTCGATCGCGGGCTGGACTCGTCGAACCACGCGTTGGTCGACATCGACACCGCGGCCGGAATCCGGGCCGGGATGCAGCACCTCATCGACCGGGGTCACCGCCGGATCGGCATGATCGACTGCGAGTGCGTGAGCGCCCCGATGGTCCGGCGCCGCACCTTCCTCGAAGTCGTCGGCGAACATGCGCTGCCCGTCGACGAGGGCTGGGTTGTCATGGGTGAGCAGTCCCCGGCCGGGGGCGCCGCCGCGTTCGAGGCGCTGTACGCCGCGCGCCCGGACCTCACCGCCGTGGTCGCCTTCAACGACCTGGTTGCGATCGGCGCGCTCCGGGCCGCCCGCCGGCTCGGCGTCCAAGTACCGGACGACTGCGCGCTGGTCGGCTACGACGGGCTGAGCGTCGTCGATCTGGTCGACCCGCCACTGACCACCCTCCACCTCGACAAGCGACGGCTGGGCGAACTGGCCATCCACCAAGTCGACCAACTCCTCGCGGGCGAACTGCCACCCCCTATCGTCCTGACACCAAGCTTGAATGTCCGCGGCACGACGTGACCCACCTTTGACCTCGATCCGTCAGCGGGGTTCGGTCGCTGAGTGGCTCGACGGTTCGCCCATGATGTCCCCTGATGTCGGGGGTGGGCCGTCGCGTGACGCTGCGGCTGCGCCGGGTTCAAGGTGACGGCGGGCGTGTTTCGTGAGGCGGGCCGGCAGGTGGTAGAGGCGAAAGCACATGGTGCCGGGCTCGGCATCGACCAGATCGGCGTGGTCGCGCAGCGCCAGGAGGTTGTGCAGGCCCATCGCCTTGTTCGTGCGCACCCGGTCCTCCACTTCTGTGTGATCACGGTGGAGGGCGTCGAGGAATTGAGGCTGGTGGGAGCCGGCGATGCCTCACATCCGGCCGATGACCCTCCGGACGATCAGCAAGGTGCTCTTTGGGCCGGCCCTCCCGGGTGTTCAGGCCGGTCAGCTCGGCCACGAAGTAGCCCTCCTGGAGGGAGCCGTCCTGTTTCAGGGGAGGTCTCCCAGGCTGTCTCGGGCAGCTGTTGAGCCAGAGATGCTCCAGCAGCCCGTGGATGCCCATTACCCCCCGTTATCTTCTTCGCGGTTCCGCAACGGGACCGCTGGCCTCCGGGCCCGGCATGACTGTTCCCCCCTGTCGAAGGGATGACCTGGGGTGGTGTCACCGGGCCCGGAAGGTGCCGTCGGAGACGCTGATCAGAGGCCCGACTACCGCCCCGCCGAGCGCAACGCCCGGCACCTCCCGGGCGGCAGGTCTGCATAACGTGGATGCGCGTGCGACACCGATGCCGAGGCCGGCACGTTCAACTTCCCTGGAAGGGCGCGATGTTCGACACCGAAGACGTGGGCGTGTTCCTCGGCCTGGACGTCGGCAAGAGCGCCCATCACGGGCACGGGCTGACCCCGGCCGGCAAGAAGGTCTTCGACAAGCAGCTGCCCAACAGCGAGCCGAAACTGCGGGCCGTCTTCGACAAGCCGACCGCGAAGTTCGGCACCGTCCTGGTGATCGTGGACCAGCCTGCCTCGATCGGCGCTCTCCCGCTCACCGTCGCCCGCGACGCGGGCTGCAAGGTCGCCTACCTGCCGGGCCTGGCGATGCGCCGGATCGCCGACCTCTACCCGGGCGAGGCCAAGACCGACGCGAAGGACGCCGCGGTCATCGCGGACGCCGCCCGCACCCTGCCCAACGCACTGCGCTCGCTGGAACTCACCGACGAGATCACCGCCGAACTGACCGTACTGGTCGGCTTCGACCAGGACCTCGCGGCCGAGGCCACCCGCGCCTCCAACCGGATACGCGGCCGAGGCGATCCGGCCCAAGGCCCCCCGCATGGCACAGCGGCTGATCGACGAGGTCTTTGACGCGCTCGACGAACAGACCGTCATCGTTCCCGGGACCGGCACCCTCGACATCGTGATCCCGTCCCTGGTCCGCTCCCTGGCCGCCGTCCACGAACAGCGCCGGGCCCTGGAAGCACAGATCAACGCCCTGCTGGAGGCACACCCTCTTTCCCAGGTCCTGACCTCGATGCCGGGGGTCGCGGTCAGGACCGCCGCTGTGCTGCTGGTCACCGTCGGTGACGGCACCAGTTTCCCCAGCGCCGCCCACCTGGCCTCCTACGCCGGGCTTGCGCCCGCCACGAAGTCGTCGGGGACCTCGATCCATGGCGAACACGCGCCCAGAGGCGGCAACCGGCAGCTGAAACGGGCGATGTTCCTCTCGGCATTCGCCGCCCTGCACGACCCCGCCTCCCGCACTTACTACGACAAACAACGCGCCCGCAAGAAGACCCACACCCAAGCCCTCCTCCGCCTCGCCCACCACCGCATCAGCGTGCTCTTCGCCATGCTCCGCGACGGCACGTTCTACGAGCCACGCACCCCCGGAACCGCCTCCGCATGACCCACTCACCCTTGACGAAGGACATAGAGGCACCCCCCCGCCGACCCGGATGAGGAGTTCGGCCGCGCGGCGCCGAGCGTGCACGTAATCAGCGGGGACGAGTCCCCTTGTTCATCTCGTCGCGGTTTCGACGAGCCTCTGAACCCACTTGCGGCGATAAACGCGATAGCCGCTGATGACGGCCTTCACGATTTCCTCGCTGTTGATGGCGACAAAGACAAGTGGGAACGGGAGATCCCATACGAGCGCCGCCATGAATGTCAGCGGAATGGCGATCATCCACTGGCAGGCCAGATCCGCCCTCAAAATGTAGACCGTGTCTCCCCCGGCCCTCAGGAGACCGTTCTGGAGAGTCATGCATGTCATCCGGAAAATGAACACGAATGCCAAGACGACGGCGGTTTCCCGCGCGACGCCGATCGTCTCGCCGTCGATTTCCCCGTAGATCTTCCCCACCCAGAAGCTGGTCAACAGCAGGAGCAGACTGCATACGGCCGCGACAGCCGTGCTCCAGATCAACAGGGCCTTGCTCATGCACCATGTGCGCTCTTCGTCGGCGCCTTCCCCGATGCTGTTCCCGATGAGCACCGCCGCCGCCGTGGCCACACCGTTCGCGAAGCACACGGCGGTGTCCTCGATCGGATTGATCATCGACAGAACCGCCAGCTCCTGCGTGCCGGCCCGACCGACGATGGCGCTGTAGCAGAAGATTCCGATCGCCCACGACATCGAACCCAGTGATACCGGAAGGCCGACACGCCAGATCTTCTGCAGGATTCCGTTGCCGACACCGTCGCGGAGGTCCCGGATGCGGAAGGCCATGGGATGGCGCCTTCCGTACAGGTACACGATGAACAGAAGGCATTCCGCGTAGGTGCTGATGACGGTTGCCCAGGCCGCCCCGGCCAGTCGCAGTTCGGGCATTCCCCAGTTGCCGAAGACAAGACCGTATGCCAGAGCCACATGGAGGAACAGGCCGATCAAGGCGAGATTCATAGCCGTCTTCGCCTGCCCCAGGCTTCGCAGACTCGCGGCCAGCACCGATATCACAGCGAAGGGAATGATCATCGGAATCACAGTTCTGATGTATTCGGTACCCAGCGATATCACGCGGAAATTCTCCGTGCCCACCGCCATGATCTCCCTCGCCCAGACGAAGCAGGCGGTGCAGACGACCACGGCGATCGCGCTGGCGATCACAACGGTCAACGTCGTGGCCTGGCGGGCTTTCCGCGCACTGCCGTTGCCCCAGAACTGTGCGACGATGACCGCGCCGCCATTGGCCGTTCCCAGCATGGCCATGATGACGATGAAAATGACGCGGGTGGAATAGCCGATGGCGGCTATCTCATCGGTACCCAGGTGCGATACGAAAAGCGCGTCAACGATTGTCCTGGACGAGGACATGAGGGACTGCAGCGTCACAGGAACCGCCGTGGCGCACACCAACGCTATGAACCTGCGGTCGAGCGCCAACCTGAGACCGCTGTGCACCGCCCCTCCCGCGCCGTCCACCGTCTGCGTCACGGTCATGCCGCCTCATCTTCCCGAGTGCGTTGTTGGAGTTCACGACTGTCAGCCCGCGCGGGCGGGCCGGGGATGACGGTCTCGTGCCCTCCCCGGCCTGCGACGTTCCGGCGCGGTCGCCGGTGGCGGGGTCTCAGCGCAGCGCTTCGGCTTCCGGAGCCACGACCTTCACAGCGACACGCTCGGCTTCCCGAAGGACGGTGTCGCGGAACTGCGTGCTCAGCTCGAGGACAGGGGCCAGAACGCGGCACTCGTCGATGCTCTGGTCGGTGTAGGGCAGGGCGAGCCCGGCCAGCGGGAGAACCTCGCGAGAGGTGTGCTCGTCGAACATCGTGCTGATCCAGGGGGCGGGAGTGTGCGACTCGGTGTCGATGGCGGCGCCCACCACGAGGACACTGCGGCCGTTGATCGTGCCACGCACGACACCCATCTGCTGCCCGTCTGCGGGCACGGCGGCGGCCACTTCACGCGCGGCGTCCGGATAGAGCCGGTCCGCATCGAGCTGGTCGTACGCGATGGCCATCTCCACGTCCAGGACCGGCCACTTGGAGAGGTAGAACCGCCAGTTGATGATCTCCGTCTCGGACTGGTCCACCTGGTTGCGTGGGTGCGGCAGGTGCACGCCGTAGACGCCTTCACCCAGCACGATGGGCGTGCCCGTGAGTGAGACACGGCGGGCCCACTCCTGGTCCTCGGGCCCCCAGCCGCGGAAGCCCTCCTCGTAGGTGAGGCCGTGCTCCTTGACGATCGCCGCGGGGACGGCGACGAGGGCACCGCAGGCGTAGACCCAGGGGAAACGAGCGAAAGCCGACGCGTACTCGGGAGTCCAGCGGTAGTCAAGCTGGACGTTGCCCTCCGTTTCCAGCTCCGCGAGCACCTTTCGGTAGTCGCTGAACGGGCGGACCTCGACGGCCTCCACGTCACGCCTGACGACGTCGTTGTAGCCGATCATCTGCCCCACCACGCAGATCTTCTGCCCGTGCTGGAAGTACCGGGTGTAGAGGTTCTCCAGGAATCGCGAGGGCACGACCATGTCCGCGTCCAGAACGACGAGGACCTGCCCGGACACGTGCCGCAGCGCCAGGTTCCTGGCGTGGCAGAGATTCCACTCGACGCCCGACATCACCGTGACGATGTTGAGCCGGTCCGAGAACTCCTCGCACACGGAGGCGAATTCCGGCGAGTTCTCCAGCGCACCGATGATGACTTCGAACTCCGAACGGTCCATGGTCTGTTCGGCGAGGGCGGCGAAGGCGAGCTTGATGTTGTCCAGGCGCTGCTTGTACGGAATCACGATGCTGAACTTCGGGGCACCCATACTTGCTCCTCCTGCGAAGTCGTCTGCCTTCCCGGTGGTCCGTCGAGGGGACCGGGAACCTTCAGACAAGAGTTTGGCGCAAGGTTGCCAAATTTGGCAAGAGCTTGGAAACCCGCTCGCAGCAGAAGGAAAGGAGCTCCCCGTGCGCGGATGTCACCGCGCACGGGGAGCTCTGTCGTAGGGGAGTTGGATGAGGGCAACGGACAGGGCCGCCCCGACACCGCGCCCTCCGGGCGTCGGCGGGTGGCGGGGTGGTGCCGTCGAGCCGACGGATGACCGACCAGCCCCAGATCTCGGGCAGTCGGCGATGTTCGCCCGCCACTTCCCGCCGCGGACTCGATACCCGGCTCGCTCGACAGAACGGCCCACTGCGGAAACCGAGCGGCGATCGACCGGCGGACGAGCGGGACGTCGATGTCGGCTTCAACCTGTGGATTCGGCTGTCGCAGAGATGGCATCCCGAGACGGCTTCTGAACAGTGCCCGGTCACGCGGCGGGAAGAGCCGTCGGTGCGGACTCATCTGCGCGAGCCGCCATCTCATCCACCGTCCGGGTGCGGTCGCCTCCGCCGTCGTGCAGCAGTACGACGGAGCCCGGGCGCGCCTGGTCGAGGATGATGTCGGCGCCGGCCCGGGCACCCGGCATCGACCAGCCGTCCGGCACCACGTCCCACAGCAACGGTCGTAAGCCCGGACTCGGAACAGGGCCGGCGTGGCTTTCGCTTCCTGGATGCATTCGATCTGCCCCTTGAGCTGAGGCCGGGTCAGCGGGCTGGGCACGGGCGTTCATGCCCACGCAGAAGAACGTCGCCGGTACGCCGTAGCGTTCCAGGATGCGCCCGGCTTTCTCCGACTGCAGTCCGTCGCCGAAGGTGAGATCGATCTCCTCGCGGTCACGGTGACTCACGCACCGGCCCGCAGCGGTCAGCTCCGCCGCCTCGGCCGCCGTGCCCGCGATCCATGCCTCATGCTCCGGCTCACGGCCGGTCCACGTGCTGCGTGAACGCTCCGGACCGGCCAGCAGATGCGGATCCGCCCGGTGGACGGCGAGGCTCGCGGCCATCATGCGTCCGTCGAGGATGCCGTTGGTGCTCTCTACCCGGGTGCCCAGCGGCCGCCCGCGCAGCGCACACGGATGGCCGATCAGCTCCTGCCAGGCGCCGTGGCCGAGGCCCAGCTTCTGTGCGCGCCGCAACATGTGCCGCCGGTACGGCTTCACTGGCGACCGGGCGGGGCCGACCTGACAGTACGAGGCGTCGACGACGTGACGACCTCACCGGACAGCTGGTCGGTGTCCAAATGCGTGCCGGCGTCGAGGCTGTCCAAGTAGTGCAGCGGGTGGATCACCGCATGGGCGCGGTCGGTCTGTGGCCCGTTGCCCCGTAGTCGTGGTGCCAGGGCATGCCCGGGGCGTCCGGGCGCTGCCGGTCGCGGTGCAGGTGGTGGAAGACGACGTCGGGTCCCATCAGCCTGCTGAGCATCTGGAGGAGCGACTCGTAGCCGATGAGTTCGCCGTGGCCCAAGACTTCCAGCTCCATCACGGGCAGAACCCCGTGGACGTCTGGGTCGAGGCGAGAGGCGATCGACCGCGTGCGCAGCCCTTCGGCTACCCAGCGGTCGACCTCGCCGCGTGCCCCGACACCAGGATCGGTGGGAAGGAAGCACGGCAGGATCAGGTATCCGTGCTGCTCGGGGCTCGGACGCAGGGCCGGCTCGGTGGTGAGCGATGCGAAGTCATGGCAAAGCGTCCAGTCTCGCACGGGTGGGGGGTGGGGTGAGGGGGCCGGTGGACGGCGTCCGGGCGTGCCTCAGCGGAACGAGTGCGGAAGGGGACACGAGGACCAGGTCGCTCGGCAGAACATGAGAAGCCGGCCGTCACAGGAACGGGACACCGAGGCTGCCGCAGGGGGGAGATGCGCAGAGGGCGCGGAAAGGACGGCCAAGCAATGGCAAGCCCGGCCCTCAACGTGCCCGGTGAGGCAAAAGGGACGCCGCGGCGCACGTGCCGTGCCTGCGGGAGGGGCGGTACGACCGCTCCAGCCCGTGTTACGGCCAGTCAATCCTGCCGTCGGAAGCTAAGGCAACGATCGACGTCTGCTGCTTGGGCCAGTCTATGCCCTGTTGCCAAGAGGCGATCGAGGCGCTCAGAGCCAGGACGGAGAGAGCTGCTGCGGATGCCGTACGAAATCGCCTGAACATGTTCGAATCCATTCATGAAGTTGCAGGTGGGGGGGTTTCAGGGATACAGCCCAGCAGGGCGAGACCAACGTAGCCCACTCCGGTCGCGCATGGCAATAGCTTGCCACACTTGGCAAGTAAGCGATTGCCATCGGCGAGGTAGCTAAAATTGGTTGACAATTGAATCTGGCAAGTTACTTGCCTGATCAGTCGACGTTTCCCTACACTGAGACCAAGCAGCACCTTCAGTACATTGACTGCTCGCCGAGCGTCGCGGGGGAGGCTGAGCGGTGTACTGTCGCCGCATCCGTGCATCTGAATAGTGAGACTCATATGCTTGATCAGCCAGCTTTCGGACAACGCCTCAAGGAACTGCGCCTCGAGCGCGATCTTTCGCAGGCCGCGCTGGCCGGCAAGGAGATCTCCACCGGGTACTTGTCCCGTCTCGAGTCGGGCGCGAGGCAACCCACGGAACGCGTGGTCAACTACCTCGTCCAGGCACTCGGGGTCGAGCGCTCGGCCTTTGACACCCCGCCAAGTGGAGGCTCCCTGGCCCAGGCGCTCTCCCTCGCCATCTCCACGGAGAGCGACGAGAGCAGCGAGAACCTCATCACCGTACTCGCCCAAGTGCGGGAGGAGAACCTGTTCCTGCGCTGGCAAGCCCTGTGGCACATCTCGCGGTACCGGCAGCGTCGCGGCGAGCGGGCCGAGGAGCTGGCGTGCCTGGAGGAACTGGTGCAGGTGGCCGACAAACTCGTCCTGCCCGAACTCCAGTGCAGAGCCCGATTTCAGCTCGCCCGCGCCCTGAGGTCGACGGGTGAGGTGTCGCGGGCGCTGGACCTCGCACTCCACGCCTACCAACTGGCCAAGGGTGCCGCACTCGCCGTCCCGGACACCGGGGGCGCGCTGCTGACGCTCGTCTCCGTGGAGGCCGAGGCGGGTCGGCTGCCCGATGCCCGGGCGCACGTCGACGAACTGGTCGACCTGGTGGCGGCGCGGTCCGACACGCTGGCCACCGAGGCACTGTGGTCGGCCGCCACCGTGCGGTTCCGGCAGGGCGACCACGAGGGCGCCCGGGACTGCCTCGAGCGGGCCATGAAGGAACTGGACAGCGGCGTCGACCTGACGTTGTGGGCGCGGCTGCGGCTGGCCGCCGCGTCCCTGCACCTACAGAGCACGCCGCCGCGGACCGAGCGCGGCCGGGAGTGTCTCCAGGAGGCGGCCGGCGCCCTCGCACTCATCGGCACGGCCGTGCTCCGCCAGGAGTTGCTCACCCTCCAGACCCACCTCGCCTTCCACGAGGGCCGGTACACGGACGCACGGCAGCTGTACGACGAGCTCAACCGTGACGAGCTGCTGGTGACCTACCGGGACCAGGTACGGCTGCGCATCCTCGACAGCCGGCTGATGATCCTGGAGGGCCGCGAGCAAGAGGGCATCCGCCACCTGAAGGAACTCGGTGAGCAGGCCCAGCAGCAGTCCAACATCGACCTGGCCGCCGAAATCTGGCGGATCCTCGCCGAATGCCTGGAGGACGTGAGCCAGTTGCGCAGGACGGAAGCGGAAGAGGCGTAAGGCGACAACAGCACACCCCTTGACGGCCCGTCAGGAATCCGACGGGCCGTTTTGCCGTGGTTACCGGGATTGCCGGAACCGGGTCAGCGACCGGCCGTGGCCAGTCCGGCGTCGGCCCAGTTCGCCGGCCGCCTCCGGCGTGGGGCTGCCGCCAGGTGCGACGGGCGGCTCGGCGTGCAGGACGGACTGGTGGGCCGTATGCGCACCTCGCCCAGGACGACGCCATCCGCGGTGAGCCACAGTTCCACGTGAAAGACCCCGAACCGCAGGCCCGAGCGCGGCCGTGACCCAGCGGTCGATCTCCACGAAGTGCGGGGGCGGCAGCACCTCCTTACCCGTCACTGCGAGGACCTTCGGCCGGTGAAGAGGATGACGCCCTCCATAGGGCGGCCCGGGCGACCGATTCCCGCACGCCGTCGCGCAGCCAGGAAGAAGACCCGCTACGCGGTCCGCTACGCAGCCGAGGGCACCATTTCAGACACCGAGGATGTCTCCTCACCAAGACCGCCGGCCTTCCAGACCTTTCTGGACCAGAACGAGATCCCCCGGTCGAAGTGTCGCGCGCCCTCGACGGGCCGCTCGGCGCGCTGACCCCAGCCGGGCGTGCGAGCGCCGCTCGATGTCGACGCTGGAGGGCAGTGGGTTCCCCCTCCCCCGGCGACCAGCAGCGAATGAGGTGGAGGCCGGAGTCAGCGGGTGTTCCGTCCCTCCGTCGTCGCCAGTATGCGTCGTAGCCAGGACACCCGGGCCCCGTGGGCCGCGCGGGAGATCGCGGCCTTCGGGACCCACTCGTCGAAGCTGTGGAAGGCACCGGACCAGACGTGAAGTTCGGCCTGTCCGCCCGCCCGCCAGATGCGGTCGGCGTATGCGACGCCCTCGTCCCGCAGCGCCTCCACCGAGCCGACCTCGATGAACGCCGGCGGCAGCCCCGACAGGTCCCGGGCCCGTGCCGGGGCCGCGTAGTACGAGACGTCCTCGGTGCCGCGCCGTGCGCCGAGCAGCGCCGTCCAGCCCACCCGGTTGGACGCGCCGTCCCAGAGCCCAACGTGTTCCATCTGGATGTGCGAGAACGTCTCGCACCGGTCGTCCAGCATCGGGAACTGGAGCAACTGACCCCGCGGCCGGGGGCCTCGGCGGTCCCGGGCGAGCAGCGCGAGCCCTGCCGCGAGCGCGCCACCGGCGCTGTTTCCGCTCAGGACGATCCGGTCCGGGTCCAGCCCGAGGTCCGTGGCGTTACGGGCGAGCCAGGTGAGGCCGGCGTAGCAGTCCTCCACCGGGTGGGGGTCGGGGTGTTCCGGGGCGAGCCGGTAGTCGACGGATACCACGGCCAGGTCCAGCTCCTGGGCCCGGTCCAGCTCACCGGCCAGCTCCGTACTGCGGTGGCTACCGGCGACCATGCCGCCGCCGTGGGTGTGGTAGATCACCGGGTGCGGCCCCGTCGCGGCCGTCGGACGGCAGATGAGCAGGGGCAGGTCGGGCGCGCCGGGCGGCCCGGGGACCGTACGCTCCTCGATCTCGAACCGTCCGCCGCGCCGGATGTCGGCATCGGTCAATCGGCCGGCGTCCGACCTGCGCCGCCGGTCGGCGACGAGTTCGGGCGTCAACGGCATCGGCAGGTCGTCGAGGACGGCATGCAGAGGTGTCGCCAGCTCGGGATCGAAGGGCGGCGGACCGCCCACTCCTCCATCTGCCACATCTGGGCGTGGATGTGCGGGAGTGATGGTCATGGTGCTCCTGAGGTTTGCGGTGGAAGAGCGCTGAGGGGAGGGGGGAACCGTCAGTCGACCGTGTCCGCGCCGGTCAGCGCCAGGGCGTCGACTTCGAGCAGCAGGTCAGGGCGGTAGAGCGCCACCACCTGGACCACGGTGCTCGCCGGTGGCCGCGTGGTGTCGATGAACTCGTCGCGCGCGGCGAGGACGGCCGGTACGTGGGCGATGTCCGTCATGTAGTAGGTGAGCTTGATGATGTCGTCGAAGGTGAGTCCGGCGGCGGCCAGACAGCCGCGCATGTTCTCGAAGATCTGCCGGGTCTGCGCGGCCGGGTCGCCCTCGCCGACCAGCTCGCCGTTCTCGTCGAACGGCATCTGGCCGGCCACGGCGGCCACGCGGCCCGGCCCGGTCACCACATGGGTGTAGCCGTCGCTCGGGTGGACGCCCGGCGGGTGTGAGATGTGGGTGAGGGTGGTGCGCCTGGTGGTCATGAGAATCCTCCGTCTCGCGGCGTCGTTCTTGGAGTCAGGTGTACGGGCAGTGCCGCGGGTCCGTTGACGGCGTTCGACCGCACGCGAGTGACGGGACCCGCCTGTTCGATCACGCCCGTCGAGTCGAGGAGTTCCGTGAACAGAGCCCGCATCTCGGCGCGGGCCAGTGTGCTGCCGATGCAGAAGTGCTCGCCGGAGGCCAGGGCGATGTGCCGGTTGGGGCGGCGGTCGATGTCGAAGCGGTACGGATCCTCGAAGATGTCCTCGTCCCGGTTGGCCGAGGGCAACCACAGCACGACCCGGTCGCCGGCCTCGATCCGCTCGCCCCGGATGACGCGGGGCCGGGTGGCGGTCCGCATGCTGTGCGTCGCGCTGGAGGTCCAGCGCACGATCTCCTCCACCGCGCCGGGCAGCAGCGCGCGGTCCTGGCGCAGCCGGTGCCACTGGTCGGGGTGCTGGAGGAAGGCGAGCATGCCGCCGATCAGGGCGAGCCGGCCGTTCTCCGTGGCGCCGATGAGGTTCTCGCAGTTGAGCAGCACCTCGTGCTCGCTCAGCAGCTCGCCGTGGACGGTCCCGTTGACCAGGGCGCTCACCAGGTCGTCGGCGGGTTCGGCCATGCGGTCGTAGAGCAGCTCCATGAAGTACTCCATGAGCTGCGGGTGCGCGGCCAGCGAGGTGTGCGCGGAGAACGCCTCCTCGCACCACCGGTAGACATCCTCGTGGTCCCGCTCGGGGATGCCGATGATCCCGCAGATGACGGAGTGCGAGAACCGTCCGGCGAGGTGGACGAAGTCGCAGCCGCCCTCGTCGAGGGCGGCTGCGACGGCCGTACGCGCCGCTGTCCGGATGGAGTCCTCCAGCACGCGCACGGCACGGGTGCTGAACCAGTCCGCCATGAGCGACCGCAACTCCTTGTGGCGCGGCGGGTCGGACAGGGCGAGGGTCAGTCCGCCTCCGGGGTCGTCGCCGAGCCGGGCCGGGCGCAGCAGCACCCCGCGGGCCGAGCTGAAGCCGCCCGGGTCGCGGTAGACGGACCGGATGTCCTCGTACTTGGTGAGCGACCAGAAAGCGGGCAGTTCCCCGGCCTCGTGCCGGTGCACGGGGGAGAACTCCCGCATCCAGCGCCACAGCGCGTGCGGGTCGCCGCTGACGTGCAGTTCGGGGTCGGCCATACGGGAGAGGAGGTGTTCGGGCGATACGGCGGTTGCCGTCATGACGGTGCCCTTCCGGAAGTGAGCCGGTCCGGTCGGTCCAGCCGGTCCAGTTGGTCGGAGAAGTGTTCGGTGATCTCGCGGGCCACGGCGGGCGGTACGGCCTCCGGGCGGAACGTCGTCTCCACGCGCAGCCCGCCCGTGCCGTCCGGCCAGCACTCGGTGTGCAGTTCGAGGGGCAGATCCGGGTAGGGCTGGCGCAGGAACGCGCTGCGCAGACCGGGGAGTTCGAGGTCCGGGGTGGGGTTGTCCTGGAGCGCGAAGAGGGCCTGGTAGAGCGGGGGCCGGCCGGTGCGGGGCGGGTCGACGAGAGTGAGGACCTCCCCCAAGGGAACCTCCTGCGCGGCGAAGGCACGGGTGACGATCCCGCCGGTCTCGCGCACGGCGGCCGCGCCGCCGTCGAGGGCTGTACCGCGCAGTCGCAGGCACAGCATGGTGATGTGGCACCCGACGACGTCCTCCAGCCCCGCCGCGTCGCGCTGCGCGACCGGGACACCGACCGCGAAGTCCCGCTGTCCGGTTACCTCCGCGACGCTTCGCGCCCACAGGGCGAGCAACACGACGAACCGGCTCACACCGCACTCGGCGGCCAGCGCGTCAACCGCACCGAGTCCGGGCACCGGGACCTGGGCCACCACCAGCGCGGGCTCGCTGTCGCTCGTGGTCTCGGGCGGGCCCGGTGGCCAGCGCAGCTCCGGCACGGCGGTCAGTTCATCCACCAGGTATGCGCGGTGGGCGTCGGGGGCGGCGAGGGCCCGGCGCAGGATGCGTTCCGTGTGCAGCTGACGCAGCGACGGGGGAGCGGGGCGCGGGCCGGCGGCGGACAGCATGGCGGCCCGCGCTCCCGCACCGGGCAGCGCGGCGGTGTAGGCCGTGCTCAGGTCGCGGGCGAGCACCGACTCCGACCAGCCGTCGAAGGCGATGTGGTGCACCACGCAGCCGAACACCGCCGTGTTGGACCCGGCCACCGGTACCAGCGCCGTGCGCCACACCTCTCCCGCGGCCAGGTCGAGTTCGTCGGTCAGCTCGGCGCGCAGCGCCCGGACCGCGGCGTCGACGGACGGCTCCTCGTCCAGCTCCTCGACGTCGGGAGGCGCGATGTCCACGAGCACGGCTGACGGGCCCGGATCCGCGAGATAGGCGGCGCGCAGCGCCTCGTGCCGGCCGTGCACCTCGTCGACGGCGGCGCCCAGAGCCGCCCGGTCCAGCTCGCCCTCGACGGTCCAGGTGAGCAGACAGTGCGAGGTCAGATCGGTGGGGGCGACGAGCCGGCGGGTGAGGTACACGATCTGCATGGGCGTGAGCGGAGTGGTGCCGTCCGGGGCAGGCGGCTCGGGAGCCACTGGCACGTCGGCCGTGTCCCGCAGCCACCGCGCGAGCGCCGAGACGGTCGTACGGCCGTAGAACCGCGCGACCGGAACGGGGCGGCCGAACCGGGCCGCGAGCCGGGCGCACACCCGCCCCGCCCCGAGCGAGGTCCCGCCGAGTTCGGCGAACGGCACGTCGAGCGGTACGGAGTCACGGCCGAGCACGGCCGCGAAGGTCTCCGCGACGGCCCGTACGACGGGGTCGGGCACGGTCTCGGTCCGGTCCGGGCCGGACGTGGACGGCGGCCGGGCCGGCTCCGGTGCCAGCGCGAGCAGGGCCCGCTCGTCGAGTTTTCCCCGGTCGGTGGTCGGGAAGCCGTCGACGACGACCAGCAGCGCGGGACGCTGGTAGGGGACGAGCGCCGCGTGGAGCGTGGCGAGGGCGTCGGGCAGCGGGTCGTCTGGCCGGAGCGGCACGCAGAACGCGATCAGTTCCAGGCTCGTGCCGGAGGCGTCCGGGCGGGGCAGCACCCGGCAGGACCGTACGCCCGGCAGCAGCTCCTCCGCCTGCCGCTCGACCTCGGCGGGTTCCACGCGATGGCCCCAGATCTTCACCTGCCGGTCGGCCCGGCCCCGGTAGTGCAGCAGTCCGTCCGGGTCCCACTCGACCAGGTCGCCGGTGCGGTAGACCCGTACGTCCTCGCCGGCACCGTCACCGAAGCCGTCGGCGTCGCCCGGATCGAGCGGGATCCGGATGAACTTCCGCTCGGTCAGGGCGGGATCGCCGAGGTAGCCCAGCGCCAGCCCGTCCCCCGCGACACACAGTTCGCCCGTCTCGCCCACCGCGCACGGGCGGGTGCCGTCCGGCTCCAGGACGTACACCCGGGTACCGGGGACCGGACGACCGAGGGGGATGCCGCCGGGGCGGTCGCAGTCGGCCTCGGTGATGCGGTGCGTGGTGGTGAACACGGTGGACTCGACCGGGCCGTACCCGTTGATCAGGGCGATGCCGGGATGCCGGCGCAGAAAGCGGCGCACATGGGGAACGGAGAGCCGCTCACCGCCGATGAGCACCTGGCGCAGGCCGTGGAACGCGTCCGGGTCCTCGTCCACGACCATGTTGAACAGGCTGCTGGTGAGCCACACGGTGTTCATGCCGTGCCGCAGTACACCGGCGCGCAGCGCGGTGGGTGACAGATAGGGCTCCTCGACGATCACAGAGGTGCCGCCGTTGAGGAGCACCGACCACAGCTCCAGGGAGAACGCGTCCCAGGACACGGCCGCCGCCAGCGGCATCACGGTGTCGGCGGCGAACGACGCGAAGCCGTCCCGGGGGAAGAGCCTTGCCGTCGCCCGGTGCGGGGTCACGGCCCCCTTGGGGCGGCCGGTCGTGCCCGAGGTGAAGAAGACGCAGGCCGGGGCGGAGCCGTCGACGCGCGCGGGCCGGAAGCCCGGTGGTGCCGGTTCGGGAACGGGGCCTTGAGGCGGTGACCAGATCCGCAACGGCGGTCCGCCCAGGGGGAGTTCGCTGCCGTGTTCGGCCACCGCGAGGGGTGGGTCGAGTTGCGCGCGGATGTCGCTCAGTCGCCGCTCGGGCCAGGCGGGGTCCAGCAGCGCGTACGCGGCGCCGGTCTTGAGGATCGCGAGCAGGGCGACGACCAGACGGGCGCCGCGCGGCAGCAGGACCGGGACCAGGTCGCCGGGGCCGGTGCCGGCGGCGACGAGCCGGGCGGCCCAGGCGTCGGCGGTGCGGTCCAACTCCTCGTAGGTGATGGCGCGTTCGTCGTCGACGAGGGCCACCGCGTCCGGCCGGGCGCGGGCGTGGCGGGCGAACGTCTCGTGCAGGCCCTCCTCGGGCGCGGCGCATGGACGTCCCACGCTCCAGGCGGCGTTCGGTCGCAAGCGCACTCTCTCCCCCTCGACTGCTCCGTGCAGGCACGAATCAAATGATTGCCAGGATTGGCAAGAGATTGCCATAGTATTGCCATTGCTGACAACCTACTCAGGTGCCCCGATGCGGAAGGTGGTTTCGATGACTCGCGACCGATCCCTGGACATAGCCGTCACCGGCATCTCCGCAAGGTTCCCCGGCGCCGCCGACCTCGACGCGTGGTGGACGGCCCTGACCGAGGGCCGGGTCCTGACCAGTCGCTACGAGAAGTCCGACCTGCTCGCCGCGGGCGTGCCCAAGGACCTGCTGGACGACCCCGACTACGTACCAGTCCACGGTCGTCTCCCGGACGCCGACCGCTTCGACAACGTGCTGTTCGGGGTCAGCCCGCGCGAGGCCGAGATGATGGACCCACAGCACCGGCTGATGCTGGAGGCCGCGTGGGCGGCCCTGGAGGACGCGGGCGTCACCCCGCGCGGCCGGGGCGCGGAGCGGGCGGCGGGGGCGCAGAGAACGGCCGTGTTCGCCTCCGCCAGCGGCAGCGGCTATCTGCGCGCCATGGTCGCGAGCGGGGAGCTGGACGCGCTGACCATCGAGGACGCGATCCACGGCACCGAGCCCGACTTCATGGCCAGCCTCCTGTCGTACAAGCTGGACCTGAACGGGCCCGCGGTGGCCGTCCAGACCGCCTGCTCCTCCTCCCTGGTCGCCCTGCACATGGCCGTCCAGTCGCTGCTGAACGGCGACTGCGACCAGGCCCTCGTCGTCGCCGCCGGGATCCCGTACCCGCAGGCCGGACACCTCGCCGTGGCCGGCGGCATCCACTCTGCCTCGGGGGAGTGCCGACCCTTCGACGAGAACGCCGACGGTGTCGTCGCCGGGTCGGGGGTGGCGTGCGTGGTGCTGCGTCGGCTCGCCGACGCGGAGGCGGACGGTGACGACCCCTACGGTGTCGTGCTCGGCACGGCGATCAACAACGACGGGGCGGCGAAAGCGGGTTACTACGCCCCGTCCGTCGGCGGCCAGGAGGCCGTCATCCGCGCCGCCCTGTCCACGGCGGACGTCGGCGGCGACACCATCGGCTACCTGGAGACGCACGGCACCGGCACCCGTGTGGGCGACCCCATTGAGTGGTCGGCGGCCTCGGCCGCGCTGAGCGGGGCGGGCGCCCCCGAGGGCTCGATCGCGGTGGGGGCGGTCAAGGCCAACGTCGGCCATCTCGACAACGCCGCAGGGCTGGCCGCCCTGATCAAGGCACTGCTGGTGGTGAAGACGGGCGTGGTGCCCCCGGTGGCCGGGTTCACCGGCCTCAACCCGCTGCTGGAGACGGACGGTTCGCCGCTGTACGTCCCCACCGAGTGCGGTCCGTGGACGGGGCCCGAGCCGCGCCGGGCAGGGGTCAGCTCCTTCGGCATCGGCGGCACCAACGTGCACGTGGTCGTCGAGCAGCCGCCCGTCGCACCGGCCGGGCCCGACTCCGACGACCGTGCGCGGCTGGTGCTGCTGTCCGCCGCCGACGCGGAGGCACTGGATCGCTCGGCCGCCCGGCTGGGCGCCCGACTGGCCGACGGCGCGGACCTGACGGACGTCGCCGCCACCCTCGCCACGGGACGGGCCGAACTGCCGGAGCGGCTCGCCGTGACCGGGCGTACCACCGCCGAGGTGGCGCGGCGGCTGACGCGGAACACGGCCGCCGTACGCGGCAGCCGTCCCGCGGGCGGGCCCGCGCCCGTCGTGTTCGCCTTCCCCGGGCAGGGCACCCAGTACCCGGGCATGGCACTGCCGGCCGCCGAGGCCCTGCCGGGCTTCCCGGCCGCGCTGGAGCAGTGCCTCGCCGCCTTCGAGCCGGCGCTCGCCGAACGGATGCGCCGCGCGCTCCACGACCCCGGCTTCCCCGCCCCGGACCTGGCGGCGACCGAGCTGGCCCAGCCCGTCCTGTTCGCCTTCGAGTACGCGGCCGCCACCGCCCTCGTCGCCCTCGGCGTCACCCCCGCCGCGGTGGCCGGGCACAGCCTCGGCGAGATCACCGCGGCCTGTGTCGCCGGGGTCTTCGACCTCGCCGACGCCGCCCGCTTGGTGACCGTCCGCGGGCAGGCCATGCAGGAGTGCCCGCAGGGCGCCATGCTCGCGCTCGGCTGCGAGGAGGAACGCATCCGCGAACTCATCGCCGTCTCAGGCCTGCCCGGTCTGGAGCCGGCCGCGGTGAATTCCCCCGACGGCTGTGTGGTGGCCGGTCCCGTCGCGGCCGTCACCGAGTTCGAGGCACGCCTCGCGGGCCGGATCCCCGTACGCCGTCTCGCCGCGGACCGCGCCTTCCACAGCGCGCTCGTCGAACCCGCGCTGCCCCGGCTGACCGACACGCTTGCCACCCTCGCCGTCCACAGGCCCTCCGTGCCCTTCGCGGCCAATGTCACCGGGCGCCTGTTCCCGCCGGACAGCGACATCCGGCCGCAGCTCTTCGCCGAACAGGCGCGGCGCACCGTGCGGTTCGGGGACGCCCTGGCGTCGGTCGCCGACCACCTTCCCGACGCGCTGGTCGTGGAGGTGGGGCCCGGCCGGGTGCTGTCCGCCCTCGCGGAGGCGGCCGGCCTGCCCTCCGTCCCGCTCTCGCCGTCCCGTACGGCCCACCCCGCCGACGAGGTCCTCGCCGCCCTCGGCACCCTGTGGACCCGGGGCCAGCCGCTCTCCCCGCGTGCCCTGTGCGCCCCCGGTCGGCGCCGGGTCCATCTGCCGACCTACCCGTTCGCGGGCCCGCGCTGGATCGCCCCGGAGGCGGCGCCGTCGACGGATGCGTCACGGTTGGTCAGGGCCAGCGAAGTCGTCGAGGAGGCCGTCCCGGTCCAGGAGCCCGTGCCGACGCGGGCGGCGAAGCCCGCGCCCGCCGCGCCGGAGGGCCCCACCGCCCTCCTCACCCGCCTGTGGACGGAACTCCTCGGCCACTGCGACCTCGCCGCCCACTCCGACTTCTTCGACCTGGGCGGCGACTCCTTGCTGGCCACCCGCCTCGCCCGCCGGGCCACCCGCGAACTCGGCGTCCGGGTCCCCGTCCGCGACCTGATGACCGCACGCTCCCTGAGCGGCCAGGCGGAACTCCTGACCGCCCTCATGACGGCCCGCTGACCGACAGTCCACCCGACCGACCAGACCGAGACCGACAGACCGACAGACTGACATCGACAGTCCGAGACAAAGGCACACATCGTGACCGCTCCGGTACCAGGCGTCTTCCTCCGGGATCGGAGTCTGACCTACGACAGTCAGGCCGCCCTCGCCAGCGCCTTCGGCGAGGTGCCCCTCGGGCACCCCAGCTACGCCGCCCCCGAGAACCGGCCCAGGGTCAGGGAGATCGACTCCCGGGAGGGCACCCGCGCCAACGACTGGCACACCGCACTTGCCCGAGCCGCTGCGGGCCCTTGCCGGCCGGCTGCGGGTAGTGCGCAGCAACGACTCCAGCTACACCGACGCCACGGTGGCCGCGCGCCGCGAGTACGTCTCCACCCTGTTCGAGACCGAGCACCCGGCGGTGCACGACCACCCCGAGACCGGTGAACGTGCCCTGGTGTTCGGCGGGTTCGCGCGCCGGGCGGTCGGCCTCGGTCCCCAGGCGTCGCGCGATGTCCTGCGCATCCGGCAGGAGCACGGGGCCACCCCGGAGCACACCGTCCGCTGGCGCTGGCGCGGAGGACCTGGCGATCTGGGACAACCGGTCGACACAGCACTACGCCGTCTTCGACTACGGCACCCGGGACCGGCGCGCGGAACGCTGCACCGTGACCGGAAGTGGTCTGCCACAACCCCGCTAAGGAAGAACGCGACCGCCACCACCGCGATCATGCCCTCAAGCGCATCGCGGCCGAACCGGAGCGGATCCGTGCCCCGCGTGAACGCGACGCCAAACACGCGGCGACAACGAAAGCGTGTCATGACGGCGCCGGCGTCGCGCCCGCGTCACCGGGGCGGCAGTACCGCGTCCAGCAGCCGGTCCGCCCCGTACCGCAGCACATCGGTCGTCCGCAGCCCGGTCTCCTGCTCCAGGCGGTCGATCGCGTCGCGCGCCTCGTCGTACGGCAGGCCGCGTGACATCACCGAGATCCCGGCCACCCGGCAGGCGTCGTCGGGCCAGACCCAGCGCACCGCCTGCTCGTTGATCTCGATGGCCCGGCGCACCGAGGGAAGACGGTGCCCCGGCAGCAGACCGACGCTCTCGCGCTGCAGGTCGTGACAGAGGACCAGGGAGTCCGGCCTCGCCCCGTGCAGCAGCCCGAGAGTGACGGCCGAGTAGCGCGGATGGTTCAGGGCCTCCTGGCCTTCGACCAGGACGAGATCGTGCTCCTGCGCGGCGTCGAACACGACCTGCTCCACCACGCTGTTGACGAAGTCGGACATGACACCGTCGACGGTCACGCCGCCCCGGAGATCATCATGCCGACCTGGCCGGTGGCCACGAATCCGGGCGCGAGTCCGCGGCCGAGTGCAGCCCGCCGCAGCTCCAGCATCGTCGTCATCTTGCCGCTGCTGCAGTCGGTGCCCACTGCGAGCACCGTGTGCGGCCCCGCCCGGTGCTCGCGGTAGTGGACCACCGGCCGGCCGTCCGCCGCGAAGTCCGTGAAGTACAGCTCATGGGGCGGCCTGCGAACGTCCCGGATGCGTGCCCCCGTACGGGCGGCGACGGCTCGGCATCGTCGGCGAACTGGTAGTGCAGACCGCTGACCACGTCGAGCCCCGACTCCAGCGCGGTGAGCACCTGTTCACGCCAGTACGGATCGACGGCCGACCCCACGGGTTCGTCTGCCAGGAGCACCAGAAAGAGCGCGAGCTCCGCTACGGATCCGGTATCCGGGGTGGAGCGGTCCAAAGAACAGCCTGGCGCGATGGCACTGGTGATTGACAGCATCGGATCCTTCGAAGTGGCCGCCAATGACCCGCGAGGACGTCAGGGGCCGCAGTCCCTCGCCCACCTCCAGGACGTGGAAGCGGCGCGTGCCTGCCTGGAGCGGGCGATCGACGGCTCGGCAGCGATGTCGCC
>NZ_JAHUXH010000043.1 GCF_019219825.1 Streptomyces sp. TRM70350 | reverse complement strand
CCTGGCAGGTCGGCGGCAACATCTTCGACAACGTGACCTGGTCCAGCCCGGGCAGCGAGAACAACCCGGCCGGCCCGAACCCGCAGTCCAACACCACCGTCAGCATCCCGTACTCCTACCGCCTCGACGCGGCCAGTTGCGTGCCGGGCATCGTGAGCGCGACGGCGGGCGCCAACAAGGGCCTTCAGGTGTCGGACGGCAACTGCTCCCCGCAGTCGCCCACACCGACACCCACGCCCACACCGACGCCCACACCGACGCCGACCCAGCCCAGCGGGACCAACCTCAGCATCGGAGCCGGATCCGACGGGTCCAGCAAGGCCTCCGGCACGAGCTACGGCAACGTGCGGGACGGAGACATGAGCACCTACTGGTCGCCGTCCGGCTCGACCGGTTCCCTCTCGATCAAGTGGGGGTCCGCCACCTCGGTTTCCAAGATCAACATCAGGGAGACGCCGGGCAGCGCGGGCACCATCGGCTCCTGGCGGGTCGTCAACCACGACACCGGCGCCGTCCTGACCTCCGGCAGCGGGGCGGGAGTCATCATCTTCCCCCAGATCTCACTACGCAAGATCACCTTCCAGATCACCGGTTCGTCCGGCACCCCGCAGGTCGCCGAGTTCGAGACCTACGCCGGATAGCGGCACGCTCCTCCCGCCGTCCCCCCGAATGCGGCGGGGAGGCGGCCGAGGAGTACCCGGGCCGCCCCTCCGATCACCGAACCGAAAGCCCAGGCCCGATCCGCCCTACTCCCCCTCCACCGTCACCCGGACCCCCACCCGTAGCCCCCAAGCGGCCATGGCCCCCGCCTCCGCCTCCAGCACATGCCGGGAGCGCGGCCGGGGCATCCCCAGCCGCCACGGCTTCATCGTGCGTACGGCGATGACGACGAGGTCGCGGTCGAGGTAGGCCACGTCGATGGGCATGCGCATACGGAAGGTGTGCACGCTGTTCGCGGGGGACAGCAGGATCGCGCCGTGCACCGCGTCCCGCCCGAGCAGTCCCCTCGTACGGGCCCGGTACGACGTCGCGATCTCCAGCGGCACCGTCGTACCCCCGTGCACGACCAGCTCTCCCCGCCCGTCCCGCCAACGCCGCCCCATGCCCGGGCTCCCTCCGCCGTCCGTCCGCGTCCGGTGTGCGAACCGACCGTATCGGCAGTCCGCGAACGGGCCTTAGGGGCCCTTGCACTCTGCCCGCCCGGGTCGCGCGGCCTGGCACCGCACCTCGCCGCGTTGCCGAAACGCCCAGGTAGCCCCGCTACCAGGGCGCTCCGGCGCCTTGCGATGCACGGCACCAGACCACGCGACCTGATCGGACGCTCATAGTGCAAGGACCCCTTAGCGGCGCAACGCCCACCGCTGCACCGACTCCAGCGGGCCGTGCGAGAAGCGGCGCAGCCACAGGGTCGAGCCTGCGATGAGGAACGCGCAGATCAGCGCCCACATGGCCATCACCCACCACGGCCCGCCGTCCGACCCGAACCGCTCGGTCAGGCCGAGGCCGACGCCGTAGCAGAGCAGCGTGCACAGCACGTTCTGGAGGACGTACGACGACAGGGCGGTGCGGCCGACCGAGGTCAGGCCGTGGGTGACGGCCTTCGGCGGCCGCCGCGGTCGAGTACGACGCCGATCAGGCCCAGGTAGCCGAGGGCGACCACCGGAGCCGCCACATAGCGGCCGAGGAAGAAGAAGTCCTCGCCGCCCAGGGTCAGCGCCGCGTTGAACGGGAGGCCCAGGCCCAGTCCCCAGACCGCCATCCGGGCACGCAGTCGGCGGCCCCGCTCGGTCGGGGCGAAGGCGCCGGCGCGGTACAGGCGGACGCCGAGCAGGAACAGGAAGACCAGCAGGCCGAAGGAGACGACCGGTTCCATGCGCAGCGCGACGGCGTTCTCCAGACGGAAGCCGATCTGGTCCGGCCAGCTGCCGTGCGCGTACAGGTCCACGGAGTCCGCGGAGATCTGCCCCGGCTCGGAGTCGTCCGCCAGCAGGGCCAGCGTGATCAGCGACATCAGGGCCACGTGCAGGCTCGTCGAGATCCACATCAGCACGCGCCGCACCCGTTCGGAGCGTACGAGCAACCGTGCGACCAGCAGAGCCGTGGCGGCGTACCCCATGAGGACGTCGAAACCGAAGACCAGGACGAAATGGAGCGTGCCCTCGGCGAACAGGAACAGGGCGCGGGGGCGGTAGCCGCGCGGCCACGGGGTGCCGTGGAGCTGGGCGGAGTCGTACTGGATGGCCAGGCCCACGCCGAAGAGGATCGTCAGCAGCGACAGGAACTTGCCGTCCGCGAGGAAGCGGAAGATCGCTTCCACCGGTTCCTCGAACGGGTCCGCCACGGGCGCGCCCTGCAGGAACGCCCACTCCGAACCCGGCGTGGCGAAGATCCACACGTTCGTCATCAGGGTGCCGAGGATCGCCACCCCGCGCAGCACGTCCAGCAGAGGCAGTCGGCCGCCCCTGGGGGAGGGGCGGGAGGAGGTGGCGTGCGCGGACGCACGCGTGCTGTCCGACGAGATACCAGCCATAACCCCAGGCTCCCGGCGCGCTCCGCCCCGAACGTCCTGCGGCCGGACGAAAGCGTCGTACATCCTTCGATGCAGGAACCGAAGGAACTTTCGACAACCGCCCCCGAGGTGAGCCATGGGAAAGATCGTCCTGATGATGTCCGTGTCCCTCGACGGCTGTATCGAGGGCCCCGACCGCGACCTCGGCTGGCACCGCGTCGACGAGGAGGTCCACCAGCACTTCAACGACGTGCTGCGCGAGATGGGAGCCTTCCTCGACGGCCGTGTCGGCTACGAGGTGATGGCCGGTTTCTGGCCCACCGCCGACGCCGACCCCAACACCCCCGCACCGGTCGCCGAGTTCGCCGGGATCTGGCGGGACAAGCCGAAGTACGTCTACTCGCGCACGCTCCAGCACGCCGACTGGAACACCACCGTCGTCCGGGACGTCGTCCCCGAGGAGGTCCGTGCGCTGAAGGGGCGGACCGACGGCGACCTGGGGCTCGGCGGGTCCGACCTCACCGCCGAGTTCCTGCGGCACGACCTGGTCGACGAGTTCCGGCTCTACGTCCATCCGGTCCTCGTCGGGAACGGCAAACCCCTCTTCCCGCCGGGCACGCGCCCGGCCGACCTGCGGCTCGTGGAGAGCCGGACGTTCGGCAACGGCGTCGTACTGCTGCGGTACGACAGGGCCAACGCGCCGACCGGGTAAACAGTTGTCCGTTCACCGAACGGTGGGTAGGAAGGGCGCATGACAGGACTCGCCGCTGTGTTCCGTCCCCAACTGCCCCCCGAGCGGCTGCGCGCCCTCGCCCAACTGGCCGACCGGACCGGCCTGGACGAAGTGCGCCGGGCCCGTCGGCTCATCGACGAGGGCCTCGCCGATGTCGCCGACCTCGGGGTCGCGGGGGACGCGGGGGCCGTCGCCAAGGCCGTCGCGCGGCTCACCGAGGCCGGTGCCGACACGGTGATCCTGCAGCCGACGGGCGACGAACCCGACCCGGAGGGCTTCGTCGGTTTCGCCGCGCGGGAGGTCAGGCCCCTGGTTCCGTAGCCGGGTCGGCCGGTGGCCGCCCGTCGTCCCGTCAATGAGCTCCCGCACGATGTCCATGTGGCCCGCGTGTCTGGCCGTCTCCTCGACCATGTGGACGATCACCCAGCGCAGCGACACGGGATGCCCCCGCCACGCCGGGCTGCCCGTGTCGTCCAGCGACAGCTCGGTGATCGTGCGGTCGGCGGCGGCGCGGGCACGGCCGGAGAAGTCGATGATCTGCTGGGTGGTCTCGCCCTGGTCGGCCCGCATGTCCTCGCCCTTGTAGGGGTCGAACCACAGTGGTTCCACCTCGCGGCCGAAGGTCTCCACTACCCCGCGGTACTCCACCGACCTCAGATGCTTCACCAGGCCGAGCAGGCTCGTGCCCGACGGTGTCATCGGCCGGTGCAGCTGCTCGTCGTCCAGGCCCTCCAGCTTCCACAGCACCGCGTCCCGGTGCCGGTCCGGACTCGCGTGCAGCGTCGCCTTCTCGCCGCCCCGGTACGGCATGCCCGCCCCCTCGTTCGCCCCGCCCTCGTTCGCCATGCCGGGAAACCAGCAGCGGCCACTGACAACGCCCTGCGACGATCAACCGCATGCAGGACGAAAACCGCCCCACGGAACACCGCCCCACGGGACCTCACCGCACCGAACCTCGCCGCAGCTTCGAGGAACTCGTCGCCGAAGGGGCCGCCGTGCCCACGGAGGGCTGGGACTTCTCCTGGTTCCAGGGGCGGGCCACCGAGGCGCGGCCGTCCTGGCGGTACGCCGAGTCGCTCGCCGGGCGCCTCGCACGCGCGTGTGCCGCCCTCGACATCCAGACCGGCGGCGGCGAGGTCCTCGACTTCGCGCTCGGCGCCGCCGCGCGGCAGCCCCGCCTGCTCGCCGCGACCGAGGGCTGGCAGCCCAACGCCGCCAGGGCCACCGCCCTGCTCCGCCCGCGCGGCGTCGTGGTCGTCGCCGCGCCCGAGGACGCGCCGCTGCCCTTCGCCGACGGCGCCTTCGACCTCGTCTCCAGCCGCCACCCCGTACGGCCCCCCTGGCACGAGATCGCGCGGGTGCTCCAGCCCGGCGGCACGTACTTCGCCCAGCACGTCGGGCCCAGCAGCGTCTTCGAACTCGTCGAGCACTTCCTCGGCCCCCAGTCAGAGGAGGCGCGCGCCGCCCGCCACCCGGACCGCGAGCGCGCGGGCGCGCAGGCGGCGGGCCTGGAGGTCGTGGAGCTGCGCACGGAGCGGCTGCGGATGGAGTTCCACGACATCGCCGCCGTCGTCCATTTCCTGCGCAAGGTGATCTGGATGGTCCCCGGCTTCACCGTCGAGGCATACGAGGACAAGCTCCGCGCCCTGCACGAGCGGATCGAGACGGAGGGCCCCTTCGTGGCCCACAGCACCCGCCACCTCGTCGACGCCCGCAAGCCGACCGGTTCTGTCCTCTATGAGGGCCCTCCAGGCACGGCGCGGGCGTGAGTCGTGGCCAGGGTTTTCCACATTGTTATCAGCGGTCACTCGCGTCACCCATGACACATCGAGTAATTCGGACCAAGGTAATTCGCGTGAGCAAAGCTGCGCGGGCGGCACCGCGCAGTGGAGGGGGCTGCGCGGTGCCCAGGGCCCGTTCCCGCGCGTCAAGCCGTCGTCGGTGGGTGGGTCGCCCATCAGGGGGACGCCGGAAAAGTCCTGCGCGTCCCCTGGGATCCGGCCATGAACAGGCCGTGAACCGGGCATTCCGCGGCCACCGGTGCGTTGCCGGGCGATTCCGGAGAGTAGTTGTGTCGCGCCGATGCACGCAGCAGCCCTTACGAAGGGTTATGGTGGAAGCCCCCCCTCGGGCCGGTCCGTCTCCCCCCCACGGACCGGCCCGTTTTTTGTGCCCCCAACTCCCGTTGGGGCACTGTCGTACCGCGGGGGTAGGCTTCGCCCCCGGGGACCGTCATACGGACAGGAGTCGCGCTCGACCGCACCTGTCCGATCCGTACGGAGGGGCTGACAATCACGTGAACCTGCGCGACAAGCTGCGCGGCCTGCTGGTCAGGCTGTACGCACGCCGGGTGGAAGGCCACCTGGACCACGCCCAGGTGCCCAAGCACATCGGCGTCATCGTGGACGGCAGTCGGCGCTGGGCGAAGGCGGCCGGCTCCACCCCTGTCGACGGTCACCGCGCCGGCGCCGAGAAGATCGAGGAGTTCCTCGGCTGGTGCACCGAGACGGACGTCGAGGTCGTCACCCTCTGGCTGCTGTCGACGGACAACTTCAACCGGCCCCAGGAGGAGCTCGTCCCGCTCCTCGGCATCATCGAGGACGTCGTGCGCACCCTCGCCGCCGACGGCCGCTGGCGGGTGCACCACGTCGGCACCCCGGACCTGCTGCCGTCCCCGATGCAGACCGCGCTCAAGGAGGCCGAGGAGGCCACCGCGCACGTCGACGGGATACTGGTCAACGTCGCCATCGGCTACGGCGGCCGCCAGGAGATCGCCGACGCCGTCCGCTCCATGCTGCTGGACGCCGCCGACAAGGGCCGCTCCATCGAGGACGTCGCCGAGGCCGTCGACGTGGACATGATCGGCCGACACCTCTACACGGGTGACCAGCCCGACCCCGACCTGGTCATCCGCACCAGCGGAGAGCAGCGGCTGTCCGGATTCATGCTGTGGCAGACGGCCCACTCCGAGTACTACTTCTGTGAGGTTTTCTGGCCGGCCTTCCGCAAGGTCGACTTCCTGCGCGCCCTGCGCGACTACGCGGCGCGCCACCGCCGCTACGGCGGCTGACGGACCCGCCCCGGCCACCCGGACGTACCACGCTTCACACGGAGTTCACCGGCGCGCCGTCATATGCCGTGGCATGGCGGCGCGTTTTGGAGGGCATAAGGCAAGCAGGTCGACTCCCGAACCACGGGTGTCGGATCTCAGCGGACGGCACGGGGCCGTCCGCCCGGGAGGCCCTTTGCACCAGCCCGATCGTGCGGTCACCGTACGGACGAAGCAGCCAAGGGCCGGTTCCCGGCCCGTTGTGCAACGGGGCCGTGGACCGGTCCAGCTCCTCTCCGTCGCTCCCCGACCTCATCCGAGGGGGTACGTCCTTCCGTGGTGACCAGCACAAAGCGCCACAAGCCCGACCGGCGCACCTATGTTCTCGACACCAGCGTCCTGCTGGCCGACCCGAACGCTTTGAGCCGCTTCGACGAGCACGAGGTCGTGCTCCCGGTCGTGGTGGTCACGGAGCTGGAGGCCAAGCGGCACCATCCCGAACTCGGCTACTTCGCCCGGCAGGCCCTGCGTCTGCTCGACGACTGCCGCGTGCGCTACGGCCGCCTGGACGCCCCCATCCCGATCGGGGACCTCGGCGGAACGCTCCGTGTCGAGCTCAACCACTCGGACCCCAGTGTGCTGCCGACCGGCTACCGCCTGGGGGACAACGACTCCCGGATCCTCGCGGTCGCACGGAACCTGCAGGCCGAGGGGTTCGACGTCACCGTCGTCTCGAAGGACCTCCCGCTCAGGATCAAGGCGTCCTCCGTCGGCCTCCTCGCCGAGGAGTACCGGGCAGAACTGGCCATCACGGACTCCTCCGGCTGGACCGGAATGGCCGAACTGACCCTGCCCGGCGAGCAGGTGGACATCCTCTTCGAGGAAGGCCACGTCTACGTCCCCGAAGCCGCCGACCTGCCCGTCCACACTGGCCTGACCATCCAGTCCGAGCGCGGAAAGGCACTCGGCCGGGTGACACCGGAGGGCAACGTCCGCCTGGTGCGCGGCGACCGGGAGGCGTTCGGCATCAAGGGCCGCAGCGCGGAGCAGCGGATCGCGCTGGATCTGCTGCTCGATCCGGACATCGGGATCGTGTCGATGGGCGGCCGGGCCGGCACCGGCAAGTCGGCGCTGGCGCTGTGCGCGGGCCTGGAGGCGGTCCTGGAGCGTCGCCAGCACGAGAAGATCATGGTCTTCCGCCCGCTGTACGCGGTGGGCGGGCAGGAACTGGGCTATCTGCCCGGCACCGAGGCCGAGAAGATGAGCCCCTGGGCGCAGGCGGTCTTCGACACCCTGTCCGCGGTCACCAGCCGCGAGGTCATCGAGGAGGTCACCGCGCGCGGGATGCTGGAGGTGCTCCCGCTCACCCACATCCGCGGCCGCTCGCTGCACGACGCGTTCGTGATCGTGGACGAGGCGCAGTCACTCGAACGGAACGTCCTGCTGACCGTTCTGTCCCGAATCGGCGCCAATTCGCGGGTCGTTCTGACGCACGATGTGGCGCAACGGGACAATCTGCGGGTGGGGCGGTACGACGGTGTCGTCGCCGTCGTGGAGAAGCTGAAGGGGCATCCGCTCTTCGCCCATGTGACCCTGACGCGGTCCGAGAGGTCCCAGATCGCGGCGCTTGTGACCGAAATGCTGGAGGACGGGGTGATCTGACCCCCTCGTCCCATCTCGGGGCGGTTACGCGGTAGTTGGCGCCGTTCGGCAAAGGCTCAGAGCCTAGCCGGGCGGCGCCTTCGCACGTCACGGTTTCTCAAAACCGCCAGGGCCAAACGGCATGTGAGCTTTCACACGCAACTCGGAATTGCCTTGCGGTGTCGGGTTACGGCAGAGTCTCACTCCTGTCAGGCCCCGCATACGACACACCGGTACCCCCAGCGGTACGGCACAACAGGAGCACCACAGCCAAACTCCATAGCGTCGTCGTATGCCGCCCGAGCATCATGGGGCGCTCCTCTGCCGGGAGTTGTCCACCGGGCCCGTGCCTTCCGTGACCCGCAGTTGGGGAGGCCAGTGCCAGGGGCACGATTGCGTCCGCCAGGGTCACCGAAGCGGGCGATGCTGGAAGGAAACCGTGTGAGCCGGATTTCGGTCCGGGGATTCGCAGTGGCCTCGGCCACCGCGGTCACCGCAGTCGGAAGCGTCGTCGGCGTTGCCTCGGGCAGCACCGCGCAGACCAATGACGCCGAGGCGGCGGCAACCGACCTGACGCTCCTCGCGGACATACCCGCGGGCCAGCAGGCCCAGGTGCAGACCGCGTCCCTGACGCAGCAGGCCGACGTACAGGCCATCGCCGCGGACGCGAGCGCCAAGAAGGAAGCCGAGGAGGCGGCGCGCAAGGCGGCCGCCGAGACCGCGATCGCGAAGAAGGAGGCCGCCGAGAAGGCGGCCCAGGAAGCCAAGGAGCGCGAGGAGGCGGAGAAGGCGGCCAGCCGTTCCGCCACCCGGGACGCGTCCGCCTTCCCCGCCCAGGGCTCGTACACCATCGCCGAGATCCAGTCGATGGCGGCGGCGATGGTACCGAGCGGGCAGTTCCAGTGCTTCAGCAACATCGTGGACCACGAGTCCGACTGGAACTACCGGGCGGTCAACCCCTCCTCCGGTGCCTACGGCCTCTTCCAGGCGCTGCCCGGCTCCAAGATGTCCTCCGTCGGCGCCGACTGGCAGACCAACCCGGCCACCCAGATCAAGTGGGGCCTCAACTACATGAACGAGCGCTACGGCAGCCCCTGCGACGCCTGGGCGTTCTGGCAGGCCAACCACTGGTACTGAGCCCCCGGTCGGACAGGCCCCTGGCCTCCCACTCAACCTTTCCCAGCCCCTCACCGTCCTTCGGTGAGGGGCTTCGGGCATGTGGAGTTCCGGCCCTGTACGGTCTGACGGGACGACTCCGGGGGGAGTGGTGGGGACAGCTGGGGGAAAGGGACGGATCATGTCGCGAGTGCCAGGGTGGCTCGGTCGGGTGGGCGCCCGGCTGACCGAGGCGGGGCAACGGTGGGAACAGCGCCGCGCCGAGGCGGAGAGGGCGCACGCCGAGCCGGAGCCGGAGCCGGAGGAGTCGGCCGAGGCGGCGGGCTCCCCCGAGTACGCGCCTGACGTCCCGGTCGTCACCCGTCCCGATCCGGCGCAGGCCGTGCCGTGGGGCATGCGGGTGGCGGCGGAGGCCGGGTGGCGGCTGCTGGTGCTGGCGGGCACCTTGTGGGTGCTGATGCGGGTCATCAGCGCCGTACAGCTGGTGGTGCTGGCCTTCGTGGCGTCGCTGCTCATGACGGCGGTGCTGCAGCCGACGGTGGCGCGGCTGCGGCGGATGGGGGTGCCGCGGGGGCCGGCCACGGCGATGACCGCGATCCTCGGGTTCGTGGTGATGGGGCTGATCGGGTGGTTCGTGACCTGGCAGGTCATGGAGAACATCGACACCCTCTCCGACCAGGTCCAGGACGGCATCGACGAGTTGCGGCGGTGGCTGCTCGACAGTCCCTTCCACGTCACCGACAAGCAGATCAACGACATCGCCGAGAACCTGCGGGAGGCGATCGGGGCGAACACCGACCAGATCACGTCCGCGGGGCTGGAGGGTGTGACGGTCGTCGTCGAGACGTTGACCGGGATACTGCTCGCGCTCTTCTCGACGCTCTTCCTGCTCTACGACGGCCGGCGGATCTGGGAGTGGACGCTGAAGCTGGTGCCGGTGGCGGCGCGGCCGGGGGTGGCGGGAGCCGGGCCTCGGGCCTGGCGGACGCTCACCGCCTATGTGCGCGGCACGGTGATAGTGGCTCTGATCGACGCGATCTTCATCGGCCTCGGCATCTACTTCCTCGATGTGCCGATGGCTGTGCCGCTGGCGGTGTTCATCTTCCTCGGGGCGTTCATCCCGCTGGTGGGGGCGGTGATCTCGGGCGCGCTGGCGGTGGTCGTGGCGCTGGTGACGCAGGGCGTCTTCACGGCGGTGATGACGCTGGCGGTCGTGCTCGCCGTGCAGCAGATCGAGGGGCACATCCTGCAGCCGTTCATCCTGGGGCGGGCGGTACGGGTGCATCCGCTGGGGGTGGTGCTGTCGGTGACGGCGGGCGGCTTGGTGGCGGGGATCGGCGGCGCGGTGGTGGCGGTGCCGTTGGTGGCGGTCACGAACACGGTGGTCGGCTACCTGCGGGCGTACTCCCACGAGCGTGCCCTGCGCCACACCCCGCGGCCGCGTGGTGCCACAGCGACGGACAGCGCGCCCATCCAGCCACCCGACTCGGGCCCCTGAGCGGCGGTGGCCGCCCCAGGAGTCCGAGGCCCGTCCCTCACGCCGAGACCCCGCCCACCGACGGTGGACGGGGTCTTCGCGCGCAGTCAGTCGCTCCGCGGCTACTCGGCGAGGGCCGCCTCGGCGTCCAGGGTCACCGCCACCGCCTGCACGACGGAGGCGATCTTGAAGGACTCCTGGATGACCTCGCGGTCGACGCCGGCCTTGCGCAGGACCTGCTCGTGGGAGTCGAGGCACATGCCGCAGCCGTTGATGGCGGAGACGGCGAAGGACCACAGCTCGAAGTCGACCTTGTCCACGCCCGGGTTGCCGATGACGTTCATCCGCAGGCCCGCACGCAGGTTGCCGTACTCGTGGTCGGAGAGGAGATGCCGCGTGCGGTAGAAGACGTTGTTCATCGCCATGACCGCCGCGGCGGACTTCGCCGCCGTGTACGCCTCCGGCGACAGCGCCGCCTTCGCCTCCGGCTCCAGCTCACGCAGCACGATGGGGGAGCGGGAGGCGATCGCCGTCGCCAGTACCGTGCCCCACAGCTGCTGCGCCGGGAGGTCGGAGTTGCCGATGACCGAGCCCAGGTTGAGCTTCAGGTCCTTGGCGTAGTCCGGTATGCGGGACTTCAGGGAGTCGAGGGACATGCCCGGATCAC
Source organism: Streptomyces sp. TRM70350 (assembly GCF_019219825.1). Taxonomy (GTDB): domain Bacteria; phylum Actinomycetota; class Actinomycetes; order Streptomycetales; family Streptomycetaceae; genus Streptomyces. The sequence continues at coordinate 38,908 of NZ_JAHUXH010000043.1, read as the reverse complement.
TCCCCGGCCAGCAGGGCGACCGGGTCCAGCGTGTCCTCGCCCTTGTTCCAGTTGCACGGGCACAGCTCGTCCGTCTGGAGGGCGTCCAGGACCCGCAGGACCTCCTTCGGGTTACGGCCGACCGAACCCGCGGTCACCATCGAGAACTGGATCTCGTTGTTCTGGTCGACGATGAAGACCGCACGCTTGGCGAAGCCGTCCTCGTCCTCGATGCCCAGCTCACGCATCAGCTCGTGCTTGGCGTCGGCCATCATCGGGAACGGCAGGTCACGCAGGTCGTCGTGGTCCTTGCGCCAGGCGTGGTGCACGAACTCGGAGTCACCGGAGAAGCCGAGGATCTGCGCGTCGCGGTCGGCGAACTCGTCGTTCAGCTTGCCGAAGGCCGCGATCTCGGTCGGGCACACGAAGGTGAAGTCCTTGGGCCAGGCGAAGATCACCTTCCACTTGCCCTCGTAGGTCTTGTGGTTGATCTTCTCGAACTCCTTGCCCTTCTCCAGCGAGACGCAGGCAGTCAGTTCGAACTCGGGGAACTTGTCACCGACAGTGAGCACTGGCTCTCCTTGCAGCGCAGCGAAGAAACACCCGCTTTTGGCGAGTGTTTCCCATGGGTTGGACGTGATCGATCGTGGCACAACGCGCATTGATACGGGAAATAGCTACACTCGGTCGAGTTGATCGGAGGTAGCTATCAGTGACCGTTGGTAACACCGGCAGGAGACGTCAGCCCAGTCTTGCCCAGCTGCGCGCCTTCGCCGCCGTCGCCGAGCAGCTGCACTTCCGCGACGCCGCCGCCGCGATCGGCATGAGCCAGCCCGCCCTCTCCGGTGCCGTCTCCGCGCTGGAGGAGGTCCTCGGCGTCACGCTTCTTGAGCGTACGACCCGCAAGGTGCTCCTCTCGCCCGCCGGCGAGCGCCTCGCCGTACGGGCCAAGGCGGTGCTGAGCGAGGTGGGGGCCCTGATGGAGGAGGCCGAGGCCGTGCGGGCGCCCTTCACCGGGGTGCTGCGGCTCGGCGTCATCCCGACCGTCGCGCCCTACCTGCTGCCGACCGTCCTGCGGCTCGTCCACGAGCGCTATCCGCACCTCGACCTCCAGGTGCACGAGGAGCAGACCGCCAACCTGCTCGACGGGCTCACCTCCGGGCGGCTCGACCTGCTGCTGCTCGCCGTGCCCCTCGGGGTCCCGGGGGTGACCGAACTGCCGCTGTTCGACGAGGACTTCGTGCTCGTCACGCCCCTCGACCACTGGCTCGGCGGACGCGAGGGCATCCCGCGCGAGGCGCTCAAGGAGCTCAACCTGCTGCTCCTCGACGAGGGGCACTGCCTGCGCGACCAGGCCCTCGACATCTGCCGGGAGGCGGGACGCGAGGACGCGCCGGTCACCACCACGGCCGCCGGACTGTCCACCCTCGTCCAGCTCGTCGCCGGTGGGCTGGGGTGCACGCTGCTGCCGCGGACCGCCGTCAAGGTGGAGACGAGCCGCAGCAATCAGCTGCTCACCGGGTACTTCTCCGACCCCGCGCCGACCCGCCGTATCGCGCTGGCGATGCGGACGGGCGCGGCGCGCGGGGCGGAGTACGAGGAGCTGGCGGCCGCACTGCGCGAGGCACTGCGGCCGCTGCCCGTGCGCGTGCTGGACGGGGGCGAGTAGCTCACTCGGTGCGCAGGCCCTCCGGGCGCATCAGCCGCAGCAGCGGCGGCAGGCTGAGCAGCGTCACCAGGAGGACGACGCCCGCGCCGATGCCGATCATCGCCAGCAGGCTCGCCCAGTCGACGCCCACCCCGGTGGCCGTCATCTTCAGCAGCACCGCGCCCAGGGTGAGCCCCACGACGGAGGCGAGGGCCAGGCCCAGCACGATCGGGATCGTCGTCTGCCACAGCACGGACAGGCACAGGGTGCGGCGCCGGGTGCCGAAGGCGACCAGCGCCGACAGCAGCTTCCTGCGTTCGCGCAGCTGTTCCAACTGGGAGACGAGCAGACTCGCGCCGATCAGGGCCAGGACACAGGTGGCGCCGACGAACAGGCCGGTGCGGATGGAGTCGTAGCGCTCGGAGCGCTGCGTGGACACCCACAGCATGGGCTCGGAGTACGGGTCGATCGCCGCCGCCGTGTTGCGTACCAGGTCCTGTGCGTCCGGTACCGACGCGTCGAGCTGGAGATAGACCTGGCCGCCGAGGCGCTGCGCGGCCGCTGCGGGCAGCGCCTTCGGGGTGACGAGGAAGCCGCCGCGCTCGGCGCCGGTCATGTCCGCGGCCGCCTCCGCCCGCTTCACGGCGGGCAGCGTCCAGGGGGTCTCCGCGCCCTCGCGTTCGCCTTCGTGGGTGGGGTCGAAGTAGAGGGTGCGGCCGGGCTCGGCCAGACCGGGGGTGTCGGTGTCGTACTCCGCACCGGAGACGGCGAACACGTCGCCGTCGCGGCACGCGGGCAGCTTCGCCACCTCCCGCAGCGAGGCGCAGTCGCCGACCGTCACCTGTGCGAGGAGCTCGGGGTCCGTGCGCTTCTCGCCGACATGGCCCTCCGCGTACGCGTACACCCTGCGCACGCCCTCGGTCCGCCGGAAGTCCGCCGCGGCCCGGGCCAGCGGCATGCCCTCCGGTACGGACACCTGCATCTGCGCGCGGGTCTCGTCGTACGGGGTCGCGTGGGTGAAGTCGTCCTCCACTCCGGCGAACAGCATCTGCAGCGCGATCGCGCCGGCCACCGCCACGGCGATGCCGTTGACCGTGCGGGCCGCCGTGCCGCTGCTCAACTGCAGGCGGCGGACGGCCAGTTGCCAGGAGAGCGAGCCGGCGCCGAGCCGGGCGACGGCCGTCTCGACGATCCACGGAAGCAGCGCCGTGACGCCGATCAGCAGCAGCATCACACCGCCGATGACCAGGTACTGGTTGAAGTCGCCCCCGTCACTGCCCTGGCCGATCATCGGGGCGAGCATCGCCAGGCCGGCCAGCGGCAGCAGCAGCCGCCACCACAGCCTGCGGCGGCTCGGCCTGGCCGTGCGGACCACGCCGAGCGGCTCGATGACCACACCGCGCAGCGCGAAGAGGGTGACCAGGACGGCGGCCGCCGGGACCGTGACCGCGACCAGTGCGGCCAGGGCGGGGGAGGGGTTGAGGTAGCTCGGGAAGACGCTGACGTCGAACACCTCCATCCGGCCCGCGATCTCGCGTCCGACCAGGAAGAAGCCGGTGCCGAAGACCAGGCCCAGCACGGACCCGGCGAGCGCCTCGCCCGCCGCGACCCGGCGGGTCATCCCGCTGTCGGAGCCCACCAGCCGCAGCGCCGCGAGCCGCCGGTCGCGTCCCTCGCCGCCGAACCGCACGGCCGCCGCGACGAAGACGCCCACCGGCATCAGCAGGACCACGAAGACGACCAGGACGAGGAGGATCAGGACCGGATCCCAGGGGTCGGAGGTGCCCTGGATCGGCTCCCCGAACCGCTCGATCCGCACCACCCGGCCGTGGTCGAGCTTCGACGCGAGGCCCTCCCCGCCCCGGTAGAAGGCGAGTTCGGCGGAGCCGACCAGACCGGGCTCGGCGATGGTGCCGACGATCCGGTCGGACAGCCGTTCGCGGAGCAGTTTCCCGTCCGGGGACTCAAGAAGTGCCTTCAGCTTCGGGGAGACGACCATCTCGCCCGGCGCGGGCAGCTTGTCGACGCCCGGCGGCAGGGGCGCCTTCGGGCCCTCCGGCTCCAGTTCCCGGCCGCGGATGTCCTCGTGGCGGAAGGTGGTGCCGACGTTGGCGACGAGCAGGGTGGCGTCCGTCTTCGGCGGCACGGTCTGGCTGAACGTGAAGTCGGTGCGGGCCTGTTCGCGCTTGTCCCGGGCGTCCAGCGCGTTCGGCAGCGCGGTGGTGAGCAGCAGCAGCGCCACGCCGAGCCCGACGCCGACCGCGGTGAGCACCGCCCGTACCCAGCCGCCCCGCCCGGTGAACGCGAACCCGGCGCCCATGGCCAGATCCCTGCACCACTGACGGAGCCTCATACGACGCGCTCCATGTCCCGGGACTTCCCGTCCCGTACGACGATCTCGCGGTCGGAGTAGGCGGCGACCCGTGCCTCGTGCGTGACCAGGACGACGGCCGCGTTGGTGGAGCGGGCCGCGTCCGTCAGCAGCTCCATCACGCGCTCACCGTTGAGGGAGTCCAGCGCGCCGGTCGGCTCGTCGGCGAACAGCACGCGCGGGCCGGTGACCAGGGCGCGGGCCACGGCGACGCGCTGGCCCTGACCGCCGGAGACCTCACCGGGCCGCTTGTGGCCTATGCCGTCGACCTCCAGGCGTTCCATCCAGGACAGGGCGGCGCGCTCGGCGGCCTTGCGGGAGGTGCCGTTCAGGCGCAGTGGCAGGGCCACGTTCTCCACACAGGTGAGTTCGGGCACGAGCTGGCCGAACTGGAAGACGAACCCGAACTCCGAGCGCCTGAGCGCGCTGCGCCGGGCGTCGTTCATCGTGGCCATCTCCCGGCCGTCGTAGCGGATCGAGCCCTCGTCCGGGGTGACGATCCCGGCGAGGCAGTGCAGCAGCGTGGACTTGCCGGAGCCGGAGGGGCCCATCACGGCGACGACCTCGCCGGGGTGGATGGAGAAGTCGGCGCCGTCCAGGGCGGTCGTGGGGCCGTACGTCTTGCGCAGGCCCTCGGCCACGAGCAGGGAACCGGAGGGAGTCACTTCGCCACCACCTCCGCCAGCTTGTCGAGCCGCGCGGCGGTCAGTTCCAGCCAGCGCAGATCGGCCTCCAGATGGAACAGCGCGTGGTCGCAGATCAACTGGTCGGCGAGGTCGCCCTTGCGTTTGCGGTCGGTGAGGATCCGCATCATCCGCAGATGCTCCGAGCGCTGGGTGTCGAGGATGTCGGCGGCGTCGCGCCGGGTGAGCAGGGCGAGGACGACCTTGGTGTACAGGGTCGACTGGAGGTACGGCTCCGGCTTCTCCGGCGTGGCGAGCCACCGCTCCACGTCGGTGATCCCGGCGTCGGTGATCGCGTACCGCTTGCGCTCCGGCCCGCCGCCCGGCTCGATGCCGTCGACCTCGACGAGGCCGTTCTTCAGCAGGCGGGACATCGTCGAATAGACCTGGCCGTAGTGCAGCGGCCGGTCCTGACCGAACTTCTCGTCGAAGGCCCGCTTCAGGTCGTAGCCGTGGCGGGGGCCGGACTCCAGGAGCCCGAGAAGGGTGTGACCGATGGACATGCGGAGCACTCTACACAGCGGGTATACGTCGTGTGTATACGCGCAGTGTGCAGCTCAGGGCATGCGGTACGTCGCCGCTGGTGGGGGCCGATTGTCACGGTTCTGCTACTGCGGCTCTGAGTCCCGTGGCGGTCGGCCCCGGCGGGGCAGGGGACCGGCGTCCCCCGGCAGCCGGCCCGCCTCCTTGAGGGCCTTGCGGAGCAGGAACTCGATCTGCGCGTTGGCCGACCGCAGCTCGTCCGACGCCCAGCGGGCGAGCGACTCGTACACCGACGGGTCCAGCCGCAGCAGCACCTGCTTGCGCTGCTGCTGCGGCCGCCGCTTCGAGGAAGCCTCGGAAGGATCGGTCACTGGTAGAGGGACCCGGTGTTGACGACCGGCTGGGTGGCCCGGTCGCCACACAGCACCACCATCAGGTTGGACACCATCGCCGCCTTCCGCTCGGAGTCCAGCTCCACGATGTCCCGCTCGGTCAGCCGGGCCAGCGCCATCTCCACCATGCCGACCGCGCCGTCCACGATCTGCCGCCGGGCCGCGACGACCGCGCCGGCCTGCTGCCGCTGGAGCATCGCCGAGGCGATCTCGGGCGCGTAGGCGAGGTGCGTGAAGCGGGACTCGATGATCTGCACGCCGGCCGCCTCCACGCGCGCGTGCAGTTCGACTGCGAGCTTCTCGGTGATTTCCTCGGCGTTCTCGCGCAGGGAGAGGCCGTCCTCCTCGTGGGCGTCGTACGGGTACTCGATGGCGATGTGCCGTACGGCCGCCTCGGTCTGGGTGGAGACGAACTCGATGTAGTCGTCGACCTCGAACGTGGCCTGCGCGGTGTCCTCGACCTTCCACACCACGACCGCGGCGAGCTCGATCGGGTTGCCGTAGGCGTCGTTGACCTTCAGCACCGCCGTCTCGTGGTTGCGGACGCGGGTGGAGATCTTGGTGCGCGAGGTGAGCGGGTTCACCCAGCGCAGGCCGTCCTGCCGGATCGTGCCCCGGTAGCGGCCGAAGAGCTGGACGACCCGGGCCTCGCCCGGCGCCACCATGTTCAGCCCGCACATCGCGACGAACGCGCTGATGGCGACCAGGACGCCGAGGACGATCAGCGCTGCCTTGGCGCCGGTCGCGGAGACGGTCGTGGCGGCGACCACCATGGCGATGCCGCCCAGCAGCCCGATCAGGCCCAGGAGCAGGGCGAGTCCGCCGCCGATGCTGTGCGCCTGGAACTCACGGACGCGCGGGGCGGGCATCGCAGGGACGTCGGCGACGGCCGGTGCGTCATGCGTGGACATAGTGGACACAGAAGTCCCCCGTTCGTTCTATCTAGGTCAAAGCTAAGTGATATCACTTTACCCCGCCACGGCAACCCCAACCCCCTCCCGGGCGTCGGTTCCGTAGGGAAGCGTGCTGATTGTCACGCCCGCAAAAGACCGAATGAGTCGGACTTTGTCATAGAGAGCGGTGTTAGCTTTCTGAGCTGACCTGAGCCACGAAACCGATGTGACAGCCGAGAGCGGAGCGGAGCGAACGGACTCATGGGACGAGCGGAAGACAGACGAGCGCGGCAGCGCGGTGGTCACCGCGCGGCGCCGAAGCGCCGCCGTTCGTCAAGCGCGCCGGGCGCGCCCAGCGCTGTGAGCCCGGCGGGCCCGACCGGTCCCGGCCGCCGCAGGGGCAAACCCGGCAAGTCCGGGAAGACCGGCATACGCAGGCTGTTCACCTGGAGGAAGATCCTCGGCACGTTCCTCGGCCTGTGCCTGCTCGGCATCGGCGGCTTCATCCTGCTCTATCTGCTCGTGCCGGTCCCCGAGGGCAACGCGGCGGCGAAGCAGCAGAGCAACGTCTACAAGTACAGCGACGGCACGGTCCTGGCCCGCGAGGGCGAGGTCAACCGGGAGGTCGTCGACCTGGCCAGGGTGCCCAAGGACGTCCAGCGGACCTTCGTGGCCGCCGAGAACAAGACGTTCTACCAGGACAACGGCGTCGACCTGAAGGGCACGGCGCGCGGTGTGTTCAACACGCTCAGCGGCAAGGGCGCACAGGGCGGTTCGACGATCACCCAGCAGTACGTCAAGAACTACTACCTCAGCCAGGAACAGACGGTCACCCGCAAGCTGAAGGAGCTGGTGATCTCGCTGAAGGTGGACCGCCGGATGTCCAAGGACGACATCCTCGCGGGCTACATCAACACCAGCTACTACGGCCGCAACGCCTACGGCATCCAGGCCGCCGCGCAGGCCTACTACCGCGTCGACGCCGACCAACTCACCGTCGAGCAGGGCGCGTACCTCGCCGCGCTGCTCCAGGCGCCGAGCCAGTACGACTGGGCGGTCGCCTCGAAGACCAGCAAGCAACTGGTGAAGAACCGCTGGAACTACGTCCTGGACAACATGGTCGAGGAGGGCTGGCTGAACGCCTCCGAGCGCCAGGGCATGGAGTTCCCGGTGCCGAAGGCGCCGCAGGGCACACCCGGACTGCAGGGCCAGGCCGGCTACCTGGTCGACGCGGCCAACGCGGAGCTGGCCCGCCAACTCGTGGCCCAGGGAGCGGCGGAGAACCAGGACAGCGCCCTCGCCCTGGTCAAGCGCGGCGGCTGGACCATGACGCTGAACATCGACAAGAAGAAGCAGAAACAGCTGGAGAAGGCCGCCAAGGACGAACTCACCAGCAAGCTCGACCCCGGGAAACGGAAGGTCGACGGGAACATCCAGCCCGGCGCCGTGTCCGTCGACCCGAAGACCGGCAAGGTCGTCGCGATGTACGGCGGCGTGGACTACGTCAAGCACTACCGGAACAACGCGACCCGCCGCGACTACCAGCCGGCCTCCACCTTCAAGCCGGTGATCCTGGCCGCCGCCGTGGAGGAGGGCGCCGAGACCCAGGACGGCGAGCCGATCACCGCGAACACGATCTACGACGGTGACAGCAGGCACCAGGTCACGGACAACGGCAGGAAGGTCGGCTTCGCACCGCCGAACGAGGACGAGGCCGACTACGGCGACGTCACCGTGCAGACCGCCATGAACAAGTCCATCAACTCCGTCTTCGCGCAGATGGGCGTCGACGTCGGCATGGACACGGTGATGGAGGTCGCCGACAGGCTCGGCATGGACACCGAGGGCATGCAGGCGGTGCCGGCCCAGACGCTCGGCTCCATGGGCGCGAGCCCGCTGGAGATGGCGGGGATCTACGCCACCCTCGACAACCACGGCAAGAAGGTCACGCCGGCGATCCTGGCCTCGGCCGAGCACAAGGACGCCGAGGTGGACCTGCCGGACCCCATCGGCGACCAGCTCATCAGCCGCGAGGCCGCCGACACCGTCACCTCGGTGCTGACCGGGGTGGTCGACGACGGTACGGCCCGCCTGTCGGTGCGCGACAACCCCGCGCGTCAGGGGCAGCAGGTGGCCGGTAAGACCGGTACGTCCGACTACGGCAGATCCGCCTGGTTCATCGGCTACACCCCGAACCTGGTGACCTCGGTCGGCCTGTTCGGCGAGGACGCCAAGACCGGCAAGCAGGTGAACATGGCGGGCGCCACCGGCACCCTCCCGGGCAAGGGCCGCGTCGACGGTGGTGGTTTCCCGGCGCACATCTGGGCGGCGTACACCTTCGGCGTGCTGGACGAGGTCACCAAGTTCGACCTGGAGACCACGCAGGGCGCGGCGGTGAAGCCGACGTACACCCAGACACCGACCGAGGAGCCGACGACCCAGGAGCCGACGGAGACCCCGACGACCGAGGAGCCGACGGAGACCCCGGCCACCGAGGAGCCGACGGAGACCCCGACGACCCAGGAGCCGACGGAGACCCCGACGACCCAGGAGCCGACGGAGACCCCGACCACCGACGAACCGACGGACGGGACCACACCGGAGACCCCGTTCCTCCCGAACGACGAGCAATGAGAGAGGGCGCCCGGCACAAACGCCGGGCGCCCTTCACGTCCCCAAGGGGCGCGGGGAACGGCGCGATCAGCCACACACGACCCGCAGTCGCCGTATGTCAAAAGCCCCACGGCGAACCCGCGCACCTCACCCGCGATTCAGCTCAAACCAGACAACCTTTCCGGTACTCAGCCGAGTGGCCCCCCACCGCCGAGCCATCCGATTCACCAGATACAGCCCACGCCCACCCTCATCGGTGGCCCGAGCCTGCCGCAGCCGAGGCAGCTGCGGCACATCGTCGCCCACCTCGCACCGCAGCACATCGGTCCGCAGCAACCGCAACGTCACCGGCCGCGAGGCATACCGCACCGCATTGGTCACCACCTCACTGACCAGCAACTCCACGGAGTCCGTCAGCTCCTCCAGACCCCAGCGGGCCAGCGCCCGCCGAGCCAGCCGCCGGGCCTTGCCCGGCGCCGTCTCCTCCGGCTCCAGGGTCCAGTACGCCACATCACTCGGCGCGATCCCGTCGAACCGGGCGGCGAGCAGGGCGATGTCGTCGTCCCGGTCGCCCGGCCCGAGCATGTCCAGCACCTCGTCGCACAGCGCTTCGAGCGGCGGCGGATGATCGGGCCCCGTGAGCTGGGCGGTCGCGGCGAGCTTCTCCCGCAGTTGCTCTATGCCGGTCCACACGTCGCGCAGCCGGGACTCGACCAGCCCGTCCGTGTACAGCAGCAGCGTCGCCCCGGCCGGCGCGTCGAGCTCCACGGCCTCGAAGTCGACGCCGCCGACCCCGATCGGCGCGCCCGCGGGAACCCGCAGCACCTCGGCCCGCCCGCCCAGGTGCAGCAGCACCGGCGGCGGGTGGCCGGCGTTGGCGATGGTGATCCGGTGCGACACCGGGTCGTAGACGGCGTACAGGCACGTCGCCATGCGGTCGGTGCCGAGCCGCTGCGCCTGCTCGTCGAGGTGGTGCAGCACCTCCTGCGGCGGCAGGTCGAGCCCGGCGAGGGTCTGCGCGGTCGTCCGCAGCTGGCCCATGATCGCGGCGGACGTCATGGAGTGCCCCATGACGTCACCGACGACGAGCGCGACCCGGCTGCCGGGCAGCGGGATGGCGTCGTACCAGTCGCCGCCGACCCGCGCGGTCTCGGCGGCCGGCAGGTAGCGCGAGGCCAGCCGGACGCCCGTCGGCTGCGGCAGGGTCTCGGGAAGCATGGTGCGCTGCAACTCGTCGGCGATGTACGCCTCCCGGCCGTACAGCACCGCCTTGTCGATGCCGAGCGCGCTGTGCGTGGCGAGCTGGGCGGCGACGAGCAGATCGTCCGCCTCGAACGCCATCCGCTCCGGGCGGCGCAGGAAGACCGCGGCGCCGATGACACGGCGGCGGCCGCGCAGCGGGGCGAGGATGGCCCGCTGGCCGGCGGGGATCACCGCCTCGCCGTCCTCGCCGAGCAGTTCGGGCAGCGCGGCACGGGCGGCGGGCGCGTCGGCGAACACGGGACGTACCCCGCGCAGCACCTCGGCGAGCGCGCCACCGGGCCGTACCTCGCACAGTTCGGCGGTCAGCGTCGACAGCTCCGACGGCTCCGGCTGGGCCACCGGCATGAACCCGCCCTCGGTGTCCCGCTCCTCCGGGATCCGGTCGGTGCGGCGCAGCCGCAGCACGACCGGGCCCGTGGGCCGCTCGTCGCCGACCGGCAGCGGGTCGCGCAGATAGACGAGGATCGCGTCGGAGAAGGTCGGCACGGTCGCCCGGCACAGCCCCATCACGATCTCGTCGAGGTCGATGCCGCGGGCGATCCGCCGGGTGGCCGCGCCCACGAAGCGCAGCCGGTCGCCGTCCCGCCGCATCGGCGTGGGCTTGCCGAGCGGGGCCGCCTGGCCGGTACGGCGGTCCTGGCCGTCGGGACCGGAACGCTCCGGGTCGGTGCCGGGCTGCGCCGGGATGACCTCCGGCGCGGGGCGCGGGCGATGGTCCCCCACGCTCGGCTTCGCTCGCGCGGGAGGTGCCCCCATGGCCTCGTCGACGGCCGGCTGGGAGTGCTCGGGTCCGGTGCCGTCGCTGGGTGCCACGGGCGGGCCCGGGGGCGTCTCGCCGGCGCTGCGGGCCTGTGCGGGTAAGGCGGCGGCACCGGGCGTCAGCGGAGCCGCCGGGGTACGCAGGAGCGCCCCGCGGGGATCCGCGGGGTCGGTGCCCGCCTGGGGGCGCTCGAAAGAGGTCGGCTGCTCCGTCACGCGTGTCGAATCCATCCGTCCGGGGCCGTGCGCGCCTTGCACCGCGCGTGCAGTTCGTCCCGCAGAAGTCCCGATACCCGGAATACATGCCCCAGGAACGGAATTCCCGCGTGGTCAGAGGCTGTCCCTGTGTCCTCGTACCCCTCGCTCACGTCCTGCCGCCCCTCGGTGACATCCGGTCAAGCACACTGTGCGCCCCGCGAGTTGCCGCCGCGCGCCCTTGCGGAGGACGATCCTACGTTTCCTGCCCCGGGGCGCAGCAAGGGTCTCATGAGGACACATGCGCGGGCATACGATGCCAGTCCTCCGGAAGTGAGGGTACGGTCCAGGACGGATCCGGGCGCCAGTGCTGCCAGCCGTCCGAGAACGGCGGCCCCCAGGCGCGGATCACCTCCACCGCGGACCGCCCCGCGTCCCGGACCCGTTCGGCCTGCGCGGCGTCCATCAGGCCGTCCCGCTGGGCCTGCGCGAACTCGTCCTCGTCCCGCCAGTGCCAACTGCGGTCGGGGTGCACGGAGATGTCGAGAAAGTGATCCTCCGAGTCCACCCCGCCGCTCCAACGCTCCAGCGGCTCCTCAAGATTGACGTACCAGTTCTTGAACCGCCACCCGGGCTCCCAGAACAGCCACACCGACCACGGCTCACCGGGCCGGGCCAGCTTCAGCACGCCGGTGCCGAACCAGCGGTCGCGCTGCACGGTCCGCGGCTTGGTGTAGCGCGACTGAAGGGGTTCCAGGTGCACCGGCGTACCGTCGGTGAGCACCGGCTTGACGCACTCCGTGCCCGGCGCCATCCAGACGGCGAGCAGGTCGGCGTCGTCGCGTACGACGGTGACGGGGCGCGCTATGTGGAAGCGGTCGCCCGCGTTCTCCCGGTAACGCCACAGGATGTGACTGCCGGGTGCCCAGAAGGCCGTAGCTCCGCCCGCTTCCACGCGTCTCACCGCTCCGTCGTCCGCCATGCACAGATATTAGGTGTCACAGGCATACGACGCTGCGGCGCGCGCCACGGTTCACGCGCCGGTCACACGGCACAGCGCCCGGTTACGGACGCGTCATCCGCAGGACGTCCAGTGCCTCGTCGAGCTGCTCCACCGTGAGGTCGCCGCGCTCCACGTACCCGCTCTCCAGCACGACCTGACGGATCGTCTTCCGTTCGGCCAGGGACTTCTTGGCGACCTTGGCGGCCTCCCCGTACCCGATGTACTTGTTGAGCGGTGTCACCACGGAGGGTGACGACTCGGCGTACTCGCGGGCCCGTTCGCGGTTGGCGGTGATGCCGTCGACGGTCCGGTCGGCGAGCAGGCGGGAGACGCCTGCGAGCAGCCGGATGGACTCCAGCACGTTCTTCGCGATGACCGGAAGCATCACGTTCAGCTCGAAGTTGCCGGACGCGCCCGCGGTGGCGACGGTGGCGTCGTTGCCGACGACCTGCGCGCAGACCATGAGCACGGCCTCCGGGATGACCGGGTTGACCTTGCCGGGCATGATCGACGAACCGGGCTGCAGATCGGGCAGGTTGATCTCGGCCAGCCCGGTGCGCGGCCCGGACGCCATCCAGCGCAGGTCGTTGGCGATCTTCGTCAGCCCGACGGCGATGGTCCGCAGCTGCCCGCTGGTCTCCACGATCCCGTCCCGGGCGCCCTGCGCCTCGAAGTGGTTACGGGCCTCGGTGAGCGGCAGGCCGGTCGCGCGGGCGACCTCCGCGATCACGGCCGCCGGGAAACCGGGCGGGGTGTTGATCCCCGTGCCGACCGCGGTGCCGCCGAGCGGCAGTTCGGCGAGCCGGGGCAGCGAGGCCCGAAGCCGCTCGATGCCGTACCGCACCTGGGCGGCGTACCCCCCGAACTCCTGCCCCAGGGTCACGGGCGTGGCGTCCATCAGATGCGTCCGCCCCGACTTCACCACGTCGGCGAACTCCTCCGCCTTGCGCTCCAGGGAGCCGGCGAGGTGCTCCAGCGCCGGGATCAGGTCGTGCAGGACGGCGGCGGTGGCGGCGATGTGCAGGGAGGAGGGGAAGACGTCGTTGGACGACTGGGACGCGTTGACGTGGTCGTTGGGGTGGACGTCCCGGCCGAGCCGTTCGCTCGCGAGGGTCGCGACGACCTCGTTGGTGTTCATGTTGGAGGAGGTGCCGGAGCCCGTCTGGAACACGTCGACGGGGAAGTGCTCGTCCCACCGCCCCTCCGCGACCTCCCGCGCCGCCTCCCCGATGGCGTCGGCGATGTCCTTGTCGAGGACGCCGAGCCTGGCGTTGACGGCGGCGGCCGCGGCCTTGATGCGCGCGAGGGCCTCGATGTGGGCGCGCTCCAGCCGCTGCCCGGAGACGGGGAAGTTCTCCACGGCCCGCTGCGTCTGCGCCCGCCACTTGGCGTCCGCGGGGACACGCACTTCACCCATGGAGTCGCGTTCGATGCGGTATTCGCTCATACCGGGTACAGCGATCGGGGTGGCGGGGATGTTCCGGGTCTGGACCGAACGAGGGTCGGCTGAATGGAGCCCGTCCGGCGTTCGAGGACGAGGCCGTTCAGGCCGATCGGGGGTCCAGGGGCGGAGCCCCTGGGATGGGACGGGTAGGGGCGGCGGGGGCGAGGAAACCCCCGCCGCCGCACACCACTTACGCCGGCCCGGGCCCCCGTACCGGAATGCTCGTGAACGTCGGCTGAGGCGCCGGGTCCTCGAAGAAGTCGTTGCCCTTGTCGTCGACCACGATGAACGCCGGGAAGTCCTCGACCTCGATCTTCCAGACCGCCTCCATGCCGAGCTCCTCGTACTCGACGACCTCGACCTTCTTGATGCAGTCCTGGGCGAGGCGGGCGGCGGGGCCGCCGATGGAGCCGAGGTAGAAGCCGCCGTGCGCGGCGCACGCGTCGGTGACCTGCCGGCTGCGGTTGCCCTTGGCCAGCATCACCTTGGAGCCGCCCGCCGCCTGGAACTGCTCGACGTAGGAGTCCATCCGTCCGGCCGTGGTCGGGCCGAAGGAGCCGGAGGCGTAGCCCTCGGGGGTCTTGGCGGGACCGGCGTAGTACACCGGGTGGTCCTTCAGGTACTGCGGCATCTCCTCGCCCGCGTCCAGCCGCTCCTTGATCTTGGCGTGCGCGATGTCGCGGGCCACGACCAGCGGGCCGGTCAGCGAAAGCCGGGTCTTGACCGGGTACTTGGTCAGCTCGGCGAGGATGTCGTCCATCGGCTGGTTCAGGTCGATCCGGACGACGTCGCCGCTCTCGTCGAGGTGCTCGTCGGTCGTCTCCGGCAGGAAGCGCGCCGGGTCCGTCTCCAGCTGCTCCAGGAACACGCCCTCGGCGGTGATCTTCGCGACCGCCTGCCGGTCCGCCGAGCAGGAGACGGCGATCGCGACCGGGCAGGACGCGCCGTGCCGGGGGAGGCGGATCACCCGGACGTCGTGGCAGAAGTACTTGCCGCCGAACTGCGCCCCGATACCGATCCTCTGCGTCAGCTCGAAGACCTTCTCCTCCAGCTCCTTGTCCCGGAACCCGTGCCCGAGCGGCGAGCCCTCGGTGGGGATCTCGTCCAGGTAGTGCGCGGAGGCGTACTTCGCCGTCTTCAGCGCGTACTCGGCACTCGTCCCGCCGACCACGATGGCCAGGTGGTACGGCGGGCAGGCGGCCGTCCCCAGCGAACGGATCTTCTCCTCCAGGAACTTCATCATGGAGGCCTCGTTCAGGACGGCCTTCGTCTCCTGGTAGAGGAACGACTTGTTGGCGCTGCCGCCGCCCTTGGCCATGAACAGGAACTTGTAGGCGCCGCCGTCCGTCGCGTACAGCTCGATCTGTGCCGGGAGGTTGGAGCCGGTGTTCTTCTCCTCCCACATGGTGAGCGGAGCCATCTGGGAGTAGCGGAGGTTGAGCTTGGTGTACGCGTCGTAGATGCCGCGGCTCAGGGCCTCCTCGTCGCCGCCCTCCGTGAGGACGTTCTGGCCGCGCTTGCCCATGACGATCGCGGTGCCGGTGTCCTGGCACATGGGGAGGACGCCCGCGGCCGCGATGTTGGCGTTCTTGAGGAGGTCCAGGGCGACGAACTTGTCGTTGCCCGACGCCTCCGGGTCGTCGATGATCCGGCGCAGCTGGGCCAGGTGCGCCGGGCGCAGGTAGTGCTGGATGTCGTGGATGGCCTCCTCGGCGAGCTTGCGCAGCGCCTCGGGCTCGACCTTGAGGAACGTCCGCCCGTCGGCCTCGAAGGTGGAGACACCCTCGGAGGTCACCAGCCGGTACGGGGTGGTGTCCTTCCCCATGGGGAGCAGATCGGTGTACTCGAACTCAGGCATCTCGCCCATTCCTCACTCGCGGCAGACAGCGGCTGGCCTCCATTGGCAAGCGTCCACCAGCGTAGGACGTGCCACTGACGGGGAGCTTGTGAGGTAAGGCTCAGTTCGAGTGCTCAGTTCAAGGCTCCCTGGAGGCACGCCGGGGGTGTCGCGATCTATCGTGTTTGGGTACGCTGCTGTCGTGGACCTTGAGAAGCAGACCGCGCCCGCCGCCGAACTCCGCGCGTCCGACGCCGACCGCGACCGTTTCGCGGACATCCTGCGCGACGCCCTCGCCGAGGGCCGCCTCACCGCCGAGGAGCACGCAGAGCGGGTGGAGGGCGTCTACCGCGCCAAGACGGTCGGCGAACTGGAGCCATATGTGCGGGACCTGCCCGGCGCGCACCAGGCCCGTGCGACCCCCGCGTACGCCTCCGCGCCCCACCGTCCGACGGCCGGTGCGATACCGGCGGACCCGGACGAGAACGTGGTCGCGGTGTTCAGCGCCACGGTGCGCAAGGGCCGCTGGCGGGCGGGCCGCCGTATCCATGCGTACTCGATCTTCGGCAGTGTCGAGATCGACCTGAGCGAGGCGATCTTCGAGTACCAGCAGGTCGTGATCAAGGCCTGGTCCGTCTTCGGAAACGTCGAGGTCCGCGTGCCGGAGAACGTCTCGCTGCGCGGCACCGGCGGCGGCGTCTTCGGCAACTTCGAGGTCGACACGCTGGACGCGGCCGACCCCGACGCGCCCGTGGTCTTCGTGGACGGCTGGGCCGTGCTCGGCAACATCGAGGCGCGGCCGAAGCGCGGGAAGCTCGTGGCGGACATTCGCCATCGGGTGCATCGCAAGGTCGAGAAGGGTTTGCGCAAGCACCTGGACCATTGACGGTTGTGAAGTCGACCTGATCCGAAGGGATTCGGTCACCGTCCGGGCCGTCCCGGGCGGCGCATCCGCACCCCCGGATTCCAGCGGTTGGGGACTCCCTGCATAGGCGCGCGTACAGCGGGTAGACCTTGCTGCATCGTCGCACGCTCGCGAAGCCGTCGTCAGGAGTAGACCGTGCTGCAACCGCCGCATTCGTCCCTGCAGGTAGCTGGCGTTCCGGCCCAGCGGGTGCCAGCACGAGACAGGGACCAAGACGCCCCATGGCACACGGAGGCCGTGTGCCGGCGCGACGAGGCCGGCCTGTTCTTCGCACCCTCCAAGGAGCCCACCGCCGCCCGGCTGTCCCGCGAGGAGGCGGCCAAGCGGGTCTGCGCCCGGTGCCCCGTCATGGTCGAGTGCCGGGAACACGCCCTCCTCCAGCCCGAACCGTACGGCGTCTGGGGCGGCCTCACCGCCGCCGAACGCCGAGTGGTCCTCGCGAGGCGCCGCCGCCGCGAACTGGAACTGAAGAAGGCGGCCCGCGCGAACAACCGCATAGCGGCAGCGGGCTGACGCCCGCACACGTGAAAAGGCGCCCCCTCCGCACAGGGGGCGCCTTTTCACGATGCCGGGAACTGCATGCCCTCCAGGGGCGCGGGGCTGCGTTCAATGTGCGGCTCCGCCGCGTGGGCGCGATCAACCACAGACGACCCGCAGCCGCCAGTGATCAGCAGTCCCCTCTCCGTAGGCGCCTAATTCGCCCGATCGAAGTCGATCGCGCTGTACGCCCGCAACTTGCTCAACCGGTGCTCGGAATCAATCCGCCGCACGGTCCCCGACTTGGACCGCATCACGATCGAGTCCGTCGTGGCGGTCTCCGACCGATACCGCACCCCCCGCAGCAACTCCCCGTCGGTGATCCCGGTGGCCACGAAGAACACGTTCTCCCCGGTCACCAGATCCTCGGTCGTCAGCACCCGGTCCAGATCGTGCCCGGCGTCGATCGCCCGCTGCCGCTCCTCCTCGTCCTTGGGCCACAGCTTGCCCTGAATGGTCCCCCCGAGGCACTTCACGGCACAGGCCGAGATGATCCCCTCCGGCGTCCCCCCGATGCCGAGCAGCAGGTCCACACCCGTGCCCTCACGCAGCGCGAGGATCGACCCCGCCACGTCCCCGTCGGAGATCAGCTTGATGCGCGCCCCGGTCTCCCGGACCTCCTGGATCAGCCTCTCGTGCCGAGGCCGGTCGAGGATGACGACGGTCACGTCCTCCGGCGTGGCCCGCTTGGCCTTCGCGACCCGCCGGATGTTCACCGACACCGGCGCGTCGATGTCGACGAAGTCCGCCGCCTCGGGGCCGGTGACCAGCTTGTCCATGTAGAACACGGCCGACGGGTCGAACATCGACCCGCGCTCCGCCGCCGCCAGCACCGCGATCGCGTTCGGCATGCCCTTAGCGGTCAGGGTCGTACCGTCGATCGGGTCGACGGCGATGTCGCACTCGGGCCCGGTCCCGTCGCCGACCCGCTCCCCGTTGAAGAGCATCGGCGCCTCGTCCTTCTCGCCCTCCCCGATGACGACGACGCCGTTCATGGAGACGGTGGAGACGAGGGTGCGCATGGCGCGCACCGCGGCACCGTCGGCGCCGTTCTTGTCACCGCGCCCCACCCAGCGGCCCGCGGCCATCGCCGCGGCTTCGGTCACCCGGACCAGTTCCAGGGCGAGGTTGCGGTCGGGGGCCTCGGAGGGGACATCCAGTTCGGACGGCAAGTGATGCTCGGTCATCGGAGCGCACCTTTCTGATACGACGACGGCCGGATGAGGGTTCGGCGACGACTCTATCGTCAGATCGACAGAATGAGCAGAGCCCCCCACGGATGAGCAGCCGGGGCACCTGCGACGATAGGGCGCGTGGCAGGTACGAACGGCAAGCAGAAGACGGTCCGGGACATGGTTCTCTCCCTGGGCCTGGTCACGCTGGCGGGATTGGTCATGTATCTCTTCATCCCGCACGACGACGACAAGGAACCCAACGTCCCCCGAGTCGACTACCGGGTCGAGCTGCTCACGGCCCGCCGTGCCGCCGCGTACCCGGTGGCCGCGCCGGAGGGCCTGCCGCAGAGCTGGAAGGCGACCTCGGTCCGCTTCGACGCTCAGGAGCACGACACCTGGCACCTCGGCTTCCACGCCCCCGACGGCGAGTACGTCACCGTGAAGCAGTCCATGGACAAGCGGATTCCGTTCATCGAGGACGCCACCCAGGGGGCGGAGGAGACGGAGGCCACCGAGGAGATCGGCGGCCGTACGTGGATCCGCTACACCGGCGGCCGGTACGACGCGCTCGTCCTGGCGGAGGGCGACGACGTCAAGGGCGCGACGACGGTGGTGGCCGGAACGGGCTCGTTCGAGCAGCTGGCGACGATGGCGAAGGCGCTGAAGACGTCGTGACAACGTGAGAGGGGCCCCCGGCATCAGCCGGGGGCCCCTCTCACGTTCGGTTGTTCAGACGGTCGTGACGACGTCCTCGTACGCCAGTCGCGGCGAGCGCGGGAACCACGCGTCCGGGCCCGGGCGGCCGATGTTGACGACGATCAGCGGGGTGTGGTCGTCGTCCAGGAACTCCTTGCGCACGCCCTCGAAGTCCACGCCGGTCATCGGGCCGGCGGCCAGCCCGGCGGCGCGGACGCCGATGATGAAGTACGCGGCCTGGAGGGCGGCGTTCAGGGCGGCGGCGTTCTCGCGCACCGGGCGGTCGGCGAAGAAGGCGTCCTTGGCCTGCGGGAAGTGCGGGAAGAGGTGCGGCAGCTCCTCGTGGAACTCGTTGTCCGCGGAGAGGATCGCGACCAGCGGGGCGGCGGCCGTCTTGGCCTGGTTGCCCTCGGCCAGGTGCTGGACCAGGCGCTCACGGGCCTCGGGGGAGCGGACCAGGGTGATGCGCAGCGGGGACTGGTTGAAGGCGGTCGGGCCGTACTTGACCAGGTCGTAGATCGCCTGCACCTGCTCGTCGGTGACGGGCTCGTCGGTGAAGGTGTTCGCGGTGCGGGCCTCGCGGAACAGCAGGTCCTGGGCGGCTGGGTCAAGAACGAGAGACATAGGTGAACCTTCTCGGGATGCGCGTCGGATCCGGGTGCCGGATCGGCTGACGCGTCGACGGTACGCCAGTGAAGTTCAATGTTCAACAATGCGCCGGGTGTGGTGATCCGCTTCACAACCCACCTGCTGCGATGACGTGCAGTGGCTACTCGGCGCCGCCCTCGCCGGTGGCCTTCTCGCCCGCCTGCTCCTCCGCCGACTCCTCGGCCAGCGCCGCGTCCAGCCGGGCCCGTGCGCCCTCCAGCCACCTCCGGCACACCTTGGCCAGCTCCTCGCCGCGCTCCCACAGCGCGAGGGACTCCTCCAGCGTCGTACCACCCGCCTCCAGCCGGCGTACGACCTCGATCAGCTCGTCCCGCGCCTGCTCGTAGCCCAGCGCCTCATCCACCCTGCTGCTCATCCGCCCACCCTAAGGGGTCCTTGTACTATGCCCGCCGGGTCGCGCGGCCTGGCACCGCACCTCGCCGCGTTGCCGAAACGCCCAGGTAGCTCCGTTACCAGGGCGCTCCGGCGCCTTGCGATGCACGGCACCAGACCACGCGACCCGATCGGACGCTCATAGTGCAAGGACCCCTAAGAGTCGACTCGTACGGAGAACTCACCCTCGGCCACCCGCGCCCGCAGCCGCTCGTCGGGCGTCACCTCGTCCGGTGTGCGGACCACATGGCCGTCGGCCTTCTGCAGGACCGCGTACCCCCGCTTCAGGGTCGCCGCCGGTGAGAGGGCCACCACGCGCGCGTGCGTGTGCGTCAGCTCCGACTCGGCCCGGTCGAGGTGGTGGCCCAGGCACCGCCGTCCGCGCTCGATCAGGGCCGCCACCTGGTCGGCCCGCTCGTCGACCATCCGGTGCGGGTCCTCCATCGAGGGCCGCGCCAGCGCGTGCGCCAGCCCACGCTCCTCCCGCTCGACGAACGCCGCCATGCACCGCCGCGCCCGGTCCCGCAGCTGGCGTACCCGCTCGAACTCCTCGCCCACGTCCGGTACGACCTTCTTCGCGGCGTCGGTGGGCGTGGAGGCCCGCAGGTCGGCGACGTGGTCCAGGAGCGGGTTGTCGGGCTCGTGCCCGATGGCCGACACCACGGGCGTACGGCAGGCCGCGACCGCGCGGACCAGCTGCTCGTCGGAGAACGGCAGGAGATCCTCCACGCTCCCGCCCCCGCGGGCGACGATGATCACGTCCACGTCGTCGATCTCGTCGAGCTCCTTCACGGCCTGCACGACCTGCGGCACGGCGTGCACGCCCTGCACCGCGACATTGCGCACCTCGAAGCGCACGGCCGGCCAGCGGTGCCGGGCGTTCTCCAGCACGTCCCGCTCCGCGGCCGAGGCCCGCCCGCACACCAGCCCGATCAGCTGCGGCAGGAACGGCAGCGGCCGCTTCCGCTCCGGCGCGAACAGCCCCTCGCCCGCCAGCTTCTTCTTCAGCTGCTCCAGCCGCGCCAGCAGCTCCCCGACCCCCACGGGCCGTATCTCGGCGGCCCGCAACGACAGCTGCCCCCGCGGCGCGTACCACTCCGGCTTCGCCAGGACGACGACCCGCGCGCCCTCGCTCACCACGTCGGCGACCGCGTCGAACACCTGCCGGTAGCAGGTGACGCTCACCGAGATGTCGTACGACGGGTCCCGCAGCGTCAGGAACACCACGCCCGCGCCCGGCCGCCGCGACAACTGCGTGATCTGCCCCTCGACCCAGACCGCCCCGAGCCGGTCGATCCAGCCCCCGATGAGCCGCGACACCTCACCGACGGGCAGGGGCGATTCCGGGGACGTGTTGACTGCCATGCCGCGAGCGTAATGGGCGGCACCGACATCGCGGCCCGACCTCGGACACCGGACGCGGACTTCCACCGCGGCGACGACGTACACCGGCGCCACCGCCCCGTGCGACCTGGCGCCCAGGAGGCCGGTCTCCCCAGGAACGTCACAAGGGCGCGATCTTTGACCCCCCGAACGCGGCCTTACGATGGGTGCCATGACTGCTTCGACTGGCCGCCGTGTCCTGCTCGCCGCCCCCCGGGGCTACTGCGCGGGTGTGGACCGCGCCGTGATCGCCGTCGAGAAAGCCCTGGAGCAGTACGGCGCTCCGATCTATGTCCGGCACGAGATCGTCCACAACAAGTACGTCGTGCAGACCCTGGAGAAGAAGGGCGCCATCTTCGTCGAGCGGACGGAGGAGGTCCCCGCGGGGAACATCGTGATGTTCTCCGCACACGGCGTCGCCCCGGTCGTCCACGAGGAGGCCGAGCGGGGCAAGCTGGCCACCATCGACGCGACCTGCCCGCTGGTCACCAAGGTCCACAAGGAAGCCGTCCGGTTCGCCAACGAGGACTACGACATCCTCCTGATCGGTCACGAGGGCCACGAGGAGGTCATCGGCACCTCCGGCGAGGCCCCCGACCACATCCAGCTCGTCGACGGCCCCGGCGACGTGGCGAAGGTCGAGGTCCGCGACCCGTCCAAGGTCGTCTGGCTGTCCCAGACCACGCTCTCCGTCGACGAGACCATGGAGACCGTCGACGCCCTGAAGGAGAAGTTCCCGCAGCTGATCTCGCCGCCCAGCGACGACATCTGCTATGCCACCCAGAACCGCCAGCTCGCGGTGAAGCAGATGGGCGCGGAGGCCGATCTGGTGATCGTCGTCGGCTCCCGCAACTCCTCCAACTCCAAGCGGCTCGTCGAGGTCGCCAAGCTCGCCGGGGCGCGCGAGGCGTACCTCGTCGACTTCGCCGACGAGATCGACGAGGCCTGGCTGGAGGGCGTCTCGACGGTCGGCGTCACCTCCGGTGCCTCCGTCCCCGAGGTGCTCGTCGAGCAGGTGCTGGAGTGGCTGTCCCGGCGCGGCTTCGAGGACGTCGAGATCGTCAAGGCGGCCGAGGAGTCCATCACCTTCTCGCTGCCCAAGGAACTCCGCCGCGACCTGCGCGAGGAGGCGGCGGCGCTGATCGCGCAGCGCACGGGGGCGGAGGGCTCCGCCGAGGGGTGAGCGCCCGGGGCGGTGACGCCGGGGTGCGGTCGTCGGCGGTGGTTCCGACGGCTCCGACGTCATGACTGTCAGTGGTCCGTCGTAACGTGGTGCCATGCAGATCTTCGGCGTGGACATCGGTGGATCCGGGATCAAGGGCGCCCCTGTGGACCTCGACAGGGGCGACCTCGCGGACGAGCGTTACAAGGTGCTGACCCCCCACCCGGCCACGCCGGACTCGGTGGCCGACGGGGTCAAGGAGGTCGTCGACCACTTCGGCTGGAGCGGGCCGGTCGGCGTGACGTTCCCCGGCGTCGTCACGGGCGGCGCCATGATCCGTACGGCGGCGAACGTCGACAAGGGCTGGATCGACACGGACGCGCGGGTGCTGCTGGGCGACCGCCTGGGCGGCGTCCCGGTGACCGTGGTGAACGACGCCGACGCGGCTGGCATCGCCGAGTTGGCCTTCGGCGCCGGCCGCGGCCGCAAGGGCACGGTCATCGTGCTGACCTTCGGCACCGGCATCGGCAGCGCCGTCTTCACCGACGGCGTCCTCGTCCCCAACACCGAGCTGGGCCATCTCGAACTGCACGGGCACGACGCCGAGAAGCGGGCCTCCAGCAAGGTCAAGGAGGACCACGACATGTCGTGGGAGCACTGGGCGCACCGGGTCCAGCAGTACCTCGCGCACGTCGAGATGCTCTTCTCGCCCGAGCTCTTCGTCATCGGCGGCGGGGTGAGCCGCAAGGCGCACAAGTTCCTGCACCACATCGAGGGCATCAAGGCGGAGGTCGTGCCGGCGGAGCTGCAGAACAACGCGGGGATCGTGGGGGCGGCGATGAGAGCGGCGAACGGCGGATAGTCCTCGCCAAGGGACGCGGGCTCACACCGGCGGGCGGTTCCGCGCCACCCGCCGCCGCATCAGCCGGACCTTCCGCACGGTGACGATCGACCCGGCGACGAGAGTCCCCCCGTACAACCACCCCGCCTGCGTGGCCAGCGCGGTGAACAGTCCCACGGCCCGCCCGCTCAGCCCCTCCTCGCTCTCGGCGACGAACACCAGCCCCAGCGCGAAGGCGATCGGCACCACGACCGGCACGGTCACCAGATCCACCCCGCGCACCCACACCGCGGCCAGCACGCACACCGGCAGGAACAGCACGCCGTACACGATGAGCGACGACCCGAGCAGCAGCGCGTCGAGACAGCCGAGCGTCAGCATCACCGCACCGCAGAACAGTCCGCAGCCGAGCCCGGTGAGCCGCGGGTTGGGCATCCGGCGTGCCGCCTGGACGATCGGCGGGACAGGCCGCCGTGCCGCCGCCGGATGCCGGGCCGCACCGGCAAAACGGCGTTCGGGCCGCGCCGCGGCGGGCCTGGCCGGGCGCTGCGCAGGGCCGCCACCGCCACCGCCGGCGCCGCCGCGCCGTGCCTGCGACGGCAGGGGCGTCGGCGGCGAGGTCCCGCGTCGCGGCCCGTGCTGAGGAGATCGCGCCCTGTGTTGCTCCACTGGCCTAACTTAGGTCGGTTAATGTGCCGAATAGCCCGTCCGACACGCCGTTGGGCAGAGCTTGGCCAAGCGTTCGACAGGGCGCCCGGCCGGAGTCCGGCACCCCGTAAACTGGTGGATCGGCCAGCCAGACCCCTGGCTCCCGGCCCCCGGCCCACCGGCCCCCAGGCCCCTCTCACGTACGGGAAGTCGCAACGTGTCGCTCACGATCGGAATCGTCGGCCTGCCGAATGTCGGCAAGTCGACCCTGTTCAACGCCCTGACCAAGAACGACGTGCTGGCGGCCAACTACCCGTTCGCCACGATCGAGCCGCACGTGGGCGTGGTCGGTGTGCCCGACGCGCGCCTGAACACGCTCGCCGGGATCTTCACGTCCGAACGGACCGTCCCGGCGACCGTGGAGTTCGTCGACATCGCGGGTCTGGTACGCGGCGCGAGCCAGGGCGAGGGCCTGGGCAACAAGTTCCTGGCGAACATCCGTGAGTCCGACGCGATCTGCCAGGTCATCCGCGCGTTCAAGGACGAGAACGTCGTCCACGTCGACGGCAAGGTCTCGCCGAAGGACGACATCGAGACGATCAACACCGAGCTGATCCTCGCCGACCTGCAGACGATCGAGAAGGTGCTGCCGCGCCTCCAGAAGGAGTCGCGGATCAAGAAGGACGTGGCGCCGAAGGTCAAGGCGGTCGAGGAGGCCCAGGAGATCCTGGAGAAGGGCGACACCCTCTTCGCGCACGGCATCGTCCAGGGCAGCGAGCGCGCCGAGCTCCTGCACGACCTGCACCTGCTGACGACGAAGCCCTTCCTGTACGTCTTCAACGTCGACGAGGACGAACTGGTCGACGAGGACTTCAAGAACGACCAGCGCGCGCTGGTCGCCCCCGCCGAGGCGATCTTCCTCAACGCCAAGCTGGAGGCGGACCTCGCCGAGCTCGACGAGGAGGACGCCATGGAGCTGCTGGAGTCGGTCGGCGCGACCGAACCCGGCCTGGCCACCCTGGCCCGCGTCGGCTTCAACACCCTGGGCCTGCAGACCTACCTCACGGCCGGCCCCAAGGAATCCCGTGCCTGGACCATCAAGAGGGGCGCCACGGCCCCCGAGGCCGCAGGCGTCATCCACACCGACTTCCAGAAGGGCTTCATCAAGGCCGAGGTCATCTCCTTCGAGGACCTCGTCGCGGCGGGTTCGGTGGCCGAGGCCCGCGCGAAGGGGAAGGCGCGGATGGAGGGCAAGGACTACGTCATGCAGGACGGGGACGTGGTGGAGTTCCGCTTCAACGTCTGATACGTCCGGCGAAAGGCCGTCTGACCTGCGGCGGAGCGGGTTGGGCGGCCTTTGCGGTCCGCACAGAGTCCGCAGCGTGCTGACTTCGGTCAGCGCGCGGGGGGAGCGGCTACGCCGCTTCGTCGACCTGTGGCTGGGCATCGGCGGACTGGTCCGCATACGCCTTGTCGACAGCAGCCCGGGTTCGCTCCTCGGAGTCGGGCCATAGGTGGGTGTAGATGTTCAGCGTCATGGCTGCGTTGGTGTGGCCGAGACGCTCGGAGACCGTCTTCACGGACTCGCCGTGCTTGATCAGCAGGCTGGCGTAGTGATGCCGGAGGGCGTGGGGTCCGGTGCCCTTCGGTATGCCGGCCTTCGCGCAGGCGGGCCGCCAGGACCCGTCCATGAAGTGCGTGTAGACCACGGGCCCGCCTTGCGGCGCCGTGAAGATCCAGCTCTCGGGCCCATCGGCGGGGAAGTCCCGCAGGTGGGCCTTCATCGCATCCACCGCCATGCGGGGGAGCGGGACCATGCGGTGCGAGCGAGCGGTCTTGGGCGGGCAGACATACACGCCGTGCTTGGCGGTCTGCTGGATCTGCTGCTCGACCGAGACGGTCGCGTGCAGCAGGTCCACGTGCCGGAGCTGGAGGCCGAACAACTCGCCGGGGCGGAGCCCGGTGGCCGCGCCCAGCAGCACGAGGCACTTGTACCGGGCGGGTATCTCCTCGGACAG
Organism: Streptomyces sp. TRM70350; assembly: GCF_019219825.1. Lineage (GTDB taxonomy): Bacteria > Actinomycetota > Actinomycetes > Streptomycetales > Streptomycetaceae > Streptomyces. The sequence continues at coordinate 12,919 of NZ_JAHUXH010000043.1, read as the reverse complement.
CATCCGTATCTGCTCGACGGCCAGCGGCACGATCTTCTTCCGGGGCACCGAAGGCAGTTTCGCCTCGGCGCACGGGTTGTGCGGGATCATCCGGTCACGGACGGCCGCCCGGAAGACGGCGTTGACCGTGTTGAAGACCGTCCGTGAGGTGCTGGCGGCCAGCCCGTGCGTGGTGGTCAGGCTGGTGACCCAGCTCTGTACGTCGCCGGGCTTGATGGCGCCGAGTGCCCGCTTTTCCCAGGCCGGGTAGACGTAGCAGCGCAGGTGCTGGGCCACCGCCTTGGCCGTGGAAGGCCGGTGCGGCTGGATGGCCCGCCATTCCTCCGCGTACTCCTTGAAAGGCTCTTCGCCGATCGCGGGTCGACGTACTGACCGGTGACCAGGCTGGCCGTGACCTCGTCGATCCACCGCTGGGCGTCGATCTTCCGCTCGAAGTGGCGGGCGTGCTCCTTGCCGTCGAGGTCGCGGTAGCGGGCTCGCCATTTGCCATTGGGGCGCTTCTGAATGTTGGCCAAGTGGCCTCTCCTTCGTGTCGGTTGTCAGTAGTGGCCACCGTCCTTGATGTCACTGCTGAGCGTGCGAGCGTCCCGCTCGTCGCCCATGAGGCGGAGGCACTGCTCGTGGATGGCCCGCGAGCTGTCGGGATGGGCCTTGATGTGGTCGGCGATGGCGACCACAGCGTGGTGTAGGCGGTCGCGCGCGTCTCGGGCCTCGTAGAACGCTTCGACGGCCTCTTGAACGAGTCGCCGACTGTCGATGTCGAGCCCCTCCAGGGGTGGTGACATTAGTTCTTCGAGGGGGAGTTCGAAGACGCGGGAGAAGGCGAGAGCCTCGTCGAGATTGATGCGTCGGCGGGGGGTGCCATTCTCGATGCGCCAGACCGCTGTCTGGTTCATCTTGATGCCGGCTCTGGTCACCCGCTCCGCCAGCTCGGTCGTGCTCCACCCTCTGACCTCGCGCTCCAGGGCGACGCGCGCGGCCACGTTCCCTTCGCTGTAGAGCAGCGGCACCTCGCCGCCCTCGGGCCTGTCGCCTGCCATCGAGCCTCCATCGTCACCGTCGCTATCCCAATTGAAACATGAGCTTCCCGATTTGGGTAACCACCGACCCCGGGGTACAACTTTATGCAGATCGAATCGCCACCTAGCCGAATGGGAATGCATGCGATACCTGACCACCGCCGAGGTCGCCGAGCGCTACCGCACAGCCGAGAGCACTGTCCGCTACTGGCGCCACATCAAGAAGGGGCCGCGCGGCATCAAGGTCGGCAAGCGGGTGCTGTACCCCGAGGCGGAGCTGCTGCGCTACGAGCGCACGCTGATCGACGGCCGTGACGAGTGGGGCCTGGCCTCGTGAGCCGCCGACAGCCCCGGACACAGCAACGGCCCCCGGCGCGCCAACGCCGAGGGCCGGAGATTCCCCTGCACGTCGCCCATCCCTGAACGAACGAACCGGTGAGAGGCGGGACCTTGCCCGTCCCGTCCCTCAACTGAGAGGAACGTCAATGGAGGACCCTACGTCCCCCGCCACCTCGAACACATCCCACAAGGTCGTCTGGCCTGCCGCTGCGGTCCCCGGCCAGGGCATCCCGTGGCACCGTCCGGACCGAGCGGACGGCCGGCCCGTCTCTCCGGGGACCGGCAATCGACCGGACCGCGCCGCTGGTCCGGTCGGTCCGGGACCGGACCGACCCGCGACCGAAACCCGGACTGGAGTTCCGGACAACCCGGACCAGGAACCCGGACCGGCGGAGAACGCGCAGCTCAGCGTTCTATCGGACCGGACCGGGAACCCGGACCATGGACCCGGTCCGCAAGCCGATAACCGGGCGGAGAGTTCCGGTCAGTCGGGTGTCGAACCCGGACCGTCGGTCCGGGTTGACCACGGTGCTGCTGGGACGGTCCCGGAACCCGGACCGGGGACCGAGGATCGTGAGCGTTCTGGCTTCTCGGCGGACGGGGACCAGGACGGGACCGTCGTACTGGACGAGCTGCGCGCCGCGATCGGCCGGTACGTCGTGCTGCCGAGCGATGAGGCTCTGACGGCGGTCACCCTGTGGGTGGCGGCCTCCCACATCCAGCCCGCCCTCCAGCACGCGCCGCGTCTGGCGGTGGTGGGACCGACCAAGGGATGCGGCAAATCCCGTGTCCTGGACGTGCTCCACGAGACCGTGCACAAGCCGATGATGACGGTGAACACCTCGCCGGCGGTGGTCTTCCGGATCATCGGCGAGGACCCGCCTACGCTGCTGGTGGACGAGGCCGACACCATCTTCGGCCCGAAGGCCGGCGACAAGGAGGACCTGCGTGGCCTGCTGAACGCCGGACACCAGCGCAACCGCCCCGCCTGGCGGATATCCGGCCCTGAGCACAAGCCGATCGCGTTCCCGACCTTCGCTATGGCCGCGCTGGCAGGCATCGGCGACCTACCGGACACGATCATGGACCGCGCCGTCGTGCTCCGCATGCAGAAGTGCAAGCCCGGCGAGAAGGTCACTCCCTTCCGCTCCCGGCACTCCGTCCCGGAACTGAACGCGCTGCGCGACCGGCTGGCCGCATGGCTGACCCCGCTGCGCCTGACCCGCCGATCAGCAGCAAGCTGGAGCGAACGAGCCTCTAACGAGGCTTCGTCCGCGCTTGCCCCCGCCCCAGGGGTGGCGGAGGGGAAGGCCGAGCGCCAAGGGGCGCCCGAGCCGGAGGAGGGTGCAGCCGAAACCAGCTGCCCGCCCGCACCCGACTCCGTCGCCCCGAGCACTCAGCCGCCGACCGACGTCCAACCGCCTGCCGAGCAGCCCTCCTGGCGGGATCTCGATGCCCCCGCCCTGCCCGCGCTGATGAACCGCAAGCGCACGGTGGAGAAGCGTGACCAGGAGAAGACCATCCGTTTCACCCGGACCGCGGTCGGCGTGATCAGTGCCGCCGCTCACCAGCGCGGTCAGAGGTTCGCCGGATTCGTCGGTGACGCCGCCCTCGCCGTCGCCCTCGGTAAGGCGGGGCTGGTCGGTAGTCCGGAGGACGATCCTCTCCGCCCGCTGATCGAGGCCGTCGAGGCACAGACGGTCGCGCTGAACCGCATCGGCGGCAACCTCAACCAGATCACCGCAGCCATCCACCGAGGAACGGTGCCCGAGCGCGCCGAGGCGGTGCTGGACCGCGTCGAGCAAGCGGCCGAGAGCAGCTACCGACTGATCGACCAGCTCCTGACGGAAGGCACCGCGCATGGTTCCTGACGTCTCTACCGGCTCCGACACCCGCGGGCTGATCGTCTACCTCTTCGGCCCCGGCCGCCGCGACGAACACACCGACCCTCACATCGTCGCCGCCTGGGACATGGTCGGCGCCCCCGACCCGGGCCGCGACCCGGCAGCCACCTACTCCCTGCTGGCCAAGCGCCTCGACCACCATGTCGACCTGCGCACCCGCGAGCTGGGCGGCAAGAAGCTTCCTCAGCATGTCTGGCACTGCCCGGTCCGCACCGCGCCCGGCGACCGCTACCTCACCGACGCCGAGTGGGCCGAGGTCGCCCGCCGCATCGTTCACGCCACAGGCATCGCTCCCGAAGGCGACGAGAAGGCATGCCGGTGGATCGTGGTGCGCCACGCCGACGACCACATCCACATCATGGCCACCACCGTCCGCGCCGACGGGCGCCGCCCACGCACCCACCGCGATGGACAGCGGGCCCAAGCCGAATGTCGCAAGATCGAAGCCGAGTTCGGCCTGCGCCGCCTGAAGTCCGGCGACCTCACCGCGCCCCGCACTCCCACCGGCGCCGAACGCGCCAAGGCCGAGCGCCAGGGCCAGACGGTCACGGCACGGCAATGGCTGCGCGAGCAGGCGTACGCGGTCGCCGCCGCCGTACACAACGAAACCGACTACTTCACCGTGCTTCAGTCCCTCGGCATCAAGGTCAAAACCCGCCTCGGCCCCGAGACCGGAGACGTCATCGGCTACAGCCTCGCCGCACCCGGCGACACCAACGCGGCCGGCGAACCTGTCTGGTACGGCGGCTCCAAACTCGCCCCCGACCTCTCCATCAACCGCCTGCGCGAACGCCTCCCCGAGCAGGATGTGGCCGACCGCCCCCGGTATGTGGCGGACCCCACGGACCCATGGCGGCACACCACCACCGCAATACACACGGCACGCACCGTCCTCGACTCCGGTGACGATGCCGCTGCCCAGGGCCACCTGGCCGCCTTCGGCGACGCCCTGTACAACATCGCCAGCGCCACGACCGGCCCTCACCGGGCGGAACTACGGACGGCGGCAATGACGTTCAACCGCGCCCGCCGCACCGCCACCCGCGCCGACCACCAAGCCGCCACCGCCCTGCGCAAGGCCGCCAAGGAACTCGCCTACGCCTCCAACGAGCCCGGCGGACTTGCCATCGCCCTGCTCTTCGCCACCGTGCACCTGGCCCGCGCCGCCGCCAAGTGGCACGAACAGCGCGGCCACGAACAGCAGGCCGCTGCGGCCGAAGAAGCCTTCCGCCAGCTCCAGGCGGGCTACCAGCAGGCCGCCACACCCGTCCTGGCCGACTTGGCCCGCCGCGCACCACGAGCCGCAACCGCCCGCCGCTTCGAGCAGGGCGTGCGCGCAGCCCTCCCCAACCACGCCGACCGGATCCTCGCCGACCCCACTTGGACCGCCCTGACCACCACCCTCGCCCACGCCGAGACCGCCGGCCACAACCCCCGACGCCTCCTGACCGAGGTGAGCGCCCAACGAGAGCTCGACAGCGCCGAGCACCCCGCCGAGGTCCTCAACTGGCGCATCACCGCTCAACCGAACCGGCGCACGCAAGCAGCTCGCAGCCGAAGCACCACCAGCGGCACATCGGCCAGGTCCGCCACGCTACACCCTCCGGCCACACCAGTGGCCACGAGGTCCGAAGAACGCAGTCGACACCGCTGACCCCGGCCAGCGCAGAGCTGCTCACGTTGATTCCCCACTCGGCCGGCGGCCTACGTCCCCGATATCGCTCGAGTGGACGAGATGTCGCTCCGGTCGGCCTCGCACTCAGGTGAGGCCGACCGGCGAACAACGCTTCACGAGCAGTTCCACTCCTCGCTGGGCAGTGCGTGCCACAGGTCGAGCCAGTCGTGGAGCAGGAAGAGGGGGCGGGTCAGGACGACGTCGCCGGCCCGCTGGGAGCGGATCGCCAGGCCGAGGTCGGCGAAGACCGGATCGCCAGCGACGCTGTACGCCAGGCTGCCGGGCCGTGTTGTGCGGTGGACGAGCCAGTCCTCCACGTGGGAAGGCGCGCAGCCGGTCAGCGGGGCTGCGTCCAGTCTCACCTGGGGGCCGGTGAGGGCGTCTGCGGCGACGCACCCCAGGCGGCCGTCGTGAAAGAGGGCCCTGATCCCGCTCTCAGTGAAGTCGGCGTAGTTGAGCTGCTGATCTTCGCCGTGGTGGGAGTAGGACGAGACGGCCGGTCCTTCGCCGAGGACGCGGGTGATCTCCTCCAAGGTCATCCCGAAGTGCAGGGGGCCGACTCCTACGTACGGCGTGAACGTCCACTCGGCGCGCTCCTCCTCCCGGGTGATCCGCCACGGGCCGCGGTACCCCGCCTCGCTTCCAGCGGCGGCCACGGGCGGCTCGGGTGCTGGCTCGTGCAGGGCGGCCGGTATGGGCGCGGTCCGGTCCTCACGCTGGCGGCCGAGTCGTTTCGGAGCCGCGGTGTCCTCGGGTTGCTCTTCCAGCCAGCGGATCGCCTGCTCCTGCTCCTGGCCGCCGAACGGGTCCTCCGCCAGCTCGCCTGCCCGGTCCAGGGCCGCGCGGCGCTCCTTCTCCGCAGTGACGAGACCAGTGACATCCTCCCCCCAGGCAGCCAGCCGTTCCCGGGCGACCCACCGGTAGTACGAGTCCGCGCTCACGGCAAGGACCTCGCGAACGGCGGGCGCGTACCGGGGTACGGACGAGGCGAGGGCGGGGTCGGCCAGGAGCAGGGCGGTGGCCGCGAGCGCGGCCTCCTTCACCAGTGGATCGTCGGCGTCGCAGAAGTCCGCGATGCGGTCGTGGAGTATTGGCCTTGCCGCACGGGCGGCGGCCAGATTCTGCGCCGTGCCGACGCCGTCCTCGACGTCCAGGCGGGCGATGTCGGCGAACGAAGCCAGCCAGTTCAGCAGTTCGGCGCGAAGCGACCGCCGACCGGCCCTGCGCTCCCACCGGTCTTCGGAGAGGGTGCGCGGATCGTCAAGAAGATAGGCCAGGACCAAGGCTGCCGGAGCGGTCGCCGGAAACACCTGCTCCTGATTGAGGAGCAGCCGACACAGATCGCTCACCGCCCGTACCCGGCGGGCCGGGTCGGTGGCGAGCACAGCGCCGAGGATGTCCGGTGTGTCAGGCACACTGTGCCGGCCCGTACAGACGTGCGGCAGCTCTTCCCAGGCGGTGCCGGCGAGCTCTGCCTGCGCTCTGGGTGGCAGGGAGCTGGCGGGAGCACCAGAAAGGTCTGGGGTCATCTCGTTGATCACGACCGCAGTGTTCCAGCCGACTCTGACACCAGCGCCGCCGATACGTGCCACAGACCGCAGACAGCTCACGCTCGAGCAACACTCTCATGCCCTCGCTGCTTGTGGCAGCGAGGGCATCAGGGCGTCAGGCGGCGCGGGCTGTGGGTAACTGCGAGACCCACGTCATGAGCCCGGTCAGGTGCTCGGGCTGCAGCCCGTGGTGTGGGTCGGGCTGAATGAGGAGGGTCGACGTTCCCTTCGCAGTGCGCTCCGCCGCCCATTCATGGTCGAGGCCGGTGAAGTCGTCGTCGATCCAGACGGCGGGGGCGTCGCCCAGCCAGGCGTCGACGTGGTCACGCTTCCACAGGTAGCCGTTGGGGTGGCTGGTGGTGATCTGCGGACGCGGGAGATCGACGTACGACAGGGTTGGAAGGCCGAGGAGCGGGCCGATGAGGGTGGTGGCGTCCTGGCGCCAGCTGGTGCACCAGACCGGGGTGACCAGGCCAGTGCGGATCACGTCCATGAGCAGACGGCCGTGGTCGGGGTGGAGCCAGACGGTGACCGGGTTGTCGGCGCTCCGGCCGGTGGGGACGACGTCGTGGCGGGCGTGGGTGGCCGGGGTCGAGCCATCCGCGTTGGGGAAGGGTATGAGGACGCCGTCAATGTCGAGGAGCAGGTAGGGCGGGCGCATCGGTTCCTCCAAGGGAAGCCGGGGCGAAGGGCTGGTCAGAGCTTGCGGGCGCGGATTAGCAGGGTGGTGGGCCAGTGGCCCATGCGGGGGTCGTGGAACTCCTGGGCTGAGGTGAGCCAGAAGCCCGCTCGGCTGAGGTGCTCCTCCCACCGGTCCGTGGAGAACTCCCAGCGGGCGATGGGAAGCCGGGTGCGATCGGGGAGGGTGACGTGGTCGCGACGAGGCCGGTCGTCGCCCGAGGGGCTTCGGCCGCCGCGCTGGGGGTGGGGGACGGAGAAGGCGAGCACCCGTCCGGGCGTGAGGCGCTGGGCGATGGCTGGGAGCAGGAGTTCGGGGGCGACGAGGCCGACGGCTCCGAAGACGGAGTAGATCGCGTCGAACTGCTCGTCGGAGGCGTGCAGGTAGTGCAGGGCGTGCCCGGCGACGAAGGTGAGGTTGTTCAGCCGTCCGTAGTGCGAGCGGGCGCGGCGGACCTGGAGGCCGACCAGGTCGACGCCGGTGACGTGGGCGCCGTGGCGGGTGGCGAGGTGGGCGGCGTTGTGGCCGGGGCCGCAGCCGAGTTCCAGGAGTCGCTTGCCGCGCAGGTCGGGGCCGAGGACGTCAGCTCCGGGCCCTTGGCCGGGTCTCGTGGTCCATTCCATCCGTGCGGGTACGGACAGGGGTTCGGCGAGTCCAGCGGCGGTGCGCTGGAGCGCGTGGGCGTGCCAGGGGGATGCCTGGGCGAGCACGTCAGATCTCCAGGAGGTGGAGGACGTCGGTGAGGTGGCGGCGGACAGCCTTGATGTAGGCGGGGTCGGTGGCCGGGTCGTCGATCCAGCGAACGGACTGCTCCATGAACCACTCGACGGCCCACATGCGGTGCCAGCCCAGAGCCCAGTTCTCGGCGGTGAGTCCGCCGCGCGGGGCGAGTGCGTCGGGGGTGCCGCCGGCGGTGACGTACTGCTCCAGGAAGACGCGAAGGCGTACGGGGTGCGGGGGTTCGATGGTGCCGTGCCAGCTGGCGAGGTCGAGCAGGCCGGGACCGGTGAAGGCGCGGGCGAAGTCGAGCAGCCGCCAGCCGCGCTCACCGATGTGGAGGCTGGTGGGGTGGAACTCGGAGTGCACCCAGCCGAAGGGCGCCAGAGTCGCTCCGGCCGAGCGAGCCTCGGCGGCCTGGGCGATCCGGTCGAGCGCGTCCTCGATGTCGTCGGCGTCCTGCCACCGCTCGGCCTTGCGCAGCCGTTCGAGATGCTCTAGCGCCCGGGCCGGCAGCGTGCGCAGCCGCTCCCGGTCCAGGACAGGCAAGGGCGGAGCCGTGCGGGTGCCGTGCAGGACCACGGCCGCGGCGACGCCGTCGAGGTCGTCGGCCTCGCGGACGGACGGTCCGAGGTCCTCCATGAGCATGCCGAGCCAGCCGTTCAGGACGGCGGAGGCGTGGACCTGGGGGACGGGTACGCCGAGGGTGTGGGCCAGGCGGAGGGCCTGGTCCTCGCTGTCGAAGGGCTTCTTGGCGTACTTGAAGATGGCCGTGGAGCCGTCGGGGAAGGTCACGCGCTCGACGCCGGACATGGACCACACGCGCACCTCCTCCCGTACGGCGGTGGTCTGGCCGGTCGCGGTGAGTAGGTTGTCGAGGAGTTCGGCGCTGGGGTTCGTGGTCACAGGAGGGCTCCGGGGAGATGGTGGCGTCCGGGGCGGGCGAGAGATACCGGCCCGCCCCGGAGCCTGATCGGGTGGGTTACGCGGCGGGGTTCACGCGGTGGGCGTAGACGTGCTCGATCCAGCCCGCCTTGAAGGCCGCGAGGTCGTCGCGGAAGTTCGCCATCGAGGCACCGTAGGGCGCGACCACGCCGCCGGACTGGTCCGGCACGGACTGGCACCCATGCACGAGCCGTCCGCCGAGCGCCGCGTGGGCCTTGATGGACTCGATCCGGCGGTGCTCGTTGAACCAGCCGCCGTGGTAGACCTCGTCGAGCATCCCGCCCATCTCGTCGTCCAGGTCGAAGACGACGGACGTGGCGGCGGGGAAGAACCAGCACGGGCCGACGTTGGAGATGTGCCCGTCCAGCTCGACCTTGTTGAGCGCCATGAGCGTGGCCGCCTCGCGGAGCATCCGCAGGTAGTCGGCGGTGATCTGCGGCAGACCGAGGCTGGCCAGGTGCTCCTCGCGGAAGAGGTACGCGTACACCTCGTACGCGGTGGCCACGACGCGGGCCGCGTCGGACGTGGACTCACCGTGCTGCTTGATGAAGTCGAGCGCGAGCTGCTCGACCGCGCTCTCGGTCGTCTCGTCCACGTCCAGGAGCTGGGACTTGACCAGCTCCCAGTCGGCGACGAGCCAGGTGTTCGACTCGAAGCGGAAGAAGTACTCGGCCGGGTCGATGGTGATGCGCCGGCCGTCGACCTGGATGCCGGGCAGGCGGCTCCAGCGCGGGTCGAACGCCTCGGGCAGCTCGACTGTGATGGCCGTGGTGTCGATGGCGGTCACCGTGTCTCCGTCTCTGATTGGCCGGTCTCGGGCACAGGAATGCCCGAGCCTGGTGTGGGCGTACGGAACTTCGGGGTGCCGCCTGGACCAAGGGGGAGCCTGGATCACGGTCGCGCCGTTCCGGGCGGCTGCTGATAAGTGAACCGGTGGTCACGCTCAGTGGGTACGGTGGAAGGCAGTTGAAGCGGTATACGCGGTTTACAGCTCCGGAGTGGAGGCGATCGTGGCGGCGCAGAGGGGCCCCAACTCCCGTCTGCGCGATGTCATCGACTCGGTCGGCTGCACCTATGAGGCCCTCGCCAGGGACGTGCGGCGTATCGCCGCCGAGAACGGCGAGATCCTCCAGACCAACAAGTCAGCCATCTCGCACTGGGTGAACGGCACCCGGGCCCCTTCGGGCCAGGTAGGCCAGTACCTGGCTGAGGCCCTGTCCCGCCGAGCGGGACGCACGATCACCCAGACCGAGATCGGCCTCATCTCCGGCGAGGCCGAAGAGCGGGCGGAATCCGACCCCGTCCTCGCGGTCACCGACCTGGGCCGGGCCGACGTCGAACGGCGCCGTTTCCTCGCCATCGCGGCCTTCACCACCGCCGGCGTCGCCATGCCGCTCGGCTACGACCACGAGGCCACCGCCCGCATGCTCCGCGCCCGCACCGGCACGTCCATGGTCGGCGCGGAGGACGTGGACGTCGTACGCCAGATCACCGCGGCCTTCAGCGCCGCTGACGAGCGCCTCGGCGGCGGGCACGGCCTGACCACCGTCACCGCGTACCTCGCCGACACCGCCGCCCCGATGCTCCGCGGACGCTTCCCCAGCGAAGTCTTACGCCGGGCCGCCTTTGGCGCCGTCGCCGAACTCGCCTACCTCGCGGGGTGGAAACACCACGACCTCGGCCACGAAGGCGCCGCCCAGCGCTACTACCAGGTCGGCTACCAACTAGCCTGTGAAGCCGACCCCCACGGCCATGGGGCCTGGATGATGCGTGCCCTCGCCCACCAGGCCCTCAGCCTCAAGCAGCCCCACCACTGCGTCGACCTCGTCGAAGGCGCCCTCCGAGCCGGGCTCGGCCACGTCGACGGCCAGACCGAGGCCCTCCTCCACATCACCCACGCCCGCGCCTACGCCGCAGTCAACGAGAACACCTCGGCCGCGCGCGCCCTACTCGCGGCCGAAGACGCCCTGCTACGGGACGACGGCCCCCAACCCAGCTACTCCCGCGTCAGCGGCCCCGCCGCCGGCACCGTGGCCAGCCACACCGCCCGCACCCTGACCGACCTCGCCGACCACATCGGCACCGAGCAGCAGCACCGCGATGCCCTCACCCGCTGGGACCCCGAGAAGTACAAGCGTGTCCACGCCCTCACTCACGCCGACCTCGGCGACAGCCTCGCCGCCCAGGCCCGCGCCGACGAGGCGGTCGCCGCCTGGACCCAGGCCCTGGTCCTCATGGAAGGCATGACCTCCGACCGGACTCGTAAGGCAATCACCTCAATCCGCTCCACGCTCGCGGTCTACCAGCGCCGCCGCGTTCCCGGTGCCGCCGATCTTGCTCGTCGCGCCCGCGAGGCCCTCACCTAACATGCCCAACAACCCGCCCGACGAAGGGAACACCGTGATCCAGCAGACCGACGACCAGCCCAAGGCCCTCAAGCCGGCGCTCGAATCGATGACCCTGCTGGTCGCGGCCGTCATCGTCCACGACAAGGCCACCAACCGCGTCGTCCTCCTCCAGCGCAGCGAGAACGCGAAGTTCGCCCAGGGGATGTGGGACCTGCCCGTCGGCAAGAGTGAACCTGGCGAGCCCATCACGGAGACGGCGGTCCGCGAGCTCTACGAGGAAACTGGCCTCACGGTGAAGCCCGAGTCCCTCAAAGTCGCCCACATCATCCACGGCGCCTGGGGCGTCGAAGCCCCCAACGGCTTCCTCACCGTCGTCTTCGCCGCCCACGAATGGACTGGTGAACCCGAAAACCGCGAACCCCGCAAGCACTCCCAGGTCCGCTGGGTCGACGCGAACGCCATCCCCGAAGCCTTCGTCGACACCACCGCCAGCGCCCTCCACCATTACCTGAATGGCGGCTCGGAGGTCTCGCTGGACGGCTGGTCGGCAGCGTGAGCATCACGCTGCTCCACCTCATACCCAAGGACCCGCACTTTTCGCCTGCGCCCGCTGCGAGCGAGGCTGCGCAAGCCCGGCTACGACAACTGGTTCCCGAGGCGTTGGGCGGTTACGACGTCTGGGACATCCCCGGCACAGCCTTCATTGATCCCGGGGAGAATTGGTGTGGTGTCCGGTGCCCCGTATGCGGCTCCGACATCGAAGACTGGTGGGGCGACGCGATAGACACGGCAGCCCTTCCGGACGGCTATTTCGACGCGCTTGCCGTGACAATGCCCTGTTGCTCTGCCCAGACGGACTTGAACGCCCTCGACTACGTCGAGGCTGCGGGTTTCGCCAGGTACAGCCTCGTCACCACAGACCCAGAATGCGAGCTGCCACTACCACCAGCCAGCATCCAGTCGCTGGAGGACCTCCTGGGCACGGACCTGCGACAGGTCATAGCCCGGTACTGACGTCAAGCGCTGGCTTCGCTATGCGGGGCCGCTCGGAAACAGAAGCTCGTACGGCAGGTGATCGTCGTCCGGTACGCGCGGCGCGTAGTCCGGGGCCGTGCGCGCGGCCACAGCCAGGAGGCGAGCGGCAGCCTCCTCCTCGGAGAGGGAGGCATGTCCGAGGACGTGCAGAAGGCGGTCGCGCTCGGCGTCGAAGTCCGGGTGGTCGGCCCGAAGGTCCGAGCCCAGCTCACTGATCGCGAAGCCCTTCGCCAGGTCGCGCCAGAAGGGCAGCACGGCGATGAGTGTGATGGCCTCGACGAGGTCGGCGCCGATCAACGTGGCCCGGCCCTCGGAATCGGCATACAGGACAGGCCGCTCCTCGGTCCCAGCCTCCCCGCAGAGGAAGTACGTGCCGCCGGCGCCGCATCCGGCTACCGGATGCAGCGGCCTGCCAGAGGGGAGTACAAGATCCTCGATGGGATCCCGGCGATCTATGTCGAAGTCACCTGGCCAGGCCAGCGCGGCAGCCAGCGACGAGTCTTGCTCAAGACGGCGAAGCAGAGCGTCTGATGCGGTCATGGGCGGAAGGTAACAGCGCCCTCGGACAGTGGGGTTTGGTTGCCATACTGCGTGACGCCGAAGGCGCGCTGTCATTGGCGTGTGGCACAGTGCGGCCATGAGCTACGACCTGGCAGTTTGGGAAGGCGACAAACCTGCTGACAATGCGATGGCGGGAGAGGTCTTCAC
>NZ_JAHUXH010000042.1 GCF_019219825.1 Streptomyces sp. TRM70350 | reverse complement strand
CCACCGTGGTCGACGACGTCCTGCAAGATCTGGCAAACGCAGCCCAGGCCACGAGCGCCCAGGTCATCAGCACCCAGGCCGTTCCGGTACCACGCGACCCGGCCACCATCCGGGAAATTCACATGCCCCGCGAATACGAAGCGCCGTGAGCAGACACTTTCAACTTTGGCGCAGGGGAGTCATGCCAGCGGGCACGCATCCTGGCTGCGGCCCCTTGAGGCGGTGAAACCCCCGCCATTCAAAGCACAGGCCCGTGAGGATCCACGCGGATCCGCTCCGGCAGTTGCTCGCGCTCCTCGGGCGGCGGTTCCTCGCCGGAGCCGTGCTTCAGCGCATGTTCGCTGACTCGTCGATGTCCCAGACGGCTCGTCTGACCTTCTGCTCAAGGGCCTCGAATGCATCCTCAAGGTCCGCGAGTCCGGCGAAGAGCGCGTGCTTGTCGTCCAGGCTACTCATCGCCTTGGCGCGCTCGATCCAGGACGTGACGTCGTTCATGGTGAGCGGATACTTGCGGCTCCGCAGCACCTCCCTATTGAAGCTCGCTTCCAGGTCTTCGTCTTCGATCTGCATCACCCGGATACCGTCGCCCGGTATGGCACCGCCGGTGATGTTCTCCTCGATGTAAGTGAGTCCGAATTCAAGATCGCGAAGGCGTCCGAGAAGATGCTCGACCAGCGCCGTCCGTACCGCCGTCAGATCGAGGCCCACTTCCTTGCGCAGTTGCTGCGCAGCTCGATGGGGTAGTTCGAAGGGGTCCTGGCGGCCGGGGACTTTCTCCTGGAAGCGGGCCAGCTCGGGGCCGAGTGGACCGTCGCCGATCATCGTTCCCGGGTTGTAGTGGTCGAGGACCGCGCATGCGGCGTCGAAGCAGATCAGGACAGCGGGGCGAATCACCTCGACTCGGTGCTGGTCACGGCGGTAAGTCTCGTTCCGGTAGTCGTGCAGCTTCTTCAGTACCGGCCCGAGATCTCCCGGGAGTCTCTGGCGTTCGACCAGGAAGTCGATCTTCTCTCCGAAGTTGTCGTTGATCTTCTTCCGTTTCCTCTTTGAGGTGACCGCCCCTTCAAGCTGCTGGATTTCGGCGCGGAGTTGGTCGTTGCTCGGTCCTGCGGCCGCAAACCGGCGGTTGAAGGGCTCCTCGCTCTGGCGCAGAGTTCCGAGTCGGCGGAGGTTCTCAAGCTGCTCGAAGGGATAGCGCTCAAGGTCGAGCTCGGCTTCGGTCATACGGTGCATGATCAGCTGGACGGCACTGTCGAGGAGGATGTGGGCCAGCCGGAGCTGGGGAACCCGTCCGATTTCGATGAGGCGTTTGACCTCTTCGAACTGCACAATGACCAGCTCGAGGCGCTTCATTGCCGCCTGCCCTTTCCAGCGTTCCCTTCGGCTCTCGGCCGACGATTCCTCACCGCAGTGGCCCGGCAACGCGGCCAGCACCTGACTTGCGAGCGGGAGCGGACGGCCGCCGACGAGGAGGATGTGGAGGCGTTGCTGCCCGCTCGCGGCTACGCGATGTCGCCAGGGCGGCGGCGCGGTCCGTCGTGGTCTTGGCTGGTGTCTCAGAGGGGGCGAGCTGCCTACGGCTTGGGCGCGGGTTGTTCCCCCGAGCCGCGGACGATCAGCCGGGTGGGAACGGTGATGGTGCGCGCCCGGGAGCGGTCGCCGTCGAGGCGGGTCAGGGCGGTGGCCGCGGCGCTGCGGCCGATTTCCTCGGGGTCCTGGGCGACGACGGTCAGGGCCGGTTCCAGTGCTTCGGCGAGGGAGACGTCGTCGAAGGCGACGACGGCTACGTCCTTGCGCTTGCTGCGGGCGAGTTCGGCGACGATACCGAGCGCCATGATGTTGTTGCCGGCGAACAGGGCGGTGGGGGGATCGGCCAGTTCGAGGAGTTGGGAGGTCGCGGCCTCGGCGCCTGCCTGGTCGTGTGCGTTGGCGATCAGCGAGCGGTCGTAGGGGATGTCGGCTTCTTGCAGGGCCGCGCGGTATCCGGCGAGGCGTTCGCGGCGGGTGTAGAGCTTGACGGGGAGGTCGCCGACGAATCCGATGCGGCGGTGTCCGTGGGCGGTCAGGTGGGCGACGCCCTCTTGTGCCCCCGCACGGTTGGAGCTGACGATGCTGTCCGTGGACAGGCCGACTCCCGGTCGGTCGAGGAAGACGATGGGCAGCCCCGCCGTACGGTGCGACTTGAGGTGGGAGTGGTCGGCGCCGACGGACGGCACGACGATCAGGATGCTGACGCGCCGGGCGAGGAACTTGGCCGTGAGGGCGCGTTCGCGGTCGGGGTCGTCCGCGGAGGAGCCCATGAGCAGGGTCAGTCCGCGGTCGCGGACCGTGTCCTCGATGCCGCGGGCCACGGCTCCGAAGAAGGGGTTGCCGAGGTCGGGGATGACCAGGCCGATGGTGGTGTCCGGGCCGCCGACGCGGATGTTGCGTGCCATGAGGTTCGGCTGGAAGCCCAGCTTGGCCACCGCGGCGAGTACCTGTTCCCTGGTCTGTGACGAGACGGGTCCGTCCTCGTTGAGGACGCGCGAGACTGTCTTGGCGCTGACGCCGACTTCTCGTGCGACGTCGGCAAGGGTGGGGCGGCGGTTCGCTGCCATGGAGGAAACGGTCTCCTGTGAGCTCTCGTTTCCGGCCGCGGCCTCGGCCGGAAGCAGTGAGAGCGGGTTGTGCTGTCAGGTGGCCTGTACTCCGGCGGCCTTCGCGGCCTCGGAATCCGTTACGACAGTAGCTCCGGCCTCGTCGACGGTGAGCGCGCCGGTCATGATGGCGACGACCTCCGCCATGGAGTAGTCGGAGGGCTTGATCAAGGCCGCGCGGCGGCCGAGGCGGTGGACGTGGATGCGGTCGGCGATCTCGAAGACGTGCGGCATGTTGTGGCTGATCAGGACGACCGGCATGCCCTTGTCGCGGACGCGGCGGATGAGGTCGAGGACCTGTCCGGACTCCTTGACGCCGAGGGCGGCGGTGGGTTCGTCCATGACGACGACGCTGCGGGCCCAGGCGACGGCGCGGGCGACCGCGACGGCCTGCCGCTGTCCGCCGGAGAGGGTCTCGACGGCCTGGGTCAGCGAGCGCAGGCCGATCTTCAGATCGGCCATGTGCTCGGCGGCCTCCTGGCGCATGCGCTTCTTGTCGAGCATACGGAAGGCGCTGCCGAGGATGCCGGGGCGGCGCAGTTCGCGGCCGAGGAACATGTTGGAGGCGATGTCCATGGAGGCGGCCACGGCGAGGTCCTGATACACCGTCTCGATGCCGTGGGCGCGTGCGCTCTGCGGGCCGGAGAAGGTGATGGGTTCGCCGTTGAGGCGTATCTCGCCCGCGTCGGGGACCACCGCGCCGGTGAGTGCCTTGATGAGGCTGGTCTTGCCGGCGCCGTTGTCGCCGATGACGGCGAGGACCTCACCGGGCAGCAGGTCGAAGTCGGCGCCGTCGATGGCGGTGACGTGGCCGTAGCGCTTGACCAGACCGCGCGCCTGCAGAACCGGGGTCGGAGTGGTGGTGGTCATCGGGCCTTCTTCCGGGAGATCTGGTCGACGGTCACCGCGAGGATCACCAGGACACCGGTGATCAGGGTCTGGTAGATCGAGGCGACGCCCATCAGCTGCAGGCCGTTGCGGAAGACGCCGACGATGAGGACGCCGATGAACGTGCCCAGGACCGATCCGCGCCCGCCGAAAAGGCTGGTGCCGCCGAGGACCACGGCGGTGATGCTGTCGAGGTTGTCGGTCTGCCCGGCCTGGGGGTCGCCGACTCCGGTGCGGGAGATGAGCAGCAGGGCGGCGATGCCGTAGAGGATGCCGGCCACGGTGTAGACGCCGATGGTCAGTCGGGAGGTGCGGATGCCGTTCAGCCGGGCCGCTTCCGGGCTGTTGCCCAGGGCGTAGACGTGCCGGCCCCAACTGGTGTTGCTCAGCGTGTAGGCGAGGAGCAGGAACAGGGCGATGGTGACCAGCGAGCCGTACGTAATGTCGGTCTTGCCGAGCGGGAAGGTCTGCCCGAGCGCCGTCAGCGGGCCGGGCAGGTTGGTGACGGTCTGCTCCTCGGAGTAGATGTGGGTCAACGCGAATGCCACGTTGAGCATGCCGAGGGTGACGATGAACGGGGGCAGCGGGATCTTCTGCACCAGCGCCCCGTTGAGCAGGCCGAAGCCCCCGCAGACGACCAGGCCCAGCGCGATCGCGGCGAGGGGTGGCAGGGAGCCCTCGGCGGCCATCTTGGCGATCACGATGCTGCCGAACGCCATCACCGCTCCGCAGGACAGGTCGATGCCCGCCGTGAGGATGATCAGGGTCTGCCCGATGGCGAGGGTGCCGACGACCATGACCTGCTGCACGATCAGCGAGAAGTTCCCGCCGGTGAGGAACTGGTCGGTCGAGAAGGAGAAGAAGACGCACGCCAGGAGGAGGGCGACCAGGGGGCCGGTGGTCGGTTGTGTGAGCAGTCTGCGGACCGTGGTCGGTGCTTTGAGCTCGGCGTACGGCGTGGACGTGGAGGGTGGCGTGGACGTGGCAGCCATGCGAGGTCCTTGTCGGAAGACTCAAGTCCTTGTCGGTCCTTGTCGGACGGCAAGAGGACGAGGGGGCGGCCGTCCCCGGCCGGGGAGGAGGGGCCGGCCGCCCCGCTGAGGGGATAGGCGGCGAACGTACGGTCGTCGGGGGCGGCTCAGCCCCAGCAGTTCTCCAGGCCGTAGGCGGTGTCCTTGGACGTGACCCCGTCCTGCGCCTTGTCGGTGATCAGCGTGACGCCGGTGTCGGTGTAACCGGACGCCTTCTTGCCGTCCTTGGCGTACGTCGCGACGGCCTTGACGCCCTCGGCGGCCATCTTCAGCGGGTACTGCTGCGAAGTAGCTGCGATCTTGCCGTCCTTGACGGCCTGAGTGCCGGTGCAGCCGCCGTCGACCGAGACGATCAGCACGTCCTTCTCCCGGCCCTTCGCCTTCAGCGCGGTGTACGCGCCCAGCGCGGCCGGTTCGTTGATGGTGTAGACGACGTTGATGCCGGGCTCCTTCTGGAGACAGTTCTCCATCGCTGTCTGGCCCTTGGCCTGGTCGCCGCCGGTGTCCTGGGAGCAGACGATGGAGGGGTCGCCCTCCTTGACGCCGAAGCCCTTCAGGAAGCCGTTGTGCCGCTGGACGCCGACGGAGACGCCCGGCGCGAGGTCGAGGGTGGCTATCTTGGCCGACTTGCCCTTCATGGCTGCCTTGGCGTACTCGCCGATCAGCTCACCGGCCTTGAGGTTGTCCGTGGCGAACAGGGCGTCGACCGCGCTTTCCGGGTCGGTCGGGGTGTCCAGGGCGATGACCAGGACTCCCTTGGCCTTGGCCTTCTCGATCGCCGGCACGATCGCCTTGGAGTCGCTGGGGGTGATCAGGATGCCCTTCACCCCGGCGGCGACCATGTTCTCGATGGCGGTGACCTGACCGGCGTTGTCCCCGTCGAACTTGCCCGCCGCGGTGGACAGTTCGACACCGTTCTCCTTGGCGGCCTTCTCCGCGCCCTCCTTCATCTTCACGAAGAACGGGTTGGTGTCGGTCTTGGTGATCAGACCGACCTTGACGCTGCCCGATCCGGCGTTCGCGGTGCCCGATCCGGATCCGGATCCACAGGCGGTCAGAGTGAGGGCTGCGACACCCGTGCAGGCAGCGGCTCTGAGCAAGGAGGAGGGCAGACGAGAGATGCGAGACATGAACAACTCCTGCGGGATTGCGGGCGAGCGGCCGGCATCGGGGCATGCCGTCCCGGAGGTGTCATCGTTGACTTATGTCATCGTTGACACTGCATGGCGAGGATGATGGACTCCGCCTCCAGGCAACGTCAATGCCTTGCACCCGTCACAAATCGGCAACGCCCGTGGCCGTCGCCCGCCCGAAACCGCTCAGCGGCTGCCCGCGACGTGCCCGTTTTGCCCGCGCGTTCTCAGAGAAGAGCAACCCATGAGCTCGCATCAGATCACCGTCCTGGGGGAGTGCGTCGCGGACGCGTTCACCGAACCCGCAAGTGCCCCGAACGAACTCGCCCTGCGGGTGCTGCCGGGCGGCGGACCTGCGAACACGGCCGTGTCCCTGGCCAGGCTGGGCACCCCGGCCCGCTTCCTCGCACGTCTGTCCGGCGACGTGTTCGGCCGCTTGTTCCGGACCCACCTGGAGGCATCGGGCGTGGACCTGTCGTACGCCGTCGAGGCCGCCGAGCCCAGCACGCTGGCCGTGGCGGAGCTGGACGCCCAGGGGCAGGCCGCGTTCTCCTTCCACGCACAGGCCACCGCCGACTGGCAGTGGACGAGCGCGGAACTGGCCGGGGTCGACCTGTCCGACACCGCCTGCCTGCACACCGGGTCACTGGCCCTGGTCCGTGAACCCGGCGCGGCGGTGGTGGAGGAGTTCCTGGCAACGGCCTCGCGCCAGGCCACCGTCAGCATCGATCCCAACGTCAGGCCGCTGCTGGTGCACCCCGATGTGTACCGGGCCAGGCTGGCGCACTGGTGCGGCGTCGCCGACATCCTGCGGCTGAGCGAGGACGACCTGGAGCTGCTCCTGCCGGGCACCCCGCCGGAGCAGGCATGCGACACCTGGCA
The DNA here is from genome assembly GCF_019219825.1 of Streptomyces sp. TRM70350. Lineage (GTDB taxonomy): Bacteria > Actinomycetota > Actinomycetes > Streptomycetales > Streptomycetaceae > Streptomyces. The sequence continues at coordinate 45,949 of NZ_JAHUXH010000042.1, read as the reverse complement.
CGCCGCAGGGGCACGGCTCGTCGTGATCACGCTCGGCGCCGACGGCGCCCTGGCCTCACTCGACGGCGAACGGCTGCGGGTGCCCGCGGTGACGACACAGGTGGTCGACACGGTGGGGGCGGGCGACTCCTTCACCGCCGGGCTGCTGCACCACCTCGCGGCCCGCGGCAGCCTCGGCGGCAGGATGACCGATCTCGGTCTCGACGAAGTCGCGGAAGCCTGCCGGTTCGCCACCCGGGTCGCCGCCCTGACGTGCTCGGTCGCCGGCCCCAACCCACCATGGCGCGACCGGCCGGCCCTGTTCGCGACCGCCGGTGACTCCTGACGGACCGTACGTCGTCCACCACCTCCACTCCACCCCCTGACAAGGAGACGAAACCATGACGAAAACCCTGCTCGCCGAGTTCACCGCCCGAGCGGGAGCGGAGGACGAGGTCGCCCGCCTGATCCGGGACTACGCCCTGAAGGTGCGCGATGAGGAAGGCAACCTGGCCTTCGACGTCTACACGAAGTCGGCCAACCCGCGCGCCTACTGGATCTTCGAGGTCTACCGGGACGAGGACGCCTTCAGGACACACCTCAACGCCCCGTACGGTGCCCCGTTCAACGCCGCCCTCATGCCGCTGATCGAGGAGGACGCCTCCGTACTGACGTTCCTCGATCCGCTGGCCACGCATCCGTAACGAGCGTTTGAACTGAGCAGTCGTGGCGGAACGGCCCACCGCGCCCTGCTTCGTTGGTTTGTTTTGTTCTGCCGCGCCTGGACGGTGCGGCAGAACAGGGCCCGGGTCAGCTGATCGTGCTCGCGAAGGCGCACGGACCCCCAGGACTCGTCACCGCCAGATGGACTGCAGCTGCCACACCTGCAGGTGGTTGAGGGTGGCGGTGCCGTCTTCGGCGAAGACCTCGACGCCGGTGCTGGAGGGGTCGGGGAAGACCTGGTCGGTGATCACTGCCTCGCCGTTGCCGCCGAAGACCTCGACGGACGACCAGTCGACCAGGATCCGCAGCTTGACCTTGCCGTTCTTGGGCTTCAGGGGTGCGGTCTGTATGCCGGGGAAGGTGCTGTTGAAGTCCCCGGCGCCGGAGCGGGTGCGGTCGACGTACAGCTCCTGGGTCGTGGTGTCGTAGCCGATGACGGTCTCCTCGCCGCCTGCGCCGGTGCGGACCTTCAGGCCGAAGCGGTCGGCGTCCTTCAGGGAGAAGGTCGCCTCGATGTCGAGTGCTTTGCCCTTGGCCGTGGAGCCGCTCAGGGGCTTGGAGGTGCTCTTGACGGTGACGTCGGACGCCGTCGCCGCCGGGCGCTTCTGGCGGAGGGACTCCAGGCTGCTCACCGGCTTGCTGGTCAGCCGGATTCGGCCGTCGACGGTGCGCAGGGCCATTTCTCGGGGAACGCTCTGCGCGCCGCGCCAGGGGGAGGTGGGGATGGACTGGCCGTAGTCCCAGTTGTTCATCCAGCCGATCATGTAGCGCTTGCCGCCCGGTGCGTTCTCCCAGGACACCGCCGCGTAGTAGTCCTTGCCGTAGTCGGCCCAGTCGGCGCGCTGTACGACGGACTTGGCGGGCTTGTCAGCGGCGGTGAACTGGTCGGCCATGACGTGGCCCCAGCCGGCGGTGTTCATGTCGAGGATCTGGATCTGCGCCTTCTTGCCGACGTACGGGCGCATGTCGAAGGACGCCCAGTCCAGGGTCTCGCTGTCGGCGCCGGTCGCGCTGCGGACGACCTTGCCGTCCACGAGCAGGTTGACGGACGTCTCCTGGGAGACGCGCTGGGCCTGGGTGTCGGACAGCACGATGTGGTCGACGTTGAGGTGGCCCCAGCCGCCGGTGTTGTCGTCGACGATCCTGATCTGCGCGTTCTTGCCGACGAGGTCGCTGACGTCCCAGGAGGCCCAGTTGAGTGCCTCGGCGTCCTTTCCGGTGGCGCTGCGGACGACCTGGCCGTCCACGAGGAGCTCGACGGCGGTGGGGTTGTCGGAGCCGGCCGGGTGGTTGCCGCCGCCGATGAGGAAGTTGATGTGCTTCTTGTCGATGGTGAACTCGGGCGACGTGAGGGTGCCGGTGGTGGAGTCGCCGTTCAGGAAGGTGTTGGCCAGCCCGTCTCCCAGGAAGCCGGAGACCTGCTGCTGGTTGGGGAGGGTGCCGGTGGCCGGTGCGGTGCCGAAGGCCTCCCCGGTCGCCGTCCAGTCGCCGTACGTTCCGCCTTCGAAGTCGGCAAGGACCGTGCCCTCGGGCGGAGTCGTGTCCAGGACGGTTCCGGCCTCGTGCGGGTGCCGCCCGCCACCGATCTTGAAGTTCAGGTAGGGGCTGTCCACGGTGAAGGAGGGGGAGGTGAGGATGCCGGTGGCGCCGTCGCCGCCGTGGAAGCTGTTGGCGAGGCCCTTGCCGTCGAAGCCGGTGACGGCTCCCTGCCCGTCCACCGCCCCGGTTGCCGGTCCCTGGCCGAACGCGGTTCCGGTCGTCGTCCACTCACCGAAGCCGGCGCCTTCGAAGTCCTGTACCACCTCGCCGGTGGGCGGGGTGTAGGTGCCCTTGTCGTCGGCGGTGAACTTCTTGCCGTCGAAGTCGCCGACGAAGTACTGGGCGGCGGAACCGCCCGCGATGCCACCGGGGTTGATGTTGACGACCAGGACCCACTTGATGTTGTTCCTGTCGCCGTCGACGGCGAGGGGGAACAGGTCGGGGCACTCCCACACGCCACCCGTCGCACCGGCCGGCCCGAACTCACTTTGCAGATCCCAGTCCTTGAGGTTCTTGGACGAATAGAACCGCACCTTGTGCTCGGCGGACAGCGAAACCGTCATCAGCCAGCTCTTCGTCGGCGCGTACCACTGGACCTTGGGATCACGGAAGTTGTTGGACTCGATGTCGATCACGGGATTGCCCTGGTACTTGGTCCAGGTGCGGCCGCGGTCGGTGCTGTACGCGAGCGACTGGGCCTGCTTGCCGCCGTTCTTGTAGGCACTGGTGTAGATCGCCACCATGGGCGGGTTCCTCTTCGTACCGAACCCGGTGGTGTTGTTCCAGTCGACGACCGCGCTGCCGGAGAAAACCATCTCCTCGTCGTCGTGCGACAGGGCGAGCGGCAACTCCTCCCAGTGCACGAGGTCCTTGCTCACCGCATGGCCCCAGGACATGTCGCCCCAGGAGTTGCCGTTCGGGTTGTACTGGTAAAAGAGGTGGTACTCGCCCTTGTAGTAGACGAGGCCGTTGGGGTCATTCATCCAGTTCTTCTCCGGAGTGAAGTGGAACTGGGGTCTGTAGGTCTCGGTGTACGGCGAGGCGTCGGCAGCGACGGCCTGGGGGGCGAGCGGGGCTGCGGACAGGGCGCAGACGGTCGCCACCGCCGTCATCATCCGTATGCGGGCATGCCGGGATAGGCGTGCAGAGCTCATGGTGTCTCCTTGTCCGGCGGCTCGTCGGCGCAGCGGTGGGCGCGGCCCGGCGCGGACGGACCGAAAAGTGACGTCCCAGCGGCGTCGACGTCCACGCAGCCGACTGGGGTGTCATCGATGACTTGTGTCATCGATGACAGCGAATGCCCCGACAATGAAGCGCAATCCGGCCAGTGCCGTCAATGGTGCGGGCGCGATTATTTCCGTACGGATCGACAGGCCGTCAGGCGTCGCCGGCGGTCGCGACCTGCGCCAACCCGCTCGGGCAGGGCGGGTTGTGGCCGGTAAACGAGCAGGTCAGGGCGGCCAACTAGGTGGCGAACCGGCAGGCTTCCGCGACACCGGCAAGACCGAGAACGGCCAGTGAACGAATCGTTTCCGGTGTATTGACCGGTCGGGCCTCTCGGTGCTTCACTTCCGGAACCGGTACCGAAACCGGTTCCGGGACCGCTTCCGGTACCGGTTCCACTGGGCTCTGTACGATCTGCCCTTCGGTGCGGGAGGAAGTCTTCCGCCTCTGCAGGAAGGGAGGGGAGGTGACATGGGAGTCACTATCGCCGACGTGGCCGCGCGGGCCGGGGTCAGCAAGACGACGGTCTCGCGGGTGCTGAACGCCAAGGGCGAGATCAACGAGAACACCGTCTTGAAGGTCCGCCAGGCGATCTCGGAGCTCGGCTATGTGCCGAGCGCCGGGGCAGTGGGGCTCGCACGCGGCACGACACAGATGATCGGCATGCTGGTTCCTGACATGGCCTGGGCCTGGGCCGGCATAGTGCAGGCGGTCGTCGAAACGCTGGAGACCGAGGGTTTCGGACTGCGCATGCTGACCGTGAACCGCGGTGAGGAGTCACTGCGCAGACTGGGTCTGCAGGTCGCCGCCAAGTCGTTCGACGGTCTGCTGGTGATCGAGCCCGAGGGGGCCCTGGCAGCCATCACGGAACTGCACGAAGCCGGACTGCCGGTGGTGCTGATCGACGACCGCTTCCAGCGGCCGGGATTCCCCTACGTGGCCACCACCAACCGGGAGGGCGGTGAGCAGGCGGCGCGCCACCTGCTGGACCTCGGCCGCCGTCGCCCTCTGGTGGTGACCGGTCCCGAAGAGTACGGCTGCACTCAGGAACGGCTGGGCGGGTTCGTCGACGTCTATGCGAAGGCCGGGATCGAGCTCGACCCGCGCAGCATCATCGGCGGTGACTTCTTGTTCGACACAGCCCGGAGCGCGGTCGCGCAAGCTCTCGCGGACGGCGTGGAGTTCGACGCGGTCTTCGGGCACAACGACCCCTCGGCGGCCGGCGTGCTCGCGGCCTTGCACGAGGCCGGCCTTCGGATTCCGCGGGATGTCGCCGTGGTGGGGTTCGATGACGTCGAGCTGGCGTCGTACACCTATCCGGGACTGACCACCATCCGTCAGCCGATGCGGGAAATGGGTGAGGCGGCGGCGCGTCTGCTGCTCGACCACGTGCGGAGATCGCCGGAGGCCGCCTCCTCGCGCATCATTCCCACCAGCCTCGTGATCCGTGGTTCGACGTCGGAGCCGAGCTCGAACTGACGCGACGTCATCGCGATGCGCACGTGATGGCGCCTCGCAGCCGGGCGGTGCGTTGCCGGTGACGCACCGCCCCCGTCTTCTTGAAACCTCGGCGAACTTCTTCGGACTCGCCTTCCTCACACACCTCTAGCGGCTGCGCCTGCGTTCACGCGGCACCGCCCACATGCACCTTTCCGCCCGTGCGTTCCCGATCCGGGACACCGAACGGTGCGCCTGGCACACCCGCCCGGCCGCTACCCACTCCGCGTCGGATGCTCCAGCCGCGACCTATGGCTGACCGTCGATGCCGCTGCCACCGCAGACGGTCTCCACTCGTGTGCTGACCCATCCGGGCGTCCGCCTCCCACCTTCGCCGCCCCCCGCCTCTGTATCGCTCAACGGCAAGGAGCCGCACCATGCGTATCACCACCCGTCACGCTGTCAGAACCGTCCAGACCCTGTGCGTCACCGTCACGGCAGCCCTGATGGCCACCGGCTGCGGCCGGAGCGAGGATTCCGGCCCCGGCAACGATGCGCCCGCCGCGATCGGCGCGGGCAAGGCCAAGGGGACGGTGGTCATGTGGTCCATGGGTGACCCCGACGAGAACCTGGAGGACCTGGCCAAGAAGTTCGAGCAGGAGAACCCGGACGCAGACGTCAAGATCACCGCCGTTCCTTGGGACGCCGCACACGACAAGCTGACCACCGCGGTCGCCGGCGGCAACACACCGGACCTGTCCATGGTCGGAACCACCTGGATGGCCGAGATGGCTGCCATGAACGCCTTCCAGGCCACCCCGACGTCGATCAAGTCGTCGGACTTCTACCCCGGCCAGTGGGACACCACCAAGTACAAGAACACCTCCTACGGCGTCCCGTTCATCGCCGACACCACCGTGGTCTACTACCGGACCGACCTCACCACGAAGGCCGGCATCAAGGGCCCCCTGGCCGGCGACCGGGACGGATACATCAAGGACCTCAAGGCCATCCAGGCCACCGCCGGCAAGCAGAACCCCAAGCTGCGCTACGCCACCGGTCTGGTGATGGGCTTCAACTCCTGGATCTTCTGGCTGCCAATGGTCTGGCAGGAGGGTGGTGACATTTACGACGCCAAGACCGGGAAGTTCACCTTCGACACGCCCGAGGTCGCCAAGGCGCTGGAGTACTGGTCACGCGTTCCCAAGCAGGGCCTGGCGCCGACCGACAGGTCGGACAACGTGCAGGGCTTCCGGGACGGGCTGATCGCCACCTACCAGGAGGCCGCGTGGGCCGGCGGCAGCTTCCACAAGGACGCCCCGGAGCTGGACGGCAAGTGGAAGACCATGCCGGTGCCGTACAGCAAGCAGCCCGCCGGGTTCGCCGGCGGCAGCGACCTGGCGGTGTTCAAGGACGCCAAGAACCCCGACGCGGCATGGAAGTTCGCCCAGTTCCTGACCGAGCCCGCCAACCTCGCTGCCTATGCCAAGGCCACCGGCAGCCTGCCTCCTTCGCCCCAGGCGTGGTCGGAGGGGAAGCTGAGCGCGGACGAGAACATGAAGGCGTTCGACGAGCAGCTCAAGGTCAGCAAGGCGCCGCCCGCCATCATGACCTGGCAGCAGATCGCCGACGCCATCGACTCCGAACTGGAGAAGCTGGCCCTCGGCAAGGCCACCGTCGCCCAGGTGCAGAAGACGCTGCAGTCCAAGGCCACCAGCATCGGCACCGGCCGCTGAGCGCCGCCACGTGAGTACCCCTCGTACGGACAACCCTCGTACGGACGGATGACATCCATGTCCACGAAAACGCTCCCCGGGCGGGGCGACACCGGTAAGCAGAGCACCATGGGGCCGGAACGGAGTGCCGGTCGCCGGCACTCCGGGCTCCGGAGCCCGGCGCGCGGCAGGCAGGCCCGGGCCGCCTGGATCCTCGCCGCCCCGTTCCTCGCGCTGTTCGCGGCCTTCATGCTGCTGCCGGTGGTGTGGTCGCTGCTGATGAGCCTGACCGACACCAAGAGCGCCGACCTGCGCACCCCGCTGAACGTGTCGTTCACGGGCCTCGACACCTACGTGCGGCTCTTCCAGGACGATCAGTTCTTTACGGCCCTGCGCAACACGGGCGTGTTCGTCCTGGTGGCCCTGCCCCTGACGCTGGCCGCCGGGCTCGCCGCGGCGGTCGCCCTCGACCGTGGCATCCGCCGCTTCCGTGCCGTCTTCCGGGTCGGCTTCTACCTGCCGGTGATCACCAGCATCGTGGCCGTCGCCGTGGTGTGGAAGACGCTCCTCGAACCTCGCGCGGGACTGGTGAACCTCGTCCTGGGCTGGTTCGGGATCGACGGCCCGGCCTGGCTGGCGGACACCCGCTTCGCTCTGCCCGTCATGATCGTGATGGCGGTGTGGCGCAACCTCGGCACCGTCATGATCATCATGCTGGCGGGTCTGCAGTCCGTGCCCCAGTCCCTGATGGAGGCGGCCGAACTCGACGGTGCCGGGCCCTGGCAGCGGTTCTGGCGGGTCACCTTCCCGCTCCTGCGTCCGGCCCTGCTGCTGACCGCCGTGACCACGGGCATCGGCTATCTGCAGTTCTTCGACGAGCCGTTCGTGATGACGGGCGGTGGGCCGCTGGATTCCACCCTGTCGGCCACGTTGTACGCCTACAACCAGTTCGGCAACGGCAACTACGACATGGCGTCGGCCGCCAGCTACGTCATCTTCGTCCTCATCGTCGCGCTGACCGTGCTGCAGTTCCGAGTGCTGCGAGACAAGGACTGACGACCCATGAGCACCCTCTCCCCTCTCCCGGCGGCACACCCGGGCACCGACCGCACCCTCAGGCGCCGCCGCATCCGCCAGAACTGGGGCCAACCCTGGCTGTACATACCTCTCGCCGGCGCCCTGCTGCTGATGATCGCGCCGTTCCTGTGGATGCTCTCCGGCTCCTTCAAGCCCGAGGCCGACATCCGCCGAGTCCCACCCGTCTTGGTACCCACGGCGCCCACGACCGCCAACTACGGTGAGCTGTTCAGCACGCTCGACTTCACGAGCATGTTCGCCAACTCCGTGATCGTGGCCCTCGCCGTCACCGCCGGGAACCTCATCTTCTGCTCGATGCTCGGATACGCCCTGGCCAAGCTGGAGTTCCGCGGCCAGCGCGCCGTTTTCCTGCTGGTCATGGGGACGCTCATGATCCCCGGCCTGGTCACCTTCGTGCCGCTGTACGTGCTGGTGGCCAACATGCAGCTGACCGGCTCCCTGCTCGGGCTGATCCTGCCGTTCCTGGCGGGCCCCTTCGGGGTGTTCCTGATGCGGCAGTTCATCTCCACCCTGCCCGACGAGCTGATCGACGCCGCCCGCGTCGACGGCTGCCGCGAACTGGCCATCTTCGCGAGGATCATCCTGCCGCTGACCAAACCGGCCCTCGCCACGCTGGGGATCATCACCTTCCTCGGCTCCTGGAACAACTTCCTGTGGCCCTTGGTCGTGGCCCAGAACGAGAGCCAGTACACCCTCCCCGTCGGCCTCGCCCTGGCCAGCAGCGGACAGTCCTTCACCCGCTTCGGCATCCTGCTCGCCGGTGCCGTGGTCGTCCTGCTGCCGGTGATGGTGGTCTTCCTCCTCTTCCAGCGCCAGTTCGTGGCCGGAATTGCCACCACCGGCCTGAAGTGACAGCCCGGCCCCTACCTCACCGCCCTGCGCGGCGGGCAGCCGGTGCGCGAGCCCCGCCACGGCAGGCGGCAGCGCCTTTGCGACGAAGCGCTCGCCATCGCCGATCAACTCTCTGACTCCGTACGACTCATCACTTGGAGACCAAAGTGGGACAGCCGGTCCGCTCTGCGGCGTACCTGGATCCGGAAGCGTCCGTGGAAGCGAGAATCGACGACTTGCTGTCCCGGATGACCCTGCCGGAGAAGGTCGGGCAGTTGCTGATGCTCGACGCACAACACGGGGACCTGGCCGACATCGTGTCGGCCAAGCTGGCCGGATCGGTTCTGCATGTGTCTCCCGACCTGATGCCGCAGGCCATGGAACTGGCCCGGCGGACACGCCTCGGCATTCCACTGCTGACGGCCGACGACGGCATCCACGGCCACTCGTTCTGGCCGGGCGCGACCATCTTCCCGACCCAGCTGGCCATGGCCTGCACCTGGGATCCCGCCCTGCTCCACCGGGTGGCCCGTGCGGCCGCGACCGAAATCGCGGCGACCGGAATCCACGGGACGTTCTCCCCGGTGCTGTGCATCACCCGGGACCTGCGCTGGGGCCGGATCAACGAGACGTTCGGCGAGGACCCGTTCCTGATCGGTGAACTCGGGGCGGCGATGGTGCGCGGCTATCAGGGTGAGGGCCTCGGCGACCCGACCGCCGTGCTGGCGTACGCCAAGCACTTCGCGGGCTACTCCGAAACCCTGGGCGGGCGCGACGCGAGCGAAGCCGAGCTCAGCCCGCGCAAGCTGCGTTCATGGTTCCTGCCCCCGTTCGAGCAGGCGGTCCGTGCCGGCTGCCGCGCCTTCATGCTCGGCTACCAGTCGATCGACGGCGTGCCCATCACCGCCAATGAGTGGCTGATCAACGACGTGCTCAAGGGCGAGTGGGGCTTCACCGGCACGCTGGTGACCGACTGGGACAACGTCGGCCGGATGGTCTACGACCAGCGGACCTGCGCCGACTACGCCGAGGCCGCGGCGGTCGCCGTCAACGCGGGCAACGACCTCATCATGGCCACGCCGCAGTTCTTCGAGGGCGCACAGGAGGCGGTCGCCCGCGGTTTGGTCGAAGAGAAACAGATCGATGACGCGGTACGGCGGGTCCTGCGGCTGAAGTTCGAACTCGGGCTCTTCGAGGACCCCCGCACCCCCGACCCCGAGCGGCAGGCACAGGTGATCGGCTGCCGCGCCCACGCCGACCTCAACCTCGAGACCGCCCGACGCTCCCTGGTGCTGCTGCGCAACGAGGGGATCCTGCCCCTCGAAGGCGGGCTGACCTCGGACGGAACCGGCCGCGCCGCGAGCCAGGGCACGCCGCGGACGATCGCGGTCATCGGCCCCAACGCCGACAGCACGGAAGCCATGCTCGGCGACTGGGCGGGCGCCACCGGACAGGTCCCCTGGATGCCCGAAGGACACCCACGGGAGTCGGTGGAGACGGTACTCGACGGCCTTCGCGCCGTCGCACCCGCCGACTGGACCATCACGTATGCCCGCGGCGCGGACATCGAAAGCCCCGCCTCCAGCTCCGAGTGGTCCCTCGGGCCGGACGGCCAGCCGCAGCCGGCCGTTTTCACCCCCGCCCCGGTCGACCAGGCACAACTTCGGGAGGCCACCGCTGCCGCAGAGGCCGCCGACTACGCCGTCGTGGTCGTCGGTGACACCATCGCGCTCACGGGTGAGGTGCGCTCGACGGCGACGCTCGACCTCCAAGGGGGCCAGATCGCGTTGCTGGACGCGGTCGCCGCCACCGGCACACCCATGATCGTCGTACTCGCCCAGTCCAAGCCGAGCACCCTCCCGGACTCGGCACTGAACGCCGCAGCACTCATCGAGGCGTTCAATCCGGGCATGCGCGGTGGCCGCGCCGTCGCCGAACTCCTCCTCGGGCTCATCGAACCCAGCGGCCGGCTCCCGGTCTCCTTCGCACGGCACGTCGGACAGCAACCGGTCTTCTACAACCAGGTGCGAGGCCAGCACGGGAGCCGCTACGCGGATCTCACCCAGGACCCCCTGTTCGCTTTCGGCGAGGGCCTCACCTACACCACCGTCACCTACACCGACCTGGTCGTGCACAACCCGGACGTCACGGCGGACGGCATCATCAACGCCACGGTCCGACTCACCAACAGCGGCGCCCGTCCGGCCCTGGAAACGGTCCAGGCATACATCAGCGACCTGACCACCAGCGTCACCTGGGCCGAGCAGGAGTTGAAGGGTTTCACCCAGGTCGAGATCGCTCCCGGCGAAAGCCTGGACGTCCGCCTCAGTATCCCTGCCTCGCAGTGCTCACTCGTCACGGCCGACAACCGCCGAGTGGTCGAACCAGGCGAGTTCGCACTCCGCGTCGGCCCCAGCTCACGGCGGGAGCAGCAGCTGAGCGTGGAACTCCGCATCCGGACCTGAAGGCCGCACACATGAACCACCGCCCCGTCGGCCCGCCGCCCCGCCAATCAGAGGGTCGGCGGGGCGGTCCCCTGTCATACCGAAAGGCACGCGTGTGTCCACCACACCCCGCGATCCACACTTCCCCGTCGCGCACCTGCGCCCGCCCCGCAACTGGATCAACGACCCGAACGGGCTGGTCTTCCACGACGGCCACTACCACGCGTGCTACCAGTACAACCCGTACGGAGCGACCCACGCGAACCTGCACTGGGGCCACTTCCGCAGCCCCGACCTGCTGACCTGGGAGCCGCTGCCGATCGCCCTGTCCCCGACCCCGGGTGGCGTGGACGTCGACGGCTGCTTCTCCGGCAACGCCGTCTCCGACGGGGACCGTCTCGTCGCCTTCTACTCCGCGCACCGCGAGGATCGCTCGTTCCAGCACCAGCCGGTCACCTGCGCCGTCTCCCTCGACGGCGGCAGCAGCTTCCGACCGCGGGGCGAACTGCTCATCCCCGAGCTGCCCGAGGGCTGCACCATGTACCGCGACCCGTACGTCTGGCAGGACGGCGACGGCTGGCGGATGCTGGTCGGCGCCGCCCTCGCGGACGGCCGCGCAGCCGCCCTTCTCTACGACTCGCCCGACCTGGAGAGCTGGACCTACCGGGGGCCCTTCGCGGCCCGCGAGAAGGAGCCGATCAGCGGCACCGGCCTGCTCACCGGCGAGGGCTGGGAATGCCCCCAGTACCTCCCGGCAGCCGACGGACGCGGCGCCCTCATCCTCAGCGCATGGAACAAGCCCACCGGTCCGCAGAGCGTCGCAGCCCTGATCGGCGAAGAGCACGACGGCCACTTCAAGGCCGGCCCAGCGGTACCCGCCGACCACGGCCCCGACTGCTACGCACCCGCCCTGCTGCGCGCACCGGGCAACCGGTGGCTGCTGTGGGGCTGGTCATGGGAAGCCCGCGACGAAGCCTGGGCCGTCGCGGACGGATGGGCCGGCGTCCTCACCCTGCCCCGCGAGATCCATGTCGACGACGGCACGCTGCGCCAGCAGCCCGCCACCGAACTGCTCGCCCTGCGCGGCAAACACATCATCCACGCCGAGGGCGAGACGCACGGCCTGCAGCCGGTGGACCTCGGCACCGTGGGCCGCGCCTTCGACCTGACGGCCCGTCTGGAGCCGACCGGAAACGCCGGTCTGCGGCTGCTCACCACCCCGGACGGCTCGGAGTACCTCGACATCCGCCTCGATGCCGACGCGGGTGAACTGGTCGTCGACCGCGACCACGCCTCACTGGACAGCCGGGCCCGCGGCGGCTCCTACCGGATGCCCTGCCCAGCCGACCGGCCCGTCGACCTGCGCGTGGTCGTCGACCACTCCATCGCCGAAATCTTCCTGACCACCACCGGCCAGGTCCTCACCCTGCGCTGCTACCCGACGGGGCAGAGCCCGTGGCGACTGCAGGCCCGCAGCGCACCGGGGACGCGCCTCGGCTACGCGGCCGACGCCTGGGAACTGCGCCCGCTCGTGATCAAGGAGCCGAGTACCGGCGCCGCAGAGTCGGCGCCGGCGTCGCCGTAGAACCGACTCCAACCGGTCGATCCCCCACCTCGGCCATGTGTCCCACCCGCTCTCCCAAGTACTGAACAAGCAGGTCCGAAGGAGGATCTTCCATGAGGTCATACGGTCTCGGACCACGCCAGTTCCTGGCCACCGCAGTCGGTGTCGCCGCCGCGTGGAGCCAGGTTTCCGGTAACGCCATCGCCGCCCCGCAGCTGAAGCAAGCCTCACGTGACAATTCCGTCCGTGTGTGGCTGACGGACGTATCGGCCGACAAGTGGGTCGCCGGCCAGGACGATGTGCTGTTCAAGGCGAGGAGAACGGCCAACCCGCTGACGATCAAGGTCGACGACAGCGTCAAGTACCAGAAGGTCGAAGGCTTCGGCGCGGCCATGACCGACTCCTCCGCCTGGCTCATCGACAAGCTGTCCCCTGCCGAGCGGACCAAGCTGATGAAGAAGCTGTTCGATCCCTCGAAGGGAATCGGCCTCAGCCTGCTCCGCTCTCCGATGGGCGCCACGGATTTCAACGCGTCCGGGAACTACTCCTACAACGACATGCCCGCGGGCCAAACGGACCCGACGCTGTCCAACTTCTCGATCCAGCATGACGTGCCGTACATCATTCCGGCCTTGCGGCAGGCCCTCTCGCTCAACCCGTCCATCAAGATCATGGCCAACCCGTGGAGCCCACCAGGCTGGATGAAGACCTCCGACTCCATGATCGGAGGAACCCTCAAGAGCGAGTACACCTCCGCGCTGGCCAACTACTTCGTCAAGTTCATACAAGCCTACGGCGAAGCCGGCGTGCCCATCTCCTACATTTCCCCGCAGAACGAACCCATGGGTACGCCCACCTGGCCCGGAATGTTCCTGTCCGCGTACCAGGAAGCCGAGTTGATTCAGGAGATCGGCAAGGCGTTCGAAGCCAACGGAATCTCCACGAAGATCCTGGCTTGGGACCACAACTGGGACGTGCCCTCGTATCCGGAGACGATTTTCAGCGACCCCGCGGCCTCCAAGTACACCGCGGGAACCGGGTGGCACATCTACAGCGGAAACCCGAACTACCAGACGCTGGTCCACAACGACTACCCGAGCAAGGAAACGTTCATCACGGAAGCCACCGGAGGCGTTTGGCAGGACAGCGACCAGACGGCGTTCAGTGAAGCACTGGGTACGTGGATCATCAACGGCACGCGCAATTGGGCGAACGGGGTGATGCTGTGGAACATCGCACTCGACCCGGATCGGGGCCCGCTCAACAGCGACACGGCCGGAATACCCATGCTGCGGGGCTTGCTCACGATCGACCCGGCCGACGGGCGGGTGACCTACAACGTGGACTACCACGCCCTCGCTCACGCCAGCAGGTTCGTCAGGCCCGGAGCACGCCGGATCTACTCGAACACCTTCGGGGAAGGCAGCATAGAGAACGTAGCGTTCCAGAACCCGGACGGATCGAAGGTCCTGATCGCGCACAACTCGGGAAGCGCGGCGAAGACCTTCAGCGTCGCGGACGGGACACACTCGTTCGACTACACCCTGAACGCCGGCGACGCCGTCACCTTCACGTACTCGGGGCCTGCGCAGAGCGGCCGTACCCCCGCAGCGACCAAGGTCTCGGACCCGACACACGACTTCACGTTCAAGTCGGCATCCGGCCCGGTCACCGTCACGTACGACCCGGCACTGCTGCCCTACCAGAACTCCATCCGTACCGGAAACAAGCTGGTCACATACTCCCTGCCGATCGGAGCTTCCGTCCGGACGACAGGAAGGGCGCTGAGCCGTAGCAAATGGACCGCCACGGCTTCCGCGCAGCCGGACTGGGGTGTGGCCGCGAACGCGATCGACGGCGACATCAACACCAGGTGGAGTCTCGGGCACGGGACGACGAGCGGCGACTGGTTCCAGATCGACCTGGGGAGCCCCACGAGCTTCAATAAAATCGTCTTCGACACCGGCGTGAACAATTCGTTCGACTACGTCACCAAGTATCAGATCTACGTTTCGAACGACGGAGTCGATTGGGGCAGCGCGATTGCGAGCGGCAGCGGAGGCATTGGCAAGATAGCCGTCACGTTGCCGACCCGAACGGCACAGTACATTCGCATCGTCAGTACTGCGGCATCCGGTTTCTGGTGGGCCATCGGCGACATCGAGGTGTACGGGTCTGCGCGTGGAACCGGCTCGATCACAGCTCCGACAGCGGTACCAAGCGGCTTTCAGATGAAGACCTGGACCAGCAAGGAAGGGGAGCAGGTCACCGCAGTATTCAACGGGACCACCGACAGCAAGAGTTTTAAGATGTCCAGCGACGGCTCGTACACCTATACGCTGCCAAGCGGGACCTCGGCGATGTTCACCACCAAGAAGCTGTCGAGCTTCCCGACGCCGGTCTTCAGTGGTTTGACACCGAAGCAAGGCATACCGCGCTCCAAGTTCACGATTCGCGGTTCTGGTTTCGGTGACGCACAGGGGCTGGGTACGGTGTATTTCGGATCGGCCAATGCCGAAATAGACAGCTGGTCGGACACAAGCATCAGCGCTTACGTTCCGAAGGGGATTCCAGCGGGGAAGGTCACGGTTTCCGTGAAGGGAACCAGCGGTGTCGACGCAGGTGGATCCTCGTTCGACGTCATGGATCTGGGCCCTGCGCTGCCGCGGACCGGCTGGACCGCAACGGCTTCGGACGCAAGCCAGTGGGATGCACCCGGAAACATGCTGGACGGTGATTCCGGCAATCGGTACAGCTCTGGGACAGGGCTGTATGACGGTCTTTGGATTCAAGTAGACATGGGGCAGACGCAGACGTTCAAAAAGATTGTGTTGGATGTCGGCGGCAGTACCGGCGACTATGCGCGAAGCGCCGACGTACACGTATCTGCGGATGGAACCGACTGGACCAAGGTTTCTTCCGTAACAGACGGCCAACGAGTCCAACTGGTCTCCTTCCCGACCCAGACCGCCCGCTACATCAAGGTCGTCAATACCGGCAATGTCGCGAGCAACTGGTGGTCAGTCGCAGAATTCAACGTCTACAACTGACCTCGGGCTTTCACGTGGGATAAGCGTTGACCGTCCCGCCGCTTTCCGGCCCGGGTCGGCATCGGCAGCGATGACGTGCGCAAGGTCGGCACAGCTCTGCGGCTGCCGACAAGGGACCCGGTCGGCGACAAGCCCATCGCCGTGATCCACGGCACGGTCCGCACGTCATGGCAGCGTGCCGGCCCGAACCGTCCCTAACCTCCCTGTTTCGATTCGGGCGGCTGAGCTGGTGGATCTGTGATCTCGGTTGCCGGCTGCCGTGCGGGCAGGGCTGTGGCCCGACGCTCGGGTCGGGTGCTCCAGGATTCCTCGGGTCGTGGGCGGGCAGGGTCTGTCGCGGTTCAGGTAGCTGGTCGGGGCAGGGCCGCGAGGCGGGTGAATGCGCTGGTCAGCTCGTGTCGCCAGGGCCAGGTCGCGGCGATCCGCAGGTGGAGGCGGCGGCCTCCGCGGGTGATGCGGGCGGCTGCGTGCAGCAGCCGGTAGCGGAGCTTCTTCGGCTCAGAAGTGGCCAACTCGCCTTCCGGCAGCAGTTTTTGAGTCCAGGCGAGCAGGTCGACGCCGGTCAGAGCCAGTTCGAGCCAGGCAGCGTTGATCGAGAAGTGGCGGGAGGGGAAGCGACCGAAGCCGGTGGTCTTCCCGCAGCGGATGCGGTCCTCGACGCGGGCGTGGGCGCGGTGGCGTACTTCCAGGTGCTGCAGCGAGCCTTCGCCGTCGGGGGTGTCGGTGAGGAAGACCTGGTGGCGCATGCCTTCGTCGAGGTCGAACAGGGAGAGCTGGGCGCCGGGACGGGGACGCTCACGCCGCACCAGGATGCGGGTGCCGTCGGGGCAGCCGTCAAGGTCGACCGCGCCGGTCAACTCGGCGGCCTCGGCCCCCTCGCGCAAGGAGCCGTCCTGCTCCAGCGCGGGATGCCAGAGATAGCCGGGCAGGGCTCGGATTGCCCGGCGAACTGGTTCGGTGACGGGGTGTCCGACGGAGAATGAGGCGAGGATGCCCTGGTCACGCAGGGCACGTATGTGGTGCAGGAATGTCTTCGTGCCCCCGGCGCTGTCGGTGCGGATGAGGATGCCGGTGCCGTGGCGGTGGGCGTCGGGGATCTGGGCAAGCGCCTGGTCGAGGACGGTGATGTGGTCGGCGGCGGTGCTGGCGCCGGCGTTGCCGGGCCTGAGCAGTCCGGCCAGGGCTTCGCCGGTGTTGTCCAGGAAGCACAGCAGCGGGTGGTAGCCGAATCCGCGCTTGCAGGTGGCGGCTGCCTGCTCCTTCTCCGAGTGGCAGGTGATCAGCGTGGCGTCGAGGTCCAGGACCAGGCCCGGCAGGTCGCCTCCCCCAGCGCGGGCTGCCGGTATCCCTGTCCCGGTCTCGGCAGCCTGCAGCCACGTGACCTCCCGGGCGGCGGCCCTGGCCGAGCTCAGGCGAGCGCGCGCCGTCGAGTCGATGTCGGCCAGCAGGCGCCAGGTGGTCGCAGTGGAGGCGACGGGGCCGCATACCTCCGTCTGGTCACGCAGCACGGCCAGGTCCGCTATCGCCTTGCCGCCGGGCCGGATCGTGGTCGATCTCGCGGTCATGCCGGGGTCGTGCCCGGTACCACGCGGTCGCAGTTGACGCAGCGCGTCAGCGAAGGCGCTGGTCAGGCCCGTGACATCGGCGAGATCGGCCAGCAGTCGAGATCCGGCGTGGCTCACCACCCCGTAGCCGTCGGCCGACACGACGAGCTTGGGACGCGACCCGGTAGTGGGCACGCAGAAAGTGCCTTCCTGCTGTGGTGATTGAAGCCCTAGACAAGCCTCATCTTCCCAAGCTCAGAAGGCACTTTCGCTTTCCCGATCAAGATCCGGACACCGCAGCAAGTGAAACGCGCAGGCTAACGGTGACAGTCCGCTCCGTCGCCCCTGTGATCCCCTGGTCCGGCTGCGTGATAGTCACCATGCCGCCCATCACGATGGTGGAAGCACCGACCGCAGTGGGTGCCATGACCCTGGTGGGCGGCGGATGCGGGCGCATCCTCTTGTGCCTCATTCTGACTCCGAGGTCTCTGACGATGTCTTCACACAACAGACGTCACAGAGGAGTCAGAGTGCTGCTCCTTCTTCAAAATCTCTTTCAGCTGGCGAACGGGAGGCAGAGCAGCCCGGCACGATGTGTCCCTGCTTCAGAGGAGTGATGCCCGCCCGCACAGGCAGTACGCGGCCGGAACGTGCCGCTGTGCGTTCACCTGATGAGCACGGCCGGGCTACGATCCGGCCGGACACCCGGCAAACCCCAAAATGCGGGTGGTAGCCGACTGGCCGCCTCGGGAGGTACTACGCCGGGCGGTGCCCCGAGTCAGTTCCGAGCTTGGCGCCCGAGGGCTTTCAGAACCTTCCCGAGCTGCCGCACCGGTTCAGGGCCGACCATCCGCAACACCACCGTGCCCGCTCCGGCCACTTCCAGTTCGCGGACCCGTTGGGCAGCTTCTTCAGCCGTGCCCGAGACCGTGAATACCTGCTCCGGCGAACGGCCGAGCCAGGCGCCGTGGCCCTCTACACAGGGCCGCAGCGCCCGCGCCACCTGTTCGGCATCGTCGCCCACGGAGCAGAAGGCGAGCACCGTCAGAGCGTGGTCAGCAGAGGCTCCGCCCTTGTCGACCAACGCCCGTGCGCTCTCCACATCATGCGGGCCGTGGCCCTCGGCGATCAGCGTGCCGTCCGCGACTCGCCCGGACAGCTCCAGCGAGCGGGGCCGCACCACGCCCGCGACCACGGGGGGCGGCTCGGCAGGCGGATGCACCAACTGGATGTCGGCCAGTCGCACCTCCCGCCCTTCCAGCTCGACGCGCTCCCCGCGCAGCAGCGCGCGCACGGAGCTGATCGTCTCCTCCAGCAGGGCGAGCGGCGACCGCGCCGCGACGCCGACCGAGGCCATCCACTCCGGCACCCCGTGCCCGATCCCGGCAACAAGCCGCCCCGGGAACACCCGCGCCAGCGTCGCCAACTCCATGGCCAGCAACGCCGGACTGCGCAACGGCGCGGGCATGATCCCGATGCCCACCCGCAGTCGCTCCGTCGCTCCCAGCGCAAGGGAGGCGGCCGAGATCCCCCCGTTCCATCCGAGGTCCTCGACCACCCACAGGTCGTCTACTCCGAGCGCCTCGACATCCCGCGCGAACCCGGGCAACCCCTCCGGGGCCCAGTCGCGGTCGTACATCACACCGATTCGAACGTTCGTCACGCACTGAAACCTATGCCCGGCCTTGGGAGTGATCAACGCTCCGGGGCAAGCGTCCAGGGCATCGGCACCGGTGGTCTCCGAAGTGCAGGGAACGTTCCGCCTTTTTCGTAGGGCAGACGGTATGTCCGGCGCCCAATCGCGGCCCCGTTCAGCCGCACGGTTTCTTCGGCGTCTCGCAGTAGGAGCACGCCGAGGCGTCGGCCGACGCGTTGGGGTGTTTGCTCGGGTTCGTTGCGCGCTCTGTGTGACGTATGCCTCGTTCCTCGGGCCCTTTTCCCGGCGTACTGCTGTAACGATCGCCTGACCCCCACCACTACTCGATGACAGAACACACCGGGAGGGACAGGAGGTGCGGCAGTGCCCGACGACGACGCGGATCGTTTCACCGCGATGTACGACGGCTGCCGGCAACGCGTGTGGGCCTACGTGGTCAGCCGCGCGGGACGGCAGGTCGCCGACGAGGTGGTGAGCGACACGTTCACCGTGGCCTGGCGCAGGCTGGACGACATACCGGAGCAGCCGCTGCCATGGCTGCTCGGGGTCGCCCGCAACATCCTGCGGGACAGCATCCGGGCGGAGGCCAGGCGCGCGGCGCTCGCCGCCGAGCTGCGCGCCTGGACGGACCAGGCCGAGGTGGACGTCGCCGAGGACGTGTCCGAGCGCAGCGCGCTGCTCAAGGCGCTGGCCACGCTGCCGGAGGACGATCGCGAACTGCTCATCCTCTCCGCGTGGCAGGGACTGGCCCCGGCGGAGGCGGCCCGCGTGGTCGGCTGCTCGCCCATCACCCTGCGGGTCCGCCTGCACCGGGCGCGTATGCGCCTCAACCGGGCCGCGTCGGCCTCCCCGCCGGTGCAGGAGGCCGCAACCGCGCGGCACGTGTCCACCCGAGCCCGGATCACCGTAGGAGAGGAAGCCCGGTGAAGAACGACGTCCTGCAGCGCCTGGCCGCCGCCCGCCCCGCCCACCTCGACCCCGACCTCCCCGCACCCTCGCAGGTTCGGCAGGAGGAGCTCGCAACGTTCATGAGCCTTCCGCGCGCGACGCGCACGGCTCGTGCCGCCGCCCGCACGCGGAGGGTGCGCCGCCCTCTCCTGTCCAGTCTCGCCCTGGCCACGGCGACGGCGGTCGCGGCTGTGGTGATCACCGGCAGAGGACCGGAGCAGCCGGGAGCCGCGCCCGCCGCGACGTTGGGCTCGGGCAGCCAGGTCCTTCTCGCTGCCGCCTCCCACGTCGAGCAGCAACCGGCCGGCTCCGGCAAGTACTGGTACTTGGAGAAACAATTCGCAGACCGCTACAAGGTGCCCGGCAAGAACTACAGCATCGACGTCCGCGGCGAGCAGCGGTGGTGGACGGCCACCGCCGGCAACAAGTACTGGTCGCAGTCGCTGGACACAGGGGCCCGTCCGTCCACGAAAGCCGACGAAGCGGCGTGGAAGGCGGACGGTTCCCCCAGGTCGTGGGACCTGGGGAACGACGCCGACCAGATCTACACCTACGCCGGCAAGGGCGAATTCGACCACGACGCGCCAGGCGGAATCGCGGACAGCGTGCCGATGGGGGAGGTTCCCCTGCGTCTCCTACCCACGCTGCCCACCGATGCCAAGGCCCTCCGTAAGCGCCTCTTCGAACTGGTCGACAAGCACTACAACGGCCCCGAATGGACCCTCGACCGGATCGTCGTCGAGGACGCCGTCCAGCTCGCCACGACCCTGCCGTCCACCCCGGCCCTGCGCGCCGCGGCCTACCGCCTCCTCGCCGCCGAGCCCGGCGTGCGCTCCCTCGGCGACGTCAAGGACCACGCCGGCCGCACCGGCTACGCCGTCGCCCTCACCGCCGAGTACGCGCCCGGCGTCGAACGCCGCCTGATCTTCGACAAGTCGACGGGCATGCCGCTCGGCGAAGAGACGGTGGCCACCCGCCGCGGCGACGGCAGAAAGAAGGGCGACTTGCTGAACTACGCGACGTTCACGATGAAGTGGACCAACGAGGCGCCGCCGTTCAACACCGACTACAGCGACCCGCCAGCCGGCCTGCGCTCCGCTCCGGTTGACGAGTGGGACGCGGAGGCGGCTCGCTGATCCTGCAGGGCTTGCTGAGCGACGGACCCGGGGTCGACGGCCCGGGGTCCGTCCCGTTGATCACCGGGGAGACGTGTGCTGCTACAGGCCCTCCGGTTCGGCTGCTCCCACCGGCGAGCGCGGATTCCACGTGCTCGGCCACGACCATCCACAACCGCCGCGACCAGCGCATACGCCAGGGCCTGTTCGTCCGCCTGAAGGTGTGCTCGATGCCCACGACCGGATCTTCGGCCTCGTCCTCGACCAGATCGTAAACAGCCGTGTGCGCTGGGCCGACCACTTCTTCGGGCAGGTCCTCGACCTCGTACAGGCCGAGTTCCTCACCCTGGTGGATGTAGGCGCTGCCGGGCAGGGTGAGCATGAGCAGGGCTGCGGCGCGGGCGCGGCGGGTGCCGAGGGCTCGGTCGGAGGGATGTCCCTGGTCGCGCAGCGGGGTGGTCACGCCGGTTCGGGCGCGGCCGTAACGGGTTTCGTCGTGCTTGGACGCAGCAGGCCGAGCGCGTCGACCACGACATGCGAGCATCGCACGCCACTTGATGCCGCTGTCCACCAGGTAGCGGATCGCAGCGAGTATCGCCCGGTTGCAGTACGCCTCCGGCTGCCCTCCCCGGCCACGCACCCAGCCCGGCACCGGCAGCAACGGCCGGATGGCCGCCCACTGCGCATCTGTCATGTCCGATGGATGCCTTCGTACCCGATCCGGCTGATCGGCCGCGTTCCCGAACCTGCGCGCGAGGCAAGCACACGACTGGGCATGCGACACCAGGGCCTCTTGATACTCGGGCAGTGGGGTAAACCCGAGTTGCTCAAGGGGGCCCTGACCTCATGCGGCAGCCACTCCAAGAGCATCCGATCAGGAGCCCTGTTCGGTCCGCAGCCCCGATGGTCGGCACGACAACGGCTTCTGAACCCAGCCCGTTGATCGGCGGCGTCTCACACCCGGGCAGACCGGAACGGACCGTAGCCGCACGGTCCGACAAATCTCCCAGCGTGCCGCTCGTCACATGAGCCGGCACAGTTGGAGAATCGCGAAGACCACGAGCGAGACACCGCAGCAGGCTTCGAGCACACGTACGGCCACTGACGGCAGCGCCCTGCGCAGCACCACAATGACCCCCGCCGAGATCAGGCACCACAGCATTGAGGAGGCCATGAACCCGGCAAAGAAGACCCACAGCTCCGTCGTGCCGCCCGAGCCCAGGACGGCGCCCACCCCACCGGCCGCCCCCGACCAGTAGACGACGTTCCATGGGTTCGCCAGCGACATGCCCGCTCCCACAGCCATGGCCTTGCGGTCCTGTTTGTCGTACGGCTCCGCCATCGGATCGGGCACCTTCCGCGCGAGTGCGTCGCGTAGGCCCGCCGCCCCCAACCAGGCCAGCAGCAAGCACCCGGTCACCGTGAGTGGCACGCGCAAGGCCGGCACCGCGAACAGCGCCCCCACGCCTGCCAGGCCGAGCACCGCCCACACGGCATCGCCCACAAGCGAGCCGACCTGGACCGCGAAGGCCGGGCGGAACCCGCCCCGTATCCCGCGTCGCAGGGACTCGCTGAACACCGCGCCTGGTGCCGCGTTGAACACCAGCCCCAACCACATGGCCACCATGAAGATCTCGAACATGGCAGCCACTGTGCGTGGGGTCGGGCCGTCCGGTCTTGTCAGATGTTGATCTGGAACAGCCGACGGTACCGGCCCGGCGTGATGGCGTAGGCCGCGGCGAAGTGGCGGTGGAAATGTGCCTGGTCGGCGAAGCCGAGCCCGTGCGCCACCTCGGCGACGGACTCACCCCTACGCAGCCGACGCCGCGCCTCGGCCAGCCGGGCCGACAGGTGCCAGGCGTAGGGCGGGGCGCCGGTGGCGCGGGTGAACGTCCGGATCAGATGCTCGCGGGACATGCCTGCCTCGTCGGCCAGCTCGGCCAGTCGGGGCGCGCCGGACAGGTCGGTGCGGAGCCGGTCAAGCACCGCGGCGATCCGGGCGTCAGCGGGCTCTGGAGCACGCGCGCGCCGTCCTGCGGCCAGGTCGAGCAGCCGCGACAGCACGAGCACCAGTCGCTCCTGAACGAGAGCAGCGGATTCGGCGGGCGAAGGCTGTCCCTCCGGTGCCAGCTTGCGGAATGCCCCGGCGGCAGCGAGAAACTCGGCGCGTAGGCGGGGAGAACGGACGACGGGCCGTTCGAAGTCGACTGCGGCATCGCCGGTCAACGATTCCACGACCGTTGCCGGGACGTACCAGCTCACGGCCGCGAAGGACATCTCGGGCGGGACCTGGGTGGTGCACGACTGGACCTGGCCGGGGTTGTAAACGGTGAACTCGTCCAGGCCCACGTCGAACGAGGTGCGATCCAGCCGGACCCGCTCCAAGCCGCAGAGGTTGACGCTGATCACGTACTCGTCGTGGCTGTGCCGCGGGAACCCGCCCGACGGGGGACGCACTACCGCCAGCTGACCTCCGCCCCCCTCCATGACCTGCATGCACAGAGGCTACGACAGGACGTGAACTGGCCGGACAGGGGTGGAAACAGGAGGAACTCTGTTCGTTCAGGCAAGCCCGCTGATCGATACAACAACGGCTCCTCAGCCGGCTGTGACCAGGTCACCGGACCGACACGCTCCGTCCCTGCTGCGCGGGCTTCTACGCCGTCTCAGCCGACGTGTGGCCGACAGGCCGACCAGGGCGGCGAGGACGGTGGCCAGGCACGCGCCGAGCACCAGGTAGACGCCGGCTCCCGCGGCGACCCCGAGGGCACCGCTGATCCACGGTGTCGCCGCGGTGGTCAGACGCCGGATCGACGCACCGGACTGGACGATGGCGCCGGCCGCCAGGAAACGGATGCCCGAGACGACCTGCGCCGCCACCCGGGGCGGATCGGTGCCGACGGCCTGCGGTTGGCTCAGCGTGAGGCGAAGAGCGCCGCGACCAGTCCGGCGAAGCTCGCCGAGTAGCCGCGTTCCGCCGTCAGATACAGGACCAGGAAAGGGGCGACGAAGGAGCCGAGGCGGCCGATCAGAATGCTCGTCCACAACCACCAGAAAGGGCGCGGCAGTCCGGAAGCGGGCTGTCTCATCTACCGGTGGCCGCAGCAGTGTTCGGGGCATCGGCCGCGGAGCGGTCAGCACTCCTGGGCGGCAGGTCGCCCGTTGTGACATGGATGAGGTCATGGCGCCATGCGGTTTCGTCGGCCAGAGTGCCGGTCGCCCGGTACTGGCGGACCTGTGGCACATCGGACAGGGCCTCGGCGGCCTCGGCGACCGGCACCGGCCGGAAGCCCAGCCGTTCCCACACCGGTCCGGCGCCCGTGGAGAACACATACGCGGTACGCCCGCCCTGCGTGGCCGCTTCCGCGAGAACGCGCCGCACCAGCCGCCGCGCGGCTCCACACCCCCGAAGATCGGGGCGGACCGCCACGCTGCGCAGCAGCACGCAGTGGCCCTGTAGCTCCAGGCCCACGGTCGCGGCCGGCCCGGCCGCATCCCTGGTGAGCCAGTAACGAGTGCCGGGCGCCAGGACGTCCTGGGGCGAGAGCCCCTGGCCCGCGAGGAAGGCCGTGATCTCCTACCGGTCCTCGGGGCGCGCTTCGGGCAGCGGCAGCGGCTTGGCGTAGCAGCGGCTGAGCGTCTTGTGCTGGTAGGGCGGGTAGTTGGGGATGAGGGTGTAGCCGGCGCGGGTGTACAGCGCGATGGCCTCGGGCTGGTGGACGGCCGTCTCCAGGCGCATCTCGGGGTGGCCGAAGGCGGTGGCGGTGCGTTCGGCCACGGCCAGGAGATGAGCGGCTATTCCCCTCCCGCGTACCTCTGGCGTGACGTACATGCGCTTCAGCTCGGCGGCGGTGTCCGGGAACGGGAAGGGCTGCACGGCGCAGCAGCCGACCGGCCGGCCGTCGACTTCGGCGAGCAGGAAGCGGATCCCGGGGTTGATGTGGGCGCCGCCGGTGCAGGGCTCGTCCGGGTAGCGCGCCGTGAGGTCGGCGTCGAGGTCGCGTATCAGCTGCTGAATCCTCGGGTCGTCGGCCGCTGCGGCGGTGATGACGGGGTCAGGCGAGGTCACAGGCTTTGGTTCCCTTCGAGGATCAGGTCGAGCTGGGTTTCCAGGACGCGCCGCTGGAGGTCGGGTGGATAGGCGGCCGGGTCGGTCACGGCGTTCAGGGCGAGCCCGTCCAGACAGGCGACGAGGCTGCGCACCCTGGCTTGGAGGTCGGCAGGTTCCAGGCGGTCCGGGCAGGCGGCCTGCACCAGAGCGGTCAGGCGGCTGATCCAGGAGGCGTGACTGCGGATGTGCTCGGCGAGCAGTGCGGGGTCGTTGCGGGTGCTGAGGAGGAACTGGGACCAGACGACGGCCTCCAGATGCCGCTCGGCGTCCAGGGGCAGGGCCTGCTCGGCCACGGCGTACAGCGTGTCGCGGGCGTTCTCGCCGACGCGAAGGGTGTCGATGCGCGCCGCCATCCGACGGTGCATCTCGGTGCGGGCATGGGCCAGCAGCGCTTTCTTGTCGGCGAAGTAGTGCGTGACCATCCCCGTGGTGCAGCCCGCCGCGGCGGCGACCGCGCGCAGGGTCAGGCCCTCCAGTCCGCTGTCCGAGACGACCCGCCATACAGCTTGGGAGATCGCCTCCCGCCGCGCTTCGTGGTCCACCTGTCTCGGCATCCGCCCCCCTTTTTCGCATAACAGTTGTTGCGTAACGGCTGCTACGTTACCACGGTCGGGTCTGGCCACGGCGGCCTGGCATGCGGGCGGGGGGCCGTGGTCACGTCCTCGTCGGCGCGTGCCCCGGAGGCGCGACCGGTGGCCCATGCTGTGAATGGACGGGCTCTGCTGCGGCGCCGCTGCGGTGGGCGCGGGGGAGTGTGCCGGCAGTCAGGAGGACTGTGGTGTCCCGCTCCGGGCCGGTGCGGTGGGCGCGCTCGATGGCCTGACCCCAGTAGGTTCCGGCGACCATGAGCGTCGCACCGAGGGTAGACAGGACGGTGAGCCTTTCGCCGCCGAGGCCGATTCCCACCGCGACCGCCCAGACCGGTTCGGTGCCCAGGAGGAGGCTGGCCCGGCTGGCTGACGTCCGCTGCACCGCCCATGTCTGCGACAGGAAGGCGAAGAGGCCGCAGAACAGGGCCAGATAGACGAGCTGGGCCCAAGTGCTGGCAGTGCTGTGCGCCAGAGTCCCCAGGTGGGCCGTGGCGGGTGCCAGAAAGAGCACGGAGCCGACGAGGGTCTGGACGGCCGTCAGGTGCAGCGGGCGCAGGGTGCGGCCCACGGAGAGCCGTCCGACGAGTGCGACGTGTCCGGCTCGCACCGCTGCGGCCGCGAGCATCAGCAGGTCGCCGGTCCGCACGCTGTGCAGTCCGGTGCCGGACAGAAGGAACCCCACGGCCAGGACGCACAGACCGGCAGCCGCGAAGAACGTCAGGGGCAGCCTGCCGCGGCCACCCGTGCGGTCCAGCAGTGGCGTCAGCACGATGGTCAGGCTGATGATCAGGCCCGCGTTGGCGGCGCTGGTGTGAGCCACCCCATAGGTCTCCAGCACCAGGACCGCCGCCTGCGTGACGCCCAGCAGCGCCCCCACGCGGAGCTCCTCGCGGGTCCAGCGGCGGGACGCCCCACGTGAGGCAACCAGAGCGAGGCAGGCGATCGCCGAGATGGCATACCGGGCGAACAGCACCACGAGCACCGGCAGAACGGCCGTGGCCGTCTTCGCCGACAGGTAGCTGGAACCCCAGACGATCGCAACAAGGAGAAGTACCAGGTCGGTACGGCGGGCATCACGCATGCGCCACACGCTGCCCGACCAGGAAACTGAAGCCCAGTACCAACCTCTGAAACTACGCTGTAGCAGCCCTACACTATTGAGGTGGACGCACGACAACTGCGGATCCTGCGGGAACTGAGAGAACTCGGCAGCGTCACCGCGGTCGCCGAAGCCCTGCTGGTGACGCCCTCGGCGGTCTCGCAGCAACTGCGGCTGCTGCAACGCTCGATCCCCGTGCCGCTCACCGAACGCGCGGGACGCCGGGTGGTGCTCACCGAGGCCGGGCAGGCACTGGCCGACGCCGCGATCGAGGTGGAAACCGCTCTGGCACGAGCACGCAACGCCGTCACCGACTACGTCGACCAGTCCGACGGCGTCGTGTCGGTGGCCGCCTTCCACAGTGCAGCGGCCACGTTCTTCCCTCTTCTGCTGCGCGGCCATGCCTTGCCGGGCCGTCCCCGCCTGGCGCTCGCCGACGAGGATGTCGCCCAGAACCACTTCCCCCGCCTCACCCGCGACTACGACCTCGTGCTCGCCCACCGGCTCGACCACGCCCCGGCATGGCCGCGCACCGTGACCGCCACCACACTGCTGCGCGAACCACTCGACGTCGCGGTACCCGCTGACCACCCGTTGGCCGCACGGCGACGGCTGTCCCCGCAGGACGTGGCTGATCAGCCCTGGATCACCGTGCACGACGGGTTCCCGCTGCTGGCCACCATCGAGGCCATCGCCACTGCCGCGAACCGCCGGCTCGACATCGTCCACCGCGTCAACGAATTCTCCGTGGTCGCCGAGGTCGTGGCAGCCGGCGGCGGCCTGGCTCTCATGCCGCGTTGGACCGCGCGTCCCCATCCCGCGGTCGTCCTCAGACCGCTCAGTGGCGTACACACCCACCGCCACATCGACGTGCTGCACCGTCCCGAACGCATCGCCCGCAATGCCGTCCGCACGGTTCTCGCCGAGCTGCACCGCGCCGCCACAGTAATCCAGACCCGGGACAACGAGGTCCAGCCAGGCGCCGACGACCACGGTGACTGAATGCGGACCCTGAGCAGGGCGAAGGACTCTCGGCCGTGCAGTCGGCGCTCAAGCGTCATACCCCTGCCGCAGGCGCTGACCGGGCTGCTGTCGGACGGGCAACGGGAATTCATGGAGGCGACTGCCGCGGCCGTGGTCTGGCCGAGGTCGCGGCATGCGCCGAGGCGGCCGACGGCGTTGACCTCCTCGACTTGGAGCCTCTTGGGCCATCTGCTGAACGCGCTCGGCCTCCTTCGAAGGCAGCTCACCGATCGCCGGGACGCGGTGACTCGGGGCAGTTGGACCACAGGCAGTTTCCTGCGTGCTGGAGACGCCTGCCGACCCGGATCACTGGCGTCGGGTCAAAACGGTGACGACCCACCAGACCGTGTGCGTTTTGGCATGCATGCAAAAACTCCCGACCTGTATTTCTGCAGGTCAGCCGCTTGATGCGGAGTGCCCCCGGCAGGATTCGAACCTGCGCACACGGCTCCGGAGCGCTCTGCCGCAAGGTGGCTGGCGGGCATGCCTCACGGCCTCCCGTGGATAGCCGGGGAGGCTGTCCGAGCGCTGCACAGTCCCCGGCTTGTGACCGAGGCGTGCCGAAGACAACGGGAGGGCTGCCGTCCATCCTGAGCCGCGAGATCCGCGCCGTGGCTCTCCCCTTGACGGTGGGAGCGGCGCCGGTCGGAGGGCAGCATCTGCGGCCCCGTGGGTGAACGCTCGAGTTCTGCGCCGGACTGCCTTGCTGGCAATTGCGCAACCGGAAGGCGAAAACCGGCTCGGGCGGGCGGCACGCATCGAGGCAGGCATGCAGACCGCGGGTGAGCCGATGGTGACCTGGACCGTTGGCAGGAAATCGCCGCCGCACCTCGTCGTGAAGGCAGACGGCTGTCGTATGAAGTCGGCCGGCGTCGTGCCGTCTTGGCACGTCAACGTCCCGCCGCTCGGCGGTCTCTGCCCCGGGTCGCCCGCGACCGGCCTGGCTTGTTCCCATACGGCGGTCACATCCGGAGCCTCGCATCCGCCCGGCGCAACTCTCCCACTGCAAGGGCGAGAGACGCGGCTGCGGCGAAGAGGATGCCGGGGATGGCGAGCATGCTGCGCTGATCGCTTTCGAGGACGGCCACGTATTGGCTCTGCGAGACCTCGACCCTCCCGCGTTCGTAGGGAGTCGTGTCGAGGACGAAGTACCGGCCGTGCCTGATTTCGGCTGACTGCAGGTTCCCCGTACCGGCCATGCTGGCCAGGATCACCACGATTCCCGAGACGACCAGGCTCCCCAGAGCGCCCTGCACCGCGCGCGGCAGGCACCGGAAGGCGAGCCATGCCGAGTGGCGGTCCGCTCGCGTCAGGAGTACGCGCACCACGGCAGCTGCGAAGATCGGGAACAGAAGCAGCACGACCGCCGCCGTCAGCCATGGCGAGTCCACCAGTGGCAAGGTCCCTGGCAGCCACGTCAGCGCTGCGAGGATCAGCAGCAAAGCGCTCAGCCCGGCTGCGATTCCCCCGTGCAGCTTGAAACTCCACCCCATACTGCAGAGCCTTGCATGCCCGCCGCTTCAGCTCATTGCCCTACCTCGGCAGAGAGGACCACTCACTGACGGCAAGGATCCCGCCACCGAAGAAATCCGTGCCCTCGTCGGCGAGGTCCGCCGCGTCCTGCGCCCCGGAGGCACCTTCGTCTACACCGTCCGCCACACCGGCGACGCCCACTACGACACGGGCGTCGCCCACGGCGACAGCATCTTTGAACAGGGCGGCTTCGCGGTGCACTTCTTCGACCGTGCCCTCGTCGACGCCCTGGCCGCGGGCTGGACCCTTGACGAGGTCCACGCGTTCGAGGAGGGCGAACTGCCTCGCCGTCTGTGGCGGATCACCCAGAGCCTTCCCCGCCACCCCGGCCGCTGATCAGCAGCCGGGCGGCGCAGCGGCCCGCAGCCGCTCGATCACCATCTCCAGCCCGGCCGTGAAGGCCGCGACCTGCTCATCCGGCATGCCCTTGAACAGCTCGACGGCCAGCTCGTCCCGGCCGGCGCGCAGCGCCGCCGTCAGTGACCGCCCCTGATCGGTGAGGGAGACCAGCAGCGCACGCCGGTCCGTCGGGTGCGCCTCACGGACGACCAGCCCATCCGCTTCCAAGGCGTCCAGCAGCCCGGTCACATTGCGCGGCGTGACGCCCAGCCGGGCGGCAAGGGCCCGCTGCGTCATCGGCCCGCCGTGCAGCAGCGCCCACAGCAGACCCGCGCGGGCCCGGCTGATACCCCGCTCGGCCATGCCGCGCTCCATCATCGACCCGAGTGTCTCGGCGAGCTCGAACAGCCGGTCCAGCGAGGAGCTGGCGGGGGACTGCCCTTCAGGCATATCGTGAAGTGACTTCACTATGTAGAACCTCCGCTAATCATGGTAGCCCTCCCTGAATCACTGCAGAGGAAGACGGTGACCAGCAATGGCCCAGCCAGACACCCGGCGCCCCCTGTTCGCCCGCTTCTACGCGCAGGTCGCGGGCCCAGCACTGGAGAAGGCGGGCGCCACCGAGTACCGCACCCGCCTCCTGGCCGGACTGGCCGGGAAGGTGATCGAAATCGGCGCCGGCAACGGCCTGAACTTCCCGCACTACCCGCCCGAGGTGAAACACCTCCTCGCGGTGGAACCGGAACCACGCCTGCGCACCCTTGCCGCACACACCGCCCGCACCGCACCGATCGACATCGAGGTCACCGACGGGCGAGGCGAGCAACTCCCGGCCGCCGACGCCTCCTTCGATGCGGCTGTGGTCTGCCTGACCCTGTGCTCCGTGACCGACCAGGCGACCGTCCTCAGCGAGCTGCACCGGGTCCTGCGCCCCGGCGGACAGCTGCGGTTCTTCGAGCACGTCCGGGCGGACTCACCCGCCATGCGCCGCGTCCAGCGCGTCGTGGACGCCACCGTCTGGCCCCTGCTGTGCGGCGGCTGCCACACCGGCCGCGACACCCAAACCGCCATCACCTCAGCGGGATTCACCCTCACGCACATGGAGAAGTTCGCCTTCCCCGCGACCCGTGTCCCCTCCCCAGCCGCCACGCACATCCTCGGCACCGCCGTGGCAGGCCCGGCATGAACGATCCCATCGGCACCCACTCGTCCACGCCCGCCCAGGGAGCACACGAATGACCCATCGCCTTCCCTTCGACCAGCCCGACCCGCTGGCCGTACCACCGCTGCTGCGAACTCTTCAGGAGCAGGGCACCATCCACCGCATCCGCACCCGTGTAGGGGACGACGCCTGGCTCGTCACCGGCTACGCCGAGGTGCGCAGCCTTCTCGACGACGGCCGGCTCGGCCGGTCGCACCCCGATCCTTCCCGCGCGGCCCGCTCCGGAGAGTCGGCCTTGTTCGGCGGCCCGCTCGGCAACCACGAGACCGAGAAGGCCGATCACCGGCGCATGCGATCGCTGCTCCAGCCGCACTTCACCCCCGGCCGCATGAGGGCCTTCCGGGGCCGAGTGGAGGCTCTGACCGCAAACCTGCTGAACGAACTGGAAGAGCACGGCTCGCCGGCCGACCTCAACACGGCCCTCGCCCTGCCGCTGCCGATCCTCGTGATCTGCGAACTGCTGGGCGTGCCCTACGCCGAGCGCACCCGCTTCCGCGAGTGGACCCAGGCCGCCGCCGACGTACACGACCGTTCCCGCTCCGAACAGGGCCTGGGCGAACTGTTCGCCTACGGCCAGGAGCTGGTGGCCCGCAAGCGCCGCGACCCCGGTGACGACGTCATCTCCGCCCTCTGCGCAACCCAGGGCGTGCCCGACGACGAGATCGCCATGCTGTCCATGGCCCTGCTCTTCGCGGGACACGAGACCACTGTCGTCCAGATCGGCCTAGGAGCGCTGCTCCTGCTCACCCACCACGACCAGTGGCAGGCCCTACTGAAAGACCCCGCCATGATCCCGGGCGTGGTCGAGGAGATCCTCCGCATGCCCGGGAAGAACGGCGGAGGCATACCGCGCTACGCCCATGCCGACATCGAGATCGGGGGCGTCACGATCCAGGTCGGCGACCTCGTCATGCTGGACAACGGCGCCGCCAACCACGACCCCTCCGCCTTCCCGGCCCCGGACCGCTTCGACGCCACCCGTACGACGCCCCCGCACCTGAGCTTCGGTCACGGTGCCCGCTACTGCATCGGTGCGCCCCTGGCCCGCATGGAACTCCAGGTCGCCTTCTCCCAACTCGTCCTGCGCTTTCCCCAGATGCGCCTGGCCGTGCCGGTGGAGGAATTGCGCCTGAGGGCGGACATCCTGACCGGCGGCTTGGACGCACTGCCTGTCACCTGGTGAGGGAGGGGGTAGCCCGAAAGGTGATGGATCACGGCCGCCAGTGTCGGGTCAGCAGCATCCAGTCCAAAATGAGTGCCACCAAACCGTGTGCGTTTCCGCGTGCTGTCGGTCACATCGGGCGGACCTGACGCTCCGTCCAGTCACAGAGACGCGACGCAAGACACCAATCTCCGGTCACGGTGTTCTGCGGCCCATGTGGGACATCGGGAACCTCTCACCCACCGGGGGTGCTTCTGTGAGCATCGCCGGGCTCTGGGTTGAGGAGGGGTCCTCGTGCGGATCGGGAGGGATGCGGGTGCGGTGGACGGCGGCGGTACGCGGCCCACCAGAGCCTGTTGCGAAAGTCCCGCTCGTGCACCGGAGGCAGGGCAAGTCCACCACCACCGACAACCTATGCTGCTTCGGAGTTGAATGGGAACAGAGCCGGTACGCGAAGTGCCTTTACGACCGGCAGTCCATCAACAACCAGCGCATCGAGGGGCTCTTGCGTGCCTACGACCAGCCGCCCGAGCTGGACGAATAGTGCTGGGGCCGAGACAGTGGCGACTTCGGGGTTTCAGCTGCTCCGGTTCCAGGATTTCATGACTGCGGCACTGCGTTCGGCCGTACCTCGCTGCGTTGCTGGCGGCTCAGGGCCATGGGGTGTTGCCCATCTCTGCGGTGAAGACGACGGGGTCGCTGTCGAACCCTCGGACCATCTCGTGAAACTCCCATGCTGCGGAGGTATCCCGGGTGAACTCCGCGACGGTCGCGGCGGTGGATCCGGCGACCTGCGCGAAGTCGTCCTTCAGCAGCTCCTTGTACCCCTCGACAACCAGCACTCCGGCGTTCGATATGTCACTGAAGGTCTTGGGACCGCTGTTTTGGTGGATCGCCACGCCCACGACCACACGTGCGAAGGAGGACGCGAGGCGATCGAGCTCCAGGGACATCACTTCGACGAAGCCCAAGCCCTGACCGGTCTCGCTGTGCCGACTCATGTTGATGGTGCCGTCCGGTGAGCGGCTCTCGGTGTGGACGGCGTACACCGGCCGCCCGTAGGGGGCGTCCGCCGAGTAGGTCGCGGCGATGATGTCGAGATGATGAGGTGGCTGATTCCAGGGACTGGGGTCCCACTTGAGCCGCACCTCGACCCTCCACAGTCCCTTGCTGTCGCTGCTCACCAGATTGCTGCCTCTCCCGTATCAGGCCATCACCCAATGGTCCCCGCATGGTCAAGTATGGCTCTCGGTCATCCTGGTGATTGTCGCCGCCGCGTGCGACGATCCCGCCAAGCCGGAGGCCGACGGCCGGTGAGAGGGGACCGGCACGCATGGCCTGGTTTCTCGGAATCGACATCAGGGATGACCGTCGCCGGTCCTTGGCGTGCACCTAGGATTGCGAGGGTGACGGCAGGAACCAGTGATATCGAGACGGCAGCAGGTGTGCTGCGCGCCGGAGGGCTGGTGGCCCTCCCGACCGAGACCGTCTACGGTCTGGGCGCGAACGCCGAGGATCCCGCAGCTGTCTCGCGCATCTTCCAGGTCAAGGGACGTCCGCCCTCCCACCCGCTGATCGTCCACCTTGGCGGCGCGGAGCACCTGGACGACTGGGTCGAGGACGTGCCCGCGACGGCGCGCCTGTTGGCCGAACGCTTCTGGCCGGGGCCACTCACACTGGTCCTGCGGCGTGGTCGCCGGGTGCCCCTTGAGGCGACGGGTGGCCTGGAGACGGTGGCCGTGCGCGTGCCCGACCACCCCGTCGCACTGGCACTGCTGGCGGCCTTCGGTGGCGGTGTCACAGCCCCGTCCGCAAATCGCTTCGGCCAGGTCAGCCCCACAACAGCGCACCACGTCCGTGCGGAGCTCGGTGATGCCGTCGACTTCGTGCTGGACGGCGGCCCCTGCGAGGTCGGCGTCGAGTCGACCATCGTCGACGCCACGGGCGATGCCCCGAGCATCCTTCGGCCCGGCGGGGTGACACGCGAGGACCTCGAAACGGTGCTGGGGTGCCCGCTCGCGGTCCACTCGACGAGCCGCGTTCGGGTGCCGGGGCAGCATCCGTCCCACTATGCGCCGCGTGCGCGGGTCGTCCTCGTCGAGCCCGAGAAGGTCATCGGCGAAGCGGAGCTTGCGCAGGAGCTGGGGCATCAGGTGGGCGTCCTTCTTCCTCCCTCCTTCGCCAACACCCCGGTGAAGGCGCACGCCGTGGTGGTGGTGCCCGGTTCGCCGGCCGCCTATGCGCGCGGCCTGTACGGCTTTCTGCGCGAGCTCGATCAGCAGAGGTGCGACCTCATCGTCGCGTCCTTGCCGGTGGAGGAGGGGCTGGGGCTGGCAATCGCCAACCGGCTCCGCCGCGCCGCAGGGCCCCGGCTCACCGGGTGACCAGCACCGACGCTGTGCCCTCATTGCTCACGCGACGCGGCCGCCGGGTGAATTCGTGCCGGATTCGGCTGAGCGCCCACCGGTCTGGCAGGCCGGGCACAGCTCGTGCCGCCAGTCATCGGTGACGACCGTTCCCCATCCCCGGCACACCTCGCAGCTGCGGCCCGCGCCAGTTCGGCGCGGGGGCGGTGCTGGGCGCGGGTCGGCTCCGTGAGCCATCGGGGCCCCTTCCATGGATGATCAAGCGGTGAACGCGAGGGGTTCCTCATCCACGCATACGGGTCCTCCGACCGCGGCCAACTCACGCTGACCAGTCACGCCGGGGGCGGTCACGACGCGGTGGGCACCGCCGCATCAAGGCCGCGGGACGCGACGAGCTGCGCACTGCCGTCAGCGAGGCGGTAGCACAGGCCCACCACGGCGGCCTGCCCGGCGGTGACCTTCTCGGCGAGCACCCGGGAGCGGTCCAGCAGCAGGTCGACGGTGTGCCTTATGTGCTCGGCGAGGATCTCCTCCGGCTCGACCCGTCCGGCGGCCCGCGCCGCCAGCACGCTGGGAGTCACCCGTTCCACGACGTCCCGGACGTACCCGGCCGGCGCCATGCCCTCCTCCAGCGCGGCGCACGCCGCACCGACCGCGCCGCACGAATCGTGACCGAGCACCACCACCAGCGGGCAGCCCAGCACGTCCACGCCATACTCGATGCTGCCCAGCACTTCCGCACCCATGACGTGGCCTGCGGTGCGCACCACGAACAAGTCGCCCAGGCCGCGGTCGAAGATGATCTCAGCGGCCAGCCGGGAGTCGGAACACCCGAACAGCACGGCGAAGGGCTGCTGGGCCGGTGCGATCTCGGCGCGGCGGGTGGCGTCCTGGTTCGGGTGCTCGGGGGTGCCGGCGACGAAGCGCTGGTTACCGGCCAGCAGCAGCTCGAAGGCGTCGCGGGGCGTCGGGGTCTTGATCTCGGTCATGGCCGCAGCCTACGAGCCGGGACCAGCCATCGCACCGCCTGGTCCCGCCGGCGCTCACCAGGTCGGGCCACGCCGACGGCTTTTGCATCACCCCCAGGCGCCGGGCGAGGGCGACCTCGATGCGGGACCTCAGCGCGCGGCGCGGCTGCCCCGCCCCGTACGGCCACTGGTCCACAACCCTCCGTTCGTCGTCCACACCCGCACAACGCGCGAGGTGCTGCCCACGCTGTCGGCCGAACGAGGGCGGACCGCCCGGGATCACTCGCCGTCCCCTCCGTTCCGGGCCTGCGCCAACAGCTCCGCCACGACGTCCTTCGTTCCGTCCTCGGTCTGCTCAGCGAGCGCGTCGGTCACCTCGTCGCCGGCGCCGCCGAGGACCTGCCGTGTGAGGCGCTCCATCAGCAGATCGGGGCCGGTCATCCGGGCGCGGACCGGCCGAGGGGGCCGATGATCTGCGTCTGTGTAGGGAGCCCCGCCCGCGACTCCCGCCGACGCGGCTTCCTGCGCTCCTGCGGCCACTGCCCGTCCAGAGCCCGCCGCACCGTCCCGTCAGGCCATGGCCCCAGTGGCTGGGCGCTGTTCCACGGGCGCAAGCTGGGCCGATGGTGTGATGCCGTTCGGTAGTGCCGTTGTTTTGAGCGGTGATCGCACGTTGTACGGGATGGTCGTCTGTTCGGCGGTGGCGGTCGTCGCCGCTCTGGCGCAGGCGAGGGTATTCAGTGTGGCGCGGGCGCCGGTTGAGGTGAGCATGAGCGATTCGCAGAGGCGGTCCTGGACTCCGGTGGCGGGATCCGATGGCTGCCGGGTGCTGCGTGACCAGCTGGCCGAGGCGATTGTTGCCATCTGCTGGGAGGCGCGGCTGGTGCGGTTGGCGCAGGCCCTCGATCCGGCGGGTGACGGGCCGGACGGAACGTGACAAGCGCACCCTTTATCGCTTACTGGGTGTAGAGCGCGGTAAGCGCAGGGGTAGTCGACACCTCGTTGGCATTACCGCTCCCGACGTTCCTTGGGGCTACCCCGAAGGGTTGCGGCGAGCGTACGCATCGCCCGTCCGGTCCTCGGTCGGAGCTGACGAGAAAGCCGGACACCGTCGCAACCTACATCCGGAAGGCAGCCTCACTGACAAAGTGACCGGGTGGTTTCCCCGGCAGGTTGCCGCGGTGCGGCGGCGCTGCCAGATGCGAGGACCCGGACCGGATGCCAGCCTGGTCACAAGGACCAAAGGCTATGCAGGAGGTGCGGTCATGGGCGCGGAAGGGATGAGGCAGCGGGCCAAGGACATGGCTGACAAGTTGCGGCAGAAGGGCCAGGGTGGTCAGAAGAGCAAGTCGCGACACAAGACCCAGGGGCGCAGCAAGCTCATCGAGGAGCAGATGAAGAAGCTCCAGGAGCGTCGGCACCGGCATCGGTGACCGGTAGTCCGGCTGTGGGCGGCGGCCCGAACGTGTTGGGCACGCGCTCGCCCGTGTGTTCCCCTACGCAAGCTTGCGTCGTCGCCCTGCGCCGCCGGCGGTGCGCTCTGGCTCGTGGACGAAGAAGATGCCGTCGAGGGTTGAACCGCGCTTGGTCTCGGCGGCTTCGACGTGCACATGCACGTCGTGACCTGCTCCGCTGCGAGTGCTGGTCCGCTGCCCGGCGTCCGCCACCTGCGCCTCGACGCCCCCGACGGCGACGCCCTCGCCGCAGCGCCACGGCCGTCGCCGTCCTTAACAACCGCGCCAGCCCCTGTCCGCACTGCTGCGCGCCGCCGAGCGCACCAGCGGCGTACTCGCCGTCGGCAAACTCTACGGTTACGGCCAGGCGTGCCCGGATGGCGGGACGCCCACGCCCTGAACCGGGCGGGCCGCATCCGGGTCACCGGGATGCGCGGCTCGGACTACCTCGGTGGGTGGCGTACGGGTGACGCGGACATCTTTGTGCGTCAGCGAACCGGATGGACCGGGGGTGTTACGGGAGCGCCATGCGCCAGATGCGGGCCCAGGTGGAGGCGTACTGGCGCGGCAGCGGGCCGGTGATGTACGGGATGCCGTACTTCTCGCACAGCTTGCGCACCCGGGGAGCGATCTGGGCGTAGCGGTTGCTGGGCAGGTCGGGGAAGAGGTGGTGCTCGATCTGGTGGCTGAGGTTGCCGGTGAGGATGTGCAGGAGAGGGCCGCCGTCGATGTTCGCCGAGCCGAGGGCCTGCCGTACGTACCAGTCGCCGCGCGACTCGCCTTCGATCTCGTCCTCGGTGAAGGATTCCGCGCCGGCGGGGAAGTGGCCGCAGAAGATGACGGGTGTGCGCCCAGATGTTGCGGGTGACGTTGGCGGTGAGGTTGCCGAGCAGGCAGGGAAGGGCGGACGGGCCGGCCAGCAGCGGGAAGAGGACGTAGTCCTTGGTGAACTGCCGTGCCGCCTTGCGGGCCATGCCGGCGAGGTCGCCCAGGAACGCGTGCACCGGCTTGCGGCCTTGGATGACGGCCTCGGGCTCCAGGTCGTACAGCGCGATGGCCCACTCGAAGAGCGGTGCCGGCAGCGGCCCGCCGTAGAGGGGCTGGAGGAGATGGACGGGGTGCCAGGGCTGGTCTGCGCTCATCCGCATGGTCGCGTAGCCGAGGTCGCGGTCGCGG
Organism: Streptomyces sp. TRM70350; assembly: GCF_019219825.1. Taxonomy (GTDB): domain Bacteria; phylum Actinomycetota; class Actinomycetes; order Streptomycetales; family Streptomycetaceae; genus Streptomyces. The sequence continues at coordinate 8,038 of NZ_JAHUXH010000042.1, read as the reverse complement.
CCCACCATGTTGGTCCAGGAGTGGTGCAGGTGGTTGTGGGTGTGCTGCCAGGCGGCGGCCGGGGTGGGGAAGTCCCATTCCCAGGTGGTGGAGTGGATGGCCGGGTCGCGCATCCAGTCCCATTGTCCGTGCAGGATGTTGTGGCCCAGTTCCATGTTCTCCAGGATCTTGGCGGTGGTGAGCATCGCCGTTCCGGCCGGCCAGGCGGGCGGCAGCAGGGAGACGGCCAGTGCGGCCCGGCCACCGGCCTCCAGGGCGCGGTGCACGGTGATGAGGGTCGGATGTAGCGGGCGTCCTCGGCACCGCGCTCGGCCAGTACCTCGGCGCGGATGCGGTCCAGTTCCTGCCCGAAGGCGTCGGCTTCGGACGGCGTGAGAGCAAGCGCGGCGGCCACTGGTTCGCTCCTTCTTTCAGTTCCTTCAGGCTCAAGGCTCGGCGGGTCGGCTCTACAGGTCGATGTGCACGGGGCCGCAGGCGGCCGACACGCAGGTCTGGATCAGATCGCCCGGCTCGCCGTGGACGTCGCCGGTCCGCAGGTCGCGGACACGGCCGGCAGACAGTCGGCTGACGCAGCTGTGGCAGATGCCCATCCGGCAGCCGCTCGGCATGACGACACCCGCCGCCTCGCCCGCATCCAGCAGGGACGTGGCCGGGCCGGCGTCCGTCTCGACACCGCTGTGGGTGAAGCGCACCCGCCGGCCGTGCCCGCCCGATCCGCTGCCCGGCACGGCTGGTGACGGCAGCCGGAACCGCTCCAGGTGCAGCCGGTGCCGGGCATCCGCGTCGCGCCAGGTCCGCTCCGCGAACGTCAGCAGTCCTTCCGGCCCGCAGGCCCAGGTCTTGCGCTCCACCCAGTCGGGGCACAGCGCGTCCAGGCATGCCCGATCCAGCCGCCCGTGCCGGTGGGTGTGCTGTTCGTGCAGCGTCAACCAGCCCTCTCGGGTGGCCATCGCACGCAGCTCACCGCCGAAGACCATCCGATGGGCATCCGGCGCGCTGTGCACCAGCACGGTGTCCGGGCGGCGGCCCGTGCGCCCGGCGAGCGCGCGCAGCATGGCCACCGCGGGAGTGATGCCGATGCCGCCGGTCAGGAGAAGCAGGCGCGCCGGCGGCGGATCAGGCAGGACGAAGTCCCCCTGGACAGGGCCGAGGCGCAGGGTCTGCCCGGGCCGGACCCGGTGGGCCTACGTCCGCCAGTGCAATACGCCGCCAACGGTCACCCCCACGGGCAGGTACTGCCCGGCCGCGCGCCGGTCGGCCAGGTGGCCGACGGGCAGGGTGGAGAAGGTCCGGGCGGAGACGGCGGACGCGACGACGCGGATCGACGACTGCCAGGAAGTCGTCCGGCAGCAACGGTGTGGTCAGCCGCCTGGCTCCCCGCCAGACGGGCCGTGCCAGGCGCTGGAGCACACCGACCATCCGGCCTCCCCGGCCCTCGTCACTCTCCGATCACCTACGCTCAGGCAGCCGCGGGCGACCGGCAAGCCGGGTTGCCCACCAGCGGGCCCGGCACCGGGGCGGTCGCATCATTCGAAACGGCGGCGGTCCTCCTCGTCCCACTTCCGGGTGTCGCGCGGCTCGAGGTACGGCTCCTCGCCGGCCGGATGACCGCCTGCGACGGCGCGCTGGCGGGCCATCTCCGCGTCGAACTCCAGGCCGAGCAGGATCGCCAGGTTCGTGATCCACAGCCACACCAGGAAGATGATCACGCCGGCGAGGGTGCCGTAGGTCTTGTTGTACGAGGCGAAGTTCGCCACGTACAGCGCAAACGCGGCCGAGGCGATCATCCAGATGACCAGCGCAAGGAAACTGCCCGGCGTGACCCATTTGAGGCCGCGGCCCTTCACGTTGGGTGTGGCCCAGTACAGGATCGCGATCATGATCGTGACCAGGATGATCAGCACCGGCCACTTCGCGATCGACCACACGGTCAAGAACGTGTCCCCGATGCCCAGGGCAGTACCGACCTGCCGGGCCAGGCCGCCGGTGAGGACGACGATCAGCGCGCTGACCACAGCCATGATCATCAGCACCACCGTCACACCGAGCCGGACCGGCAGCACCTTCCACACCGGGCGGCCCTCGGGGACGTCGTAGACCGCGTTCGCGCTCCTGATGAACGCGGCGACATAGCCGGACGCCGACCACACCGCGAGCGCCAGACCCACGATCGCCATGATCGACCCGAGCCCAGCGTTGCCCTGCAACTGCCGCACCGCGTTGGTGAGGACGTCCCGGGCTGCCCCGGGGGCAAGGTTCTGGATGTTGTCCAGGACCTGCTGTGTCGCGGACCGTCCGGCAATCCCGATCAGCGAGATCAGTGCCAGCAGGGCCGGGAACAGTGCCAGGATCCCGTAGTAGGTCAGCGCCGCGGCCCGGTCGGCCAGCTCGTCCTTCTTGAACTCCTTGAGGGTGCCTTTCAGCACCGCCCCCCAGGAGCGTTTGGGCAGGTCCGTCGGAGTGTCCGGCGCCTGCTGTTCCACCTCCGTATCCGGACCGAGTCTCTCCGGCTTGTCGTCGCGGCCGTACGCCGTGGCCTGCCGCTGCTCGCGGCTTTCCTGACCCCGGTCATGGCGAGTGTCGTTACGCCTGTGTCGCAGTCTCATGACACGGCTCCTTACGCACGGAAGACGCGGGCCCGGCACTCGCACCCTGCCAGGACCTCTTGGGCAGATCGGTGGGCGCTGATGGCCGGACAACTGCCTTGTCCCCCCCGGGTTCCCAGGCGGTGCCCTCCCAGCCGGGCCACAACCTGGTCCGGGCACCCGGGCGGGCCCGTCACTCTCCCTGTCCGGGCATCCGGGGTGCGGGGAGGCCAACGGCGGCGGCACCAACCCACTGTGGGCGACAGTCTCTGCCGGGCCGGCGACGTGCAAGGGTCAGACAGGGCCGGGGCTCTGCCCGCGGGTTTCGTCGGCCACCTGCTGCCCGGACTCGCGGGCCTGCCCTGAGACCTGGCCTGCCTGGTCGCGGGCCCCCTCCTTGGTGGTCTTCGCGGCCTCCGCGGCGGTGTCCTTCACGTCCTGGGCTGCCTGCTGGGCGGCCTCGGTGGCGTCCTGCTTCAGCTGCTGCGCGGACTCGACGGCTGCCTCCTTGACCGGCTCGAGCGTTTCGCCGGCCTGCTCGGTGATCCGGGAGGCTGCCTGTTCCTCGGCCTGGGACGTCGGCAGGAGAGAGGCGGTCAGCAGTCCCGCGCCGAAGGCGATCAGCCCGGCCGCCAGCGGGTTGCCCTGCGTCTGCCGCACCGCCTGCTCCGGCGCCCGGCTCACCGCCTCACGGGCCTGTCCGGCCACCTCACCGACCTGACCGGCGGCCTGCCCGGCCGTCTGGCGCACCGTGTCCGCGGCCCCGCCGGTGCCTTCCTTCACCGACTCCGTGGCCTGCCCCGTACGGTCCCGCGCCGTCCCCGCCGATTCGGCGACGGTGCCCATGACGCGGTCACGAAGCCCCGACACCGCGCCTCGCACCCGCCGGGCGCGGCGGCGCACCACCTGCCTGGGTCGGGCGCGGTCGGCCAGCCGGTTGACGTTCTCCGACAGGCGTTCCCGGGTGGTGTCGATCTCGGACCTTATTTGGTCGGGTGCCGTGCCCATTGCGCGTCCTCCTTCAGGGTCTGCACGGTCTGTTCCAGCTTGGGGGACACCTCCCGCATCCGGGAGCGGCCCATCATGTACAGCACGGCCGCGATCACCGCCCACACGGCGGCGACGATCAGTGCCGCCCAGCCGGCGTCCATCACGTTGGCCAGACCGAAAACGGCCGCGAGCGACAAGAAGAGCGCCACCATGTATCCGCCGAACCCGGCACCCCCGTACATCCCGGCGGCCTTGCCCGCCTTGGCGCCCTCCTCGCGGATCTCCGACTTCGCCAGCTCCACCTCCTGGCGGAACAGCGTCTGCAGATCCGACGTCACCGCCGACAGCAACTCGCCCGCCGAGCGGTCTGGACCCGTCTCTCCCCGTCCACCGGCTCCCGGCGACTGCGGATAGATCGACGACATCTCACACCCCCGGATGAGCCGGATAACCGGACAGCTCGGGCGGCGCCACTGGCGTGCCCGCAGGCAGCGTGCTGCTCTCCTCGCGCTCCAGCCCCTGCCGCCGAACGTCCTGAGACGGAGCCGACGGGGCCTGCGCGGCCTTGGTGCCGGCCTTGGCCAGGCGGCCCACCACCAGACCGGCCAGCACCGCCCCGCCCAGGAACGCCCCCGGCCGGCGGCGCGCGAAGTTCTGCAGGTCGCCTACCAGGCCCTCCACGCCGTGCTCGTCCAGGTAGTCCGCCGCACGGTGGCCCTGATCGGCTGCCTGGACCGCCAGACTCCTGGCGGGCGAATCACCCGAGGCGTTCTCCGCCATCCCCGCGAGATCATCCGCCCACTGCCGCACCGTCCCGGCCAGCCGTTCCACCTGTCCCTGGCTCTCCCCCACCACGCGCTCCCTGAGGTCGCGTATCGCACCGCCTGCCTGCGCGCGTGCTTCGCCCGCGACCGCCTTTGCCTGCTCGGCAGCAGTCCCGGCGACCTCGCCGGCCGCCTGCCCGGTCTGCGCGGCCACAGCCGACGTCTGCTCCTTCGCCTTCTGCCCCGTCTGCTGAACGCGACCGGCATCTTCACTCATGAGCCGCTCCTCCTTCGGTGCTCCGAGGCGGCCGACTGAGTCGGCGCCTCCTGATCCGCGACCATGAGCGGGTACCCCATATATCGACACAGAACAGTCAAATGGGGCACGATTCGCTCTGCCTTCGGAAGGCCGGCGTGTGGTCGATCGCGAAGTGGCCGGTGCTCGTCGTTCTGGTCACGATCACGATCGCGATCTGTACTGGGCGACGCCGAACCCGAAGGTCCGCGACTTCCGCTGGATCACGCCGGGTACCTTCCTGGCGCTGCTGATCGGGATGATCAGCTCCGCCGGGTTCGCGTGGTACGTGGCCAGCTTCGCCTCCTACAACAAGACCTACGGCACGCTCGCCGGCGTGATCATTTTCCTGGTATGGCTGTGGAGCACGAACCTGGCAATCCTGCTGGGCCAGGAGTTCGACGCGGAGATGAACCGTCGGCGTGCTGTCGCGGGCGGTCACCCGGCCGAAGAGGAGCCGTACCTGGAGCCGCGCGACACCCGGAAGTGGGACGAGGACGATCGCCGCCGCTCCGAATCGTGAGCGATGTGGCCAGCCCTGTCCCGCGGTCCGCTGGTGGGCTGCTCTTATAAGGGGCTTGCCGACAAGCTGCGTGCGCAGCTCCTCATGGCTCAGGAGAATGGGGAGCAGTTCGACACAGAGACAGGCTTCCCTCCCTCGATGGAGGAAAAGGCACCCGCCCTCACCTGGTATGCCTTCGCTCTGAAATACGTCCAGGTGAAGTGGCCGCATGCCGCGCCGAACTATCGGGACGAGATCAATGAGGCGCTGACCGGTATCACAAAGGCGCTCATGCCGAAGCGTCCCGGGCGGCCAACGGATGAGGCAATGCAGCGTGCGCTTCGGGACTGGCTATTCGTTCTTCCCGGCCCGGAAGATCGCGAAATCCCGCCAGGGGCCAGAGTCGTGGTCGACTGGGTGGCGAGAAACTCCCCGCCGCTCGCCGATCTCGCCAAGCCCGCGGTTATGCGAGGGGTGCTGGAAGCGCTCAAGCTGAGACTTGACGGAGAAGCGGCATCGAGTGAGACCTTCAAGCGCAAGCGTAAGGTCCTCGTCAACGCGCTGAACTACGCCAGGGAGCTTGGCGAGTTTGACGAGAATCCCGTCAACTCGGTTGCTGTGCAGAGGCCGTCAAGGATTGTCCCTGTCGACCCTCGCGTCGTGGCCAACCCGAAGCAGGCCGGCAACCTGATCGGCGCTGTCTCGTACGTGTGCGGATATCACTGCGCCAGGGGCAGGCGACTGGTGGGCATGTTCGCCGGCATGTACTACGCCGGGATGCGTCCGGCGGAGACCGTCGGGGTCGCGATCCAGGACTGCTACCTCCCCGAGGAGGGGTGGGGGCTGGCGAATCTCCATCGGACCAGGCCGACTGCGGGGAAGAAGTGGACCAAGACAGGTGAGCTGCACGACGACCGCGGGCTGAAGAACCGCGATCCCGAGGAGGTCCGTCCGACGCCTCTGCCGCCGATCCTCGTGGCCATCTGGCGCGACAGCATCGACACTTCGGCACGGCAGATGACGGCAGACTCTTTTTCAACGAGCGTGGCGGACTGGTCGGCTCCTCGACCTACTCGCGGGTGTGGGCCGAGGCCCGCGAGCTCGGCCTGCCACCAGAACTTGTTGTGAGCCCGCTCGCTACCGACCGTACGACCTGCGTCACTCGGCGCTGTCGACATGGCTGAATGCCGGAGTCGATCCGGCGGAGGTCGCAGAGCGGGCCGGAAACACCGTGGAGGTGCTACTCGCTCGGTATGCGAAGTGTCTCCATGGGCGGCACGTGGTGGCCAACAAACGAATCGAGGATCTGTTGCTCGAATACGACTGACGATGATCACACCGAACGCCCCGGGGGTGAACCCTCGGGGCGTTTGCTATGTGGCGGATTGATCATTAAGTGACTCAATGTCCGATCCCGCGTATGTCCCGCAGCGCGCGTCCTACGGCTGCTTTCGCTGGCCCTCGGCTGCATATGGCTGCAGTCACTTCGTTTTGGCATCCGCGCTGGTCAGGTGCCGTTTTAGCCCTCTGACCTGCAGTGCCCCCGGCAGGATTCGAACCTGCGCACACGGCTCCGGAGTGATTGTCTCATTACGTCCTTGCATCCCCTCTGACCTGCGGCGGAGCCAGCCGCAGGGCGCGCGGCGACACAGAGTGTGTCGGAGGTATGTCGCGAGGGGTGCAGGAGTGGAAGAGCAGATCGGAAGTCGCCTCCGGCTCCTACGCCCATTGAGAGGTCGGCTTCGCCGACGGGCTGCAACACTCTGGGGGTGTTGCAGCCGTCTGCCACCGGACAGCCCGGACACCTGCACTTTGGGCTGTCCGGGCTGTTTGTGCAGGTGAGAGGCGTAACCGGACAGCCGGACAGGTGGGACACATCCTGTCCGAGTCGGATGGCTGGGGGCGGCCTGTCCGACCGTTGCCCACCCCCCTTCCGCGGGTTAGAGCGGGTAGCGGGACAGTCGGACAGCTAGGACATGGTCCTGCTCCTGACAGGCTCACTGCCGCTGATCAGTTGGCTTGACCGGTCTCGTTTCAACAGAGAGACTGGCTGTACGACAGATGTCATACACGAAGGCCTCAGGAAGGAGGAAAGATGGCGACTGGAACCAAGGCAAAGAAGGCGCAGCAGACCGCAACTCGTGTGAAGCGTAGTGAGCCCGCCACGGACCGAGTGACGAAGCCAAGGGCGGCGAAGAGCACCAGGACCACCAAGAAGGCTGCCAGCTCACGGCGGTCCGCCGCACCCCGCTATCAGGATGCGGCCGGCGGCACTGGCCGCGTGGCGCAAGTCAGGCTTGGGCCGGATGAAGTAGCTGCCATGGAACAAGTGATGCAGGCGCTCAACCTGGGCTCCACTTCGGATGTCCTCCGTGAAGGACTGCGTCTGCTGGCTCGCAAGGCGGCCGAAGTCGCTGCCGCTGAGGAGATCCGTGACTTCTACCGGGGAGAGCCAGCTCCCATGCCTGATGGTGCGTTGGCTGCAACCGCTGAGGAGCTTGCAGCCGCAGACGAGGCGGAATGGTGAATCCGGGAACGGCGATGCGGGGAGAGGTCTGGATCTGTGCCTTCCCTACACCGCCCCGCGGCCCCGGCCCGCATCCGGTGGTCGTACTTACCGTCAATGGCATTGCTGAGCCACTCTCAGCGGTGACGGTGGCTATGATCACCGGGACGTCCGGTCCGTCCTCCACGCATGTTCCTGTCGGCCCCGACTCAGGGCTGACCAATCACGCCGAGTCCTATGTCAACTGCACCGACATTCAGACGGTGGGCAAATCAAGGCTCCGAAGGCGCCGTGGCTTGTTGTCCCCTAGCGAGATGCAGCACGTAGAAGAGCGTATTCGTGTAATCCTGGGGCTGTAGCGCTCAGAAGCGCGTTCGGAGTGATTGTGCGGATCTA
>NZ_JAHUXH010000041.1 GCF_019219825.1 Streptomyces sp. TRM70350 | reverse complement strand
CGGGCTTTCCGACGAATGTGTGCGGCGCCGTACCATCGTCCTTATGGCTACGGAAGACGCGGTGCGCGAAGCACTGGCGACGGTGAACGACCCCGAGATCAACCGGCCCATCACCGAGCTCGGGATGGTCAAGTCGGTGGAGATCGGTGCGGACGGTGCGGTCGCGGTCACCGTGTACCTGACGGTCTCGGGCTGCCCGATGCGCGAGACGATCACGCAGCGTGTGACCGAGGCGGTCTCCCGGGTCGACGGCGTCACCCGCGTCGACGTCACGCTCGACGTGATGAGCGACGAGCAGCGCAAGGAGCTGGCGACGGCACTGCGCGGCGGCCAGGCCGAGCGCGAGGTCCCCTTCGCCAAGCCGGGCTCGCTCACGCGCGTGTACGCGGTCGCGTCCGGCAAGGGCGGCGTCGGCAAGTCGTCGGTCACGGTCAACCTGGCGGCGGCGATGGCGGCCGACGGGCTGAAGGTCGGTGTCGTCGACGCCGACATCTACGGCCACTCCGTGCCGCGCATGCTGGGCGCCGACGGGCGGCCCACCCAGGTCGAGAACATGATCATGCCGCCGTCCGCGAACGGCGTGAAGGTCATCTCCATCGGCATGTTCACGCCGGGCAACGCCCCCGTCGTGTGGCGCGGCCCGATGCTGCACCGCGCGCTCCAGCAGTTCCTGGCGGACGTCTACTGGGGCGACCTGGATGTTCTGTTGCTCGATTTGCCTCCGGGTACGGGCGACATCGCCATCTCCGTCGCCCAGCTGGTCCCGAACGCCGAGATCCTGGTCGTGACGACCCCGCAGCAGGCGGCGGCCGAGGTCGCGGAGCGGGCCGGCTCCATCGCCGTACAGACCCACCAGAAGATCGTCGGCGTGGTCGAGAACATGTCCGGCCTGCCCTGCCCGCACTGCGGCGAGATGGTCGACGTCTTCGGCACGGGCGGCGGCCAGGTCGTCGCCGACGGCCTCACCCGCACGACCGGCACCAACGTCCCCGTCCTCGGCAACATCCCCATCGACGTCCGCCTCCGCGAGGGCGGCGACGAGGGCAAGCCGGTGGTCCTGACCGACCCGGACTCCCCGGCGGGCGCGGCGCTCCGCTCGATCGCGGGGAAGCTGGGCGGACGGCAGCGGGGCCTGGCGGGCCTGTCGCTGGGGATCACGCCGCGCAACAAGTTCTGACGGGCGGCGGGTGGCGCCCTTCAGGGGCGCGGGGAACTGCGCGAACAACCACACACCACCCGCAGCCGCCGGAAACCAAGCAGCCCCACGGCGAAGGGGCGCCGAAACCCACCGGCGCCCCTGACCTCATGCGTACTCGGCGATGTCCTTGATCATCGCGAACCCCAGTCCATACGCGCTCATCCCCCGGCCATACGCCCCCAGGTGAACCCCCTGCTGCGTGGACCCGGCGAGCACCCACCCGAACTCGGACTCCCGGTAGTGGAAGGGCGTCGGCACACCGTCGACGGGAAGGGACAGCGTCGACCAGTCCGCACCGGCGAGATCGTCCGCGAGGACCCACGCCGTCTCCGTCTGCTGCTCCAGCCAGTCGTCCCGCAGGCTGTGGTCCATCTGCCCGGGCCAGGTGAAGGACAGCAGCCCCACCCCCGCCAGCCAGGCGGCCGAGGAGACCGACGTCGCCTCCAGCAGACCCGTACCGTCGGCACTGCGCCGCACGGGATTCGCGGCGACGGTCACCACGACGGCGAACCGCTCCCGCTCCTCGGCGACCCCCTCGGCACGCACCGAGGGCTCGTCCCCGTGGCCGATCGAACCGTGCTCCACGGCTCCGTCGGCCGTCATACCCACCTGCATCAGCCAGCGCGGGCCCGTGAACGCCTCGTCAAGGCCGTACCACGGGAAGGGCGCACCCAGGTAGCCGTCGACCGTACGCCGGGCGGAGGGGAACTGTTGCCCGCCCTCCGCGGCCGACGCCTGCGCGACTGCCCGACTCGTCGTCTCCATGTGCCCGGACGCCTCCTCGCTCTCGTCGGAACGGACGGCCCGCCCCCCTTCGGGCGTACTCGTCCGGTCCGCACAACAACTCGGCAGCATATCCACACCACTGCGGGCAGCCGGGAATGCGCCCGGCGCGTGGGTCGCACGGGCGGCCCGTTCAAGCCGTGTGGCGCCGGTGTCCCGCCGGTGTCAGGTGGCGTCCGCGTCGAAGGGCGGGCGGTCGTCGGGCTTCTTCGTCATGTCGACGCGGGCACCGGCCGAGGAGGGGGCGGGGGCGGGGGCGGGGGCGGGGGCGGGGGCGGGGGCGGGGGCGGGGGCGGCCGGAGTCTCGGCCTCTCGGGAGTGGACCGCGTCCGTGACTTCGGCCATCTCCTTCTTCAGGTCGAAGCCGTTGCGGATCTCCTTCAGCCCCAGGTCGTCGTTGTCCAGCTGCTTGCGGATGAAAGTCTTGGGGTTGAGGTCCTCGAACTCGAAGTCCTTGAACTCCGGGCCGAGCTCCTGCCGGATGTCCTGCTTGGCGCTCTCCGAGAACTCACGGATCTTCCGGACCGTGCGCATCACGTCCTGGATGACCTTCGGGAGCTTGTCCGGACCGAAGACGAGCACGGCGAGGATGACGAGCGTCACCAGCTCCAGCGGTCCTATGTCATTGAACACCTGAAAGCTCCTTGCGATGTCCCGGGCCGGATCCACGGTACCCGTCGATCCTGTCCGACCGGTACCGTTCCGTGCCTCCCCCGTGCGGGTAAGTGAGCGTTTTTCCGGTTGTTTGCCTTGTGGGAGAGGGTTCGCGGTCCTGTCTGTGAGATTTGTGTGGGTTCGCTCAGTCGCCGTCCGAGGAGCCGAGCACCAGCGAGATCGTCCGCTTCTCGCCGTCCCGCTGCAGGGTCAGCTCCAGCCGGTCGCCGGGGCGGTGGGCGCGGATCTTGACGATCAGTTCCTCACCGGAGTGGATCCGCTGGCCGTCGACCTCGGTGATGATGTCGCCCGGCTCGATCCCGGCCTTGTCGCTGGGGCCGCCCGGGGTGACGGGGGCGTCGCCGTCGCTGCCCTTGGTGCCGACGCGGGCGCCGTCGCCGGTGTAGTTCATGTCGAGGGTGACGCCGATGACCGGGTGGGTCGCCTTGCCGGTGTTGATCAGTTCCTCGGCGACGCGCTTGCCCTGGTTGATCGGGATGGCGAAGCCGAGGCCGATGGAGCCGGACTGGCCGCCGCCCAGATCGGTGCCGTCGTCGGCGGAACGGATCGCGGAGTTGATGCCGATCACGCGGGCCCGGGCGTCGAGCAGGGGGCCGCCGGAGTTGCCCGGGTTGATGGGGGCGTCGGTCTGCAGGGCGTCGACGTAGGAGATGTCGCTGGCGTCGCCGCTCTCGCCGCCCGCCGTGATGGGGCGTTCCTTGGCGCTGATGATGCCGGAGGTGACCGTCCCGGCCAGGTCGAAGGGGGCGCCGATGGCGACGACCGGGTCGCCGACCTGGACGTTGTCGGAGTTGCCGAGGGGCAGCGGCTTGAGACCGCGGACGCCGCGGACGCGGACGACCGCGAGATCGTAGCCACCGTCGCGGCCGATGACCTCGGCCTTCGCCGTCTCGCCGCCGTGGAACGTGACCGTTATGTCGCCGTCCGCGCCGGCGGGCTCCACGACGTGGTTGTTGGTGAGGATGTGGCCCCGGCCGTCGAGCACGAAGCCGGTGCCGGTGCCTCCCTCGCCGGAGCCGGTGACGTGCAGGGTGACCACGCTGGGCAGGGCCCGCGCGGCGATCCCGGCCACGCTGCCGGCGTCCCGCCCGGCGGCCTCCTGCCCGGCCTGCGGCAACTCCACCTGCCCGACCCCGCCGTTGCGCTCCAGATACGCGCCGACGACACCGCCGACGCCGCCGGACACGAGGGCGACGAGCACGGTACCGACGATCAGGATCTTCTTGGCCCGCTGACGACGCTGCTGCTCGGTGGGGGTCGCGGCGCCGGTCTGCTGGAGCGGGGCGGGGGCGGTTCCGGCGCCGGGGGTGGGGTTTGGGGCGGCCCAGGGGTCGTAGCGGTGCCAGGGGTTGGGGGAGGTGGGGGCTTCTGGTGACGCTGGTGACTGGTGGATGTCGGTGGTGGGCGGTGGCGCGGGCATGCCACTGACGGTGGGCGCGGCGGGGGTTGGTACGGCTTGCGCGGGGATCGGTGCGGCTGGCGCGGGAGCCGGTACGGCCGGGGCAGGGCCCGGTACGGCCGGGGCAGGAGCCGGTACGGCTGACTCGGGACCCGGCACGGCCGGGGCAGGGCCCGGTACGGCCGCGGCAGGGCCCGGTACGGCCGCGGCAGGGCCCGGTACGGCCGCGGCAGGGCCCGGTACGGCCGCGGCAGGAGCCGGTACGGCCGGGGCAGGAGCCGGTACGGCCGGGGCAGGAGCCGGTACGGCCGGGGCAGGAGCCGGTACGGCCGGGGCAGGGCCCGGTACGGCCGGGGCAGGGCCCGGTACGGCCGGGGCAGGGCCCGGTACGGCCGGGGCAGGAGCCGGTACGGCCGGCGCGGGACCCGGCACAGCCGGTACCGCCGGTGCAGGAGCCTGCGGCGCTGCGGGGGCCGGAGCGGCAGGCGCGGGCGCCGGAGCGGGCGTCCCGGGCGGCGTCGCCACCGCCGGTGCCACCATCGCCGTGCCGTGCGCGGGCGTGGTCGCCGGATGCTGTACGGGCGGAGCGGGCGCCCAGGGACCGGGCTCGCCGTAGGGCGGGGTGCTGTACGGGTCGGGATCGTGGAGGGGCTTGACGTCCTCGACGGCGGGCGCCTGGACCGGCACCGCGTCCGCCTGTACGGCGGACGCGGTCACCTCACCCTTCGACGCCTGCGGCGCCTCGTCGGACGCCGCCTCCTCGGGCACGTCCTCCGGGCGCCTCAGCTCGAAGTCGCCCTCCCCCTTGCCCGGCGTCGGCGCGGTGCCCTCGTTCATGCTCTCCCCACAGCTGGCCGCGGCCCGGCTCGTCGTTGGTGTGGCCGCAGTTCGTCGATTCCGCGCCGGACTCGGTGGCGTGGGCGCGGTTCACCCTGGATTCAACCAGGTTCGCGCGCCGCGGCGCAGGGCCCGGTCAGCGGGGTGTGCCGGAGGAGGACGCGGAGGGAGTGGAAGGCCCGTCGGTGACGGGTGCCGCGAGCAGGCCGGGAGCCATGACCTCCGGTGCCGTCGACCAGCTGGTGAGCGTGATCGGCGGGGCCGCCGCCAGCGGACGTATCAGCGGCGACATCGCGGCCGCGCCTGCCACCACGGGAGCCGTGAGTGCGTGCAGCGGCTGTGCGGCCACCCCGGGCAGCAGCGGCGCGGACACCTCCGTCGGGGCCACCGGCGTGTCCCCGAGCGTCCGGCCGCCCTGGCTCTGGGCGAGCAGCGGGCCGGCGCCACGGCGCCGCTGGTTCTCGGGCGTCGTCGCCGTCCCCGAGCCCGCCCGCGCCGGGGTCACGTTGCTTCCCGAGCCGCCCCGGGTGTCGGTGTCGCCCGGCGTGCCCGTGGTGACGCCGCCCAGGGCGATCGCCGCCAGGGACACCGCCCCGGCGGCCACGAACGCGAACCGGCGCCCGCGCGAGGCCGCCGCCCGCTCGGCGTCGCTGCGGCCCACGTCATGGATGCGGAACCCGCGCTGTGCGGAGGCGGGCAGTACGGACGCGTGCGCGGCGGTGGGAACGTATTCGAAGTCGAAGCGCTCGCCGCGCCTCATGCCGAAGACGCCGGTGGCGCCGGGCCGTCCCGTGGGCAGCCCGCCCCCGAAGCCTCCCCCCACCGGTGGAACACCACCGTCGAGATCACCTCCCCCGGGGAGCCCCTGAAGGCGGGCCAGGAAGCTCTCGGAGGGCGGTGGCGGGGCGGCCTCCGCGAAGACGTTCTTCAGCCGGCGCTGGGCGTCCACCTCCGCCTTGCACTTCGGGCAGGTCGCCACGTGCGCCAGCACGCGCTCACGCGTGTCATGACCGAGCTCGCCGTCCACCAGGGCGGCGAGTCGGTCTCCCAGGTGCTGCTCTGCGAGGCGTTCCTCGGCAGCCGTCGGCCGTGTGCCACTCACGCGGACGCGCCCCCTCCCCCCAGAGCGGGGACACGGGGCACGAAGGAGCGGCGCTCGGCGCGCGCCTCCGGGGACCGGTGCGCGAGGGCCTTGCGCAGCTGGGAGCGGCCGCGGTGGATCCGGGAGCGGACCGTGCCGAGCTTGACGCCGAGGGTCGCGGCGATCTCCTCGTACGACAGTCCTTCGATGTCGCACAGGACGACCGCGGCGCGGAACTCGGGCGCGAGGGTGTCGAGGGCCTGCTGGACGTCCGCGTCGAAGTGCGCGTCGTTGAAGACCTGCTGCGGGGACGGCTCGCGGCTGGGCAGCCGCTCGGCCGCGTCCTCGCCGAGGGCGTCGAAGCGGATGCGCTGCTTGCGGCGGACCATGTCCAGGAAGAGGTTCGTGGTGATGCGGTGCAGCCAGCCCTCGAACGTGCCCGGCGAGTACGTCGACAGGGAGCGGAAGACACGGACGAAGACCTCCTGGGTGAGGTCCTCGGCGTCGTGCTGGTTGCCCGTGAGGCGGTAGGCCAGCCGGTACACGCGACCGCTGTGGGTGCTGACGATCTCCTCCCAGGTGGGCGGAGTCCACGCCTGCCCGTCCGCGTCGGTGGAGAAGGTCGCGGTCCGGTCGTGGTTGTGGTTGTGGTCAGCAGCGGTGTCGTTCACGGATTTCGGCCTGCCCGCCGACCCGAGGAAGCGCCGCAGCACTCCTGTGCGGTCCACAGGCGCAGCCGCACCTCCCCTGTCAGCTCTGGTGGTGTCCAGTGGAGCCCCTACCATAGCCACCTCGCCCGTTAGCTCCCCATAAGCGGTTTTACGAGAATTTGATCTGTGCTGATACGGCTCATACGGCTGCGTCAGCACTTGCTCGCGGTCCCGCTCGTCGTCGTGATCCAACTGTGTCCCCCGCCGTCGTCTCCCACCCCTCTAAACGCGCGGTCCCATCTGCGGGTTCCCGGCGCCAACGGATACAGTCACGCCCAGGCAACCACGGGGACAGGAGAGGGTCATTACCGGCAACCGGCTGACGAGCTGGGCGTTCGCCGACGCCTTTGTCGCCGAGGACGACGCGCTGCACTGGGCCCGCGACCGGGCCCGGGAGGCAGGGCTGCGCTCGGTGTCGCCCGGCACGGGCGCGGCGCTGCGGTTGCTGGCCGCCTCCGTGGACGCCAAAGCCGTGGCCGAGATCGGCACCGGCACCGGTGTCTCCGGGATCCATCTGCTGCACGGGATGCGCCCGGACGGCGTGCTGACCACCGTCGACCCCGAGCCGGAGCACCAGCAGTTCGCGCGGCAGGCCTTCCGTGCCTCCGGGTTCGCCAGCAATCGGGCCCGGTTCATCCCCGGGCGGGCTCTGGACGTGCTGCCCCGGCTCGCGGACGCCGGCTACGACCTCGTCTTCTGCGACGGTGACCGGCTGGAGGTGCTGGACTACCTCGCTGAATCGTTGCGCCTGCTGCGTCCGGGCGGGCTCGTGGCGTTCGAGGGCGTGTTCGCCAACGGGCGCACGGTGGACTCGGGGCCGCAGCCGACGGAGGTGCTGCGGCTGCGGGAGCTGCTGCGTGCGGTGCGCGAGAGCCAGGAGCTGGTGCCGTCGCTGCTGCCGGTGGGCGACGGGCTGCTGTGCGCGGTCAAGCGGTGACGCCGGTGACGCCGGTGGCCTGCACCTTCGTACCGGACATCGCCGGACATGCAGCCGCCCCGGCGCCGGATGCGGTGCCGGGGCGGCTGAAAGGGTATGGTCGCCTGCGGGTCAGCCCACGACCTTCTTGAGGGCGTCGCCGAGCGCGTCGGCCTCGTCCGGGGTCAGCTCGACGACGAGCCGACCGCCGCCTTCGAGCGGAACGCGCATGACGATGCCCCGCCCCTCCTTGGTCACCTCGAGCGGGCCGTCACCCGTCCGCGGCTTCATGGCCGCCATGCTCGTTCCCCTTCCTGAAAACCAGCTCATCGTCAAGGCCGACGGCCCGCTGAAGGGCACGCGCGGTCCGTGAAGCCAGACACGCGACACCGGCATCGAACACATTGCTTCCCAGCCATTATCCCGCATCTCACGACCCGATGACCAACATCAGTCGGCATCGCTTGGGCAACGCGCGCGAGCAAAACCACTCAATTCGGCGATGTGACTGCGATACTGCGCAGCCGCACGGACTTCCGCCCACCGGAAAGCGGCTCGAATTCTTTGACGCAGCTCACACGGACGCTCGGGGCCGTTGTCGGTGATCTCCGCCATGCTGTCCTCAGACAGGACGTACCGACCGGTACGCCCCAAGCC
The DNA here is from genome assembly GCF_019219825.1 of Streptomyces sp. TRM70350. Classification (GTDB taxonomy): domain Bacteria; phylum Actinomycetota; class Actinomycetes; order Streptomycetales; family Streptomycetaceae; genus Streptomyces. The sequence goes on along the minus strand of NZ_JAHUXH010000041.1, from coordinate 46,057 downwards.
GCCGACCCGAGGGGATACGCCATGGCCGACACCGTGCTCTACGAGGTGAACGACGGGCTCGCGACGATCACGCTGAACCGCCCCGAGGCGATGAACGCGCTGAACATCGAGGCCAAGGTCGCCCTCCGCGACGCGGTTCAGTCCGCGGCGGCCGACGACGCCGTGCGGGCGGTGCTGCTCACCGCGGCCGGTGACCGGGCGTTCTGCGTGGGCCAGGACCTCAAGGAGCACATCGGGCTGCTGGCCGCCGACCGGGAGTCGGGCGAGGGGCAGACGATGAGCACCGTGCGCGAGCACTACAACCCGATCGTGCGGGCGCTGACCGACATGGCGAAGCCCGTGGTCGCGGGCGTGAACGGGGTCGCCGCCGGGGCCGGCTTCGGCTTCGCGCTCGCCGCGGACTACCGGGTCGTGGCGGACACGGCGGCCTTCAACACGTCGTTCGCGGGCGTGGCGCTGACCACCGACTCCGGTGTGTCCTGGACCCTGCCGCGCGTGATCGGGCCCGGCCGCGCCACCGACCTGCTGCTCTTCCCGCGCAGCGTCAAGGCGCAGGAGGCGTACGAGCTGGGCATCGCGAACCGGGTCGTGCCGGCGGCTCAGCTGCGGGCGGAGGCCGAGCAGGTGGCCCGCGCGCTGGCCGAGGGGCCGACGGTGGCGTACGCGGCGATCAAGGAGGCCGTGGCGTACGGCCTCAGCCACTCCCTGGCCGAGACGCTGGAGAAGGAGGACGAGCTGCAGTCGCGGGCGGGGGCGTCGGAGGACCACGGGATCGCGGTGCAGGCGTTCGTGAACAAGGAGAAGCCGAAGTACCTGGGGCGCTGAGCCGGGTCCGTCCGCTGGTTCCTGTCGGCCCTTCCCGTCGTCCGCCCGCAGGGCGGGCCGCGCGGCGTCAGGTGCGCGTTCCGGGCGTGCCGGGTGCAGGCGCTCGTACTGGTTGTACGTCGGCCTGTGCCCGGTGCGGCGCGCATACGGGCAGGGCGCCGCGCGGCAGGCGGGAATGCGCCGACAGGGCCCTAGCCGACGCGGCGTGCGACGCAGTTCGCCAGGTGGTCGTTGACCAGGCCGCAGGCCTGCATCAGGGCGTACGCCGTGGTCGGTCCCACGAAGCGCAGGCCCCGTTTCTTCAGGGCCTTGGACAGGGCCGTCGACTCCGGGGTGACCGCGGGGACGTCGGCGATGGTCTTCGGGACCGGGCGGGTGGCCGGGGGGTCGGGGGCGTGCGACCAGATCAGGGTGTCCAGCTCGCCCGGCGCCCAGTCGGCCAGCGCGCGGGCGTTGGCGAGGGTGGCGTCGATCTTGGCGCGGTTGCGGATGATGCGGGTGTCGGTGAGGAGGCGGTCGCGGTCGTCGTCCGTGAAGGTGGCGACCGTGGCGATCTTGAAGTCGGCGAAGGCTGCGCGGAAGCCGGGGCGGCGGCGCAGGATGGTGATCCAGGACAGGCCGGACTGGAAGGCCTCCAGGGCCAGCCGTTCGAACAGCGCGTCGTCGCCGTGGACCGGGCGGCCCCACTCCTCGTCGTGGTACGTCACGTAGTCCGCCGTCGACAGGGCCCAGGGGCAGCGCAGCGCGCCGTCCGGGCCGGCCAGGGCGGTGCCGTCGCTCATCGCCGGTCCTCTTCCCGGCCGGGCTTGTCCATGGAGACGCGGGCGGCGGCCTGCGCGCCGGCCAGGGCGGACTCCAGGTCGGCGATCCGGGCGTCCCGCTCGGCGAGCTCGGCGGCGAGGCGGTTCAGGGCGTCGTCGACGTCGGCCATGCGGTAGCCGCGGGCGGCGAGGGGGAAGCGCAGGGCGTCGATGTCCGTGCGGCTGAGCGGGCGGTCGGGGGGCAGCGGGTCCTGCAGCCGCTCGGGCGCGGCCTCGGGCAGCGGGCCGTGCTCGCCGCCGCCGACCACGGCGAGGGTCACCGCGGCGACCACGACTGCGAGGGCGACGACCAGGAAAAAGAACATAACCATCGCTTCAGGGCCCCCACGCGGAGTGTGCCGGCATACGTGTGGCGCAGGCCGACGTCGGATGTGTCAGGGTCCGATCGTGCCATGCGAGTCTGACAGTTAGGGTCTCAGGCGGTCACAAAGGGCCTACCACCAGGACGAACGAGGAGAGGTCACAGGGGATGCTCAGGCTGGGCAGGCGGGAGTTCGACCCGCGCGAGCCGGTGATCATGGCGATCGTGAACCGGACCCCGGACTCCTTCTACGACCAAGGGGCCACGTTTCGCGACGAGCCCGCCCTTGATCGGGTGGAGCAGGCGGTGACCGAGGGGGCCGCGATCATCGACATCGGTGGGGTCAAGGCGGGGCCCGGTGAGGAGGTGACCGCGGAGGAGGAGGCGCGGCGGACGGTCGGGTTCGTGGCGGAGGTGCGGCGGCGGTTCCCGGACGTGATCATCAGTGTGGACACCTGGCGGCACGAGGTCGGGGAGGCCGTGTGCGAGGCGGGGGCGGATCTGCTGAACGACGCGTGGGGTGGGGTGGATCCGCGGCTGGCGGAGGTCGCCGCGCGGTACGGGGTGGGGCTGGTGTGTACGCACGCGGGGGGTGCGGAGCCGCGTACGCGGCCGCACCGGGTGACGTACGACGATGTCATGGCGGACATTCTGCGGGTGACGTTGGGGCTGGCTGAGCGGGCGGTGTCGTTGGGGGTGCCTCGGGAGTCGGTGCTGATCGATCCCGGGCACGACTTCGGGAAGAACACGCGGCACAGTCTGGAGGCGACGCGGCGGCTGGGGGAGATGGTGGAGACGGGGTGGCCGGTGCTGGTGTCGCTGTCGAACAAGGACTTTGTCGGGGAGAGCTTGGACAAGCCGGTGAAGGAGCGGGTGATCGGTACGTTGGCCACGACGGCGGTGTCCGCGTGGCTCGGGGCGCAGGTGTATCGGGTGCATGAGGTGGCGGAGACTCGGCAGGTGCTGGAGATGGTGTCGGCGATCGGGGGGTGGCGTGAGCCGACGGTGGCTCGGCGGGGGCTGGCCTGAGGGCCTCTGCCTTTGCCCACCGGCCCGCCCGACTCGGTTGGGCAAGAAGTGAACGCCCTGGGGCTCCGCCCCTGCACCCCGGCGGGCTCCGCCCCGCCCGCCGGTTCCGGACGAGCTCCGTCCGGAACCGGCGTTTGAGGGCGACGGCGTTCAGGCCCAAGCGGCGGGGCCGGGGGCGGTAGCCCCCAGGGGCGGTCCGGCGTCGGGTGTGGAGGAGGCGTCGGGTTGCTCAACGCCTCGGCTCGAGCACAGCGCTAGCGTCCCGCCTCCTTCGACACCAACGCCACCGCCTCGTCCACGTCGTCCGTCAGGTGGAACAGGTGAAGGTCCTTCTCCGCCGCCTTGCCCTGCGCGACCAGGGTGCCGCGGAGCCAGTCGATCAGGCCGCCCCAGTAGTCGGTGCCGAAGAGGACGATGGGGAAGCGGGTGACCTTCTGGGTCTGGACCAGGGTCAGGGCCTCGAAGAATTCGTCCAGCGTGCCGAGACCGCCGGGCAGGACTACGAAGCCCTGCGCGTACTTGACGAACATCATCTTGCGGACGAAGAAGTAGCGGAAGTTCAGGCCGATGTCGACATAGGGGTTGAGCCCCTGCTCGAAGGGCAGTTCGATACCCAGGCCGACCGAGATGCCGCCCGCCTCGCACGCGCCCTTGTTGGCCGCCTCCATCGCCCCGGGGCCGCCGCCGGTGATGACCGCGAAGCCCGCCTCCACCAGGCCCCGGCCGAGGCGGACGCCGATGTCGTACTCGGCGGACTCCACCGGTGTACGGGCCGAGCCGAACACGCTGATGGCGGGCGGGAGTTCGGCGAGCGTGCCGAAGCCCTCGATGAACTCCGACTGGATACGCAGGACGCGCCACGGGTCGGTGTGGACCCAGTCCGACGGGCCGCCCGCGTCCAGCAGACGCTGGTCCGTCGTGCTCGCCGTCACCTGGCTCCGCCGACGGAGGACCGGGCCGAGGCGCTGCTCCTCCGGCGGCTGCTTCTTGCCCTCAGGGTTGCCGGTGGCCATGTGCGCTCCCTCCGCTTGCGGGGTGTTTCCACCTCAGCGTAGATCCACGCCGGTTACAGAGGGGGGACATGCGCGTGTCTGCGACACAGCGCCCGCGCGTAGCGCCCCGCGCATAAGGGGTCTGCACTATGCCCGCCCGGGTCGCGCGGGCATAGTGCAAGGACCCCTAAAGCCCCGCGCGCACCTCACGCCGTCAGCCAGGCCCGCAGCCGCTCCTCCCCCGCCACGATCTTCGCCGTCTCCACCCGCTCGTCCCGCCTGTGCGCCAAGTGCGGGTTGCCGGGGCCGTAGTTGACCGCCGGGATGCCCAGCGCGCTGAACCGGGAGACGTCCGTCCAGCCGTACTTGGGCTGCGGGGTGCCGCCCACCGCCTCGACGAAGGCCGCCGCGGCCGGGTGGGAGAGGCCGGGCAGCGCGCCCGGGCTGTGGTCGTCGACGACGAAGTCGGTCACGCCGCAGTCCGCGAACACCTCACGGACGTGCGCGATCGCCTCCTGCTCCGTACGGTCCGGGGCGTAGCGGAAGTTGACCGTGACGACACACTCGTCAGGGATGACATTTCCGGCCACACCGCCCGAAATGCGCACCGCGTTCAGGCCCTCGCGGTACTCCAGGCCGTCGATCACCGGGTGGCGGGGCTGGTACGAGGCGAGGCGGGCCAGGATCGGGGCCGCCGCGTGGATCGCGTTGGAGCCCATCCAGCCGCGCGCCGAGTGCGCCCGCTCGCCCTTCGTCTTCAGCAGCACCCGCAGGGTGCCCTGGCAGCCGCCCTCCACCTGACCGTCGGACGGCTCCAGCAGCACCGCGAAGTCGCCCCGGAGCCACTCCGGGTGCGCCTCGGCGACGTGCTTCAGGCCGTTGAGGTCGGCGGCGACCTCCTCGTTGTCGTAGAAGACGAGGGTCAGGTCGCGGTTCGGGGCGGGGACCGTGGCCGCGATGCGCAGCTGCACCGCGACGCCCGCCTTCATGTCACAGGTGCCGCAGCCCCACAGCACACCGTCCCCGTCCAGCCGGGACGGCACGTTGCCGGCGATCGGCACGGTGTCGATGTGCCCGGCGAGGATCACCCGCTGCGACCGGCCCAGGTCGGTGCGGGCGACGACGTTGTTGCCGTAGCGGTCGACCGTGAGGTGCGGCAGGGCGCGCAGCGCGGTCTCGATCGCGTCCGCGAGCGGCTTCTCGTTGCCGCTCTCCGACGGGAAGTCGACGAGCTGGGCGGTGAGCTGGGCGGCGTCCAGGGTGAGGTCAAGCGGGGAGTCGGCCATACGCCGACCCTAGCGCCCCCGACCTGGGAGTACTTTCCGCACCCGACTCCAGTCACTCCGTACTCTCCAGTACCTTGTACGCGTGCCAGAGCCGTCCCCTACTCTCCAGCGTCGCGGCCGCCTCCTCCGTATCGGGGCGGCCTTCGTCGTCCTGCTCGCGGTCGCGGGCTATCTCGCGGTGCAGTACATCACCGGAGGCACCGGCGGCCCGGGATGCAAGGTCGTCTCGGCCGACGGTGACGGGGCGACGTACGAGTTCACCCCCGAACAGGCCGTCAACGCCGCCACGATCACCGCCGTGGGCACCGCCCGCGGGCTGCCCGAACGGGCCGTCACCATCGCCCTCGCGACCGCCCTGCAGGAGTCCGCGCTGCGCAACATCGGCCACGGCGACCGCGACTCGCTGGGCCTGTTCCAGCAGCGGCCCTCGCAGGGCTGGGGCACCGAGGAGCAGATCATGGACCCGATCTACTCGGCGGGCATGTTCTACGACCATCTGGTCAAGGTCCCCGGCTACACCCGGCTGCCCCTCACCGTCGCCGCCCAGCGCGTGCAGCGCAGCGGCTTCCCGCAGGCGTACGCCAAGCACGAGCCCGACGCCACCCTGCTCGCCGCCGCCCTCACCGGGCGCTCGGCGGCCACGCTGACCTGCGAGGGCCGGCCCGGTGCGACGGCGACCGCCGGTCCGGACGCGGTGCGCTCCGCGCTCGTACGGGACTTCGGGCGCATCGAGCAGGCCGGGGCCGAGGTGGGCGCCGCCACGCCCACGCCGACCCTGGTCACCGAGACCAGCGGGCGGACGGTGACCGTGCCCGTCGCCGAGGAGACCGACGGGCGCAGTGCCCGGGAGCGCGGCTGGCAGCTCGCGCACTGGGCCGTGGCCAACGCCTCCGCGCTGCACATCGAACGCGTCTCGTACGCCGGGCGGGAGTGGGTCGCCGGGCACACCGACAGCCGGTGGCGTGCCGCGGCGGGCGGCGCCCGGAATGCGGACCGGGCGGAGAGCGCGGGGACCGAGAACGCCGTCCGAATTGTCACTGGGCAGTAGTACGAACGGGTCACTCCCAGGGGTTACGTCCGTCCACTGGGGGCGACAGGGTGCTCAGGTTTTCGCGGCCTCACCCTCGTATGCGTCAAAGCCCTTGGAAACACGGGGCTGTAAGGATTCGGCAGACTTTCGGACCGGGTGTTCTTTGCCCGTTTTTATCCACAGCCGATAATGCGACGCATTGCCAACTCTTTACGTTGGCCCGCCGCAACCTTCGGAGGCTTCGAGCGGTAGTCACTGCGTCCGAGCCCGAGAGCGAGACCCAGGAAGCGACCGACATCGCGGGGTCAACTCCCGGGCACGGCTGGACACTTCACCGTTCTCTCCCGTCGAAGGAGCACCATGTCCCTCCCCCTGACCCGTCGGATCGCCCGTGCCGCGCTGCTCGTCGCAGCGGGAGCGGCTGCCGGGGTCGGTGCGGCCGGCTCCGCCAGCGCGGCCCCCGAACTGCCCGCCACCCCCAACCTGGGCGGGCTGACCGCCCTGGACGGGGCGAACGTCGGCAACACCGTCGACAGCGCGGCGCAGAGCGTCACCGGCACCGCCGGTGAGACCGGCAGCAAGGCGGTCAAGACGGCGGTGCCGGCCGCGGGCAAGACCGGTGGCCAGGCCGCGAAGAAGGCGACGCCGGCGGTGCAGAAGGCCGTGGGTGACGCCGCTGGGGCCGCCGGGTCCGTCGTGGGTGACACCGCGTCGACCGCGACCACGGGCGCGCTGCCGACGGACGGGCTGACCAAGGACAGCCTGCCGACGCAGTCGCTGCCGACCACGGGGCTGCCGATCGGCTGAGTGCCGGGCGCCGCTGCAGAGGCGACGGGGTCCAGGACGTTGTTCCTGGGCCCCGTCGCTTTGCTCAGAGGCTCACGCGAGCCGCTTCACCGCTGCCGCGACCCGCTCGTCCGTCGCCGTCAGGGCCACGCGTACGAAGTTCTCGCCCGCCTGGCCGTAGAAGTCGCCCGGCGCGACCAGGATGCCCAGGCCCGCCAGGTGGGCGACCGTGTCCCAGCAGGACTCGTCCCTGGTCGCCCACAGGTAGAGGCTGGCCTCGCTGTGCTCGATGCGGAAACCGTGGCCCAGCAGGGCCTCGCGCAGCGCCGTACGGCGGGCCGCGTAGCGCTCGCGCTGCTCACGGACGTGGGTGTCGTCGCCCAGCGCCGCCACCACCGCCGCCTGCGTCGGCGCGGACGTCATCATGCCGCCGTGCTTGCGGATCTCCAGCAGCGGGCCGAGGACGGCCGGGTCGCCGGCGAGGAAGGCGGCGCGGTAACCCGCGAGGTTGGAGCGCTTGGAGAGGGAGTGGACCGAGACGATGCCCTCGTACGAGCCGCCGTTGACGTCCGGGTGGAGGACCGAGACCGGGTCGGCCTCCCAGCCGAGTTCGAGGTAGCACTCGTCGGAGAAGACCAGGACGCCGTGCTCACGGGCCCAGGCGACGATCCGGGTCAGCTCGTCCTTCGGCAGCACCCTGCCCGTCGGGTTGGACGGCGAGTTCAGCCAGAGGAGCTTCAGGTTCGCCGGGTCGAGGTCCGTCGGGTCGTCGTACACCTCGTGGTCGGCGCGGGCCAGGCGGGCGCCCACCTCGTACGTCGGGTAGGCGAGGCGCGGGTGGGCGACCTTGTCGCCGGGGCCGAGGCCCAGCTGGGTGGGGAGCCAGGCGACGAGTTCCTTGGAGCCGACGATCGGCAGGACGTGGTGGTGGGTGACGTCCCGGGCGCCGAGGCGGCGCCGCACCCAGCCGGTGATCGCGTCACGCAGTTCGGGCGTGCCCCACACGGTCGGGTAGCCGGGCGAGTCGGCGGCGGCGATCAGCGCCTTCTGGATCAGCTCGGGGACCGGGTCGACCGGGGTGCCGACGGACAGGTCGACGATGCCGTCGGGGTGCGCGGCGGCCGTCTGCTTGTACGGCGCGAGCTTGTCCCAAGGGAAGGTCGGGAGGCGGTCGCGAAGCGACTCCGTGGAAGGGTGGTGGCGGGCGACGGGCGGGCGGTCGGAGACTGCGGACACGGTGTCTGGCTCACTTTCTGGTGCGGCAAACGCCTCGGTCCCGTGCGACGACGATCGGGGTGATCGGGCCGTACGGGACCGAGGCGGCGCGGTTCGGCCGCTTACGACGTCACTCGCCCTGCGGCGGCAGCGCGGCGACGAAGGGGTGGTCCCGCTCGATCAGACCGAGCTTGCTGGCGCCGCCGGGCGAGCCGAGCTCGTCGAAGAACTCGACGTTCGCCTTGTAGTAGTCCTTCCACTCCTCCGGCACGTCGTCCTCGTAGAAGATCGCCTCGACCGGGCAGACCGGCTCACATGCCCCGCAGTCGACGCATTCGTCCGGGTGGATGTACAAGGACCTTGAGCCCTCGTAGATGCAGTCGACCGGGCACTCCTCGATGCACGCCTTGTCCTTGACGTCGACACAAGGCTGCGCGATGACGTAGGTCACGCTGTCGTTCCTCCTCGATAGGGCGCTGGCGGGCCTCCTCAGGCTCCGCCGCCTGGCGCGCGGGAGCGCGGCGTCGTCGATGCCCGCCCCTAGTATCTCCGTTCCTGGGCATGATCCGAACAGGAGGGGTGAACCGACCCGTGGAAATATCGGCGGCTGGACGCCTTGAGGTCCGTATCACCACTGCTGACGTGGGCAAACGAGTCTCCGTACGGCGGTTGGGGGACCCTCGTGTCACGGAGCAGAAATTCACCGACACGGTGGGTGTTCTCACATCCTGGGACGAAGGTGTGCTCGTGATCACACGGCGCGACGGCGAACGCGTCCGGATCGCGGAATCCTCCCTGGTCGCGGGCAAGGTCGTGCCTCCGGCGCCGGCCCGGCGACGCGGCCCCGCCGCCTCCTACGAGGAACTCGCCCGGGTCGCCGCGCGCGCCTGGCGGCCGCTGGAGAGCGAGCGGCTGGGCGAGTGGGAGCTGCGCGCCGCTGCCGGGTTCACCCGGCGCGCCAACTCCGTGCTGCCGCTCGGCGACCCCGGCGTGTCGCTCGACGAGGCGCTGACCGTCGTACGGCACTGGTACGGCGACCGCGGCCTGCCCGCGTACATCCAGACCGCCACCGGCGCCGAAGGCACCCAGGAGCTGCTGTGCGCTGAGCTGGAGCGGCGGGGGTGGGTGCGGGAGGTGTCCGCCGAGCTGTGGACCGGGGGGCTCTCGCCGGTCGCGGATCGGGCCGAGGGGGCCGGGGTGGTGCTGTCCCGGGAGGCGGACGCCGGGTGGCTGGCGCGGTATCAGCGCAAGGGGGTGAGTGAGGTGGCGTTGCGGGTGCTGGGGAGTGGGAGCTCGGTGTGGTTCGCGCGTGTGCCCGGGGAGGGCGAGGTGCCCGCGGCCATCGGACGGTGTGTCGTCGACGGGCGGTGGGCCGGGTTCGCCGCCGTCGAGGTGGATCCCGCGCTACGGCGGCGGGGGCTGGCCGGCGAGGTGATGGCCGCGTTGGCCCGGCGGGCGCTGGACGAGGGCGCGTCGGCGGCGTGGCTGCAGGTCGAGACGGACAATGCCGGTGCACGGGCGTTGTACGCCGGGCTGGGCTTCGGCGTGCATCACACGTACCACCACTTCCGGGAGCCGGAGGGCAGGTAGTCATGCGTCCACCCTTCCCGCCACCGCCGGAGCGGTCCGCCGAGCTGCGGCGCCGGTTCGCCGAGGAGGCGCGGGCCGAGCGGCCCGATCTGGCGACGTTGTGTCTGCTGGTGAGCGCGCAGGCCGACGGGACGCTGGACGAGGCGGGCATCGACGCCGCGCAGGTCGAGCTGGACCGGCTGGCCGGGCTGCTGCCGTTCCGGCCCGGTGGGGCGCGGGCGTGGGCGGTGGCGGTGCGGGAGCTGCTGGGCGAGCGGTGCGGGTTTCGCGGCTCCGCCGCGGACTATCAGCGGCTGGAGTCGTCGCTGCTGCATGCCGTGCTGGTGCGGCGGCGGGGGTTGCCGATTCTGCTGTCGGTGGTGTGGATGGAGGTGGCCCGGCGGGCGGGGGCGCCGGTGTACGGGGTGGCGTTGCCCGGGCATTTCGTGGTCGGCTTCGGCGGGCCGGCCGGAGGAGCGGATGAGCAGGTGCTGGCGGATCCGCTCGACGGGGGGCGGGTGCTGAGTGGGAAGGACGCGGAGTTGCTGGTGGTGGGGGCCACGGGGGCGCCGCTGGATGCTTCGATGCTGGTGCCTGCGGATCCGCTTGATGTGGTGCTGCGGATTCTGAACAACATCCGGGCGTGGGCCGCGGCGCGGGTCGAGCGGTCGGATGTGGGGTTGTGGGCGGTGGAGTTGTCGTTGCTGCTGCCCTCGCATCCGGCACGGTTGCGGTACGAGCGGGCGCAGTTGCTGGTGCGGCGGGGGGATTTTCTGGGGGCGGCGGAGGAGTTGGACGCGTATGCGGAGGTGGTGGGGGCTGTGGACGAGGGGGCGGCGGAGAGGGTGCGGGGGGAGGCGCGGGCCGCTCGTGCCATGTTGAACTGATGGGGCGAGTGCGGGTTTCGTTGTGGCTGGTCGCGCCCACGCGGCGGAGCCGCATATCGATACGGCCCCGCGCCCCTAGGTTGACTACAGCCAGCCCTTGTCTTCGGCGATCCGGGCTGCTTCCGTTCTGTTGCGGGCCGCCAGCTTCTGGATTGCCGTCGAGAGGTAGTTGCGGACCGTGCCCTGGGACAGGTGCAGGGTTGCCGCCAGCTCCGCGTTCGTGGAGCCGTCCGCCGCCGCTCGCAGCACCTCTCGTTCGCGGTCCGTCAACGGGTTCGCGCCCTCCGCCAGGGCCGCTGCCGCCAAGGTCGGGTCGATGACCCGCTCCCCGGCGAGCACCTTGCGAATCGCCTCCGCCAGCTGGGCAGCCGGGGCGTCCTTGACGAGGAAGGCGTCGGCGCCGGACTCCATGGCGGTGCGGAGGTAACCGGGGCGGCCGAAGGTGGTGAGGATGACCAGGCGTACCTCCGGCAGCTCCCGGTGGAGTCGGGCCGCCGCCTCGATGCCGGTCGCGCCCGGCATCTCGATGTCGAGGAGGGCCACGTCGACGTCGTGCTCGCGGGCCAGCGGCAGCACCTCGTCGCCGCGCGCCGCCTGGGCGACCACCTCGATGTCGTCCTCCAGGCCGAGCAGCGCGGCCAGTGCCTCGCGGACCATCGCCTGGTCCTCGGCGAGCAGGACTCTGATCGTGCGGCTCATGTCCCGGATCCTACGGCCGGGTCGGCGGGGACCCTCGCGACCAGGCGGAAGCCGTGCTTCAGCGGGCCCGCCTCCAGCGTGCCTCCCGCCTTGTGCAGGCGCTCGGCGAGGCCGGTCAGGCCGTGGCCCGGGCCTTCGCCGGTGCCGCCGCCCGCTCCCGAGCCGTCGTCCTCGACGCACAGTTCCAGTACCGGGCCGTCGAGGGTCTCCCGGCGGCCCACGGTGACCGTGCAGCGGCGGGCGCCGCTGTGCCGTACGACGTTGGTGACCGCCTCGCGCAGCGCCCAGGCGAGGGCGGACTCGCTCTCCTCGGGGATGTCGGCGAGCTCCGGTTCCACCGGGATGTCCGGCGTGACCCCGGCCGCCGTCAAGGCGACCCGGGCACCGGCGAGTTCGGCGGCCAGGCGGGGGCGCCGGTAGCCGCTGACGGCCTCGCGGACGTCGACGAGGGCCTGGCGGCTGACCTGTTCGATGTCGGCGACCTGCTGGGCCGCCTTGTCGGGCTGGTCCGGGAGCATCCGCCCGGCCAGTTCGCTCTTGAGGGTGATCAGGGACAGGGAGTGGCCCAGGAGGTCGTGCAGGTCACGGGCGAGCCGCAGCCGTTCCTCGTTGGCGGCCAGGTGGGCGACGGTGGCGCGGGCCTCGCGCAGGGCGACGGTGGTGCGGACGAGTTCGCGTACGCCGGTCATGGCGAAGCCGCCGAGCAGGGCGGGGATGAGCAGCCCGGCCAGGTAGGCGGTGCCGTCCGGGACGGCCAGGGCGACGGACGTCATCAGGGCCGAGGCGCCGGGGATGGTCCAGCGCGCGTACCGCAGGGGCAGTGCGGCGCCGGACGCGATCGAGACGTAGACGAAGAGGACCAGCCACTCGCGGCCGAGGGTGACGGCGAGGACCGTCGACTGGGCGGCCAGGACCGCCAGCGCGCTCAGGACCGCGGCGTTCCTGTCCCAGCGGCTGGTGCGGAACAGCAGGATCATGTACCAGGTGACGAAGGCCGCCAGGCCGATCCAGCCGAGGACGCGGACGCCGGTGCTGTGGCCGCCGTGCAGGAGGTCGGTGACGGGGGCGCTCAGGTAGACGAGCCAGATGCCCGTCCACAGGGTCTTGATCATCCGCTGCTTGCGGTTCTGCGGGCGCTGCCCGATGCCGACGCCGATGCCGCTCACGCCTTCAGCGAGTCCTTCCGGTACAGCCAGGCCGCCCCGCCCGCGAAGAGCAGGAAGGAGACGGCGAGGACGGCGATGTCCCCGGCCTGCGGAGCCTGGCTCTGTTCGATGGCCCGCCCCAGGGCAGCGTACGCGTGTGTGGGCAGCCACTGGGAGATGTCCTGGAGCCAGCCGGGGAACGTCGTCGTCGGCATCCACAGGCCGCCGAGCATGGACAGGCCGAAGTAGACGATCATCGTGATCGGGCGGACCGCGTCCCCGCTCGCGAGGTAGCCGATGGCCACGCCGAGCGCGGCGAAGACCAGGCTGCCGGCCCAGATCGCGCCGGTCAGGGCGAGCCACTGCCAGGCCTCCAGCCGTACGCCCTTCGCCACCGCCGCGACCACGAAGACGATCACGATCGAGGGCAGGCTGACCACGGCCGCGCTCGCGGTCTTGGCGAGGACGTAGCCGCGCCCGGGCAGCGGGGTCAGCCGCAGCTGCCGTACCCAGCCGTTCTCCCGCTCCTTCGCGATGCGCTCGCTGTTGCCCATCAGCACGGCGGTCAGGGCGCCGAAGGAGGCCATGGAGACCATCATGTACGTCGGGAGGGTCAGGCCCGTGCCGTCGATCGTCGTCGTGCCGTCGGCGGTTCCCGCGATCAGCAGGAACAGCACCGAGGGGTAGATCACCGAGAAGAACAGGAACTTGCGGTTGCGCAGCGCGCGGATGAGTTCCAGCGTGACCAGGTCGCTCATGATGTGCGCGCCTCCTCGGCGGTGGTGAGGGCGACGAAGGCCTCCTCCAGGCCCAGGCCGGCGACTTCGAGGTTGCGGGGACAGTGGCCCTGGGCGTAGAGGGCGTGGACGGTCGCGTCGGCGTCCGTGGAGCGGATGCGTACCGTATGTCCGGAGATGTCCAGGGAGGAGAGGAAGGGCAGGGCGCGCAGTGCGGGCTCGTCGATCGGGGCGTCGAGGTCGAAGGAGATCCTGCGGGCTCCCGCCCTGGCCTTGATCTCGGCGGCGGTGCCGTCGGCGAGCAGCCGGCCGCGGTGCAGCACGAGGACGCGGTCGGCGATGGCGTCGGCCTCTTCGAGGTAGTGGGTGGCGAAGAGGACCGTACGGCCGTGGTCGGCCTGGTCGCGCATGGTGGCCCAGAAGGCCTGGCGGGTGGTGACGTCCATGCCGGTGGTCGGCTCGTCGAGGACGATCAGGTCGCTGTCACCGGCGGTGGCGAGGGCGAACCGGACGCGTTGGGACTGGCCGCCGGAGAGTTTGTCGACCCTGCGGTCGGCGAGCAGGTCGACGCCCGCGCGGGACAGTACGTCGGTGACGGCGTACGGCCTGGGGTGCAGGGCGCAGGCCAGCCGTACCAGTTCGGCGACCGTGACGCCGTCCATCAGGCCGCCGCTCTGCAGCATCGCGCCCACCCGCCCGGCGACGATCGCCTCGCGCGGGGTGGTGCCGAAGAGGCGGACCGTGCCGGTGTCGGGCTGCCTGAGGCCGAGGAGGAGGTCGAGGGCGGTGGACTTGCCGGCGCCGTTCGGGCCCAGCAGGGCGACGGTCTGGCCCGGGTGCAGGGTGAGCGTCAGGGCGTCGACGGCGCGGACGGTGCCGTAGCTCTTGCTCACCCGGTCGAAGCCGACGGCCGGGGTGGGTGGTGTCGTTGTCATGCGGCCATCGTGGCCGCGCGGGGCGTGCGCCCGGCAGTGTCGGTGGTCCTGACTGCCGGATGACAGATGTCATGGACGAGGGCAGGGGGCACCCGGCGGGCGAGTGCCCCCTGCAACCTAGTTCGGGTTGGTGTCGATCGTCGCCACGCGGTTGGTCGTGCTCTTCAGGGCCGGGCGCAGGGCGCTGATCACGTCCTGGACCGTGACGGGGGTCTTCTGGCCGGTGGCCCGGGTGATGAGGACGCCGTCGAACGTCTTGCCGTAGAGGTCCTGCAGGGCGGCCTCGTCGTAGGTGTCGACGAGCTTGCCGTCGACCGCCTGGACACGGAGGAACTTCCACAGGGAGTTCTCCGGGCTGAAGGCGATGGAGTGGGCCGGGTCGGTCTGGACGGTGACGTTGGCGGACATCGCCGGCTCGGCGAACTCCTTCATCATCCGGTCGACCTCGGCGTTGGACACCGTCGGCTGCCGGGTGGTGGTCGGCACCTGGACCGGCGCGGCCGTGCCGGTCTCCACCTGGGTGCGGTAGGCCTCCTCGACGGCCTCGGTGGCCCGGTCGACGGCGATGCCCTGGCCGGCCTTGCCGTAGACGGCGACCGCCTTGCCCGACTCGAACTTGATCGTGCCGTCGGTGGCGCTGCCCGCGCCGCCCGCCACGGTCTGCAGCGCGGAGTGCAGCTTCTCCTCGTCGACCGGCATGACCGGCTCGACGACCCGCTCCTGACCGAAGAGCGAGCCGATCACGGAGACCGGGTTGTAGTCGCTCTTGGCGGCGGCGGCGACGGTGGCGTCGGCGTCGAACTGCAGGCCCGACTGGTCCGGCCTGAGCGAGACGGTCTCGCCGCCGACGGACAGCTTCAGCGGGTTGTCGACGCGGTCGCCGAGGGCCTCGTCGAGCTTCTTGACGGCGTCGTCGCGGGTGCCGCCGCCGATGTCCACGCCGAGCACGGTGGTGCCCTTGGGCACGTCGGAGTGGTTCATCAGCAGACCGGCGCCGTAGGCCACACCGGCGATGGCGAACACGCCGCTGCCGAGCAGCACCAGCTTGTTGCGGCCCTTCTTTTTCTTCTTGGACGCGGCGGCGGGCGCATTCTGCTGCGCCGGCTCGGGCCGCTTCGGCGGGGTGTGCGGCAGCGGCCCGTCGGTGGCGGCGCCCGCCCCGAACGGCGTGCTCCGGTCGGCGGGCGGCACGACCGGGATGCCGCTGGTGAGGGTGTCCCCGGAGACGTTGTCGACGGGGGCGAAGGGGCTGCCGGGGGGCGGCCCGGGGGCCGGCTTCTGCGGGGTGAGGATCGCGGTGTCGTCGCTCAGCCCGCCGCCGGGGCCGGGGTGCGCGGCGGTGCCGGGCGCGCCGGCCGCGTTCGGCGCCGCGAGGGGGCTGTCGCCGGTGACCGGGCCGCCGGTCGGGCCCGCGGGGCCCTGCGGACCTGCCGGTCCACCGGGGCCGCCGGGGCCACCCGGACCGCCGTAACCGCTCAGTCCGTTCTGGCCGTTGGGGGCGGCGCCCTGACCGCCGTACGGCCTGTGAGCGCCGTACGGGTCCTGCCCGTTCGGCGCGCCCTGGCCGTTCCGTCCGTTGTGTCCGGGCTCCGTGAAGTACGGCACGTCGTCGCGGCGCGGCTCGCCCGGGCGGGAGCCGTTGCCGTTGCTCCGCGGGCCCGCCGCGAGGGCTTCGGTGACGTCGAAGGAGCCGGTGCCGCCGCCGTGGCCGGGAGCCACCGGGCCGCCGGTCGCGCCGGGGAGCCCGGCGCCGTTCGTGCCGCCGGGCCGGGAGCCGCCCGGCATGTTCATGGAACCGACGACACCGCCGGGACGCCCGGCGCCCGGAGCGGCCGAACCACCCGACGGGGCCGCGCCGTTGGTGGCGCCGCCGCCCTGACCGGCCTTGGGCGACCCGGACTTGCGGGGCGCGAACCAGTCGCTCGCCTTCTCCTCGGCGGACCCCGGCTGTTGCTGCTCGGCGGGAGCCTCGACCGTGCCCGTGGAGGTGGCCGCGCCGGGGGCCGCCGCCACGGCGTCGCCGCCGTCGGTGCCCGCGGCGTCCGCGACGGGCTTGCGCACGACGACCGGCGGAATGGGCCGCGATCCGGGGATGTTGATCCGGATCCGGGTCGTCAGCGTCGTCTCGGTTTTGCGCTCCTCGGACTGTCCGCCCGAACGGCCCGCGTCCGCACCGCTGTCGGAAGCCGTGGGGGTGCCGTAGGGCGGCGTGCCCGAGGGGTATGCGGTACCCCCGTGCCCGTTGGGCCCGGAGGACGGACTGTCAGTTTCACGACTCAAGGCAGGTTCTCCCGGTTGGCTCCACCGCCCGTTACGACCTCAGATACGCGGGCGGCTCGGCGGCGGCTCCACCATACTGGCCACTTCGGGCGGGTATCCCGCGACCGCTGGGGAAACCCACACGGGACTCGCACGAGCGCATGACGGCGAACCGGTACGTCATTCGCCAAGTCGGACGGACCGGCCACCGGGTTGCCGCACCGGCGCGAGGGTGGCGCAGATCACAGCGACGGCCATGCCGCCGAGCAGGTACGCGTACGAGCCCGCGCCCGCGGCGAAGAGGAAGTCCCCTTCCGGACGGCTGGCGGTGAGCAGGATGACGGACAGCATCCAGCCGGCCGCGCCCGCCACGGCCCCGCCCCGGCCGCGGGTCGCCCACGCCCCGCCGAGAAAGGCCCCGGCCGCGCCCGCGAGGGCCAGCAGCAGCCCGCCCGGGAACCAGCCCGCCTGCACCAGCGCACCAGCGGCTCCCACCACCAGGCCGAGCACGAACAGGCCCAGATGGGCCGCCATCCGCCCGGCCGACGGGCGCCGCAGCGGCTGCGCGAGCATCGGGTGCCGGTCGCTCATGACGCCACCTCGATTCCGGCGAACAGGTCCGTCTCCCGGCCCTGAGCGCCCTGCTGACCGCGCACCAGTTCGTAGTACTCGGTGGTGAACAGCGGCTGCGCGAGCTGGTTGGACAGTGCGAAGTAGGGCTCGGCGACCTCGATCTGCGTGGCGTGCGCGGCCATCGCGGCGGCCTTGGCGGCGGCGTACGCGGTGCCGTCGATCTCGGTGGTGATCCGCTCGTCGTCGACCACGCCGGGTACGTCGTCGATCGCCGCGCTCTTGGGGAAGGTCAGGCCGGGCAGCGCGTCCTGGAGGCGGGCGAAGGCGTCCTCGGCGATGGTGCGCGGGACGCGGTTCCAGTAGACCTTGGCGATTCCGATGCCCGCCTCGGCGGCCAGGTCGGCGGCGCGCATGGCGATGCGGTGGGCCTGGACGTGGTCGGGGTGGCCGTAGCCGCCGTCGGGGTCGTAGGTGACGAGGACCTGGGGCCGTACCTCGCGGATCACCTCGACGAGGTGGACGGCGGCCTCGTCGACGTCCGCCTGCCACAGGCAGCCGGGGTCGTCGTTGTCGGGCAGGCCCATCATCCCGGAGTCGCGGTAGCGGCCCGTTCCGCCGAGGAGACGGAAGTCCTCGACGCCGAGCGCGCGCATGGCCGCGGTGAGCTCGCGCAGGCGGTGCTCGCCGAGGGCGGCGCCGGTCAGGTGCGCGAGCCCGGGCGGGATGACCTCGCCACGCTCACCGAGGGTGCAGGTGACCAGGGTCACCTGGGCGCCCTCGGCCGCGTACCTGGCCATGGTCGCGCCGTTGTTGATCGACTCGTCGTCCGGGTGCGCGTGCACCAGCAGCAGACGCCGGGAGGGCCGTTCCGTCATGGACCCCACCCTACGAGCAGACCGAGCCGGTCAGAACTTGATGCTGCCGATCATGCCGGCGATGTTCGTGGTCAGCTCGCTGATCGTGGGCGCGACGGTGGACGAGGCGAGGTAGAAGCCCAGCAGCATGCACACGATCGCATGCCCGGCCTTCAGCCCTGACTTCTTGATCAGCAGGAAGACGATGATCGCCAGCAGCACCACCGCCGAAATCGAGAGTGCCACGGCGGCTCACCTCCAAGAACCCGGGATGTGGGGAAAACAGTGCGAGGGAACTTGTGAATCCATACAGCGGCCAGCAGGTTCATACCCACACAGCGCTAGTGATCATAACTATCCGTACGCGCGCATCGAATGGCGCACAGCCGCACAAGGGGGCGCATGGCCAATATGGTCGGGGCATGACGACCGAGGCTGACTCCTTCCCCCGACGGCACGCCCGCACCCAGCGGTTCACGCTCGGCGCGCCGCGTTCGTTCACCGTGGCTCCCGACGGTTCCCGTGTCGCGTTCCTGCGCTCGAACTCCGGCACGGACCGGGCGAACGCCCTGTGGGTGCTGGACCTGGCGGACTCCGCCGAGCGCCTGGCGGCCGACCCGCGCACCCTGCTGGGCGGGGCCGCGGAAGACCTCTCGCCCGAGGAGCGGGCGCGTCGCGAACGCAGCCGCGAGGGCGGTGCCGGCATCGTCGGCTACGCCACCGACACGGCTGTGGAGTTGGCGTCTTTCGCCTTGTCAGGGCGGCTTTTCGCGGCGGAGCTGCGGGCCGGCACGGCACGCCAGCTCCCCGTCCCCGCCCCGGTGATCGACCCGCGCCCGTCCCCCGACGGGCGGCACATCGCGTACGTCGCGCAGGGCGCCCTGCGGGTGGTCGGCGCCGAGGGCGAGGGGGACCGGGCGCTCGCGGAACCTGACGGGGAGTCGGTGTCCTACGGTCTGGCCGAGTTCATCGCGGCCGAGGAAATGGGGCGTTCGCGAGGTTTCTGGTGGGCGCCGGAGTCCGACCGGCTGCTGGTGGCGCGCGTGGACGACACGCCGGTGCGACGGTGGTGGATCTCCGATCCGGCCCGGCCGGAGCGTGACCCACAACACGTCCCGTATCCGGCGGCCGGGACGGCGAACGCGGACGTCCGGCTGTTCGTGATCGGCCTCGACGGGACGCGCACGGAGGTCGTCTGGGACCGGGAGCGGTATCCGTATCTGGCGCGAGTGCACTGGTCAGCGGCGGGTGCACCGCTGCTGCTCGTACAAGCGCGCGACCAGCGCAGTCAGCTGTATCTGGCCGTCGATCCGGACACCGGGGGCACCCGGATGGTGCACGCCGACGAAGATCCGATTTGGCTGGATCTTTTCCCTGGGGTGCCCTGCTGGTCCCCCTCGGGGCAGCTGGTGCGGATCGCCGACGAGGGCGGCGCGCGGGTGCTCGCGGTGGGTGAACGCCCGCTGACCGGGCCGCAGTTGCATGTGCGCGCGGTGCTCGACGTGTCGGACGACGACGTGCTGGTGTCGGCGTCGGCGGGCGAGGAGGCGGCCGTGCCGGAAATCGGCGAGGTGCATGTCTATCGCGTCAATGAACTCGGCGTCGAGCGGCTGTCGCAGGAGGCCGGCGTGCACTCGGCGGTGCGCGCCGGGGACGTGACGGTGCTCGTCTCGGCGACGCCGGACCGGCCGGGCGCCACGGTGCGGGTGCTGCGCGAGGGCAAGCAGGTGGCGAGCATCCCGTCGTACGCCGAAGATCCTGGTATGTCCCCCCGCGTGACCCTCACCGAGGGGGGCGCACGGCGGATTCCGTGCGCCGTGCTTATGCCGCGTGACTACCACGGTGACACTCCCCTTCCGGTCCTCCTGGATCCCTACGGCGGTCCGCACGGCCAGCGGGTGGTCGCCGCGCACAACCCGTATCTCACCTCGCAGTGGTTCGCCGACCAGGGATTCGCGGTCGTCGTCGCCGACGGACGGGGCACCCCGGGCCGCTCCCCCGCCTGGGAGAAGGCGGTCCGGGACGACATGGCGTCGGTGGTCCTCCAGGACCAGGTGGACGCGCTCCAGGCCCTCGCCGCCGACTTCCCGCTCGATCTGACCCGGGTCGCGATCCGCGGCTGGTCCTTCGGCGGCTACCTGGCCGGGCTCGCGGTGCTGCGCCGGCCGGACGTCTTCCACGCCGGGATCGTGGGCGCGCCGGTCACCGATCTGCGGCTCTACGACACCCACTACCAGGAGCGCTACCTCGGCCACCCGGACCAACAGCCGGACGTCTACCGGCGCAACTCGCTGATCGACGACGCGGGCCTGGTGGACGCCGTGGAGCCGGCCCGGCCGATGATGATCGTCCACGGTCTGGCGGACGACAACGTGGTCGTGGCCCACTCGCTGCGCCTGTCCACCGCCCTCCTGGCCGCCGGCCGCCCGCACGAGCTGCTGCCGCTCTCGGGCGTCACGCACATGACCCCGCAGGAGACGGTCGCGGAGAACCTGCTGCTGCTCCAGCTCGACTTCCTGAAGCGGTCGCTGGGGCTGGCGTAGATACAGCAACGGGCCGGGGTGACATGGCGCACCCCGGCCCGTTCACGGCACCCGCACGGCCGTACGTTGTAGAGACTGACGCGTCCGTATATCGGAAAAGGGTCAGTGGAGTTGCCTGTGTGTTACCGCGTCTCCCCGGGCGCCACGACCTGCTTCTCCTCCGCGAAGTGGCAGGCCGACGGGTGGGCCGCCGGGCCGGTGGCCAGCCGGAACTCCGCGGGGACCGCCAGCGCCGGGACCTCCAGGGCGCAGCGCTCCCGGGCCTTGAAGCAGCGGGTGCGGAAGCGGCAGCCGGACGGGATGTTCGTCGGGGAGGGCACGTCACCGGCGAGGATGATCCGCTCCCGGTGCTCACGGGCCTCCGGGTCGGGCACGGGGACGGCGGAGAGCAGGGCCTGGGTGTAGGGGTGCGTGGGGTGGTCGTAGATCTCCTCGTCCGTGCCGGTCTCCACGATCCGCCCGAGGTACATCACCCCGACCCGGTCCGAGATGTGCCGGACGATGGACAGGTCGTGCGCGATGAAGACGTAGGAGAGGGCGAACTCGTTCTGCAGCCGCTCCATCAGGTTGATCACCTGCGCCTGCACGGACACGTCCAGCGCGGAGACCGGTTCGTCGGCGACGATGATCTCCGGGCGCAGCGCCAACCCCCGGGCGATGCCGATGCGTTGTCGCTGACCGCCGGAGAACTGGTGCGGATAGCGGTTGATGTACTCGGGGTTGAGGCCGACGACCTCCAGCAGCTCCTGCACTCGCCTGCGCCGCTCGCCCTTCGGCGCCACCTCCGGGTGGATCTCGTACGGCTCACCGATGATGTCGCCCACCGTCATCCGGGGGTTGAGGGAGGTGTACGGGTCCTGGAACACCATCTGGATGTTGCGCCGGACGGCCTTCAGCGCCCTGCCGGACAGTGTGGTGATGTCCTCGCCCTTGTACCGGATCACCCCGGCCGTCGGCTTCTCCAGGTTCACCAGCATCCTGGCGACCGTCGACTTGCCGCAGCCGGACTCCCCGACGATGCCGAGGGTCTCGCCGCGGTGGAGCGTGAAGTCGACGCCGTCGACGGCCTTCACCGAGCCGACCTGCTTCTTGAAGAGGATGCCCGTGGTGAGCGGGTAGTGCTTGACGAGCCCGGTGACCTCCAGGATCGGCTCAGCCATGCAGGCACTCCCTCCAGAAGTGGCAGGCACTGCCCCGCTCCTCGGACACCTCGTACAGCGGGGGTACGTCCGTCCGGCACACGTCCCGGGCCATCGGGCAGCGCGGGTGGAAGGCGCAGCCCGGCGGGATGTTCAGCAGGCTCGGCGGCAGGCCCTTGATCGCGTAGAGCTCCCGGCCCTTGTGGTCCAGGCGCGGGATGGAGTCGAGCAGGCCGCGTGTGTACGGGTGTGCCGGTGCCTTGTAGATGTCGTGCACCGGCGCCGACTCCACGATCCGGCCCGCGTACATCACGGCGATCCGGTCGGCGACGTCGGCGACCACGCCCAGGTCGTGGGTGATGAGGATCAGCCCCATGTCCAGCTCCCGCCGCAGCTCCGCGAGCAGCTCCATCACCTGGGCCTGGACGGTGACGTCGAGGGCGGTGGTGGGTTCGTCGGCGATGATCAGGGCGGGTTCCAGGGCCAGCGCCATCGCGATCATGATGCGCTGGCGCATACCGCCGGAGAACTGGTGCGGGTACTGCCTCACCCGCTCTTTGGCGCCCGGGATCCGCACCCGGTCCATCAGCTCGACGGCCCTGGCCCTGGCGTCCTTCTGCGACATGCCCCGGTGGACCACGAACATCTCGCCGAGCTGGTCGCCCACGGTCAGCACGGGGTTCAGCGAGGACAGCGCGTCCTGGAAGATCATCGCCATCTCGGCGCCCCGGACCTTGCGCCGCTCCTCCTCCTTGAGCCCGAGCAGGTCCCTGCCCCGGAAGAGGACCTCCCCGGCGGTGATCCGCCCCGGCGGCATGTCGAGGATGCCCATCACGGCCTGCGCGGTGACGGACTTGCCGGAGCCCGACTCGCCGAGCACGGCGAGGGTCTCGCCCGCGTCCACGCTGTAGGTGACGCCGTTGACGGCCTTGGCGACCCCGTCCCGGGTGCGGAACTCCACGTGCAGGTCACGTACGTCCAGCAGCATGACGGCACCTCACCTCAGCTTGGGGTCGAGGGCGTCGCGCACCGCGTCGCCGAGCATGATGAACGCCAGCACGGTGACCGCCAGCGCCCCGGAGGGCCAGAGCAGGGCGTGCGGGGCGTTGCGGACGTAGGGCGAGGCGGCGGAGATGTCGATGCCCCAGGAGACGCTGGGCGGCTTCAGTCCGACGCCGAGGTACGACAGGGTGGCCTCCAGCGCGATGAACGTGCCGAGCGCGATGGTCGCCACGACGATCACCGGCGCGACGGCGTTGGGCGCGATGTGCCGCAGCAGCAGGCGGGCGTGGGAGGCGCCGAGGGCGCGGGCGGCCTGGACGTAGTCGTTCTGCTTGGCCGTGATGACCGCGCCGCGGGCGATCCGGGAGATCTGCGGCCAGCCGAGCAGCACCATGAACCCGATGACCGGCCAGATGGTGTTGCTGGTCACCACCGACAGCAGGACCAGACCGCCGAGGACGACCGGGATCGCGAAGAAGATGTCGGTGATCCGGGACAGGATCGAGTCCCCTACGCCGCCGAAGAACCCGGCGAGTCCTCCGAGGACGCTGCCGAGGGCCGCGACCCCGAGCGTGGCGCAGACGCCGACCGCGACGGACGTACGGGCGCCGTAGACCGTGCGCGTGTAGACGTCGCAGCCCTGACCGTCGTACCCGAAGGGGGCGCCGGGCTGGGAGCCCTCCTGGGCCCTGGCGAGGTCGCAGCGCAACGGGCTGCCGGGGGCGATCGCCGACGGCCAGAGCGAGATGAAGATCAGGAAGAGGATCACCAGGGCCGAGACGATGAAGACCGGGTTGCGGCGCAGGTCGTGCCAGGCGTCGGACCACAGGGAGCGGGGCCTGCCGGACGGGCCGCCGTCGTCCGGGCCGCCCGGCGCCCGCTCCAGCGTCTCCGCCTCGCTGGTGGCGAGGTCCATCCCACCGCCCATGCCCGTGCCGGCGATGACGCGCTCGGGTTCCCTGGTGTCAGACATAGCGGATCCTCGGGTCGAGTACGGCGTACAGGAGGTCGACGAGGAGGTTGGCGAGCAGGAAGACCAGGACGAGGACGGTCACGAAGCCGACGACGGTCTGGGTGTTCTGGCGCAGGATGCCCTGGTAGAGCTGGTAGCCGACGCCGTGGATGTTGAAGATGCGCTCGGTGACGATGGCGCCGCCCATCAGGGCGCCGATGTCGGTGCCGATGAAGGTGACCACGGGGATGAGGGAGTTGCGCAGCAGGTGGCGGGTGATGATCCGGCGCCTGGGGAGGCCCTTGGCGACGGCCGTGCGGACGTAGTCGGAGCGGCGGTTCTCCGCGATGGAGGTACGGGTCAGGCGGGTGACGTAGGCCAGGGACACGGAGGCGAGGACCAGGCCCGGCAGGATCAGCTCGTCGAAGCGGGCCTCGGAGGACACCGACGGCCGGACCCAGCCCCACTCGACGCCGAGCAGCAGCTGCAGCAGCAGGCCGGTGACGAAGGTGGGGACGGAGATGACGACCAGCGTGGCCAGCAGGACGCCGGTGTCGACCGGGCGGCCGCGGCGCAGGCCGGTGATCACGCCCAGGGTGATGCCGATGACGATCTCGAAGAGGATCGCGACGACGGTCAGCCGGATGGTGACGGGGAAGGCGCTGCCCATCAGCTCGGTGACCGGCTGGCCGTTGAAGGCGGTGCCGAAGTCGCCGGTGAAGACGTTGCCCATGTAGGTCAGGTATTGCTGCCAGACCGGCTTGTCGAGGCCGAACTCCTTTCTGAGCTGGGCGGCCGTCGCCGGGTCGCACTCCCGTTCACCGCACAGGCCCGCGATGGGGTCGCCCATCACATTGACCATCAGGAAGATCAGCAGGGTGGCCCCGACGAAGACCGGGATCATCTGCAGCAGCCGCCGGACGACGTACCGTCCCATGGCGCCGCCTCAGCTGACCTTGATCTCGTCGTAGACGGGGACGCTGAACGGGTTGAGCCGGACGTCGGACAGCCGCTCCGAGTAGCCGGCGCTGCCGTTCTGGTACCAGAGCGGGATGGCGGCCATGTGGTCCCGGACGACCTCCTCGGCCTGCTGGAAGGTCGCCACGGCCTGGGCGGTGTCGGTCTCGGCGTTGGCCTTGTCGACCAGGTCGTCGAACTGCTTGTTGCTCCACTTGCCGTCGTTGGAGGAGGCGTTGGTGTAGTAGAGCGGCTGGAGGAAGTTCTGGATCAGCGGGTAGTCCATCTGCCAGCCGGCGCGGAACGGGCCGGTCATCTCGCGGTCGGTGATCTGGCCGCGGAAGTCGGCGAAGGTGCCGACCGGGTTGCTGACGCAGGCGCGGTCGTTGTCGAGGGCGTTGTTGATGGAGTGGCAGACCGCGTCCACCCACTGCTTGTGCGAGCCGGTGTCGGCGTTGAACGTGATCCTCACCTGGCCGCCGGGCAGCCCGCCGCCCTCCTCGATGAGCCGCTTGGCCTCGGCGGCGTCGTACTCGCACCACTCACCGCACAGCCCCGCCTGGTAGCCGCCGTCCTCGCCGAGGACCGGT
Source organism: Streptomyces sp. TRM70350 (assembly GCF_019219825.1). GTDB lineage: Bacteria > Actinomycetota > Actinomycetes > Streptomycetales > Streptomycetaceae > Streptomyces. Next base: position 20,931 of record NZ_JAHUXH010000041.1, on the reverse strand, counting down.
GAGGTCCAGTCGGTGGCCGGGGTGCGGGTCCGGTGGAAGATGGTCTGGGTGATCTGCTCGCGGTCGATCGCCCGGGACAGGCCCTTGCGGACCTTGTCCATGCCGGGCTTGTTCCAGTTCCTGTCGTAGTAGGGGAAGGCGAGGGTCTGCAGGATGCCGGCGGGGGTGTTGAGGTAGCGGTCGCCGAGGTCCTTCCTGACGTTCTTCAGCTGGGAGGCGGGGACGTCGTCGACGAGGTCGAGGTTGCCGGCCATGAGGTCGGTGTAGGCGGTGTTGTTGTCGGTGTAGACCTTCAGGTCCACGCCGCCGTTCTGCGCCTTGTCGGGGCCGGGGTAGCCGTCCCAGGCGCGCAGTGACATCCGGGAGCCCTTGACGTACGAGTCGACGGTGTAGGGGCCGTTGCCCACGGGCTTGGCCAGCCACGCGTCGTGGTCGTCGAAGAAGGCCCGGGGCAGCGGGGCGAAGGCGGCGTAGCCGAGGGTGTCGGGGAAGCTGGAGAACTTCTGCTTCAGCCGCACGGTGAAGGTGCGCTCGCCGGTGACCTTCAGGCCGGACAGCGTCTCGGCGCTCTGTTCGCCGCCGCCCTCGGGGTGCACCTTGTCGTAGCCCTCGATGTAGCCGAAGAAGTAGGCGTTGCGCTGGTTGTTCCGCAGGCTCGCGCCGTAGTTCCAGGCGTCGACGAAGGAGCGGGCGGTGACCTTCTCGCCGTTGCTGAAGGTCCAGCCGTCCTTGACGGTGACGGTGAAGTTCCGGGAGTCGGTCGTCTCGATGCGCTCGGCGAGCATGTCCTCGGCCTTGCCGGTCTCCGGGTCGTACCTCTTCAGCCCGCGGAAGATCATGTCGAGGACCTTGCCGCCCTGCACCTCGTTGGTGTTGGCGGGCTCCAGCGGGTTCTGCGGGTCGCCCCAGGAGGAGCTGAGCACCGCACCGCTGTCACCGCTGCCGCCGACCCCGCCGCAGGCGGCGCCCACGAGGGCGAGGGCCACCGCGCACGCGGCCCATCGGGCGTGCTGTGCTCCGCGCATGGGATGCCTCCTCGGGATGCGCTGCCGCCAGCGCCGGGACGCTGACCCGTTGTCGACCACTATCCTCACCCGTTATCGGCCAATATTGACGCATACGGTGCGTAATGCACGCGGTGGCGGCTCTTCGGGCTACCGACAGCACGCGACATCCGTTCCCCCGCCGTAAATCCCCGGACTTCTGTACTGATCGGCCGTACAGCAGGCACACTGCCCGGATGGTTGATCGTTCCTTCGGTGACGCCTTACTCGCCGAGCTGTATGACGCCCTCAATCCGTGGGGCACGGGTGACGACTTCTACCTCGACCTGGTGATGTCCGCCGATTCCGTGCTCGACGTGGGCTGCGGTACCGGGCGGTTGCTGCGGCGGGCCCGGCAGGCCGGGCACGGAGGGCGGCTGACCGGGCTCGACCCGGCCGCCGCCATGCTCGTGCAGGGCCGCCGCGGGACCCGCGAGGTGGAGTGGGTGCTGGGCGACCTGCGCTGCACGGCGTGGCGGGAGGAGTTCGACCTGGTCGTGATGACCGGGCACGCCTTTCAGGAGCTGATCACCGACGAGGACCTGCGGCTTGCGCTCGCCGCGGTGCGCGCGAGCCTGCGGCCGGACGGGGAGTTCGTGTTCGACACCCGCAATCCGGGCGTCCGGGCCTGGGAGACGTGGACCCCGGAGCGGATCCGCGAGGTGCGCGGCCCGGACGGGGACGTGGTGCGGGTGTGGCACGAGGCGCTGACGCCGGTCCGGGGCGGGCGGGTGTCGTTCACCGAGACGTTCGACGGTCCGCGCTGGGACGTGCCGCAGGTCAGCCACAGCACGATCAGGTTCCTCGACGTGGAGGCGCTGGACCGGTTCCTCGCCGAGGCGGGTCTCGTCGTGGGTCAGCGGTACGGCGACTGGGGGCGGGGGCCGTTCACGGGCGCGAGCCCGGAGATCATCAGCGTCGTACGGCGGACAGGCTAGGCCCCTGCCGGAACAGCGCGAAGCCCCCGGGAACCGAAAGACGCGGGTCCCGAGGGCCTCAAGGGCGGGCTCAGTTGTGGTCCTGGGCCTCCTCCAGCGCCTTCAGCGCCGGGTCCATGACGACGTCCTCGTCGCGGGCCTCCGTGGTCGGCTCCTCCGGGAAGTGGCAGGCCGTCAGGTGGCCGGCGTGGTTGCCGGAGATCTGGACCAGCGGCGGCTCCTCGGTGGCGCACTTGTCCTGCGCCTTCCAGCAGCGGGTGCGGAAGCGGCAGCCGGACGGTGGGTGGATCGGCGAAGGGACGTCGCCGGAGAGGCGGATCCGCTCGCGCTGCTCGCCCTCGTCGTCCATCTCCACCTCGGGGACCGCGGAGAGCAGGGCGTGGGTGTACGGGTGCCGGGGCCGGTTGTAGATGGAGTCCCGGTCGCCGACCTCGACCACCTTGCCGAGGTACATCACCGCCACGCGCTGCGAGAAGTGCCGGACGATCGCAAGGTCGTGCGCGATGAAGACGAACGCGATGCCCAGCTCCTCCTGCACCTTCTGCAGCAGGTTGACCACCTGGGCCTGGATCGACACGTCGAGCGCGGAGACCGGCTCGTCGGCGACGATCAGCTTCGGGTTCAGGGCCAGGGCGCGGGCCACGCCGATGCGCTGACGCTGACCGCCGGAGAACTCGTGCGGGAAGCGGTTGTAGTGCTCCGGGTTGAGGCCGACCAGCTCCAGCAGCTCACGGACCTTCTTCTCCCGGCCGCCCTCGGGGTTGATCCCGTTGACCTCCATCGGCGACTTGATGATGGTGCCGACGGTCTGCCGGGGGTTCAGCGAGGAGTACGGGTCCTGGAAGATCATCTGTATCTCGGACCGCACCGGCGCCAGCCGGCGGCGCGAGGCATGCGTGATGTCCCGTCCGGCGTACGTGATCTGCCCCGCCGTCGGCTCCAGCAGCCGGGTGATCAGCCGGCCGGTGGTCGACTTGCCGCAGCCGGACTCGCCGACCAGGCCGACGCTCTCGCCGACGCCGACGGTCAGGTCGACCCCGTCGACCGCCTGCACGGCGCCGACCTTGCGTTTGATCGGGAAACCACCGTAGATCGGGAAGTGTTTCGTCAGGCCCTTGACCTCCAGGAGGGTCTCGGACCCGGTGCCGGTGGCGGCCTGCTGTGCGGGGAGGGTGAGGTTGTCGCTCATGATCTCGGTTCTCCCTAGCGCAGCCGGGGCTGGATCTCGTCGATGAAGATGGTCTGCTTCTGCTCGGCCGTCAGATGGCAGGCGGCGGCGCGGCCCTCGCCGAGCGGCGGCCGCACGTTCGTGCAGAGGGTGCCGGACACCTTGTCCTTGAAGGCGCAGCGCGGGTGGAAGGGGCAGCCCGACGGCGGGTTGAGCAGCGAGGGCGGGGTGCCCGGGATCGGGGTGAGCTCCTGGTGGATGTCGCCGTCCAGCCGCGGCATGGAACTGAGCAGACCCCAGGTGTAGGGGTGCTTCGGCGTGCGCAGCACCTCCTTGACACTGCCGCGCTCCACGGCCCGGCCCGCGTACATCACCAGCAGGTCGTCGGCCATGTTGGAGATGACGCCGAGGTCGTGGGTGATGAAGATGATCGCGGAGCCGAACTCCTGCTGGAGGTCCTTGAGCAGGTCCAGGATCTGCGCCTGCACGGTCACGTCGAGCGCGGTGGTCGGCTCGTCGGCGATCAGCAGGTCGGGGTCGCACATCAGGGCCATGGCGATCATCGCGCGCTGGCGCATACCGCCGGAGAACTGGTGCGGGTAGTCGTCGAAGCGCACCTTCGGCTGCGGGATGCCGACCTTCTCCAGCATCTGGATCGCCCGGTCCTTCGCCTCTTTCTTGGAGGCGCCGGTGTGCTTCATGAACGGCTCGGACAGCTGGCGGCCCACCGTGTAGTACGGCGAGAGGGCGGTCAGCGGGTCCTGGAAGATCATCGCCATCTTGTTGCCGCGGAGCTTCTCCAGCTCCTTCTCGGTGGCGGTGACGAGTTCCTTGCCGTCGAGGACGATCTCGCCGTCGATGGTGGTGGTCCGCGGGTTGTGCAGGCCCAGGATCGTCAGGTTGGTGACGGACTTGCCGGAGCCGGACTCGCCGACGATGCCCAGGGTCCTGCCGCGCTCGACATCGAAGGAGAGGCCGTCGACGGCCTTGACGATGCCGTCCTCGGTGGAGAACTGCACCCGCAGGTCACGGACCGAGAGGAAGCTCTCGGGCCCGGTCGGGGCCGGGGCGTCCTCGGTCTTGGTCAGTGTGGTCACGGTGGTTCGTTCTTCCTAGGAGAGCCGGACGCGCGGGTCGATCCAGGCGTACGCGATGTCGACGATCATGTTCAGGAGCAGGATGAAGAACGCTCCGACCAGCATGACACCCATCGTCAGCGGGAGGTCCTTGTTGACCGCGGCGTCGACGGCGAGGCGGCCGATGCCCTGGAGGGAGAAGGTGATCTCGGTGACGACACCGCCGCCGAGCAGGGCGCTGAGGTCCATGCCGAGGACGGTGACGATCGGGATGAGCGATCCCCGCCAGGCGTAGCGGAAGAAGACGTACTTGCGGGGCATGCCCTTGGCGCGGGCCGTGCGCACGTGCTCCTCCTGGAGCTGCTCGATCATCGAGGAGCGCGCCATACGGGTGTACTGCGCGGTGAAGATGGTGGCCATCACGACCATCGGGATGGACAGCCCGACCAGCCAGCCGACCGGATCCTCGGTGAACGGCACGTACTTGGGGTCATCCATCCAGCCGGTGCTGTACACGAAGATCAGCAGCACGATCGGGCCGAGGAAGTAGATCTGGAACGAGCTGAGCACCATGGACGCGCCGGTGGCGGCCTTGTCCACGACGGTGCCGCGCCGGTAGGCGGCGAGCATGCCCGCGCCGATGCCGACGGTGAGGAAGACGACCAGGGCGCCGACGGTGAGGGAGACGGTCAGCGGGAGGCGGTCCAGGATGAGGTCCCAGACGTTCTCGTTGTAGTAGAAGGACCGTCCGAGGCACGGAGCGGGGCAGTTGCCCTGCGGGAAGTCGCGGCCGGCGACGATGCCGGACATGAACTCCCAGAACTGCTGCGCGAGCGGCTGGTCGAGCCCCAGGGCGTGGCGGATGTCTTCCAGTCTGTCGGGCGAGCAGTCCTTGCCGCAGGCCAGGGAGGCGTAGTCGGACGGCGCGGCGACGAAGAGGAAGAAGGTCGCGGCGCCGATGAGAATCAGGGTCAAGACAGCACCGACTGAGCGCCGGAGGATGAACTGAAGCATGGCGGTGGGGGCTGCTCTCTGCGGAGACGGTGGATGGTTTCACGGAACCGCGGGGGCACGCTCCGCCTGGTGCGTACCCCCGCGATCAGCCGTAGAGAGTTACGACTTCAGGAACAGTCGGGTGACGTCGATGTAGCTGGACTCGGTGCTGTAGCGGGCACCGCCGATGTTCGAACCGTAGAGCTGGAACTGCTTGACGTACCACAGCGGAGCGGCGGGGTTGACGCCTTCGAGGATGCGCTTGTGCGCCTCCTGCCAGGTCTTGGCCGCCTCCTCGGGCTGCTGGGTGATGGCCTTGTTGATCAGCTCCTGGACCTTGGGGTCGTTGATGTGCGAGTAGTTCGACTGACCGTCGCCGACCAGGTCACCGTCGTAGACCGGGGTGACGACCGTGGCCGGGGACGGCCAGTCCTGGCCCCAGCCGGTGATGTAGATGTCGTACGGGTTGTCGACCTTGCCGATCTGCTCGTAGTAGCTGGCCGCGTCGATCTCCTTGGCGACGACGTCGATGCCGACCTTGGTCAGCGCGTCCTCGATGGCGACCTTGCGCTTCTGGCCCGCCTCGGAGTTGGCGTAGGCGAAGACGAGCTTCTTCTCGGCGGCCGGGACGTCCGCGAGCAGTTCCTTGGCCTTCTCGATGTTGCCGGCCGGCGTCTTCAGGCGGCCGTACGGGTCGTACGTCGGGTCGTAGCCCGGCAGGGTCGGGGCGAACAGGTTCGGGGCGACGTCACCGCCGTAGGCACCGCCCTCACCGGCGATGAGTGACTTGGAGTTGACCGCGTAGGTCACGGCGTCACGGACCGTCTTGTTCTTGACCCGGTCCAGGTTGAAGGTGAGCTGCATGACGTAGGGCGCGTAGCCCTGGATCGTGCGCTTCTTGACCTCGGGGTCGCCGATGACGTCCTGGATCTGGGTGGCGTCGACGGTGCCGGTGAACTGGATGGCGTTCTTGGTGTCGCCCTGGTCGGCGATCAGACGCTTGGTCTGGGTGGACTCGGTGACACCGAACTGGAAGTTCCAGCCGTCCACGTACTGGTGGCGCACGGCGTCGGACTTCGGGTCCCAGTTCTCGTTCTTGACGAGTTTGAGGGACTTGCCCGCCTTGAACTCCGAAATCTTGTAGGGACCGGTGGCGACGGGGGCCTGGTCGTACTTCTCCTTCGTGTCGGTCTCCTCCGGCACGATGGAGTAGCCCGGCATGGCGAGCGCCATCGGCAGGTCGGGGCGCGGCTTGTCGAAGTGGAAGACGATGGTCTTGTCGTCCGGGGTCTCCAGCACCGAGTCCGGCAGGTGCTTGTTGCCGAAGCCGCCGTCCGGCAGGGCCTTGCGGTAGTCCGCGCCGCTCAGCCAGGACTGCAGGAAGGTCGGGCCGTCGAAGATGAACTCGGCGTACAGACGCTCGATGGTGTGACGGACGTCGGCCGAGTTGATCGGGTTGCCGTTGGCGTCCTTGAGGTTGTCCTTGAGCGTGAACGTCCAGGTCTTGTTGTCGTTGGACGCCTTGCCCGAGTCGGTCGCGAGGTCACCGACGACCGCGACGCCGCCCTTGCCGTCCTCCTGGAAGTTGGTCAGGCCGCGGAAGACCAGGTTGGCGAACTGACCGGCGTCGGAGACGTAGATCTGGCCCGGGTCCATGTGGGTCAGGGCCGACTCCTGGTAGACCGTGATGGTGCCGCCGGGCTTGGCGCCCGGGACCTCCTCGGCCGGGCCGGCCGAGGCCGCGGCGTCCAGGTAGGCAACGCCCTTCGACTGCTCCTTGGCCTTCTCCTGGTCTTCCTTGGAGTTCTTTCCGGAGCTGCCGCCGGTGTTCTCCGAGCAGCCGGTGAGCGCGAGGGAGCCGGCCGCGATGGCGACCACTATGGCGCGCGCTCTGCGCGAGTTGAGCGACTTCATGAGGCGTATGCACCTACCTGTCGTTGTTATCCATGAGTACTGCCTGACGCGGCTGGTAGGCCGACGCGGGGGCGGCAGCCACCCCCCACCAATGGACGGTCTAGCGCCCGGACTTGGGGTCGAAGGCATCCCGTACGGAGTCTCCGAGGAGGTTGAAGCACAGGATGAAGATCACCAGCGCCACGCCCGGGAAGAAGATGAAGGCCGGGTCCTGCTGGGTGTACTGCGCACCGGCGGCGAACAGTCGTCCCCAGTCCGGGGTGGGCTCCACGAAGCCGACACCCGCGAAGGAGAGGAAGGCGATGGTCAGGATGGTGCTGGGCAGCTGGTACGTGTACTGCACCAGCACCGGCGTGACGATGTTCGGCAGGATCTCCTTGCGGATGATCCGCGCCGGCGAAGCGCCGGAAACCTTGGCAGCCTCGATGAACTCGCGCTCACGCAGTGCCAGCACGACGGAGCGGACGAGTCGGGCCATGCCCATCCAGCCGAGGACCCACAGCACGATCAGGATGGCCAGCGCTCGGAAGTACGTGGGCGTCTCTTCCCTGGGGTCCACGAAGAAGGCGGTGACCACGGGCATGAAGGCGATGAAGAACAGCTGCGACGGGAAGGACAGGAAGAAGTCCGTGACCCGGCCGAGCCAGAAGTCGACGCGGCCGCCGAAGTAGCCGCCGACGACACCGATGATCACACCGGTGATGGTCAGCAGGGTGGCCACACCCACCGCCATGTACAGCGAGGTCCGCATGCCGTACATCAGCATGGCGAAGAGGTCACGGCCGTACTGCGGCTCCACGCCGAACCAGTGGTCGGCGGAGACCCCACCGAAGTAGCCCAGCGGAAGACCGAACTCGTCCAGCACGGGCTTGTCCGCGTAGGTGGGGTCCTGTCCGTACAGGGTGTACGGGTTCGTGCCACTGATCGCGGTGAGCACGGGCGCCAGCAGGGCGATGGCGAAGAAGAAAATCACTACGCCGGCACAGATCATCCCTGTACGGTCACGCTTGAAGCGCTGCCACATCAACTGCCCGGGGGAACGGCCTTCGAGCTTCTTCGCTCCCTTGGCGACCTCGGAGGTCGCTTCGAGCTCTGGGTCCAAGGCGACCGTGGACCCGGAGCCCTCGGCCTTGGTTGGACTGGTCATGTGTGTTCTTCCCCCGGGGGGTTGGAGAGCTGAGCGCAGCACAGATACCGGCAGGTTCTGTGGTTTGGGGGAACTTTCGCCAAGGGCATCAACGCGCGTCAAGGGCGGAAGGCACAGGGATCTCCCTACCGTCCATTTTTTGAGCAAAAATTGCAAAGATTGACACCTGCGCGCGCTTGACAGGTGAGACGGAAAACCGGCGAACTAGACATAGCGGGAGGGATTTTTGTTTACATGTCCGAAACTTGATCGCCGGAGCACCGATATCCGAACAGGGCTTCACGAGCTGCTGACAGGCTGCTGAACGGTCCCAGCCCAAGGACCCGGCCCCCTCCCGTGACGGAGGGGGCCGGGTCCTTTCACAGGGCCCTTGAGAGGCCGTCAGCCGTGCTTGGCGCGGCTCGCGGCGCGGGCCCGCTCGCGCTGGTCGAGCACGACCTTGCGGATGCGCACCGCCTCCGGGGTGACCTCGACGCACTCGTCGTCGCGGCAGAACTCCAGGGACTGCTCCAGCGACAGCTTGCGCGGCGGCACGATGGACTCGGTCACATCGGCCGTGGAGGAGCGCATGTTGGTGAGCTTCTTCTCCTTGGTGATGTTGACGTCCATGTCGTCGGAGCGGGAGTTCTCGCCGACGATCATGCCCTCGTACACCTCGGTGCCCGGCTCCACGAAGAGCACGCCGCGCTCCTGGAGGTTCGTCATCGCGAAGGCGGTGACGGCACCGGCACGGTCCGCGACGAGCGAGCCGTTGTTACGGGTCTGCAGGGGGCCGAACCACGGCTCGAAGCCCTCGTGGATGGAGTGCGCGATGCCGGTGCCGCGGGTCTGGGTGAGGAACTCCGTCCGGAAACCGATCAGGCCGCGGGACGGCACGACGAACTCCATGCGGACCCAGCCCGAACCGTGGTTGGACATGTTGTCCATCCGGCCCTTGCGCACACCCATGAGCTGGGTGACCGCGCCCATGTGCTCCTCGGGCACGTCGATGGTCATGCGCTCGACCGGCTCGTAGACCTTGCCGTCGACGTCCTTGGTGACCACCTGGGGCTTGCCGACGGTCAGCTCGTAGCCCTCGCGGCGCATGGTCTCGACGAGGATGGCCAGCGCCAGCTCACCGCGGCCCTGCACCTCCCAGGCGTCCGGGCGCTCGGTGTCGAGGACGCGGAGCGAGACGTTGCCGATCAGCTCGCGGTCCAGGCGGTCCTTGACCTGACGGGCCGTCACCTTACGGTCCTTCACGGCCGCCTTGTTGTCGGCGCCCTTGCCGGTGGCGCCACGGCCGACCAGCGGGGAGGTGTTGGTGCCGATGACCATCGAGATGGCGGGCTCGTCGACCGTGATGAGCGGCAGCGCGACCGGGTTCTCGGTGTCGGCCAGGGTCTCGCCGATCATGATGTCCGGGATACCGGCCACGGCGCAGATGTCACCGGGGCCGGCCTTCTCGGCGGGGCCGCGGGTGAGGGCCTCGGTCATCAGCAGCTCGGAGATGCGGACGCTCTGCACGCTGCCGTCGCGCTTCATCCAGGCGACCGTCTGGCCCTTGCGCAGCTCGCCCTGCTGGACGCGGAGCAGCGCGATACGGCCGAGGAAGTTGTCGGCGTCGAGGTTGGTGACGTGTGCCTGGAGCGGGGCGCCCTCGTCGTAGGTCGGGGCCGGGATGTGCTCCAGGATCGTGGAGAAGAACGGCTCCAGGCTGGTGGAGTCGGTGGGGACGGTCCCGTCCTCGGGCTTGGTGAGGGAGGCGATCCCGTCCCGGCCGCACGCGTAGACGATCGGGAACTCGATCTGGTCCTCGTCGGCGTCCAGGTCGAGGAAGAGGTCGTAGGTCTCGTTGACGACCTCGTCGATACGGGCGTCCGGGCGGTCGGTCTTGTTGATGCACAGGATGACGGGGAGCCGGGCCTGCAGCGCCTTGCGCAGCACGAAGCGGGTCTGCGGCAGCGGCCCCTCGGAGGCGTCGACGAGCAGGACCACGCCGTCGACCATGGACAGCCCCCGCTCGACCTCACCGCCGAAGTCGGCGTGGCCGGGGGTGTCGATGATGTTGATGGTGATCGGGTCCCCGCCGTCCTTCGGGTGGTACTTCACCGCGGTGTTCTTGGCGAGGATCGTGATGCCCTTCTCACGCTCCAGGTCGTTCGAGTCCATGACGCGGTCGTCGACCGACTCCAGCTGGTGCGCGGCGAAGGCACCGGCCTGCTTCAGCATGGCGTCGACGATGGTCGTCTTGCCGTGGTCGACGTGGGCGACGATGGCGACGTTACGGATGTCGTGGCGCGTGGCCATATTGCGGCGTTCTCCCGGGATGGTGAGGACGGCTGCGCGTAGGACTGTGTTACGCGCGCCCTGCCGGGCTTGACACGCCACGGCCTCACCCCATGGTACGGGGCCGCGGTGAGTGGGGCTTGCGGGGATGTGTTGGGGCAGGTGGGGAGCGTTATGGGGAGGGCGGCTGCGCAGGTCGGCGTACGTGGGTGCCCGGGCGGTCGCCCAGCCCGGCGTTCGTGGGTGCCCGGGGCGGTCGCCCAGCCCGGCGTTGACAGGTAACCGACGTCGGTGCCACAGGTCGGACGCACAGCCCGACGCCACGTGCCGCCCCTGCGCCCACCCGCGCCGCCCCAGCGGCACGACTGCCCGCGCAGCAAGGGCGGCTGCGGAGAGGGGGTGGCTGGGGTGGTGGCGGCAGCGCGGCTACGACGGCAGGACGCGGCTGCGGCAGCGGCGAGGTGAGCCGCGACGACAGCCGGGGCACAGCTGCGACGGGCGACCCGGGCACGGCCGCGGGCGGCCATGCGGACGGCAGCCGCGGGACACAGCTGCGGCCGCTGCACGAACGGCGACAGCACAGCCACGACGAAAGAGCGCGGCCCCGACAGCAACAAGAGCGAGCCCCGACACCGGCCAGCACACGGGGCGGGCAGCCACACGGACGACAGCAGCCAGGGCAACACCCCGGACACGGCCGCGAGCGGCGCGGGGCACGGATGCAACGGGCGGCCCGGGCGGTGCGGGCCGCAGTCACGACCCAGCTGAGGCCCGCGGCCCTGGCACTACGGGCGAAGTCAGAACCCAACCGCGGCGCACAGCCCCAGTACACCGGCAACAGTCAGAGCCCAGCCGCCACGCACAGCCCAGCACCACCGGCAACAGTCAGAACCCAACCGCCACGCAGCCCCAACACCACGGGCGACAGCCAGAACCCACCGCCACACACAGCCCCAACACCACCGACAACACCAGAACCCAACCCCCACACACAGCCCCAGCACGCGTGCCCCCAGTTACGACGTCCGCTTCGGCCGTCACCCGGTTCCGCTCGCCGGGCGGAGCCCCGGTCAGTCGCGGGCCGCCTGCACCGTCTTCTTGGCCTTCTTCAGGAAGCCCATGTCCTCGTACACCGGTGTCTCGAAGCCGAAGGAGCCGGTGTTGGCGAGGTTCTTGCGGGCGGCGGTGAGTTGGGGGCGCTGGTAGAGGGGGATCGAGCCGGCGGCGGCCCAGATGCGGGAGTCGGCCTTGCGGACGAGGTCGCGGGACTCCTCCTCGTCCAGCGTGGCGATGGCCTGGTCGAACAGCTGGTCGACCTGGTCCGTGCCGACCCGTGTGTAGTTCTGCTCGACGGTCAGCGAGCCGTCGGCGGCCGGTACCGGCTTGGCGTAGATCGGCCGCGCGTCGGTCGCGGGGAACGCCGACGCGGGCCAGGAGTACAGCGCGAGATCGTACTCACCGTTCGCGATGTGATCCTTGAAGTAGCTGGCGTCGGAGACCTTCGTCGTCTCCGTGCGGATCCCCACCCGCTGCAGCATGCGCGAGATACGGTCCGCGACCTTGTGCAGCGTGTCGGACCCCGACCCCGACGGCAGCACGAAGCGCAGCGTGAGCTGCTTGCCGTCCTTGGCGAGCGGCCCGGCCGCGGCCCCCGGAGCGGCGGTGCCCTTGGGGGCGTACGCCCCCTGCGCCCCGCCACCCTGCCCGACGTGCTGCTTGCCGTCCTGCGCGAGATGCGGGGGTTCCTCCTGGTCCTGGCGGTCACGCCCCTCGGGGTCCTCCCCCGCCTTCCCGTCCTCCTCCCCCACGATGTACGTCCCGTCGTCCTCCCCCGCCGACGACGAAGGCGAAGGCGACGCCGACTTGCCCTCCGCGCCCGCCGCCTTCTCCTGCTCCTTCTCCTCCTTCTTCTTCGGGTCCTTCAGCGGCCCCCCGCGCACCCACCCCGCGTCCGCGAGCAGCGCCTGCGCCTCCTTGGTGTCCTGGCCTCCCAGCGCCCCGCTGCTGTCGGCGTACGCGGCCTGCCCGGACAGTGCGAGGTGGCTGCCGACCGGCACCGCGGGCAGCCCCAGCGGCTTCAGGACGACCTCCGCCAGCTCCTCGCGATCGAGGGCGCGGGCCACGGCCCGGCGGACCCGTTCGTCGGCGAGCGGACCGTCGGCGCCGTTGAGGGCGAGCTGGGTGTAGGCCGGTTCCAGCGACTTGCGGACCTCGTAGCGGCCCAGCGCCCCCATGTCCTTGGCGCCCTCCGCCTTCGAGCCCTGGAGCGGCGTACCGGTCCCTTTGGGGCGCCCGGCGAGGTCGATGCGCTGGGCGGTGGCGGCGTCGACCTCGGCGAGGTCCACGGTCCCGGCGGCCAGCGCCTCGGCCCGCTTCTCCCGCTCCACGGCCACCAGCACGATCTTGGAGAGCTTGGCCGGCTCCCCCCACCAGCGCGTACTGCGGACGAGGGTGACCTCGTCCTTCTTCTTGTCGACCTTCTCCACGGTGAACGGCCCGGCGGTGACCTTCAGCTTCGTGCGCGCCCCGTCGTTGAAGGCGTCGGGCGTGCCCATGACCTCCTTCGGGTACAGCGGCGTGAACAGCGACTTCCAGTCGGCGTAGGGCCGCCCGAAGGTGACCTTGACCTCCAGGTTGCTCTTGCCCCGCTCGATCCGCTCGATGCGGTCGTACCCGGCGTTGCGCGCGGTCCAGTAGGCGCTGTCCTTCCCGGACAGGGCCCGCCACTGGGCGGCGAAGTCGGCCGCGCCGATCTCCCGGCCGTCGCTCCAGACGGCCTGCTGGTTGAGCCTGTAGAGGACCACCTGCCGTGGCTCGGTCTCGACGACCTCGGCCGATTCCAGGTAGTCGGGGTTGATCTCCGGCCGCCCGCTGTCGTTCATCCGGTACATCGACGGCAGCACGGCCTGAGCGATCTTCGTGGTGGTCGCGTCGGCATCGGCCTGGAAGGTGTTCAGCGTCTCCGGTACGGCGTCCACGGCCCAGCGCAGGGTGCCGCCGTCGGCCACCTGCGCCCGGGCGGCCGGCGCGATGTTCCGTCCGACCAGCGGCTTGCCGGCCTTGTCGTCCGAGCCGCACCCGGCCAGAGCGGGCACCGCGAGCACACCCGCGGTGAGGAAGGCGACCGAGCGCATCACAGCACGCAGGCCGACGCCGTCGTGGGACATCTCTGCTTACCTCCGGGAGCCGCGGGGGTTACGATCACTTTTGGCGGTATATGGAGCTGATCAGATCTTTCGGCCCTATGCGGCCACTGAAGAGGAAAGGGTTCGGCAACACCGGGCGACACGGCGGCCACGGCCGGTAAGCCCACCCGTGTGGCGCAACGCACCACGGGATGCACCGGTGCGCCTCGGCCAATCGGTGCACGTCCCTTCCCAGCGACAGGTGTGACGCGCAACACTCGCAGGCGCATGACCGTTGCCACCCACGGCCGCTGGGCCGACGGAAGTGAGGTCACGTCATGTCCGTGCACGACGAACTGACATCGGTGCAGCGCTGCCTGGACGACCTGTCCCGGTCGCTGGGCCGCCTGGAGCAGCAGCTCGGCACCGGCGGGCTCGACATACGCCGCGTCCGCACCGACTGCGAACACCTGCGCGAGAGCGTCGCGCTGCTCCGCGAGGCGGCCAGCACACCGGCCGCGCAGCGGCGCCCGGAGCTCGTCACCATCCCCGACACCCCGTACGACAACAGCCTGTGGGTCGACACGGACGACGAGGGACTCGGCGCCCGCGACCGACGCGCTCCCTGACCGGCCCGAGTCTCAACCGACCGGAGTCACACCTTGGCCACTGGTACGGAACCCACAACCACAGATCCCCATCCCCCCGGCGGCGTCCGGTCCGCCGGCCGCGCCGCGATCGCCGCCCCGCACCTGCGGACCGACCGCTGGTGGCTGGCGCCGGCCGCCACCGCCGCCGGGCTGCTCGCCTTCGTCGTGTACTCGACCTGGCGGGCCCTGGCGAACGCCGACTACTACGCGGCCCCGTACGTCTCGCCCTTCTACTCGCCGTGCCTGGCGGAGAACTGCGAGCCGATGAAGGCGGGCCCGAACTGGGAGCTCTTCGGCAGTTGGTGGGGCCTCTCCCCCGCGATCATCATCCTGATCTTCCCGCTCGGCTTCCGCCTGACCTGCTACTACTACCGCAAGGCCTACTACCGGGGCTTCTGGGCGTCCCCGCCGGCCTGCGCGGTGGCCGAGCCGCACAAGAAGTACACCGGTGAGACCCGCTTCCCGCTGGTGCTGCAGAACATCCACCGGTACTTCTTCTACGCCGCGGTCCTCGTCGCCGGAATCCTGACGTACGACACCGTGCTCGCCTTCCGCGACGAGAACTACGAGTGGGGCCACATGGGCCTCGGCACCCTCGTGTTCCTCGTCAACATCGTGCTGATCTGGGCGTACACGATCTCCTGCCACTCCTGCCGGCACATCGTCGGCGGCAAGCTCAAGCACTTCTCCAAGCACCCGGTGCGCTACCGGATGTGGCAGTGGGTCGGGAAGCTGAACGCCCGTCACATGCTGCTGGCCTGGACGTCGTTGGTGAGCGTGGCGCTCGCCGACTTCTACGTCTATCTCGTCGCATCCGGTGTCTTCGACGATCCGAGGTTTTTCTGATGTCCGTGGTGGAGCGACAGGAGTGGGACGTCGTCGTGGTCGGCGCGGGCGGCGCCGGACTGCGTGCCGCCATCGAGGCACGCGAGCGCGGCGCCCGTACGGCCGTGATCTGCAAGTCGCTGTTCGGCAAGGCGCACACGGTGATGGCCGAGGGCGGGATCGCCGCCGCGATGGCCAACGCCAACCCGCACGACAACTGGCAGGTGCACTTCCGTGACACCCTGCGCGGCGGCAAGTTCCTCAACCAGTGGCGGATGGCCGAGCTGCACGCCCAGGAGGCCCCGGACCGGGTGTGGGAGCTGGAGACCTGGGGTGCCCTGTTCGACCGTACGAAGGACGGCCGGATCTCGCAGCGCAACTTCGGTGGCCACGAGTACCCGCGCCTGGCCCACGTCGGCGACCGCACGGGCCTTGAGCTGATCCGCACCCTCCAGCAGAAGATCGTCGCCCTCCAGCAGGAGGACTTCAAGGAGACCGGCGACTACGAGTCCCGGCTGAAGGTCTTCCAGGAGTGCACGGTCACCCGCGTCCTCAAGGACGGCTCCCGGGTGAGCGGTGTCTTCGCCTACGAGCGGGAATCGGGCCGTTTCTTCGTCCTGGAAGCCCCCGCCGTGGTGATCGCGACCGGCGGCATCGGCAAGTCGTTCAAGGTCACGTCGAACTCGTGGGAGTACACCGGCGACGGCCACGCGCTGGCGCTGCTCGCGGGCGCGCCCCTGCTGAACATGGAGTTCGTGCAGTTCCACCCGACCGGCATGGTCTGGCCGCCCTCGGTGAAGGGCATCCTCGTCACGGAGTCCGTCCGCGGCGACGGCGGCGTGCTCAGGAACTCTGACGGCAAGCGGTTCATGTTCGACTACATCCCGGACGTCTTCAAGGAGAAGTACGCCGAGACGGAGGACGAGGCCGACCGCTGGTACGACGACCCGGACAACAACCGGCGTCCCCCCGAGCTGCTCCCCCGCGACGAGGTCGCCCGGGCCATCAACGCCGAGGTCAAGGAGGGCCGGGGCTCCCCGCACGGCGGTGTCTTCCTGGACGTGTCGACGCGGATGCCCGCCGAGGTGATCAAGCGCCGGCTGCCGTCGATGTACCACCAGTTCAAGGAGCTGGCCGACGTCGACATCACGGCCGAGGCGATGGAGGTCGGGCCCACCTGCCACTACGTGATGGGCGGCATCGCCGTCGAGTCCGACTCGGCGGCGGCGCGCGGAGTGCCGGGGCTGTACGCGGCCGGTGAGGTGGCGGGCGGCATGCACGGCTCCAACCGCCTCGGCGGGAACTCTCTCTCCGACCTGCTGGTGTTCGGGCGCCGGGCGGGACTGCACGCCGCCGAGTACGCGGCCGGGGTGGCGGCGGCCCGCCCCCGGGTGGACGACGGCCAGGTGTCCTCGGCGGCGGCGGAGGCCCTGCGCCCGTTCTCCGCCGAGGCGGAGAGGGAGGAACCGGCCGGTGGCCCGCCGGAGAACCCGTACACCCTCCACCAGGAGCTCCAGCAGACGATGAACGACCTGGTCGGCATCATCCGCCGCGAGCCGGAGATGAAGCAGGCCCTGGAGAAGCTGGCCGAGCTGCGGGTACGGGCCCGGCGCGCGGGCGTCGAGGGCCACCGCCAGTTCAACCCGGGCTGGCACCTGGCCCTGGACCTCAGGAACATGCTGCTGGTCAGCGAGTGCGTGGCGCGGGCCGCGCTGGAGCGCACCGAGTCGCGCGGCGGCCACACCCGCGAGGACCATCCGTCGATGGACCGCAGGTGGCGCCGTATCAACCTGCTCTGCGCGCTCACCGACCCCACGGGCGGCCTGGCGGCCACGGACCCGGTCCGGGGCCAGATCACGCTCACCCGCGAGACCACCGAACCCATCCGCCCCGACCTGCTCGCCCTGTTCGACAAGGAGGAGCTGGTCAAGTACCTCGCTGAAGAGGAGCTGTACGAGTGAGCAGCTACGAGGCCCGCTTCAAGGTGTGGCGCGGGGACGCGGACGGGGGCGGCCTGGAGGACTTCAAGGTCGAGGTCAACGACGGCGAGGTCGTCCTGGACATCATCCACCGCCTCCAGGCCACCCAGGCCCCCGACCTGGCCGTGCGCTGGAACTGCAAGGCGGGCAAGTGCGGTTCGTGCTCCGCCGAGATCAACGGGCGGCCCCGGCTGATGTGCATGACCCGGATGTCGGTGTTCACCCGGGACGAGACGATCACGGTGACGCCGCTGCGGGCGTTCCCGGTGATCCGCGATCTCGTCACGGACGTCGGCTTCAACTACGAGAAGGCACGGGAGGTCCCGTCCTTCGTCCCGCCGCCCGGTCTCGGCCCCGGCGAGTACCGCATGATGCAGGAGGACGTGGACCGGTCACAGGAGTTCCGCAAGTGCATCGAGTGCTTCCTGTGCCAGGACATCTGCCATGTGGTCCGCGACCACGAGGAGAACAAGCAGGCGTTCGCGGGCCCCCGCTTCCTGATGCGGGTCGCGGAACTGGACATGCACCCGCTGGACGCGGCGGCCGAGTCCGGCCTGGACCGCAAACGCACCGCCCAGGACGAACACGGCCTCGGCTACTGCAACATCACCAAGTGCTGTACGGAGGTCTGCCCCGAGGGCATCAAGATCACGGACAACGCCCTGATCCCGCTGAAGGAGCGGGCCGTCGACCGCAAGTACGCCCCCCTGGTCTGGCTCGGCAACAAGATCCGCCGCCGACCCGCCTCGTCAGGGAGCTGAGGCCCGCAGATACCCCGAGTGCACGACCTGTCCGAGGAAGGTGAACCGGGTGTCGGAGGTCATGTGCTTGTCGAAGGCCTCCTTGATGCCCGGCCACTTCGGGTGCCCGAAGTCGTCGAGCACGACGATCCCGCCGGGCGCGACGATCTGCTCCGCCCACTCCAGGTCCTTGGCCACCCCTTCGGCGGAATGGTCGCCGTCGACGACGACCACGCCGTAGGCACGGTCGGAGACGGCGGCGCGCACCTCGGGGTCCTCGGAGAAGCCCCGCTGGATCCGGGCCGCGGCACCGGCGGCGCCCGCCAGCGCCAGATTGCCGCGCACGGCGGCCTCGCGCACCGGCGTGCCCGTCACATCCGCGCCCAGGCTGGTACCGGGCTGGAGCTGCTCACCGGCCAGCGGATCGACGATCGTCAGCCGCGGGTCCCGCCCCGCCCGCTCCATCATCCGGGTCAGGGCCGCGCCGAACATGCCGTACAGCGTGCCGATCTCCAGGATGTCGTCGTTCGGCGGATCGAGCAGCGGTACGGCGGAGAGCTTGCCGCAGATGTTCATCGTGCCGCCGGCGATCCGGCCGACGCCCAGCGCCTCCATCGCGATGAGCAGCCGGAACGCCTGCGCGACGGCCCGCTCCGCGTCCGCCCGGTCCCCGGTGACCCGCGTCAGCTCCTCGATCAGCCCGTTCAGGTGAGACGCCGACGGCAACCGCGACACACCGCGCCCGGTCCCGTCGAAGAACAGCTCCAGGGGCCGCTGGCGGTTGCGCACCTGCTTCAGCTCCTGGTGCACGGCGCCGTAGGAGGTGTTTTCGAGCACCCGTCTGACCTCGCGCTCCACGCGCTGGTCGATCCGTGTCGTGATGGGCCGCAGGGCACGCCGAGCGACCTTGCTGGTGAGTAGTGCTGGCATGAAACGGTGACCCCTCACAGGGATAGGAGAAGTGGCGTGGAACGCAGGACGTCCCCAGCCACTCCACAACTAACAGGGGAACCCTTGCAGGGAAAGCACATATGGCGTTTGTCCGACGAACGGATTACATGACGGCGGTCTCGGAGGCACGCGCCGCATCCTCCGGCCCGCTCGCGAGCCGCGCGCAGTTCCCGTAAGGGACGCACACCACTCGCGGAGCCGCATTCCTGCCCATACGCTCCGAAATGTGACGCCCTCCTCGCTGCGCGGCCGGCCCCGGCGCACGACCTCCCACATATCCGTGCGGGTCGTGCACGGGCTGCTCGGCGGGGTGGTCGCGGTGCTGTGGCTGGTGTGGCCCGAGCTGACGGCCTCGTCGAGCGGTGACCGTCCGGGTGTGATCACTCCCGTGGGCCCGGCCCGGAGCGCGGCAGCACAGGAGGAGGTGGAGGAGACGCCCACCGCCGACCTCGTTCTCCCGCTCATCGTCCTGGGCACGGCGGCGGTGCTGGCCGTGTACGGCTACCTGCGCCGGACCCGTCGGACCCGCACCCGTACGACACCGGGTGGCCTCCCGTCCGCCACGCCCGCCGCCCCCGCGCCCCTCACCGAACTCGACGAACGGACGCAGGCGTTACTGGTCCAGGCCGACGACTGCGTCCGCACCAGCCGCGAGGAACTCGCCTTCGCCGAGGCGGCGCTGGGGCATGAGGCGATGGCCCCCTTCGCCCGGGCGGTACGGGAGGCGGAGTGGGAACTGTCGGCCACGTTCGCGATGCGGCAGCGGTACGACGACGGGGTCCCGTCCGAGGCATCGGCCCGGCGGCAGGCGCTCGCCGGGATCGTCGGGCGGTGCACGGAGGCCGGGCGGCGGCTGGACGCCGAGGCGGCGGGGTTCGACGCGGTACGGGGACTGGAGCGGGGGATCGGGGCGGCGCTGGAGGTCGCGGAGGCGCGGTTCAGGGAAGCGGCGGGGCGTACGTCGACGGCGGAGGCGACCCTGGCGGAGCTGGGCAGGCGGTACGCGTCCACGGCGGCGGCTCCCGTCGTCGGGTTCGTCGAACAGGCCAAGGACCGCCTGCTGTTCACCACCCTCCATCTCAACCAGGCCCGGCAGTCCGCCGACCTGGGCGATCCCGACCGCGCCGCCGCGCACCTGCGGGCAGCCGAGGGCGCGGTCGATCAGGCCGCCATCTTCGTGACCGCCGTCGACCGACTCGCCGGGGAGGTGTCGACGGCCGGGACGCTGATACCGGCGGCCCTCACGGGCGCGGAGGCGGAGATCGCGGGGGCGCGGGAACGGGCGGCGGAGTGGGCGGAGATGGCGGAGATGGCGGAGGGTGCCGTAGCCGATATCCCCCTCGGCGAGCTGGAGTCGCGCATCATGCACGCCGACGCGGTCCTGACCGCCGTACGCGAAACGCTGACCGCCGGGCCGTACGACCCCCTCGACACCCTGCGCCGGATCGTGCGGGCCGTCACGCCGGTCGCGGCGGGGCGGGCCGGGGTGCTGCCGGTGGCCGGTGAGCTGGTCGCCCGGAGCGCCACGGCGGCCGCGGCCGACTTCGTGGCGACGCATCGGGGAGTGGTGGGCGCCGAGGCCCGGACACGCCTCGCGGCGGCGCAACGGCTCATGACCGAGGAGGCCCTCACCGCGGACACCCTCGCCCGCACGGCCCTGCACCTGGCGGAACAGGACGTCCGTATGCACGGCACGCCGGTTGCTGGAACGGCCCCGCACTCCACCGGCGTCGGCGGGGCGCTCCTCGGGGGGATCCTGCTGGCCGAGGACTCAACTCCCGGCGTGCCCGCGAGCTATGGCGGACCGCGGACCCGTGCACGCCGTAACTTCCCACTCTCGTAACAAACTTCTCGCCCCCTCAGACGCAGCACCCCCTCTTATATGATGATCCGCTGATGGATAGTCGGTCCGATGACGCGCGGACGAGCGGGGGCAGTTGAGCGTGATCAAGCCGGAGCAGATCCCACAGTTCACTGGCGACCTGGCCCAGTTGGAGACGGACTACGCGGCGCTGAAGACGGACGCGGGGAACGTCCGTGACGCGGGCGCTGACGTGCATGCGCAGTTCCAGGGCTTGTCGGCGTACTACCAGGCGCCGGAGGCGGAGCAGCTC